>DATMDU010000135.1:0-1799 GCA_035557535.1 Pyrinomonadaceae bacterium
GGAGGGGCGCGTGCCGGAAGCCACCCCCCAAGAAGAAGCCGAGGTGACGCTCGCCGACATGACCCTGAGGAGCCCGGCGCTCACCGCCTCGGGCACCGCCCTCCCCACCCGCTACAGCTGCGAGGGCGAGGACACCTGGCCGCCCCTGCAGTGGGGCGGCACCCCCGCCGGCACTGAGGAACTGATCCTCTTCGCGATGAGCTCGCGACCGGTAGAGGGGAAGCTCTTCTTCAACTGGGCCGTTGCCGGCATCGATCCCGGCCTCACCGAGATCGAGGAAGGCCGACTGCCCCAGGGCACGGTCAGCGGCCGCAACGGCTTCGGTGAGAGCGGCTACTCGGTCTGCCCGGCCACCGGCGAAGCCGAAACCTTCATCTTCGCCCTCTTCGCATTGCCCGAGCGCCTTGGGGCGGCCAAGGGGTTCGACCCCGGCCAGCTGCGCCGCGAAGTGCTCGAGGTCTCGGGCAACGTCGGGCTGCTGGCGGCGAGCTACGGGCGCTAGCGCTGTCGGTTAGAAGATGGGGGTGGGGGTTTCTTGACCGCTTGACGGTCTAGCTGTCAGGCTGGCCGTGACGTGGAGGGCTGGCGGCTCCATGCGTCGTGAGCAACCACGATTACCTGTTGTTGGAGCCCCTCCCAGATGCGGTGCAGACGATCTTATTCGGCGAGGCGATCCAGTTATCGACGATGTGCTCAAATATGGCGCTCTCGCCAACACGTCCTATATCAACGGACAGGTCGACCCGAACTCACTGGCGATCACAGAGGCCTGAACTCGGCATCCATTAGCCACAGGAGATAGAAGACACAAGGCGAGAAAGCTTGACCTTTGCGCGCAGAGCGAGCATCCTCGCTCTGCGCGTGCCTTAGGCCCGTGCTAGCCGTAGCTCATTGTCGTTTCAACTACCAGGTTTGGAGGAAGCAATGAGAAACAGCAAGCATGGGCTGAAGGCCCTTGTTTTGGCGATCATGGCGGCTCTCGGCATGATGGCGTTCGGCGCGATTAGTGCTAGTGCGGAAGAACCTAAATTACACGAACACAAATTAGTCTTAGAAGCTGGCACCCCATTACCCTTAGCGAGTGCCGCTGGAACCTTCTTATATAACTTAGCGGACCCTGCGGTCCTCGTTGGAGAAGAAAAATCAACAGCTATCACAGGCAAACAGTTAGTTGCGGGCTATCTCTTAGTAGCGGCCAGGGACCTAAAAATAGAATGCACAGAACTGGACGTCAACGAAGGCGTACTCAACAGCACGACTGATGGCAAAGCTAAAGTTTTATTCTTAGGGTGTGTGGCGAACAATCACAAAGGCGAACCACTCGCAAACTGTGAATTCAAAGAGTTAAAATCTGTTTCAGCTAGTGCATTAGTGTTACCGATACTGCATAACGGAGCAAGATACCTCTTATTCGAGCCGCTCGAAGGAACACAGTTCGCCAACGTCTCGTTTAAGCAGAATTGCATCCTGCCCTTAAACAACCCGGTGACCGGTTCGGTAGTGGCACAGGTCGAAGGAGCTAACTTAGACGCGACGGTGCAGACGATCGCATTCAGCGAAGCGATTCAGTTATTAAGCGGTGACGTGCTGAAATACGGAGCCCTGTCCAACACGTCTTACGTCAACGGCAAAGCACATCTAGAAGGTGCTCTTGGAGCAAAACTCGGAGTCCACTAAGCACCAACGTAAGCAGTAAGCAACAAGAGGCACCAAGCAGCAAGGAAGCAAGCACCAAGAAACACCAAGCAACACGAAGCATCCGGAGCCCGGGACCGCGCAAGCGGTCCCGGGCAGACCGG
>DATMDU010000136.1:0-3298 GCA_035557535.1 Pyrinomonadaceae bacterium
ACCTGAGGTCAAAGCGCAACTTATCGATATGGCGCTCAACGGCTCTGGCATCCGGGATACGGCACGGGTGTTAAAAATCAGTGCCACGACGGCGATCAGCGAGCTTAAAAAGAAGAGTCGACACTGAGCTGTGTCAATCAACGTGTGCTGAATCTGTTAAACCCGGAAGAGGTGACGGTGGTGATTCGGGTGTGATCAACGATCTTTGGTAACCCTCACCCCTCAACTGGAGCTTGCCGCCGCTCCACACGCCATTGCCAAAACTCGTCCCACCAGTGGTTCGCTCGTACAACCCGCAAGGCTAACATGAGGTTGACGTTGGCCGGATTCCAACAGGCACCGGCAATCTTGAGCCTCTCCTGTGGGATGTAGCGATGGGCACTCTCGATTTCCCCCGACCCCAATGGCCAGCCGCACGCATGGTAGGCACCGTAATCCACACTGTCTTCAAAACGCCATAGATGCTCAATGAGCTGACGTAGCCGTTCGTTGGCGGTTTCCTCCTGTTGTTGCTGCAAAGAGGCGAGTACCTCGTCGATCTCACACGCCCAAAGCTGATCCATATAGTCCTTCACCCACTGATGACGCTCAGCATCCTCAAGCCCCAAGGCCGTGGCGGTGTCATAAAAATGTGACTTCAGATGGGGATGATCCAAGATATATTGGGCTCTGGGAAACACACTCACGACGGCTTCGCGCAACCCCTTGGCGCCATCGCCGGGCACCACCACCTGAGTGCGAGGGGTCATGCCCTGAAGACAACCCACCTCAAAGAGTTGCTCTAAAACCTCGTCGTACGAATCCATGCGGCAGACATAGAGGCGCTCATCCGCATCTAACGGCCGGGCAAGCCCGGTGCGGACGTCTCGCCAATTTTCTACCCGCACCCGCTGATGGGCCGGGCGATCCGACAGGCCGGCCTCGGCCGCCTTCATATAGACTCCGGTTCGAATCTCGCAGCCATCGAGGCCCATCAGCATCGTGGGAACCTGGGGTGGAGCCATGCCCGCTTGCTCATAGGTGCCCGTGGCCTGTTGGAGCCGTTCATCGAGATAGTTGGCGGCATCTTGTGCCGCTTGCAAGGTCTGATTCCTTAAGGGGGTCCGACCCACCTGCCAGCCGTAGTGTTCTTCGAAACTCACCGCGGCACGCGCAAAGGATTTCTCCGAGCCAAAGTCCACTAGGGCACGCTGTACCGTCTCACTGTAGTGCTCGCCCTCCACCCCCAAGAGGTCTTTCATGGGGCGGGCCGATTCGCCACTTTGGGGGCTACGCAAGTAGGGGGACTCCACCTCGACCTCACCATACAAGGTCTTGAAGCGCACGATGGGACGATTCTGCACGGTGAGACCGCGAGCGGTGGCTTGCTCCACGAGATAGCCACACAAACCCTGATAGAGGGCGTTGAGCAATACCAGAGCGACAGCGCGAAGGACATCTCGCACCAAGGCATCGAGACGCAGACCTTGCTCCAAAAGTGCCGGCATATCCTGCATGAGGGCTTGACAGAGCTCCGTACTGGCATTGTTGACCGCCTCGCGGTATCTTGGTTCCATGGCAACGTCCTTCGGTGATGGCGGCGAGAGCCGCAAGTGTTTTGGATTCAAAGACGTTGCCACAAATTCGAGAAAAAGAACAGTCTCTACCATAGATCGTTGATCACACCCCCGAAGCCCTACAAGGGGAATGGATACAGACACGAGCTGTCATCGATCAGGAAGCAGTCGCGCAATTGCCGCCCCGACTGCACGCTGGCGAACGAGTTCATCACCAGACACATTTATAAGTTCTTTTGGTATAGAGATTTAGGAGAGGTTGTCGCATCGTATACACCATCGAAAACGTCCATTTGATCAGGAGGTGTAGGCGATGAGTGACAACCATCGGCGCTATCGTGCCATACGTGAGGCCTTGACACAATGCTAGGCGGGCGAGCTCAGCGGTCGGATGGCCCAACACTTGACGGTCCTTGCCGCGTTCATCGGAGGCATTGTGGCCAGCAAGAGTAGCCAATTGCCCAGTATGGCCACCAAGATCGCGGACCGGGCCAAGCCCGAAAGTCGGGTCAAACGTCTGTCGCGATGGCTCGATCACGAGCCTATTAAGGAGGAAATCTATTTCTTACCGTATGCGGAGCTGCTGTTGCAGCGCTTGGCCTTAGAAACGCTGGTGTTGGTGATGGCTGGCAGTGGCGTGGGTCGTGGCTGTTGTGCTCTGATGATTCACGCTATTTATAAAGGTCGTGCCCTGCCGCTAGCCTGGGTGGTGCGGCAGTGTCCCAAGGGTCATGCTCCTGAGGCCCTTCACATCGAATGGGTAGAGTTGGTAAGGGAGCTGATTCCAGAAGGAACCAAAGTCGTCTTCCTAGGTGATGGTGAGTTTGATGGCATTGATCTTCAGGCAACGATGAACGAGTCCGGCTGGTTCTACGCCTGTCGTACCGCGAAGAGTACGGTAGCGACATGGGAAGGGGTAAAATTTAATCTTGATTTACTAGGAAGCAGTATCAAACCAGGTATGCTAATCGAGTTAAAAGAGGCTCAGTTCACACGAAAAGCTTATGGTCCGGTAATGGTGCTGTGTTGTTGGGCTAAAGATGAGGCAGAGCCGCTGTATCTGGTTAGCAACCTATCTTTAGCGGAAGAAGCCATCAAGTATTATCAAAAGCGTTTCCGCATTGAAACGTTCTTTAGCGATCAGAAAAGCCGAGGGTTCAATATTCAGAAATCTCATCTAGAAGATTCTCAGCGTCTATCACGATTATTGATCGCCTCGTGTTTAGCGTATATATGGATTGTCTATCTAGGTACACTATGCAAGACGGATGGATGGCAAAGTATCATTCACCGCAAGATTCGATGTGATTTAAGTCTATTTCAGTTAGGATTTCGTCTGCTAGATCATTTTATGAACGAGGGTTTCTCTATACCTGTGCAATTCTATGTCATCATTTAGCAAAAAAAATGTGTCTGGTGGTGAATAATACCAGTCTGATAAAGATCAAGCAAGCGCTTTTTCTCCAACTCTTGCTTATGAATCTCCTTTTTCTTCTTTATCATCATAGAGGTAAGATCAAGTTCTCCTTTTCTCTTTGAATGGATGCGGCGGCTGTACTCTTCAAATACCACTTCAGGATATTGAATCAGCTGCTTCGTTTGTTCCCATACCAGTTCATCGAGCACTTCCACTCGTATCGGATGGCCGGCACACACGCGACCCTGTGGCCAGCGATGACCATCTTGACCATCAGGTCGCATCGCCGTTCTGGGAGTTCATGAACTCGGACGGAATCGTTTAC
>DATMDU010000137.1:0-187715 GCA_035557535.1 Pyrinomonadaceae bacterium
TTCGGATTCAGTCTCGCTCCCGTATATGCACAAACTCAGGGACTGAAGATCGCGCGCACGACAGAGACTCGTAGCACCTGCCCATACTGTTCTGTTAGCTGCGGAGTCATCATTCACACTCTTGGCGACAAAGCAAAGAATGTGACCCCGCAGGTGGTCCACGTTGAAGGCGATCCGGATCATCCAATCAACCGCGGCACGCTATGTCCAAAAGGAGCCTCGCTCGAACAGGAGATCGTCAACGAACGGCGTTTGCTAAAACCGCAGGTGCGGCGGCCGGGTTCAGACCATTGGGACGACATCTCCTGGGATGACGCTTTCAACGAAATCGGGCGTTGGGTGAAAAAGACACGTGATGAAACGTTTGTCGAGAAAGACCAGAATGGCTTCACCGTTAATCGTTGCGAAGGTATTGGATGGACCGGCGGTTGTACTGACACGAACGAATTGAACTATCTCGCCGTTAAGACGATGCGCAGCCTGGGGGTCTGCTATTTCGAAACGCAGGCCCGAGTTTGACACGGTCCCACGGTCTCCAGTTTGGGGCCCACCTTCGGACGCGGCGCAATGACCAACGGCTGGATCGACATCAAGAATACCGACATGATGTTGATCATGGGTGGAAATCCGGCCGAGAACCATCCCTGCGGCTTCAAATGGCCCATTGAGGCCAAGTTGCACCGCAACGCCAAAATGATCGTCGTTGACCCGCGCTTCACGCGAACGGCGGCGACAGCTGATCTTTTCCTGCAAATTCGCGCCGGCGCCGACATTGCTTTCCTTGGCGGCCTGATCAACTACGCCATTGAAAACAACAGAATCGCCAAAGACTATCTTATCAACTACACCAACGCGGCCTTTGTCGTAAAAGACGGTTTTAAGCTTCCGGAAGATGGTTTGTTCTCAGGCTTTGACGGCGATAGTAATTACGAGAAGGAAACCTGGAACTACGAAGCAGGCGGCAATGTTGAGTCACAAGCGACCGGTGCAGCAGGCAGCTCAGAAGGAACAGGAACCTCTTCCAGTCCATCAAGCGGAGGAGAGAAAGGAGAATCCTCCGCGGGCGGCGTAATGGATGACAGCACCGGTGGCGGACATCAAGCAGCAGGTGGGCCGGGAGCGAGCGGCCAGGGTGGAACAAAGCCACCGCCGATGCTGCCGGAAAACACTGCATACGATCTGTCACTACAACACGAGCGTAGCGTGTTTCAGTTGCTCAAGAGACAATACTCGCGCTATACGCCCGAAATGGTCGAACGCATCACGGGCATTCCGAAAGATCAGTTTGTTAAGGCTGCGGACATGTTCACCTCCATTCGTAAGGATGGTGACATGAAGAAGGCCGGCACAATCATTTACGCAGTCGGCTGGACGCAACACACATCGGGCACTCAGATCATACGGACGGCTGCGATCATACAACTGCTGCTGGGCAACGTCGGGCGCGCGGGTGGCGGCGTCAATGCATTGCGCGGCCACTCAAACATCCAGGGCGCGACCGATATGGGTGGCGTCTTTGATATTTTCCCAGGCTACCTGAAGATTCCGGCTCCGGCTGATACCGATCTCGCCACCTTCCTCAAGCGCACGACCCCCACTTCTTCTAAGCCCACGGAGTGGGACTCCTACAACTACTGGTCCAACACCCCGAAGTTTATGGTGTCGTTCCTCAAAGCTCTTTATGGCGATACTGCTAAGAAGGAGAACGATTGGGCGTACCACTACCTGCCAAAGATTGATCGGAAGTACTCATGGACCGAGATGTGGGACTACATGTACAACGGCGAGGTCAAAGGCCTCTTCGCTTTCGGGATGAATGGCGTGATGATCGGCCCAAACTCCCGCAAGAACATCAACGCGCTCAAGAAAGCCGACTGGCTCGTTGTCTGCGAGCTCTATCCGGAGGAAACCAGCGAGTTCTGGAAAGCGCCCGGCACGTCGAAAGATGAGATGAAGCAGATCAATACCACAGTTTATCGTCTGCCGGGCGCGGGTTTCGCAGAGAAGGATGGAACATTCGTCAACTCAGCACGGTGGCTGCAGTGGAAGTACGTAGCAATGCCGCCTCCAGGATCAGCGAAAGTAGATCAGGAGATTCTGGCGCGCATCTTTTTGAAAGTGCGCGATCTGTACAAGGCCGAAGGCGGGAAGTTTCCCGACCCGGTATTGAATCTTTCGTGGCCCTACACAACACCGCAGAACCCTTCGTTTGCGGAAGTCGCCAAAGAGATCAACGGAAGGGCGCTCGCCGATTTGACGGACGAGAACCTCTCTCCCGGGCAAACGATCAAAGCCGGACAACAAGTTCCGGGATTTGCCTGGCTGCGTGATGACGGCACAACCGCGTGTGGCAATTGGCTCTACTCAGGTTCGTGGCCGGAAGCGGGACCACAGATGCAACGTCGCGGTACGGACGACCCTTCGGGGTTGGGAATCTATCCCAACTGGGCCTGGTCGTGGCCGGCCAATCGGCGGGTAATGTACAACCGAGCCTCGTGTGATCAGTCAGGCAAACCCTGGGACGCAGAACGCAGACAGGTTTGGTGGAGTGAAGCGCAGCAGAAGTGGGTCGGCAATGACGTGCCGGATTTCAAGGTCGACTCGAATCCGAAGGATCATATGGGTCCTTTCATTATGAACCCGGAAGGAGTCGGCCGTATTTTTGCTCCGCTGGCTGCTTTCGCCGATGGACCGTTTCCCGAGCACTACGAACCCGTAGAAAGTCCCGTCGCCAACCCACTCCATCCAAAACAATCCAGCAATCCGGTGGCTAAGAGTTACAAGTCGGACATCGACAAATACGGAACCCCGGAAGAGGGCTTCAATATCGTTTGCACCACCTATCGCTTGACTGAGCACTACCACTATTGGACCAAGAACAATCCGATGAATGTTGAGCTTGTACCAGAACCTTTCGTGGAGATTCCGGCGCAGTTGGCAGATGAAATGGGTATTACCGGTGGTGAGAAGGTCAAGGTATCGAGCGCACGTGGCATTTACATCGCCAAAGCAATGGTCACGAAACGTATCAAGCCCATGATGATCGACGGCAAGAAGACTTATCAGATAGGCATTCCAATTCATTGGGGCTTTCGCGGCATCAAGGAGGATGAGGGTAAGACCGCGCTCACTCCTGCCAATCAATTGTCGCCTGCCGCGATTGACCCGAACGCCTATACCCCTGAGTACAAAGGTTTCCTGGTGAAGATCGAAAAGGCTTGAGAAGGGAGAGACGAGCATGGATGAAAGAACGATGCAGATTCAAGAAATCTCTGCTCACCCTGGACCTGTGCCGGGTCAAGGCACGCAAAGAGCTGTTGAAGTCTGTAAGTACATCGACGTAACAACCTGTATAGGTTGCAAGGCTTGTGAGGTGGCCTGCGTTGAGTGGAACGATCATCCGTTTCGCGAAACTACTTTCGATGACACGTACCAGACCATGCCGTCGACAGAGTGGAATTACTGGAACCTCATTAAGTTCGTCGAGCATGAACGCGATGGAAACTTGATGTGGCTGATGCGCAAGGATCAGTGCATGCACTGCGAAGATCCTGGCTGCCTGCGCGCCTGTCCTGCCGACGGTGCCATCATCAAGTATCAGAATGGGATTGTTGATTTCCAGCAGGACAACTGCATCGGCTGCGGCTATTGCATCTCAGGCTGTCCCTTCGATATCCCTAAATTCAATCCTAAGACAAAGAAAGTCTTCAAGTGCACGCTTTGTTCGGATCGCGTCGGACAGGGACTTGAACCTGCTTGCATCAAGGCCTGTCCCACAGGCTGCCTGCACTTTGGAACGAAAAGCGACATGGTCCAGATTGCCCGGACGCGCGCGACGCAACTTCAGAAGGAGTCGGGATTCGCAAACGCTGGGGTCTACGATCCTCAGTCGATTGGCGGGACGCACGTCATTTATGTGCTGCACGACATCACGAACCCCGAACTCTATAGCGGTCTGCCTCCTAATCCGACCATTCCACCTGCTTACACCGTGTGGAAATGGTTGGCTAAACCGACTGGGTTGCTGATGGCTGGTCTCGGTCTATTCGCGGTCTTCTTCCATCGCCTCACGGTTGGGCCAAAAATGCCGCAGCCCGAGCCTGAGCCGGTCTTAACCCACCAACCTGATGAAGTTGCGGCAGGGAGGAAGGAGAAACCATGAGCACTTCCGTTGAACGTTTCGATGAGAAGGCTCGACGCAAATTCAGTCGTCACGGTCAGACCGTAGTGCATCGAGGTGAGCTATTGCGTCATCCGGTTTACACCCGCGTACTTCATTGGGTTGTCGCCCTCTCGTTCATTCTCTCCTTGCTTTCCGGATTTGCGATCTACTCGCCGTGGCTCTTTCGCTGGCTCACCCCGCTCTTCGGAGGTGGCCCTATGACCCGCTTCCTGCACCCATGGTTCGGTGTAGCCTTCGACATCGCCTTCTTCTTCCAGTTCTTGAACTGGTTCGCGCCGATGCATTGGACCAGGGCGGACAGAAAATGGATCCGTGAAGTTAAAGGATACGTCACCAATAAGGAAGCTCTGGCGCCGGAAGATACAGGATTTTTCAACGGGGGACAGAAACTATACTTTTGGACCATTGTTATCAGTGCCGTTCTTTTTCTCATTACCGGTTTGTTGCTGTGGTTTGACGACGTGGTCGCCAGATGGCTGGTAGCCGTGAGCTATGTCCTCCACGACATTGCAGCACTCGCGATGCTCGCTGGTTTCATCATCCATATTTACGAAGGCACAGCGGCGCAGCCAGGTACTTTCCAATCAATGACCGATGGCACTGTTACTAAGGAGTGGGCCTGGACACATCATCCAGCCTGGTATGCGGAGGTCACCGGCCGCGATCCACGTGAAGATTACGAACGCGAACGGAGACGACTGACCGAACAGCAGCAGGCCGCGGACGATCGGGAACGTACTGACAGAAATTGAGTTTCGACCGATTCAGCAAAAGCAGGGTTGGTTGAATTCTCCAGGTCTTTCTGAAAGGAGTCTGGCCATCACAGGTCAGATGTCGGACCTGACGAGAAACCAAAGGAGCTAACATGCCTGAAAAGGAAACATTAGAACGCGCAAAGAAAGACAAGCGCGAAGGCAAAGCTGCGAGCACGCAGGCTGGGGAGTTTGTGCGCGAAGAAATCGAGCATGTTCGCGAGGGTAAGCATGGCGCTCGCTCAGCTAAGCAAGCAATTGCGATTGGGCTGTCGAAAGCGCGTCGGGCCGGCGTCAAGCTCCCTGCTAAGAAAGGAGCGTCCAAGAAAACCCAGGCGGCGCGGGATATTCGCAAAGGAAAGAGCACCGCCAAGGGAAAGAAGTCGGCCAAGCGCTCGCGCGCTACCTTGCGTGCGCTCAAGCGAGAGGGACACAGCGCTGCGTCCAAAACGGCGTTGTCTCGACAGGCTCGCAGCGCCGCGGCCAAACGTTCCGCGGCTTCGCGTTCCCGTGCGGCCAGGAAGGCGGCCTCGACCAGGAAGAAATAGCCTTTCGGGCAGGTTGCGTCACCCAGCTGCTTAGCAAATCATTGACGCTATGACACCAGGGCTTTCTGCTGAATGACTGTGGAGGAAAAGGAAGGGGTTAGTAATGAGTTTCTTGAAGAAGTCGCATCTGGCACTGGGAGTCGTTCTATGCCTTGTGATCGGAATAGTGGCGAACGTCTATCCAGAAAAGATCTCTTTCGCATCCGAAGCGTTGACGGAAACACAGGATGTGAGAAGCCTCGACCGAAGAATCAGTTTACTTGAGCAGCGACTCTATTCCATCGAGTCCAGTATTAACCGGCTGCAGCAATCCGCAGTCTCACCGCTCTCGCCGGTTCCACATTCGAGCACTCGCGACCAGGAAATTATTCTAATGCGCGGAGACATGCAGTCACTACAGCTTCGACTCAGCGAGATCGAGTGCGGGCTCCTTAAGCTAGATGAGAGAACCACTGTCTCTGTTAGCGACAATCGCAGGAACGCAGGAAGGAAGCCAGGCGATCCATGCCGTCTTAATCCTGCCACGCCGTTGCGCCTTTCGACCCGACCGTGAACCAGATATGGCCGCCATCGCCGGCGGCCATAGTCTTTGTCCTACAACTATTACAAAGTCTTGTTTCCGAGTGGGTATCGCGTAATTCGTCCAGGTAGCGGTCTGCCTTCGACCAGTGCACCAGCCCAGGATTCCTTGCTGCGTTTGTGCGCATACATGGCTTCGTCCGCCTTACAAATCAAATCGTCAACGCTCTGATCATTATTCAAATCGACCAACACCGCGCCCATGCTTAAAGATAGCTGATAGGGCCGACTGCTTTGAGCGTTGAATGCACGAAAGTTTTCTTCGAGGCGATCGACAATAATGCTGGTTTCATTGTCGGAAGCGTTTTGCGCAAGAATCGCAAATTCGTCGCCGCCGGTTCTCGCTACAACATCGGAGTTGCGAAATGTTCGGCCCAGTATCTCTGCAGTAATGGTAATCGCCACGGAGCCCTCGCTATGTCCATACGTGTCGTTGATTAGCTTGAGGCCATCCAGGTCAGCATAAAACAGTAATGAACTCTGGCCAGCGCGCCGCGCCGCAGCCAACCTGTGCTCAGTCAGCGTGAAGAATCCACGACGGTTGTAAAGTCCGGTTAGATCGTCTGTCAGACTCAGGTTGAGCAGGGCCTTCTCTGCTTCCTCGCGTTCGCCGATCGCGACCTCCAGCTCTTTTACGCGCTGCACCAGACTGCTCTGAAGTTCGACAATTCGCTCACCAGCCTGCACGCGAACTCGAAGTTCGTGACGATCGAAAGGCTTAGTGAGATAGTCGTCCGCGCCCGCTTCAAGACCCGCCACCATCTGTGCTTTTTCTGCGAGAGCGGTCAGCAAGATCATATACGTCGGTGTCGTTTTGTTCTGTTGGCGAATTCTGCGGCAAACTTCCGGTCCTTCAATTCCCGGCATCATCCAGTCAAGGATCGCCAGGCGCGGGGCGTCGTCTTTCTGCAGTTCGGCCAGGGCGTCAAACCCATTGTCCGTGATGACGACCTCATGACCCCACTTTGTCAGTGTGGTCGCGAGAATTCGACTAGAGACGAGATCGTCTTCCGCGATTAGGATCTTCATCGCATTCTAGTCCGACGTTCCTGCATGAATATGTGAAGCGCAATCTCACATTCCAGTTCCAGCCAACTCAACAAAGACGGAAGGTGCGACCACTTTTCAACTGATCCCAGGCCTTCGATCTCCGTACATATTTGGGCGACTTGCAAAGCTCCAAGATTGCCGCTGCTTCCTCGCAGCGCATGCGCCGCCGAGGCGAGTGATTTCCCATCCGTGAGTCTCATCGCCTCTCGCATCGCCTGCACGCGACGCGGAACCTCATCAAAATACAAATCAATTAGTTCGACAACCAGATCCGTCTCACCATCCAGCTGAATGGATTCATAGCCTGCCAGGACGCTGAGATCCACCGGATCGCGAAATATTCGGGAGTCTGCCAGCTGAAAAATGTCAGCGGTTAACCTGGTATCAGATAGCATAGTCGTTTTGTGAAATGCCCAGCGGCGTTGGCTGATTGGCCATGAGAATGCGGAAGGTCGCCCGAAACTGCTCCGGGGTAAAAGGCTTGGTGAGAAAGACCGTCGCTCCGGCGACGAAGCTTTTGGCCATCAGCTTGAGGTCAGACTCGGCACTGATCATTAATACTGGAATTCGGCGCAGTCGCTTTTCCGTTCGCATATAACTGATGACGTCGAGACCCTGAAGATGCGGCATCATCATGTCGAATATTCCACCTCGGAAGTTGGCATCCGACTGCAGGATCCGATACGCCTCACGACCATCTTCGACGACCACTGCCTCGTAGCCTTCCTTCATGATCATTGATTTCAGGATCTGTCTCATCACTGGATCATCATCTGCGATCAGGACCCGGGGAGACGGTTGCCTCGTTGATAGTTGCATCCTTCAGGACCTTTCCGAGATGGCAGGCTGGGGAATATTCTCCAGCAAAAATGTTTTGACCTTCTCAAACTCACTGAACACTTCAGCCCCCAGCGCTGAGGCTCCTTCAAGCAACCCTTCGCGCCCCATCCGTTCCAATTTCTGCAGCGGTTCGACCAGGGCAGTAATGCCGCAGTTAGCACTTGTGCCTGCGCAGTTGTGAGCAATGGAGTCTACGTCCCTCGCATTTCCCGTAGCGATCGCCCCTTTAAGATTTGCCAGGTTCTCAGCCGTCTGATGCATGTAGATCTCGAGTATGTCGAAAACCTCTTCCCCCATCGCTTCATGCAAGCGAACCAGATTTACGGGCGGCGCGCTCTCTTCCTGGTTTGCCTTCACGGCTTTCGGTTCATCCAGCGAGTCGGCGAAAACGCGTTCCAGAACCAGGGCCAGGTCTTCAGACTTCACTGGCTTGGAAATGTAATCATCCATGCCTGCCTGAATACATTTCTCGCGGTCTCCCTGAAGTGCGTTCGCCGTCATCGCTACAATCATCGTATGTCTGGCCCCGCCCTCGGTGCGCCGAATCTCTGCAGTGGCTTCATAACCGTCCATTTCAGGCATCTGGCAATCCATCAGCACTACGTCGTAAGGAATCCTCTGCAGAGCCTCGACTGCTTCACGGCCATTGGCTACAGCATCTGCACGATAGCCAAGTTTTTGTAGTTGGCGGACCGCAACTTTCTGGTTAATGATATTGTCCTCGGCAAGCAAAATCAGTCTATTAGTCATTTTAGATGTCTCTTTCAGAGCGTGGCGCGTGATGAGCTGGCCCGGATTGGAAGGCGACCCAACGGTTCCCTCAGGGTCAAAAGTAGGCTGGCTCGCCACAGTGGTTAAGCACTCAAATAGGAGCGCCTGGCGCACTGGCTTGGTTAAATAAGCGCCGATGCCCACCTCGCGAGCTGTCGTGCTGTCACCTCGCTGGCCGTAAGACGTAAGCATGACCAGACGAGTGGAAGCGATAAGCGGGTCTGACTTTATTTTGCGGGCAAGTTGGAACCCATCCATTTCCGGCATCATCAGATCGAGGATTGCGAGATCGTATGCGTGGCCGTGGGCCACTGCCGATCGCAGCATTTGAAGCGCGCAAATTCCAGAATCAGCCTCGTTGAAAGTCAAGCCACGCGAACTTAACTGGTGAGACAGTATCTTTCGATTTGTCGCATTGTCGTCAACGATCAAAGCGCGCAGTCCTTCGATGTTGACGGCTGGGTCAGCCGTATTCATGTTGGCAGCCGATTGTTTGGTAAACCTCGCCGTGAACCAAAAGGTCGAGCCCTCGCCAGGAACGCTGTTAACACCGATCTGACCACCCATCAGCTCGACCAGTTGCTTTGAAATCGCCAGGCCTAACCCGGTACCTCCATATTTTCGCGTGGTGGAGCCGTCTGCTTGAGTGAAAGCCTGGAAGAGGTTCTTTTGTGCGATTTCATTGATGCCGATTCCCGTGTCGCTAACGCTGAAGCGAATAACAGTGTCGGTATCAGTTTCAGATTCCTTTTCCGCCCGCACGATTACCTCACCGTGTTCGGTAAACTTAACTGCATTACCCAGGAGGTTAGTGAGCACCTGGCGGAGTCGACCCGGATCGCCCTGAAGCTTTGTAGTTACGCCGCTGTAGATCAACGAAGCCAACTCAATGCGTTTGTCTCTCGCCCGCTCTGCCAATAATTCAACGGCCCCTTCAACGGCATTGAGCAAATCAAAATCCAGAATTTCAAACTGAAGCTTACCCGCTTCAACCTTCGAGAAATCCAGAATGTCATTGATGATCGTCAACAAAGAATCGCCGCTGGCGCGAATGGTCTCGGCAAAGTCACGCTGCTCATCACTCAAATCCGTGTCCAGGAGCAATCCCGTCATTCCGATGACACCATTCATCGGGGTGCGAATCTCATGACTCATGTTCGCCAGGAATTCAGACTTGAGCCTCGCTGACTCGAGCGCTGCATCACGTGCTTGCTTGAGTTCGTCTTCCAGACAAACCGTGTCAGTGATGTCTTGCGAGGTACCGAAGAGCTTGATGGGATGTCCACCGTCACCGAGCGTGATCTTTGCATTCACATGATGGTAGCGAACGGAACCGTCCGGCTGAACAATGCGGTGCTGATATACGCAGTTTTGCCGCTCGCGAAGTGCATTGGCGATCAGGTCAGAGATTTGTTTGCGATCATCAGGATGAATTAGACCTATGTATCCTTCCAGGCTTGGCGGCGAATCTTCCGGTCTAATTCCGTAAATGCTATAGAGCGCTGCCGACCAACTCGTGGTATTACGAGCAATGTCCCACTCCCAGTTGCCAATCTGCGCCATGTGCTGTGCTTCGGTAAGCTCTAATTCTCTTTCTTTCAGTTCGGTTGCGATCTTCTGTTGCTCGGTGATGTCCTGGACCAACGAGCCAACGCCGATCACCATTCCGTCACGTTCCAAGGTTGTGTTGTGCCAATCGCAAATAATGGTCTTTCGTTCACTGGTCAGGTTTTCGTTCGTGTTGCGCCAGCCGCCTCTCTGATTGACAAGTTTCTGCCATACCTGCTCACGGTCCTCGCTTTCATCGGCGGGCACAAGCATTTCGAAGACCGAGCGACCAAGCGCTTCAGATCGGCTGAACCCAAATATCGTTTCGGCAGCAGGGTTCCACTCAACTATCTCGCCCTTAGGGTTCATTTCAATTGCGCCAAGAGGGGTTCTCTGAATCAGTAGTGCCAACTTTCGTTCTGATTCATGCAATGCTTCCTCGGCCCGTTTGCGCTCCAGCGCTAAGGCGATCTGTCCGCCGACAGAACTCAGAAATTCAAGGTCTCGGGCCGAGTAGGCTTCCATGTTCGTGTAGTGCTGCACAACCAGTACGCCAATAACTCCCAAAGGAGTAGACAGCGGAACTCCCAACCAGGATGCAGGTGAAGTTCCCACTTCCTGGAGCTCTCCGTCTTTCAGCAATTGCTGGAAGACTTCTGACGTCATGAGCGACGGTTCGCGGGTTCGGAAGACATATGAGGTACGGCTTTTTGGGAGCCGGTGCGGTGGCGGCGCTTCATCATATTGATCAACGAAGAATTCCATACCGAACAACTCGGTCGCATGGTCGTAGAGTGCAACGAAGCAGTTTCGCGCATCGATAACGAGGTTGAGTGACTGATGAACCTTTTCGAATAGCGAGCCAAGATCGGAGGTTTGGCTCACATTTTCAATTATCTCGGAAATCGCTTGCCGTTCCTTTTCGGTGCGCCGGCGTTCGGAGATGTCGCGAGCAATGCCCTGGACCATGTAGGGCTTTCCATTTCTGAAAGTAAGCCGCGAGTTTATTTCCAGTCTTACCCTGCGTCCGTCCTTCGCGATGATTTCAATTTCGTATGACGCCAGCGATCCGTCAGCTGACCGGCTACTGAGCATCGTGTTCACCTGGTCCAGGAATTCGGGGGCAATCACCTGCTTGATGTTCATTTGGAGCGACTCAGCAACGGAGTAACCCGTCACCTTTGCGCACGCCTTGTTTACTGACCTGTAATTCCCGGAGAGATCATGGGTGTAAATAATGTCGGTCGCGTTCTCGATGAGTTCGCGATGTCTCTCCTCTCCTTCTCGGAGCGCTAACTCGATCTTTTCGCGCTCCGCCTCAATCAGCTTGCGCTCAGCTATTTCGCGTTTGAGGGCCGTATTTGCTGTTGTCAGGTCAATGGTACGACCCTCAACCCGTTGTCCCAGCTCACGATTTAAGGTAAGTAAATCCTCTTCTGCCTGACTGCGGCCCGTAATATTGTCGAGAAGTAGCGCGTGGGATTTATGGAGCCGGCGAATGATAGTCAGGCCACCTAACAGCAAAAAAGCGAGCACCACGATCCCAAAGCTAGCTGAGAAGACCGTATTATTCCGTTCCAAACGATGGATCCTGCTCAACGCGCTTTCGAGGTGCGCGAAGTGCTTGTTCATTCCCTGCGTATAGATCTCTTTCTGTCTCGAATACTCCGAGCCGGACAGGATTTCCTGGGCCTTCGCGGCGCTTCCTTCGCGAACCAACGTGAAGGCCCGATTTTCCATCTTCACCAATTCGAGATTGGCAGCGTCTGTCTCGGCCACAATCTGAGACGACTCTAACCTAAGGGTTTCTTTAATCGCCTCGTCCAATTGCGGTTCGACTTTCCGGTAGCGGGCTTCCCACTTTGGATCGCTCGTAGCAGCCGCCATCCTGGCGGACATAGTCAGCACTTCGTCAAGATGAACAATCTTGTTGCGGAGTTCTCCAGCGTGCCAGACCTGCTCTTCAGAGATTGTGTTGCGGCTGTACGCGGTATACGTACTCCAGATCAAGCATCCCAATCCCGCAAGCGCAAAGAAGAATAAGAGGACAAATCGATTGACAGAAACACGGCTGCCGATGATGGGCTGAGGCGACGAAGCCGGAACATTCCTTTTTGCTGAAATCGTTAGTCTCATGAATGTTGGTTTACTGGTTGCGATTGTTCGTTGCGGAGGTTTGCCTGGTTGTACCCAGTTCTTACGGCTAAGTTATGCGAGCGGCCGCGGGTCAGAAATTTCATGACCTCTTTATGGGTCACTTGTCGGTCGGGATTGAGCTGGATTGGGTGACGAAGCGAGACTGCGGAAAAATGAACAGACTGTGGAGGATTGGAGCGGCTAAACACCTCGTAATGCTTCAGTAAAGCGCGTCAGCCACCCGGTTGGCTTTTCTGCACTCGCCGTGCCAGCAATTTTGAGAAACGAGACTCAGGCGGGCGATGGTGAAGGCTGCAGCAACAACTCGCTTACTCTAAGCGCAAAGAGATCCAGCGAGAACGGCTTTTGGATAAACGACATCTGATCGTCTAGAACACCGTGTCTTACGATCGCATCATCGGTATACCCAGACATGTAAAGCACTCGGGTGTGTGGCCTTAGTTCCACCAGGCGCTCAGCCAGTTCGCGCCCGCCCATTTGCGGCATTACGACATCGGTAATCAACAGGTCGATCTGGCCCACATATTCAGTGCATTTGCGCAGAGCTTCGATTCCGTTCGCCGCTGTCAACACCTCATACCCCGTGGTCTCGAGCAGTTCCGCCGCCAAGTCCCTCACCAGCTCTTCGTCCTCAACGAGCAGGATGGTTCCCTGGCCTCGAGGTATTTCTGGCATCTTCTTATCGACCTCGTCGGTAACCAACTCATCCGCCACCGGAAGGTAAACCTTGAAGGTAGTGCCGTGTCCGAGTTCACTGTCGACAAAAATGTTTCCGCCGCTTTGCTGAACGATGCCATAGACAGTTGCGAGTCCCAGACCTGTCCCCTTACCAACTTCCTTGGTTGTAAAGAACGGCTCAAAGATGCGCTTCCGCGTCTCAGCATCCATGCCCACGCCGGTATCGCTCACGGAGAGCATGAGATAGCGCCCGGGTGTTGTCGATGGGTGCGACTTGAGCGTTTGGTCCAGAATGACATTGCTGGTTTCAATGGTGAGCTTGCCTCCGCGCGGCATGGCGTCGCGTGCATTCACGACGAGATTCATCAGTACTTGTTCAATCTGCCCCGGATCGGCTTTGATCTTTCGAAGTGAAGGCGCCAGCAGCGAAACCAGATCAATGTCTTCCCCGATCAGTCGGCGCAGCAACTTATCCATATCCGCGACCACTGAATTTAGATCAATTACTTTTGCCTGAAACATTTGTTTCCGGCTGAATGCCAGCAACTGCCGCGTTAACGAGGCAGCGCGGTCGCCCGCTTTCTTGATCTCCTCCATACTCTTACGCATGGGGTCGGAAGTCGACATTCGCCTTAGCCCGATCTCGCTGTAGCCGGTAATCACCGTGAGCAAATTATTGAAGTCGTGCGCTACACCTCCGGCAAGTTGACCCACAGCTTCCATCTTCTGCGCCTGTCGAAGTTGTTCGGCCTTTTCCCGCTCCCGTTGGATCAGCTCCACGTTTTCAATCGCAGTCGCCGCGAGATTTGCCGCCATCCGCATGGCGGTAGAGTGCTCCTCACGGTAGACACCTTTCTGGTAACTCTGAATTTCCACACAGCCGACGATGCGTCCGCGCACAGACATTGGCGCAGTAAGGGCAGACTGAGGAATAGAGCCGACCTCGTGCTTTCCGATGGTGATTGTTCGGTTGGTCGCGTTACGTTGAAATTCGTTGTCGATGATGATCGTGCCGGTGCTAATCGCCCGACCCGTCATCCCATCCCTCACAGGAATATCGCCGAGATCAGACGTTTGGCGTTCTTCGCCGTCGACCCAACAATAAGTTATTCGCCTTACACTCTGTTCGGCGTTGTATAGGGAAATCGCCATCCCGTCGCACGGTACGGACACAACGGTAAATTCGCGGAGGCCTCGGAAAATCGTTTCGATTTCGCGCGCCTGTCCCATCGTTTGACCCAAAACTGCTATGCGCTCAACCAGTCGCTCATATTCACGAAGGGCCCGTTGATTGGCTTCCTGAAGCGCTAATTCTGCCAGCTTTCTTTCCGAGACGTCGCGGATGACAGCCTGGATTGCAGCCTGGCCACCCGAACTGAAGGCTACGGACTGCATTTCGACGTCAAAAAGAGTTCCGTCCTGCCTCACACATTTGAACCCGACTGCCGGTAGCAATTCCCCGTTCCAGATTTTGCCGATACGAGTTTGCAGCAAATCCCGATCATCAGGCGCAACGTATTCGAAAACTGAGCGGCCTATTAGATCCTCTGAGGAAGACAGGCCGACGAGTTTTGCAGCTGCGCTGTTGCAAAAAGTAACTTCGCCACCAACGTGAATGATGATCGCATCCGGAGATAGTTCGACCAGGCGCTCATGACGGTCCTCGCTTTCGCGCAGAGCATTTTCAGCATTCTTGCGCGCAGTAATGTCGCGCTGGGTGCCCCATGCCCGAACGACCGCGCCATTCTGAACTATGCCCACCAGGTTATTCAGAAAGCACCTGGTGTTACCCGCTTGGTCCAGTTCATGGGATTCGGCATCGGTAAGCCGGTAACCCGACCGAATGAACGAAGCTAAGTATTCAACGTTTGCTGGATCAGTCGGGGGTAACAAATGCGTCATCCGCACCCCAACAATCTCTGACGCAACCGAGAACCCATACATTCGGGCCATCAGGTCGTTACACTCCGACAGAAAACCATGCTGATAACAATGTTCGATCTGTGCATCCACCGTACATGAAGTCGGGCAAGGAGGATCGATGTCCACGCACCAGATTGCTTCAGAACTGTGCTCGATGAACGCACGATGGCGTTCCTCACTCTCTTGTAGAGCCTCAGCGGACTTGCTTTGTTCGATGGGATCTTGGCGCGTCGTAACCAACTCACTGCGCGCAAAGGTGCCGGCAGGGCTGTGCTCCTGGTCTGGAACGGTTTCGTTGGTTAGTGGATCCATCTCGATTTTTGGTGGTTGATTATGAGGTGGTTACTCAGTGGGGACTTTATCGCTGACAAAGCCTGGTCCCGATTATCGACATCCCGGTCTGAGGATTCGATATTCCCAAGTCGCCATGAGCCCTTCGGATCCTGTTGCACATTCGGATTCGCGCGATGAATCAATGAAAGGATTCTCGCCCGTAGCGGCTCATCAAGACTCACAAACCGCGCACCAAAGCCCAATCCCCGAGATAGATGTGCTACGACGCTTTCCAACTCAAGCCACTCTCCCTCGGAAACAAGGATTCTGATCAGCAGGGATTCGCCAACAGACACTTCAGCGATTGAATCCACATAACATCCGCTTTCAGACAAGTCACTAATTCGGATCTCGTGCTGGCTCGCGGTCCCATAAAGACGAGCCGTGAGGCTCACATCAAATCTCTCTTTAGTCCTATTGTTTTTCATACGGCAGCTGCCTCATCTACAATCTGGATCGCTGACTCAGTACCGGGCAACCGCTCGCCCGGATAATCCACTTCGATGTCTTGTTGGACCTCGGCAACATCGCCGATTTGAACGTTCATTTGGTGATGCGCATTAATGTCGTTAGGCGCGAGTTGAGACAAGACTTCGAGAATCTCAGGGTCAAACTGCTTCCCTGCTCGCTGCGTCAGAAACCTCATTACCTCGCTATGCGTCATGGGAGCACTCGCCTTCGGAAGGACCATTAGATCGTATTCGTCTGCGAGGCGGAGAATGCGGCCGGCGATTGGTATCTGATCTCCAAGCAATCCACGTGGGAAACCAGTGCCGTCATAGTTTTCGCCGTTGCAGCTGATAATTTCGGCGACGCTTGCGAGTTCGGGAATTGCGTTGAGTAGCGTCATCTCAATCTCCAGCCTCGCTTCTGCTCGGGCTGAGAGCGGCGACTCTCGATTAGCCGCCGTGCTCTTAGTGAACGCGTCGATTGGGTTGATGTCGTGTAAGAGAGCGGCGATTCCAAGGTCTTGTTTTTGTTCCTCCCTTAAGCCCATCTTGTCAGCAAGTAGCATTGCGCAGTTGCGGACTCTGAGGGCGTGGTCGTACGAAGGCGCGTCCCCGACCCGTATCAGCTCCGATAACGCAGCCACAACACTCAGCTTGATTTCATCGAGGCGTTGTGTCAGGCGTTTGTTGGCATCTGCGAGCGCCTGGCTCTTCTTGTTCTTTAGGTAGTGTTCACAAGCTCGATTGACGCGAAGTTTCAGATCGTCATTGTTCCAGGGCTTGGAGATGTACATATAAACAAGCCCTGAATTTAACGCCTCCACGAGCGCCTCGACGTCCGTGTACCCGGTCAGGAGAATGCGCACCATGTGCGGACGAAGCGCCGCGGTGCGCTTTAGCAACTCAAGCCCGGTCATCATCGGCATGCGCTGGTCTGTAATGATAATGGCAATATCGTGCCGTTCAATCAGTCGTATGGCCTCCATACCTGATGAAGCCGTTAGGCAAGTGAAAGCTGGTGAAAATAGTCTCTGAAGTAAACGCAAATTTGCGACTTCGTCGTCGACTATCAGAAGTTTGTGAGTCATAACGTGGTCTCCTGGATCTTATTTAGCTGGGGATGTGACATCTTCTAACTTGCGAACGGGAATTCGCACCCTAAACGTGGTGCCAACGCCCAAAGTGCTTTTAACTGTTATCGTTCCTTCATGGCGCTCGATGATGCCGTAGGAAATCGACAGACCAAGTCCGGTGCCTTCGCCGACGGGCTTTGTGGTGAAGAACGGATCGAAAATTCGAGAAAGCTCTTCCTCCGGAATGCCCTTCCCGGTATCAGAGATTGTTACAACCACGGAATCATCATCCACTTCCGTTGTTATCTTTACTTCGCCGTTACCAATCACTGACTGCGCCGCATTGACGAGGAGGTTCATCCAAACCTGATTTAATTGTCCCGCATAACAGGTGACGCGGGGCAACTCACCGTAGTCTTTGCGCAGCTGCAGTCGCCCGGAACTGTAATAGCGCGACAACAACCTCAGCGTTGATTCAATGCCCTCATGGATATCGACGTGCTTGAGTTCGGCCTCATCGAGGCGGGAGAAAAGACGGAGGTTCTTCACTACGTCGCAAATTCGTTGCGCTCCCTCGCGACAATCCGCGACGATTGAACTCAGGTCAGGCATCAGGCGGTCGTAGTTGATCTCGTCCTTCACCTTGAGCACTGAGCTTGAGGAATCTTGCGGAAGGATCAGTAGGTCATAGACATTGAGCAGCTTCCCGAGTTGGTCAAGGTACTCCTGAAGAAGTTCCATGTTGCCAAAGACGAAGCCGGCCGGGTTGTTCAACTCGTGCGCGACCCCCGCAGATAACTGGCCGAGGCTGGCCATTTTTTCATTGTGGACCATCTGGGCCTGCAGTCGTTCGAGGGCTGCTTTCTGCGTCGCCAGTTCGTTGTTCTGACTCTCCAAATCTCGTCTGTAGACGCTAGCGGTGCGCTGTAGTGCACGGCGCTCGAGCGCATGTTCGACGGACAGCGTCAAGACATCCATTTCGCAGGGCTTGATTAAGTAATCAAACGCACCTAACCGCAGCGCATCCCGCATTCGTTGCGGGCGGTCCACTCCTGAAACCATGATCACTGCCGTGCCGGGATACCGGGTTGTAACTTCGCGAAGCAGTTCGACTCCGTTTCGTCCGGGCATCATCATGTCTGAAATAACCAGCGCCTGGGGTTCCTCAGCCAGAATGGCCAGCGCTTCGTCAGCTGAAGCTGCGGTCCGACAAGTGAAGTTGTCGGTTAGCCACAAAGCAAACATTTCACGAATGCTGCGCTCATCATCAACGATTAGAATCCTGTGGTCCGAAGGCTCCCCCTCTCCCTCAGAGCAAACCGGGGGAAAAGCCTGAGCCGCAGGAAACAGGCCGATGCTTGGCACAAGGGTTTGTGGCAGGAAAGGGTTAGTCATGTGAAGCAGGGAGTTCGTGCGGTTTTTTGGAACGATTCATCCAGAGTGGGAATACTGCGCCGGGATCATTTGGATTGGGAGTCGATCAGTAAAGCTTTGAGGGCGGCAGGGGAATTCTGGCGGGGGTCAAGACGAAGAGCCCATCCACATCGCCCCAGTTAATATGGCAGGGGCGACGATTCGCCCTGTTCGGGACTAACATGGCACCTGTTGTGCCGCAAAGTGAGGCATAGCCGGAATGAGGTCAGTAGAAAGACCCAAGCCTAAGACATACAGCTTCAGGCGACCGGGTCAGATGGGTTACTCACCACTCGTGGGTTTTAGTTTTGGGTTGTCTACCCAGGCCCTGGCCGAAACGAAGGAGACCTTGTCGTAAACCAGCACGATTGTCCCCAACGTCAAGAGCTTGCTCATGTCGCGCGCAGCGAACATGGGTATGCGAATGCATCCATGGCTCGCAGGGAAGAATGGAACATTGGGACTTCCATGAATCGCCACACCGCCGCTGATGTAGTTAGAGTAATACATCGAGCGAGCAGAACCCTCTTCCCAACCCATTGTCTTGTCGTAAACAATGAACCTGCCTCGAGGTGTGTAAGCGATGCTCTTCTGACCTTCGTCGATAAACGATTTGCCGCTGCCCGTCGAGACAGGTAACACCGTAACGCGTCCCGCTTCGTTGATCAGTAACAATACTTGGCGATCAACATCCACTTCGACATGCGGGTACCCGGGTTCCCTCGCCGTAGGCATGTCGCTGGCGCGAATTGCCTCAAGTTCGTCGAGCGTCAACCGGCCAGTAACAGGAAGGCCTTCCCACTTCTGGAATGCGATTAATGCCGCTCGGGTGCCCGAATCAAATAGTCCGTCCACGGTGCCTGTCCAGTAACCGAGGGCAGAAAGTAGCCTTTCGGCTTCTCTGGTTTGGGCTTTGGTTAAAGATGTGGGTTGTTTGCCGCGCTGCGCGCCGGCCAGCGATGGTATTGAAAGCAGAAGTAGACAGACGCAAAGAATAACTTTCATTTTGATGGCCAATTTACGTGGTGACCCTAACATTTCCCGGCTAGATCGCTGATCATCCCTGCCTATCGTCTTCATAGGGTCATACTTCGCTGGGGATGCTCCGGCCTACAAGTCTGGTCAAGCGGAACATATGATGCCTGGGGCTGGCAGTCAAGTGCTGGATTTTTGTTTGCGGAGAATGTTTTTCGGGCCGCCGAGGGCAGCCCAACGGACTGTCCCACCGGCTTCGGTCGAAGGTTATTTCCTCCCGCGACACGATTACCGACTTTTTTTGACAAAAACGGCCAGAAATCCACAATTTTCCGAGACTTTGGCCCTTGAGTGTGATATATGAATGCCGAACAGTTTTTCAATTCAAGTCTCATTCGGAGGTTTTACACTAGACTATGGCGACTAAAGCGGCGACAGGCAGAAAGCGCATGACCCAATCCGAGGTTTTCAATCACTTTGCCGAGAAAACGGGAATGAAACGCGGCCAGGTGAAAGAATTTTTCGACGAACTTTACAATCTCGCTTCGCGAGAAGTGACTTCAAACGGTGAATTCGTACTTCCGGGCTTTGGTAAGCTCGTCAAGTCCGAACGAAAAGCCCGCGAGGGTAGAAACCCAGCGACCGGCGAAACCATTCAAATACCGGCCAAGACAACGTTGAAGTTCCGCGTCGGCAAAGGTATGAAAGATACCGTTTTACCCAAGAAATAACGCAATCGTCCCAGTTCTTGGACTAACTTTAAAGCGTCGCCCCAGTTCATGCTCGGTGAACAAGGGCGGCGCTTACGCTTGGTGCTCCATCAAAAGCTGTGTCGGCTGTTTGAGCCCCGTCTTTTTGCGTTCGCAAGTGTGCCACCCCCCTTCGCCCTCTACTGACGAAAAAGTTCTGGAGTTTTCCCGCGAACTCAGGTAGAATCCTATGTTTTGCTGATCCCCTAAAAAACTGAACGTTCGGAACAGTGTACCGACGTGATCGGGAAATGTTTCTAAATGCAACGGATCTGCATCCTCGTGATTTGCCGAGGCATCTAAAATTTGTAATTAAAACGACCGCATTGCGGTTTTTCGGAGGAGAAAGAGTAATCGTGACTTTCAATAGACATTTACCGCTGGACGAGCGGATTCTAAGAATTGACCACATTCAGGCTCGGCGTTATTCGAAGCTGGGTGGAGTGGCGCTTGAGATTGCCACCGAAGGTATCATCCGCCATTTGCGCGCTTGCGACCGGATGGACGTGAATCCTGATACATCAGCCGTGAGGGAAATCATCGACGACGCCGTGAATGGTCGTCGAGTTTTCGCTGAAGGTACGGAACAGCAAACTCAGGCAGCCTAAGTCCAGGTCCTGAATTCGATTAAAGAGATCGCCCCAGCAGGGGCGATCTCTTTGTTTTTCCGAGAAAACGCCGAGTTGACCGCGACGGTTAACTCCGTGCTAACATGCGGCGCCAGACATTTGTCCCTGTAGCTCAGTGGATAGAGCATCTGCCTTGTTGGAGCCTTAATGGGGAATAGTTTTCATCGAACCCATTAAGTGGACGGCCCCATATGCGGGGACGCCCTTAGAGCCTCTGGTACTCGATATTTTGAGTAACAATCCATGAGGATTGGGTAATCCGCAGGAAACCTTTCTCGTCTGAGTTATGGCGTTTGAGGGCTCCTCAGAGACTATACGGGTCGGGACTGTGATGTCCAAGATATAGTCCAGCCAGCAAACCTGTTACGACGACAGGCGGTCAGGGAAAGCCTGATGCTGGATGCTAAGCAGAGGGCCGCAGGTTCGAGCCCTGCCAGGGACATTACCTCTCCAAGAGTTACGCCTTATGGCGGCTATAGTTTAGTTGGTTAGAACGCCTGATTGTGGTTCAGGAGGTCGAGGGTTCGAATCCCTCTAGCCGCCCCAATTATTTCTGGTCATCGCCACACGATTCTCTCCCCCGCACTGATTGCGCCGCAGGTCCTCTGCATTGGGCTGAATATTCAATAGCAACAGCTGCGATACCTCGTCCCACTTGTGAAGCAGCGTTGTCCGGCTGTAACGATTCGCCCTGTTCTCGCGTTTTTCATGCTACTGGCACTAGCGGTTCATCACGTTCCGAAGTACTACAGTTATATGTTTCGCATACACAGTGAACCGCGCGTTTCGCATTGAGGTTAAGCATGTCGACTCATTTTCAGCAGGAAACAAGGGGGTCCCGCTCAAAGGGATCGCGTGTCACGCTGGCATCGGCCTTGCAGTTTCAAATCGTGATGAAATCCAAATCAGTCAGCAAATTCCGTTATCTGTTGAACACGGCATGCCTTCTAGCGTCGGCTGCTTTGTGCATAGTGCCGGCCAACGTGGCGTTAGCGCAGAAGCTGCCCACAAGTTCTCCCGCTTCTGCAGCCGATCGAAATACCGTTGCGATTTTCGCGGCTCGGGCTAAAGCCTACGTAAAACTGCGCAACCGCGTGGAGAGCAAACTTCAGAAGCTTTCCAAAGACAGCACGCCCGAACAGATTGCGTCTCACAAGAAAGCCTTTGAAGAAGGCGTTCGGACGGCGCGTGTGGGCGCCAAACCGGGCGACATTTTTACAACCGGGGCGGGAGAGTATTTGCGCAGGATGATCCGCAACGAGTTTAAGGGACAGGACCGAGGTGAAGTTAAAGAAGCTATCCTTGACGCCGAAACTTCGGGCGTTCCACTGAAGGTCAACTATCCATATCCGGAAACAAAGGAGGTTTCAGCCATTCCTCCGACACTTTTGCTAAGACTCCCGGAACTGCCTAAGGAACTGAATTATCGTTTCGTCCGTCGTCATATGCTGCTTATAGATAAAGAGAACGGTTTGATACTTGATTACATGCTGAATGCTCTGCCTTAAGTGATGTCGTCGGAGGAACTATGAAAATTGCGATGAGAAAGAGTTCTGGTCTGTTGCTGACAGTCGCGTTTGTGATTGTCAGCGCTCTAATGCAAGTCATTACTCTTCCGCAGACAGGTCTTGCGCAAGAGTTAGCAAAGAACCCCAAGGCCATCTCGGCCGCCAATCCAGCGCTCAAACTTGCCTTGCCGCTCAAAGAAGGTTCAGTCCGTTTTGCCATAATCGGCGACACCGGTACCGGGTCGAATGCGCAATATCAGGTCGGCGCAATGATGGGGATGTATCACGAGATCTTTCCTTTTCAGTTTGTCGTCATGTTGGGCGACAACATGTACGGGGGTGAAAAGCCGAAAGACTATGAAAACAAATTTGAGCGCGCCTATCAGAAGTTGCTGAATAATAAAGTTAAGTTCTACGCTTCCCTGGGCAACCACGATCAGACGACTCAGGTAAACTACGAGCCGTTCAACATGAACGGCAAGGAGTTTTACCGGTTCACTAAAGGCAATGTTGCATTCTATGCGCTGAACAGCACTTACATGGACAAGCGTCAGATCGAGTGGTTAGAGAGTGAGTTAGCAAAGGACACGTCCGAGTGGAAGATTTGCTTTTTTCATCACCCCCCGTATTCGTCAGGCGGCAAGCATGGTTCTGAGAATCAGCTTCGCGAAATCGTAGAACCGATCTTTGTGAAGCACGGTGTAAATGTTGTGCTCACGGGGCATGATCATTTTTACGAACGAATCAAGCCGCAAAAAGGTATCTACTATTTTGTCTCAGGTGGAGGCGGCAAGCTACGGAAAGGTGATGTCAAAGCGAATTCGCCCCTAACCGCAAAGGCGTTCGATACTGACATGCACTTTATGATCGCGGAAGTCGTCGGCGATTCGCTTTACTTCCAGGTTGTCTCGCGCACTGGTGAAACTGTAGACTCCGGCGTTTTAGCACGGCAACGAAAGAACTAAAACCACTTCCGGGGTGCTCAACTTGGGTGATGACGTGATGGTAAGTTTTCGCGGCCCCACTTTAGTGCGCGCGACATCCAGACCAATTCGTCCAGGAAAGCCTGCGCCCTTTTTTTAAAAGCCGGATCCAAGAGTGTTCCGTCAACGCTGAATGTCGTTTGGATCTTCGGAAAGTTCAGGTCCTGAAAAGTTACTATCAATCCCAACTCCCGAACCATTGGCACCATCGCTTCCACCACTCGCGTCCCGCCCCACGGGCCAGTTGAAACTCCGACCAGGGCAACACTCTTGTGAATGTACTCCTTCAGCAACAAATCCAAAATGGATTTAAGAATTCCAGGATAACCGTGATTGTATTCAGGCGACACGATGATCAAGCCGTCTGCCTGCGTGATAGCATCTCGCCACTCCGGAAATAGATCTTTGAGTCCCGTTCCATAATCATCCTGCGGCAAAGCGAAGTCAGCTGCGTCGAATAGTCTGGTTTCAATGTCGCCGCGCTTTTCGATTTCACCAATCAACCATTTCGCCGCATGCACGCTTTGACGCATCTTGCGATTCGTGCCCAAAAGCACCGGGAGGATTAGTTTCTCCATTTCTTTGTTCCTTTACTGCTGATATTGAATCAATACGAAGTAAATAGTGGCCAGTGGTGTCGTCGTGGAAGAAGTCTTGTTTGCTCTAGCAAGGTGTTTAGGAAATAATAATGTCGACGCAGTTAATAAACCAAGTTTCGCGCCTTGCTCTTGGCTACAAGAAGCGGGCCCTCCCAAGGAGATAATAGTGCCAGACGAGCAAAGAACAGCTAATAATTCCCAGACCTACGTGGTCGACGCAGACAATTTCTCTTATGAGACGATCGAACAGCAGAACGGGCAGGCTGTCATCGTGCGCTTTGCGATGGATGACCCAAAATTTCAGGCGGGCGACGTGGTCGTGGTGCTCTCAGGAAGCGATATTCATTTCCACGGAATGATTGGGAGTCTCGCAGATGGTTTCGCAGTCGCCACTGATCGCCGCGGTTCTCTGCTGCCCGCGAGCGTCCAATAGTCCTGAGCCTCTTCGAAAAGGAAAGACTAGTTGCGGCGATAGCCCGACGGATAAATCACATCAACGCCGGGTGTCGATGAAGTGATCTTCACCCTGTGGAAACCCTTCCTTGGATGAGTAGACAGATAGGTTAACGCGATCTGCATGTCCAGCGATTCCTTCAGATCTTTGATAAAGGGAACGAAGCTGGTAGGCGCGCCGAAGCCCTGGAAATAGGCTCGCCCTCCAGTGTCGTCGGCCAGACGCTTCAGGGAGTTTTGCGCATTCGCAATTAGACTAGTGCTTCCTGACGAGGTCACGGTGGGCGCAAAGAATGCGTAAATGGCGACGCTTCGCTGTTGGGCCTGGGTGATCGCACGCTGAAGATCAAGCGTTTGACCCCCTGAGCCGAGATCGAAACCGCGCGAGATGTCGAGGCCATCGGAGACCAGCAATACGGCCCTTCGTCCGGCCGGCTGAGAATCGAAGCGCCTAAGCGCCTCGATCACTTCGACGTAAGGATTGAATGGCGCGGTGCTCGCCAAGCCAACCGGTGGGCGTAGTGACTTCGCTGCCTTTTCGAGATCAGAAGTAAACCTCTGACGAACCTGCAGAGTGCCCGTTCGTAAATAGCCCACGGCAACGCGCGACCCGCGTGGCAAGCGACGAATAAACTCCGCCAGCGGTTTTATCTCCAGACCCACAGAGGAAACTACATCATCCTGGATCAACACGAAGAGATTAAGCGGCCAGTTTGAGCCCATTGCCCTGATCGATATCGGCGTTTGCGGTTCGCCATCTTCAGTTACTGTAAAATCCACGATCTTGAGATCGAGCTCGCTGGTCGGGGCCGAGCCCTTCACGCGGATGGTGAGCGGAATGGTAACGGGTCTGGCTGAAACGCTGGCGCCGTTTCCCACGCTCCCTGCCGGCGACTGGGCCAAAACACTCTTCGCGTCACTTACCAGGGAGATTAAGACGCCCACGGCGAAGACTCCGGCAATTGCGCGCTGCATGTGAACTCGCGTCATAGCTGCTCCTATTCGAATAACAAGTGAACCTGATTATACAACATCAATATCTGGGTGCGGTCGCTCGAACGCCCTAAACTGGCAAAGCGTCCATTTACTCGTTAAGATTCACGGTCGTGACCGCTGATTCGACACTTGAAGGCATGCTCGAAAAACCAGAAGGAAAACTCACAACGAGGGATGAAAGGGTCGCCACCATTCTAAGCTGGACTCCGTGGCTCTCCTTCTTTTTAATTACCGTCCCCTTGCCGGTTGTCTTCCTCGCGTTTTTCCTGGCGGCCGCCACTACCGACTCCGCTGCGGTCTATCTGCTCCTGTCTTTTGTTTCAATGGGGCTCGGTTTGGTTGTCGGTCTATTGGTTTTGACCCTCCTCCTGTTTTACCGCAGACGCTGGCTGGGACGACTCAGAGATCGTCTGGCAGCGGATGGGATTACCGGGGCCGAGGTCGCCTGGTTTGTAAACGAATTGACCTCGGAGGAGCGGCGGATCTGGCGTGAACTAACCGAGAAAAATCCTTTACTCGCCGATGCTTACTGCCAGACGCTTGCTAATCGTCTTACTGCCACCAGGATCATTGCCCGATCGCGCGGCGAGGTTCTAAGAGTTGAAAGGCAGATCAACCGCACCCGTAGCCTTCGCGGCGTCGACACCAGTTCTCTGCTTGACGAGTTGCATTCCGATCGTCAGCGGGTGGACGGTTTGCGACAGGAAGCGACGCGGCGGTTGTCTGAAGCGAAAGCTCAACTTCAAGCTATTGAAGCTTCGGCAAACAGGAAGCTGAGCCAGGTTGAAACTGACTCAATGCTGCGACGTCTAGCCGCGTCTCAAGCCCTTCCTCCCCTCGCACTCGAGATGGACCAACTTGAACGCGAGGAGCTGCGTGAGCTTGACCAGCCTAAGTCAAATCCCGTGCATTCGAATTAACACCAAATAAATTACCGTCGGGCTAGTTCAGTCACACAGTAAACGCCTGGCGCCATTCTGGTTGCAAAGCCTTCATCAACTAACGCCCAATTTCCGAGTCCTGCTTCAGGGTTTGGGATTCCAGTCACCCGCGCCAGTTCTCCGCGCAGAGTCATTCCGCCGCCCTTGAGATAAGCTCGCGCAATTTCCTTTAGCGCTTCTTCGCGATTTACTGTAATACCCAACTCAACATGAAACCTGGCCTCTGCTAGTGACCAAATGTAAGTAAACAGGGGCTCATAGACCACATCACTCGGAATGACTTTGAAGACCCGCTGTAACTCTTCAATTGCTTTGTTAAAGGTGGGACGATCAGCGATACCGCTGGCGGCACGGAGGTCCCGCGTCGCCATTTCCCATTCCTGGCGCAACACCTTAAGGATGTTCTGTGCCGGCTCACTCAATACTGACTCCTCTTGCACTCTGGTTATGCCAAACACGGAGTTGAAATATGGCAATAGTTTCCGGCTTACAAATATCGAGCGATTACCTCGCAACTTGCCGTAGTGAACTCGTCCCCGCCGCAACAGCTCGTCCTTTATATTCCATGCAAGTCGGGCTTCCGGATCCTTTTGAACATTCCGCGGCATGTGAGCATCTCGCCGTCCGCAAACCGCGATATACAACGACGGCCCGGGCCGGCGCGCGTCGGTCAAACCAGCACTGAAACCCACATCCTCAACAAAGCGTTCAGCGTCGAGCTCTGTTTCGATCCGTAATTCTGGATCGCGGCGCCACGATTGGTCGCGATGGCTTTCTATGAACTCCGGCAAAGAGGCGGTCATGTCAGCAATCCTATCAAAATGATTAGCCATGCCATCAGGTTGACCTCTTCAGTTTTGGCGCTGGCTTGAGCGGTTTGTCCCCCATTTCACCTAACTTATAGCACTCATTGGACTTCAAGCACTTAAGAGGTTGTGGCACCAACGTTGCGAAACGGATTGCGCCCGGACTCTCGTCTGGCCGGGTCAACCTTGGAAAGTGATGAAAGTATGAGTCGGATACTGATGAAGAAAACAAATCGTTCAACCTCAAGAACCTTGCTAACCTACGTGGCGATCATTGGCATCGTCGCTTCGCTCACCGGGCGGGTCAGCACCAGCGTTCCAACGTTCGCGGCTCAGGGCCAACGCGATGAAAGAGCCGACAAGGTCGGCCATAAGCTTCGTAAACGCGTTCGCGACAATACCGCTAACAGCGAGAACGTTTCTGTAATCCTCCAGCTCAACGGCCAGAAAAGCCCTCGCCTTCAGTCTCTGTTGAAGCGAAATGGCATCCGCCTGAAGAAGGATTATTCAAACTTTAACTCTTCCGCTATTGAACTGCCGGCTAACGTGGTTGATGAGCTGGCCTCACACAATGAAGTCGACTCGGTTCATGAAGACGACGATGTGATCGCGCTGGGACATCTTAGCTCGACCACCGGTGCTGATGACGTTAGAACGCAAACGAGCTCGGCAGGAACAAGTACAACTCTCGATGGAACCGGCATTGGCATTGCCATCTTGGACTCCGGCATTTACGCCGGCCACAAGTCTCTCGCACCTCGAGTGGTCTATAGCCAGGACTTCACCGGCGAAAATCGCGTTGACGATCCTTACGGCCACGGAACACACATTGCCGCGTCTGCAGCCGGCAATGGCAGTCTTTACAAAGGCAATTACACGGGCATCGCCCCCAACGCTAACCTCATTAATTTGCGAGTGCTTGACTCAAACGGTCGCAGCAAAACGTCAACCGTTCTGACCGCGCTCAATTGGGTATTTTCAAACCGAGCCAGCTACAACATTCGCGTGGTAAACGTAAGTCTCGGCGGAGCAGCAATCTCGTCTTACAAAAACGATCCGCTTTGCATTGCCGTCCGGCGGTTAGTTGATGCGGGTGTGGTGGTCGTGGCTGCTGCCGGAAATGATGGCAAAGACGCATTCGGCCGCAAACAGTATGGTGGCGTCCATGCTCCAGGCAATGAGCCCTCAGCAATCACTGTCGGGGCGACAAACTCTTTTGGAACGAACTCACGTGGCGACGACGCGGTCACCTCATACAGTTCGCGTGGTCCAACGCGGAGCTTTTGGACAGACACGTCGGGCGTTCGTCACTATGACAATCTGGTCAAGCCTGACCTTGTGGCCCCGGGCAACAAAGTGATTTCTGCTCAGGCTACTAATAACCAACTTGTCGAAGAGAATCCCTCGCTGGAAACTGGACTGGCTCCCGGCAGAGACAACCAGAAGATGATGTATTTGAGCGGCACATCAGTGTCCGCCCCCGTCGTGGCGGGTGCAGCTGCACTCATACTGCAAGCGAATCCAAAGCTCACGCCCAACATGGTCAAAATGCTGCTCATGTACACGGCCCAGCAACTTCCGAACATGAACATGCTCGAGCAGGGCGCCGGTCAACTGAACATCGAAGGTGCAGTGAAGCTTGCTAAGCTGGTACGCACCGACCTGACCAATAACACAACTGTCGGTTCGCCTTTGCTGACATCTGCTGCGCCCGCGCCCCAGTCAACAATCGATGGCATGACCTTCTCGTGGGCCCAGGGAATCCTTTCCGACCAGGGTTATGCCAAGGGCTTACCTCTGATCACCAAGTACCAAAAAATCTACGGCACGGGCGTACTGATCAGCGACGCGACTCTCCAGACCAACGGCGTTCTGATCGCCGATCTCACTATGATCTCCAGCGGTGTGTTGATTTCCGATTGCATACTCATTAGCAACGGCACAACCATTGGAAGCGGACTCAACCTATTGCCTGCGGGCGTGCTGCTGGCTGATGGCGTCCTATTGGCCGATGGTGTCCTGGTCGCTGATGGAGTCCTAATCAGCGACGGGGTGCTTGTTGCCGATGGCGTCTTGATCAGCGACAGCATACTCGCTAGATCCACTCTTCTCGGCGATCTCACAGCATTCATGCAGTAAGCGATCGCATAAACCCGTGCCCAGGCATCCGCATGGGCGTCATAACTATTCATCCGGTGACAATAAACAATGGCTGGTTCATCCCTAATGCGAATAGCGGCGACTGAGAGCTGGATTTCCTCAGGTGCGTTTCCAGGAGCAAGCGCTGACGTCCTGACCAATTCCGATCGCTCAGAAACCCTCGAGTTCCTCGCCCGTCGTGGAATTAACGCCGCTTTCTTCGCCGGCATCGTTTATGACAACGGATTGGAAAGTTCGCTCAACCGAGGCACTTTCTTCGGTTACCGTAATCCCTTCGGACAACTTGAAGGCGTCGGACTACTTGGCCACGCGACTCTGTTGGAAGCGGAAACCGACCAGGCGCTACAGGCCCTGGCGACCGCCGCCCAGAGTTGCAAGTCCGTCCACATGATCATGTGTGAAGAGAGTCACCTCGGGACCTTTTGGCGCCACTATGCTAACCCTGGCCAAAAGATGCGACGCGCCAGTCGTCAATTGTTGCTGGAGTTGCGGTGGCCCGGCGCAGCATCGAAAGACGTTTCAAAATTAAGGTTGGCCACAACTGCTGACCTCGAATTGATTATCCCCGTTCACGCTGAAATGGCTCTTTCGGAGAGCGGTGTCGATCCGAGAACGAAAGACGCTGCCGGATTTGCGGAGCGATGCGCGCGTAGAATTCAACAGGGCCGAACCTGGGTCTTGACCGAAAAAGACCAATTAATTTTCAAAGCTGAAGTGGCCTCAATAAGCCCTCTGACAACCTACCTTGAAGGCGTCTGGGTAAAACCTGAAAGACGGGGCGAGGGTTACGGGCAAAGCTGCATGTCGCAACTCGCGAGGTTGTTGATGTGGCGGGCGAAATCAGTTTGCCTTTTTGTAAATGACGACAGTGACGCGGCGCGGCGCTTCTATCGCCAGGCGGGCTATCACCTGCGCACTGTCTACGACACGATTTTCTTATAGGAAGGATCTCTGCAAAGAGTCACGTGCGGAAATGACTTTAGCAAAACCAATCTCACAGCAAACCGGACCGACGGAGTCACTACTAGTGGCTCGGCCGGCGTATCCGTCTCACAGACCCTCGGTAACCGAGTCGAATATCTGTACCTACCAAATCGAACGAGTCCTCCGGGAAATCGATCCTCCCCAAGTGCGCGAATCCGTGGGTACGGTTTTTCAGAATCTGCTTGCGTTGATTGAGTGTCTCCACCTGATCGAGAGTCATCTGCGCCAGGTCGATGCCGCTGATGAGACTTTTGCCTTATTCAGAGTGATCCACGATGAGGCTCGTGCGCTGGTAAACTTCATCCGGACTGATGCCCTAAATATTCCGTCAATGTCCGAGGAGTTACTCGACACCCTGGATGGAATCACTTTCGCCCTGGGCCATGACTTGCAACGAGTCTTTGACGCTGATTCGCCTGCCTCACTCGCTGGTCACAGCCGGCATGTGGTTGTCGGCAAACTGTCGCGAGCACATGACGTGCTTACCAACTGCCTGCAGCAATCAACGATTACCCTGGCAATGGTGTTTGATCCGGCGCTTGAAGGGTCTAAGTTATTTAACAACTCAGATATGCGATACCGGCAATCGCTCCAACTCTGTGAGGACATTGCTGCGCTGATTAAGCTGATAGAAACGCTGGAGGAAAACTCGACAGAAGCAGCGCAATCCGACCTTGAAGCAGGTCTCGAAAAGTTTCGCCAGGAAAGCCTTGAGTGCCTGATGTATTCAGACTGGCCTCAGTTTGAAAGTTTCTGTGAACTAATCGCATTGCCTTCGGAGTTCGGTGAGGTGGAATCTACTCTTCATCAGTTCCGATGTTACCTGGAAACACTATTGGGCCAGGTCAGGATGCGTGCGGTTTTGGCAAATGTTTTTCCAGTTCAGTTCGGCGACGTCGAAAACGGCGCGATTGCAACATCGTTTGCAGACGTCGCGAGCGACCCTACTGCCGAAAATCCTGGAAATGAAAATAGTCACGAAGAAGCGGCTGACTCACTAGCGTTAGCCGGTTAAGCTTACGTTCCCCAACCGCATGGCCCTGGAAATGCACCTTCCAACAGATAATAAGCTCTTAGCTAAGACTTACATGTGGATCACGGTCTGCGTGGGCGGCATAGTCTATTTGACGGCCGGTCTCCAGGTGCACTTGAGGTCCATGGACCTGCGGTTCATCGTGCTGGCTCTTTTGACGGTCGTCTTTAGTTCGCGAATAACCATTGAAATCCCACAGTTCCGATCGAAGATTTCCGTCTCTGACACCTTCATTTTTCTGACGTTGTTGCTTTACGGTTGGAAAGCTGGCGTGTTGCTGGCAGCCACCGAGGCGCTCTTTTCGTCGTTCCAGTTTGCGCGAAAGCCAGTCACCATTCTTTTCAATTGGGCCTGCGCATCATGGTCCACAGCTGTAACTTACGCGGCCATCTATTTCCTGGTTGGAGATCCAGTTGCACTTAATCAGGGCCCTTTCTCTGCCAGGTTCGTTGCGTGCGTCGCCATCATGGCTCTCGCCCAGTACGTTTCAAACTCCGGCCTGGTAGCGATTTGTGGCGCCCTGAAAGCAGGTAAGCCAATCTGGGAAACCTGGAAAACGCATTACCTTTGGACATCCATCACTTACTTTGCCGGCGCATCCGCAGCTGCGCTGATCGCAAAGCTGGTCGGACTAATGGGCTTGTATGCGCTCGTGATTACGATTCCAATCGTGGCAATCGTCTTCTTTACATACCGAACTTATCTGAAAAACATCGAAGCGTCCGCCGCTCAAGCTGAACAGGCTGAACGACACGTCGAAGAGCTGTCTCACTACATCGCCGAACAGGATCGAATTCGCGAACAATTCTCGCAAATGGAAAAACTCTCAGCGTTGGGAGAACTAGCTTCGGGCGTGGCCCACGACTTTAACAACACTCTGGCCGGCATACTTGGACGCGCGCAGTTGATGCTCCGAACCAATGACCCGGAAAAGCTCGAACGTGGTCTGAACATTATCATCAAGACTGCCGAAGACGGCGCAAAGACAGTTAAGCGGATTCAGGACTTCGCCCGCCAACGTCGCGATCACGACTTCGAACCGGTCTGTATCGATCAGATTCTTTTGGACGTCAGTGAGATCACCAGGCCCCGATGGAAGGATCGCGCTGAGGCTTCTAATGTGCAGATTGGGTTGGAACTACAAATCCGATCGAAATCCAAAGTAATGGGCGACGAATCAGAACTGCGAGAAGTGCTCGTCAATATGGTCTTCAACGCTGTCGACGCTATGCCTAATGGCGGTCAACTTACTTTGGCGGCTGAAGACGTGGACGGCTCAGTAGTAATTTCGGTGGGTGATACCGGATCGGGAATGGCGCCGGAAGTTAAGTCCCGCATCTTCGATCCCTTCTTTACCACAAAAGGCAAAGCGGGAATGGGCCTCGGCCTGGCAGTCAGTTTCGGAATTATCCGGCGACACGAAGGCTCGGTTGAAGTTGAATCCGAAGTTGGCGTCGGGACTCGGTTCCGAATAATTCTACCCAAGGCTGTAGTCTCTGAAGACTCTGTTACGCCGGAAGCCAAAGCCCACGCTCCGGTCGTGGAAGTCCCAAGCGCGGCAGTTTCTCGACCGCGAAACGAAAACCAACCCAAAGTGCTGGTCGTCGATGACGAAGAAGCTGTACGTGATTTACTTCGGGATCTGCTGGAAGCTGAGAATTGCCGTGTTTACCTGGCGCCCGGCGGCCGCGAAGCGCTGGGTCTTTTTGAAGTGCACCAGTTCGACGGCATCTTCACTGACGTGGGAATGCCGGGCATGAGCGGCTGGGAGCTGGCACATGCGATTCGAGAAAAAAATGAAAAGGTGCCGATCGCTGTAATCACCGGATGGGGATCCGCAGTCGGCTCCGATGAACAAAGGGAAGCTCGCGTTAACTGGGTAATTACCAAACCGTTCCGAGCAGAACGTATAGTTGAGTTAGCCCATGAGATTACGCAGCTAAGAACCTCACAATCGCAACGAGCAGCGCTGACTACCGTTGCGGCTTAACTTATAGACGATCATTTTTTACTATCTTCCAATCGCTCTCCGCGGCATCCACCTCCTCGCCCGTGTCATCAGGAGCTGAATCCACCAGAACCCGCCGCCGATATTCAGCAGCGCGCTTAACACACTTTTCAACGACCTCGAGACTAAACGGTTTCAGCAGAAACTCGAAGGCGCCGAGTTTGATCAAGCCCTGGGCATGGTCCTCGTCACTGATTCCCGAGATGATGATTACAGGTGTATCAGGGTAACGTTGACGCACATGTCCAAGCAGCTCGAGTCCGCTTAAACCGGGCATCGAAATATCTGTCAGAACTACGTCGTAGGTGTCAGCCTCAAGGCGAGACAAAGCTTTTTCGGCGGTTTCAGCAGTCTGGCAGAGATAATTGTCGGAAAGCAGTTCGTAAAGGGTATCGCGGATAGCCTCGTCGTCGTCTACGATGAGTACCTTAGCCATCTCTTGTCCCTCCCATGGGCGGCAGTGAGCGCCGGTTAAAGTTAAATTCTACAAACCCGTGGGAGGATTCAGACTCGTAAGGTCGAGAGGATAATAACACACAACTTTGGCAGCAAACGAAAATGAGGACCGGCAACTTTCGTTGGCCGGCCCTCTCCGTCACTGCATCTCGCAGCGTTTGCTCTCACTTCGCGCCTATCGCGGACCAGTTGCACGAATCGAAAGCTCTGTACCGCGAACTAAGATAAGGTCGTCACGACCCTGGACGTAAACCGACCCAGCGCCACCTCCAGCACCGACTATTGCGCCGATGGCTGCGCCCTTGCCGCCACCGGCAATAGCTCCAATGATGGCGCCCACCGCCGTACCAATAGCCGCTCGCTGAACGGTTTTGGTGGTTTGATTGTCGTCTCTGACTCCGCCCTCGTTGTCGATCCTGACCGTGTCGCCCTGCGCGGTCCTCACAGATTCAAGGATTCCGGCAAAACGATATGATCTGCCATTGCGAAGACGGATGGTGTCGAAGTTCAGAGTCATCTGTGAACGACCACTTACGCGCCCGCTCCGTTGCACCTGCGTGACCCGACCGTCGATGGTGGCGCCATCAAGGTTCGATGGCTGTCGTACGGTGAGTGTGAAACGATCGCCTTCTCTCGCATTTGCGGTCGAAACATCGTCGTTCAGCACTGCCACCAACACTTCACCATTCGGCACGATGAATTCGGTTTCTGAGGACGTGGGGTAACCTGGTCCAGGGCTCATATCAAACTGAGCTACGTCAGAAGTTCGTTCGTAAACACTCTGCACTACTACTGGACGTGTCAATCCTTGAACGTATACTCGCCGAGTGACGTTCAGACGAGCACCATTGTCAATTGGATTAAAGGTCACGTTGAATTCGTTTGCCCGATCTCCGGTTGAACTAATAACCAGCTGGCCGGCATTAAGCGCGGCGCTCGCACGTGTTGTACGGCCACTGCCGTTTGTTTCCACACGTTCGATGCCGTCCGCGGAAAAGCTGATCTGCGGCGCGCGAGATGAGCCGATGGTCACTTCGCGCCCCTGGACGTTGATGGCCAGTCGATCCGGCGATTCAAGACGAGTAATCAATTCATTACGCAACCGATCCCGGGTGCCGTATGACAAAGACTGAGTGGCCCTTTCCGCAGCATCTCGCGGATCGTCGCTACGTGCGGCGTCAAGCCGATAGGTTCCTGTCAGCCGATCGGAACCATAACGTCCTGGGGCCGGAAACGCCGGCACAGTGCCGGTAGTGGTACGACCGACGGTAGGCCACGTCACGTTGTAAGCACGCGCCAATTGGCCCAGGTCGATCCGAAGGTTTGCCCATTGTCGTTGAGTCGCCGCGTTAAGTGGATTCCTACGCATAAAACGATCGATGCGGGATCCGAGTTCTAATACTTGCTGGCTCTCAAGGCTTGTTGATTGCCTGGCGTCAAACTGTACGCGCAAACGGTTAACCGCATCATCAAACTCTGTCGCCAGGTTGCTGATGTTCTCTTCCCGGTTAGCGCCGTACGCATTAGTAGCAACCGCGGACTGGACGTTGTTTGAAAACGTGCTCGCGCGAGTATCCATTCTCACGATAATTTGCCGCACCGTACGAAACGTTCCGCGGTATCCCTGATTCTGGGCCTGCGCAAGCGAAGCTCCCGATGACAACAACATCACCGCGAAGATCGCGACAAGTGTCCTTCTTAAAATACTCATTTCTCTTTCCTCCAACTTTCCATGTAAGACATTGGTTCCCGACGTATCGCCCAATGTTAAGATTTACCATCACGCCAGGAATCGCCTCTGTCACACTTTCGGGACAAAAAGATCACCGGACGCACCACTAGCTTTACAAGAGCTATGCCACATAGAAATGTAGGCTTAACTGTTGTGGACAATCGCGTGTCGCTGATTTCCGAGGGCTGATTGAACGAGGGTATTAACCTGTATGGTATGCTCCCCGCAGGAGATAGACTCAATGAGTGTTGATAACTCGAAAGCGACGGTACAACTAAAAGGCGACAATCTCTTTTCTGTCACAACTCCTTCAGGTCACTCGATAACATTGGATACTGATCATGAACGGAACTCCGCGCCAACCCCCATGGAGCTCTTGTTGGTGGCCCTGGGTTCATGTACGGCGGTGGATGTTATCTCCATCCTGCGTAAGAAGAGGCAGGTGGTTACCGATTACCGGGTGGAAGTGCGCGGCGATCGACGTGAGGAGCATCCCCGCAGTTTTGAGCGAATGGAAGTGCATCACATTGTTACCGGGCGTAACGTTTCAAATCAATCGGTTGCTCAGGCGATTGAACTCTCGGAGCAAAAATACTGCAGCGTGGCAGCCACTTTGAGACCCACCGCAGCAATCGTTTCAAGTTATGAAATCATCGAAGGCTAGGGGTCAGCTGTTAGAGATAGCTGCCGAGGCAATCGTTCAATATCGATAAGAGGTTACTGAGTTGAAAGCGCGTTCATGTTTTCTAATCGCAATAGTTGGCCTGATAACGATTCTGAGCGTTAGCGATGGAATCGAGTTTTGCCCGGTTAGCACTACCGCTGCACAATCAAGTAGTGATGCCAGCCTGGCGGCGGTTCGTCGCGAGGATCGGTTTGCGCGAAACGCGAAGGGAGTAATGACTCGCCTGGCTGCACCCGAACACCTGCGTCGCGCGAGCGTCTACCACGCCAATCGCGCTTTTGAAGAAGCACGTGAACATTGGCAAGCCTTAATTAATTACTATCCCGAAGATCCCAAAGTTGCCGAGGCGATGTTTGGCATCGGCCGCACAAATTACCAGCAACGTCGTTATGAGGAAGCTTACAACCACTACGATCGCCTGGCGCGAACATATCCGGCGACAAAGGAAGGTCGCGAGGGTTTAAACTTCAGCGCCGCTGCGCTCCTCCGCATGGGCCAGCCATCGGCCGCTGCTGATCGATACATTCAATACATTGATCGTCATCCTGAGGGCGAGAGAATCGAGACAGCCCACCTGAACGCCATCGATACTTTGCGAGAGGCGGGGCGTCTCAAGGAAGCCGCCAACTGGGTCGCGCGAACAAGACAGACGTTCGCCGGTACTCCGACTGAGACGAACGCGATGTTCGGACTGTTGCGCCTTGAAGTTGCTGAGGGTGACTGGAAGCGAGCGGTTTCGACAGCGGATGAACTGCGAAGGAAAACATTTCCGAAGAGCGTTGCGACCAGCCAAAGTGAAGTCGCCTATTTGAAGGCCTACAGTTTGGATCGGGCGGGAAATCGAAGCGAAGCGGTAACCGCGTATCTGGCCGTGCCCGGAGGAATCGATTCTTATTATGGCTGGCTGGCCAACGAAAGACTGGAGAGCATCGGCAATGCTCGAAGATCGCAATTGGAGGAGCGGCAGGAGCGCAATAGAGATCAAGCGACCGAGGCTGCTGACCGCTACCCGGTGCCTTACCGTGAGTCGATTGTAAGCGCTGCTAAAGCGCGCAAGCTTGATCCGCGTCTGGTCCTCGCCATTATGAAGCAGGAGAGCGTTTTTCGTCCCACGGCCAAGTCGCCTGCAGGTGCGCGTGGGTTGTTGCAACTCACAATCGACGCGGCACAGAGATACGCTCCGAGAGCCGGTTTGAAATCGGTGACCGAGAATCAACTCTATCAGCCCGATGTGTCAATCATGGTTGGCAGCGAATACCTGGCGGACCTCTTCCGCTTGTTCCCAAACCTGCCCGAGGCAGTGGCCGCTTCTTACAATGGGGGCGAAGATAATGTCGCACGCTGGGTAAAACGTGCTAAGCAAAAAGATCCGGGCGTGTTTACCTCAGAAGTTGGGTTTGAGGAAACCAAAGGCTACGTCCAAAAAGTGATGAACAACTACCGCGTTTACAAACAACTCTACAATGCCGATCTCAGTCGCCGGTAGCGTCCAGTTCGGATTGTCAAACTTCACCTCCTTACGCATCTGCGGGCTTCTATGCACGATATGAGTCCGCTTCGCATTTCAGTTTGAACGCCGAACCCTGTAGATCAACAAATCCCAGAAATTCGAATCAAGGGCATGGCTGTTGCTCATGAACCTCCGAAGGAGAAATCTACAAAACATGAAAAAACTTGGAAGAGGGATTGGCGGGGCTCTTTTGTCGCTCGCATTCATTTTCGGGATATCAACCGCGATGACGGGCACCGCTCAGGCGCAGGATCGCCGTGACCGGAACTATCAACGCGGTGACCACAGAAATGACCGCAACGACATCAAGCGCGAAATCAGGCGTCGCCGAAGAGAAGCTCGCCGCGATGCTCGCCAAAACAATCAGGGTGATTGGAATCGCAATCGCGACAACAATGGCCGATACGGTAACGGGCGCTATGGCAATAATGGCCGCGGCGTTGGCGGTTACGGCAATAATGGCCGCTATGGTAACAACGGCGGTTACGGAAACAACGGCGGTTACAACCAGGTTGAGATGGATCGGGGTTATCAGCAGGGTGTGCAGACAGGCTCAAGCGATGGTCAGCGTGGTCAAAGCTACAATCCGCAGAGGTCACGTCATTTTAAGAATGCCTCCAGCCAGACTTTTCGTCAGGGTTTTGTGCAGGGATATGACCAGGGTTATCGCCAATACTCCAGAAACGGAAATCAGCGCAACCGCAACACCGGGGGTTGGGGAAGCGTTCTCGGCGGCGTATTGGGCCGTCCGTAAGTGAAGTTGAACTGAAAGCTTTTAATGCCGCGACGAGGGTCGCGGCTTTTTTTTGCGGCTTATCGTTCCAGTTGTCTGGTCTCACCTGATTCGTCTCGAACAAATACTTGAACCTCGACTTCATAGTCGGGGCGGAGCTTCTCAGTCACGATCCACTCTTCAACGGTGCCCACGGCGCGGCACACACCGTATTTCTTGGTAATCCGAAGCACGTATTTCCTGCTGGAGTCGTTTCGAAAAACCTGTCCCCTGGCGCGAACAAAGCAATCACCGTTTACACGATAAGTCAGCACGCTGTGCCGGCTGAAATCAACTATCAATCGGCTCAGAAAGGAGCACAGTTCCTTATCGAAAGCGCCCGGACTCTTTTGTAGGAGACTTCGAAACGTTTCCTCGGAAACGACCGGGCCAACACCTCGCGAATGAGTGCCGCAATAACCGAACCCGGGGTAGCGCGAATTCACCCTTTGAATGAGAGGAATTTCGACTTCAGCTAACTCTGTCGACAGTTCAGGGCTCTCGGTCGCGGGCGCCTGGCCTCTCGCGATCATGCTAGAGCAGGTCACCAAAGCAATCAGGATAACAAACGTTGTCCAGCGTGAATTCATCCAGGGAAGGTCTCGTCTCGATGGCATCATCGTCATCAACCTCAGTGGCACTCGCAGCCCGGAGCAATGGACCACGAGTGCCGCAGTCAACTAGGGCTCCGGACTAAAGCGTCTGTCTTCAAAGCCTCGCGCGTCCTCACGCCTTCGCAGCGGATCCGGCCGTTCGTAACGACGAGGCAGGATTCCCAGCCGGACCAGCGCCGGGTAGTATTCGTAGCGAATCATCACTTCACCAGTAGCTTGTGATTCGAGTTCCAGATTCACCCACCGCACGTCATTGTGAACGGAGCGTCCGATACCGGTCGCGGCGTAATCATCATCTGGAACCTGAGCAATTGACCCCTGGCGCTGTTTCGCCGAGTTTGGCGCGGCCTGGCCACCAGACGGTGAAGACTCCGACTTCTCCAGCGGGACGTCTGAGCGGCGACCATCGTCTTTGTAAACAGGACGCGGAGGGGTTATGCGAATAGGCCGCCGCAATTCGCGGAAAAAAACAGCGGAGACAACTCCGAGATTTGCCGTCTGACCCAGCTTCGCTCCGTAGGAATCACGCTCAGAAGTGAAATAAAAACGACGTGCGCGCTCTGAACTCATTTGCCACCCGCCGACAGTAATCGTCCCGTGAGGCTCAATGACCCACTTGCTTGCATTCCAGGCTGTTGTTCGGCGCGCGTCAATCGTATTGAGGCCGTCGACCGACAATGCTACAGCTACGCGATACGGAAGCGGATTGCGAACTCTTACTTCATATTCGGCGCCTTCACGAGCTTCGACGTATTTTTTCCCCCGCGCGTAATACTCTTCGAGCGGGCGTCCATCGACCAGGAGCTGGACTTCGAAGCTCCTCTGGACTATTCGGCGGTCCTGGCCGCCGACCTCAAAAACGCTCGTCAGGGGAGACTTTGCCGCAGATGTGCGTACGCTTAGAAACATGAAAATGCCTGCGGCGCTCAGCGCTAACCCCACGATTGCTAGTAATAGTAGCGATTTCTTCATGATGAATTCCTCCCACAAGACTACCTACTGCCCACGGGAGGAACGACCCATCCTCATTCTTCTTGCGCGTTTCGCTACAAATAAGCGCGAGGCCTCTAAGCTAACCTTCATTCTCTACGGCAGTTGAGTGGAATTTGGTCGATGCCAACACTTCGTGCGTCACATTAGTTGAGTAAAACGAGGAGGGAGGCTACAATCAACGCCACTTCAGCGCGGTTGCGACCGATTTTGGCAGGTTGATTAGGAGCGCCCATGGAATATGTATTGACCGGAACGAAGAATGAGGCTCGCGCCGGCTCATACTATGACAAGATTGCAGCCTACTATGACCTGACATTCAAACTGAACGGCTACGGGCGGTCGCTCGATCAGTATCTCGCCAATCAGCCGTTGCCCATCTCGCACGGCGCAAAAATTCTTGACGCAGGATGCGGCACAGGCTTACTCACGCTCGCGCTGCTGCGCTCGATACACGTTCCAGTCAGTATCACAGCTCTTGATCTTTCAGCCACATCAATCGCCGCAGCACGAAAAGCGGTGGACGAGAGTCCGGGACGCACGCGCGACGTAACCTTTGCTGAAGGAAACCTGCTGTCGCTTCCCTTCACCGACAATTCTCTTGATCTGGTGGTGACAAGCGGCGCGCTGGAATACGTCCCGCTTGACGAAGGGATGTCGGAATTGGCGCGAGTGATCAGACCCGGCGGACACTTACTTCATATTCCTTGCCGGCGTCCTTCACCGGCTACCACATTTCTGGAAATCCTGTTTCGCTTCAAGTCTCACCCGCGCAAAGAAGTGCTCAACCAAACTAACCGGCACTTCCGCATGGTTCATGAGTATCGGTTTCCACCGTTGCAAATCATCGGTTGGAGCAAGACGGCCATGCTCGCGCAAAAACCGTAACCCAAGGGATCAGAAGTCAGAGATCAGAAGGCGCTCGGTTGCCTCGATGTCTGTACCGACCCTCGAACGTCTGATTCTGACCTCTGATCTCTGACCTCTCTCTATTCACGATAAGAGGCATCGATTCGATCAAGCTTTCGGAGCAGGCCCGGCCATGCAAGCATTGCTCCCTGGCCAACAGTGACAGCGTCGAGCTGGGCGGCTACACCTTCCACGATCGGCTGCGGCACCGGCCTTAGCGCAGCGCCGCCTGACTGCGCGAGAATCTGAATTCTGCAAGCACTCTCCAGAATGTACATAGAGAGAAACGCTTCCGCAGGAGTTTTTCCCAGCGTCAACAGTCCGTGATTCCTCAGAATCATGAAACCTTTGTTCCCCAGATCCGAAACCAGTCTTGCTTTCTCATCCTCGTTCAACGCCAGACCTTCGTAATCGTGATAAGCGACTGACGCCAGCGCAAACAGTGATTGCTGGGAAATTGGAAGCAGTCCGTCTTCCTGAGCGGATACGGCGATTCCGTAATCAGTATGTAAATGAATGACGCAGAGCGCATCCTCCCGGGCCGCGTGCACCGCACTATGAATCGTGAACCCGGCAGGATTGATGAAATAAGAAGAGGGCATCACTTTCTCGCCGTCGAGATTTACTTTCACTAAACTCGAGGCGGTGATTTCTTCAAACATCATTCCGTAAGGGTTGATTAGAAAATGATGATCGGAACCCGGCACGCGCGCAGACAAATGTGTGAAGATCAGATCGTCCCAGCCGTAATGGGCCACCAATCGGTAAGCGGCCGCGAGATCCACACGCGCTTGCCATTCCTGGTCCGACACCTGCTGACGGACAGTAATCTGATCCTGAGCGTTCTTACTCATTTCACAGTTCTTTTAGAGCCTCGAAGGTGAGACTCGTTTTTCCAAATTCTCTTTGAGACAAATCTTATTAACTTGGCCAACGATAACCCAGCAGCATCGCTTTGGGGTAGTTGCTGACTTTCACCTGGTCGCCCTGGTTTCCTCCCAATACCCGAATGGTACTGGCACCGTCTCCTACGTAAAATCCAACGTGTCCCAGTGCCTGATTGTTTCCGCGTTTCAACACGACTACGCAACCCTTGCGCGGTTGATCGAGACGGTCGCCCCAGTTAAGCCATGAGCGGGCAGCCGCTGACTCTGTTCTGGGAATACCGTTCTGCTTCATGCACCAATTGACAAATGATGAGCACCACGGCACCGCATCATCCTTGGCGCCGAGGCTGGTGGTTGCTGCATACTCGATGACTCTTGGATTATCGGCACTTCCTGGAGCTTCTTTGATGCCCATTTCGCTTTCTGCGGTTCTTAACCAGGCAGGTGTTTCTGCATTGGGTGGCTCCATCTCGAGAGGAACTAAATAGTCCTTGAATATCCAACCCTTGACCGGCGTTCCGTTTACTTGCATGTTGATAAAAAACCAATCCTCAGAAAGGGAAAGATCGGTTGGCTCCACTACCGTTCCTCTCGGTAGGGCTCCGTCCTTCGGGTGATCCCTGCCAGGACCTCGTCTGACGTTGAGTGAACTCGCGATGACTTTAAACTGTGACATGGGGTGATCCTTTCGGTTAGAAGGTTCTGTGAGGCTAACGTGAGCAGATCTCGTTAGCAAAGATTTAGCGGTTAGATCATGAGGAGAATATTGCCAGAAGCAGATACTGTCAACAATTGTTGCTGGTAATTTATTGCCGAGGTGCCGGAAGGTCTTGCGGAGGGGCGATTCACCTAACGGGAACAAGTCGAATAATTCGATCGTCGTCGCTTGCCGGTGTACCGCGCTGATCGCGATTTGAAGTTGAAAAGTATAGATAGCCGTCAGGACCTTCGGCCACTTCGCGAATCCGACCGTACTTTCCTTCCAACAGGTTTTCCTGACTAACTACCCGCCGGCCGTCCAGAACTACGCGAATCATGCGCGTGCCCTTCAGGCAACCAAAGAAAAAGTTGCCACGAAACTGAGGAAAGGAATTTCCACGATAGAACGCACCGCCCCCTGGTGCACAGGCTGGAGTGTACTCAAGCAGCGGACTTTCCATTCCGGCTCGGGCCTGGCGATGATGAATCGTAGCCCACCCATAGTCTTTACTCTTCTCAACGATGTTCACTTCATCCCCACCGCCGGGGCCGTCGAAGCCTGACGGACCATGTTCCGTTTGAAACATCAGGTTCGTTTCCGGTTGGAAATCAAGACCCTGCGCATTGCGATGGCCGAAGGACCAAATTTCCGGTCGCGTATTTGCCCTCCCTACAAACGGATTGTCTTGAGGGACGGTGCCATCATCGTTCAGCCTCAGAGTCTTGCCCGCAAGGGAATCAAGTCGTTGCGCGAGCGCCCGTTCGGTCGCGTCACCCGTAGTCACATAAAGCTTGCCGTCAGGACCGAAACGCAGGCGGCAGCCGGCGTGATATTCCGCCGCGGGAATATTGTCCAGGATAATCTTGCGATCACTCACACCGTTCTGCGTTTCCGTGTAACGAACAATGCGCACACGTTGTCCTTCACCTTTATATGCGTAGGCAAGGTAAAAGAAATGGTTCGTGGAAAACTGCGGATGTAAGGCAATGCCCATCAATCCGCTTTCGCCGCTCGACTCAACATCTTCGACGGTGATTAGCGGCGCGCTTCGCAACTTACCGCTTTCGTAGATCCGCACGCGGCCCGGACGCTCCGTGAAAAACATTCGCCCATCCGGCGCCCAGACAATTGACCATGGGACTTCGAGTCCGCCGATTACAGTTTCTACGCGGAAGCTCACGTTGGATTGTGAGGGGTTTTGGCCCTGGCCCGCAGGTTGAGCCGTAGCTTCCACTTCGCCAGCTCCTTTGCCTGGCGGAGGTTGCCCACAGGCCATTGCCAGCAAGGTCAACGAAAGTAAAATTGCTAAAAGATTTCGGGTCATCCGACTTAGTGTGCACTCAAACAAGAAACGATCCACGAAACTACACGAATCAACACGAACTGCGCCCAGTGTCATTTCGTGAGAGGTCGTGGATCGCTTCTCTCGACTAAAGCAAGAGCGCAAGGATATCTGAGCGCTGTCTGATCAATGCTGGATATATTCGTGGAGCAACTTGATTTCGTCGCCCTGTTCGCCCAACTCCACACGCATCAAATCACGCATCGAAAGCATGCCAACCCAACGTTCGCCATCAACGACCGGCAAATGGCGCGTGCCGATCTGTTCCATTCGTTCAAGCGCCTGATGCGGCGTTTCGTCGCAGTTGATCACCGCACGCAGTTGGCTCAAGACATCGCCGACCTTAACTGCGTTAGGATCTCTCTTCAACACCACTACACGGCGCAATACGTCGCGTTCTGAAATCACTCCAAGCAGTTTTCCATTGTCATCGACAACACAAACCGCGCCGACGTTACGAGCCGCCATAAATTCGGCAGCATCCTGGACGCTGGCCGACTCGTTCATTGAGTAAGGCTCGCGATCGCGAATAACGTGTCTGATCAGCATCATGGGGAGCTCCTGACGACGTACGAATTGTTCTGATTGCGCAGGTATTATAAATAAAGAGAAGGGGTCTGTCTCTATTATCGTGACGCAAATCGTAACGCAAACTGTTAGTTTGCGTCCGTCTTGGTTGCGCCTGTCACAAAATCTTGAGTTGTGGCGGGAACCAAAATTTGTCCCGATTCGTGAGGCGCAAACTAACAGTTTGCGTTACATCAACCAAAAAGGCTGGCTTGCGCGGTCGGCCGGCGGAAGGTGCTTTCGCTCCGGGCAACGCGTCTACTGGTCTTATTGAAGCCGAGTCGCTCGGAATGGATCTTGAAGAGGCGCTCGATCGCCGCCCAGTATTCGCCCTTCCCTCGCATCCGTTCGCCAAAGACGCTCGAGTTTAACTTCCCGCCACGTGCCTCGAGAATACGATTAATGACGCGGTCGGCTTTGGTAGGAAGCTTCTCTCTGAGTCTCTCTTCGAAATACGGCGCGACACTGCCCGGCAATCGAAGCATGTTAATAAACGCGAGCGAGGCGCCCGCTTCCTGCGCCCGCTTCAGCAACACCGGAAGATCAGTGCTCAATCCGGGAATCACGGGCGCGATCCCGATGCCGACGGTGATGCCGGCAGCAGCCAGATCCGCCATCGCATGGAACCGCGCCTCCGGCAACGGAGCGAATGGCTCCACGGCGCGAGCGGTTTCATTATCCGTAAACGGTATCGTGAAAAACACGCCCAGCTTGGCGTTGGTCGCAAGTTCCTTCAAGACGTCAATGTCTCGACGAATGAGGGCCGACTTCGTGATTATTCCAAGCGGCTGTCGAAACTCGGCGCAAATCTCCAGGCACTGTCGAGTGAGTTTGTAATGAGCTTCGAGCGGGATATAAGGATCCGAAGTGAATGAAAAAACGATCTCATCGCCTTTCCACCCTGGCTTCATCAATTCCTTTCGCAACAGTTCCGGCGCTTTAACCTTCGCAATTATTTTGCGATCGAAATCTGTCCCGGCGCCGTAGCCGAGGTATTCGTGTGTGGGACGACTAAAACAGTATGTGCAACCATGAATACACCCGCGATAACAATTGACGGTGTAATCAAACCCAACATCCGGGCTGTTGTTGTGCGTAATAATGCTGCGGGTTTCGGTTTCTTCGAATACTTCGAGTTTCGCTTCGGGTGGTTCGCCCATCCACTCGACCGAGTGTGTTAGCCAGGGATTCGGAGGGTTTACTACGTAGCGCATGCGTGCAACACCTTTGTCCTATCGGTGAAACAAGCGTACCACGCATGACGCCGGCTTGGCGAGCGAGGGATGGGCTTAGGTGGTGCTCCGCTGGGGTGGGGCTCAAACGGACAACCCCAGAGAATTTCAAACTGAGTCGCCGGCCTGGGGCCTCTCTTCACGCGACCAGGTAACAAAGAAATAGCGGTACTTGTCAGGATCTTCCAGGGTGATGAAGCGTCCGCCCCAACCTTCCTCAATAGGCGGATTGAGTTCTGCGCCTCTGCTCTTTAAGCTCTGATAAAACTCATCCACGTCGTTCACTCCAATGAAGAAGCTGACTCCCCTGCCCCGCCGCAACATCGTCTCGAGATGCTGGGCGAGTTTTATTGTTAGCGCCCCCGCCCGCATCGTTGCCATGGGCGGCTCAGCTGCAAGGTCCTGGCTGATCACTTCAAATTCCAGCACCCTGGTGTAAAAGTGGAGGGACTCCTCAAGGTGGTTCACTTCAAGAAACAATAAGTCCAATCCCGTAAAGTTCATTTGTCTTTACCCGATCTTAAAGCGATCCGAGTCTCAACTCGGTCAAGCCGGAAGTGTTTCAGATTTAAGTAAGCAAAAAATATAAACCATATCCACTGAAAGCCACCGCGATCCAGAAGAGTGCCTCGCGCAGTCTGGTGTATCGTCGAAATCGATTCGAAAGCGGAAGCGTAGCGGCCATCGCTTGCAACGCGCTGCGCGCCATGAAGACCCCAAAAACGATCACGCACACTGCGAGGATCACCAGCGGCCATAGGAAGAACATCCATTGAAGACGAACCAGAACCAACAGAAACAATCCAACCAGCAAACAAAGGAGCGCGCTCAATCCGTGTCCGAAGAGTCCCACGTCCTGAGCCGTTGGCGTTGCCCTTGGGACGAAGGTGGCGCCGGCCAGCCCGGGACGTTGGTTTCGTTCCGCGTCGTAGTCTCGACGTGTCTCTTGATTGTGTAAAACACGATAAGCCTCATTAAGCGTTTTCATCTCCTCTTCACTGCCGCCCTTATCGGGATGCCGGCGCGCAGCCATTCGCTTGTAGAGACGCTCGAGTTCTCGGTCAGATGTTCGCTGATCTGCGCCGAGGATACCGTAGTAATCCTTCTTTGAATCAAACTCGCTCATGAAGTTTGGCGATTCTAGGCAGCAGGTTGAGTATTTGCAAAGGATTACTCAGACACGCTTCTTAAATGCACCAATCGAAGGGAAACTTCAGCCGCGCACTAGATGAAGTCAGAACCAGGAGCCGTAGCGACCGGGTAACCTGCGTCGTAGAGTGCAGTGGTTGGCAATGAGACCCGGTCGCTACGGCTCCCGGTTCTGTATTCTTCGCCTCACTGCGTTGCGGTTCATCCTCTCGTTTCGTTAACATCAACAACCGATGGCTCACGCATTTGCTCCCGGCGATGATTTAATTTTTCAACTCGAAAGTGGGTTGGGCCTGCTCCGCGTGCTCGCCATCGATGGCGAAGGCGCGCAAACCGTCTGGCATCTGATGGCATACGATGAATTCTTCCCGGATGCCGAGTCCGCCGAGAAAGCGCTGGCGCAGCCTGAAGAACTCAGCGTGCGCAACGCGCACATGGCCCTCACTGATCGCGCTTTCGAACGAACGCCGGCGGCGCGATTGGGGAACCGGCCGGTCAGCGACAATGAGCTTTCGGCATATCACAAGTGGCGCGAGTCTGATGCGCCCAGGGTTTCCGATCGCTCAGCGTTGTTGATGCTGGGAATCCGTTGAGTCCTTGAGTCCTTGGGGGAAAGACCACATGAAAATCCGATCGGTTTCAGTCAACAGTTGCTTTCGCAGCGCTTCGATTTACGGCTGTATTCTGCTCGCCGCCTTACTCTGGTCGGCATCCGCAGTTGCGGCTCGACGCGAACGCCTCATCAATACCTGGAAACCACTCCACTACAACGTCTCCATCAGCTTCAATGATCAATTGACTGAAATCACTGCTGCCCGCGCAGAGATTTCGGTGCTGACGCTGAAAGATAAAGTCTCGCTAATTGATCTTGATTTTGGCGACCTTGAAATCGACTCAGTAACAATCGAAGGCCACGCAGCGCGATATGAACGCGACAGCGGTAGTCTGCGAGTTATGCTGCCGCAGCCGGCGCCGCCAAACACGCGCATCGAGATCGTCGTTTCATACCATGGCAAACCAAAGGATGGTTTGATACTCGCCAATGACAAGGCAGGAAAGCCCGCAGCAATTGGGGACAACTGGCCCAACCGCGTGCATCACTGGATTCCGTCGCTCGATCACCCTTCGGCAAAGGCGACAATAAACTTCTCGGTTACGGCACCCGCGCGAAATATCGTGGTTGCCAATGGAAAGCTTGCTCGCGCGGAGACTACCGCCAATTCCACACGCACCTGGACCTTCAATGAGGCGGTGCCGATTCCGCCCTACTGCATGATCGTGGCGGTGGGTGATTTTGCTGAACTGCAGGGACCGCAAAACGCGATCACGCCGCTCGCCTATTTCGTTCCGCAACCGGACAAACAATTCGCCAACCTCGGATTTGCTTCGGCGGCCCCTTCGCTAAAATTCTTTAGCGAGACAGTGGCGCCATATCCTTACGAAAAGCTCGCGTTGATTATCGGCGCCACTCGTTTTGGCGGAATGGAAAACTCCGGCGCGATTGTTTTTTCCAGCACGTTGTTTGATCCCCGCCCGCCTGCATCTGAGCCGATTAGCAAGGTCTTTAAAGTTCGTTCTGGCATCGTCCGTCTCGTGGCCCATGAGATAGCTCATCAGTGGTTTGGCGATTCGGTTACCGAGTCAACCTGGTCCGACCTGTGGCTGAGTGAAGGATTCGCCACGTACTTCGCGGGCCTCTTCATTCAACGCGAGGAAGGCGAAGAAGCGTTTCAGCTATATATGAAAAATGCGGCGGAGAAGTATCTTGCTTATGAAAAGAATACGCTGGCTTCGCTTCACGATTCCGAGACAGAAGACCTTTTCAAACTGCTCAACCCAAACAACTACGAAAAGGGCTCCTGGGTTTTGCACATGCTGCGTGCGGAACTCGGGGACAAAGACTTTTTCCGCGGAATCCGCGACTACTATGTCGCGCATCGCAATGCGACCGCTTCAACTGAAGACTTGCGTGCCGCTCTGGAAAAGACTTCGGGGCAGGACCTGCGTCAGTTTTTCAAGCGTTGGGTCTACGGCGCGGGCCATCCTCAATATGATCTTGCGTGGGAATGGATAAGTAAGGAAAAGAAAGTGAAGCTGTTACTTAAACAGACGCAGGCGGGCGATTATTTTCCGAACTCGCTACCAGTGGAAATCACAACGCCAACCGGCAAACATCGGTTCGTGCTAAAGCCCGTTGGCAGGCAAACCATTCAAGAGATCAAACTCGACCAAGCTCCTGCCCTCGTAAGGCTGGATCCTGAGAACACTATCCTTAAGGGAACGTGAGAGATCACTTCGCTTGCATCCACGCACGTCGGCTCCTTCCGTTGCATTCACCCACTCCGGCTCCGCAGGAGCCTAATGTTTATAGAACGCGTCCTAATCAATGGGTAGATTGCGTGGCTATAAATATTGCGTCCCTGACGGGACGACGGGCGAAACGTAGCTAACCGATGGGATCGTTACTCGCCAGGCAGATGCAAATCAACCCCGGCTCCGCAGGAGCCTAATGTTTATAGAAGGCGGGCTGGACTCGATGTTTTTGCACTCCACCGGAGCGCAATGTTTTAGTCTCGCTCCTCCGCGGTACCAACGCTACCCTCGCCGCGCTGCCTCGATGGCGGCGACGTCGATCTTCTTCATCGACATCATTGCCGAGAAGGCACGCTTTGCCTCAGCGCCACCCGCGGCCATCGCGTCAGTGAGCACACGCGGAGTGATCTGCCAGGACAGGCCCCAGCGGTCTTTACACCAACCGCACGCGCTCTCCTGACCGCCGTTGCTGACGATCGCGTTCCAGTAGCGGTCCGTTTCTTCCTGATTGTCCGTGGCGATTTGGAAGGAGAACGCCTCGCTGTGCTTGAACTCCGGGCCGCCGTTGAGACCGAGACAGGGAATACCCACAACGGTGAAATCTACCGTCAACACGTCGCCTTCCTTGCCGCCCGGAAAGTCACCCGGCGCCTTGTGAACTGCGGTCACCTCACTGTTGGGGAAGGTTGCGGCGTAAAAGCGCGCCGCCTCTTCCGCGTCCTTGTCGAACCAAAGGCAGATTGTGTTCTTCGGCTTCATTATGGTTTTGCTCCTTTTATTCAGATCAGTCTGAAAACGAGGGGCTTCTAACTTGTACATCAGCGTGTTGCGAAATCCCTCCCAGACCTGGTGCCCGGTTTTGTTTGCTCGGTTAACGTCCTGGTTGATCCATGGATGTGTTTTGAAACGCGGCAATGCTCCACTTACCCGCGTCTTTAGTCATCACCATTGTGTTCATGGCCTGACCTTTTCTCGCTTCTCCGCCCATTTGATATTCAAGGTCCCATTGGATGTGAACGATAGCCACGTCTGGGCGAATGAAGCGAACGCTCTTAACCGTGCCGGCGTTCTTGCTGTCTTTGTAGATGGTCGCAAAAATCCCCGCGTGTCCCTTTTCAATTTCGTCTCGCCCCTTGGCCTTCATGCCATTGATGACTACATAGTCGGCGTCCACAGCGAAGGGCGCTGAAAAAGCCTTGGCGTCGTGGGCGTTCCAACCATCCTGCACGTGCTGAACCACCGCGCGGATCGCGCTCTCATCGGAACTCGGAGGCGTTTGAGCTTTCACGGCAGAACCACTCATGACAAGCGCGGTGAAAACAAGCAAGAGAAACTTAGGGTATGCGGACATTAGAATCCTTCTCCTCACTGGATGTTAACGGAAGTTTGAATAGCGCAAACAAAGTAATCCATCTGGTGCGGTTTGGAAAGAAGACCGCATGAAATCCTCCTGCAGCGATATAACGTCCGTCGTGGGTCGAAAAATTCAGGACCCCGACGCGTCGGGTAGCGACCGGGTCAAACACCGAATTGGATTTGCTAAGTCGTTGGTGCGTTTGCATTGAGTCCAGCACCCGGTCGCTACCGCTCCCGGTTCTGTATTAATCGAGCCACTGAAGTGCTTTCTTTTACGCGTTCAAAAAAATGAAAAAGCATCCGGCCAAAAATCCTGATTGACACCGCTCATAGACGTAATTAAGATCAGTTCACCTTCGCATTTTGGACCACCTTGCAGGAGTCGGTTTGCTGAACAAGCAGGTTTCGGAACAAAGTCCTTTCAAGCGGTGATACCGAGGTTCTTGAGTTTAGTTTTAGGCCCGGCACTACTCCCGACTGATCACATTAACGAACATCTAACTCATAGATAGTCACAGGAGAAAATCATGCGCAACGTTTCGCTCCGTTCCCTCGCCTCGCGGCTCAAGGGACTCTGTTTTTGTCTGTTCATTTCCATCGCCTTTGCAGCCGTCGTCTCCGCCCAAACGCAAAGCACGACCGGAACGATCCAGGGGAATGTCCAGGACGCAAACGGCGCAGCCATCCCGGGCGCCAATGTTGAAATCAAGCACATTGAAACTAACTTTACGAGAACGTTCGTCACTGATGAAGACGGGCGCTTTGTTGCGCTGAGTCTGCCGCCTGGGAATTACAGCGTGACGGTTGCCAAACAGGGTTTCGCCACGCTGGCATTGGAGCGAGCCAGCCTCACAGTCGGGCAGGCGCTTAATCTTCCGCTCTCGATGAAGATCTCGGGCGTGGATGAGCGCGTCACCGTCACCGCACCCACAGTCGATACGATTAAAACTGAGTCGAGCACCACGCTCAACGAAAACACCGTGAAAAACACTCCGATTCTGGGACGCAAGTTTGAAGACTTGCTGACGTTGACGCCGGGAGTCAGCGTGGTCCAGGGGCCTGACGGCGACGAAATAACTTTCGCTGGACAGCGCGGCGTTTTTAATAACGTCACTCTCGACGGCGGAGACTACAACAACGGTTTCTTCGGCGAACAACTTGGAGGCCAGCGGGCCGCGATAGATATTCCACTCGACGCGGTGAAAGAGTTTCAGGTCGTCGCGACCGGCGCTACCGCCGAATTCGGACGCACGGCCGGCGGCGTGATCAACGTAATCACCAAGTCAGGGACTAATGAAGTTCATGGCAGTTTGTTTCACTTTCAACGGCTGGAGGCCTTAACTGCCAATGGATCGGATGGCCAACCTTTGGAAGGTTTCCGCCGGGAACAGTTTGGCGGCACACTTGGCGGCCCAATCAAGAAGGACAAGGCGTTTTTCTTCTTTGCGATTGAGAGCATCCGGGAAAAGCTGACGCGCCCCAATCTTAGTTTGCCCATTGGCACTCCATGCCCGGTGGCTACGCCCACGATTCTCGCCAACGAGGCTCTGATCGACGGTAACCCCGACTGCCAGCGACTGGCATTGATCAATTTCTTCAGGACAACACGAAGTCAGGAGGAAGGCTTACCTATTCAGCGGCTGATCAGAAACACGGCGCTGCTCGGCAAGCTCGACTTCATGCTGAACAACGATAACAAGCTTGGCGTGTCGTATAACTTCGACCATTCCGAAAATACAAACCAGACGTTCGACGTGCCCACCTACGGCAATTCGGCCAACGGAATCGAAGGACCTTCAAAGATTAACAACCTGAATTTCAACCTTATCAGCACAATCTCGCCGACTAGGGTTAACGAAGCTCATTTTTCCTATTCGCGCGAGAACCGTCCCAGAAGCACTGTGACATCAAACATCCCTGCCGACACGGGAATTGGTTTCGCTCCCGACTTCAGGTTTGGCAATCCATTCTTCCTTCAACCAAATGTGGATGAACTGCTCTGGCGAACACACATCAAAGACAACTTTTCGGTTGTCAGCGGTAACCACACGGTGAAGGTCGGAGGGGAATGGATTCATTCGCTTAACGATCAAATATTCCGAGGCTTCTTCACCGGCCGTTACATCTTCGGTTCGGTTACCGGTTTTCTCCGTTACGCATCGCCCGCCGGTGCTGGCGGCTTTGGACCAAACGCCGTCACCTGCTCTGACGGTAGTTATGTCACCGCTCCTGCACCCTGCCCGGTTGGCACCACTCCGACTGGCGGTGGGCCGCTGCTCTTGTACTTGCAGAACGGAATTTCCACTGGAATCTCCGGCGTTCCCCAGCCCGGCGCTTCCACCATCAAAAACGAGGACTATGCCCTCTTCGTCCAGGACAAGTGGCAAGTGCGCCCGCACTTTACTGTCAGTCTCGGCCTTCGTTGGGAAGCACAGATATTTCCGGAGCCGGTAGTGCCGCCGGCCCAGACGGCCTATGGTCCTCTGCTCGGCAATCCCAACTTCCCGTCAGACGGAACGCTTCATAGTCCCAAGAAAGAATTCCAGCCGCGAGTCGGCTTTGCCTGGGATATTTCCAAGCAAGGCAAGTCGGTTCTACGCGCGAGCTACGGTATCTACTATGGCCGGCAGAACATGTTGACGCAGGTTGGCTCAATTACAGACAACGGCGTGCAACAATACGGAATTGCCTGCGCTTCCAGTTTTGGTTGCTCTAACGGTGCGCCGCGTCCTACCTGGCCCAATATCGTGCCGGTGGCGCCAGGCGGCGGCATTCAACCGGGTTCGTCGGTTCGCGTCTTTAGTAAAGACTACGCAAACCCGCGCATCTATACAACCAACGTTGCCTTTGAACAGGAGCTGATGTCAGACGTCTCGTTGTACTTTGACTTCACTCATGCGAAGGCCGTCCACCTGACACGCTTTTTCAACTACGCGCGCACGGGTTTGTTCCCAACCCTGGGCGATGTTTTTGTCACCAGTGCCAACGGGAAATCACTTTACCGGGGTTTCACCGCGGGCATCAGGAAACGGTTCAGCGACAATTATCAGTTTGAAGCGAACTACGTGCTCTCAAAAGATATGGACGACGATTCGAATGAGCGCGATCCGTTTACCGATCGGTCGTTTAACGTTCTCAATCCCGGTTTGGATTACGCACTCTCAGATCGTGATATCCGCCACAAGTTCAACTTCTTTATGAACGCGGAATTACCAGCTGGTTTCAAGGTAAACTTCCGCGTTCAGGCGCGCGGCGCGCAGCCGATTTCACCCGCGATCCGGACCGCAACGAACCGCAATAGTCTACGCAAGGACAACAAGTATTTTTCGTTTGACTGGCGCCTCGAGCGGCCATTCAGGTTTGGCGAGCACATGGCATTGACGCCCGTGTTCGAGTTGTTCAATACCTTTAACAACAAGAACAACATCAACCCGCTGAGCACTCCGGGGCTGTTCAACTTTGACGGATTTCTCAGGCAGGGAGTGGGCGATCCAAGGCAGGCACAGTTAGCGATTAAGTTCGAGTTCTAACGAGCGAGGCATCAGCCAGCGCGGCTCTGCCGCCCTCAATGCGGTAAGGCTCTGCCTTACCGGCAACCGCCCGTCCAATCTTTCGCGAGGCTCAGCCTCGCGAAAGATTTGGTTACACAGACTACGGAAAGGCCAAGCCTTTCCGCACGGAAGTCGGCCACGCCGCAAACGATCCTACATTGAAGCAACAAACTCGCTGATCTGCTTTGCGCTTTCGGCCGATGACTGATTGGTTGTGTCGAGGGATATTCCCTCTGGGAGTTTGGGAAATTGAAAAACTCCCGCCGCCTGCAAGGATCGGTACTCTTCAACTGAAGTCAGCTTGCCAAACTTCTTCCTTGAAACATCTTCGATTCGACTCTCCAGTTCCTCATTAGCGCAGGTCAATTCCACGAAGATGGCCTGCCCGCCGACGCCTCCAATGACATTGATCGCATCTTCAATGAAACGTTCGCGAACAGTGCGTTCCGGACTGAAGGTAAAAATAAGCGAGACACTATTTCGGGCCGCTTCAGCAAAAGCTGCCAGCCAAATTTGCTCACGCAAAATGATGAACGGCTCACTACCAAAAGGAAAAAGTGCTAAGACCAGGTCGACCGTTAAATGATTGTGAAAGAGCTTGAAACCAGTCAGCTGAGATAGCTCGCGCGCAACGGTCAACTTACCTACGCTCGGCAGTCCGTGAAGAAATACAAGTTTCATAAATCGCGCCCTCTCCCAATCGCCGCGAAGAACGCTGAGAGTTTCTCTTCATCAAGCTTTCCCTCGGTTCTTACGCCCGTGCAAACATCCACCCCAAAAGGACCAACTTTTATTAGCGCCTCGGCGACGTTGGCAAAGCTGAGTCCCCCTGCAAGAAACACAGGCACTTGAACAGCCTCGCGAATGCGCGCGCTGATGGTCCAGTCATGCGTTCGCCCGGTGCCGCCCAGCTCTTTTACCGGCAGTTTCTGATTGCCCGAATCGAGCAGGATGCCATTCACAAAAGGAGCCACAGATGTTGCTTCGTCAACTACGTCAGGACCGTTGACGTGAATCACCTGGACGATAGAAAGTCCCGGCAACTCCTCGCGCAGAGTTTGGTACTCGCCAGGTCCCATGCTGTCGCAGATTTGAATTGTGTTCACCCGGACGCGCCGCTGCTGATCGATTATAGCGGCGGCGTTTTGTTTACAGGTAAGGAGAAACGAGCCAACTGCGGGTGGTAAGTTGGCAGCAATAGCCGCGATCTGATCCTCAGGAATTGGACCCGGGCCGCTCGGCATTGCAGACACCAGGCCAACTGCGTCAGCGCCATGTCTGATTGCGATCAAAGCCTCTTCCAGACTGCCTATGCAGCAGATCTTAACTCTGGGTCGAGAAGTGACCTCCATACCTTCGTTGTGAGCTAAACCGACGGCGTTACAGCCTGAGCAGCACGCTTCTCTCGTCGGGATTTCCAATACTCAACTACCGGTGGAATTAGTGACAGCGCAACGACGATGATGACGACCCATTCAATGTGCTCGTCTAAATTGATCCCAAACTTGCTCTTGAGCAAGCTGCCAAGAAAGTAACCGCTGAGAATCATACTGAAGACCCAAAGAACGCCTCCGGCGATATTGAAAAAGATGAAGCTGCGATATGGCATCTGGGCCGCACCGGCGACGATTGGCGCAAAGGTGCGTACGAATGGAACGAATCGCGCAATGATAATTGTCTTGCCGCCGTATTTTTCGTAAAACGAATGCGCCTTTTGCAGATGGCTGGGTTTGAAAAGGAGCGATTCTTTTCGCGAGAAGATGCGAGGGCCTATCTTTGCGCCGGTATAGTATCCAACCGTATCGCCGATAATCGCGGCCAAAGTTAACGTTGACAACAAGATTGCCAGGCTAAGTTTCCCGGTGGCAGCAAACAGGCCGGCGACTACGAGCAGTGAGTCGCCGGGTAAAAAGAATCCTGCCGCCAACCCGGTTTCCGCAAAGACAATAAAGATGAGACCGCCATATACAAATATTCCGCCTTTGGCGAGCAAGGTCTCGATGATGATCTTCGGATCCAGGAGATCCTTGATTTGGTGAAGCAGCTGGTAAAGCGAGTCCATAGTTTGTTTTACTCTTTCAAGTAGTTCAGAGTTAAACCTTTAGGTCTATTAAGCAGAAAGTTAAAGCTTCAACTCTGAACGACTTAAACTTTTTTCTGATCGGCCCAGCCGTGCTGTCCAATTAATGGAACGAAGGCACACGCGCCGTGGTCTTCTTCGATGGCGCCACTTTCTGTTTTGATCACGCGCACCAGCCGCTGTGATTCGCGAGTGTGGCCCACGGGCAACACCAGACGTCCGCCAGGCTTTAATTGAGCTACGAGCGGCTTCGGAATCGCTGGTCCTCCCGCCGCCACCAGAATGCCATCGTATGGAGCATTCGCAGCCCAACCCAGCGTGCCATCAAAACACTTGACCGTGGCGTTATGGATCCCGAGCTCACGAATTCGCGACTGCGCGGTGCGTGCAAGATCGCCGATTCGCTCAATGGAATAAACCTGACCTGCCACCTTTGAGAGAATCGCTGTTTGATAACCGGAGCCGGCGCCGATTTCCAAGACGCGACTGTCCTTATTCACCTCGAGCAGCTCTGTCATCCGCGCCACGATGTAGGGTTGCGAAATCGTCTGGCTGGCGCTAATGGGCAATGCGTGATCGCCATAAGCTCGACCCTGCAGAGCTTCGGGTACAAAGAAGTGACGAGGTATTGCCCGCATTGCCTCAAGCACTCGCACGTCATTGATCTGATAATGCTCGCGGAGCCTTTCAACCATTCGCTGGCGAGGGATAGTGTAGTCCTGCTGGCTTCTGTTGGCGGGCTGTTGACCGGTAGTTTGCACGAAACTCAATTCACTTCTGTAATTAGAAAACTGGCTCAGGACTTCTGCAGCAGTTCGTGGTCGCGTAGGTAATTCCAGTGCTCAATTGCAGTAAGAGCTCGATGGTCCGTCATGTCGCTCTTCAAGGGTGTCACCGAGATGTAGCCCTGTTCGATCGCATTATAGTCGGTCCCATCCGCGGAGTTGGTACTGAAGTACTCTTCGCCGATCCAAAAATAAGGCTTTCCGCGCGGGTCGATGTGCTCTGTGATGACTGGTCTCGCGTTTTTGATTCCCTGCCGGGTTACGCGCACGCCTTTGATTTCTTTGGCGGGGATATTGATATTTAGCAGCGTGCCCTCCGGCAAGCCTTCCGACAAAACCTTCCGGACAGCCACGACGCCGAACTGGGCCGCTTCGCGAAAATCAAACTTTTCCCTTGCCACTAAACTAAGGGCCACGCCCGGTACGCCGAGGATTGTTGCCTCTAAAGCGCCGGCAACAGTACCCGAGTAACTCGCGTCGTCGCCGAGATTTCCGCCGTGATTAATCCCGGAGACGCACACATCCGGTTTTTCGCCGTTGGTAAAAATTCGGTTTAGAGCCAGAGTCACACAGTCGGTTGGAGTACCATCGACTGACCAGTGTCTGTCATCGATTTGGCGGATGCGCAGAGGCCGAGCGAGGGTAAGACTGTGAGAGGCGCCGCTCATTTCCGCGGCCGGGGCAACGACGAAAACGTCGCCTACTTCCTTAAGCGCCGCTTCAAGCTTAATGAGGCCATTCGAATGGATCCCATCGTCGTTTGTAAGCAGAATTCTGGTCATAACACTCTTGATGTGGCACGCGCATCTTGCGCGTGTCTTCACGGGCGGGAGGCCCGAGCCACTTCCGGAGTCAGGACTACTGGGGAGTGGGCGTGCGGAGCCACAAAAACTGCTTAGTCTCGCGGGGCAGTGGGACGCATGCGGCCCTTCTTCTTGTTCCGTTTGCGCGCCAGAGCTGACTTGAGTTTGGCCTTCTGGCCAGGAGGAATGAAGAACGCGTGTTTTTTGGCGTCCTTAATAATCTCTTCCGTCATCACTTTGCGTTTGAAACGACGTAATGCGCTCTCAATCGACTCACCCTGATTAATAGTAACTATAGCCATTCGCTTCTCGTCTTTCTATGGTTTGATTGTTTGTTTTTCAACCGAGCTATTTAACACGCCGCAAACCACTACGGTCAAGCTGGGAGAAGTAAATCGTTAATGGTAAATCGTTAATCGTGAAAGCCGGGCTCGAAGGCCGCACTGTTCACAATTCCAATTCACGATTTACGGTTTACGATCCACGCAGCAAACCCCGCGAACATGAAATCACTCGCGGGGTTTGCTGCTGAACTACGCAGAATGCTTAGACCGCAACCGCTTCTGAAACTTCCTGCTTCTTGCGGCTCAAGCTCTGGATTTGAACCGGCTTGTCCGATTCCTTCACATCAAGCTGCTTCTTAAGCACCATCTCCTGATAAAGCTTACGCATCATCACCGCTTCTTCGTGCGCGGTCTTCGGGCCATCCATCTCCGGCTTGTTCGGACGCGTCAAGTCAATTGGATTTAGCACCAGGTTGTGGGTCTTGTCATTAAGTTCCACTTCCTTGCCACGAGCAAAAATCTCGTGACGACCGTTTTCCTCATACCACTTTGCCACGGTCGCATTCTGGTGCATGTTCTCAATGATGTTTCTCCAGCCGATTCCCGTATTGTAAGCGCAGAAGGAAATTTCGCCCTCTTGCGTACCGTAAGGGATGATGCACATTTCGGTGCGGCGGAAGTCGTAATTGAAAAGATCCTGGAACCACATGCCGGCGATGAATAGGAAGTTCCAACGATCGGCGCGACGCTTTTCGATATCAGTCTGCGAGCGATCGCCAGTCACCTTTCCATAATCCTTGCCGGTCAAGCCAAACGACTTATCAAACTTCTTGAAGAGTTCGTAGAGAGTGAACTGCGATGGCGACTTGTATGGATTGTAATGCTTGAGCAGGGCCAGGCCCATCATCAAGTTTGACATCCATTTGCCGCGCGCCGCGTCCGTGATCTTCTGCATGTCCTTAACCAGACCCGGGATGTTTAAAAACTCGGGCACTGGACGCATCTCGCGAGTTTCCTTATCAACCATGACCGCAGTGCCTACGCCGCAGTTTGGATGACAACCACAGGAGACCTGACCCCAGTCGGCATCAGGGCCGTGGACGAGATCCGCAAAATCGGCGAAGGCGCCCATGAGTGATAACGGGAACCAATCACGGGTAGGCTCTGTGATGCCAACCTGATTCTTAACATCATGGGCCAGGTGCGAAAGCGTGTAACGCTGCTGCAGGCGGCGTTGCGGCGTAATCTCTTCGTCGCGACCGGTAAACGAAACCGGCTGGAACGAAAGGAAGGCAATCTTCTTTGGATTATCCAGGGCGAAGCGAACGATCGAACCGACCTGATCGTTGTTGATGCCGTTGACCAGCGTCGTGACAAGCACAATCTCAACACCGGCTTCATGCAGGTTATTGATTGCGCGCATCTTCACGTCAAACAAGTTCCCGACCTGGCGATGGCTGTTGGCGTCGTTACCTACTCCGTCAAACTGCAGGTAGACGTAACGCAATCCAGCCTCAGCAGCTTCACGACAAAACTCTTTGCTCTTGGCAAACTCAATTCCGTTTGTCGCAGCCTGGACGCTGTTGTAACCAACCTTGCGAGAGTATTTGATGGATTCGATGAAGTGCGGCGAAATGGAAGGCTCGCCTCCCGAAAACTGCACTGACATCTGACGACGCGGTTTGATCGAAATCGCGTTGTCCAAAATCTCTTTGATGTCGTCCATGCTCAGCTCATGAACGAAGCCAACCTGATTGGCGTCCATGAAGCACGGGTCGCACATCATGTTGCAGCGATTTGTTAAGTCAACCGTCAACACCGCGCCGCGGCCATACTTGATCGTGCTGGTGCCGTGATTGTGAAGCTTCTCATCGTTGTGAGCATCAATGTCTCTGCCGGGAAACATCTTCTCGATGTGATTCAGGAATTTCACGTCAACGGCCATCATGTCTTCGAAGTGGCCATGGATCGGACAATCCTTAACCATCCAAATCTCGCCGTCGCGCTCGATGATCTGCGCCTTGATCTCACCAACTTTTTCGTTGATGAGCACGCTGACATCCTGCTTGCCGCTGAGAATCGATTCGCGGGCTTCAATCACACAATTTGGGCAAAGCGAATCGGTCGTACGGGGCCAGCCAAGTGTCGGCTTGCTCTTCTGCCAGGATTTCAGGAGTGGCTTATCAGACCATTTGGGGGTAAACGACGGATTCGGTTTGTATTTATTGACTGACTGAATCACGTCGTGCAGGCCGCCGGCTGCCAGGGTCAGCCCTTTTTCGGCGCGCTTAATTAATCGCATGGATGTCTCCTCTAATCTAACTGATATCTTTATAGAATTGCCGCACGCAAGGTGGGAAAGCACACGTAGCCTTGCAAACTGAACACTCCACCGTTGGCAATGACCATGCCGCCAACTGCTGCTCGGCGTAACTGGGCAAATTGCACGAGTTAGCCTCCTGAGCCGAAGCGACGGACAGAGTAAAGCACCTTTCCTGGCGTGTCAAGTTGGCGCAGACCGAGACTTACCATGCGACGCGGGACATTTTGGCATGCGCCTAATCGTTAGAAACGGCCGAAATGGCTCTTTTAGCTGGAGGGGTTAAGGTCCGGGGGCTTTGCACAATAAGCCTAGACTGCACATTATCTCCGATCCCTTGCACAACAAATGGGTTTGATGATCAAACCCACGCTTAGACCCGCGCAGCTACTATTTGGCGAATTGCTGTGGCACTCGTGACTCTGTAAATAGCTCCGCTGTTGCCACGCTGAGGTAAATTCGATCGATTGTCGAGGCAATGGTGCGCTTCGTCGTCAATGGCCCGCTTTCGGCAATCTTAAGGGCAGGTCTTTCGCGTCGTCGACCAGCAGTTCCATGCAAATGCCAGCCATCCTCGCATAGGCCAGCAGCACCAACAGCGAAGGCTCTCGCTTTCCTGTTTCAAACTCAGAGATGTGACCAGGACGGACCGGAGCCTTTGGCTTCCCTAGCTTCTTCCCAAGTTGCTCTTGGGTGAGCCCTAAACCCGTTCGTATCTGCCGTAACTTCGCTCCGAGGCGAAGCGGACGCGGTCGCCGAGAGGTTCCCATTAGAATCCCCTTCCCGGCGATCGATGACGCTTTCCCAGACTCCCAAATGGGAGTATGATTTCGCGGCTGCATCACGTCGCGCAAACGAGTCAAGGAATCCGGATGGTCCACCCCACTACATCGTGCAAATAGGGTCGACGCCCCGCTTCTGGTCGTACCCACTACATCGTGCAAATAAGTTTCAGAAGGAAACTGTGAGCCCACTAGATCGTGCAAATAAATTGGGTGGTTGGAAGCTTGGGAGGGCGTTGAGGCCTGCTAGCTCCTTAATGTAGTGCTATGGTTAGCGCGTTTTCCCTCGGACCGAATAGGTGCAGTTTCCAGTGAGCGGGGACATTTCGTGTGGGCAGGCTAAGCTCGGTCGCAAGCTACAAATCAAACGTGAAATTAAGCGTTCGCGGGTTTAGCTGGCCGAGTGAGCCAGGTAACGTCGGTACAATGTCCTGAGGAGAACAAAATGGCCAAACTAGTAAGTCCTTCCTTCTGTGTCGCCGTTAAGCGCGAAGTTCAGGCAGCGCTGAAGGCTGGGTCGATCCATAGTATTGGTTCTTATGGCTGGCTGAACGAGAACGATGCTGATCCAGACTTCATTGGTCATGCGATGTGGCAAACGGACGGACCGTCGATCGACGAGGCCGCGCTGTTCAGAGAGAGTCCGGTCCGAAGGCGTCCAGAAGATTTCGAGAAGGAGATACTGACTTCTGGGGAAGATTTCTGGGGCCTTATGGAGGCATCGCGTCTTTCTATGGGACTTGGATTGGTTTGGAAACATCAGGCGAAGGCCAATCCGATAAACGAGAGCTCTTTCTTTTGGCTGCACTATACGGATTCTTTCCTCAAGCTTGCGATCGCCTCCGACCGACTGCGGGATCTGTTGATCATTGCGTGCACAGGGGCGCCACCAAGACGCTATATTAAGAAAAACAGACTCTACGTTACTCCTTTCGAAAAAGCCGGCGAACTCATTGCCAATCGCGGGATCGCCGATCAACGTCTTGTCGACCCACTCGCCGCTCTCCCTGCAGTGGCGCACACATTATGTAAGTACCGACTCCGCCGCAACGCAATTGTTCATGACGTCGCCACTCGTATGGCGCAGTTCGTTGGTGAAACCGTATTGAAACTTCAGCAACGCTACGACCAAGAACAAAAGACCGAATTTCGGGCAGAATCGTGCCAGCCGAGTGATATGGTTTCCCGCGCCGAAAGGCGCCGGAGCGAGATAGAGCTTGAAATTGATCGTGCGATGGAAGAACTCAAAGACTGGTACACGTTGTTGATTGAAGCGAGCAACTACGTGTTTCAGGTGGAATACTGGACTCGCAAGTATCACTCTGGGCTAGCACCTTCTTAATAGTGTTGCAGGAGTTCATGTACGACCGGCGTGCCTGCCAGAAGTTTACGATATCAACGTTCGTTCTTGCCGGCTTCGGGCCAACGCCGCGATCTTGATTTCAATATCGCGTTAACTGATATGATCGGCCTTTTGCGACATCTGTTCTTGGTACAGCGCAAGTTGGACGACCGTCCAAGCGATAAGTTTAGCCAGTGTCATTCGGCTGTGGACTAGAGAAGTCGGAATTGTAGTCTATGCCTTTTAGCGAAAAAGAAATCTTTCTAGCGGCGGAAGCCGCACAGACGTTGTCGGAGCTATTGGCGCAAGACGGCCTTTTCAAAGCCGATGGGCTGCGTTGGCTCGAGCGAGAACATATAGACAAATTCCTTGATGCAATTGATGAAGAAGAATCTATCAAACTGTCGCGGTTTGCTGCACGCTGGCACTATCCAAGCGAAGAGGGAGTAACCGGAGGGTTTCCGCTGCTTGACTGGTTATGGGTTATTGGCCCAGCGAAAAGTCAGGAGCGAATGGCGCTTACGACGTCCGACCGGCCTGGTACAGGTCGAATGTTGATTATGCGTCTTGCGGAGCTTCAGCCAGACTGGGTAGGTCGCTGGTGGACGTGGCGATGTGCGAATGGGAAAAGTATGAGATCCAACCTTGATGAAGTTGAAGACGTGCTCATATCTGTTCTCACAAAGGAAGACCTGATAAGCCGTTTGTCATTGCTTGAGGATGACGTTGTCTTCGCGATCATTGCTAGGAGACCTCAGTATTTGGAACTGTTGGCGGAGGAACGGCGCGGAATAGTTCTTCGATCAGCGCTCGACGATCAGTCGAAGCCTTCCAGTCTAGTTAAGGCGCTCTCAGAACATGGAATCCCTTCGAACGCAATTGCGGTAGTAGAAGGCGTGTTTGCTGGAGCTGCGCATTTCAGTAAGGCGGAGAGAGAATCGAAGATCATTAGTCGATTGGATGAGCTCGTTACTAAGTGGCAGGGGACACGACGGACTGATCCGATCGCCGTAGCGATGATCGCGGGGCACGAACCTCTGGAGACGTTGTTGCGTTCTCCTTGGAAGGAAAGTCTTGCAAAGCGTGATGATGACAAAAGTATGTGGTCACATCCAAATCTTTCGTATAGCTTTGGGCACATCTTTGCGGCGGCGGCTCGTGCCGTTCCTGAAAAATTCAGACTAGAACTTGGTTTTTCTATCGGAGTACGAATCTCAGAAAGAGAGGCGGACCCCTCTTACGCGCAAGTCGGCCACGAGCTGAAAAGGCTCGATCTCGATCCCGGCGGCGGCACGGTCGAGGCCTTAATGCCGATGATAAAACTCTGGGCAGCCTTACGGACGGTCGCAAGGTATGAGAGTTCTTATAGGCATGACACCGAACTGATCGGACTGCGCGCGCGAATATTCTCCCTAGTCGAAGATGCCGCGGATCTCTGGGCTGAATCCCTTCCTTGGATTCTTGCTCGCTCGTCCAAACTTGGAAATCTCGCCGAGGCAGTCACTCTTGAACTAGCCAACAACAATCCGCGAGTCCGCACCGCCCTCGAGAATGCCTGTCACGGTGAAACAGAACATATTCGCCTTATGGCGTTTGGGCTTTGGGCACTTCTTAATGGTATCGAAGATCCCAAATCCGGGTCAGCCAGGACTCTTGCGGATGCTGCAGCTCGCCACATGGACGGCGTTCCCATCTTCCCACATCCGCTTGAGGTAATGTCGGCGACATGGCTCGGCTCCATCGGCGTTGAACAGGCCATAAGGAATGGTGTGCGGCGTGCTGCCACCAGGTTCCAAGCTGACGTTAGAAATCAGGGTGGAAATATCGAAGAGGCGCTGACTAATTCGTTGATTAAGGAAATCGAAGTGGAATTCAGGGAGGTCCAGCTTCGGCTAAAAGTGCTTGGTACAAGCAGCGGACGAACCCCGACTCCAATCTTGTCAGTAAGCCAACGCCCGACAGCTAAGAGCATTGAAGAGCCGGTTTATGGCTGCGATTTGGCGTGGCTCTTGCACGCTACTGTACATGGTTTCTTTCTTGCAACCTGGGTGGATCTGGTTCAGGTGAAGAAATCTAAAGCCCTGCAACGTCGCACAAACAAGAAATCCATCGTTAACTCATGGAAGATCGAGGTTAAGCAACTGGCGGATATTTTGAAATGGTCTGCTACCGCCGTTTATTGGCTTATCGCGTCCGACGGCGAAGTCTTGGTTATCCCCGCAAAACACTTGGCAGGGATAAAACGCGGAAGCAAAAAGAGCGCGGCGGCTGAGTCATTCACTGTCGGATACCATGCAATACGATCAGCCAGTATTCCTTTGGAGCAGTATTTGGTCGACCTACTGATAGGCCAATGGGTTGGCACGACCGGAGAAGAGGTAGTGCGATTTGTAGAGGGTGACTCGAATATCCGGCCGCGGTCGGTGGTTGAAATAAGCGTCTCGGTGGGTCAAGAAAATCAGTAGACGTCTTCAGTCGGAAGGTTATCGCTTGTATTAAGCCTACCAAAGAACGGGGCGCTTATCCGGTCAAGGTATGGATTCGTGGGGTTTTGATCGGCATAGTGCTTGGCCAAGAAATCGCCGAAATCCAATCGGTCATCATCATTACTAAGCTGCTTCTGCTTAAGCACATCGAGGAAGCTTGGGCCGTGCATTCCTAAGACAGATTCCAATTCGTCAATCGAAATAATATGCCAATGGTAATCGTCTGGAATGCTCACGCCGTCCTCCGCCAAACGCTCACGGATTCTGTCTCGAATTATTGAGTTTGCGAAATATAATTGATCATAGGAAATCACGATGCGATCAAACTCGTGAATCCCAGACAGAAATGCCAACTCTGGATGACGGCCGCTACGCGCTGCTTTCTCGAAGTTCCATAGTTGCTGCACTCCACCTCCAACGCTCTTACTCAAATCCTCCTTGACCGTCTCGATCTCACCCCACATCTTGGCGTCGAGGTAAAGACCTGACTGTTTCACCTCTACAAGGAGGCAACGGTCGCCATCAATTACCATCCAATCTGGTGTCAATTTCTCGTCCTTGCCATCTCGGTACATGACCTCGGGGAAAACATGATCATTACCTAACGCGTCTTTAAGCAACTCACCCACATATTCCTGGAAAACATAACCAAAGCTCTGGCGGAAAGGATTTCGTCTCCCGGCGCCCTTGAAATGATCGCTTAGCTCAAAATAGAGACCGCGGGTAACGCGTTCGAGTATGAGTCGCGGGACAGGGGGAAGGTAGACTTGAGGCGCACCTGGCTGTGGATTCCGATCCGGCCTGAGAATGGGATGTTTTAAGAGAGGATTAAACCGCTGCTTTTCGTAAATTGGCGAAGGGAGTTTAGTTCGACCCTCCTTGGATTGTGCTCTAAAAGTCTTATAATCACATGAAATCCAGTTAACGAACGCTTGTTGTTTCTCCAGACTAAAGATAGCAACTACTTGTGGGTCGGTCGAATCAACATCCGTGTAAAGGCGGAAAAATCCGCCAGGTTTGCTCGATTGTTGGCTGAACGCAAAGGCGAACATCAGGACTTCTTCAATGCTGATGCCCGCAATGCTTTCAATGACAGATTTGACTGGAACTGTTTTGGGCACGGTTTGCCATAAATCTCGATATATCGCAAGGGAGCGAGCGAGTAAGTTATTTAAGCGACGTTGATAATCTAATTGGCTGCTGCCGAATCTTAACAAGCAAGCATCCACCTGCCCATCGCTTTCTATGGGATCTTGGAGTCCCCAGTACATATCAGCTGCTGTCGCCAGGTTGCTGCTAGTGATTGTGAGTTTTTTGTAATCATTGGCGCTCTCTATAGCGCGCATGGCTAGATAGGATAAAACTGCATCGGAAAAAGGCACACCTTCAATACTGTGCTCCGATTCATTCTTTATGAAAAACAGCTGATGCGATAAGGCGCCAATCAGACGGAGTGTTTCGTGAAGCATAAACCGCTTTAGAAATTCGCCGATACCCTCGGATTTGTATGACTTATCCCCCCTCGTCCTGTAGACGCTGAGATTCTTGCTCAATAGGCTAAATCCGTTCTGAGTCATTCGTTGATATGTTTTTGGCTACCAGCTGTCTGCCTGGCGTCTTAACTGTACTGTACCTCGACATTAGCGCGGAGTAACGGCAAGTTTTCTCCGTCCAGTCGATAGACCTTACCAAGTTTCGCCTTGATAAGTCTTTGCACTACTCTGTCGGTTCCTTTCCCAGTGAGATGGCGCGTAATAGCCCGACGGGATTGTTGTACGAGTTTGTCGGCAGCCTGAAGCTGTAAGGTGCGCTTGCTTTTAAAGGCTACGCCGCCAATAAGGCGCTCGCCGCTTTCCCGTGCTGCTGAGAGCGCTTCACGAAGATAGCCGGCACCGTTTGCTCCGGCCTCAAACACATACTGAATCGGTCTTGAATAATGATTTTCGCGCGCCCACCTACTAATCCCGCAGGCCAACTGGGTACCCGCTATCAGGTATTCGGCCGAATACTTTTTTCTGGTTCCGTTTTCGTCTTTCAAAGGGAAGTATCTTTCACAAATGTGCGTTTCGGTATAAGCGACAATGCCGCACAGCGTGTACTGCGCGATGATGCTGTCTGCCCGCTCCATGACTCTGGTGACCCGGTCTTCGTCCCATCCTCTTATTGTGGTCATTTCTCCACGTCGGCTTAAAAGATCGGCCGTATGGAAAACGTCTCCAAGCTGTTCGTCCGCGAGGAGTTGCTTCCACTCTCGCTGAAAACCATCCCAGAGGTGGGAGGTCGAAACGTAGCCAGCAACGGCAACAATTGCAGAACTGTCATGGGTGCCACTTTCGTCTGCGTACACAGTCAACATTGGTAACCACTTATTCCTTAGCAATTGGAAGTTCGCCGAATTTGCCGAAGCGTCGTAGCCGACTCCTTCCGTTGAGCCGGAGTCAACTATATATCGCGGTTAATAGAGGTAGGTAATGGTCTGTCGCCTTCTTTTGAACCGGATCAGGGGGCAGGTTGGCGCATTTTTCCGTGAAATGGTTGCGTGGGGATTATCGGCGGCCTACGAAAGGGTTTAATCTACACAAATGATAGAACCAGTCATCTCGCTTGCTTTCTCCATGCAAGCCCAGAAAGGCATTTACGCCGTCTTATTGGGTTCGGGAATTTCTCGTAGTGCCGGAATACCTACTGGGTGGGACATCGTTGAAGATCTCATTGAAAGAGTCGCGCGAGCTCAAGGGGTAACGAGCGAGCCGGATCGAGTCGAGTGGTTTCGCAACAAGTTTCATGAGGAGCCTAACTATTCGCGCTTGCTGGGCGCGTTGGCGAAATCTCCGGCGGAGCGGAATCAAATTTTGAGGCGATACTTCGAACCGAATGACGAAGAGCGGGAGCAAGGTCTCAAGATGCCGACAGTGGCCCACAGAGAGATCGCAGCCCTTGTAACTGGTAACTATGTGCGCGTAATCGTCACTACGAATTTCGACAGGTTGATGGAGCAAGCACTTGAAGCGGCAGGGATTACTCCGACAGTCATCGATAACGCGGAGAAGATTGAAGGCGCAATGCCCCTGACGCATTCGCGATGCACAGTAATTAAGCTTAATGGCGACTATATGGACATTCGTATTAAGAACACGCCCGAAGAGTTGGCAAAGTACGATGAACGCATGGATACGATTTTGGATCGCGTGCTTGATGACTACGGATTAGTGATATGCGGCTGGTCGGCCGACTACGATATTGCGCTCGAGTCGGCAATCTCACGATGCTCCTCGCGGAGGTTTACAACATATTGGGCGGCAAAGGGTGCTCTAAGTGACGCCGCTGGGCGCCTAATTGAATTACGAAAGGCAGAGGTTATCAAAATAGCGAACGCGGACCAGTTCTTCCGCGAGCTAAATGAAAAGATAAGTGCGCTTGAACAACTGGATAGCCCTCATCCCCTGACTGCCCAAGTCGCTGTCGCGACGGCAAAGAGATATCTCGGGGAGGAGAAATTTGAAATACAGCTTCACGATCTTGTTACGAGAGAGACTTCTAGATTGCTCGATAATTTATCGGAAAAGTATTTTCCGTACGGACAAGGAATGGATGAAGAGGCGTTTGTGGCCCGCATGTCTCGATACGAGGCAGCAACCGAAACTCTCTTGGGTCTGATGATCATTGGATGTTATCGGTCCAAGCAGTATCAAGTAAGACTGTGGCCAGAAGTGTTGAAACGTATCGGAAATCCTCATGGCGACTTCACCCGCTCATTCGAGAGTGTAATTTTCGGCCAACGACTTTATCCAGCGCTCCTGCTTAAGTATGGAGGCGGCATGGCATCGGTTGCGGCCGGTGACTACCGAAACTTATACAGCCTCTTAGTTGAGACAAAAATAAAAGTCGTAAACGACCGGGAACCGGAGCCTTCAACAACTGCCTTAACAGTCGGCCTTGTGTTTGAGGCAAACGAGGCTCGGTGGTTTAAGAATACGCGCTCAGAGCGATTTGCGGCCAATGAGCATCTTTTTGAGGTATTGCGGATGCCATTTGGTGAAATCTGTCCGCAAGATGACGAATACAAAAGTTGCTTTGACAGGTTCGAGTATTTCCTTTCCCTGGTCTACGCGGATCTCGTCGCGAAGAAACGAGTCTCAACGTACTTTTCGGCACCCGCGGGCCTATTTGTCTCCGAACCCCGGCTCAAATTGCAAGAGAAGAGCATTATTGACATCGTGAATGAAGAAGCTAAGCAACAGGGCGACTCATGGCCGCCGTTCAAGGCGGGGTTTTTCGACGGTTCGTACGAGCGCTTTGAAAAAGTGGTAAAAGGCTGTGATGAAAATGACGCATTTAGGCGGTAGTCGATTCAGCTGAGGACCACCGTGTCGGCTGTTTAGTCAACTAACCGAGGATTCTCTCTGATGAGATAGTTTAGAATTTTTCAGGGCCGCAAAAGAACGGCTGCAATACACTTTCACCGAACGGAAGGCAAAAGGCAACAAATGTCTCAAACCTCACCGCAGCAAAGTAATCCCTTTTCGACAGGGGGCGGCGGAGCTAACTTTGAAACGCGCATCCAAGCTGCGTTCACGGTCCTTATGCTGACGGGGCGGGTATCACCGTGTGTTCCCTCGTGGCCGATCACGAAACTCAAATTGCAAGGTTCGTACGCGGGCTTCAAAACCGATGATTTCGTCGTTTACGTGAAAGATCCCCGGTCGCAGGACGAAGCAAAGCTCCTGGCTCAAATTAAGCATGAGATTACTATCAGCGAAAATGATGAGACATTCCTCAAAGTAATCGCAGCGGCTTGGAGTGATTTTAATGATCCCAGCGTATTCACTCGCGGATTTGATGCTATTGCCCTAATAACAGGCCCTTTAAGCGCAAGAGACATCAATAACACCCGGACTCTTTTTGAATGGGCGCTGCACTCCCATGACGAAAGCGAATTCCTGGATAAGATCAACGCTCGCCATTTCAGTAACGCAGCCAAGAAAGCGAAGCTGCAGACCTTCAGGGTCACTCTCACCGCTGCAAATGGCGGGAATGCCATTTCCGATAAGCAACTTTGGGAGTTTTTGAAATCGTACCATCTACTTGGATACGACTTAGACACAGAGAATGGGGGTACCTTATCTCTCCTTCAGTCGTTGATCGGTCAATCTTCTACCCAAAACCCGGCCGCCGTTTGGGCACAAGTTGTCAATACGGTTCAATTGGCTAATCAGAGCGCGGGAACTGTAATTCCAGAAACCTTGCCGCGCGAAGTTCGCGACTCCTTCAACTCCAGGCAAGATTTTCTATGGGATTCCGATCTAAGAAGGCTCAAAGATCATGGACAGTACATCATCAATGGCATCCGAACGTCGATCGGTGGAGTTCACGTCGATAGACGAGAACTTTTTGCCCAACTTCTCGACGCGAGCGAAGGCTCCAGTTTTGTATTGATCGCCGGTGGGCGTGGTTCCGGAAAATCAAGCCTTGTGCGAGAGTTTTTTGATTACATGAATGATCGTGCGCCCGTCTTCTGTCTGAGGACAGAGGACCTCGATAAGGCACACCTTGACAACGTGTTTTCGTCCATCGGCGTAGATAGCTCAATTCGTGACCTTGAGGCCGGTTTTGCATTGATGCCCAAGCGATATTTGCTGCTTGAATCCATCGAGAAGTTGTTGGAGTTGCAGACTGCTTCAGCATTTACTGACTTACTTCAATTTCTCAGCACGCATCCTGGTTGGACCGTTATCGCAACAGGTCGCGACTACGCATACCAGCAAATAGTTTTTAACTACTTCCAACCGATGGGACTTAGCCACACGTCCTTAACAATAACTAATTTCAACGATCAAGAGGTCCAGAGTCTCTGTGAAAGACTTGAAGCTTTAAGAACGATCGCCGCGAATTCGGCATTGGAACCCTTACTCCGTAACCCGTTCTTTGCAGATTTGGCTTATCGAGTCACTCAAGCAGGAACCGCGTTCTCAGCCAGCGAAGGAGAAAAAGAGTTTCGCGCGGCCGTTTGGAGAGATGTCATCGCAAAAGAGCATATACGAATTGGAGCTATGCCTTTAAAGCGAAGCCAGACATTTGTAAATCTGGCCGTGGCTAGGTCGAAACAGATGGTGTATGGAGTTCCCGAAAGAGATTTCGATTCTGAAGCGGTACTAAAACTTGAGGAAGACGACTTAGTGCGCCGAGATCGTTCGAAGGGATTAATTAGCCCGGCGCATGATGTTCTCGAGGACTGGGCACTTGAACGATACATTGAAGACATTTACCTACAAGCTGCTGATGACGTACCCAAGTTCCTTGCCACAGTAGGCAACGAGCCCGCGATGAACCGTGCTTTCCGGTTGTGGCTCTATCAAAAGCTACGGCTCGGCGACGATGTGAAGGCACTCATTCTCAGCATTCTGGGAAATCCGAAGGTTCAAAGGTATTGGCAGGACGAAACGATTTCAGCGGTGCTGCTCAGCGACAATCCATACGGTTTTCTTGCTGAATTGGGCGATAGACTTTTTGACAATGAGGCGGAACTGTTGAAGCGATTTTGTTTTGTTCTGCGAATATCTTGCAAAACGCCGAACCAAGATCTGATGCGACAGTTGGAGGCTGAGAAGCCAGGAGCATATTTATTTCTCCAACCCTATGGAAGCGGCTGGAGTGCAATCATCCGTTTTCTCTTTGAAAACAGAGAACGTCTACCCAGCGGGTTAACGGCTCATGTCACAGCGATACTCGACGAGTGGTCTTCTTCAATTCACATTGAAGCGGAACTGCCGGCAGTTGCACGCGAAGTAGGTCTGTTGGCGCTTTGGCTGCTGGCTCCCTTGAAGGATTCATATAGCGATAAAAATAAATATCGAAACAAGATTCTGAGCGTGATCATCAAAACGGTGCCAGCGATACAAACGGAATTTGAGGACCTTCTCAACACCGACGTTTTTCTAGCCGACGGACACCGACCCCATTACGTTAGCAATTTCTGCAAGATGGCACTAGGAACGTTTGATACAGCCTTCCTGTGCAAATATGTTCCTGACACTGTCATTAAACTCGCCTTACAGGAGTTTATTGTTGCCGAATCTGAAGAAGACGACGATGAAATGTGGGATCGCGATGTGGAGCAATGCTTCGGTCTTCACTCGTATAAGCACGAATTCTTTCCGGCCAGCGCGGCCAAAGGGCCCTTCCAACACCTCCTACGTTTTCATCCTCGAAAGGGGTTAGAGTTCATACTCCAATTACTAAACATCACTGGAGAGAAGTATGCCCATTCCGACTTGGATTCACCAGATAGGCACACTACGATCCTTAGAAACCGGCCGGCTATCAGTGGTGAGCAAATTAGTATTCTCTTAGACGATCAAACATCCGTTACGCAGTGTTGTTCCGGTCGTCTGTGGGTGGCGTACCGGGGGCATTCCGTCGTGCCATACTTGCTCCAGTCGGCGCTTATGGCGCTGGAAAATTGGCTGATTAACCTCGCCGAACAGCGCAGCGGGGATACTCTGGAGTGGGTATTCGACTATATCCTGCGCAAAAGTAATTCGGTCATGCCCACCGCTGTCCTAGCTTCGCTCGCGACGGGATTTCCTGCCAAGCTCGGCAAAGCCGCACTTCCGCTTCTGCGAACCCCTGCGTTTTACGGGCCAGACATGGCACGAACCGTCCGCGAAAGTGGAGAGAATGAAATCAATTGGTTTGCCTCTTCATTCGACCGCGATCCTTTCGCGGACGTCTACACGACTGAACGACGCACGGCAGCAACGCGTCCTTGGCGGAACGAGCACTTAGAAACGTTGCTTACGCGACTACAGTTCACGGACCTAAGAGAGCAGGCACTCGCAGTCATCGATGAGCTTCGCGCCAAAGCACCAGAAACTGAGAACTGGCGTTTTCGTTTTCATCGGATAGACAGCCGCGGTTGGAAGGCGATCGAAGATCCAGAAAACAACAGGATTGTTTTTGAGTCACAGGGCCTCGAGCCGGACTTAGAGAAGATGCAACAACAATCGCAAGAAGATAGAGCGCTACACGAGCGCTTCATGCGAGTGTATTTATGGGCAGGCAAGGTTTTTGATCGCGAGACTCCTGACCGCGAATACTATGACAATTGGATCGAAGGACTTCAAGAAGTCAAGGAGCTCTCCGAGTTAATCAAGAGTGGCATAGCCCCCCAACTCTCACCACTATTCGTCGGCGCGCTAGTCAAAGCCGCTGCAAGCTTCTTGCGCGATCACGCTGCTCAGATGAGCGAGGAAGATACATCGTGGTGCGTCGAAAGTGTTATCCAGGCAGTCGTGTCGGCCGTCAATTCGCACGATATGGTCGATGAGGCAGATAAGACTGACTTTGATGGTGCTGCGTGCGCCGCCTCTGTATTACCAATCTTATTCGATTTCGCCGACTCCGATGAGGAAAAGCATATAACCAAACAGCTGTTGGTAACTGCTCTCACGCATGTTAACGCAAACGTGAGGGCGGGTGTTGCTAACGGCATTAGAGAGCACCTCTGGCAAAGAGATCCGCAGTTTGCACAGCACTGCGTGTTTGGAGCAATAGAGTTCGCGCGCCTACAGGTAGAGAACTCCCATAGGAGGAGAACATCGGAGCTAATTCCAGACGATGAAGAAGGCACTGCTAAGGCGAACTCAGAAATGATTGACTTTCGTGAGCGGCTCGTCAACGGCGACATATCACTCACTATAAGTGAAATTGAAAACCTGCGATTCGAAACCCATAGCCCGTGGTACATGTTAACTCCATGGTTAATGATTCGCGACGGTTCCACCGATCCTTATCACGTTGCGGTTTTTTCGCGAATGTTGACATTGTTTTTCGAAGCAGAAGAGTCTTCGAGAGACCAGCGTTACAATGGAGTTGATGATGATCCTTTCGTTCTCTCTGACCTAAAACTGAACTTCACCAAACGATTTGCTCAATACTTAGTGGTCTTACGGGCATCGGGTTCTCAGGTATTTTCGGATCAGTTGCTCGGAGGATGCGATTCAGCGCCGGAATTCATCGACTACTTGCTGCTGAGCGTAGCGGTGGTCACTGAAACCCAAGGCAGGAAGGATCTCTACTGGGATTTTTGGACAGAACTTTCCAAGAAGGTTCAAGCCATCGCGATCGAAGCTACTCAACACGATTTGCAGTATCGAGGGGAAGGCAACAGCCGCAAACTAATTCGAGGGATGTTGAAGGCTGATATCCCTTGGCAAAAACTAGATTATGAAACTCAAGACATCGCCCTTGGGAGGGAACTCATTCTCGAATTCGTCGAGAACGCTGGAAAGAACGTCGATGTTTTTGAAGCGCTGAGCTCCCTTATGTATCACTTTCCCGAAATCTTCTTTCAATCCGGTGTGCAAATCTTAGCAAAACATCAGGCAGAAACAGGAGGTACTGGTTTGCTTTCCGGCGTGAATACAGCATTCTATCTGGAGGGTTCGATTCAAAGATTCTTGCAGATAGATGAGACCGGGCCGCTGACGAGACTGATGCACCAGTCATGTTTCACCCTTCTTGATGCTCTCGTAGAGACTGCCTCCTCCAGAGCTTATTACTTGCGTGAACAGCTGATCCATTCTCGGAGAATCCTACCGGCGGCCTGAACGATGATCCGCAGCGACCAGTGTCTTAAATTTCACCCTTCGTCCTGAGACAGTCCTTCATGTCCCGATAGAAACAGGCTTCGGCGTAACGAGCCCTTGATCGTGATCTCTAAGACCCGCGCTATCGATCTCGCCCCGCTTGGAGTCATTCATTAAGCTTTATTGTGCAGAAGGCCCGAGAAAGTGTGCAATCTACCCTTTATTGTGCAAAGCCAGGTCCGGGTGCCTATTTTCTCGGCGCGTAGTAGCCGATGCGGGCAGACACTCTATGGGTAGGATTTGTGGTTTCGACGCGCAGCCGGCGGAAGCGGCCGTTGCGCCTGACGTCCTGGGGTGAATAGAAGACCGTATACTGTTGGCTAAGCTCCTCAGCCACCTCGCGATAGATTTTTTCCAGGTCGGTGAACGCCGCGGGTCGGAAGAGTTTTCCCCCGGTAGAAGAAGTAAGCTCTTCAAGGTTTCGTTCACTGGCATCAAGCGCCGCCAAACCCAACCGCAAATCATCGATGCGAAGATGATTAAACCGAATCGCCGAATCAGTCCCGGACAGCAGTTCGTCGAGGTGACGCTGCTTATCAGAACGCTCGATCCGCGTATTGCTCACCACATAGATGATGGTTTGCGACTCCAATGCAGCGCGCAGGGCCGCGTCGAAAGTTGAGCCGCGGCCGCTATCGATTCCATCGGTCAGCACTATGATGGCATGTCGCGCGTCTGCGCGAGGCAGTTGCTCGCGCGAGGCAAGCAACATCGCATCATGAAAGCGGGTAAACATCCCAGGCGCGATTCGTTTCAACGAACGGCGCAGCTGGGCAACGTTCGCAGTCCAATCCTGAAGCAGCAACACACGGTCATCAAACTGCATCAAGCTCAGGCGATCCTCCGGGTTAAGGTGCATCGCAAAGCCCTCGGCCGCTTTCCGAAAATCATCGAGATTCTTCGCTACCGATGATGAAGCATCTACGAGAAGCACGACGTCGACCGGGACCTTACGCAAACTCAGGTCGCTCAGCCGTTGCTCGACTCCGTCCTCGTATACGCGAAAATCTTTCAGCTCAAGATTGTTGACGAGAAGCCCGTTGGAGTTGCGGACCGTGACTGGCAACAACACCTCGGTAGTATTAACCGAGATCACATCTTCAGGATCGATTTCCTGGTCCAGAGTTGTTGGAGGTGTGGCAGTCGGCACAGGACTCTTCGGCTGGGCCTTAGCCTCGCGCGCTCCTGGCGCTGCCAGCATTAACAATACCAAAATGCATGGCAAGGCGCCCCACGATGGAATAAAGCTGCGCAGCATGTACCTCAGTTATTGCCCGCCTTCGCGGGTTTTAGTTGGCCCGGCGGTTCATCACTCATCGCTGCTCGCATCGCAGCGATTACGATTTCACTAACTCGACGTTTGCGAAGCTCATCGATCCTGGCCGAGGAAAGATCAAACTCCGCCGGCGAGTCTTCAATTCTTTTGACTATCGTGCCTTCTGAAAACCCGGCTTCGACGAGTTTGATTACCGCTTCGTTGTCGAGGGTAGGCGTTCGTTCCAATTTCGCCGCCACTCCGCCAGGTTCCGACGGACGCAAAATTCGAACAGTAGCGGTTCCGGTGGTAGTAGTTTCTCCGTCGTTTGCTCCGCTTGCTCCCCGGCTACGCGTCTGTCCTTTTGAGCCCTCTTTGTTGCCGAAAATATCTACGCCTCCCTGCTCTCGCTGGTCCGTCGCGGATGTTCTCCTTTTGCTGAGATTGAAATCGTCTGGCCAGTCGTCGTCGGAAACCTCAAACGATCCATCCTGGGCCAGCATGGCGAGAATAATGTTTTCGCTGACACCATTCCGCTTGAGCTCGATCAACCGGTCGGGGTCGAGAGTGAATCGGTTCGGACGGCTGCGGACGATACTGATGACAGTCTTTTCTTTGAATCCGGCGCGCACCAGCTTGATAACCGCCGAGTTTGTTAACGGAGTTTCATGCTGCTGGGCAGGCGTGACGCTCTTCGAACCAAAACAAAGAATGACCAGAAATATCAGGCTAAAGAATTTCATGCTCAATGCGTCCCCGACTTTTTAGATCCGACCCGAGACCATCGGTTCCGAACGTGATTAAGTTCCTGCTCGAACCGCGGCGTTTGTTAACTCACCTTTGTAAAAGACAGTAGACTTATTGCGGCGATACCGGTAACTGATTTTCTTTACATAGTCGCGCGTCTCGCGATAGGGCGGAACTTTTCTGCCAAACTTCAGCACCGCGCCTTCGCCTGCGTTGTAACTCGCCAGAACCAGATCAATTCTGCCATCAAACTGCGCAATGAGTTGTTTGAGGTAACGAGTACCGCCGGCGATATTCTGCGCCGGATCCCCAGGTCGCTTAACGCCAAAGCGCGCGGCCGTACCAGGCATCAATTGCATGAGTCCGCGTGCTCCTTTGGGCGATAGCGCGCGTGCATTGAAATGTGACTCCTGCTCCATGACACAAAAGATCAAGTAAGGATCGACGCCATATTTCATTCCGTTCTGCCGGATCAATGCGTCGAGCCGTTGGTTTCCGGTGGTCCAGCCACGTTCTCGTTTGGGATTCAAATCTGCCAGGTTAGTCTCCGGTAATTCGCGCTCGACACGGTCTATGCGGGCCCGCTCAATGAATATTGTTAGTGATCCCCGGCGATACCAGACACCCTCGGCAGACTCTGTAGCGGTATCTGCTTCAACGCGGGCTCCTCCAACCAGATAAATCCAAACCGGTTGCCCTATCAATGCGGTTGGCGATGCGAGTTTGCTTTCAGCAGGCACTTCGGCCGCGTTGAGATCAGCCTTTGTCGAACCGGAGTTGCGATGGATTGCTTTTACTTGAGCGCGTGAAACAAGGTGACTCATTCCGCTTTGACGGTACCAAATACCCTGTTCACTTTCCCACGCCTCGTCTACCGTAATCGTGGCGCCATCTGCGAATTGCAATCGGATCTTTTGAGAATCCTCAATTGAACCCGTCGCCGCTTCCTTTGCGCGTCCACCGAATACTTCGTTCTGTGCTTCCGCAACGCATGAGACGAGCAGGAGGAGCGTACTGACCTGAAGAGCCTTGATTGCCGCTTTGGGAATTTGCATTTCTTAGTCCACCACTGTCCTTACGTCTGCACACTACAGCTCGAGCGGGTCAGTCTGGTCTCTGATAAACGTGTCAGCTGGCGGCTGAGCTGCGAAGCCGTGCGATTTCCCAAAGTAGTTGCTCCACGCCACGTCGATCACCTCAGGCGAAAGTTCCAGCGCGTCGCCTGCGAATAGACAGAGGTCCGTCACGCGGTCGAGCAGATCTCGCGGCTCGCAACCCTTCATCTGGCGTCCGGAGGCTTTGTACTTGTTGAGCAAGTGGTCCATCACGGATTGCTTGTAACCAATTCCTCGCGTGTGCGCCTGGCGCTTGAAGATTTCCGTGTAAGCGTTTGGAGTCGGCGGCTCAACGCGAGCGCGATAACCCATCCGGCGGAGAAATGCCTGGTCCGCTAAATCGTTTTCATCCAGGTTGGTTGAGAAAATGACTAACTGCTCAAAAGGAACTTCAATTTTTTTTCCAGTGTGCAACGCCAGAAAGTCCACGCGCCGCTCGAGGGGAACAATCCAACGATTCAACAGATCCTGCGGCGATACTCGCTGACGACCGAAGTCGTCGATTACCAGAGTGCCGCCGTTTGATTTCATTTGAAACGGCGCTTCGTAAAACTTTGCGGCGTCGCTCCAGGTGAGATCTGCATTCTCAAGGGTTAACTCGCCGCCTACGACGACCAAGGGACGATGAATCAATACCCAACGCCGGTCGTAATCAACAGGGGCCAAGTCCATCGAAGCTGGGCGATGGCAATGTGAATCAAACACGCGGATGATTTGCCCGTCGATTTCGACGGCGTAGGGGATCCAAATAGCCCCGGGCAGAGCGTTGTTGACCCGCTCCGCCACAGCCGTCTTTCCCGTGCCAGCCAATCCCGTTAAGAACAGCGATCTTCTGGAATTGATTACGCAACCGAGGGTTTGCAAGAGCGACTCCGGCAGGATGAGATCATGAAATGCTCTGCGGACGGTTTCCATCGACGCTGGGTGCGATGGGATCGACTGCAGGCGCATCATGTGGCTGTAATCATGAAGGGAAACCGGCGCGGCGCCGCTGTAGCCGCATACCGACAGCAATCTGACCAGTCGGTCCCATCCGTGGTCCAACATCCCATACCGCGTCGAGCCGACGGCGGATTGAAGTCGTATTTCAATTAAGTTTTCGCGATAGAGTTTCTGCAGAATCTCTTCGGTGAGTGCACGCGGCAGGCGCAACCGATCGGCAATAGCCGCAGTTGTCGGCTCAGGAATAGTGGCAACGTGTTTAAGCGCGAGATCGCAAAGAAATCCTTCGCCAACGCCAAGATCAGCGAGTTCTTCCGGGACAGGCGGGCCCATGGTTTCCACTTCGGCGCGCGTTAGTATGGTCGTGTGCGTCATGTCGGTTGTAGGACAGGCATTCCTGCCTGTCCCCCTCATCAATCAAACCGAATTCAATATGGACAAGCAGGAATGCCTATCCCACAAAGATCTACCGACCCGAAATCGCGGTGGATGCAGATGAAACAGCCGCCAAAGTGTTACTGGCAATCTCGGATTGGGCAGGGTTACCAGTGCGCTTATAGAGATCAGCGAGCCTCCGCAACGCCTGGCTATTGGCCGGATCAATGCGTCGCGCCGATTCGTAGAATTTGATCGCATCGTCGTCCCGACCAAATCTCTCCAGCATACGCGCGGTGTTTAAGTTTCCGGTCAGGGGGCCTGCGGCGCGTGCGAAATTCTTGTAAGCGTCGTCAAACTTGCCAAGACGACAAAGGGCGAGACCAAGGTTGTTGAGAATTCGTTCGTCGGTGGGCGCTAGTTTCACTGCGCGCTTAAGCCGATCTACTGCGGCACGGTAATTACCGTTTTGATAGAGCGAGAAACCAAGATTGTTCAACGTCTGGGCGTCTTCGGGTTCTGTTTTGACCGCCCGCTCGTATGAAGATCTGGCGTGATCCCCGAACCCTTTCTTGTCATATGCCACGCCGAGAAGGTTGTGCGCTTCACTCAATTTTGGGTCGAGCGAAACCGCGGTTGAAAGATCTGAAATCGCTTCATTAATGCGACCGCTGAGGAGATGCGAACGACCTGCGGCTAAATGCTCCCTGGCTGAGGCTGCCGCGGCAAGTTTAGGCGACGGCACGATTCGACTGTCGTCAACCCGGGCCACCGCCACGCTCTTAAAGCTCTCCGAATCTTTCTCAGTCATCCGTTGAAACTTGCCGTCATCCTTGCGACTGAACAGTTTTCCAAACGCCTTGAACGGCGCGGCGAAGATGCGCGCAACCTTGTTGCCCTTCTTCTTCCTGGGCATTTCCCCATTCTCAGCGTCATCGCCGGCGACTGAACCTGAATCCTCGATCGCGTTGGCGTCAGCATCGCCGTCGCGTTCGTCGGTCGCTGCGCTCCACATCGCTGTGGCGCCAATGGTTAGGATGAAGGCAATCAGAATGGCCACTAATCTTCGTGTGTTCATGGTGCAACTCCTTACTTTCCAAGAGTGTCGATCAGCTGGAGGACTGCGGGGCCGAGTAGGGCGATGAAAAGTGTGGGAAACAGGAAACAAGCCAAAGGAAACAAGAGCTTGACTGCCGCCTTCTGCGCCGCCTGTTCCGCCCTCTGGCGTCGCTTTGTGCGCAGCGAATCGGAAAATGCTCTGATCGCTCTCGCGATCGAAGTTCCGAACTTGTCAGTCTGGATCAGCATCGCCACCAGGCTGCGCAAGTCGTCAACCCCGGTTCGCTCGGCCAGATTGCGCAAGGCCTCTTCACGTTCACGGCCCACACGCATTTCCAGGTTGGCCATTTCAAACTCTTCACTAATATCGGGATGCACGTCCTTCAACTCCGTGCTGACTTTGACCATTGCAGCGTTCAGACCGAGTCCTGCTTCAATGGAAATCACCATCAGATCGAGAGCGTCTGCTAAACCCCAACGTACCAGTTGCTGGCGGGATCGAATCATGCGGCGCAGGGCATATCGAGGCAGGGCAAAGCCAATCAGAAAAGCAAACAGGATCCAAAGAATGGCGCTCTTGGGCTGGCGCGTCATCAAGGCGCAGACCAGTGCCACTGCGGCGGGAAATGCGGCCATGCTGATTAGCTGTATCGCGCGATAGGTCATTACCGCGCTCTCCGATCTGAATCCGGCCTGCATCAATTGTTTCTGGAGCTTCTTTGCCTCCGCCGCAGAGGGCGGTACCAGACGACTTAAAGGTGAAGCCAGGCGTTCCGCCAATTCCGAGGTTGAGCGATCCGCTTCAAGTGAGCTTGGACCGGATCCCGGGCTTCCAGCTCTCCCACCAAGCCGTTTGAGACGCTCGGTAGCTGCGCTTTGCGGCTTATAGAGAAACCAGTAAGCCCCCATCATTGCGAGGGAGATACAGACGAAAGTTGAAATTGTGATTAGTAAAAGCATTGGCTTTGCGCTTTAGTCTTTGGTCTTTGGTCAGTGGACTTTCACTTTTTTGTTCTGAACAAGGCCCCAAAAACCAAAGCCCAAAGTCCAAAGTCCGGATTTAGATTTTTATCCGCAGAATCTTCCTCACGATCAGCATCCCGGTTACCTGCAACAATAGCGCGATTCCGATCAGGTAATGCCCGCGCTGGTCTTTCCAGAAAATTGTCATGTAGTCAGGGTTTAGAACGGTTATCGCAAACGTCACAAAGATAGGAAGGCCACAAAGCAGCCAGGCAGAGATCCGCGAACTGGTTGTCAGGGTTTTCAAGTCGCCCATGATGCGGAAGCGTTCGCGAATGGTGTAAGCTACCTTCTCAAGAATTTCGGCAAGGTTACCGCCGGTTTCACGTTGGATTAAAACCGCGGTCACGCACATTCGCAGATCAAGCAATGGGATTCGCTGGGTAAGGTTTTCCAAAGCCAGTTTGAGAGAAAGCCCGAGGTTCTGCTCTTCATAGGTCTTGCGAAATTCGGTCGCGATGGGCTCCGGCATCTCAGACGAGACCATGTGCATCGACTCTGAAAAAGCATGACCGGCGGCCAGAGCCCGGCTCATTAAATCCAAAGCGTCAGGCAAGTGTTCCAAAAAGGCATCGAAACGTTTCTTACGTTTCCAATAGACGTGGGCGAAAGGCATCGCGGCGGCAAGTAGTCCGGCGGTGACCATTAGCACGATCGAAACGCTGACGACCGAGCTCGCCATAGCTGCGAGAATTGCGGCCATTCCAGAGAACATCACCAGACGCGAGGGAGTGATATGGAGGTCGGCCTGGTCCAGCATTCGCTTTAGCTTGAAAGCTGCCTGGACGCTAACGAGTGCACGGTTCAACGCCGGGATTTCGCTCATCAATTCGTTGCGGGCGAGCACCACTTCCACATCATCCGTGTGGGCTGAATAGAGCAACGCCTCACTAAGCCGCTTTTGCAGTTTCTTGCGCTTGGCATCGGTGCTATGCGTGGCCGCAAGGTACGCGCCAAACACCAGAAATAGGCCAAACACAAAAACCAGAAAGGAGATGAGCATGGATTTACATTTCCTCGAAGAAGACCCGCGGCAGTTGGAGGCCGCTCGCTTTTAGTCGTTCAGCAAAACGCGGACGAATTCCGGTGGGACGGAAGCGTCCAATCACCTGTCCTTGCGAGTCCACACCTGTGCGTTCAAATTGGAAGATTTCCTGCATGGTAATCGTTTCGCCTTCCATGCCCGTGATTTCCGAGATTGCAGTTAGCCGGCGCGTGCCGTCCGAAAGCCGGGCCACCTGGACCACGAGATTGATCGCCGCGGCCACCTGTTGACGCATGGCACGGTCAGACAATCGCATCCCGGTCATCTGAATCATCGTTTCAAGCCGCGACAGCGCGTCGCGCGGGGTGTTGGCATGGACGGTTGTTAAGCTGCCGTCGTGCCCGGTATTCATTGCTTGCAACATGTCTATCGCCTCGCCGCCGCGCACCTCACCAATCACAATGCGGTCGGGTCGCATGCGCAGAGCGTTACGAACAAGATCGCGCTGGGTCACTTCGCCGCGGCCTTCGATATTTGGAGGGCGAGTTTCGAGTCGGACGACGTGCGGCTGTTGCAGTTGGAGTTCGGCTGAATCTTCGATTGTGACGATGCGCTCATCTTCCGGAATGTAGGCCGAAAGCGCATTCAAGAGCGTGGTTTTCCCTGCGCCCGTACCCCCGGAAATCAATACATTCAGACGCGCGGCAACGCACATCTGCAGCATGTCCGCGATGTCTCTGGTAAGCGCCTTGTTTTCGATTAACGAATCCATGCGCAACGGTTCTGCGCCGAAGCGGCGGATGGAAAGCACTGGCCCATCAATTGAGAGCGGCGGAATGATGGCGTTAACGCGCGAGCCATCGCTAAGCCTCGCGTCTACCATCGGCGATGATTCATCAATCCGTCGCCCAACCGAACTGACTATGCGTTCGATAACGCGCATCAGGTGCTCGTCATCTTTGAAAGCAACATTCGTAGCTTCCAGTTTCCCGCGTCGCTCCACATAGATTGTCCGGTACGAATTGACGAGGATGTCTGAGATGGTTGGATCTCCCAGCAAAGGTTCAAGTGGGCCCAATCCAAACAGCTCATGCTGCACATCGTTGATTAACCGCTCGCGATCCGATGACGATAGCGGCATCGCTTCCTGAGCCAGAACTGTTTCCGCCAACCGGGAAACTTCGGCGTGGACCTGGTCTGCACCAAGATCGGCGAGCTTGGTGAGGTCCATCCGATTGATCAACGCGCGATGAAGGCGTGACTTCATTTCCTGAAATGAATGCAGACTGTTCTCGTCTGGGGAATGCCCGTTTCCGGAGAGGACAGTTTCTCGAATTAATCGTTCGCGCAGTGCCATGTTGTTTCCCAGGTAATTTGTTAGTTTTCAGTTTTAGTGATTGGCCGGCCAATTTAAAGGTTACCCGGTCGCTGCCACCACCCCACGCGGGTTGCCCGCGCGGGGACCCCGGTCCGCTCCTGGTTCTGACAAGTCCCGATCGCGCTTGAAAAGTGAGTCCCAAAAAGTTCGCCTGGGTTCTTCTTCAGGCACCGGCACGGTCCCGCTGGAAATAGTCCTTGCGATGCGCCGGATCTCTTGCGAAATCTTGCAACCCACATCAGATTTCACTAACGGCTGGCCGAGGTTTATTGAAGTCACCGCGGTCTGATAGTCGCTGGGGATAAATCCGACAACCGGTTCGCCCAGAAACTTCTCCACCTGGCGCAGGTCCAGATCAATCTGCTTGCTCCAGCGATTAACTACGATCCGGATCTTCTTTCGCGGGTAACCAAGCCGATCGAAAATCTCCAGTGCCCGTTGCGTGCTGCGGATCGCCGGAATGTCGAGCGTGAGCACAAGCACGATTTCATCGGCCTGGTCCAACGCTGCTAGCGTGATCGAATCAAACGTGTGTTGCGGATCAAGAACCACATACTCGTAGCACTCGCGCAACCGTTGCAGCACATCGAAAACGTGTTCCGGTTCAATCTCGTCTGCGGCGTCGGCTTCCCGGGGGGCGGCCAGCAGCGAAAGATTGGAAGAACATGGCGTCACGAAACTCCTGATGAGCGCCTCATCGAGACGATTGCGATTCTCAGCCATGTCGGCGAAGGAGTATTTCGGGTCCACGCCAAGAAAAAGCGGAAGGTCACCTGCCTGGAGATTAAGGTCCACGAGAACTGTGCGCGCGTCTGAGCAGGCGGCGAGGTTTGCGGCTACGAATGAAGTACCGCATCCACCTTTGCTCGAGAACACCGCAATCATGCGCCCCTTCTTCTTCGGCACTTCCACCTGGACTGAGCAGAATGCTGAAATTCGATCAAGCACTGTCTTTAACTCATCGGCGCTGGCGGGCAATCGCAGGAATTCGCGAGCGCCGGCGCGCAAGCTTCCTAATACCAGGTCGGAGGAGGCGTGATACGCTGCCGAGATGAGTGCGGTTTGTGGTGATTCAGCGCTGAGCCGCTGGATAAACTTGATGCCCTGTTCCGAATTGGCGCCAAGCGAAATGATCGCAGCTGCCGGTTTCAGTCGCAGAATTTCGTCATGGAGTTGTTCCGCATCGTTGCCGCCGGCAAGGAGTCGTACCCGATCGTCGGCCGATAGCGCGGCGCGGATCTCTTTGAAGTTTTCAAGACCGCTGCTGAGAATTACGATTGTAATAGGTTGCGTCATCAGTGTTTCCTACGGCTCCAGATTGCTTGTCCCTAGTTCGGAATAATGTTGCAAGGTTCGGTGGCGCTACCTGTTCCCACGTCGCAGGGAACAAAGCCGGCGCTTTCTCCGGGTAATGAAGTGCGGTAGCTTGGAAGGTTGATGGCCCCGCCCACCAGTGGAACTGCAAACTGAAACTGATAGCCCGTAATGCTTACTGTGGCGCGCGAGCTCAGCTGAATCCCGTTGTAGTTTTGATAGGCAACAACTACTTTGCCGGTTGTGAGACCGGGAACCAGCGGTATGGCGGTAGCCGGGTTAGCGTTTGGATCTCCGTAGACCACCACGTTCTTAACCGCTGTGATTCCCGCTGAATCGTTTTTACGAATCGTGGCGTAGCGCGTGCCGCGACGAGCGGCGTCTCTTAAGGCGTTGTGGGTCCAGAACAACCGGCTAAGTTCGACTATGCCAAACAGTGCGGTGAAAAACACAGTCGCTCCGATAGCAAACTCCAGAAGACTGGCGCCGCGTTCATTTCGATTGCCTTGTCGGTTTCGCATGACAGACTCCTAATCAGACACTGGTCCATTGAACAACTGGTGCATCGTGTGGCTGGCGTTCATGTCGACATTCAATGAAAGGGATGTAACCCCCGTGAGTTTTCCCAGATCGAATAGCGGCGTGTACTTGTAATTCACGATCTTGACCGTGACGGAATCGATGCTGTTCGCTGATGGACCATTCGCCTGGACTACAACGTTTGCGGTCGTTAGTCCCGGGACGATAGGGCCGGCCGAAGTATCCGAATAGTCTCCGTAGACCACCATTCGGCTGGTTTCGCCAAACGTCCACGAAGCGTTGCGCTCCCACTTGCAGGCGTGGCGCGCTCCCGCGCGAACCGCATTCGTGAGTGCGGAATAGGTGTAAAAGAACCGACCAAACTCAGCTGCGCCGGCCATGAGCACCATGAAGATCGGCAGCACAATGGCCAGCTCGACCAACTGAGTGCCCTGCTCGCGCCTGAGAAATTTCCTGCTGTGTGTAGTCAGTAGGCGGATCATGATGTGGTCCCTCTTACTTGTAGAGCACCGCAACAGTCAGTTCGCTCATCTGGTTGCTACCCGGAGTGAAGGTCCCCACGGGGACGGCCAGAGGCACTCCGATGTATTCCACGTGGAGTTTGCAATCGGCGCCTACTTTGTTCTTCACAAAAAACGCACCCAGTCGATCTGAGATCACCGTGCGATTAGTCGTGTTGTAATCGTCGTTATGGACGATTGGGAGCGTCAGGATTCTCCGGTTCTTCATTCCAGGCGCAGCGCTCGCGGCCTGCTTGTCGCGATACTGCAGATAGGTAATCCCTTCTTCGGTCACTGTGTCGGGAGGGTGTTCCGTAGAATTTGCACCGGGATGGACGGTGTAATCGCCAAAACGAGTATTCATTCCAATTTTCGCGTAGGAACACATTGAAGCGCTGCTGAGATTTGCGACGTTGTAACTGCTGCCGATGTAACCATAGGCGTGCACTGTCCCGGTCAGGATGAGATCGCCGTTTGGTCCAGCCAAAACCCGATAGCTGGTCGGAGCCTTGTCATTGCCGGCTTTCGGAACCAGGGCATATGTCTGGGTGCGAACGAGCGGAGCCGAGGTCGATTCGACGAAGGTGTATGCCGTGTAAAACTTATTCATCGTCAGACCGACCGATATTCCAGCGGTCGCTTTCGCAGTGAGATTTTGTGGATTCGCAATTGCCAACGCCGCAAAAGTTATCCCAACCGGCTTGGGCGAAAGCGTGACTTTCACGAAGCGGACTGAAGCTGGACTTGCCTCCGCGCTTGCCTGGCTTACATACGATCCGTTGAGATTGTCTGAGAACGTGACGTCGGCGCTACTAATCCCTACGTTGCTGCCGAAGTTGTATTTGTTAAGCGTCTTGGTGGCTTCTGATACAGCCTGCTTGATGCCGCCCCGGGTGGAGCTCAATTGTGACGCCGCGGCCAGTGCGGCTGCATCCGCCGCGTTCTGAAGTTCCGACTTAGCGGTGTAGAGGTGGCTAACGTCGATTGCCATCCCGGTCGCCAAAACCAACGAGAGCATGCTGATGGCTGCGATTGCCAGGACGGATCCGCGTTCTTCCTTTCGGCTATTTATAGCTCTTGTCTGTCGTGGGTCCATGGCAACCTCCATTGCTTCGGTGAACAGGTGACGGGCGCTGCCTAAACATTTCATGAATAACTAACCCGGGCGGTTAGGGCTTCGAAGGCTCATAGTCAAACTCGTGTCGGACTACGCGTGCGACTGGAAGGACTGGGTTAATGACGCGCGGGGCAGTTGAAGTGGAGACTTTGCTGGCGTCGACCGGCGTTGCCGTGGTGGTTTTCGTTTTCGGTTCTTCGGCTTTGACCGGTTCGGGAGACGCCGGCGGAGTCGTGGGAGAGACCTCTGCCTTCTGGCTGGAAACGGAATGGCCGGTCTTGCCTTGAATTTCCGGCGTCTTCGGTTCGATGCCCAGGGGCGAACCACTCTTCAAGCCATCGATGCCGCGCATCTGTGGTATGTCGTCACGATTCATCGGTTTCACGATTTCAGCGGTGACGATGAACATCAATTCCGTTTCATTTTTCTGAAACGACTTGGATCTGAATAAACTACCGAGAATCGGAATGTCGCCGATGACGGGAACCTTTGAGAGCGTACGTACCTCGTTGTTATCGATCAGTCCGGCCAACGAGAATGATTGACCGTCGCGGAGCTCTATGCCGGTTTTTGCGCGACGCGTGCGCAGGGCGGGAATTACGAAGTTGTCGACCTTCACGCCATTGGCGAAGTCGATCGTGGAAACTTCCGGCTCAAGCTCCAGCCGAATGTGATCCTCGTCAATGATGGTTGGTTTCACTTTGAGACGCACGCCATACTCTTTGAACAAAACGGCGATGCTCACGCCCGTCTTATTGTCCGCAGACTGAATAACCGGGACCGGGAATTCACCTCCGGCCAGGAAACTGGCTTCCTGCCCGTCCATGACGATCATGTTCGGCTCAGCCAGCGCGCGAAGATTTCCCTGCTGCGCCATCGCCCTAATCATTCCCAGCGTGTTCCCGCTTCCCAATAGCAAATTCAACGCGGTGCTTGAGAGCGAACCCAGCAATGGCATCCCGGGAGCCACCTTGGGATATTCCAAAGCGCTTGGCCCAGCTCCGCTATTCAGATAGCCGCTGCTTGTTCCGCCCTGATAAGCATACGAAGTGCCCAGGTCCTTCATTTTGTTGCGGCTAACTTCCGCCACCTGAATATGCAATTGGACCTGCAACGCAGCTTTCACGGGCGAAGCCAGCATGTTCACCGTTTTGAAACCGGCAGCTTCAACCACGCTCTGCACCTGCGCCGAAGTTTTCGCATCCACCACGCTTCCCGAAAGCACAACTGAGCCGTTTGCCTGGCTCATACGAATGTCCTCTTTGGGAAACAGTGCGCGAATTTGCGAGTCGATCAGTGAGAGGTTGGTCCGCACGAAGACATCGAAGACCAGGTACTCGCCGCCTGATTGTTCCCAGGCAATGAAGTTCACTTGCCCGAATCCTTTGCCGTTAACCAGGACCTGCGACGGCGTTACCAACACCGCTTCTGCGATATCAGGATTTGAGACTGAAAAGCGTCCGACCGGCTTGTCAAAGTTGATAACTCGCGACTGGCCCACCAGCACGTTGACGGCAATCGGCTCTTTGTTCTGCGTAAAGTTGGCGCGGTATGAAGACTCCTGCGCCTGGGCCACCGAGCTCACCAGAATCAGGGTCGCGATCGCCAGGGACTTGACCGCCGTCATTGAACGGGCCGTGATGGAAATACTGCTGTACATGGGTTGCTCCTTATGTTGGTCAGTGATTCGACCAGCTCATCAGTTTCAAATTTAGTTAAGGCGACCTCGCCCGACGCAGCTCACTGAGGAAAATCGACGCTGCGCTTCTTGGCTCCTTCGATCATCTCGACTGACGCGCGCGGCGGGGGCGGCGGAGCCAAAGCCACTACCGGTACCGGCTTGGGTTCGAAGTGCACGCGCACGCGGCGCGGAGCAGGCTTTGCTTCCGGCTGCTCGCTTTTCAGCGAACCTGGCTCTGGCGCTGGTATGGCCCGATCGCCGCCAAGTAAGCCTCGTTTGTTGATTCCTTTAGTCGGTTCGTCTCCCTGGTCGATCGAGTTGCGCATGACGAGTTGCAGCTTCCCTTCGCTTGACGCCAGCGCCAGCTTCTCGGCTTGTTCGGGCATTACCAGCAGAGTGACCGCCTTTACGCTGTTCGCTTCGCGCTGATCCTCCGGCTGGTCGATGTTGACGCCGTTGGCAAGTACCTTGATGTTCTGAAGCACGATCTTCGAAATGGGATCCTGCATGCCGGCTTTCTCGGCGGGATCGATTACCACAACCACGTCAACCAGCGTGCCCGGCATGATGAAGCCGGAGATACCGACAACGTCATCCACTTTGACCGTCATCGCGCGATAGCCCTCGGGAATTACCGCCGAGAGTCCGCCGGCGGTGCCGATAGGCGCCAGCCTGGCCTCCGTTACCGGTTCACGCGGAGCGATGTTCACCACCGCGACGCGTCCCGCCAGCTTTTCCGGAGTATCGAACGCGCCGTCTGGTATTGATTCCTTCGGAAACTGGACCACCATCAGTTGTTCGGGAGTGATCTTCGTGCCCAGCGGGATTGCCACCTTTGCAACCGCGACGCTGTTGAGATTCTTCGTGTATGCCTGGGCGCTGGACAGATAACGGCTCACGGAAACAGCAGCGAGCAGTCCGAACAAGAGTGCTCCGCCCAGAACGATGAAGAAACGTTTGTTGCGCATGGTTAACTCTCCGTGTCTATAGGCGTCACAGTTCATCCACCCGTGTGAAAGTTGCGCCTGATCAAATTGCAAAGACGGCAGTTGAAATAATGCTGCCAATGGTGATCGCTACTCCGTACGGGATTGTGTGTGTGCGATCTGAAGGGACGCTGAACCTCGGCATTTCCCATCCGGGTAGTAGCCCAACGAGAATCTGAGCAACGCGCTGCATCGTCATCACGAAAACGCCGGCGCGAATAATGGATACAAACGCAAGGAGACCGCCGGTGAGGATCACAATCAGAAATGTGGGCAATACGAGCGAGGAGCCTGTAACTGCCCCGATGGCGGCGAATAGCTTTACGTCGCCGGCGCCCATGGCCCCGAAAACGTGGAGCGTGAACATGAGCACGAACGCGAGCGCGCAACCACCGAGACTGCTGTAGAGTCCGCTTAATCCGCCGTTAATCGAATGAATTGCTACTCCGCCGGCGAGTGTGGCCAAAACGAATGCGTTGGGAATGCGGCGATAACGGACATCGTAGTAGGTGATGAGCGCCGCGATGGGTAACAGGAAGATTACGTTTACGTTTAATTCCGGCATCTGGTTCACCAGTGAAACTTATTCTCAGCCAGCCACTCGGGTGGCGAGTTGATTCAGCCGCACACCAATCGCATCTCCGAGGGCGGTGAATGCGGCCGCCACTGCCAACGCCACGAGGGCAGCAGCAACTGCGTATTCGGAAAGCTCAAGCCCGGTGTCATCTTTAAGAAACCTTTTCATGTTTATCTCCCGTTTGGGCTGTAGATTTTTGGTTCCGGGTTCGAAGGTTGGCGGCGACGCGCTTCAGAAAAGACTTCACTAAAGCGCGCCGCGCCCCTTGAACTCGCTCCCACTATTTGGAGATGGTGGTGCCGAGCGAGGTGATCTTGCCGCTGATGGCTGTACCCAAAGCGGTGAAGGCGCCGACGACGGCGATTGCCACCAATGCCGCGGCCACTGCGTATTCCGACAACTCAAGACCGGTTTCATCGCGAAAGAATTTGCTAATCATTTTGTTTGCTCCTTTTGGTTTGGTTAGTGCTGATGCCTCGCCGGCCCGAAAGCCGTCGAGAATTGCTTGCGTGTTAAATCTCATGATGTGAGGGCCACGCCTGATTGTGGCCCCCTGCGGCTTCTGTCCACTCGGAGATCAGCTCTGACCGTGCGGCGGCCGAAGCCATTGATTCCGCTCAGAACAGCACCACACAGAGTTAGGGAGAGCAGCAGGAACTCGTTTCCAGAGGCAGCCAAGGTGCGCGCACCTGTTACAACTGCAAACGCAAACACGATAGCCGGCACTGCAATTACTGCGTGCGACGCAAACTCTTTAATACTGGGTGTCTTCATGAGATTTAGATTCCAATCAATCGTTCGCGCTTTAAGCGGGTCGCGAATGGCTTTCACAGTTACAAGACATGTGCCATGGGCCGCGGGACAATCAGAGTCAACAATCGCGTTGTTTTTAAAGAGCGCTTCGCGGTGAGTTGTCGCCCCGAGTTAACAAGAGCTTCGCGAGAAGACTGATGGCCGCCAGGTTTGAGTTGAAGAACTGATTGCTTTTGCGGGCGAATCAATTCTGTCGCCGGCGGTTTACTCGGTCGCAATCGAATGTAGCCTTCAAGGCGACAATTGTCGGCAAAAGAAAAAGCGTTCGAGATTGCTCTCGAACGCTGCGGAATAGTTAAGGTGGCGCCTCGTTAATTTCGATCAGCGCGAAACTGCAGTCCAGGCTCGGTGTCTTCCTGCAGAAAGTCAGTGATGTCGATTGCCAGGCGCTTAATCTTTTTGTAGAGCGTTTGCCGCGAGCCGAGGCCCAGCGCCTCACTCGCGCGAGCCACGTTGCAATCGTTTCGCTTCAAAGTATCGGTGATTAAACGTCGCTCGTAATCATCCATCAATTCTTCGAGCTTCTCGGTTCCCCGCTGTCCATTCTGACTTTCGGCAGGAAGAATATGCGGGCTGATCTGTTCGGGAGTTATGTAGCCATTCTCATCCGCAAACAAGACCAGTCGCTCCATTTCACCAGCTAACTCACGGACGTTACCCGGCCAATGGTAATTTTCCAGGACTCGGATAGCTTCCCAGGTTATCCCGGCGATCGCGCGATCGTTCCTCCGCGCGTAATGTGAAAGGTAATGAGATATCAAAGCCGAACAATCTTCAGGACGTTCCCTAAGCGGCGGAACTCTAACGTTGAGCGTGGCGATACGGTAATAGAGATCCTCGCGAAAGAGCTTCTCGCGCACTAACTGATCAAGATTCTTATGAGTGGCTGCGATCACTCGCACATCAACCTTGCGTGCGGCTCCTTCGCCGAGCGTCTGTATCTCGCCTTCCTGCAAGAAACGAAGGAGCTTGGGTTGCAAGCTCAACGGGAGGTCGCCAATCTCATCCAAAAACAATGTGCCGTGCTCAGCAGTACGAATCAGTCCTTCCTGATCACGCATCGCGCCGGTAAAGCTGCCTTTGCGGTGACCGAATAGCATGCTCTCAATCAGGTCCGGGGGCGCTGCCGAACAATTGAAGGGAACAAATTCCTTTTCACTACGCCGGCTCAGGCGGTGGATGGCCCGCGCGACCAATTCTTTGCCTGTTCCTGACTCGCCGGTGATTAGAACCGTCGAGCACGAATCCTTTATCCGAGCAACCACCCGGGCCACTTCTGACATTGGACGGCCTGCAAAGATCATCCCCGGCAGTGTCGCCCCTTCCAACTTAGTTACTAACTTTTCTTTCGGTAGCGGTCTGCCAACTGAAACGTGCGAATGGGCCAGGCGCGTGAGGTCCCTAATGGCCTGCAGATCCTTCGCCTGCTGTTCCGTCAAAGGGCGTACACATTTTCCGTAGAGAGCTGCGCCGGCTGAACCTGCTTTGAGTGAGGCCAGTACAAACGCTACGCACGAATCATTCGCTTTAATTGCTGGCCAGGAATAGCCGGCTGTGAGCATCTCGGAAACGAAACGTTCTCCAGCGGCGAGTTCGTCCTCCAATAATCCTTCGGACCAGCCGAGTCGAGTTCCGTCCCCCTCCTGGAGAGTCCAAAGAGAGAGCCCATACATCGGAGCTGTCGCTTCCACTCGCAGACTTAGTTTGAGTATGACCTCGTAAAGCAGATCCGGTCCCGAATTCGCAGCCTCGCAGAGCGCTCTCACAATTGAGCTGATTGGCAACTGGGTTGGCTTGGGGAACGAATCGGTGGGTCCCGCGAAAGAATACGTCAACTCCGGCATATACCTCTCCGTTCATCACTCAGGTAGGGAAAATCCCTCTGGTTAAAGGCCTGCGGCGGCTACTGAATTTTGCAGAGAGGCAAGAAGGTTAGATTGAAGGGCTTTGCGCGATTGAGAGCCTAGTCGGCGGCTCGCTTTGCGGGACTGAGTCTAGGCCTGCACAAGCGTTGTGTCAATACCTTCGAAACATTACCGAATTCCAGAATTCCGGCTGAATTTGCGTTCGCCGCCCGTTCGCCTTTTGGTCCATTAAGCACCGTTAGTTGATGTAAACGTTGAACTTACGTTGCGAAACCCTTGCGAAAAAATGGCTTTACACCCTTAAGCACCTTTGGTAACCTCCGGCCACCTTAGCCCTAAAGTGTTGAGTGGCAACGAATTGGCTTAGCTCTGAGCACATCATATGGGGGTTTCAAGCGGCGCACTACCTAGTATCTTGTAGTTAAACTCACTAAGTGATTAAGCAGACTCTTAAAAAGCGAGACTGATGGCGATTCGATTTGGAACATCTGGCTGGCGAGCTGTGATAGCCGACGAATTCACCTTTGCTGGTGTTCGTTCAGTCACTAACGCTATTTGCACGCATTTTGAATCGAAGAAACCTGCCGGAGACTTGATGATCGTCGGTTATGACACACGTTTTCTGGGTGAACAATTCGCGGAGGAGTGCGCCAACGTCATATCGGCCAACAGCTTCCGGGCTTTACTCTGTGACGCTCCAGTCCCCACTCCTACTATTTCCCATGTGATTCGCACTCAGGGTGCGGTTTGCGGAATTAACTTTACCGCTTCGCACAATCCTCCGCAGTACAACGGAATGAAACTCTCGACCAGCGACGGAGCCCCGGCGTTGCCTGAGATTACGCGAAGTGTCGAGGAACTTATTGAGTCCAGTGTCTCGAAGGCCGGGCGCGTTAACGAGGGAGAACGCGCGGCCCTGACAACCTTTGCGGCACGCCCCGGTTATCTCGCAGACCTTGAAACGAAGATCGACTTCGATGTAATCGCGCGCGCCGGAGGCCGGTACGCCTACGATCCACTCTGGGGAACCGGCCGAGGATATCTCGATGAAGCGTTGCGCAGCCATGGTTTGGAAGTAACCACGATTCATGACTGGCGCGATGTGCTTTTCGGTGGACGTTCTCCCGAGCCCGAAGCGAGTCATCTTTCCGAATTGCGCGACATTGTGTCGTCCAAAGGCTGCGTCCTCGGACTCGCGACCGATGGTGACGCAGATCGTTTTGGAATCATAGACGCAAACGGTTCTTTCATAACGCCAAATCAATTAATTGCTCTTCTCTTTGATTACTTAGTGGAGTCGAGAAAATGGAGCGGCGGCGCAGCTCGCTCAGTAGCAACTTCGCATCTGGTTGATCGCGTTGCTTTATCTCGCGGTCTGCCACTCTATGAAACCCCCGTGGGGTTTAAATTCATCGGAGAGCTAATCAATGAAGACAAGATTGTCATCGGCGGTGAAGAATCGGCGGGACTGTCAATCAAAGGTCACTATCCGGAGAAAGATGGCATCCTTGCGTGTCTGCTTGCAGCGGAGGCAGTTGCGGCGCGCGGCGCGAGTTTGACTGAGCAATTGGATGAGTTATATCGCCGTGTGGGCAAGCTTGAATCGGGCAGGATTGGCGTGCGGTTAACTCCCGAGCTGATGGCGTCTCTGAGCGGTAAGCTAAAACAGGATCCAAAAGAAATCGGCGGACGCCCCGTAGCTGAGACCAATCGAACAGATGGAGTGAAGTTTATCTTTGGGGACGGGTCCTGGCTGTTGATGCGGCCATCGGGAACGGAACCAGTAGTTCGCATTTACGCGGAATCAGAATCAGCAAAAGACTTGGAGGTGCTTCTTGAGCAGGGTCATAAATTCTTACTGGGTTGATGAGCGAATTCGGGCGCAAAGGGTTGCCCCTCGGGCAGCTTCGCCTTTCTCGTCAGTGCGAGAGATTTCGCAGGAACTAATTGGTACCTCCGCTGAGGTCAGGCGACGTGGCGGCGTTGTGCCGGCCTGGGTGATTTTCGGAATGATCATCGTGGCCACCGCTGCAATCTGCGCGACGGTGACGATGCGCACCCATAGTCGCATGTCGACGGCATCGCAACAATACGCTCGCATGCAAACCGACGTTGATGGCTTACGTAACGCAAACCAATCGTTGCGGGTTGAGATTGAACAACTGCGCTCTGACCCTCGCACGATCGAGGACGCCGCTCGCACACGTCTTAACATGGTGCGCGCAAACGAAATCGTTGTTCCCGTCGAATGAGCAAAGGAGCTCGTCGTCGAATGAAATTCGTTTCTCGTTTTCTGCCCGTACGTCCGCCAGTTCCCCTTCTTTGACACCCCGGACCAAGAGTGCCTGCCGAGATGCGCGACTGTGACTGCCATTACAGTCGCGCTCCCTTCTTTGAGTGGCGCTTAAAATCAGAAACTACAATGTTTAGTCGTGTTGACAGTGTATTACTCGTCAACTAATATCGAACTCCCTAGCGCCAGCCTGGAGCAGCCCCAGTTTTATGTCTGAAACGAAAGAGATTAGTACGCCCATCGACGAAGCAGTAGAGCGATGGACCACTGAAACCCTCGAGCCGACTCTTCGAAAACATCCCGAGATAAAGAAGCGATTTGAAAACGTTTCACTGGAAGCGGTTGAACGCCTCTACACTCCAGCCGACGTATCGCAGCTGGACTTCTCAGAAGATATTTCGTTCCCTGGCGAATTTCCCTATACCCGCGGAATACATCCTACCGGCTATCGCGGCAAGCTCTGGACCATGCGCCAGTTTGCCGGCTTCAGCACGCCGGAAGAAACAAATGCTCGTTTCAAATACCTGCTCAAACAGGGCCAGACGGGCCTCTCGGTCGCTTACGACTTACCGACCTTGATGGGGTATGACGCCGATTCCCTTCTCTCCGAAGGCGAAGTCGGCAAGTGTGGCGTGGCGGTGTCGTCTCTGGCGGACATGGAAGTTCTCTTCGACAAAATTCCACTCGAGCAAGTAACGGTTTCGCAAACGATAAACGCCCCGGCGTCCGTTCTGCTGGCGATGTATCTGGTAGTCGCTGAGAAGCAGGGGGCGGATTGGAAAAAAATTTCAGGAACCCTTCAGAACGACATACTGAAGGAATACATCGCGCAGAAAGAATGGATCTATCCTATTCGGCCGGCTATGAAACTGGTGATAGATACCTTTGAGTTCTGTACAGAGCAGGTGCCTCGTTACAATCCGGTTTCAGTGAGTGGTTATCACATCCGTGAAGCCGGCGCCACCGCCGTTCAGGAGCTCGCGTTTACCTTGCGAGATGGTTTGGAGTATGTGGACTGGGGATTGAAGGCCGGTCTCGATCTCGACCGCTTTGTGCCGCGCATGTCTTTCTTTTTCAATGCGCATAACGATTTCTTCGAAGAGATTGCCAAGTATCGCGCGGCCCGCAGAATTTGGGCGCGGGAAATGCGCAATCGCTTTGGTTCAACTAATGAGCGCACTCTCAAGTTGCGCTTCCACACCCAAACCGCCGGCGTTTCACTTACCGTGCAACAGCCGCTTAACAATATCGTCAGGGTGGCTGTTCAGGCATTGGCTGGTGTGCTGGGCGGCACTCAAAGCTTACACACTGACGCCTATGACGAAGCGCTGTCCCTGCCAACGGATCAGGCAGCTTTGATTGCCTTGCGCACGCAACAGATCATCGCTGAAGAAACTGGCGTGGTGAATACCATTGACCCCCTCGGCGGTTCTTATTTTGTCGAGGCGCTGACTGAGAAAATGGAAACGGGCGCTCTCGATTACTTTAGAAAAATCGACGCGATGGGCGGCATGGTGGAGGCGATTGAGAAAGGATTTCCCCAAAGAGAAATCCAGGACTCCGCTTACCAATACCAGAAGGCGGTAGAGCGCGGCGACCAGGTAATCGTCGGCGTAAATAAATACGCAATTGACGACGACCTAAATCCAGTTCCCACGCTTGTCATCGACGAATCCGTCCGTGAACATCAGGTAGAACGACTTGAGCGCACGCGTTCAAATCGCGACGCCGGCGCCGTTGCAGATTCTCTCGAGAAACTAAAGCAAGCAGCGCAGAAACAAGAAAACACGATGCCTGCGACCATTGAGGCGGTGCGCGCCTACGCCACGCTCGGCGAGATTTGTTCAGCGCTCCGCGATGTCTATGGCATTTATGAAGAGCCGGCCTTTTAATTCCTTGCCTGTTTACTTTCAACCTTACGGGAAGCAGTTCATGCCACTTCTTGCGCTAGTTTTTCTTTCGTTCGTCAGTCTTAACGGCGTGGTGGGCCAGGCCACAGCTGCCCGGGTCACGGCTGAGGATCGTGTGGTCATCCAGCGTCGTCGCGTGGTGTTGCTTCGAACTGGCCGGGTGGCAAGAGAGTTTCCGCACAAAAAGCGGGCGGTGGTTACCTATCCGGTTGTGAGTGGATTGCGCAATCCAGACGCGTTGCGCCGCGTCCGTGCACACTTCGATTTCAAGAACATCTTCGACTATTCCTTGAAAGAATATCGCGAAGACGCCTGGCTGGAAGAATTCGGCTACGAGGTGAACCACAATGGAAACTCGCTGCTCGATATCACTTTCCGGCAAACCGGCTCCGGAGCCTATCCCGACGATCACGAAAAACATTTCCTGATCAATCTTAAAGACGGCAACCTGGTGAAAGCGTCAGAAGCATTTGCGCCTGACAAACTCGCCTCGCTCGCTGCGGCGGTCGACCGCAAACTCCAGGAGGAGTTGCGACAACTCACTTCGCAGAATGCGCTGGACAAGGAGTCAGGACCGGAAGAACGAGAGTCGCTCAAACAAGCTTACGAAAACCTGAAGTTTGAAATTGCCAACCTCGATGAGTTTTCCGTCGGCCGCAAGGGAATTACGTTTATCTACGATGCCGGCTTTCCCCACGTGATTCAGGCCCTTGAGCCCGCGGGCCGATACACGTTCACTTTTGCCGAGCTCAAACCCTACCTCAATCCCAACGGGCCACTCGGACAATTCGTTCGCTGAGGTACAATGAAAACATGAACGAACGGAAAATCCGCGTCCTGGTAGCCAAGCCCGGTCTCGATGGTCATGATCGCGGCGCAAAAGTGATTGCCCGTGCCTTGCGCGATGCCGGCATGGAAGTCATCTACACTGGTTTGCGACAGACTCCCGAGATGATCGCCGCTGCCGCGTTGCAGGAAGACGTGGACGCCGTGGGCGTTTCGATCTTGAGCGGCGCTCATAACACGCTCTGCCCGCGCATTGTGCAACTGCTTCGCGACCAGGGAATGGATGATTGTCTGGTGTTACTGGGCGGCATCGTGCCGCAGGAAGACATTGGGAAATTAAAAGCTAACGGGGTGGCTGAGATTTTCCTGCCCGGGACCTCAACTGAAAACATTGTGAAATTTCTCCGCGAGAACGTTAAGCCGCGAGAGTAATATGAGCCTCCTGTCGCCTGCGGTTTCCATTGAGATTGCTGATGCGATAGCTACCATACGTTTCAACCGGCCCGCTGAACGCAATCCCCTTTCAAGCTCCACGCTCCTGGAGTTAAATACTCTCCTGACCGATGCTCGTGCAAATCGCGAAATTAAGGCGATCATTTTTACCGGCAGTGAAGACGTGTTCCTGTCCGGCGCCAACATCCGCGAACTCGCCGAACTCGATTCTGATTCTGCATTAGATTTCTCCCGACTGGGCCAGCAGATCTTTCAAACAATTGCCGACGCCAAACAGATTACGATTAGCGCAATCGATGGCTACTGCATGGGCGGCGGACTGGATCTGGCGTTGGCTTGCGATATTCGGGTGGCATCAGCGACTGCCGTGTTTTCTCACCCCGGCGCAAGACTCGGAATCATTACCGGTTGGGGCGGCACTCAAAGGCTGCCGCGCATTATCGGCAAGTCGGCGGCGCTTGAAATGATTCTTACCGCGCGACGGATGGACGCGCGCGAAGCTCTTCATCTCGGACTCGTCACGTCAGTCAGCAATGAACCGTTCAGAGACGCACTCAGCATGGCCCAAAAGCAAATTCAAATTGCTACGTCTTCTTCAGAAATCGAGCAATTCCCTTTTGGCAGTCTTCAGTCATTCGCGCAATAACGTTCACATCCACGCCCGTTTCCAACGCCTGGTTAAACGCCATTCCGTCCATCTGGTAAAGAAGGTCTTTCGTTAAAGCTACGGCAGACTTGCTCATCTCGAGAAAGCCTTGAGCGTAGACGGCGACCTGGTCTTCGAAGGTGTCGTCGCCGAAAACTTTATTCACTAGTCCGACCTCGCGCGCCTCGTCAGCGCCAATCTCCGCGCCTCGCGTCACCAGCTCAAAGGCTCGCTTCTCTGAAAGGTTACGGCGCAGAATTGCCATCACCATGGCCGGAACAAATCCAATCTTCACTTCCGGATAACCAAACCGCGCGTTGCTTGATGCGAGCACAACGTCGCAAGCGCTCGCCAGTCCGCACCCACCGGCGAGAGCCCGACCCCGCACCGCGGCAATCACCGGGAGGTCCAGCTGTCGTATCAAGACAAACAGCTCCATCAGCGAACGAGCGTCGTCAGTGTTCTCCGCCACGGACCCTTTCGAGATCAACTCGAGCGCAGAGAGATCGGCTCCGGAACAAAAATCAGGACCGGCTCCCGCAATTACAACCACGCGCACGCGGTCATCCGCACTCGCCTGTTGCAACGACTGCTTGAGGCCGGCAATAAGAGTATCGTTAAGTGCGTTTTTCTTTTCAGGGCGATTGAGCGTGAGGCGCGCTACCGCACCGTCAACCTCGTAAAGAATTGGAAGATTTTCGTCACTCATACGACTCAGGAAATGAACCTTAGGCATCACGTAGCCAGGAAATCCAGCAGCGCGGCGTTCACCTCTTCGGCTGCCTCATTTTGCACCCAATGGCCGCTATCAGCTATGCGCAACTCACGATAAGGTGCGTCGATGTATCTGTCTATTCCTTGAACAGTCGTTGGTGTAAGCGCGACATCCTTTTCACCGTAGATAAACAGGGTCGGCACTCGAATGCGAAAACCGTTACGGCCAGTCGAATGCGAAGCGCTCTTATTACTTGATGCGTTCTCTTGCTTGGGTTCACCTTTCCGTCCGGCCCCCGACATAATGCGGAAGACATTCGCGCGGTAGTAGTTTAAGGCGGCGGTCAAAGCGCCAGGCCGTGCCAGCGCTTCCTTGTACAAATCAATGTCCGAATCAGTAAACGCACCTTTGCGGGCGACTGACTCCGTGAACATCTTGTCTAACACTGCAAAATTCTTCCTTCTGATCATCCATTCGGGAAGCGAGGGAAGCTGGAACAGAAACATATACCAGCTTTTCAGCAATTGACGCAGTGTCATGTTTGCCCGCCACGCCGAAGCCGGAGGCACTTGTAAGATTACGAGCTTTGAGACGTGGTCTGAATATCTCTCAGCAAGTTTCCAGGCCAGGCCGGCGCCCCAGTCGTGCGCCACTATTGCTGCTTTGTCAGCCCCAAAGTGCCGGATGAGCCCTATGACGTCTTCAACGAGTACGTCAATTCGATAATCCTCAATACGCAAGGGCCGGTCGCTGAGGTTGTAGCCGCGCAGGTCGGGAGCGATCACATGGTAATTCTCGGCAAGAGCAGCCAATTGATGACGCCACGAATACCAGAATTCCGGGAACCCATGAAGGAGAATAACGAGTTTATCGCCGCCGCCCGACTCGGCATAGTGCAAACGGATCCCGTTAACCGAAGCGTACCCGTGATTGATTGCCATTCGTCGCTTTGCGAAGCTCTTTTGGACAACCTCAAGAGACTTAACCGCAGACTACGCGAAGATTTCCACTTCGCGGCTGTTAGCGTCTTAGTCTTTGCGCCCTTTGCGGTCAAATTCAGTCTGGTTTAATTCAGCGCGTTTGAATTAGACACCCGCAACTTCCGCTTCTTCGTCGGAGATTTCAATCTCCATTCTCAAGAGTGCAGTTGAAAAGGTTTTGCCCTGAGCGTCGGTCATTAGAGAGAGCGTGCCGCCGCCGCCGAGGCTTTCGTGCAGTAGAAAATTGAGCGCGCCCAGGTTGGGTAACTCGAAGCGCTCGACATCACCCTTACAGATTCCCTGAAAGTGATGCTTGACGCGCGCTGCTGTCACTTCCCTGACCAGCAGCGGATAAATCTCATCGCGCAGGGCAATCAAGCCTACATTCGCGGTGTCGCCTTTATCTCCCGAGCGCGCGTGCGCCAGCTTTACGAGTTGCACCATCATCCGGGAACATCCTCCACTCAACGGTCACCAAACACACTTTCCATTTTCCATTTCTCATTTTCATTTGTCATTGGTGAATTCAAGTTACAAGTGCAACAGCGGAATTCGTTTTCGCTCCAGCGGAGCGCGATAGAAAACGGCCGGCCCGGCTATAAACATCTCGCCCCTAATGTGGCGAAGCACAACAAATGTTTTGTTGCACCTCCAAGTTGAATTCGCGAATGACAAATGATAGTTGGAACATTTTCTTCGTAACTTTGCCTACACACCCACCACTTCAACCGCGGTGCGGATCTCGGCTTTGGGAATCAACGCCGGCCAGTATGCGACGATCTCCTCAACCTTCGGCCTGCCACCGGCAAAACCAGTAACGCCCGGAGGGCCTGTCAAAACCAATGGTGCAATCTCGCGAGTAAACCTCTCAACTGCGCTGCGGTCTTCGCTGCGCACGCCCACGCGCAATTGAACCTCAGGCAAATCAGCCGAAGGCTTTCCGGCCAGTGGGCCATGTGTGGCGTTAGCCCCGACAAACTCGGTTAGAATCTGATCAAACTTCAATCCCAGTCGATCGAGTCGCGCGCGGAGTATGCGATCGGCCGCAACTGCTTTGTCGTAAGCATCGGGCCACGAATACACCAGCGTGCCCACAGCTTTGTAACCGGCGGAGTAACTGATTGAAACTTTGAACGTTTCAGTTGCCGGGCCCCCTTCTATCCCGAAGACACGAACGCGGTCGCGCCCTTCATATTCCAGTTGGACCGTCGTGAAATCCGCAACGCAATCGGGCGTGATGTATTCGTGCGGATCTCCCATCTCGTAAACCAATTGCTCCTTCACCGAAGGAATAATCACCCAGCCACCGGTGCGCTCATGCTTTGTGATTACAAACGTGCCGTCGGGCGCAGCTTCCACAATCGGAAACCCAACCGTCGCGAGATTCGGAATGCTGCGCCATTCATACTGGCAGTTTCCACCAGAGCACTGCGCGCCACACTCGATGATGTGTCCGGCAATGGTGCCGGAGGCAATCTTGTTCCAGTCGTCCGCCGCCCAGCCAAACTCATGCATCAACGGCGCGAGCGTCAGGCCTGTATCCGTCGCCCGACCCGTGATGACAATCTGCGCGCCGCGATTGAGCGCTTCAACCATCGGCGCCGCACCAAGATAGACATTTGCACTTTGAATTCGATCGCGAACTGTCGAAAGCGCCTCGCCAGTGTCCATATTGCGGAGTTCAATTCCCCGACTCAGCAGCGCGTCCAGATTCGCCATGATGTCGTCGCCGGTGACGATTCCAATGCGGACCTTTCCCTCCAATCCCAGCTCACGAGCAACTTCGCCGAGTGCATCGGCACAGCCTTTCACATTGACTCCGCCGGCATTGGCGGTGACGCGAATGTTTCGTTCAACGCAAGCCGGGAGAATTTGCTTCATCAACGGAATAAAATCTTTCGCATAACCCGCGCGCGGATCGCGTGACCGCTGTTTCTGCATGATCGACATCGTGACTTCCGCCAGATAGTCGAGCATCAAATAATCAATCTGGCCACCTTCAACCTGTTGCACGGGTGCATCGGGAAGGTCTCCCCAGAATCCCTGGCCGGCCGCAATGCGTACCTTCTCTTTCATTCCACTCCTTCGGAACTTCGCGATCGTTTCGAATCCGCAAGTTTAATCAAGAATTACTTTTTTAACTAATGTGAGGTACTGGTTCAGTTTGAGAATTGCAAACATTCTCTTAGCGTAACTCTGCGGCTTACTCTGCGTACTTTGCGGTCAATCTTTATGTTTAACGCAAAGGGCGCAAAGATCTCGCAAAGGTTCGCAGGGCATGCTGAACCAATTCCCAAAGCGCCCTGAGGGTGCACAGAGACGATGGCTCGGAGCGCATTAGAAACCGGATTGAAATAGAGTCACTGCCAGCCGTTATCTAAACGAGGCATTGTTGCGGGCATTTGGTACAGGCGTCAGAGTCAGGCGATCCCCTTTCTTCTTCGCGCGCGCCATCACCACGAGTCCGGCCTTGGTCGCCGAATCCGGCACATCGGGAAAATACATGGTGACGCCGGTGTAGCCGCGAGTGGTGACCGCATAGATGCGCCCGTTGTGAGTCATCCCGCCGGCTTCGATTGTTACCTGGTTGCCGGTAATGGTGATTGTTCCCGCGCCCGACATTTCATGGGATCCGGTCAGCGCGAGGCCGCCGGTATAAGTGCCTGACAGGTCGACCTGTGGTTCGGCAACATCAGCTGGCACATTGGTTGTACTGCTATTCGAGTTTTGCGGTCCGCCCGAACGCGGCGTAAGGCCGCTGACCACGACTGCAGCACTCAGCACGACGCCAACCATTAACAAGTAAAAACCGCTGGTTTTCTTCATGGGTTTGTCTCCTTCTTTTTGAACAGCCGTTAGGCGGCTGCGGTAGGTGGATTAACGAAAAACCTTATTCATGCTGTGGTTCAAGAGAGCACCTGGAACATTGCGAGGGAACAGTTCGAAAAGCTTAGCTTGACCTTCGGCGACAAACCAAGTTTTTCGGACACTCAAAACAATGATGAAGGAAGAACAAACTGCCCAATATGCGGCCCACTGTAATTCAGCGTGGTCTGTAAACTAAGTTCGAGCGCGTCGCGCGTCGTTTCGGGAGTAATCACCGCATCAACAAATCCGCGCGCGGCAGCGTATTTCGCGTCCAGCTCCTGCTCGTAACTCTCGCGCACTTTGTCCATTTCAGACTTGAGCTTCTCGTCCGGCTGCTCGCCTGCCTTCTTGAGTTTGTCGAGCTGACTTCCAAACGTCGCCTGCACCGCCGAGTCGCCTTCCATGACGCCCATCCGCCCGGTGGGCCAGGTGTAGATAAAATCAGGATCAAAACCCTGACCGGCCATTGCGTAATAACCGGCGCCCGACGCGTGATTAACAGTCAACACAATCTTTGGAACGACAGCGGTGGCCATCGCTTCGACAAACTTAGCGCCCGCGCGAATAATTCCGGAGTGCTCCGCATCCGGGCCAACCATGAAACCTGAAACGTCCTGAATGAACAGCAAAGGGGTCTTGTGACGGTTGCAGGTCTCGATGAAATACGCCACCTTCTCAGCCGACTCTGTATAAATGATGCCGCCAAATCTGGGCGGTCCGCCCCCCGGGGCGCGAGTCATGCCGCGATTGTTGGCAATCACACCAACCTGAATCCCGCGGATGCGCGCATGACCGGTAATCATCTCCTTCGCATAATCCGGCTGAAACTCGTCCAGCTTCCCGTCATCAAGCAGGCAATCCAACATTTCACGAATGTTGTAAGGCTGGCGGTGATCCTCTGGAATGATGTCGTAGAGGTCTTCGGAGGGACGCGCCGCTTTCAGTGGTTCCGAAATGGACACTGCCGCCTGCGGCTTAACTGGCAGCTCGGAAACAAACTCGCGAATCCTGGCGATGCACTCGGCATCGTCAGCGACGCGATAGTGGGCCACCCCGGAAACTTCGGTGTGCGCCCGCGCGCCGCCGAGCGTTTCATTGTCAATCGACTGTCCGGTCGCGCCTTTAACCAGATTCGCGCCCCCCAAACCCATGAACGATGTGCCGTCAACCATTACGATGAAATCGGAGAGCGCGGGCAGGTATGCTCCGCCTGCGATACACGGTCCCATCACCGCCGAAATCTGCGGCACGTGCAGATACCGGCGCATGATTGAGTTGTAGTAGAAAATTCGCGAAGCGCCATACTGTCCTGGAAACACACCGCCCTGGTAAGGAAGGTTTACGCCTGCCGAGTCTACGAGATAAATGATCGGCACGTGCGAACGCATAGCAATTTCCTGCGCGCGTAAAATCTTCTTAATCGTCTCCGGCCACCACGACCCCGCCTTCACCGTCGCATCGTTGGCTACCACGACAACTTCCCTGCCCTCGATCCTGCCAACCACCGTCACAACCCCCGCCCCTGGCGCCGCACCGATCTCGTCCTGCTGTTTGCTGTTGGCTGTTTGCTGTTTGCTTGCCTTGTATTGATCGTAGGCGACGAGCAGACCAACCTCCTGCGCGTAAGCGTCCTTGTCCAAAAGCAGATCGATGCGCTCGCGGGCGGTCAGTTTCCCCTGACTATGCTGCTTTTCAATCTTGTCTGGACCACCACCGAGACGGATCTTTGCCTCGAGTTGCTGCAACTCAGTTGTTAACTCTCGTAAACGTGTCAGGGATTTCTTAGACTGGGCTGCGTTTTCGGGCTTAGACGTCTTGGCAATCTTCATCTGATGGAATCTGGCTTTTGGAGTTCAGATCTAGTGGATGATGCGATTTGGATTCTAGCGCGCCCTCCAAAAATACGCGAGTTAAGGATGGATTGAAATTGTTCTAACCGTAATTCTCTGCGCCCTTCTGAGTTCGGAGATTACGCAGAGGAGGCAGAGTCTATCAACCGTCTAGCGCTTTCAACATCGCGTCAATCTGGAGATCGTTGGGAAGGCCTTCGATAATTACCACCTGCGAGCCTCGAATATCGATTACGACCCGACCTTGGCTCGTCTGCCACGCACGGCGCTGGGTTTTATCATTAACAGCGATCTCAACCAGGCTTGCGTGCGCATATCGAAGCCGGGTGCGTTTGACGTAGGCGTCAAAGAATTCCTGAGCGTCGTTTGCTGTGTCCCAGGCTGTGAGCTGCGCCAGAAACACACTTCCGCCGGGGCCTTCGTATAAGTCGTACTTATCGCCGCCCCAGCCAGCCGCAGCCCTTTTCGATTCCGCTGAAGACTTTAGAAACTCATCAAGCAGCAGGTAATAACTCCACTCACCGCTCACGTCGGTATCGATTCGATGCCAGGAAGCAGTGGGCTGTGGGCGGTGTGCAGTGGGCAGTTTGCGCGGGAGTGGCGCCGAACGTTTAGCAGCAGCGCTGCGTTTCGAACGTTGGGAACGAGGTGCGGGCGGGACGCCCGCGGTCCCAGTGGATTGCTGACTGCTGATTGCTGATTGCTGAGTGCCGTTCAATAGTTTGCTCACGTCCGGCAAAACAATCTTCACCGGGCGCTCATAACTGAAATACTTTTCGGGGTGAATAATCTGTTCGGTTGAAAGCGGCAGGTTGGTATAAGCCTTCGAGATTGCCGCCCAACCGCCGCGCTTGTAAACCTGCGTGGCCCATTCAGAGCCGTTCAAATAGGGAAAGATGAGTGATTCACGAATTGCCCGCGGCGCCAGATCATACTGCTCGGTCGAGATGCCGCCGGCCCCCAGAGACCTCGTAAAGGCAAGGGCCACCAAAGGATATCGCAGCATGTACATCGTCATCGCCAAAGTTGCGTCGCCCTCAATCAATGCATGGGCGGCGATCTCCGCATCCGAGTCCCCACGTGGCCAATTCTGGAAACGCCGCAGATTAAAGTGCTGATCCTGGAGCGCGTGGGTCAATTCATGAGCCATCACCGGCTTCTGGCCTTCGAGGTCGAGCCAGTCCGCCAGACGAAACCGCTGCTCCTTCGTGTCGTAATAACCTGCCACTTGCTCCGTCAGTAGTTTGATAATAAACGGTCGATACTCAAAGGTGGCTGGAACGAGACCAAACTTCTTCAACGCCAGTTCGGACGCGTGCATTTCAGCAGGTGTACGTTGTTTATCGAGATTGCGAATGAGCATCTGCTCGATGTCGGCCCGAGACTCGGCGCCGCTCTTCACCGGCCTCAGGATTGCCAGCTCCCGAATTTCGCTGGTCTCTTTCAAGACCGCGGAAGTGGTTGACACGATTGCCGCGTTGCGAGCTGTGGTGGCGGCAACTTCTCGCTTGAGAGCCCGCGGACGTTGTGGGGAAAACGCGCCGGCAGAGTTGTGCGCGATGAGGCTGGAAAAAGCCAGCACTGCAACCAGAAGGCGGGCCATGGACAGGCTGATTCGCTTTGACATCGTTGGGGTTTCGCTCTTATAGTCCGCTAATCGTTCAAAACTTATTCGACTCGGTTTGCAACGAACTCGTTGGTAGAGTTTGACGGTATACGGCTCATATGACAAGTCCTGCCCCTGAAAATGCTTTTGGCGAATGGCACGAAACGCTCCTGCGGGTGCGTTACGCCGAAACAGACAAGATGGGCATCGTTTACTACGCGAACTACCTCGTCTGGTTCGAAATTGGACGGACTGAGTTTTGCCGCACGCGTGGCTTTTCTTACCGTGACATGGAAGAGATGGACGACGCGTTTCTGGTCGTTGCCGAGAGCTATTGCCGCTACAAAGCGCCTGCTTACTACGACGACGAGCTCCTGATTCGCACGCATATTACGGAACTTAGGAAGCGTTCACTGCGATTCGGCTATGAGATTGTGCGCGTGTCTGACGACCAGATAATTGCTGAAGGTGAGACGGGACACGTAATCACTGACGGCACCGGCCGGGTTCGCTCGATTCCGGAGGGATACGCGCAACGCCTGCTTGCTCCTCCTATTCTGAAGTCACCCTCGGCGGGCGAGCCGGTTCCGCCGGACTGAAACAGTGACCACTGGTCAGTGATCAGTGATCAGTGGTCAGTGGTCAGTTGGGGGCAACGATGACGTAATCTCCATGCCATAATCTCCCTGGCCCTGCATTCCTATTTTGTAAGAGACGACATCAATCCATTGAATAGGCGTCCCACCTCAGCGCTCATCTTCATAACGTTCCGACATCTCGCAGGCGTCAAATAGTTTAATCTGGTCGCGATCAGTACTTGGGTTTCAACCTCCAGCAAGGAACCGTAGCCGATCGACAGATGTCGCAAAAAGTCTGCGGTTGTACGCCTACCTTGACCCTCCGCGATATTCGAAGGAATTGACACAGCCGCCCGCCTTAACTGACTTGTAAGCCCGTAAATCTCCTCCCGAGGAAAGCCTTTCGACGCTGCATAGACTTCCTCAACCAAATCCATGGCTTTTTGCGATACTATGGTTCCTGGTAATAGTTCAGCTTCATCGTGACCTCCAAGTTAGTGATAGTCACGACAGTTTTTATAAGGGTGGCGTTATTTACAATTGATCTGCGTATTGGTTCATACTGAGGGAGATGAAAATTTTCTTGTAGCTGGAAAAAACTGATCACTGACCACTGACCACTGGCCACTTTCTTACTGCTCATGCGCTAGATTGATTCGCTCAATCCGCCGCGCTTTTCCGGTTTCGTCATCAATATCGATAACCACCGCGCAGATCCGCACCTGTTCACTGGAATGCTCTGCGCGCCGCGCAATGGCGGTGGTGAAACGCGCGATCACGTCTTTCTTGTTCATCCCAATCACGCCGGAGTAGCTCCCAGTCATCCCAATATCGGTCAGGTAACCCGTGCCTTCGGGAAGAATTCTCTCGTCCGCCGTCTGCACGTGGGTGTGCGTGCCCACCACCGTCGAAACACGGCCATCCAGATACCAACCCATTGCAACCTTTTCCGACGTTGCTTCGGCGTGGATGTCGACGAGGCGAACGCGGGTTTCCGCCGGCAGGGATTTGAGAAGTTCGTCCGCGGCCCGGAAAGGATCATCTGAAGCAGGCATGAAGACCCGGCCCATCAAATTCAGGACCGCGACCGGAGTGCCGTTAACCATGCCGGTCCACATGCCACTGCCGGGAGTGCCGGGAGGATAATTCGCGGGCCTCAACAGCCGCGGCTGCTTATCGATATAGGGAATGGCCTCTTTCTTATCGAAGATGTGATTGCCTGAAGTCATCACATCGATGCCGGAATTAAAGAGCTGCTCACAGAGGGATGGTGTAACTGAAAACCCACCAGCCAGGTTTTCGGCATTCATGATCGCCAGATCAATATCGTGTTGCTCGCGCAAATCCTGAATGCGCTCCAGGACGGCGATGCGCCCGGGTTTCGCTACCACGTCGCCAATCATTAATACATTCATAATAAAAAGAAAAAGTGACAAGTGACGTGTGACAAGTGACAAGAACTTCTTCCGTCACCGTTCTTGTCACTCCTCACTTGTCACTTGTCACTCAAATTGGCAGGAGGGAGATCCGCAGTGGTCGTTCCGAAGCCGTGATTGAACCTGCATGACAGGTGGGTGACCTGGTGTTGCCGCAGCCTCTGGCAATTCTTAACAATGAAGAATTGCACTGGCAAGCGGCCTCGGTCTCCCGTTTCAACGGCGTTGGCTCAATCATCGATACTCGGTGGCGAGCCCCGCAGACATTTCCCTCCGCCGCGGCGATACTAGCATAAGGCATGGACGAAAAGAAAATTTGCTTATCCGGCGTCAAAATAATGATCTTCGTTAGTTGAGGCCGGAAAAAGAACCACGAAACACACTAATATTCACGAAAATCCTTAGTGTTACTTCGTGTGATTTAGTGGAAGACTTTTTGTTCTTTAATCGGCCTTTAGGCTTGGGGGCTAGGTGAAGGCTATCTTGCCCGAATCGCCTTTTTCCTGCTCGATACTGCTTCTGGCCTTCAATAAACCATCAAGCATTTCGGCACACTCGGAGCTCCGTGTGGCAAGTTGGACGTCGGCCTGTTCGTAGGTCTGTTTTAGCCGGTGTAGTTCGTCCGCGATATGAAGTGCGGCAAGAATGGCGACCTTCAGTGAGTCGACCGTCAGAGTACCGGAGGAGATTTCACGCATGCGACCGTCAACAAAATCAGCGAGCTGCGTGAGATATGCTGTGTCGCCGTCTGAACGGATGTTGTACGTTTGGTTGTAGATCTCAACTCTGATGGTGGGGGCGGCTGTGGTAGTAGTTTCCATACTGCTTTTACCAACGATCTCCTCGATACCAGTGCTCATCGAAGCTCCTCCGCCAGCTCGGGATCGAGCGCCGCTACCGCGTCTAACATCGCTTCAACCTTGGCGCGGATCAAGTCGCGTTCGGCAAGCAGCGCTTCCACCTGTTTCTCCAACCGCTCCTGCTCGTGAGGGATAACTCCGCGGTTGCGCCGGACCAGCGAAAGCTCTTTCTCGAGACTCTCCTTCTCCTGGCGCAGTGTCTTGGTAAGCTCGATCGTGCGATAGATCTTATCTTCAAGATGCGAGAATTTTTCTAACCCTGATAATCCAACCATCTAAGCTCTTCTCACTCGATCCGGGGGTTTAAAAGTCAGCCGCGATTATGCGACTTCGCGACAGCAAGCGCAAGACCGTTTGCGTAGTTAGACGCGATTTATTTTCAGTGGATCTCAGCATTGAATTTTTTTACGAGTGAACTCACCAATTCCCGGTGTCGTTCTTCGACCACTTCATCACGCAGGGTTCCCTCCTGGGAACGATATTCAATTCGCAACGTTACCGAACGCATACTCTCGGGAATGTTTTTGCCTTCGTAAGTTCCCACTAATTGAGCCCCGCTGTAGTCCGCAACTTTCAAAGCATTCGCGTAATCCACCAGGCTGGCGAATGCGACGTCGCGGGCAACTAACAATGTTACGTCTCGAATAACCGACGGATACCGTGGGAGCGGCCGGTAACGAATCGCGCGAACGGCAGAACTGAATAGCGCCGTCAGATCCAACTCGGCCAGGTAGACCGGTTGACGAAATTTGTAGTTTGCAGCAATCGACTCGGCGAGCCGGCCAATGGTGCCGATCTGTGTGCCATCAGCCAAAGCTATCCGGGCAGACTGTCCCGCCCTCAGGTGTTCCACCTCGCCGTTTCTAAAACTCAGCGGGCCAAGATTCATTGCATCAATGGCCGCCTCCAAAGCGCCTTTGAGATCGAAAAAATCGACCTCGCGCCGGGCCTGGGCGCTTCCTTCATCAATGGCGCCGCCATGTACAACCAGGGCCAGCGCATCTCGCTCGATCGGAAGGTCGCCGGAGCTTAGGCCGGATGGGTTCGAACCCGCAAAAACACGCCCAATTTCATATAAACCAAGGTCACGATTGCCGTGATTGAGGTTGTGTCGAACGGCCGCCAGCAATCCCGGCAGCAGCGTCGGGCGCATGCGCGTCGCACCCTCGAGAATTGGATTATTGAGACTCACTAACTCGGGAGCGGGCTGGTCGCCAATCAGGCTGGGCAGAAGCTCGAAAAGTGAATCGTGAACCGTATCGATAAAGCTGAAGCTGATGGCTTCGTCAAATCCCAGATTCTTCAGAACGTTGCGCAACTGCCTCCTATTCATCTCCGTCGGTTGATATTCACCAGAGATATCTGAGAGCGGCAACTTTGATTCAATCCTGTCATAGCCAGTATGACGGGCAATCTCTTCAATCAGATCTTCCTCAACGCTGACGTCAGGTCGCCAGCTTGGCACCGTAAACCCCATCACGTCGTTACTGCCTGGATGCTCAGCAAACCCAAGCGCAGTCAGGATGCGACGCATCTCTTCCTCGTCAACTTTAAGCGACGTAAGACTCTCAACCCTCGCTTTTCGCAGATCAATGTTGCGGACAGGTGCTGGAGTCCGGTAGACGTCGATCGCATCTTCAGTCGCCACTCCGCCGGCGATCTGACAGATGAGTTCGACGCAACGCGCTTGCGCTTTCAATACGTTTTCGCAGTCAGCGCCGCGTTCAAATCTCCGCGACGCTTCGGTGTCCATTCCCAGCTTGCGGGCAGTACGGCGCACTGAGTCAGGATCGAAATACGCACTTTCAATCAGGACGTCAGTTGTCGTCTCGGAAATCTCTGAATCCAACCCACCCATGATGCCGGCGAGTCCGACCGGCTTGTCAGCGTCGGCAATCACCAGCATCTCAGCATCGAGCGAGCGATCCATCCCATCGAGGGTTTTCAACTTTTCATCCGGTTGAGCACGCCGCACGACGATGCGATGCTCAGAGAGTTTAGCCAGGTCGAAAGCATGAAGCGGTTGGCCCGTCTCGTGGAGGACATAGTTTGTGATATCGGCAACGTTATTGATCGGGCGTTGTCCAATCTCGCTGAGACGCTTTGCCAGCCAGACGGGCGATGGTCCAATTTTCACTCCGCGCACGATTCGCGCCGTGTAACGCGGACACAGCTCGGCATCATCGATCCTGACAGAGGCGAAATCAGCTGCCTTGCCTTCGGTTTTGAAGACTTTGGACTCTGGACGTTGGACCTTGGACTTTTCTATTGCGGAGACTTCCCGCGCGATGCCGATATGCGACAGGCAATCGGGGCGATTCGAAGGCACCTCAACGTCCAGGACGGAGTCGCCCTCAATTTCTTCTACGGCATCGATTGCGAGACCAACCATAGTCAGCCGATCCCTGAGCTCAGCAGGACTCAGAGCTGTATTGTTGAGCTCGCGTAGCCAGTTGTAACTGATTAACATAAAAGGACTTTGGGCTCTTGATCGCTGGTTTGTGGTTTTTCGGCTTTGGTCTTTGGTCTTTCGTTCGTCGACAATGCAGGGCTCAAGAGTTCACGCCCCGAAAAGAACAAAAGCCGAAGACCGAAGTCCAAAGACCGTCTTTTCAATCAAACTGTTCCAGGAAGCGCACGTCGTTCTCGAAAAGCAGGCGAATGTCGTCGAGACCATACATTAGAGCGACCATTCGATCGATGCCCAGACCAAAAGCGAATCCCGAATAAATTTCCGGATCCACTCCGGTGGCACGTAGGACGTTTGGATGCACCATCCCTGACCCGCCAAGTTCGATCCACCCGGACTGTTTACAAATTCGGCAGCCGGCGCCGCCGCATTTGAAACAACTGAAATCGAACTCAGCGCTGGGCTCGGTGAACGGAAAATATGATGGACGAAACCGAGTGGTGGTTTCCGGCCCAAACATCCGGCGCAGAAATTCGGCAACAGTGCCTTTCAGGTGCGCCATACTAATTCCGCGATCGACACATAGACCTTCAACCTGAAAAAACATCGGATTGTGCGTCGGGTCAGGAGTGTCACGGCGGAACACGCGGCCGGGCGCAATCATCCGCAAGGGCGCGCCCCGGCGTTGCATCGCATGAATTTGAACGGTTGAGGTTTGTGAACGAAGTGCAAACCCTTCGCTCGTGTAAAAAGTGTCCTGCGTGCCACGAGCCGGATGAGTCTCGGGAATATTCAGGGCCTCGAAGTTATAGAAATCTGTTTCGATTTCGCGACCATCTTCGATGGCATAACCGAGGCCAACGAAAATGTCTTCGATTCGCTGGCGGATAATCGTGATTGGATGAAGATGCCCGCGACGCGGACGCCGCCCTGGCAGGGTGACATCGATCCGCTCTTGTTCAATTTCGATCCTGCGAACGAAACTCAGTAAATGGCTCTCGGCAATCTGCAACGGCTGAGTAATATGAATTTCTAGTCGCGTTACAGCTTGCCCGGCTACTGCCCGATGACCGTCATGAACACTTCTAATCTCTTTCTTTAAGGCCGCCAGTCGGCTCTTCTTTCCTAACATCTCGGTTTGGAGTCTTCGAATCTCATTCAAGACAAATCTAGCCCGCTCTATGGGAGTGAGATTCTCTTCGCCAAAAGAGTCTAAACCTTTAGCAAACTCCTGCCGCTCTGACTCAAGCACAAAAGGAGCGAAGCGTTCCCATTTCTGATGGAACGCTTCCTGTACTGCATCAACACGAGGCTTGAAATCCTCGAACATAAGCACTTCAGTCAATAGATCGATCTCCAACTATTAAGAGACATTCCAGAGCCGCACAGCGGCGAAATGTTTATAGAATTTGCCTTATGCTTTTCCGAAGCTCCGGTAGGAGCGAAATGCAGACTCTGCTGCCCGTTAAAACGGGCTAGAAGAAACTGGTTGAATGTATCTATAAACATTTCGTCCCTAAGGGACGTTACGCGGCGGCTTTTTCGTTTTTCGTTTCTTTGGTTTCCAGCGCGTTCTTGGCCTGGGTCGAAACTTCCGTAAAAGCTTCCGGCTGATTCACTGCCAGGTCGGCCAGGACCTTTCGATCCAGTTCAATTCCGGCCAGTTTCAACCCGTGCATAAGCTGCGAATAATTCAGTCCATTCAATCTTGCAGCAGCGCCGATGCGCACAATCCACAGGCTGCGAAAATCCCGCTTCTTCAGTTTTCGTCCCGTGTAAGCGAAATTCAAACCACGCTCGACTGATTCCTTCGCTGAACGATACAGCTTCGACTTGGTGCCGCGATAACCCTTCGCCAGCTTCAGTATTTTCTTGCGCCGCTCAAGGCGCTTATTTCCACGTTTTGCTCTTGGCATTGTTCAAACCTCCCGTTGAGAGGGATGAGGGCGGAGGGATGAGGGATGAACTCGATTGCGTTTCATCCCTCATCCTTCATCCCTCATCCCTTAGTTCCTAGTCTCTACCGTACGGCAGCATTTTCGCTACCCGCTCGCGATCCGATGTTGATACCAGACCATCAATGTCCAGCAACCTCTTCCGCTTATTGGTTTTCTTGGTAAGAATGTGACGCGCATGCGAATGGCCGCGTTTGACCTTGCCGGTGGCGGTCAAGCGGAAACGTTTCGCCGCTCCTTTGTGTGTTTTTAACTTTGGCATAGTTACTCCCTCGATACATTTTCGATTTTCGATTTCCAATTGCCAATTTTAATTCGGCTGTTGATTGTCGTCTCCCGACTGCTTCCCGGCCTCGGCCACTGGCTCCTGAGGCTGCGGCGCCTGCTGCTGCGACGCCTGCTGCTGCCGTTGTTGCTGCGGTGGCGCTTGTTGCTGCTGCTTTGCCTTCGGCGTCTTATGTCGTTTCGGTCCGAGAATGATAAACATCTGGTTACCTTCCATTCGCGGCCGCGCTTCTACTTCGCCGACATCGGTCAAATCTTTTTCAAGCTTCTCGAGGATTCGGGCGCCCAACTCACGATGCGTCATTTCTCGGCCGCGAAACCAGATGGTGGCTTTCACTTTGTCGCCGCCCTCCAGCCATTCGCGCGCATGCTTCATGCGATAGTCGTAATCGTGGTCATCAGTGCCCGGACGAAACTTTACTTCCTTAACCGTAATCGTAACCTGATGCTTTTTCGCCTCGTTGGCCTTTTTCTTGGCTTCGTACTGAAACTTTCCGAAGTCAGTAATCTTACAAACCGGGGGATCGGCGGTGGCGGCAACCTCCACTAAATCCAACCCCTTTTCCCGGGCCGTACGAATGGCGTCTCGAATATCCATTACGCCAAGCTGTTCACCCTCGTCGCCTATGACGCGTACTTGTGGGACGCGAATTCTGTCGTTAGTTCTGGCGATCGGCACGCGCCGGTGGTCCGGGCGCGGGCCGCGACCTCTAAAGCCTGTAGCTATTGCAGCACCTCCATCGGAAAGGAGTCCAAAGTCTCTGGACCAAAGTCCAAAGTCTTTGTATTCGACGTTGGACATTGGACGTTGGACATTGGACTAAGTATTAGTCAACGCACGCAGCTCGACTAACCTGCGCGCCATCTCCTTGAATTCTGCCAGCGGCATCACGCCGATGTCGCCCTGTGAACGTTCGCGGACAGCTACAGTTCCCTGCTCCATCTCGCGATCTCCCAGCACCAGCATGAACGGCACTTTTTGCATCTGTGCGTCGCGAATCTTGGCCCCGATTTTTTCGCTCTTTAAATTTGCTTCAACTCGTAGACCAATACTTCTGAGTTCGGCGGCGACTTTTTCGGAATACTCGTTAACCCGATCGGTTATCGGCAACACGGCGACCTGGACCGGAGCCAACCACATCGGGAAAGCCCCCGCATAGTGTTCGATAAGGACGCCAAAGAAGCGCTCCATGGATCCAAATAGTGCTCGATGGATCATTAATGGGCGATGCGCCTTGTTGTCCTCGCCAATGTACTCAAGTTCAAACAACTCGGGCAAATTGAAATCAAACTGGACGGTGGTTAACTGCCACAGCCGGCCAATTGCGTCTTCCACTTTGATATCGATCTTGGGGCCATAAAACGCAGCCTCGCCTTCAATTCGATCATAGGGAAGCTGTTGCTCATCGAGAGCCTCGACCAGAGCGGCTTCGCCGCGTTCCCACTGCTCGTCGGTGCCCAGATACTTCTTCACCGTGTCGGCGCCCTTGACGGAAAGTTCAATCTTGAAATTCTTGAACCCGAAGACACCCAGCAGATCGAAAGCGAAGCGAATACAATCGATGATCTCAGTGCGCACCGTCGCCGGCGTACAAAAAATGTGCGCATCGTCCTGGGTAAAACCCCGAACGCGCATTAGCCCGTGCAGCGTGCCTGAGAGTTCGGCGCGGTAACAGGTCCCCAGCTCAGCATAACGCAAGGGCAAATCGCGATATGAATGCTGGGCCGACTTGTAGATTCCGATGTGAAATGGACAGTTCATCGGCTTGAGGCGAAACTCAGTATCCTCGAGCTCAGTCGGCGCAAACATCGCATCCGCATAGTTCTGTTCATGCCCGCTCGTTTGCCACAACTCGCGCTTGGCAATGTGCGGAGTGAACACCAAACCGTAGCCGCGTTTGTTTAGCTCTTCTCGCAGATAGTCTTCCATCTCCTTGCGGATGGCGCCGCCTTTCGGGTGCCAGAAGATGAGGCCTTGCCCGTACTGCTCCTGGATTGAAAACAAATCCAGTTCCCGGCCCAGCCGCCGATGGTCGCGCTTCTCAGCTTCCTCGCGCTGCTTCAACCAGGAATCGAGCTGCTCCTGCGTGAAAAACGCCGTTCCGTAGATGCGCTGCATCTGCGGCTTCTCCGCATCGCCTTTCCAATATGCGCCGGCCAACGAAAGCAACTTAAAAGCTCGAAGCTTGTTGGTGTTGGGTACATGCGGACCGAGACAGAAATCGATGAATGGCGAGTTGTCGATATAGTAAACGCTAACAGTCTCGCCGGCTTTCTCGTCGATCAACTCACGCTTGAGCGGCTCATCGCGCTCCTGAAAAATCCTGAGCGCTTCAGCTTTCGTTATCTCGTCGCGCCGGTAGGGAAGGTTGCGACTGGCGATCTGGCGCATGCGCTTCTCAATCACGGGAAGATCAGCCTCAGTGAGCATCTGGGGCGTAATCACATCGTAGAAGTAGCCGTAACGTGGATCGTCAAGCAGAGCAGGACCAATGCCAAGCTTGGTGCCGGGAAATAGATCGAGCACGGCTGCTGCCAGCAGGTGCGCCGTCGAATGACGCAGCACGTCCAGGCCTTCAAGCGTTTCGGGTAATACTGGTTCAATCTTTAGCGGGCCACCGTTTTGCTGTTGGTCCAACAAGAAGGCAAGATCAACTTCCCGGCCATTAACACGCGCAGCCAGCGCTTGCTTTGCCGTGTCGCGGTCAAGCTTTTTCAATGCTTCCGCAACCGTGATCGGACCACCCAACTGGGCCGCCGGACCATCATTAAGTTGTACGTTAATCTCGCTCACTAATTTTTCCGAATACCAAAATCGCGGTTCTGCCCGATCGGAAAGCCACAGGCTTTCCGCACAGAGGGCGGCTGAGCCGCACCGACCCTATCAGCCGTGCGCTCCTACTATTCACGATTTACGATTCACTATTTACTGCTCTGATCGGATCTGATAGGAGCGCCCTCGTCGGATGCACGCCGGTTTGCGGCGGCATTAAAAAATAAAGAATCGGGTAAATGTTCGATTCATGACGAAGGACTTCCGGAGCTTCCTATCAAAAGTTAGTTATACTGCTGCGAATAACAGCCTAGAATTTAAACAAAGCTTAAGAATAAGTCAATTCGACGAGAATCCGCCGGTCGAGGAAACTCCCTGAGTTTGTCATCCACAATTCAGGCAGGTTTGCGGAAAACAAACTTCCAGGTTGCTTTCCTGGCAACAAGTACAGACAATTCAATTGTCGAGTCTGCGGCGCTAGCCCGAAGCCGCAACCAAAGTTCGTTTGATTCAATCTACTGTTACAACCTATGTCCTTCATGAGTAAGACAGCAGCCTTCATGGGAATGAACGCCCTGCGAGGTTTAGTCTCCGATTCAATGGCCATCGATATGGGATCGGCGGCCACGATAATTTCCGTCCGAGGGCGCGGCATCGTGATTGATGAGCCCTCGCTGGTCGCGGTCGACTCCAACACTGGTGACACGATAGCGATTGGGGTTGAGGCGCAACAGATGTCGGGTCGCGAAGCGCGCGATGTCACGGTGATCGCGCCTTTGCGCGATGGAGTGGTCGCAGACTTTGAACGAACCCAGAAGATGCTGGACCACTTCGTGCGCAAAGCACGTGGCGGCAAATCCTATTTTAGCCGTCGCGCCCTGATGAGTGTTTTGTCCGGGGTAACGCAGGTGGAGGAACGCGCGTTGCTCAGCGCCGCGGAGCATGCGCATATCGGACGTGTGGTGATGATTGAAGAAGGCCTGGCGGCTGCTTTCGGTGCGGGCGTGCGAGTGGATGACAGGCATGCTTCCGCCGTGGTTGATATTGGCGGCGGCACCACGAATGTCGCCATCGTTGCAAATGGGGCCATCGTTCATGCGCGGGCTGACCGCATCGGAAGTGAGGATATTAACGCCGCTTTCGTTGATCATATTCGCCGCCATCGAGGATTAGTCATCGGCCCTCAGTCAGCGGAGCGTCTCAAGCTGGAACTTGGATCAGCCACTCTTCCCGCCGACCTCGCCGATGAGGCAACCATCAAGGGCGTCGATGTTCTGACAAGAAGTCCCGGAGCAATCGAAATAACAGCCGGCGAGCTCTATCCCGTCGCGCTCCAGGTTGTTCGCAAGATAGTTGAAGGAGTTAACACTACGCTGACTGAGCTTCCGCCTGAGGTGGGAGGAGACATCTATGAACGCGGAATTATTCTCACCGGCGGGGGAGCACAGTTTGCTGGCCTTGAAGATTTCTTTCGAGAGCAAACCAAATTGCCAGTGCGCATCGCTGATGAACCTAAGTATGCGATCGTGAGAGGTCTTGAGCAGATGTTTGACGAACCACTCACGCTTCGTCGTGTCATCCGCAGCGAACCATACCCGGTGTTTGATGCTGAGATTTAAGACGCGCGCGAATCGTTCTGGCTTTTCCTGCGATCATTGCGCGCAGCACGGCAAGACCTAAATGCAGGACTGCAATTTGGTTAACACGAACTGCTTCCGTGGAACGAAGAATACAGAACCCCGACGAGTCGGGTAAGGAGATAGTCACGAGTCATTCTGGCTTAAATGTTTGACCCGGTCGCTATCGCTCCCCGTTCTGACTTCATCTGGCAAAGTTCGAGCCAACTCTATAACGCCTGCTAGCGAACCGAAAATCCCATTTCCCGAAAATTTGCGGAATTAATATGCTCCACCGCCTGGTGGCACTCTTGCAGTTCTCTTCCGACAAACGTTCGGAGTCAGCCAGCCCCGTCGGCAAGCCTTACCTTGTTCGACCCCGTTTGGACGATCAATCCTCTTCGTTCGCGCAAAGTCGCGCGGTGCACCGTTGATGCCAAACGGGGGAAAGCTTATGCTTGAAACAGACCCGGGCATCGCAAGTCAGTCAACGGCTAACTAATGAGCGAGCTTTCTCAGCCAGCAGATCGGCCAAAGAAGGATTGGACCCTTAATCCTCGTGCACTGGATCGACTTCTCACCTGGCTTGACGAAGGAACAAACTCCGAAGGGCAAAAATACCTGGAGATGCGCCGGCGTCTCGTCTCCTACTTCGACCGTAAGAATTGCGTACCGCCGGACGAGCTTGCTGACGAAACCCTAAATCGGGTCGCCCGCAGGCTGGAGGAGGAAGGCGCAATCGAGAGCGAGAGCGCTGCTCGTTACTGCTATATCACCGCCCGCTTCGTCTTCATGGAGCATCTGCGCAACATAAAAAACGCTGATCAATTGCTCGACGAAAGCCGGCGCATGCCTCTAGCGGCCTTTCCCCAACCGGGAACTGAGGACGAAAACAGAGCCAAAGAGCGAATGCTGAACTGTCTTGAGCAGTGTACGAGCGCACTGGAGCTGCAGAGCAGAGACCTTATAACTCGATACTATGTAGGTGGGGGGCGGAGCAAAATTGAGAATCGCCAGCAATTGGCCAGGGAGTTGGGGATAACTGTAAATGCGTTGAGCATTCGCGCTTGCCGGATAAGGGACAAGCTCGAAGTATGCCTTCGCGAGTGTACGAGGGTGGAATGAAAATGAAAGATTTTTGCAATATTGTCTTATAGGTTTGACGGAAGCTCTAGTTGGAGAGGCGATGAACGAACAGACTTACAATCCCGAGTTGATTACGCAGTACCTTCTCGGCTCCCTGTCTGAGGCGGAAAGCGACCGATTCGATGAGTTGAGTATTGCCGACGATCGTTTCGCTGAATTGTTGAAAGCTGCGGAAAATGACCTGGTGGATGCCTTCGCCCGAGGGGAGTTGACGGGTACGGAGCTCGCACAGTTCGAATCTCACTATCTCGCCTCGTCGTTGCGCCGCGAAAAGGCCGAATTTGCTGATGGGTTTCATGAATGGTCGCTAGCGGCTTCGAATGCGCAGGCCGAGATTGAAGCTAAAGAAAGGGCTAAAGACAGTAGTGCGAGCTGGCGCTTCAGTGTTTTCGGCATGCGGCGTCCGGTGTGGCAATGGGGCCTGAGCTTCGCAACCTTGGCCCTGCTGATCACCGGAGGCTTGATCGTTGTTCAAAACATGCGCGCTCCTCGGCAGATTGCTCAAACTGAGGGAGGACGTGATTCTTCCGGCAAACGTACCGAACAGCCAGAAGACGACTCGAGCGGCCAGCCACCTAAATCGGTGGATCAGGACTTGGTGCGCGAGCGGGCGGAGAGAGAACGTTTAGAACAAGAACGTAGAAGAGAACAGGAACGACTTACAGAACAAGAGCGGGGTACTAAAGAACCCCCACGCGGGGTGATCATCGCCTTTATTCTCACTCCGCAGATGCGCAATGCCGGTCAAGTGTCGGAGTTGTCCATCCCCCCTGACAAAAACCGCGTGGTAATGCATTTGCAACTTGAGCCCAACGAATTTCGTGCGTACCGGGTTTACCTTCTCGACAGCTCAGGAGGTATTACGTTGTGGCAGAGCGGTACTCTTCGACCAAAAACCACCGAAACCACGAGGACTCTGGAGGTTGGGCTGCGGTCAGCGATATTGAAACCGCAGACCTACATCCTGCGAGTTAAAGGTGTTTCCGCCGGAGGTAGCGTTGAGACAGTGGGTGATTATCCGTTCAAGATTGCGAAGTAGTTTACGAGCCCGCTGGCGATAACCATCGCTGAGTGCTCAAAGAGAACTCATGTTTATAGCAATTCCCTGTCGGCTAATTCTGAACTTTACTGGGAACAGTCTGCGTCGTTCTGCGTTCTTCCTGCTGCTACTCTGGATGTTGGCGCAGTCTCCGGCACTCGCTTGGTCTGAGGACCCTTTTCGATCATCTCCGCAAAAACAAGACCTCTACGACATCACCGTCCTGGATAGCGGCAGCCGAGTGGAGCGGGAGATTTCTGGAGGTCAGGTTCATAGCTACCGTATTACTTTGCTCGCCGGTCAATTTGCCAGCATCGCCGTTCAGCAACGAGGAGTTGATGTGGCCGAGGAAGTGTTCGCGCCGGATGGGAAGTTGATCGCGGGTTTCGATTTTGAGGCGAGGTTGGACGAAGCAGAGCGAACGGAGTTTGTCTCGGAGACGGCGGGGGTTTACCGGTTGGATGTAAAAGCGATTTTCAGAGGCGCGGCGGGGCGTTACGAAGTTCGCGTGAAGGAGATTCGTGCGGCGACCGAGTCGGATCGTTCTTTACATGAAGCGCAAAGGCTCAGCACCGAATCTTCAAAGCTTCGGGTTTCCGGAAAATTTGATGAGGCGCTGACACTTGCAGCCCGCGCACTGGAGGTGGGCGAGAAGGCTGCAGCGGAGCCGAGCTATATAGCTTTTTTACTTAATGAACTGGGATTATTGCAAACCGACAAAGGTGAATATGCGAAGGCCGAAGCGTCATACCAGCGCGCCCACGCAATTAACGAGAAAACGCTAGGCCCGGAACATCCGCAAACTGCTCTGTCGCTAAAGGGCCTGGCGACGGTGTATACCTACAAAGACGACTTCGGCAAAGCGCGGCCGCTGTTTCAACAAGCGGTGGAGATAACTGAAAAATCGGTGGGCGCGGAGCACCCGAAAGTTGCGGCCGGATTGTCTAACCGTGGGACCTTCCATTCTAAAGTTGGTGATTTGATGCAAGCCGAGCGCGACCTGCAACGAGCGCTGGCGATTGCCGAAAAAACGCTTGATCCGGATGACCTGCTGACGTCGCAAGTGCTTAACAATCTTGGGCATTTGTATATCCTCAAAAAAGACTATGACCGCGCCGACACCTCCTTGCAGCGAGCGTTAGCGATTAAAGAAAAGTTGCTCGGCCCGGACCATTCTCAACTTGCTTACCCACTGCTCAATCTCGGCAGGATCGCCCGCGAAAGAAAAGACTACGACCGATCTCTGGAGATGTACCGGCGCGCGCTGGCGATTCAGGAAAAGGCGCTCGGGCCTGAACACCTTGAGGTTGCGGTTCTGCTCAATAACATCGCCAACGTCTACAAGTCGAAAGGCGATTACGCGAAACCGTTTGAGCTGTACCAGCGAGCCCTGAACGTCGCTGAGAAATCTGCCGGCCCATATCACGGCTTCACCATGGTGGTGCTCGGCAATCTTGCCCGGACCTATGCGGCACGCGGCGACATTACCAACGCCCTCAAATTCCAGGCGCGCGTAGATGATCGTCTTGAAACTGCGCTTGGATTGAATCTGGCGATCGGCTCAGAACGCCAAAAACTGGCCTACTTCGACTCGCTCGCCGAGCGGACTGATCGCACAATTTCTTTGCACGCTCACCTGGCTCCGACTGTCCCGGCAGCAAGTGCTTTGGCAGCGCTGGTGTTGTTGCAACGAAAAGGACGCATATTGGACGCGATGTCCGAAAGTCTCACAAGTCTGCGACAACGGTTCAATCCTGAAGACCAAAAACTGCTCGACCAGTTGAATGAGACGACCGCAAAATTGGCGAAGCTCGCACTCAACGGCCCGCAGGAAATGACCGCGCACGAATATCACAAGCAGCTCTCAGAATTGGAAGAGAAGAAGGAAAAACTCGAAGCGCAAGTCAGTCATCGGAGCGCTGAATTCCGGGCACAGTCGCAACCGGTCACACTGGCAGCAGTCCAGGCGAAGATTCCGGCTAACGCTGCATTGATAGAATTTGCAATCTACCGTCCTTTCGACCCCAGGGTGGAGCTCAATAGCGAGGCTTATGGAAAGCCGCGCTATATCGCGTACATCTTGCGCGGGCAGGGTGATGTTCAATGGAGAGACTTAGGCGACGCGCAGGTGCTTGATGCTGACGTTGGCAAACTGCGACAAGCCTTGCGCGACCCACAACGCGGCGATGTGAGAGACCTGGCCCGCCTGGTTGACGAGAAAGTTATGCAGCCTGTAAGAGGGCTTCTCGGGGGCGCTAAACACTTGCTCATCTCTCCCGATGGCGAATTGAATTTGATCCCATTCGCGGCTCTGGTCGACGAGGAAGGACGTTACGCAGTTGGGCGTTACTCTTTCACATATCTAACGAGCGGGCGTGATCTCTTGCGGATGCAGGTCGCGCGCGAAAGCAAAACCAGACCGCTGGTAATAGCAAACCCGTCATTTGGCGAACCAGCTTCAGAGTTGCTGGCAACAAACATCGCCGCCAACGTCGCTACGGCCCGGAATAGACGCCGCAGCGTAACGACCGGGCGCGACATAACAGAAGTTTATTTTGCCTCACTCAGCGGCACTGCGGATGAAGCGGAGAAGATCAGAAAACTCTTTCGCCAGTCGGATATGCTGAGCGGCGCTCAGGCGACCGAGTCCGCGCTTAAAGAAGTCACCGCGCCGCAGTTCCTCCACGTCGCCACCCACGGCTTCTTCCTGTCAGAACCTGGCGTGGCTCGTTCCCAGATGGCTAGCCCGGTTGGCGCAGCGGTGGCGACCAATTCACCCGCGCAGGCAACAATGCGCAGCATCAACGCAAGCGCCAAAATCGCGAACCCGTTACTCCGCTCGGGTCTGGCGTTAACGGGCGCAAATTCACGCAGCGGTGGAAGCGATGACGGCATCTTGACGGCGCTCGAAGCATCGGGGCTGAATCTTTGGGGTACGAAGCTGGTCGTCTTGTCGGCCTGCGATACGGGTGTGGGCGAGGTACGGAATGGTGAAGGCGTCTACGGCTTGCGCCGCGCGTTCGTGTTAGCCGGGGCAGATTCGTTGGTGATGAGCCTGTGGCCCGTAAGTGACTACCCCACCAGGAGATTGATGACTGAGTACTACCAAAACCTCAAGCTGGGCCTGGGTCGCGGCGAAGCTCTGCGACAAGCTCAGCTCCGTCTCCTCGACGACAAACTACATCCATTCTACTGGGCCAACTTCATTCAATCCGGTGATTGGACCGGGATTGACGAAAAGTAGCTTAAAAAAACGACAACCCGTTGCTAATTCCTGGCCGGCGAGATGAGATCGCCGGTTAGGTTTCTCCCGGCTCCTCTACGTACATCCTGCCAAAGACTGTAGCGCCTTCACCTTCGGCGCGGCACCTACTCCGCGAATTGTGTCCGCCATCCACGCTTTCTCCTGGAACTGCCGTGAAATGTTTTTCCCGTTTTGTCTTATACGAGTGAAAGGACAATTGAGACGGGAGGAACACCGCTGGATCCTGGTTCCCGTACGGCTCTGACCTTCCGTCAGTTTTTCAAAAACAAAGGAAACTACGATGAGCGGTACTAAAAAACTTTCGATGAAGAAAGCACTCGCATCCGGGCTTGCCGTTTTCGCAATGCTGACGCTTTCTACCACAGCCCATGCAAAGCTGGCTACGAACAAGCTCGCCACGAACCGCCTCAGTCCTTACAGTGCCGCCGCCAACAGTGCGATGGCCAGCATGCTGGCGGCGAGCCCTATAGCCTCCGCGCGACTCGGACCGAACGCGTATGCCGCGAACCGCGAAACCACAGCAGCTTTCATCTCGACCCCGGAAGGACGCGAGGTGCTGGGTTACATCGTGGGCTGCGCGTTGCCGGATGGCGACAAATTGCTTGCGACCGGAACGGACGGCACCACCTTTGAGTTTTTCGGAGAGGCTGGTCTGGCGAAGGAGTGGGTCAACCACCGGCTGTTCAAAGCCGGACGTGGTTGGGTGAGCGCGTGTCTCTTTGCGCGGGTTAACAATCACAACACGCCGGTGCCGGTCTCGATGCGCGGGCCTCATCACGCGCTCGCCACCTCGACAGACGAAGAACAGGGTTGGGCTCTTGAAGAGGGCGCGTTCTACGGCGACTACTTCGTGGCTCCGGGCGCGCCCGTCCAATGGATTGCCTGCCGCGGCAGGGACCAGGCGGCAAGCGAGTTTGGAGGCCTTGTCGATCGGGACTGCACCGAGCCCGATCCGAACGACCCCACCCACACGGTCTGCGGTTTCACTTATGCGGGCGAATGCGGCGCCTTCGCGCCCGAACCCGTGTGCAATCGTTTCTGGTGGGAGGGTTTCTATCGAGGCTGTCGCGACAACCTCGACGGAATTCTCCGTTCGGACCGGTTCCGCCAGATCATCACGGTATTTGTGGTTCAGTAAAAAGTATTACCCGAATGACACCAAAGACTGAGAGTCAACCCTTCCCCCAACACGGCTCTCCTCAAACCAAACAGGAGATTCACCATGTGCCGTCCGAACACCCGCATGAGCCTCGTTTGCAGGCTCGGTATCGCGCTGTTTCTTTCCACTAGTCTCTTGACCATACCTGCGCCCACAGCAAGCCGCGCGGCGCTAACTCCGGGCGGAAACCCGAGCGACGCAACAACACAGCTTGCTCAAGGCACAGTCGCAGCGAAGCGTGAGCCGTTCCGTCCTGCCACTGATGAAATTGAGACGCAGGTGAAGGAAGCTTACGGGAAAGTGGAGATGAGCTTCGAGGCGAACTGGGGTCAGACCGACGATCAGGTCGCGTTCCTGGCGCGCGGAGCGGGCTACACACTTTTCCTGACTTCAACGGAAGCAGTCTTTCGATTACAGACGTCGGATTGCGAATTGCGTGATCGAGAGATGTCGAAACAGTCTCGGCCCGCGAGCGAACTTCGTAGTTCCCGCGCTCTCTCAGCTCGGCAATCCTCACTATGCAATCAGCAGTCGAAAGTGTTGCGGATGAAAGTCGAAGGGGCCAACGCTCAACCCATAGTCCAGGGGATGGACCAGCTTGAGGGCAAGGTCAATTACTTCATCGGCAACGATTCGACGAAGTGGCATACGAACATTCCGACCTTCGGACGCGTGCATTACACGGAAGTGTATGAAGGCGTTGACATGGTCTATTACGGCAACCAGCAGCAATTGGAATACGACTTTGTCGTGAAGCCGGGCGCCGACCATCGCCAGATCGCGCTTTCGTTCGACGGCGCGGATCGTGTGGATGTGGAACCAGCCAGCGGCGATCTGTTGCTCCGGGTTGGCGAAAGCACACTGCGGCAGCAAAGACCGCTGGTTTATCAGGAGGTCGATGGCGAGCGGCGCACAGTCGAAAGCGGGTACAAACTCGGCGGCGACGGGCGGGTCCGATTTGCAGTCGGCGCTCACGACGCGACCAGGCCGCTCGTCATTGACCCGGTGCTGGCCTATTCCACCTTCATCAATGCTCTCAGCATCGCAATTGCGGTTGACGGATCAGGCAATACCTACGTCACAGGCGGCACCGGCGCGACCGACTTCCCTACGCAGGACCCAATCCAACCCTATGGCGGGGGTACCGACGCATTCGTGACGAAGCTTAACGCGAGTGGCTCGGCTTTGATCTATTCCACATTCCTCGGCGGCAACGAATTTGATGTCGGTGCGGCGATCGCGGTCGACTCCGCGGGCAGCGCCTACATCGCCGGAGACACGCACTCGCCCAACTTCCCGACGGCCAACCCTGTTGACGGCAGCCTCGGTGGCACTAATGACGCATTCGTGACGAAGATTAACGCGACTGGCTCGGCGCTCGTTTATTCGACCTACCTCGGCGGCAGCAACAACGAAATGGGTGGCACCGTCGACGAGGAAGGCCTTGGGATTGCGGTTGACGCGGCGGGCAACGCCTACGTCACCGGGAAAACCAATGCGCTTAACTTCCCCATTCAGAATCCGCTTCAGTCTGCCAACGGCGGAGGGGATTCTGATGCGTATTTAACGAAGCTGAACGCTACCGGATCGGCATTGGTGTATTCAACGTATCTCGGTGGCACTGGCGAGGAGATCGCCCGAGGCATCGCAGTCGACTCGACGGGCAACGCTTACCTAACGGGCAACACTAATTCGACCAACTTCCCGACCGCAAACGCCCTTCAAGCGACCTTTGGCGGTGATGATGATGATGCCTTCGTGACGAAGATGAATGCGGCAGGTTCAGCGTTTGTTTACTCAACCTACCTGGGCGGTAACGGCAACGATATTGGCGGAGGCATCGCGGTTGACTCCGCCGCCGCTGCTTACGTTGCCGGGGCCACTTCCTCGACCAACTTCCCGACTGCGAACGCGTTTCAAGTTACGAACGGCGGCCAGAATGACGCCTTCGTCACCAAGATAAATGCGGCGGGTTCGGCGTTCGCCTACTCTACTTACCTCGGCGGCAGTAGCCAGGATACCGGCTATGATATCGCGGTTGATTCCGCCGGCAGCGCCTACATCACCGGGGACACGCTCTCGACCAATTTTCCGACGGTCAGCCCTATTCAGCCGTCGAACGCGTCGATGTATGACGTCTTCGTGACGAAAATAAATTCTTTGGGATCGGCTCTCGCCTATTCAACTTATCTTGGGGGCAACAATAGCGAACTAGCCGACGAAATCGCGGTTGACATAGCCGGCAATGCTTACGTTACTGGGATCACCTACTCGACCAACTTTCCCGCGACGCCCAACGCCTTCGAGACTGCCGGCAACGGCGACGGGATTATTTTCAAGATCGGCGACTACCTAATCGCGGGCCTGGTACGCGACACGGGCGGCAACAGTGTCAGTGGTGTGACCGTCAGCCTGAACGGCTCCAATTCGGTCACTACCACAACCGACGCGCAAGGGCGCTTCCTCTTTCTTGACACCACAGCGCAGGGCAGCTTTTCCGTCATGCCCTCCAAGGAGGGCTACACCTTTAACCCCACGTCTTTCAGCATCGGCAATCTCAACACTAACGTTTCTGACATCCTCTTCACCGGCACAGTGACTGGCGCGACACCGACACCAACCCCGACGCCCACTCCGACACCAACACCGACTCCGACGCCGGCCACCTTCCAGTTCAGCGAAGCGAGTTTCGCCGTTGACGAAGGTGCGGGCAAGTTTCAGATCATCGTCACGCGCTCCGGCGACACTACGCAGGAGCAAACTGTTGACTATGCCACTAGCGACGGCACTGCCAACGATCGTGGCGATTACACGACCGCCATTGGACGTCTGCGCTTCGCCGCGGGAGAAACGTCTCGGAGTTTCGACGTCTTCATCACTGACGATGCTTATGCAGAAGGCAATGAAACCATTCAGATAACACTCTCGAATCCCTCCGCAGGGGCCGCGCTCGGCGGGATGAGCACAACCTTGCTGACCATCATCGACAACGATCAGTCGACGGCTTCAGCGAACCCGATCGATGGCAGCACCTTCTTCGTTCGCCAACACTACATCGACTTCCTCAACCGCGAACCTGACCCGAGTGGACTCGCCTTCTGGGTTCAGAACATCGAGTCGTGCGCTGCAAACACAGGTTGTCGTGAGGTCAAGCGGATCGACACCAGCGCCGCCTTCTTCTTCTCGATTGAGTTTCAGGAGACCGGTTTTCTGGTCCACCGGCTCTATCGCGCATCTTTCAATCGCTTCCCGCGCTATCGCGAATTTCTCCGCGACTCGCAAGAGATTGGCCGTGGCATTGTTGTCGGGCAAGGCTCATGGGAAGCGGAGCTAGCCTCCAGGAAAGAGATGTTCGTGGCGGAGTTCGTAAACAGCGAAGAGTTTCTTTCGATCTACGCTGGTCTTTCAAACGAACAGTTTGTTGACGCACTAAACGTCAACACCGGCAACTCGCTTTCCACCTCGGAGCGCGATGCTTTAGTCACCGGTCTCAACAATATGACTGAGACGCGAGCTTCCGCGCTGCGAAAGGTTGCTGAAGACAGTGACTTCGCCACGCGTGAATTTCGTCCCGCGTTCGTTCTGGCGCAGTACTTCGGTTACCTGAGACGAAATCCGGACGACTCCCCTGACACCAACTTCGACGGCTTCAACTTCTGGCTCGCAAAGCTCGACCAGTTCAACGGGGATTTCCGCAAGGCGGAAATGGTGAAAGCCTTCATCGCTTCGCCTGAGTATCGCGCGCGCTTTGGGAATCCCTGAGTGCGTGTGGTCGCGCGCCCCGTCTCTCCGGTCGGACGGCACGGGCGGGGCGCGCCAGCTGCGATGACCTTGTTCCCCCGAAAGTTTTGGTGCCGGATTCAATAGGAGATGTAGTGATGTACAGCATTAAAGAGAACCGACGGACAAAAGTCGCCATCGTCGCAGCCGGGTTAAGTTTACTTCTGGTTTTATCGTTCCTGCTTAATGGTCCATTTGCAGCGAGAGCTGCCGGGCCGACCGTTAGTAACCCCAACGACAGCGGGCCCGGTTCGCTTAGACAGGCAATCATCGATGCCGCGGCGGGTGAGACAATCACCTTCTCTCTCGCGTCTGGCAGCGTCATCACTCTTACTACCCAGGAACTGTTAATCGATAAGAGTCTTTCAATCACTGGCCCCGGCGCGAACGCTCTCTCCGTAGCGCGCAGCACCGCAGCCGGCACGCCCGACTTCAGTATTTTCCGCATCGCGACCGGAAATCTCAACGTCACGATTTCGGGAATCACGATTACGAATGGTAAGGCTCCCATTAGCGGCGATGGCGGCGGAATATCGAGCGCCAGCACCGGCGTCTTGAACGTTACAGGCAGCATCATCAACGCCAACTCCGCGTCCGCTACCGGCAAAAGCGGCGGGGGAATTCACGTTAGCGCGGGCACGTTGAATGTCACTGGCAGCACTATAAGCAACAATTCCGCGGACACTGAGGGTGGCGGCATCCGCAGCTTGAGCACCGACACGTTGACTATCACGGACAGCGTCATTAGCAGTAACACGTGCGGAGGTAGCGGCGGCGGTGTTGCCGGTTCAGGTCCTGTGAATGTTTCCGGCACCACTATCAGAAACAACGTTGCCGGTGAAAGCGGCGGCGGCATCTACAATTCCAACGGCACGTCCAGTGTTACGAACACCACGATCAACATCAACACCGCCAGCACTGGTTTCGGCGGCGGGATTTACCACCAAACCGGCACGCTCAACGTTACCAACAGCACAGTCGACGGCAACACTGCCAGCGGGGCCACTGGCGGGGGCGGTGGCATCAGCAACGGCGACAATCTGAATCTTACGAACAGCACCGTCAGCAACAACGCTGCGGGCGCGGCAGGCGGAGGAGGAATCTACAATAGCGACCAGGTGTCGCTCAAAGCCGCTACGATTACCGGCAACACGGCCACGGGTGATGGGGGCGGCGTCCAAAACTTCGGCATGGCGGTCGTTATTAGAAATACGATTCTGGCTCAGAACGCCGCCGCGTCCGGCCCCGACGCCACCGGCGCGTTGAACTCGCAAGGCTATAACCTGATTGGGAATGACTCCGGCGTGAGCGTCACGCCGACAACCGCAGATCAAGTAGGCACATCCGCCGCACCCATTGACCCCAAGCTTGGACCGCTCGCGGACAATGGTGGTCCCACCAGGACACATGCCCTGCTTTCCGGCAGCCCGGCCATTGATCGCGGTCACTCCACCGCGTTAACCACAGATCAGCGGGCACTACCGCGATTTGACGATCCAGGAATCACCAACGACGGCGACGGAGCTGATATCGGTGCTTTCGAGGTGCAAGGAGCCGCTGCAACTCCGACACCAACTCCATCGCCAACTCCGACACCCAGCGCATCACCGGCCGCGACCTTCATCGTGAACACCACCAGCGACGCTGACGACACAAGTCCTGGCGACACCGTTTGCGATAGCAACGCGGCGGCAGGCGCGCAGTGCACGTTGCGCGCGGCAATGCGCGAGGCTGACCTTATGCCCGGCGCTCAGGCCATCAGTTTCGATATTCCGACCACTGATCCGGGGTTCGATTCCACGACTGGCAGGCACACAATTAGCCTCACCGTGGCGCTGCCGGGAATCAACGCTGACCTCGCCATCAACGGGCCCGGCGCGGACAAGGTGACCGTGCGACGCAATTCGGGAAGCCCCTACCGCATTTTCACTGCGGCAGGCACCAGCGAAGTCTCGATTTCCGGCTTAAGCATTGAAAACGGAGTTGTCTTAGGTGGCGGAGGTGGCGGTGTCAAGTATTCCGGCAGCGGCAAGTTGACGATCGCAGACTGCGTCTTTACCGGCAACTTCGCCGGGGAACAAAATTCAAGTTTTGAAGGTGGCGGCGGCATCGCATTTATCGGAAGCGATCCTGAGAGCGAATTGCACGTCATCAACACCATGTTCAGCGATAACGTCAGCAACGCTGGTGGCGGCATTTCATATAAAGCCAGCGGCTCCGGAAGCGGCAAACTAAACGTAACAGACTGCACTTTTATCAATAACGTTGCCACCAGCGATTTGATCTCGTCTCTCGGTGGTGGCATCAGCGCCGAATTTGGTGAGGTGAATATCACCGGGAGCACATTCACCAACAACACCGCCGGTCTGTCTAATTCAGACTTAGGCTATGGGGGTGGAGTTTATTACAACGGTACTGATCCGCTTCAGGATGTTATTACTGTCACTAACAGCACGTTTAGAAACAATCACTCCTCGCTTTTCGCCGGAGCGATTTTAAATAACAGCACGCTGAACGTTATGGACAGCGCGCTGATCGGAAACTCAGCTGTCGGTGGAGGTGCCACTTGCTGTAACAAGCTGAATTTAACCAGAACCACCATAAGCGGCAACTCGGCTCAATTGGATGGGGGCGGCATTCTTAACACCGACACAGTGATCACGAACAGCACAATCAGTGGAAACACTTCGGGCGAGGAGGGCGGAGGCATTCACAGTACTGGGATGCTGATGGTGAGCAACAGCACCATCATTGGAAACTCTGCCGATGAAAAAGGGGGCGGGATTTTCAGCGATGTCACCAACAATCACGTCAGGACGGTCAAGAGCAGTATTCTCGCTCTTAATACTTCTGCCGCTGGACCGGATGTCTCTGGTAACTTCACCTCGAACGGGTTCAACCTGATCGGTAAGAAGGACGGGAGCACAGGCTTTACCAACGGGGTGAACAACGATCAGGTTGGCACCACCGCCGCTCCCCTCGCCCCGGGGCTGGATCCGCTCGGGCTGCAAAACAACGGTGGTCCAACCGCTACCATAGCGTTGCTTTCGACCAGTTCTGCAATTGATAAGGGTACAGCTGCCGGATTGACCGGCGCGCTAACTACGGACCAGCGTGGCACCGGTTACACGCGCACCTTCGACAATCCGTCGGTTGCGAACGCAGCGGACGGAACCGACATCGGCGCGTTTGAACTAAACCCGGCCGCGCCTTCGCCGACTCCGACGCCGACTCCATCTCCGTCGCCGTCACCAACTCCGGCAGTGCCGACATTCGGGTTTGATGCTCCGGTCTACACCGTGGAAGAGGGTGTCCGCTCAGTCAACATCCGCGTGGTTCGCTCCGGACCAACCGGCGTGGCCGCGGCAGTTGATCTAACCAGCGAAGACGGCACCGCCAAACAGAACGGCGATTACACATTCGCCGTCGGTCACCTGCCTTTCGCTGCCGGCGAAACTGAGAAGACATTTCAGGTCCTGATTAACGACGACAGCTACGCAGAGGGTCTGGAGTTTGCCAACCTCATTCTGCAGCATCCGGAGAATGGAACGCTCGGTCTGGTAAGTTCGGCGATGCTCCAGATAACCGATAACGCGACAGAGAATTCCGCGAATCCAATCGACGATCCGCGCACGTTCGTCAGCACGCACTATCACGACTTCCTTTACCGCCAGGCAGATCAATCCGGTGAGGACTTCTGGACCCAGCAGATCGAGCAATGCGCCACAGACGTCTGCCGCCAGGCCAAACGGGCCGATGTTTCTACGGCGTTCTTTCTTTCGATTGAATTTCAGCAGACCGGCTACCTGGTGATCCGTGCTCACAAAGCTGCTTTCGGAAACCTTAAGAGCAATCCGCGGTATGAAGTATTTCTGCGCGATCAGCGAGCGATTGGCGAGGGTGTCATTGTCGGCCAACCCGGCTTCGAACAGCTACTCGACGCAAACCGTCAGAAGTATCTCGAAAACTTCGTAACCCAACCCGAGTTTGTCGCACTATTTCCGCAGGGTGCGTCGGCCGTTGCCTATGTGGATCTGTTGTTTAGCAACGCTGGAGCAAGTCCGGCCCAAAGTGAACGCGAGGCAGCAATCGCGGCTTACGGCTCAGGAGACATAGCCGGACGTGCAGCAGCGCTGCGAAGTGTCGTTGAAAGCGGATCCGTATTCAACGCGCATTACAATCCCGCGTTCGTGTTGATGCAGTACTACGGTTACCTGCGTCGCAATCCTGACGACGCACCTGACAATAATTTCACTGGTTACGATTTCTGGCTGGGGAAGATGAACTCATTCACCTTGCCGGGCGAGGACGCACGCAACGAGTCGGTCGCGCTGGCTCGCGTGCGTCGCGCCGAAATGGTCAAGGCGTTTATCCAATCAACGGAATATCGACAACGCTTTTTCGGATCACCCGCGGGAAACCAGGAGGGTTCGGCCTCTGGCTCCGACAGTGGTCCGTAACCGAATCGAGCGGTAAATAGCGAACCTGGGCCCTGCTCCGGCGGAAGTGTGGGTAACCTATCTCGATGTGCCGCGCGGTCAAACAGTCCGGATTGACGCTCCGAAGCCGGGTCACTGCGGATTCTGATCCCAAAGGGAGCGACTCAGTTAAGAGTCTGACAACTAGAAAAGGAGGACACTGCAATGGAGAGACATAGTTCGCGAAGGTTTAGTCGGCGGCTACCGGCGATGGTAGTCATGATCGCAATAGTCGCTTCTATGGGACTACTCGGACCCCGGCCGGATCTCGATACGGCGAGGGCGGGTAAGAAGGCCGACGGCCAAGGCAGCATTCCTAACAATCATCCGATGAAAAACCCTGGAGGCAAAGCGGCGACCTTCAGCACTCAGGGTTCGGTTGAGCTTTCGGGTGAATTCTTTCAGGCGCAGGGATCGAACGGCCGTAGTTGTGCATCCTGCCATATTCCTGAGGAGGCGTGGAGCATCAATCCCGGCACGATCCAGGATCTCTTCGACGAAACTGACGGTCTCCATCCGATCTTCAATAAACTCGACGCAAACAATCCAAACGCGGGGGACTACAACACGGTTGCCGGCCGCTTCGCCGCCTACAGCATGCTTTTAAGCCGTGGAGTCTTCCGCAGGGGCGGAGCGCCGAGGGCCAACTCGGAATGGGAACTCATCGCGGTGGAGGATCCGCACGGCTTTGCAAGTCTTAACCAACTCGTTCACTGGCGTCGGGCTATGCCCACCATCAACTTCGCAGTCGGCAGCGCGACAGTAAATTGGGACGGCGGTAACAGCATCGGCACCGACCAACATGCCGGGCTGGTCAACCAGGCGACTCGCAATGTGACGGGCGGTCAACAAGGTCAACCCGCGGCACCCGAAGTCATCGCCAATATCGTTGGCTTCGAGGAATCGCTTTTTACTGCCCAGCTGATTGTCCCGGGCGTTGGGCGGCTCGACTCTGATGGAGCGCGTGGCGGACCTGAAGCATTGGCGGCGATGACCAAAGTTGCCGGCCGCTTTGACGTGTTTGACGCTTGGGCCAATCACGGGAATCCGCGGCGTGCGCAAATCGCACGAGGCCAGGAACTCTTCAACAACACCAATCCCAATGGTCGCAGTTGCAGCGGCTGTCACAATTCAGCAAACAATGGCACCAATATCAACAACGCGCTGTTCGACATCCGCACAGCATCCGCCGACGTTCGCACTCCGGATCTTCCGCTCCATACTTTTCGCAATCGCACGACAGGTGAAATTCGACAACTGACGGATGCCGGCCGCGGACAAATCACCGGACTCTGGAACGATCTCGGACGATTCAAAACGCCGACAATCCGCGCGCTGGCGGCCCGCGCGCCTTATTTCCATAACGGCATCGCCCCAACGATCGAAAGCGTTGTGCGCCATTACGAGATGCACCTGGGTTTTGTGTTTAGGGACGACGAACGGGCGGACCTGGTAGCGTTTCTGAACGCACTCTAACGCACCCTAATGTGCGCGGTAATTTCAGCGCACAAATGTTTCCCTCACTCGCTCTGAGACGAGGAAATATGGGATCCAAACGTGCAACGCTACGAATCTTATGAGGAGCGCAGACTGTTGCTTTGAATAATCCGGGCTCTCGGCGACAGCAGGGATCAAACCAGAAAAATAATAGCCAAATAGCATGAGAACAAAGATTACCGGGATTACCACAACAGTAACTTTGGGAAACTGCTTTTGCTTGCGAAAGAAAAGCGCTACGACTACTACATTCAAGCCGAGGATAGCGGAGCTTGAGATAAGCTCGAACAAGAGCACCGATTTCCAATTGGGGTGATAAGCAAACGATCCAGGAGTGGTAACACGCTCCCAGGCTTCTACCTGGCGAAAGGGAGCTAAATTCGCTTGAAGAATGCCTAAATTTTGAATGAGACTGATAATTAAACCAATTGCGACAAAAATTAAAACACCGCCGATTCGACGGGGCTGTTTGCTGACTGCTTCAGCGGTAGGATCAGGGGCGCTCGGCAATTCTGGGAGTTCTGCTTGCATTTCGAGCTTAGTAACATAACAGCGACCTTCAGCTAACGGCGCGCAAACAGCCTTTGAGCCCAAAGGAAAAAAGTTACTTAAGGGAGCATGCCATCGCGCCCTCAGCTGCAAGGCTTGGTGGGCGAGTCGTGAGATAGTTTGCCTGGACCACAGTAACTACTGACCACCGACTTTAGAAAATGCCATTTTCTCGAAAAACTCGTTGCTCACGTCAAGTAGGTTTTCTGAGAACCCTCTTTGATTTGAGTGATTAGATAATTCGATCTGGACGACTAAACCCTTACTCTCTGGATGACGGCACAAGTAGCCCTTGAAGTTAAGATATTGAAAATTAGGCGCCGAGGTGTCACTCGTGAATATGCCATCATATTGCACGCACGGTGACGATTTGAACCTGACGTAATTAAAGTGAACACTAACCTTCGTTAATTTACTCAGTTCTTCAACTTTCAAAGCTTCCAGACTGGCTAGCAGGTCATTGTCATTATCGAACACTTTTGTCCCGATAGTTTTCACCATCGCATTTAGAACTTCACCCTCGCCGCGCTTTTGAAAGCCTATTAACGATTTGTTTGATTCCAATAGTACCCATCCCGGCTGGTTAGGCGACACTACGGACGCTCCGCCTAGTTGATAGATACTCGCGGGCTTAATTGATGCCTGCTTCTGTGCTATGACAGCATTGGCAGAAGCAACTGCGACTAAAACAATAACTATTAAACGGTTCATAGCGTTTCCCTTCCCAATTGATAGCTCAGTAATCGATTTCCAACTAGAAACGTCTAACGCCGGGCATCACCCGCGCCTGCATTCAACCTACATGAGAGACTTCCTGGCGGAGCGTCGGGTGCATGCCGTTGTTAGGCGTCGGCCACGCCAACGGTCGGTTGCCGCTAGTTTGAGTTGTGCCATGTTTCGTTATTGTCTTCGTTGGATTCAGCGACGATTTTGGTTTCATCCACAGTCACTCTGAAGGTTGTGTCTTTGAGGCGTGTGGCCGACGGCAAGATCCCTGTTGCGTTTAAAGTAACCCATTCTTCTTTGCCCGACTTTAGCGCCGGAATCGTCTCGAAAGCTGTCCGAGTCACTGCCGACCCGTCGATCTTACGAATAGCCAACTCCAGACGGCACGCTGAGGACGCGGCTTTGCCATCATTCGCAATCTGTACGCGCAACCTCTTATCGTTATAGGTGTCAAATTCATACTGCCTGATCTTCAGATCGGGGAGGTCTGCCGGAACGTACGGGCGAGCAAACAAGGGTTGAAAGAGATAAACAATCAGCAGACCGATTAAAGCGATTGAATTTTTATGCATCCTTAGTCTTCTCCTTTCGGTGATTAATAGTATTCAACAGAAAGATATAAGACGCATAACGCCCGAATTAACCGGCTAGCAATCGATGTTGAGCGTTCCATGAGAAAGATGTTGCGCCGTCAGCTGCAAGACTTTGTTATGTGGTTCGTCCGATAGACTCGATTGGGCTCTTTGGCTTCAGCTTTTCCTTCAAAGCATCAAACGTAATCTTGACCTCGTCTTTTCCGGCAGCACATCCGTCAATTCTACAAGCGTCAAAGTTAAAGCGTAGACCTTCTTTGGTTATGTTCCAACTCTCGTAATTCTTTAGCTTTGGAGCTAGCTCATCCTTGAACATCGGATCCGACACTGCGTATTGATGATCTTTGGACAATTCACGGAAGCAGTAGTCGGAAATGAACTGCAAATATTTGGAGTTTGGTTTGAAAAGTCCCGTCAGCTGGAGAGGAGTTTCAGAACTCAAATCGAAATTCACGGTGAAGCTTTGCTGAACTGAATGGGCAGCACCAATGCCGTAGCTGTACACGTCGAAATAGATGCTAAGCAGATCACCGGTCGCGAGAACAACCTCATAGTCAAGACTAACTGAATTGAAGACGCCCGGCCATTTCTCATAGAGACGAAGGTCTTCCTTTGTGGGTGGAATTAGCGGCCACTGATACTGCTTTGTAACCAGCTCTTTAATCCGGCGATTAAGCCTTAGGACGCCTCGACTTTTGCTGCCCTCGATCTGTGGGTAAACGACATCGACTTGATAGCGCCGGTTTTCATTTTTTAGCGCGATGTTTCGAGGGGCGATTTTCAGCCCTTTCCCAAAAGCCACTTCCTGCTCCGGCGTAGGACTTATGACCGGTGATGCAGTCTGTGGGTTTCGTATACTGCTGTCGCTCGCAGGTTGCGCGGCATTCCGAGAAACGGTCTGCACGTTGGGCTGATGCGAACCACACGCGACCAGCGAAAAGGAGAGAGCTATAACAAATGAGGATTTACTATGCTTCAAGATCGTCTTGTTTCGGAAAAACAGGCGGCGTCGAACGCCTCTTGCTCACTTCCATTTTTTATCACGATTAAGGTGGGAATTGCCCTGATGTTAAATTTCACGGTAAGCTCAGCGTTTTCATCAACATTTACTTTGCCGACTTTCACCTTCCCTGAGTATTCATTAGCCACAGCTTCAATCTCCGGCGCAATCAGGCGATCTGGCGCAGACCACGGTGCCCAGAAAAGAATCAGCACGGGTATTTGGGATTGAAGCACCTCTTGCTCATAGCTTGCGTCAGTAATCTGAATAGCTTTGCCGCCATTTTGAGCCACTCCCTGATCACGTGTTGCAGCAACCTCACCGGAGTTTTTACGCGGCTGTTCGGTCGCACAGGAATTGAATCCCAGTAGCGCGATTGCCAGCCAAATAAGGAGCGGGCATCTATTCATTTCGCCTCCATAACCAGACCCACCGACCTGAAGCATCCTGACGCCGGCCTTCAGCTGCGGCGCGCCGGCTGCAAGGCCTTGTTCGGCGATGCTGCCGCCATTCAAGAATCAATAAGCGGTTTCGTAACTGGCAACCTGCCACTCACCATCTTTCTTTTCCATATCAATCCACGCCGGGGCCGCCAAGGTGCTCGCACCACCGCTACTTCGGTAGAGATCAAAAATTAACTGTATCTTCTGCCCTTCGCCTTTGCGATCCATCAAGCTCCAGCTTCCGAGCTGGTATTTCCGCTCTCTCTCGCAAAGATATGCAACACGGGCGGGCTCAAGCGCCGGTAAAGATAAAGCTTGCTCGCAATGACCACTCTTCAAACTCTGAAGCACGACTTCAGCTTTACGCTCCGGCTCGCGATCTCGGAAGGGGTTCTGAATTATGAAGGCACTATATTGAACTGAGGCTCTATCCACATACCTATACAGAACAGGATTCGATCGGCTGACGAACAAATAAGCGGCAACACCCATGACGGCGGCGAGGATAATCATGAGGGCTTTCCGTTTCATGGCGTTATTTTAATCTCTGCTATCGCCTTCAAACTGCATCGCCCAACGGCCTTCAGCCGCAGCGCGCGATCAGCATCCAATTCTGAAGGAAAGAAGTTGCTTGAGAAAAATTGCCAACGCGGCGGCGGCTGCAAGGCTTTTTCATATGCGCTCGATGACTATCTTGCCAGATCAACAAAATAGTCGATCAATGCCCGCTGAGCATCGTAGTTCGACCCGTCATCGAATGTGATTTGATCTACGAGTAGCACAATCACCGTTTGAAGCTTTTCCCTTCAGATTCAGTTTCTCCCGCAAACTTGGACTCAAGGATGCCCACTCTCTTTCAAGAAGCGGCGGAACTGCTGGAGTGCTTCTGCAAAATCGGGGATGTCCTTCATGTACGCCTCTGCCGCAACGCCTTCTCTCAATTGATTGCACTCGTGTTACTACTCCCACGTTTGACGGGGACCGCTTCTTGTTCACGTTGCCGCGGATTGAGCAATTCAGTCGTCCCTTCGGTGATCGACATCCCCAATCGTCCAGATGGTAGCGCCGTAGCTTCAGTCCCGGATAGAGTCTGCGGATCACTTACAGGTGATAAGCGTTGTTCCGCCCGTTTATGCCTGAGTGCGCTATTCAAGCGTCCCCAAGCGCACCAACCGAGAAAAAAGTTGAAGAGGCTGATAACGCCCAGTAAGACGATCCAAAGCCAGGAAGCCTTGAGCCCCCATGAACTATTAACGGCGATGGTGACCACTGCCAGTAATACAATGAGGATGCTGACCAGCGAAAGCATGGTACTCGTGACCACTGATGTATGCCCGGCACGAGTTTCGGCAGCCATGCGTAGCACATCCAACTCGGTCTGTTCAGGAGTCATCGGTGCACCACATCTCCGGCAGAAGCGAGAGTCGTCCATGGCTTCCGTCCCGCAAGCGGCGCACAACTTGTCAGCCGAACGCATGGTTGCCAGTGCCGTAATCGCCTCGACCTCTCGCGAAACCACTTCCTTATCGCCCTTAGATAGCCATGGATGGCTGACTCTGTAGTCAAAGGTCGCGCGCGTGGAGTGGTCACCGATAGGTTTGAGCCTGATGACGAGCGTAATCGAATAGTCGAGTACGTCAGCGGATCCATACCATGTGCCCCACCCTCGAGCGCCACGTCGGCCGAGTATCGCCGGTTGTTCTTCGATCACGTCATAGCCAACTCGTTCGAGTGCAGCAATCAAACGGGCACTGACACTTTCAACATTGCCAACCAGCTCGCGTTTGAGATAAATCTCGGTCGTTTGCGAGCCATAACCACCACTAACGTCGACGAAATCTGACATTCTGACACCTCTGTAGCATTGCTGGACTCACATTCCAGTTCAGATTACGAGTAATTCCCATGTCATGTTTCTCTAAGTCGCGGCGCGCGATCAGCATTCAGCCCCGAGGAACAAGCCTACTTGAGCGACGTGCTATGGCGCCCTCAGCTGCAAGGCTTTGTTATGCGGCAGATTAAGCAATCGAGTCAACGTGCAGCCAGATTGGCCCAGAAATCGAGCTCACGTAGAACGTAAGCAGCAGCGGCAGATGAGGGCTTAGAAAAGCGATCAGACGTTGAGGTATCCGCTCCGGAATCGCCGAAACGTCCGACTTCCCACTCTGCCCCGACTGGCTGGAACCACCATCCACCCCGCGTTCTCTTGTCTTGCGAGTATGCAACCCACTGTTCAATGAGGTGATGATCGGCTTCGAATTGCTGTTCAAGGGCTTCGACTCGGAGAGTTGGACGCAACTCGCGATAGCGCGTTGATGAAAGTAGATCACTTAGAGAGCGACCGGCGCCGCGATCCGACCAGTCGTGTGCGATGCTTAAAATGCTTCGCAGTTCTTCGGTTGTCATCGCCCGACCTTCTAACCCTAAGGTTGCCGCATAACGATTGCCTTCAGCTACCGTGCACTTACCCGCTAGCGACAACTTGCATAAGAGACATGCTAATTGCGCGTCCGGTGCATGCCTCTGCTAGGCGCCACGCGCCTGTGATGCACTTCGGAAAGAAAGGAGCAAAGAAGCAACACAAGTGCTCCACAATAGAAACTTGACGATGACCACCAGGAGGTTGTTCGGCTCCGAAGCGCTACCTCGGAATGTGTCCTCAAGCTGATACCAGAAACTGCCGCCCATCATCCCAGTGACATAGGCCCACGCCAGAACCAGGAACAGCCCTCCCCACTGCCGCGCCCGATACGAGGCCCACCCACCGACAAGAAGCAATGCGCCCGCGACGTAATCCTCGAACATGGTCGTGAAGTCGACGCCCCAGTGACTGATACCCCGACGGCAAGTCTCGAGCACAGGGAGAAGTATCCCGATAGCAAATGCGGCGATGACTTCGAATCTCACGATGATCCTCTTCGTAACGTTAACGCCGGCGTTCAGCGGCGCCTCGGTCAGCATTTGGTCAAGTGCAACGCTTTGTTTCCTGCGATCCGGGGCTGTTCGCTCAGCCTTGCCGGCTCACCATGAAGTTGATCCAGATCGGGGCGAAGGGGGGCGTGCAGCCCTTCGACACCGGCCAGTCGCGGTAAAGGCCGATCTTCTCGCCAATAGCGAGGGCCCGCTTGCGGTGTTTGGCGAAGTGGATTCCGATGGTCGCAAGCGTGATGTTCATCGTCCACTGCACTTCGGGATCGGCACTTGTCATTTCCGACTCGATGCGACCCAGCAGCGCCGGGAGATCGAGCCCGTCCGGATTCTTGGCGACCCGCTCGGCGGTGAGGTCCCATCCGGCCCGGGCCGCCCAGCGGTCGTCCGCGGCCATCCAGTCCTGGCGGAGCGCCTCTTTGTCGGGGTGCTGCCGGACGACATAGGCGATGAGCCAGTCCGCCACGCGCACGAAGGCGATGGACCGCACCATCCGATCCATCTCTTTGGCCGACAGTTTTTTCGGCTGAATCAGGAGTGTTGCCAGGAACTGGGCATCGACGTTCCCGGTCTCCCAAAGAGACAGAGCCAACGGATGGTCCGTGCGGATCTTTTTCGCGAGGGCCCGGATATCGCCGAGACTAAGACCAAACTGATTGTCCCCGGCGCCGCTCTTCGCGTTCTGCGCGCGCACCTTCTCGCTGCCGAGCGCTTTAAGCTGCTTGAGCGTTTCTTTAAGGGTCATCGGCGTGATTCTCCTGAGATGTTATCGCGCCGTCAGCTGCAGGGCTTTGTTAAGCGCGTCTAGCGATTGAAATAGCTCTGCCACAAGCCTTTTTTTCCCTTCTGTGCCTTTTCTGCCGAGAGTTTATACATGCAATTGTCGAATGATGTTAAGTATTCACTCTCTTTATACCGAGCTGCTTACGGCTGCTTCTCTACTTCCTCGATCACACTCTTCAACTGTTCTTTCTTTCTCTCATTGGTGGATGTCTCCAACAATTTCCGCAACGCCGCAAGATGCGCGACTTTCAACGACTGTTTGAAAGTTGTTTCAATATCAGGCGTGACGCCCGTTCCTTCCCAATTCGTGCCAGTGACGGGATTAATAGCGCGACCCGTCGGTACGAAGATCTGAAAATGTTCGTTAATGCGAAACTCCCGCCCGGGATTTGCTCCACCCGCACTTACCTCACCAACAACGGTAGCCCGCTTTTGCGCCTGAAGACTATAGGCGAAACTTTCCGGAGCGGAGAGGGTGCGTTTGCCCATCAAAACATACACAGGTTTCCCAACATAACGTTTGCCGGGCACATAAGGCAGCGTCCAAAACTGCTCGGTGCGATTGCCTTGTCTCCAATAAATAGAATGGTAATGAACAGGGGTTTCGCTGAAGAGGTAACTGATGATCAACTGAGCAGTGCCCGGCACGCCGCCACCGTTGTACCGTAGATCAATAATGAGGGCATCGGTGTTAGCCAGGAACTGCATGGCTGCAATTGCGGTTTCAGCACCGAGTTCGTTAGTGACAAAGCCATCCAGTTCCATGTACCCGATGTTTCCGTTTAAGCGCTCGACTTTTTCAAATCCGAAGTTCATCGAACCGACCATGCGACGTAACCTTTCCCGGTCTTCAGGAGAAGGTTCCTTTTGCTCTGAGCTTAACGATATCGGGTCGTAGCTAAAACCTAGTCCCAAATGTTTATCTTTTGCGATTTCAGCCAGGTGCGCCGTTAGCGTTTGAGCCAGAAGCGCACTGCTCTGGATTTTGTCATACTCGCCTTTCTGCATTCGCACACGAATAGACTTTTCCATCTGCGCTGCAACCTCTGGCAAGACATATGATTCGTTAAGCCGGTTGAGAACGGCATCGATCACCTGCGTGCGTGTTGCAGCATCAAGAGGGAGGTCAGATGGCCCGGCTTGCACTTGCGCGATTGGAGTGGATGGGAACCACAAAACCACCAACAGCCCAGCTGCAACCATAGGTAGCTTCGACCTAATGTTCATTTTGTAATGTAGCTTTGGAAATTGAGAATGTAATGATTCACTTAACACGTCTGAACTGAGAAACCGTTCCAGGAAATCATCACCTTGGTTAGCCGTATAACGGCCGCCTTCACTGCGGCGCACGATCGGTATCCAAGCTGAAGGAAAGAAGTTACTTGAGAAGCATGCTATCCCGCCGTCAGCTGCAAGGCTTTGTTATGCGGCGCTTCGTTAGTCATGGTGGAAATAGAAGCGGTGTCCGTCGAGATCCTCGACGGTGAACTGCCTTAACCCCCAAGCCTTCTTTTCCAGGGGCTCAACGATGTTCGCACCCAGGGATTTTAGCTCATCGTGCGTCGCGTCGATATCTTCGGCGAAGACCCAATGAACGGCAGGCTCAAATGGTGGAGTTCTCGCCCGAAAGAATATCACCACGTTTCCGCGTGACACGGCCCCAATTTCTTTGCCCGGATCGATCCAGCCAATCTCAAAGCCGAGTGCATCCCGATAATGCTGCTGCGCCCGTTCCACATCAGTAACGGGCAATTCAGGCACTGGCGGGCCAATCGACGTTAAGGACTTTTGGTGCTCACTAAGTTCTCCCTTAAGCATCAAGCTGCTGATCGGCGCCCGCGTAACACTGGCTTTCATCTGCGGCGCGATCGGCATTCTAATCTAAAGGAACAATGCTTGAAACATTCACAAGCGTCTCATTACCCTGTGTGTAGCCCACATCTTTGGCTTAGGTTTAAGCTACTTAAGAAACATGCTATCGAGGCGTCGGCTGCAAGCGCTTGTTCGGTGGCGACCCGGCATTCCCGCGACCCTTCCGAAGAAATCTAATTACTTCTTCAAGGCTAAGGCCCACCAGCCACCATTGCACAAAGGTAATCGCAAACAGAAAAGTGGCGTTGAGCCAAGATAATGTTTGAATATTCATTCGCGGAAATAAAACCATAGGGATCACGCTGAACAGGTAAAAGACGCATAGCGACGGGAAATCGAGCCAGAAGATTGTCTTTATCAGCCGCCCCTCCTCAGGAATGCGCACAACATGCCCGGCAATAGGGAAGGCATGGGCATGACGATTAAAGTCGCTGCCAAAGTCAGGAGTTAGGGGCGGGGTGGCGGCTAGCGAATAGAAGACTAATACCAGGTGCGTCACGACAACCAGGGATGCAACCCAGCTTTTCACAAAATACCTTGGTTTGTTCCGTATTGGATTCATCCTGCGTTTTAGCCAACAAGAAGCCATCGAACGAGGGCCTTCAGCTGGCGCGCGATCACATTCAAGCTGAAGGAAAGAAGGTACTTGAGAAGTGCTGTCGCGCCGTCAGCTGCAACGCTTTGTTCAGCGGCGTGCTACATCAATTCGAAGCCTCCTGAGCTTCGTCAAAACTTGGAAAACTCTTCCAACCATTCGTAGGTTGTAGAGTAGAGTTCGTTCTCATCAATATCATCAGCATTCATACCAGGGCCAATATTGGAAGAAGCACGAGGAGCACGGTTACTTCTGAAGATGTCTTCCATAGAAGTTGTTGCGCTGCGATCAGTCTCCTTTCCAAACCAGACAACAGCATAGTGGCTGGAAATGGCAGCTCCAATGGCTTTCCATTTTGACTTAGCCCACTTACCTCGATTAAGAATTGGATCCAAATGAAGCGGACTTCCTTTCCATTGTTCTAACGCTCGATAATTTGTTATTCCACGACCATTCCTGGCTGCAATTTCATAGCCATTGCCTTTATACGCCCCATCAGAAATCTCTCTTGGCTTATTCCACATACAACTATTCCGAGCGTGATCACTTGTGTAACAACATGAATTCCACGAGACACTATTTTTCGCAAGAAAATCGCTGCGTTCACCCTTATCTGACCAGCTATGTAAGTTACAAGAACCTCCAGAAGGCTTATTAACTTCCAAATCATAGACGTGCCATCTGGCCACGTCTGTTAGCCGAGGGGAATATGGAATTTCATGCAAGCCCTGCTCCCGGCGATATTGGTTGATAACTCCGACCAATGCCTTCGCACGTTTGAGATCGTCTTCTTCGATTATTGAACCTGTCACTCCTGTAAGACTATTACGGCTAGGTTTCGGCGAAGAAGCGTTGTTTGCCGGCGTGCCAAATATGAATAAGGTTGCAGCAAGGCAAAGAAGGTAGGTAATTCTTTTCATGAGACTTTCTCCAGCAATAGAGCCAAGGATTGCGGTAACGATAAGGGAGGCGCCCGCCTATTCTCACAAGTTACAATCTTTTCTCATCTATCGATTAGACCAGGTCTTTTTGAAGACTAGTCTGGCCAAGACGACGGTAGTGAAGATGACTATGCCCGTGAGCGCGGCCGCGAGTGTGAAAAAGAACAGAAACCATGCTGGGCTCTCGGCGAAGTAGATGAACCTACTTGATGAGGTCGTCCAACCTCTCGAGAAGGCAACTATCTCACCGGTCACTACGGTTCGGCAAAGAACGGAGACTAATCCGCCTGACATCGCGGTAAGAGGAATAAGTAGGAACCTACCGAGCCAGAGAGCCCATCGCCTATTTGGGGCCGGTGCTTGATCTTGGTGGCTTGTCATTGCGAGCGTTTATCCCGACGCCTAACGCTGCGCTTCAGCGGCTCGCCCACGCAACGAACACTAAAGGTCGCTAATGGGCGAGTCCGCTGCAAGCGCTTGTTGGGTTCCATGAATCACTCAACGAAAATCTCTTCATTAAACTTTTGGCGTGACGCATGCTGAGGATAGGGTTCAGCTTTAAACCACACGCCAGAAACCTTGTACCCTGAAGTGGCATCACCCATCAACACAATGCGGTGATATATTGTGCCTCTCTCATACATCCCCACATAGAATAATTCCATGGTCCTCCCAGGCGTCTCCATATATGAATCCGCCTTTAACCTTTTCAAGGTGCCGAGCTGCTTTGTTCGCTCAACGATTTGCTTCAAGTTATCCGACGTAACGCCTTTGCGAAGCTCGGCATGGCTCAACTCAAAGGCTGTCGGATAGTCTTCTTCGATATAGAGAGCCTTCAGGAAACTATTAGTCTCGGATAATGCTCTGACGGGATTGTGCTGGGTGACCTCAAGTCGACAACTACAAAAGAGCAACAGGAAGAGTCCGAGGATAAATGTGTTTCTCATGAAGGTATGAGGCCATTCTAAATAACAAGCCGCCTAACGACGGCCTTCAGCTGCGGCGCGCGATCAGCATTCGAGCTGAATTGAAAAAAGACTACTTGAGAAGCACGCTATCGCGCCGTCAGCTGCAGCGCCTGGTTCGGCGCTCCCCCGGACGCATCTCCCGGTAGTCCTTAGTGCTTCACCGGCGGGTGCGCTTGCCCGGCGTGGACTTTTTGGCCGCTTTCTTTACCTTTGGCGGCTTCACGAGTTCGTAGCTTTCGAGGATGAGCTCCTTGACCTCGCCCCAGCTCTTCACTTTCGCCGCGTCGAGGACGACGCCGCGTTTATCCCTGGAGTACGGCTTGAAGCGAGGGTCATTTTCAAGGAGCGCCGCTGCGTGGTCCGGCTCGAGCCCAAACGTGATCTCGCAGACGCCATGCTTTGCACCGCAGGTCGCGAAGAGCTTGCCACGCACGTAGAATGCGGTCTCCCCGAAGTGATCGCCTTCGCGGGTGTCGGGTAATGAGAGGCAGATCTCCCGCATCTTATCGAGCGCTTTCTCGAGGGTGGCCATTGTCTTGCTCCTCCTCTTAGCCGAACGAATAGGATTCTTTCCGCAGTCTCGCCGAGAGTCAAGGTGGAGAAAAGCAGGGGTCTGCGATTCGGCGAGCACTGCGGAAGGAATTCAGTTGGACGAAAGCGCGGTGGGGGCTATGGGGATTGAATGGAAGAGTCTTCTGGAGATGAGTGGAGCGGGAAGAAGAAGGTGGCGTTGGGTGCAAATGGTAAGGGAAGCAGGCGTGGGCTTGGCCGGGTGCAGAGAAAGAGTGCGGTCTGGCGAGGCGGAACTGCAGCGAGGCGCGAGTGTCGAGCGAGCAGTTGAAGGAGCGGTGCGCAGAGTTCGGCATCTCGCGGGCGAGTTTGAAAGAGCCCGGTCCGTGAAGGAGCAGCCTGGTCCATATTTGATAGGTGGCACGGAGAGGTCTCCGAAGTTTGCTATTTACGATGAATCGATAGGTTGCGCGGCAGCCACCAGAGCGAGATGACTGTAGCGAGCGCCGTTGACAAGGCTGGCCAGCGGGACGAAACGTTCAGTGAACCTCATAGTTCCGGCCCGACAAGCGGGGCATTGTTTGAGTGATTGACCGGTGACAAGTTTGATAAAGCGATTGGAAGTCGGCTGGAAGGAGCTGATTGGTCATAGCAGGAGTAGCAGCAGCGCCAAGGAGAGTGCGGCAGAGCTCTAGCTTGCAGCGGCGCTGACGATTGGCCAGCAGTCCGAACTGGCGCAGGCGTTGGAAGCCACGTGGAAGCACATGCAGCATGAAGCGACGGATGAACTCATCAGATTTGAGCGACATGGACCGCTGCTGATTGCCGCGAGCGTAGTCTTTCCAGCTAAAAGTAACGTGGCCGAAACGATCAGCCTGGACCGAGTATGCCAGAAGTTCGAGTGGGCTCTCGGTGGCCCGCACTGTCTTAGCCGAGACATTGGTGTAGATCTGCGTGGTGCTGACGTTGCTGTGGCCCAGCAGGGTTTGAATGATGCGAATGTTAGTGCCGGCTTCCAGCAGATGGGTGGCAAACGAGTGGCGCAGACCACGCACGGTGGCTCGTTTCGTCAGACCAGCGTCTAGCCCAGCCTGGTGACAGGCCCTTCGCACCACGCTCGGATGGGCCGGTTGCTGCTTGGTCTGCTGGCTCGGGAAGAGCCAGGTGATTGGTCGTTCCGTCCGCCAGTAGACTCGCAGCACCTCTAACAGCTTCGGTGAGAGCATCACGTAGCGATCCTTCTGGCCCTTGCCCTGGCGCACCTGAATCACCATCCGCTCAGAGTCGATGTCTGAGACCTGCAGATGCGTGACTTCGGAGAGCCGCAGGCCAGCGGCGTAAGCGGTCATCAGCATCGCCCGCAACTTGAGGCTGCGGACCGCGTCGAAAAGCCGGATAACTTCATCCTGGCTCAGCACCACCGGGAGTTTTTTGGGTTGACGTGGGAAAGGGATGTGGGCGACTGCCCAATCGCGCCCCATGGTATGGCGATAGAAAAACCTGAGCGCGCACACTGCCTGGTTGAAATGACTCCAGGAGACGTGCCGTTCCTCAACCAGATATACTTGGTACTGACGAATCTCTTCCGGCCCCAGCAGTTCGGGAGACTTGCCGAAATGCTGGGCGAACTTAGCGACCTGAGCGATGTAGGATTGGATGGTCCGCGCCGAGCGGTTGCGGACCTTCAAATCGTCGATCATGCGTTGACGAAGAGTAGTCATGGGAAGCTCCTTTCAAAGAGAAGAATGTTCGTTTGGTCACAAACATTATCTCCGCGACGGGAGCTTCTTCATTATCCGTTTGAGAGTTGCTCGCGATCAGAGTGGCTCGCGATTCGGGTGATGAAATGCGTTGTGTTTGCGGATGAGGCGACCTGGGCGGATCAGAGAGCGCGCACTCAGATGGAAGAATCGCCGGCTAGTTTCGTGCCATGAACATCCATCGATGTCCCTCGAGATCCTCAACTCGATATCGCCGCGCCGGCGGCCCATCCTCCGGTTCAGACAAGATAACGGCTCCTGCGGCCTTAGCCCGCGCATAGTGCTCATCAACGTCATCAACATAGACGAGAACCCCATCAATGATCCATGGCAGAGCGGACCATGAGGCGGCAATCTCGCAGTTGCCGCGATGTCGCTTGGGGCCTTCATAATCCGGCGACGGACTGGCCAACATGATTAGTCCATCGCCAATCGACATTTCTCCGTGAGACAGCCTCCCATCGGAAGACATGAAGCGAACTGTCTCCGTGAATCCAAAGACTTCGGCCAGCCATTCTAGGGCGGCAATGCCGTCCTCATAGGTCAAAAACGGCACCACGTCTGGCATCTTGTTTTCTCCTTTCGCCATACCACGAAGGTTCCGAACACCAAACACGCACGATGGCACTGCCGAGCCGCACTGCCTGGCAGAGAAAAACTCAACCTTCCCCACCCTACCGCGTAGCGGTTTCGTTCAACTACATATTGTCCGCCTAATGCTTTGATAACAACACCCGGGCGGTATTATCTTCTCCTTGCGTGATAACACCGCTAAAGTAACATTATCCCGCAACTACCCCACCACCGCGCGTCCACTTAAAAGGAAATCCATATGTCCCCATCCAGTTTCCCGTAGCTACCCGTTCTCGCGTGGCGATGACGTCAGTACCACTACGCGGTAGCGGGTGGGTCTTATGGATTGAGGATTGACGATATCGCATTGCTGAATGCTCCTTGCGAAAGATCAATCGCAAATCCGCCATCGACATTCAGCAATCGACTGACCCACCCGCTACCGCGTGGTGGTACTGACTTCATCGCCACACGAATCTTCTTTGTACGGTGCCGAGACGGTTTTGTGTGCTGTCGAAGCGGGTGTCCTGAGCGAGAATCAATCTCGGGCGCAGCCCGGATTTTAGGCAGGCGACGGAAGGTCAGAGACCTTCTGCACGTCAGTCGGCCGAGCCCGAGCGAAATGTCTTCCGATTCCCTTCGGAGATCAGCGAACCACTAATCCCGGATCACAAACGGTTCACCCTCATTTTCAAGCCCTTCGTCACAAATCATCACCTCCACCTCGCCATAATCTCTGTTCCCGACATCTGGCTCATTTATCGATTGCCAATAATTTTCTTGACGATTGTCGTTAATTAGTTTATTGATATTCGATATCTCAAGGAGGTAAGTCATGTCAAAGCCAATCTCGTCAACGGCCGCGCTGCCGATTGCGTACGTCCTGCTCCGGATACTTGTCGTAGTGAACTGGCTGGGCGGCGTCGCGATACTCGCCCTGCTGGTCGTCATGCCGAACAGGCAGTGGATCATGAGCGCTTTGGAACTCTCTCCTTCGCCTGAGGCAGAGCGGCTGGTCATGGGCTTGCGCGCGATAGCGGTGCTTGGCCTCGTCGCGATCCCGCTGAACTATGCTGTCTTAAAACGGCTGCTCGCGATCGTTGAGACGGTTCGCGGTGGCGACCCATTCGTCGCCGCGAACGCGTCCCGTTTACAAGCGATCGCCTGGGTGCTGCTCGCCCTGAACCTTCTCAGTATTGTGATCGACGGAATAGCCAGGACCGTTTCGACTCCGGCGCATCCGCTTCATCTTGACGCCGGCTTTTCGATTAACGGCTGGCTCGCCGTGCTCCTAACGTTCCTCCTGGCACGCGTGTTCGCGGAAGGCGCGCTCATGCGCGAAGACCTCGAAGGGACGGTGTGACATGGCGATTGCCATCAAGCTCGACGACATACTCCACGATCGGCGGATGACGCTAACCCAGCTCGCGGATCGGATCGGAATGGCGCTGGCCAACCTCTCGATCCTCAAGACCGGCAAGGCGCGCGCGATTCGCTTCTCGACCCTCGATGCGATCTGCGAGGCGCTCTCGTGTCAGCCTGGCGACATTCTCCGGTTTGAACCTGAGCAGGCAAAACGCGAACAACCGGCAACGGCGAGCAAACGGAGGGCAAGCTGATGATCGCCCTGCCGCAACGCAGACGCCCATCGTCAGAGAGGTTTGCACAAGAAGCAGCCGTAGTCTTTCTCCCTCCCCCGTAGGGGAAGGGTCGGGTGGGGGTTAGGCGCGTCTAGTCCCTCTCCCCTTCCCCTCTCCCAACGGGAGAGGGGGGAAAAAGACCAGCTTGAAGCGCACCCTTTGCACAGCGCTCGAAGTTTATACGACGATTTTTTGTGCAAAGCCCAGAGGGTTCGTGAGGCACAAACAGATCTAACCAGGAGAATAGTCAAATGAAACCCAGCGTTATGTTAACCATCGCGTCTCTATTTTCGATCCTCTTGTTTATGTTTCACCTGGCGGACGACATCTTCCGCGGATTAGAACCGGGAGGGGTCGAAAACTTGATTGGGGGGAGTCTCATCATGGTCGTCTGGCTGTACGGAGCAACCGTGCTCGCCGAACGGCGATCTGGGTACATCATCACGCTGCTCGCGTCTCTTCTTGCGTTCTGCGTCCCCATCCTCCACATGAAGGGGAAGGGCGTTGGCATCGCCAGTGGGATCGTCAGATCCAGCGGAGGCTACCGCTTTGTCTGGATGCTGATCGCGCTCGGCGTGACCGGGCTCTTCTCCGCCATCCTCTCGGCGCGCGGACTGTGGAGACTGCAATGGCGCCGCGGCGCATCGAAAACAATTTGAGGGCGCCACGGTCCAAAGCGCCCGCGGCATTCTGTTGAGGTGATAAATGCCTTTACCATCTCGGCGTTCACAACATTTCCGTTGAACTGAGCTTAATTACCTAGCAGTCGTAACCAATGTAGTCTGCGTCCGGCGCATTGTTTGGTTCCTTCGCAGATAACCGATGAAATGGACATCTGGCTGGCAACGGTTGACTAAGCCCCGTTCAGTCGTTCACCCATGAACCCGCGGATTGACTCCGCCACCGTATCAGCGAGATACCATGCCATCCAGTGTTCCGCTCCAGGAATGATTTGCAAAATTGACCCCTGGATTGCTTCGTGAAGCCGTCTCGCGTGATCCGGCGGAAAATGCTTCTCGTGTTCTCCCCACAGCACCAGCGTCGGGCAAGTGATTGTCTTGTACAAGTCAGGTAACCGCTCCAGGGTTCCCTGATAACCAGCGCAAAGACGCGCGATAAAGAAACGAACATCCCTTTGGGAGAAACTCCTCCAGAGATCAGACCTCACCTCGAAAGGCAGCTTCATACCGCGAGGCAGAAAAGTCATCTCGGCACGCTTGAATACTAAACGGGGAAAGTTGCGAATGATGAAGCGGTTCCAACCGTATTTGCGCAACAGTTGGATCTCCCACGAAGTTTTCTCGTCCCACAAGACCAAAGAGTTCATCACCACCAGGCGATGCATTCGCTCGGGATGCTGGGCGGCAAACACGAGTGCAGGTTGACCACCCATGTCCATCCCTACCAAAGTGGCGCGTTCGATAGCGAGCTCATCGAGAATCTTGTGTAACCGGTCGGCCAGGTGAAACGGCGTGGTGCCACCGGGCCATGCGTCGCTGTAGCCCATTCCTGGCCAGTCGAATGCTATTACTTCAAAGTGATCTGCGAGGCGCTTTGCCAGCTCAGACCAAATCTGCAGGTTGTCGGGATAGCCATGAAGAAAAATTAACGGTGGCCCACTACCCACGCGAGCAATCCGCAGGCGTCGCCCTGAACTGAGCAGCTCAAGTCTCGTTTGCAACATCACTTGAGGTCCTCGAGCAAATCGTCTGCAGCCAAAATTCCTGAGATGGCGCAAAAACTAACCCATTGACCGGGATGCGTTGAGCTGCCTGCCAAATACAGCCCTCGGGCATGTGGACTCCTGTGAGCCAGACGTCCGGCGCGCATGAATCCGGCGGTCATTACGGGGTTCATGCTGTCTCTATAGAGATTGTACTGCGTACCCCATTCCGCCGGGACACGTGTATCAACCACACGATAGTCATCAATACCTTCGCGCCACCAACTTTCTTGTATGAGCTGATCAAGATAATCACGTTGACCTTCAACTCCCAGACGCTCGGCCTCGTCATGTCGCATCGGACTAATTAGGCGCGCAGGAAACCAGCCATTCTTCTTCAACTCAGGAGCAACGACTACAGGCATGACTAGAAGTCGGCAAAGTTCTCCAGCGCCCGACGTTCTAAATCGAAGATAGGGCTGCCTCGCATCACCGCGAACCGCGAGATAAGCACATGCCCCAGGCGATTGCAGTGGAAGCATACTAAGTTTCTCTCGGGCACGTGGCGGAGTCTCCTCTAACATCTCCGTATAGGTTCCGATGCCGCTATAGTTGGAGACAATTGCGTCGGCGCGCACAAAGTCGCCCTCGTTGGTTTCGACTCCGCTGACGCTGCCGCGTTCACACACAATCTTCCGGACTCTGGTGCCGTATTGAAATTCGACTCCGGCTTCTTTCGCTACCCCTTCCAACGCGCGCGGGATCGTAGCGATCCCATCAACCGTATAGAAAGCGCCGACGGAATGAATCAAGGCAGGGACAAAAGCCAGCGGACTTGGCGCCGTGTCCATTCGTTGCCCCGCGATTTGCGTCCAAATCGCAATTGCTTCCACCACTGGCAACGGAAGATTTGTGCGTGCCAGGATCGACCCTAGCGACTGAAGCAAAAACGGGATGCGCGTGAATCGTCGATCGGCTAAGAGATGAGAAGGCCTCGGTCGTGAGACATGAAGTAGAGGGCTTAGAAGTCCATGAGTTTTTGCCGTGGCAGCTACGAAGTCTTCGTACAGCTTTCCGCTCCCCGGCCACTGCGCGTCAAAACCCTCGGCTGTTTTTTTCAGATCTCCATGGAAACGAACCGTGACGCCTGCACTTGATGACACCTCATAAACGTCGTCGATTCTGCGGAGACTGATATGGTCGGCGAGTTCGAGACCCAGGGCACGAAAGGCCCATTCAAGTCCTGGACGATCAAGCAGCACATACGGCCCGGCATCAAATCTAAGACCATCCTTTTCAAACCCCGACGCGAGTCCCCCAGCTTCTGTCCGAGCTTCGATCACACGGACGCTCAGGCCCTTCCGGGCGAGCCGGACCGCGGTAGTCAAGCCGCCCATGCCGGCGCCAATGATGACAACGCGACGAGTCATCTTAATGGCGCAGTCCTATCAGACTTTGTATGACCCGGCGTCCGGCCCGCAATGGCAAACTCTGGTGACGCAGCGGTGGAAATGCGTCGTGGTCCATCTGCGGAACGAAGAGTGCGCCGCGGGCGCTACCGAGCACGTAAACGGGCAGGGCGACAAAACTAAGCATTGTTGAAATGTCGCTGTAATGTGGAGTGCGCCAGTTCCTCAGCGGCTCATCTGGCCCATCAATTCTGATGTGGTCTCTTGGATCACCGAACCAGTGACACGCCGCACGCAAGGTACTCGACTCGTAAGGATCCGCCAGACCCATGTGGCGCATCGCTACTATATCGACGGCAAGGGCGTCGGTGCCGGCATAGAACCTCAGCGGCGTTGCCGGGCGCGGGCAACCCATTACGCCGACCAGCCCATCAGCGGCCTGTTCATAAGCATCGATCATGGAAAAGTGTGGCGGAAACTCATCCAGCAACATCATGGTCGCTGTTTCGCGCTCCGCCTGCCGCTCAGCGAATAGAAAGTCATCGCAGCGCGCGCCGATACCTTCGAGATTTCCGATTGTGAGGTGAATAAGTTCAACCGGATGGCTCTTCATTTTGGCGAACGAGATGCGAAAGTCAGCGTCTTTCCAGGTATGACCAACAGTGTATTGTCCCATCCCGCGAAAAAAAGCATGCGGTATTTGTTCCTCGGAAAGATCTACAACTCGAAAGTGCGGAGAAGAGATATCGAAATATTGGGCTACCTCCTGAACTGAGCGATTCCCGTAAAACTGATCGTAAATATTCCGGCCTTCGACAACTGCCACATCCTTGCACCCGCAGGCCTGCAAATAGCTAGCCAGCTCCTCAAGTAGTTCCCTATCCGTGATCATTGAGCGGTCTCGCCGGTGATAGCCGAGCATGAAGGCCGGCTTGATGGCCACTCGCAATTCAGTAAGCGGTTTGTCGAGGCTTCGCGCTCGTTCCTCGAGCTGCTCCTTAAGCTTCGTTTCTTCCAGGAGACTACGGAAAAGCGATAGCTTCTCGTCGACTGTTCTCCCTTGCACAACCGTAACGCGCGCGCCGCTGCCGAGCGCGCTCGTGACAACTCGACCGCCCCGAAGCGCTCGAGGAACGAAATATTCTCCGACCTCGCGGATCTTTTGTGAGAGAGAGTCCGCCGTTTCTCCGGGTACGAGTTGATCATTCTCGTCGAGGGCCGCTGCCAATATCTCAAAAATCCTCCGGTGCCGATCTTCATCATCCATGATGCGGCGAAAGTCATCTATCAAAGATGGCAGCATGAATGGTTGCCCGCTGGTCAATTCGATCAAACGCTGCCAGCATAGCCACGCCGTCTTTTCAGCGTCGACGTTGAAGAGGCAGAAATCCCGGAATGAACGGTATTGAAGATGTTGCCTGACCCCCTGCGGAATCTTTCCGCTAATGAAGCCAGCCCACGAAATTAGTGTGGCTGTCGCTCTGGAGAGTGGGGCGTCAGTCCAGCGCACGTGCTGGCGAACCGAGGTAGACCAGCCTCCCACTGCACCCGCGACCTGGCTGAAGAGCGCACGCGCCCGCAGGGGAAAGTTTCCGACTTTGAAGATGGCGCCACGAATGTAGATCGCATGCATCTCCTCATCCTTCCACGTCCAAAGCAAAGCGTGACGAATCACCTCGCGCTCCGTTTCGGAAATCGGCATCGCTCTGAGGTGGACCGCGATCAAATCCTCGCGGTATCCAACGGAGACAATCTCCTCGCGCTCGAGCGCCAGCAGAAAAAGCCGCAGCATCAGACGACGCGGACGGCCAGCGTACGTGGCGCTCCAACCGGCAAGCTCAGCTTCAAATTGTTCGTAGACGGTTCCCATGTCTGAAAGTTCGGACGCACAGTGAAACCATAAATCGCTATCTGGATTGACACCGAGTCGCGTGTATAACCGACAACTAACGATTGCGGCGGGTAGTTTGAAACTTCCTCACGGAAGAGTGTAGGAGAAAACACTGAGATAAAACCAGCTTCAAGAAATGCGAGATCCAGGGTGGGTATGGAGAACGATGAATTTATTGAGGAAGTAGGCGAGTGGGGAGAGTGTGAAGCGTAGTCTGACAAAAGTCCGCCAGGATCGGCGTTCGGTGTTTACTGTTAGCGTTCTCATGCTTGAGGCAGGCTTACCAAAGATCGCTTCCTGAGCATCCCTGGGTCACAATTTCAGACAATCGCAAGGTAAACACAATTTGGAAGTAACCCGTCGTCCTCCTTTGCCCCCCAAACTCTGCCCTATTAAACCTTCATGCCGGCCTTCTTATGACCATGATTTCGTTGTACGAAACCGTCAGGTTGCAGATGCTTTCTGGAATTCTGAAGCTAGCCTAAACCAGTTTGATTGATCAAAAGCTGAAGGAGACTCACATCATGTACAAGTTCAACCACTCGCTCGTCGGTTTGCTCGGCGTGGCGCTCATCGTTTGTTTGGTCGCCGCCCTCCCGTTCTCCAGTAGCGGGCAGAGCGAAAAGGACGTCAACAACGGGGACAGGTTGCAAGATCTCGGCAGTCAAGAAGTTGGCAAGTTTCGTAAAACGGAAAATGCGGTTCCCAACCAATACATTGTAGTGCTCAACGACCTGGCGGCCGGACCAAAGGGCGAGCACTCGTTGGTTCCGACGGTGGCTCACAACCTGCTGGAAATTTACGGCGGACGTGTCAATCGCATTTACCAGCATGCATTGGTCGGTTTTTCGGTACGTATGCCCGAAGCAGCGGCACGCCTGCTTAGCCTGGATCCGCGCGTTGCCTTTGTTCAGGAGGACGGCGTAGTTACGCTTTCGACGACGCAACCCAATCCAACGTGGGGGCTGGATCGCATTGACCAGCGCAATCTCCCACTTTCAAACTCCTACAGCTACACTGCGACAGGAGCGGGCATCAAGGCCTATGTCATTGATACCGGCATACGCGCTACCCACCAGGACTTAGCCGGCCGAGTTCTGGCAGGCGTCAATACCGTTGACGGCACTCCCAGCGTCGAGGATTGTAACGGCCACGGTACACACGTCTCCGGCACGATCGGCGGCACGACTTACGGGGTCGCCAAGAGTGTCACGCTGGTTGCGGTGCGCGTCTTCGGTTGCGGTAACTCAACTACCACGGCCGCGATCATTTCGGGCGTGGATTGGGTTACTGGCAATCATCAGCCCGGCCAGGCGGCCGTTGCCAACATGAGTCTTGGCGGCGGGGCCAATGCCGCGCTCGACACCGCTGTGCGCAACATGATTGCCGACGGCGTGTCGTGTGCCATCGCGGCTGGCAACGGCAATGTCCTGGGCTTTCCCGTCAATTCCTGCAACCAGTCGCCCGCACGGGTTGCCGAAGGTATCACAGTGGGCGCGACAGACAGTTCAGATGCGAAAGCTTCGTTTTCGAATTTCGGTACCTGCGTCGACCTTCATGCACCAGGTGTGAACATCCTTTCTTCCTGGGCCACGTCCGACATAGCGACCAACACTATCAGCGGTACCTCAATGGCCTCTCCGCACGTGGCGGGAGTGACCGCGCTCTTTCTTCAACTGAACCCGAGCGCGTCACCGGCACAAGCACAGCTAGCGATTAAGAATCTGTCTACCAAGGGCGTTGTGACGGGTACGGGCGGAGGTTTGTTCGGCGGCTCCACCCCCAATAACCACCTGCTGTTCACTAATTTTTAATTGCGGGTGAGCGGGAGATGGCGTGCGAAAGCTGTCGACGTCCTGCGCGACTGTTGGCAGTGATTTCAGATTGAAGTGCTGGAGATAAAAGGTGGTAGGCGCGTGGGGATTTGAACCCCAGACCCCTACCGTGTCAAGGTAGTGCTCTACCCCTGAGCTACGCGCCTATGCTTTCAAATCGGACCATTTGAAGCCTTTTGTCAAAGGGGGCCTGAAAGTAACAAAGCGAGAAACCCGTGTCAAGCGAGGCAGTTTTTCTCGACGCGCACATTATTCTTTCAATGCGAAGAGCAACTGCGAACCCGCACGCCTCTCTACGTTTGAGCTGCCAGCTTTTCCCACTGTTCGTAAAGACCCGCTAATTTCGCTTCCGTTTCCCTGTACTCCGCATCCAGACCAACGAGCTTCGTTGCATCGCGCGCCACATCCGGCTGAGACATTTGGTCAGAAATCTCGGTCAACCGTTTTTCAGCGCTCGCTATTTCCGCCTCTAGTTTCTGCGGAGAAATCCCTTCCGTTCTCGACTTCTTGATTACCTTGATCCCCGGCTTTGTCGGCGCGTCGCCCTTACCCTTCCCCGCCTGTTTCGGCTTCGCCGCGGAGACATCGGCGACTGCGGAGGCTCCTCTTTCCTCGGGCGTGCCGCCCAGGCTCGCGGCTCCGAATGTAACGTCGAGCGAGCTTGAAGGAGCGCCGATTCCAGTCGCTTTCCAATCGTGATATTGCGTGTAGTCGCCGTCGTAATGCTCAGCGTTACCTTCGCCGTCAAGCGCCAGCATTTGCGTGGCGACGCGATCCAGAAAGTACCGATCGTGGCTGATAGTAAGAATGGTGCCTTCGTAAGCGTCGAGCGCTTCTTCCAGGGCTTCGCGGGAAGGAATATCAAGATGGTTCGTCGGCTCATCAAGAACCAATACGTTGACGCGCGAATAAATCAATTTTGCGAGCGCGAGCCGGCCCTTCTCCCCGCCGGACAAATCGCGAACGTGTTTATAAACATCGTCACCCGTGAAGAGAAACTTTGCCAGGAAGGAACGCAACTCACCGGCGGTCGCATTCGCAGGCGCCACCCGGCGGAGCTCCATGATGATCTCATTTCGATCATCGAGGTCGTCCAGCTGCTGGGCGTAGTAACCAATCTGGACTTTAGTTCCCCAGCGAATCTCGCCCGCCAGTGCCGGAATCTTCTTGAGAATAGTTTTCAGGAAGGTGGTCTTGCCCGAACCATTTGGACCGATAATCCCCAAACACTCCGTGCGCCGAAGCGTGAAAGAGATATCGCGCGCCAGAGTCTTGCCCGGATAACCGATGTCCGCATTCTCAACCATGAGGACGTGATTGCCGGTGCGTTCAATAGACCGCAAGCGAAAGTCACCCTGCGACTGATCAGCCCGGACGGCATCAACGCGTTCGAGCTTTTGCAGCATGGTCCGACGCGACTTTGCCTGCTTGGTTTTCTGCCCCGCCAGGTTTCGCCGGATAAACTCTTCGGTCTTGGCTATCAGTTGTTGCTGATTATCGTAGGCACGCTGCTGAGCTTCGCGCCGCTCTTCGCGCTCAATCAAATAATGCGAGTAGTTTCCGGTGTAACTCGAGGCGCGTCCATTCTCCAGTTCAATGATCCGGCGACAGGCGCGATCGAGAAAATAGCGATCGTGGCTAATGACCACGTAAGCCGAAGCATAGGTTTGAAGAAACTCTTCAAGCCATTCGACAGCAGTCACATCTAAATGGTTGGTAGGCTCGTCGAGCAAAAGAACGTCGGGCTCTGCTAGTAAGAGCCGGACCAGCCCGAGTCGATTCTGCTGGCCGCCGGAAAGCTTTTCAGTTTCGAGTGACCAGGTTTCACGTTCGAAACCGAGGCCTTGCAAAATCGACTCTGCTTTTGCCGCATACTCAAAACCGCCTTCGCGTTCAAACTGATGCTGAAGATCACTATAGCGTTCCAACACCTGCTCAAGATCGGTATCGACTTCAGCCATGCGATGCTCCAGCTCGTGCATCTCGTGTTCGATTTGCTGAAGGTGACCGAAGGCCGCGAGGGCAGATTCGTGAACGGTTGAACCCGCTTCAAAATGAATGTGTTGGGCCAACAAACCAAGCTTGGTGCCGCGCGCGCGAATCACCTCGCCCTTGTCGGGCGTTTCTTCGCCGTTGACGAGTCGGAAGATAGTCGTCTTGCCTGCGCCATTACGGCCAACCAGCCCGATATGCTCGCCGGGATTTATTTGCAACGACGTCCCGCGCAGGACATCCTGCGTTCCATACGACTTGTGAACTTCTGAAAGACGAAACAACATGAATCGAATACTGATCCTAACAGCAAAGCGGGTGCGGAGCTCCCGGAGCCTCCACACCCGCGAAAACCCGTAAACTAAACCTAGGGCTTTGGTGAAACGTCCGCCTTCGGACTGGTTGCGGCAGCGGGACTCGATGTCGCAGCCGGAGCTTGCTGAGTTGCGGTCGCGGCCGGTGCCGGCGTCGACGTGGCCGCGCCTGGCGAAGCCGGTCTCAAACCGAGATTGCTCGGAGTGTCCAACATCGTGGTGGCAAGCTTGTTCGAAATTCGGGCTTCGTTAATAGCTACTTCCAACAAAGCGGCCTTAAGAATTTCTTTGCGCTGATTCATGAGGGCCTGGGTAATTTGCGGGCGCACCCCCGGACTTTCGAGGGTTAGATTCTCTGTCTGCGACCGCTTCTCGGCAATTTTGAACACATACCATTTGCCAGTGCTGAAGCGAATGGGCTCAGTGGTATCGCCGGCTTGCATAGAACCAAATAACCTGGTGATAAGCTCAGGCGGGAAACCGTTTTGCTTCAAATCGTCTTCAGTAGCAAATCCCAGATCGCCACCCCGCGCGAGACTGTTAACGTCTTCAGTCTTTGCCCGCGCCACTGTAGCGAAATCCGCGCCACCCTTGAGTTGTTGAAAGACACCGTCGATCTTCAACTTCGCTTCAGCATCACTCTTGGCGTCGTTCTGCGTGATGCCCTGCGCTGCATTGTCGGCCGGATCGGCCACTATCATGGCCAGCGCAACTCCACGAGAACTGACGAACCGCTCTCGATTGCCGTTGTAAAAATCTTCGACTTCTTTGTCGCTGACGGTAACCTTTGAACTGTATTTGTCCTGAAGATTGGCGATAGCAATATTCTTCCGCGCATCTTCACGCAACGATTCCTCGGTCATGCCTTCCGCCGCCAGGTTCTTCTTAAAGTCGTCGTCGGTCATGCCGCTCTGCTGTTTCTGCTGATTGATAAACGCAGTGACTTGATCCTCAGTGGGTAACGACTTTTCCTTCTCGGCACGCTGAAACAACACTTCTCTTTGAATCAAACTTCCCAGCACCTGCAATCGCGCCTGGGCCAGTTCGAGTTGTGAGAGTTGCGACTGCTTGCCACCGGCCTGACGGCTCACGTTTTGCTCAACCTCAGAGAGCATAATGTTTTTGCCGTTTACTGTGGCGGCGACGAGACTGTCCTTGCTGTCAGCGCCGCCTCCATTACTACAGGCACTGAAAGAAAGGGAAATCAGCGCCAGCAGGCTTGCGGCAGTAGTTAATTTTGCGATTCTTTGCACGTGGATCGTTGCTCCTTTATGAAATTCCCAATGATTGCCGGTGCGGGCTTACTTGACGCACCTGAAAACGGTTTGTTATAAAGTTTGTTTCAACACGGCCCTTAAACTCAATCTATGAGCCGGGCACTTTCATAAAGCTCTGGAGGTATCATAAACATCATGGCCAAACGTTGCGAAGTCTGCGATAAAGGTCCTCAGTTCGGCAATAACGTTTCTCACGCGAATAACCGTACCCCGCGGCGGTTTAATCCAAACCTGCAATCAATCCGGGTGCAACTGCCCCAGGGTGGAGCTCAACGGATGAAGGTTTGTACCAGTTGCATCAAAGCGGGAAAAGTCTCGAAAGCCGCTTAATATCCCTTTTTGACTAAAAAGCTGGCCGGTGCCGGGCGACTGCTCGCGCGCCGGTTTTTTAGTCTCCAGCCAGAGCGATAGCTTCTATTTCAACCTTTGCATCGCGAGGTAAGCGTGCGGCCTCTACTGTCGCTCGCGCCGGCGGAGCGTCTTTGAAAAATCTTCCATAGACTTCGTTCATCGCGCTGAATTCCTGCATGTCGGCTAAAAAGACGGTAGTCTTTATGACGCGATCAAGGCCACTTCCCGCTGCCTCAAGCACCGCAGATAAATTTTTCAGTACCTGCTCCGTTTGCTCCTCTATCCCGCCGGGAACAAACTGACCGGTTGCAGGATCAATAGGAATTTGTCCCGAAGCGAACACCAGCCCGCTCGTCTTGACGGCTTGGGAGTATGGACCAATAGCCTGGGGAGCGTTGGCCGTTTGAATGATCTGCCTCACAGTGATGACTGCCTCTTTTTAGACCGCACAAATGAAAAGGGGGATTCTAACAGAAAGGCTCAAACAAGGGCAAAGTGGGAGGTTGGCAGGCTGAGCAGGGTTAACAGTGCTTTCTGAGATTAAATGGCCGGACCGGAGCACGTTTATGCCGTGCCCTGCATTCGTTCCACGTCTAACACGCCGGGGACCCCCTTGATGGAGTTAATCACTTTGTCGAGGTGCTTCACATCAAAGACCTCAACTGTTACTTCGATGTGCCCTTTCTCGTCGGAGGCGACAGACGCGCGCGCGTCACGGATTCCGGTCTTCATGCCTGAGATGGCGCCGGTGATCCCGGCAATCATGCCCGTGCGGTTCTCGGTCACGGCCAGGAGCTTGACTGCATAGGCGTTCTTTTCAGGCTTGCCGGCCCATTCGACGTCAACAATTCGTTCGCGATTGATCATCAACTGCGCGACGTTGATGCAGCGGGTGGTGTGCACTGCGACGCCTTTGCCGCGCGTGATGTAACCAATGATGTCTTCACCATGAAGCGGATTACAGCACCGGGCACGAATGACCATTAAATCGTCAACGCCGCGGACGACGATTGAGTCGTCGCCATAACGAATCAGACGCTTAACCGCGCGCACCCCGGTGCGCAGGCGCGATTCCTTTTGTTTGTCGAGCTGTTCAAACTGCTCCTGGCCCAGATACTTGGAAATGATATTCCGGGGAGCGAGTTTTCCGTACCCAATTCCGGCTAGCAAATCCTCAACCCGCCCGTAGCCATACTCTCCGGCAACGCGCTTCATTTCCTTATCGCCATCACTGAAAAGCTTCTTCGCGGAAAGGTGAAATCTCGCGGCCTCTTTCTCAAACAGCTTGCGGCCAATTTCAATGGACTCGGACCGCTGCTGTTCTGAAACCCAATGCCGAACTCTATTCCTCGCCCGAGAAGTGACGATGAAGTTAAGCCAGTCGCGAGACGGATGGGAATTTGCGGAAGTCAGAATCTCGACCACGTCGCCGTTTTGTATCTGGCTGCGCAGCGGAACGATGCGACTGTTTATCCGTGCGCCAGTGCACGTGTTGCCGACTTCGGAATGGATTGCGTACGCAAAGTCTACGGTCGTTGCGCCGCGTGGCAGTTGAATGACCTTCCCCATGGGAGTGAAGGCGTAGACATCTTTGGGATAGAGATCAAGCTTTAATGAATCCAGAAAGTCTCGCGAATCCTTAACTTCCTGCGTCCATTCCACCAGCGAGCGCAGCGCCTGGAAAGCGTTATCGTCATCGCGCGCGCCGCGCTTCCCTTCCTTGTATTTCCAGTGGGCCGCAACGCCTTCTTCGGCAATCTGGTGCATCTCCTCAGTGCGGATTTGTACTTCGAATGACTGTCCATCGGAGCCGATAACCGAGGTGTGAAGCGACTGATAAAGATTATCCCGAGGCGTGGCTATCCAGTCTTTGATCCGGCCGGGCACAGGACGCCAGGTGTTATGAATGACTCCCAGCGCGGCGTAACAGTGCCTTACTTCATTTGGTGTTACCACGCGAGCGGCAACCAGGTCATACACCTGGTCCAACTCGATTTTTTGTCGTTTGAGTTTCTTCCAGATCGAATACAGACGCTTGACCCGGCCTTCGACGCGCACGAAAGGCACTTCCGCCTCATTCATTTTTCTTTCGATTCGCTCGGTAACGCCATTCAGAAACGCTTCGGTTTCGGCTCGTCGCTTCTCCAGTTGTTCCGCGAGTTCGCGATAGTCCTCAGGATGCAGGTGCCGAAATGCCAGGTCTTCGAGTTCACCTCTAAGCTTACCCATACCCAGACGGTGGGCAATGGGAGCAAAGATTTCCATAGTCTCTTCGGCTATTCGTTTTCGTTTCTCCGGATTGAGATACTGCAGCGTGCGCATGTTGTGCAGTCGATCGGCAAGCTTGACCAGCACGATGCGCACATCGTCAACCATGGCGAGCAGCATCTTGCGCACATTCTCGGCTTGTTGCTCCTCCCTTGAGATATTACTGATTTGGGCAATCTTGGTGAGACCATCAACGAGGTGGGCGATCTCTTCGCCGAAATATTTACGAATGGTGTCGAGGTCTACGAGGGTGTCTTCTACAACGTCGTGAAGTAGTCCGGTAGCGACGGATACTTCATCCAGCTTCATATTGGCGAGAATGTCGGCGACGGCAAGCGGGTGGACCAGATACGACTCGCCGGAAGCGCGTTTCTGGCCCTTATGCTCTCTCGCTGAAAAAAGGTAGGCACGGCGCAGCAGATCAAGATTTGCCTGCGGATGGTGGCCCGCGACGGTGTCGACAATTTCTTCAATGCGAATCATTCAGGGTCAGGTGTACCGGTAGTTTAGAACGAAAAATGTGTGAGCGATTATAACAAAAAGGTGATGCCCGACTCGAAAGTCGAGCATCACCAACGATTCGTCAGCAAAGCGAAACCTAGTCTTTCGCAGGCGCGGGACTCTTGGCCGCTTCCTCTTGTTTCTTCTTTTGATTCGCCTCGCTCAAGGTATTGGTGCGCTTCTGAGCGATATCGCGCTGCTTCTCGAGTTCGGCTTTCTGATCCATCTTCCCGTCCATCTCAGCGAGCTTTGCAGCTTCCAGCAATAGATTAGTCTTGTAAGACCAGGCCGATTCACTGGAAGGATCCAGTTGAATTGCCGTTTCAATTTCCTCCAGCCCACGTTTCACACATGCTTGCGCCGTATCAAATTCCTTCTGTTCTTTAGGTTTCTTGTAGGAAACCTTGGCTCGATTTCCGGCTTCAAGCGTGGTCGACTTATTGGTGGGCAGCTCCGTCATCTTGAAGGAACAATCCCAGTTTTTACTTGCCAGAACGACCAACGCCTCGGCCCGTTTTTCTGCTGGGATGCTGCTGTCGTTGGCTCGAGACGAAATCCACTGACGCAGCTTTTCGTCTTCCTTGATCGCCCCAAGCAGGTAGGCTATTGCTTTATACGCTTCGTCGTTCTTAGGATCCTTTTCCAGGATACGTTGGTAGGCCCCAATTGCTTCATTGGCCTTCGCCACGTTTTCAGCGGCCTGCACACCAGGGCGATACTGCGCATGAATCGTACGCGCAATAAACATGCGAGCCGTCTTGCTGTCTGGATCCATTTCGAGAGCACGTCTTGAGTAGTGCTCCGCTTCCACGAACTGCCCTTCGCGATAAGACCGTGCGGCTTCGTTCAGTTCATTCTTTGCTCGGATCCGATTGACCAGTCCACAACCAGAAGCTGTAAAAACAAGAACTACCAGCGTCATGGCAATTCTAGTTTGAGAGAGTTTCATTTATCCGCAAGCTCCATTATTTGTGATTGGACCCAAGATCAAATTAGGAAAAGGTTACGCGCGGCGGCGCCATCCAATCGATACTATTGGGGTAAATCGTCGACCTGCAAACCAACGGGACTTGCACCGGCGCCTTTGATCGCGTCGATCACCTTTACGACATCACCGTATTTGACCGACCGCGGGGCCTTCACAAACACGGTCTTTTCCAATCGTTCATCGTCAGGCAAATCTGAACGGGTTTCCATTCCCGGCTTGTAAGCCCGCAGATCCTTACGCTGTCGGAACAACTGAAGGAGTTTTTGACTCAACGGCGCGGTTTCGTTGACTGAACCGATCGAATCTGCATTGAGCTTTAACTGGAGGTCGTTGGAGATGGAAACCACGAGCGTCAACGGATTTGGTTTCAATTGGCTCAAATCTTCGTTTGGATCGCGCTGCGTGGGAATATCTGCCTGGAACCGGCTCGGCTTGAGGGGAGTGATCACCATGAAGATAATCAGGACGACCAGAAGGACGTCGATCAGCGGGGTAACGTTTATGTATGGAACTGCTTTGGAACTACCTTTCGAACTGCTTTCCATTACTTAGACTCCTTTAGATCGTCTGCAACGGGTTGAGATCAAAACTATGCGGGATTGGGCGCTGGTGCGGCCGCGCCGTCACCCTTTTTCTTGTCGGCGACCAGACCAATCTTATCGACGCCTAATGCTCTCACCTCGTTAATTACATTGACCACGTCGCCGTAGTCCACCCCTATTCCGCTCTTGATGTAAACGATCTTGTCTTCTTCCTTCTTGATGTTGTCCAACATCTTTTGGACCTTGTCCTGAATCTGCTCTTTCTCCATCTTATCTTTGCCGAGGAAATACTTGCCGTTGTCGGGTATCGAAATCACCACCGAGTTGTCGCTGGTGATGCGCTGATCCTCTTCCGGGTTCTTCAGGTCCTTCGGCAATGCGACTGTGACGCCGTGCTGGAGCAAAGGTGTGACCACCATGAAGATGATCAGGAGCACCAACATGATATCGACCATTGGGGTGACGTTAATTTCTGACTGGAAGCCACCGCCTCCACCTGCTGCCATTCCCATAACAAATCTCCTCCCCGCCAGCTGCCGGCGGCCCACTTCAACGATGCTTCGGTGGACACCAATTGGTCCACCGGGTTTTCAATTTCGCAGCGTTACGGCTTCAATTGCTTGGTGCGGTTTTTGATGAAGTAGTCAACCAGCTCTGAAGCTGAATTGTCCATTTCGACGATGAAACCGTCCACTTTGCCGGTGAAATAGTTGAACAACCAAACAGCGGGAACCGCTACGAGCAAACCGAGAGCGGTGGTAAACAGCGCTTCCGAAATACCGCTGGCCACTGCGCCGATACCTGCCTGGCCGGCGTCGCCCATGGCTCGGAACGCGTTGATGATTCCGAACACCGTACCGAAGAGACCCACGAAAGGAGCCGTTGATCCAATCGTAGCCAAACCAGACAAGCCACGCTTGAATTCCGCCGTCTTGATTGCGATAGCTCGCTGCAATGCGCGCTTGGAGGCTTCGATTTCATCTCCGGAAATCTCGGACGAACCGGAATGTGCCCGGAATTCCTGCAAACCACTGCTGACGACCATCGCAAGGTGCGACTTGCGGTGCTTGTCACTGATGTTTATCGCTTCCTCGATCCGATCGTTCTTGAGGGCCTGGGCTACACGCGGCGCAAATTCACGCGACTGCTTCTTCGCGGCAGTGTAAGTCAGATAACGTTCGACCATGATGGCGATCGAGTAAACGGACATAATCAGGAGAATAACGACGACCGCGATAGCCACCGCGCCCATGCTCTTGATCATTGTCATTAACGAGAAGTGATCCACCGGCTTCGGTGTCGCCGCGGGCGCGGCTTCCTGCCACATGAACACAAACAGACTGAATGCTTTCGTTCCTAGAAGACTGAATAGAATAGTCACGGTAGACCCTCCAAAAGGTTTTTCTTACATTGATAGCTCGCAGGGAACCCGCAGAATGGGCCAACGGGGCCCTTACGGCGTTGAACCTCCGCAGTTACTGAGCCACGAAATTGTACGTGATGACGCCTGTCACCTTAACGGGCTGACCGGACAGCTTAGTGGGAGAGAACCTCGCCCCACGCGCAGCCGCTACGGCTGCCGCCCGTAGTAGTGGATGGCCAGACATCGCGGCGGCGGAGATTACGCTGCCGCTCTCGCTAATTGTGACCTGAACAACGACCGTGCCCGAAGCATGGGCCTGCTTTGCGATTGGTGGATAAGCCGGTTTCGGCAGACTGAGCGCCTTACCATTCAGCACGCCACCGGAAATTGGGGCTCTCGGTGGAGTGGCTTGCGGCGGCGGTGGCGGGGGTTCGTCCGCGATAGTCACCTTGGTTGGTGTGCCGACCAGGCCCGTGCCCGAACCGGGACCGGCAGCGATGGGAACCGCAGCATTCGAGGAGTCGTTCCCCAGAACTGTAGTTACACCGCGACGAACGGGAGGAATGTTACTGGCCTTGGCCGAAACCTCTTTGGGCACCAGCTCTGTCCGTGAGACGTCGGCGATTAATTCTTTCCTGACGTCCACATTCTGTTTGGTGTCCTGAGGTTTAGTTTCCGGCTGCTTCTCAGGTTGGTTCTCCTGGACGGGTACCGGTACGGGTGCAACCAGGGTTGTCAGTTCAAGATCCTGAGCATCGAGCGAGTTGTCCATGTACCAGATGCTCGCGACGACGAATGCCGTTCCCAGAACCGCGTAAATAGCCACGGTCACCAACAGGAACGAACCTTTTCGCCCTAGATCTTGTTTATGCGAACCAGACTCAATAAGATTATCGAACATTTTTCTCCTCCCTATTCCGGTGCCAAATGGATCAGGGGTGCAAAATTCTATCGATCCTATTAATGCTGCTTACTACAAACTCAAACCCACGTTTAAGTCCGGTAAATCAAATGAAAGGGGAAACTGTTACTCCGTGACCTTTGAGCTTCGTCAAACCCTGGAAGCAACTGATGCGAGCAAAAAAACTCGCTGGCCCTCTCAACTCAACAGAATACCGCGCATCCAACCTTCGCTTTTAACGACGCGGGTCGACTGTTTGAGCTATTAAATTGGCCAGCAACGCGTGCAGTCTATGCCGCATGCCCCTGCAAGTCAAGAGCAAATTTGACGTTATTAACGCCCCCGCCGGCACAAATCACATCGAAAGGAAAATGAGAATATTCTTAAACAGCGCCGCCAGTGCGCTTGGTCACACCGGTGGAAACCGCTTCACGCTTTGCCGCGGCTCCGCCCTGTCGCGTTCTTGCGGGCGATGCACTAGCCGCGCCCAGCGCCAGAGCCTTATCAGAAGCCTCGAGACGCTGCTCCCACCAGACCATAATCGGACTCGCAACTGCAATTGACGAATAGGTTCCAAAGATGACTCCTACCGTCAACGCCAGCGAAAATCCGCGCAACACTTCGCCGCCGAACAAGGCCATCGCCAGCACGGAAAGAAACACCAGCCCATTGGTGATTGCCGTTCGTGAAAGGGTTTGGTTAATTGAATCGTTGGTTAGCTTGTATAACGACTCGCGGCGGTGAAGCCTGCGATTTTCTCGAATACGATCAAACACCACGATCGTGTCGTTAACGGAGAAACCGACCAGGGTCAGGAGAGCTGCGATTACTGTCAGGCTGATCTCCCACTGAAAGATCGAGAAGAACCCCAGGGTAACCAGGACATCGTGGAAGACGGCGATAACTGCGGCGGCGCCATACGACCACTCAAAACGAAATGCGATGTAAACCAAAATTCCTACCAGCGCGGCAAGAGTGGCGGCAATAGCCTTGTTCCTTAACTGCGCGCCCGCTACGGCTCCGACCGCATCGGTACCAATAATTTCGTAGGCAGTCTTCTCGGGACCGATCGCGTTCAACGCTTTTCCGACAAGCGCTCGGCCTTGCTCCACTTCAGCTTGTGATTGTTCACCTTCGGCGCCCGCCAGCGGCAGCTTGATCAGAAACGTATTTTCTTTATCCGTCACCGGCTGAATTACCGCGTCAGGAACGCCGCTCTTAGCGAGGGTCTCGCGAATAGTCTCGGCAGTAGTTGGCTGATTAAACTTAGTTGTGACGACCGTACCGCCTTTGAAGTCAACGCCGAGGTTGAAAGCCTCGGTGCCCCCGGGTATTGCCTGGCGAACCACAGCCGAACCAAGGCCAGCAAGCATCAGGAGGGTCGAGAGTCCAATAAACAGGCGGCGCTTCGACAGCCAGTCAAACTTAACGTTTGTGAAAACTTGAATCATAAAATTACTACGACAACGAATCCCGAGATTTCTGACTCAGATCAGTCTAAATACTCAGCGACTGCGCCTTCCGCTTTCTCGTTAATACCCACATGAAAATGGTTTGTGAAACGTAAACCGCCGAGAAAAGATTGATCAGCAAGCCGATGATCAGTGTCACAGCGAATCCGCGCAACGGCCCGGTGCCAAAGATGAACAAAAACAACGAAGAGATAACGGTGGTGACGTGGGTGTCGATAATTGTGACGATGGCTCGTTTGAAGCCCTGATCGACTGCGGACGCAACGGTTTTCCCGCTTATCAACTCCTCGCGAATTCGTTCAAAAACCAACACATTCGAGTCTACGGCCATGCCTATAGTCAGGATGATTCCTGCAATACCAGGCAACGTCAGGGTCGCGTCAAAGACAATCAATGCGGCCAACATCAAAATCATGTTCAGGATCAACGCCACAACTGCATTCACTCCCGCGCCGCGATAATAAAAGAGCATGAACGCAACTACGAACAAAAGACCAAACAACGATGCGCGCACACCGGAGCGAATGGAGTCGGCTCCCAAGCTCGGCCCAACGGTGCGTTCTTCCTGATATTCAATTTTTGCCGGCAATGCCCCTGACCTCAAGGTAAGCGCGAGATCTTCAGCCGATTGCTGGGTAAATCGCCCGGTAATCTGTCCCGTATCAAAAATTTGAGACTGAATGAAAGCGATCGACTTCACTTCATTGTTCAGCACGACGCCCATGTATTGATTGATATTAGCTCCGGTCCAGGCGCCAAATTTTTGGGCTCCTCCCGGTTTGAGCGAAAAAGAAATCTGGTAAGAGTCGCCGCCGCCAGTGGCTTGCACCGCCGAAGCGTTTCGAAGTTCATTGCCGCTAACAACTGGCGGCCATTGAACAACCACCCACTGCTTTTGTTTGGGCGTAGTATCCGAAGGAGTTTGGCCAGCCAAAGTTGGCTCAGTACGTTCAGAGTAGGGAAAGACCTTCCGACTGCCTGTCGAAGCTCCGCCGATTGATGCCTCTGCCTCTTCTTTTGTAGCGTAGGTTTGCGAAGGCGCCGGGTTCGGCTGACTTACGACGTGAACTAACTCAAGGTTTGAATCAGCTTTCAACAACTCCTTAACGCGTTGCGGATCTGAAATGCCAGGCATCTGGACCAGGATCTGATGTGAACTTTGCGAGCCATGCCGCTGTACGAGCGGCTCGACAACGCCTACGCCTTCGAGGCGGCTAAGGATAATCTTGTGGGCCTGCTCAGTGGCCTGCTCAGCCAGTGTTCTTTGGTTAGTGGGTGATAACGTCCAGGTGATAATGTTGCCGCTGATTGACGAGGTCCAGTACCCTTCCGGGTCTACCTTTTTCTTCAACTCCGCATCAATGTTGCTGAGGTTGGAAGCGTCCGTCGCTTCAATCGTAAGCTGGTAACTACCTGCCGTCGCCGCTTTTACTTCTTTGGGCGCAAAGCCCTGTTCTTTGGCGGCATTCTGAATCGCGGCCACATTGCCTTCCGTTAAAGCCTTCAGGAAATCGTCGGTCTTCACCCTCATAACGAGGTGCGATCCACCTTTGAGATCCAGGCCCAAATGGATGTTTGACGCGAGGGTGGCTTTTATTCCGGACCAGGTAAAGTCGTGGAGGGTTGGCTTCCGTCGCGGCCCAATAACTATATAAATGCCAGCCAGGGTAACAAGGGCAATGATGATTAAACGCTGGGTTAAATTCTTCTTTTTCATCGCAACCAGATCTTACAAATGGATATTAGCCGGCTTTCTTCTCTTCGCCTTCGATGCCCGCAACTGCCGATCGGGCAATTTCAAGAATTGACTTATCGGCGCTTCTGATAAAAAAACTCGTGTCGCGGACGGTGGTAATCGTTCCAATTATGCCACCCGTCGTCACCACTCGATCACCGGCCTTGAGCTGGGAAATGGTCGCCTGCAATTCCTTCTGTCGTTTTTGTTGGGGACGGATCAGCAGCAGATAAAAGACGCCTATGATAAGGAGCATCGGCAGGAGTCCACCCAATGCGCCGAGGCCGCCTTGAAACATCAATACAATAGTTGTCATCTGATTAATTTCTCAGGAACCAATTTATTCAAACGCGTGCTCAGAAGAGGGCCTACTCAGCCTGTTTCCTGGCCTGAGGTGTTCAACCTCTCAGTAAACTCTCGTCGAAATTTCATGAAATCGCCAGACCGGATAGATTGCCTGACGCCTCGCATAGTGTCAAGGAAGAAGGCCAAATTGTGGTGGGTTAACAGGATGCTGGCGAGCATTTCGCCGGCGAGATAGAGATGACGAAGATAAGCACGAGAGTGTCGCCGGCACACCGCGCAGGCGCAGGCCTCATCCAGCGGGCGGGTGTCAATCGACCACTGAGCATTCTTGATGTTCACTTTCCCGCGCGAAGTAAACGCCTGTCCGGTTCTCCCGTTGCGCGTCGGGAGCACACAGTCAAACATGTCGATGCCGCGAGCTACGCCCTCCACTAAATCTTCCGGTGTGCCAACTCCCATCAAATACCTGGGCTTCTCCGCCGGCATTTCCGGCGCAACTTGCCCGACGACGTCCCACATGACGGACTTCTCTTCTCCCACGCTGAGCCCGCCAATGGCATAGCCGTCGAAACCCACTTCCACCGTGCGGTGCAAACTCTCTCTGCGCAGATCGAGCTGCGAGCCTCCCTGCACAATCCCAAATAACGCTTGTGCCCCACTTAGTGAATCCGTCGCGTCCTTTCGCCCGCTGTCTAGCCCATTCAGTTGCGAAGCATCAAACATCGCACGAGAACGCCGGGCCCATCGCGCAGTCAGTTCCATGCTTCGTCGAGAATCAACAGGGAGTGCATCGGCTGCAGCGCACTCATCAAACGCCATTACAATTTCTGAACCGAGAGCAGCTTGCACTTCCATGGAAACTTCCGGGGACAAAAATCGCAAACTTCCATCCACGTGAGAACGGAACTGAGTTCCCTCCTCCGAGATCTTCCGCAACGCTCCCAGACTCCAAACCTGAAAACCACCCGAGTCCGTCAGCAGCGCTCGATCCCAGCCAATAAATCGGTGCAATCCGCCGCACGCCCGAATCGTTTCAATCCCGGGGCGCAGCCAAAGGTGATAGGTGTTTCCCAGAATTACGCGAGCGTCGAGTTCCGGCGACTCCAAGTCTTCAAAGCGCGTTGCTTTCACAGTCCCCGCCGTACCCACCGGCATGAAGACTGGTGTTTCAATCATTCCGCGGCGCGTGGTTACCCTTCCGGCGCGAGCCTCGCCGTCGCGCACAACTACACTAAACGTAATCGGAGGCTTGGTTTCCATTTGGAAAGTGAAACTTCAGTGACTCTGAATAAGAGCTTTGTCTCTCACCCCGCTGGGGGAGGCTTGAGGTGGGGGTTTGTACGCGCGTCAAGCCCTCTCCCCTAACCCATCTCCCATTGGAAGAGGGGAAACCAGGAGTCAAACAAACTTCAGTTTGTCGCAGCGCGATGACAAGCTAAAGCTTATCGGACGGTAGTTGGTCAGTTTGCTTTGCGTCCTTTGCGAAAGCCTTAGCGACCTTTGCGGTAAGGCTTTAGTACAAAACAAAACCGCAAAGACCGCCAAGCTGAAACGCAAAGTTCGCAAAAGGAAAACTGTTTCGATTTCCAAACTGACCCACTACCTATCGGACATTAAACTGGCTTATCTCTTTTTCCGCTGCTTGTGCTTCACAACGATCCGCAACGGGCTGGCAAAAAAATCGAATTGCTCACGCAAACGATTTTGAAGATATCGCAGGTAGGAAAAATGCAGGCCGCCCTTGCCGCCTGAAGTGAACACAACAAATGTAGGTGGTCGCACTCCGGCTTGCGTCATGTATTGAACATGCAATCGCGAAACGCCGCCCTTGACCGGGGCCGGCGCACCGCCGCCACGAGGTTGGGAGACTGCATCCTCAAAAAAAGCATTGAGGTGCGACGTGCTCACGCGCCGATTGCGCGCTTCATTGGCGCGAATCGCGAGCGGCAAGAGTTTGTCTACGCGTTGACTGGTGAGCGCAGACACCATGATTACCGGGGCGAAGTCGAGAAACTTCATCCGATCACGCACGTTGCGTTCAAAAGCTGACGACGTGCCCGTCTCCTTATTCTTGACTGCGTCCCACTTGTTACAGGCGATGATGATCGAGCAACCCGCATCGTAAGCGTAACCGGCGATGTGCGCGTCAAGCGCTGTAACGCCTTCTTCAGCATCTATCACGACGATAGCGACGTCAGCGCGCTTCAAACTCTTCATTGCCATCACGACCGACAGCTTCTCGGCCATCTCGGCGGACTTGCCCTTGCGACGGATGCCCGCAGTGTCTACCAGTCGAAACAGTTGATCGGATGTTTCGAGCAAAGTGTCAGTCGCATCACGCGTCGTGCCCGCTACTGGAGAAACAATCGCACGCTCTTCGCCGAGCAAGCTATTAAGGATAGACGACTTGCCCACGTTGGGCCGGCCGACGATGGCGAGTCGCAGCTCGCGTTTCTGCGCAGCCACCACACCTTCGCCGGCGTCAGGAGCTCTCTCTAGTCCCTCGATTAAGGCATCGAGTAGATCGCCTAACCCAATGCCCTGTTCCGCTGAAACGGGAAAGACTTCTTCAAAACCAAACTTGTAAAACTCGGTGGCGGTCGCTTCTACTCGTGATGATTCTGATTTGTTCGCTGCCACCAGCACTCTTTTGCCGGTTTCGCGCAGGAGTTTCGCCAGCTCTTCGTCCAGCGGCGTCAAGCCGAGGCGCGCATCAACCACCCAGATCAATGCCTGGGCGTCGTCAATCGCAAATCCTGCCTGCTTGAAAATATTCGCGGGGATGACCGCGTCGTCGTCCGGAACGATGCCGCCGGTGTCTACCAACGAAAAGCGTTCTCCCGACCATTCCACTTCGCCGTAGATCCGATCGCGAGTGATTCCGGGTTCATCGCCGACGATCGAACGACGCTGACCGATCAGGCGATTGAACAGCGTAGACTTACCGACATTCGGTTGGCCGACAACTGCTACGAGCGGCAACGCTGCTGCTTTCGTCTCCACTGCGGGTTCGTTTTCGTTGATGGTTTCAAGCGTCATTGCGTTCCAGTGCCCATTCAAACTTAGATCGCAATATCTATTGCCGGATTGGGATTAGTTGCAACGGTAGGGCAACTGGGACGAATTTGCCAGCGGAGACGCAGCGTCAGGGCTCACCGCCTCAAGAAATCTGGACAGAAGATCGCGGGCGCGATAAATTCTTCAGCCAAAAGTGAGGCCGCAATGAGACATCTTCTTATGTTCTGCGCGATTGTTGGAATTGCAGCGCTTTGCCCTTCGTTTGCAAATTCTCAAACTGGGGCAATGGGCCTTTTCGAGAAAGCCGAATTGAGCTTCAACTTTCCCGGCACGTGGAAAGCGACTGATAACAGCATCGAAAGCTTCCACCATATTACTGTGGCCACGACAGACGACGCGGTTGAGATCTCCATCATTTCTCAACCTGCAAATGCGGCGAACTGCGATTTCCGCCCTGCGGTGGAGAAGATCACTAAAGATTTGATCAAAAGCACCGCCGACAGGATTCACGCAAGTCGCCAGACTTCTCAGGTAAAAACACTCATCGGCAGTAAGGCGGTGAAAGGGCTCCAACTCCGAGGCCGAACTAATAATGCGCCCGTCACTGTTGAGATCTATTCGCTCCGGATGGGGTTTCGATTTGTGAGCCTCACATACATACGCCCAGCCAGCGACAGCAAAGGTCAGCCGGCCTGGCAATTAATTCGGAGCACGTTGAAAGTCGATCCCGTCGTAATCACTGGAGGCAGGGTTGTGCAGCCGAAAGAGGCCGCCAATCCAGATGTAATGAATGGTCAAGCGCTACACTTGGAAAATCCAGTTTATCCAGCTGGAGCAAGGCAAGCTCGCGCGGCTGGAACAATATTGGTTCGGGTCACCATAGGTGAAAAAGGAAACGTGATTGCAGCCAGAGCGGTGGAGGGTCACCCACTTTTACGAGCGAGTGCGGTTGCTGCAGCTCGAAAGTCGAAATTCTCACCCACTCGACTCTGTGGAGAACCAGTGCGCGTTTTAGGAATCATTACCTATAACTTTGCAGAGCAATAGACTGCACATTGCTATCCGGGTCGTAGAACAAGATGACCTTGTCAGGACCACCCGCGTAGCGGATGGCGGGCTGCCCGACGGACAAGATGGTGAAGGAGATTGCGCTGATGGCCACAAATGATTTCGGTCTTTCGCAAATTGGACAAATCGCGGTCATCGCGCATGACCTGGATAGGGCAACGGCCTTTTATCGTGACAAGCTCGGGATGAAGCTGCTGTTCGCGGTCCCGCCGCGAATGTCCTTCTTCGATTGCGCCGGCATCAGGCTGATGCTTTCGCTTCCCGAAAAGCCCGAGTTTGATCACGCCAGCTCGATCATTTATTTCAACGTCGAAGATATTCAAGCCGCTGTGACCACTCTAAAACAGCGAGGAGTGCAGTTTGAGGCGGATCCACACTTCATTGCGGACATGGGCACGTATGATCTATGGATGGCCGAATTCCGTGATTCCGAAGACAACTTTCTGGCACTTCAGAGTAACGTTGCGAAGTGATCAGAATCGGGGCTCCGGCCAGGCTGGGCGAAGCCCAAAACTCAAGCAGCCCTTGCCGAAAGGGCAAAGCCCTTCCGCACATCAGAAGGCAAAGCTGGGAGTTTCGAATGAAACGTAGGAAGTTTTTGCAAGCTGGCGCTCTGGCCTCGGTCGTGGCTGTTGCCAAGCCTGCCTCCATTTTCAGTAGCACTCCTCTTTCCGCGCCGCCGAAGGAATTCGAGCTCGATGAGCTGACAATTTCCGATTTGCAGGAAGGAATGAAATCGGGAAAGTTCACCGCGAGATCGCTGGTTAAAAAATATCTGGATCGAATTGATGACGTGGACAAGGGCGGGCCATCAATCAACGCGGTAATCGAAATTAATCCTGAAGCAGCCTCGATTGCCGAATCGCTTGATCGCGAACGGAAAGACAAAGGTCCGCGCGGCCCGCTTCACGGAATTCCAATTCTTATCAAAGACAACATCGGCACCGCGGATCGAATGATGACCACGGCCGGCTCGCTTGCCATGCTCGGTTCGCGCCCAGCGCAGGATGCGTTTGTCGCGAAGCGGCTCCGCGAAGCAGGTGCAGTAATTTTGGGTAAAACAAATCTAAGCGAGTGGGCCAACTTTCGTTCAACCCATTCCACCAGCGGTTGGAGCGCTCGCGGTGGTCAAACCAAAAATCCTTACGCGCTTGATCGCAACACGTGCGGATCAAGTTCAGGTTCCGGCGCCGCGCCCGCCGCAAATCTTTGCGCCGCAGCCATAGGAACGGAAACTGATGGCTCAATCGTCTGCCCGTCGTCGGCAAACTCTCTCGTGGGAATCAAACCCACGGTCGGCCTCGTCAGCCGCTCGGGCATTATTCCCCTGTCCCACAGTCAGGACACCGCCGGTCCGATGACGCGCACCGTTGCCGATGCCGCTATTCTGCTTGGCGCCCTGACTGGGGTTGACCCTCGCGACCCCGTAACCAGAACAAGCCAGTCGAGGTTATTCACCGACTACACACGCTTCCTCGACAAGGACGGTCTCAAAAGCGCGCGTCTTGGCGTTGCGCGTAAATACTTTGGCTTCAATGATCGCGTAGACAAGTTGATGAATGAACAGATCGACGTGCTTAAGAGACTTGGCGCGATCATCATTGATCCTGCCGATATCCCCACCTCGGGCAAGTTTGACGATTCAGAACTGGAAGTCCTTTTATTCGAGTTTAAAGCAGACCTGAATAAGTATCTCGCGGAACTGGGACCGCGCGCGCCGGTCCATTCGCTCAAAGAGATAATCGATTTCAACGAGCGAAATAAAGAAAGAGAGATGCCATATTTCGGCCAGGAGCTTTTTATAAGAGCCCAGGCGAAAGGTCCGCTCACGAGCAAAGCCTACCTGCAGGCACTGCGAAAGAACCACCTGCTTTCGCGCACCCGGGGAATCGATTTCATAATGAACAAGCATCGTCTCGACGCCCTCATTGCTCCTACTGGTAGCCCCGCCTGGCCCACTGACTGGATTAATGGCGATCACTTTACCGGCGGGTATTCTTCAGCTTCGGCCGTAGCTGGCTATCCACACATTACCGTTCCCGCTGGCTATGTGTTCGGATTGCCGGTGGGTATTTCATTCTTCGGTCGCGCGTGGAGCGAGTCCAAACTGATCAAGTTTGCTTATGCGTATGAACAGGCAACAAAGGCGAGACGCCCACCGAAGTTTTTGCCGGGACCGAGCTTTAGTTAAAAAAGCAATTTCGGAGAAGCACGGCTGAGGGGCCTGAGGTAACGTGAAGCAATGCGTAATGCAATCTGGTGGTTTGCGTGTTTCGACTACGGTTACCGCTTGAAGTAACGACGATCACAAACCGACAGTTTGCGTTACGAGGAGGAAAGCTCAGACATGCCGAAGGCAGCTGCACAGGCAACCAGGAAATCGAGCTACGGCGTTCACCCCGGCGTTGCCATGACCCAGAAATGGATCGCCGACCTCAAATCGAAGACCGGACGATCCCTCGACGAGTGGTTGAGTTTCATCAGGAAGAATGGCCCGAAAGATCTGAAAGCTCGCCGCGAGTGGTTGAAGGCCGAGCATGGTCTGGGCACCAACTCAGCCTGGTGGCTGGCCGACGGGAAAGACGCTGAAGCGGGTGACCCCGACGCATATCTCGAGGCCGCTGAAGGTTACGTCGAAAAGATGTTTTCGGGAACGAAATCGGCATTGCGCCCAATTTACGACGCGCTGTTAAAGCTCGGTCTTAACGTCGGCAAGGAGGCGAAGGCCTGCCCGTGTCAGACGATTGTTCCGCTTTATCGCAATCACGTCTTCGCTCAAATCAAACCAACCACGCGCACTCGCATTGATTTTGGTTTTGCCCTTGGCGACACGAAAGCAAAAGGCCGACTGATCGATACGGGCGGCTTCGCGAAGAAGGATCGCATTACTCATCGCATCGAGATCACTTCGCTGAAAGACATTGACGACGAAGTTAAGCGATGGTTGAAAGTTGCCTACGATCGCGATGCTTAGAGGTTTTGAACTTGGGGGCTAGAACGATTGCAATTCACAGTCAACTACGAAAAACGGCAGATATGACAACAAAATCCACTGCACCGCGAATGAGTGACGAGGCCGTCAAAGCCAAAACCGGTAAGACCTGGAAAGAGTGGTTCACCATTCTCGACAAGGCCGGAGCTAAGAAACTTAGTCATCCGGAAATCGTCAAGATTCTCAGCGAACAGCACAGCGTTGCTTCCTGGTGGCGACAAATGATCACTGTGACTTATGAACAGGCGCGGGGTCTGCGACAGTTGCATCAGAAACCCGGAGGCTTCGAGATCAGTGTCAGCCGCACGATAAACGTGCCGCTGGCGAAACTCTACAAAGCCTTTGAGACCGGCAAAGCACGCAGCGTTTGGCTCTCCGAAGATAGTTTGGCGGTTGGCAAAACAAAAGCGAACAAATCGATCCGTGGCGCCTGGAACGAAGTCGCAACGAGCCTGGAAATCAGTTTCGTTCCCAAGGGCGAGAGCAAGAGCCAGGTAGTGGTGACACACCGCAAGCTGCCAAACGCCAAGGCGTCCGCGACCATGAAAGCATTCTGGGGCAAGGCGCTTGATCGCTTGCGGGACCACCTGGAAAGCTGAGTGAGAAGAATGAGAGCGAAGTACACCCGGCTTTACTCAGATTCCTCAGGCGAATCACATTTCGAGGATGTTGAAGCTGAGCTGACTGAAGTCCAGTTCGCGCCCCCGGCGCCGCCGTTGTCCCTGTCGGAATTCTTGCCGGCGATTCAAACTGCATTCCTTGGCGCTCCCGCAGGCTGGCGCGGTGACTGGCACGTCTCTTCCGCACGGAACTGGTTCGTCGTCATCTCGGGTGCGTGGGAGATCGAAGCGAGTGATGGAGCTAAGCGAGTGTTTTCTTCGACAGAGACACTGCTCGCGGAAGACATTACGGGGAAGGGTCACAAGTCTCGGGTGTTAGGGGATGAAGACTCCCTCGCGCTGCTGGTCCAGCTGGATAAACTGAAGTGAAACTCTCCCGGTTGCTGAGTCAAGAAACTCATGGACTCGTCAAAGAAAACTACTGAAGGTGAACCGACCGTGAGCACGGGCGCGCATCTGCTACTCGGCCGTCGCGGTGAAGAGCTGGCCGCGGCTTATCTCACGAGGCAGGGATACAAGATTGTTGCCGCAAACTTCGCTTTGCCCGTAGGCCGAAATCTCCGCGGCGCCATCGTTAACGCCGAGATCGATCTCGTAGCATATGAGGGTGCGACGCTTTGCTTCGTGGAAGTGAAGACGCGCGCGTCAGATTGGTTCGCGCCACCTCAGGTGAACGTCGACCTCCGAAAACGCCGGCAGATCGCTCGGGCAGCGCGCGCTTATCGACGCATGCTTGGCCTTGAAGACGCATCCTTTCGCTTCGACGTAGTCAGCGTAATTTTGCCGGGTGAGGGTGAGGGTTCGTTACAAATCGAGTTAGTACGAAGTTTTTGGACGGAAGAAAGCCTGCGCAAGCGACGTTGGAGTGAGAGTTTCTACTACCACTGATACCGACCTTAGGGGCAACTGACTCACAACTGCTCGCCATCGAAGCGTACTACCCGTTGCACATCAGTCAACCTAAGCGACCGCTTCCGGAGAATTCATGCATCGTATCTCTTACCTGAGCTTCCTCATTGTGCTTCTAGTTTCGGTTCAGGCGCAGCAGCCAAAACAAACCGACGGCGAGGACAAAGCTGCCAGCAAGAACGCAGAACAAGTCCGGGCCGAAGCTCTGGAAGAAATCCGGAAGCAGGCTGCGCTCGGCGCCCTCAGTCTCCTTGCAGACGAGGCGAAGAGCTACCGCGACGAACGTTTGAGGGCACGCGTGCAAGCGCGGATTGCAGATGCGATCTGGGAACGCGATGCCGAGCGCGCCCGCGGACTCTTTCGGCGAGCGTGGGAAGCGGCTGAAGCAGTTGAGGGACAAGGCACCCCCGCCGCCGCCACCTCAGTCGTTGGACGAGTCAGCAACAGACCAATCCCTCGGCCACGAATGGTTCTCAGATCAGAAGTGCTCCGGCTGGCGGCACAACGCGACAAAGCGCTGGCCGAAGAGTTCATGGCGAAGTTAACGCCCCTGCGAGACGAATCGCGAACAACCTCACCGGGCGCCGCTCCGTCTAGTTTGTCTCCCGCCGCCAAGGCCCAAAGACTAAGACTCGCTACCGAGTTCCTTGAAGCCGGCGACACCGAAAGGGCTTTGCAGTTTGGTGATCCAGCGCTGGGCGTGGTTATCAGTCCAGCCATCTCTTTTCTCGTCGCGCTGCGCGACAAGAGTCCAGCTGCCGCGGATCAGCGGTTTGCCTCGCTCCTCTCAAATGCGGCGTCGGACCCCACGTCTGATGCAAATACTGTCCGTTGCTCACCACTTACGCCTTCACGCCATCGATGTTCATTGTGGTTTCGGACACCGGAATCCCATCAATGATGAGATATGAACCGCGGCCTGCCCCCGCGCTATCTGCGGCTTTGCGCGCCGCCTATTTTCGTGTCGTCTCCGGAATTCTCTTGCGGCCCGCCGGGGTGTTGGACCAAACCGCTCCAGGGCGCGCAGGCACCTATTACATGGGCACCAGGGTGTTTCCTCTCTTTCAGCAGCACGCTCCAGATCTGGCGCCATTGATCAGCGCCCAGCTCACTGCCTTGCGGGGCGATGCGAAGCAGGCAGCTAATGAAGACTCAGGTATGGATCGAGGTTGGACTTCAGAAGATTCGGCGGCGAACCGAGAGTCTGAGCTACAGGATCGGATTGACCGCGCGCGGACGGCGGATGAGCGCGATCGCGCCTATGCGTTCGCTGCCATGCGAGCGGCGGATCAGGGTGACATGCGAGCACGCGAGTTTGCCGACAAGATTGAAGACTCAGAAACCCGTAACGGAGTGCGGCGCTTCGTTGACTACAATTTGATTAACGGTCTCTTGAGGAAAAAGGATGTAACCGAAGCTCTGCGGCTGGCGGCGAAGAGCAATCTCATTCCGGCGCACCGCACTGCAATTCTCACATCAGCAGCGGGAGTGCTGGCGAAAACCGATCGCGCTCGAGCCCTGACCCTATTGGACGAAGCTGCGGAGGAAGCGCGAAGAATTGGCGCCGCAACTCCAGAACGCGCTTACGCGCTGGTGAGCCTGCTCGCGCAGTTTAGTAAAATCGAACCAGCGCGCCTTTGGCCGTTAGCCGACGAAACTGTGAAGTCGGCCAACGGTGTCTCGGGGTTCACCGGCGAGGATGGCCAAATACAAATCGAGTTGGAAGGAAAATTCAGTATCCGGATGGGAGTATTTCTCTCCTCTCCTTCAGATCTCGGCGACGCCTTCAGCGTTCTCGCCGCGGACGATCCCTTTCATGCGCTCAGCCTTGCCGGAGATTTCACCGGTGAAGTTCCGCGGGCCCTCGCGACCATTGCGGCGGCTCGTGCGATCCTGACCAAACGACCGGTTGTCAGCAAAACTAACTGAGCGATTGCAGTAAATGAATCAGCACGTTCGCTCTGAAATTTAGTAGCAGACGCTGACGCGCAGTTTTTTGTTGAGCCAACAGGTCTGACGGCCACTGGTGGCGCGCAACGGCGTTTTGTCAATCAACGCAACCTCATAACCACGCTCAGAGCGCGGCGCGATTCTTTCCTCGCGGGTGCTTTCCGTCATCATTGAAGGCACCCCTACCTGCCGGGCCAATAAAATGTGTTCCTTCGTCTGCGTCGCCGGCTCGAGCTTGACGCAAGCGCAAGCGCTCAACTTTCCGCCACCCTTCAAAATTAACGAGTCGCATTCCTTAACGCTGCCTCTCGGACAAATCAGGGCGGCTTCTTCCGAGCGTTCAAAACTGTAGGTTTGTTTCCCGTTCGTAGCTTGCAGTCTCGAAACGGTTCCATTCACGCCGGTGAATTCCAGATCGAGCTCCTTCGCGTCCGTCGACGCATCGGCAAAATTTTTCCTGACCAGGGTCACCCGCACCGGTTGATCAAGTGTCACTGACGGCCGCCGGGACAGGTTGCCCAAGCCTGGCGCAGCAAAACTGGTGGCAATAAGCGCGAGGAATATAAGGGCGGCAAGCGCAGGCCGTTTGCTGTTGCTCATCTGAATACCATTCGTCATAACTGATCTTCCTCCTCTCGTCTCAAGGTCCGGATCAATTGGTAGCGGTCTGTTGCTTCGTACGCGGCGGCGCGTTTTTCACGTACTTGTCAAACCAGGTAATCATCTCGTAGAGCACGTGCTCGATCGTCTCGCGTCCCGCGTAACCGTGGGCTTCCAACGGCAAGGTAACCAGACGGACTGTGCCACCGTGTCCGCGCACGGCCTGGTACATCCGATCCGATTGAATCGGAAAGGTCCCCGTATTGTCATCTGCTTCACCGTGAATAAACAGAACCGGTTCATTGATCTTGTGGGCCACCATGAATGGTGAAACCTTGATGTACATCTCTGGCGCTTCCCATAGCGTTCGGCGTTCACTCTGAAAACCAAAAGGAGTCAGCGTGCGGTTGTAGGCCCCGCTGCGCGCAATGCCGGCGCGAAACAGATCAGAATGCGCGAGCAGGTTTGCGGTCATAAAGGCGCCGTAACTATGACCGCCGACGCCGACGCGCTCCGGGTCAGTGACACCCATTTCCGTCGCCTTGTCGATCGCGGCTTTGGCACTCATTACGATCTGCTCGACGTAAGTGTTGTTCACAGTCTCCGGATCACCCACGACCGGCATCGTCGTGTTGTCCAGCACTGCGTAGCCCTGCAACAGGAAAAAGAGGTGCGAAGAGCCGGTGATTTGGGTGGAGCGTTGCGTTGAGCCAGTCACCTGCCCTGCCGTGCCTGGATCAGTAAACTCGAGCGGGTAGGCCCAGACGACGGTTGGGAGCCGCGTGCCCTCCTGGTAATTTGGAGGCAGGTAAAGCGTGAACGAACACTGCACGCCATCCGCGCGTTTATAGGTCACCAACTGCTTTTTGATCCCGCGCAACTGCGGGGTTGGATCGGGGAAATTAGTGAGCGGCAGAATTGGATTGCTGCCGGCCGTGCCTAACGTGCGCAGATAATAATTCGGCGCCGCGGTTGGGCTTTCCTGCCGCGTAATTACTTTGTTGGCATTGTCATCCAGCAATGCGACGAAGGCTTCGTATTGAATCGCATCGCTCCTGAACAGTCGTTCAGACTTCTGAGTTTGCAGATTGAAACGATCAAGGAACGGGCGATCGCCTTCAGGCGTCGCGCCCGTGCTCGTGAGAAAAATCCAATCACCATTCTGCAGGATTGCCCGCTTGCCGTTTGCCAGCACTCGAGTCAGCGGCGTCCCTGGGTCGCCATATCGATCCTGACTACTGCGGCTCCAGACAAGCTTCGGCGCCTCGCCGGCTCTATCCGCGTTAATCATAAACGTTCTCACCCAGCGGCGATCACGATCGAAGTCGGACAAGAGAAGCAGTCCATCCTTTTCCCCAAACGACCCGCCCGCAAAGCGATGTTCGGTTTTGACTAACTCAACCGGCGTGCCGGCGAAAGGAGCTTTCAATATCAGCAGGCGATCGCGATGTGGAACTTTCTTTTTCGGATCGCCGCCATCGAGAGCTTCTATCCACACCAGCGTGGCCGGCTCCGTCGGCCGCCAGCGATAAGATCGTGGACCTGTGATCACGCCATCAATCGGCACCTGATCCGCCAGCGGCAGGCTCGCCAGCTTATGGGCCACTTTGCCTTTCGTGTCCCAAACTTCGACTTCTCGCGGGAAAGAAAAACTTGTGTACAGATATGAGAAGGGACGACGGATGCGCGATACCAAAATGTGTTGTCCGTCCGGGGCAACCTCCTCTGCAAGAAAGATCGACGGCTGGCCCACTTCGGTCACTTTTCCGCTGCCGCTGTCTACCAGCGCAAGCTGAGAAGTCGCGTAATACTCAAACAGATCTTCGTCGTGTGGAGTCTTCAGCAAATCCTGAAATGTGCGCACCGGCCCTACTCTGCCGGAACTCTCCTGCGCATTTGGCTCCCGCGGCACTCCCGAAGCAACCGGCGCTGCCGCGCGTTTTGCCGGGACAAGTTGCACTAACAAAGTCTTACTGTCGGGCATCCATTGAAAAGTATCGCCCTCAGTCGCATTGAGCGCGACGCCTTTTAGCTTTCTTACATTTCCGTTTGCGCTGTCGCCAATCCAGAGCTCGATTCCGGTGTTCGTAGTATTCATGAAAGCAAAATGCTTTCCGTTGGCGCTCCATTGCGGTGCTCCGATCTTTGCGCCGGGCGGCAGAGCAATCTTGATTTCCGAGCCATCGCTAATTCGTTTGAGAGTTAGAGCCACAGCATATTGATAGCGGTGTGGACCGGAGGTGTTTGGGTTTATGCGAAGACCTGCAAGTCTCAACATCGGCTGGGCAAGGTCGGCGATGGGAGGATAGCGGAGGCCCGTGCTCAGCAGGATTGTGTCGCGCGCCGGACTTATTGAAGCAAGCGGCGTGACCGGCGCAGTCAATATATCGAGCACCCCTTGCGGTGGTTTCCTGTAGCCTTGCTGGGCGTTTGCAGTTGTTGCAAACGCGGCGATCAGAAACAACACGGCAACTCTTTTGGTGATTGTACGCGAATTGGCATTTGAGGCTTTTTGCATTGGTCTAAACTCCCGGCGAAATTGATTGGAAACGAGAAGGCTGGTGCAGCGAAACCATAAGAGACCTTGAGGTCGGAAGTCAATTTCAATAACGGCTGAACACGACGGCCACATTGATCTTGACTTGTGCGTGACGGATAGCGGTCCATGAAATCACACGACCAACGCGCCACCCCTTGCCATGTCAGTTCGTGTTATTTGGTGGATCGTCGGAACCGGCCGGCGTGACCAAAGCAGTCTCCATCTGCCGGATCTCACATTGCTCTTGTCGGTTTACTCGGGGGCCGATTATGCTGAGCCATGGAAGTTGGGCACCATCTGATAGACACTGGAAAAGCGCCAGAATGATTGGAGAGTGATATGAATTGCACCAGCTGCGGCAATGTTCTCGAGTCGTTTAATCGGTTCTGCCCAAAGTGTGGAGCCCCTGCACCGATCCAGTCGCAGCCTACATACGGCAGTCCCGCTCCTTACACTCCGCCGCAATCTCCCATGATGGATGGCCCAATGGCCCAGCCGCCAAAGAAGTCGGGTTGCGGGAAGGTAATTCTGATCCTGGCGATCATTCTGCTCTTGATCGGCGGGGGCATTGCAGCGGCAATTTACTTTGGCTATCAAAAACTCGAGTCGACATTAAAATCATCTGAGGCATACTCGGTGGCTTTAGAAAAGCTCAAAGAGAATGAAGAGGTAAGGAACGAATTGGGAGAGATCAGGGCCACTGGTTTCCCTCTCGGAGCCTTTGATCAAAAAGCTGACGGCACCGGCGGTGCAGCGTTCATGATGTCTGTCCAGGGCGAGAAAGCCAACGGGCGATACGAGGTGGTGCTCAAACGGACAGATCACGTCTGGCGCTTGATCAAAGGCACTTTGCGCACGGATGGCGGGAAAGTAATTAGTGTGGCTGATGAGTTTGGAACCAGCGACGACGTCGATACCCCGGATATTAATATCAATGACAACTCCAGCGAGCTGCCCACGCCCGAAAATCTGAAAGCCGGGAAGATCGTTAGCGGGGGCGTGTTGAATGGGAAAGCGATCAGCTTACCCAAGCCACCTTACCCGCCACTCGCAAAACAGGTTAACGCTTCCGGAACAGTGGTGGTTCAGGTCACGGTTGATGAAGAAGGCAAGGTCATTTCTGCCACGGCAGTTTCGGGACATCCATTGCTGCGCGCACCTGCGGTTTCCGCTGCTCGCTCGGCAAAGTTTTCACCAACCTTGCTTTCCGGCCGACCGGTAAAGGTGTCAGGCGTTATCACTTACAACTTTGTAGCTGAGTGAAGCTCGATCCGCAGACTACACAGGTTTCCGTACATTAGAGTATCGTCAGATTATCAGAGAGATCCTCTGCCTTCCGGACAGCGCGGCAGTAATCCCGTTCTGTTTCGTTCTGCGTAATCGGCGTAATCTGTGGATGGTAAGCTGCATGATCTGCCGTTAGAAAACCACCTCGCTTGACAACAATCATCGAATCATTAGAATCACTTGCGCTCAAAGCGGGAGTAGCTCAGTGGTAGAGCATCGCCTTGCCAACCTAGCAAGTACACCTCTCCGTTTCTAAGAAACTCGCAAACGCTAAGTAAGACCCTGAAATCTTGTGTCCCTGTGTGTCACGTAGTGTTCAGCTGTGTCTTGAAAATCACGTAGAAATGGGTAAATCAAAGGGGTAAACTTAGACTGGCTTTGGGCCCACACAAACGGAGAGAAAGATATGGCAAAGAACACCAAAGAGCAGCGTCAAGCGGGAGGTGCGCGCGATGAAAATACTTAGCCGCACCACACGCAAAATCAATCGCAGGTGGTACGCACGCATTCGATACGAAGACAACAACGGTAATAAAAGAGAGTTGTTACGTCGTTCCGAAGTCAACACCAAAACAGATGCGAAGACTCTACGGGCTAAGCTAGAAACTGAGCTACTAGAAAAGGGTCCGACCGAACTGGTAGCAGGTAAGATAACTTTCCGACAGCTTGTTGAGTACGCCAAGACGACGCGTTATATGGAGGCATCTTACGACTCGAACGGTGCGGTCGTCTCCGGTATCCGAGGCGCTAAAAAGGCGCATAGCGTGCTTAATCAACTGGTCCGGTTTTTTGGTGACAAAGACATACGGAAAATAGATGGCGATTTGCTTGAACACTACAAAGTGGCTCGCATTAACGGCCTCAACGGAACTAGCAAAGTTGAACTCGCTACGGTGCATCGTCAGTTGTCGACAGCACGCGCTTTGTTCAACATGGCAATTCGCAAGAAGTGGCTAACAGAGAATCCATTCA
>DATMDU010000138.1:0-1006 GCA_035557535.1 Pyrinomonadaceae bacterium
TTTTCCCTCATGCGTCTGTAAGGTAGATTGCATTTTCATAACTCAATAGGCCTTGACAAAGCATTAGAGATTTTTATTCTTCTGCTCCTTATTACTTTTTAATATTTCCAGCCTCATCAAGCTGAACACCGCATTTCTCAAGAATTGTTTCAAAACTCCAGCCGCATAAATGAACCAGTCCCAAAAATCTCTACCCGAGAATTCTTGAAAGGATAACCATGAAACAGGCGATGGTGAGAAAAGCGACGTAGTTTTCGGTGTACCAGTCGTACCTGGTAACCAATCTCCGCCAGTTGTCTAACCACCCGTGACTCCGCTCTACCTTCCAGCGACTCTGGCTAACTTGATGCACCTGGGGAAGTCGACCAGGCCTTCGACGACGGTTCTTCAACTTCCTCTGCGGTATGGATGGCTCAATCCCTCTTCGGCGAAGCTCCCCCCGGAAATCAGCGCTGTCGTAACTTTTGTCAGCGGCCAGGCTGGCTGGGCGTTGGCGAGGTCGGCCTTGAGGCCGAGGCACTCGTACTTGGTCTACCACCTGAAGTCCTACGGTAACCTCGGACACATTGGCCGCGGTCACTAGAAAAGCCAGGGGCAGTCCCTTACCTTCCGTCACTAGGTGTACAGTGCTGCCTTTGCCTTTCCAGCCATAGGCGATATCCTCGCCCCTTTTTTAGCAGGCACGAAACTGCCATCCAGAAAGGCCTGGCTCCAGTCCAGTTTGGCTTGGGAGTCCAGGGTACTGAGCAACTGCAGGCGAATCCTCTCCCAAACCCCCTGGTCTTGCCACTCCTGGAGGCGCCGGTGACAAGTGGACCGACTGCCATACGTAGGAGGCAAGTCTTTCCAGCGAGCACCGGAGCGAAGCACCCAAAGAATGCCGTTCAAAGTACGCCGATCCTCAGCCCGAGGTCTGCCTCTTCTTTTATGTTTCGGCAGCAGTGGCGCAATCAGCTCCCACTGCTCGTCTCCCAATTCCTCGTCCATCACTCCAACCCCTCATTTT
>DATMDU010000139.1:0-2215 GCA_035557535.1 Pyrinomonadaceae bacterium
TCCCAAAGCACCGATATCTCGTATCGGCAATTGGCCTGGTGCACGACGTGGTATATCCGAGAGGAGACGCTTGAGGCCGCCTTTACCAACCTGGTCAACTACCATCACAAGCTACCCTTGAGTCAGATGTGGGGCTCCGGGATACTCTCGTCCTCAGATGGCCAGCGCTTTCCCGTCTCAGGTAAGAACCCGACTTTGACACCCGCTAGATACACACACGGCTTAATTGTAGATCAGATAATGTCTTATGGGATTTTTACCTAGAGGGCGTGTATGTAGGTACTCAGCTGAGGTGTAAAATGGCTGGGGGATTCTTAAGCTCTAAGGATTTCAAGTGCTTAGATGCGTCTGGAGAGGGTTCTGTGACCTGCCAAACCGTACCGTGAGGGCTCAACAATTGCGCCAGTTTTATCTGGTCGAGATCGGCCTGAATGTTGCGCCACGTGTCGCCACAGGCCTGCTCAATGACCCGCTCCAGTAACAACGCCAGCACACTTAACGCCACATGGGCGTGAATGCGATGCACCGCCCAGTGGTAGACCGGCCTCACCTGGAGGCCGCTTTTGAGCGTGCGCCAGGCCTCTTCCACCCGTTGCAGTTGCTTGTAACCCAAGGCTAAATCGGCAGGGGTCAGGCTGTCATCGTTGCTATGCACCACAAATTTGCCATCGAGCTGTTCAGCAGCGCGTCGTTTGGCCGCGTCCATCCGCAGTCATCCCCCTTTGGTCAGACGCAGATAGCGGCCATAACGACGGCTGGCCCGAAGCTGACACACCCGCTTGCTGTGACTCTCGCCCCGCACTTCTTTCAGGGAAGCCAGCTCGGCCTCAAGTTCTCGCAGGACCTGCCGACGATGGAGCCGCTGGCGCTTTTCCTCTTGGGGATTGTGGCACACCACGTAGCGACGACGGCGTTCACCCTCACCCACCACCACTTCTTTGACCCGCAGGTTGTCGGCCACCTGCTGAAAGCGACCGGGACGCTGTAAGACCGCCGTGGTGACTTCATCGCCACGGCGCATCGGCATACATAAGATGTACTTGCCCCCGCTTTTGCTGAGCCGATCGAGGTTCTCTTGGGAGACCATCCCGGCATCGCCCACAAAGATACACCGGCTCAGTTTCCACCCCTTCAGGTCGTCTTTGACTTGGGCTACGGTCGTGACATCCACCGTATTACCGGGAAAGACCCAGTGGCGCACCGGCAAGCCGTCGCGCGTCACCGCCAGCCCGATGACGATCTGCGGCGCATCGGAGCGGCCATTTTTCGACATCCCCCGCTTGCGCGGTGCCCGATACGTCTTGGCACCGGCCGCCATACTGCCTTCCACGAGATCATCCTCACCATGGCCCTGATCGATCGCGTCGATTTCAAAGTGCAAGGACGTCGTATCGTAGAAAATCAGCTCCACATCCAAGTTGAGCAGATCGGCGAGGCGGAAATAGAGCGCTTGCTCTATTCCTTCTTTATGGGCTTCCAGGAGATCCATGGCCCGGTAGAGATGATGCAGGCCCAGCGTATCGGTTCCCGCCATCCGGACGTCTTCGCGCAACCACTGCTCATAACAGTAGAGCTTGGAACAGGGGGCACAGGCCCGATTGGCCACCATGGCAAAGAGCGCCCGTTCGACCGAGAAATCGAGTTTGCGGCCCTTCAGTTGATCCGCGATGATGTCGGCGAGGCCCAGGCGCTGCCAAAGCGCTTCCAAGACGTAGAGCGGGCCATAGGGCCAGGCATCGACCAAGCGCCACTGGCTGGAGTGCTGCACAATCTCTTCGGGATGACATTTTTTGAGGATACTGCGGGCGAGGGTTCGCAGGCGCTCGGCCGTTTTGGGATCTTCGGCTCGGCCGCAATTGTGGACAATGCGAACCTCGGAGCGCTTTTTTTTCGGATTCCACACGCTCTCGGCCAGCTGAAGATGAGTAACGAAGGAGCCATCGGCTCGTTTTTGACGGGTTTCACGCAAGTACATGTACGTAAGGATACAGAATCGAAACCGCATGTGTCAAGCTAAATATGTAAATCCATGTATCTAGGATTTTGGCTTGATGTATCTATGCTGATCCGGCTAATCCCAACCAATTCAATCAAGGCGATTCTGGCTTACTGGCTCAAATGTACTTGCCGCTGTCAAAGTCAGGTTGTACGACTTGAATTTGCAGCCAGCGAGACGAAAGATCGGCAGATGAAAAAGCGCTATCTCGTTGATCTC
>DATMDU010000140.1:0-2221 GCA_035557535.1 Pyrinomonadaceae bacterium
ACGTCGACGTACCCCAGGAGATTGCCCGGGATAAGCAGGACTTTGCTGACAATATTCTTCCCCTCATGGAAGGGAGTCTCGCCTATCTGCTCCGGAACATTCAGATTGGGGTAAGCGTGGCCCAGGGCGGTAGCAATCGCCCCCAGTATCCGGAAGCACTTTTGCGGGAAACGGTCAACAATGCTTTGGCCCATCGAGATTACTCGATCAACAGACAAGTTATTCTCGCCATCAAACCTGGGCAGCATATCGCCATCCGAAATCCCGGAGCGTTTCGACAGCACCTATTGATTGAGGCAACTGATGAAAGTGTGCCTTTGCGTCGAATCCTTCCCGAAGCAAAGCCTCGCAATCCAAAACTAGCGGATGTGTTGCGCGTATTCCGCAAATGGGAAGGACGCGGCATTGGAATGGCAACAATGGTCAACTTGTGTCTCCAAAATGAAATTGATCTGCCATTTTATCGTTTTGGGACGAGCGAGGTAACACTTCATTTATGCACCGGGAAACTTCTGGATGATAGGATGGGGCGGCTCTTTGAGGCCTTTGATCGCCACATTGAAACGAAGCTTCAAGGCGGTGAACTGTCCGATAACCAAAGGCTAGTGCTGGCATACCTCATTAAGTCCGAGTGGGCAAATGAACAGGTTCGTTATACAATCTTGCTTACGCCGGACAACAACCATTTTAGTGAATTATCGGCGTTGGAGTCGCAAGGGCTGATTACCAAACATCCTTTGAGCACGGGGATGTATCCAATTTAGGATATTCCGGGAATTTAGTGGGTAACCGGGAAAAGGCGGGGAGCTTTTAAGAAGGGAATTGAGTTGAGAGGATGGGAGTGCAATCTGAACGGACGGGATGGAAGGGGCATCGCAGCGCTTCGCGCCGGACTTCACTCCGCTCCGCTGCGTTGCGCCGGGTTGAGGTTTTGGGTTGGGCCGGGGAAGGTTTGCCTGCAGGCTCTGGAGCATGAGCCTGGATGGGGAGATACAGAAACACTACGCGTTGCTTTTAGGCATTGGCAGTCCGTGGGAGGTCAAGAACGTGGAGCTGAAGCTCGCGGAAAAGAAGGTGGAGATCGAGTTGAGCTGGCAGTGGGGAACGGCGGCCCCATGTCCGGAGTGTCAGCGGGAATGTTCGATCCATGATTGCGCGCCGGAGCGGACGTGGCGGCATTTGGACACGATGCAATTCACGACGTTGATTCGAGCGCGGGCACCCCGCGCCCACTGTCCGGAGCACGGAGTTAAGACGGTGCCGGTGCCGTGGGCGGCGCCGCAGGGGCGTTTCACCTTGCTCTTCGAGCGCTTCGCGGTGGAGGTGTTGCTGGCCAGCGCCAGCATCAGCCAGGGGTGCGAGTTGCTGGGGATTGGCTGGGACACGGCGCAGGAGATCATGCGCCGGGGCGTGGCGCGGGGACTGGAGCAGCGGCAACTGGAAGGCTTGAAACATCTGGGGATGGATGAAAAGAGTTTTAAACGCGGCCAGTCCTACATCACGCTGCTCACCGACCTGGACCAGTCCCGCGTGCTGGACGTGGTGGAGGAGCGGACCACCGCCGCGGCCGGCCAGTTGTGGCAGACGCTCAGCCCGGAGCAGAAACAAGGGGTGGAGGCCGTGGCCGTGGACATGTGGGCGCCGTTTATCCAGACGATTGAAAAACAGGTTCCCGAGGCCGACATCGTGCATGATAAATTTCATGTCAGCAAATACTTGAGTGAAGCCGTAGACAAGGTGCGCCGGGCCGAGCACAAGGAATTGATGGCCCAGGGAGATGAAACCCTCAAAGGCTCCCGCCAACTGTGGCTCTACAATCCGGAAAATTTCAGCGCGGAACAAGCGGAGGAATTCTCCGCCCTGAAGGACCTGCACTTGAAAGTGGCGCGGGCCTGGGCGGCCAAGGAACTCTTTTCCAAGTTCTGGAACTACCAGACCCAGGGCTGGGCGCGCCGCTTCTTCAAGGACTGGTTTAGCTGGGTCAGCCGCAGCCGGCTCAAACCGGTCATCGACGTGGCGCGCCTGCTCAAACGCCATTTGGAAAACCTCCTCACCTATTTGCGCCACCACATCACCAACGCCGTCACCGAAGGGTTGAATTCAAAAATCCAGAGCCTCAAATCCGCCGCCCGCGGCTTTCGCAACTTCGCCAACTATCGGACCCGCATCCTGTTCTTCTGCGGAAAGCTCAATCTCTACCCACTATGATCCCGGAAGAACC
>DATMDU010000142.1:0-7286 GCA_035557535.1 Pyrinomonadaceae bacterium
AGTTTGCTTTGCGTCCTTTGCGAAAGCCTTAGCGACCTTTGCGGTAAGGCTTTAGTACAAAACAAAACCGCAAAGACCGCCAAGCTGAAACGCAAAGTTCGCAAAGGAAAACTGTTTCGATTTCCAAACTGACCCACTACCGAACTTCGCGGTAGATTCTCTTTGAAACGCACGCGGGTGACAAACCACCGACAAACAAAGTATCTTGTCACATCCCCTGGGAACGCATCAGTTATCACTTTTTACTTTTCACTCTTGAGGAAGACACATGCCAAATCGCACCGCTGCTATTCAAACCAACATGGGCACAATCCGGTTTGAACTTCTGGAATCAGACGCACCTAAGACTACAGAAAACTTTATCACTCTGGCGGAACGCGGTTATTACGACGGCGTAATCTTTCATCGCGTTATCAAGGGCTTCATGATTCAGGGTGGCGATCCAACTGGTACTGGACGCGGTGGCGAGTCGGCATGGGGCGGGCGCTTCAATGACGAGATTGACGCTTCTTCAGCGCTTTACCAGAGAGGTTATAAGAAAGGCACCGTGGCAATGGCCAACGCTGGGCCAAACACCAATGGGTCGCAGTTTTTCATAATGCATGCAGATTATCCATTGCCGCCAAGCTATTCGATCTTCGGCCGAGTGACGGATGGTCTCGACGTAGTTGACGCCATCGCCACTACGGCCACTGGTCGCGACGATCGTCCCAGCTCTGAAGTAAAGATGGAAACCGTGACGATAGAAGCAGCGGCGGGCGAAAACTGATCTGGTTCAGAGAGTTCCTCACAACCCTTGATAACTCTCGCGTGTTTTCGTTCAAGCTAATCACTGGACCGCGGGCGACTTGCCCTCAATAAACGCCGTAATCCCAGGAAGAGGAGGACCTCCTCCGACGATGCCTCCAAAGCGTCGCAGAATCTCGGTAGGCTAACTGGAACTCTGAACCTTCACCCACGCTCGCTGACCCATCGTATCGTTTCCAAAACAAAACTCTTAGCTCCCGCAACGGCTTCTTCAAGCGTTTCTCCATTTCCTAGTCCCGCGGCAATCGCAGCCGACAACACACAGCCTGACCCACGAATTCCTGGGCCGGCGATCCGCATCTCACGAAATACCGTCACGTCTCCATCATTATCAAGCACGTCAATAGACTCCTCAGGGAGCGTGGGTAGGTGACCTCCCTTGATTAGTACCGCGCGTGTGCCCATCTTGCGAATCGTCGCCGCAGCCCGGCGCATCTCTGACTCCGACGTTATCGAGGCGCCAGTGAGAGCCTCGGCTTCCGGGATATTTGGAGTTACTAATCGCGCCAGCGGCAACAACTCAAAGATGAACCTCTCAAGAGCGTTTTCTTCCATCAGCCTTTGCCCCGAACTCGAAACCATTACCGGGTCGACCACTGGTCGCGGCAGCCCACTTTCGCGAAACAACCGCGCAACCTCTCTTACGACTTCGCTCGTCGGCAGCATTCCCGTCTTCGCGCAACCGAAAGTAAAGTCGTCCAACAGCGGTAAGACCTGGGCCCGTACCGAGTCGCCGGTTTGATCTATTGCACCAAAGCCCTGACTCGCGTTTTGAAAAGTAATTGAAGTGATCGCTGCTGAGGCTGTCAGCCCGAAGGCTGCAAAGGTGCTGACGTCCGCGAGCACGCCGGCTCCGCCGGACGGATCGAACCCGGCGATCGTCAGCGCCCTCGACAACGCGGAAAGAGATTTTGAATCAGGTTCCATTTCCCTCATGAGCCAAACACGATCCACGAAACACACTAAGTTGCGCGAACTAAATCCATTCGCGTTGCTTCGTGTGATTTCGTGGATGGCTTCTGATTTCGGCGACGACGTGATGAAGTTCTGTTGGATCGCTCAACATCCTGATGGCCGCAACTCCGCTCGCTCCAGCATCGACACACTCCGCAACCCTATCCACGTCGATTCCTCCCACAGCCAACACAGGGAAATCCTCCGTCGCCGACGCGATTATTCTGAGTTTATCCAGTCCCTGCGGCCGACCGTATTCCAGCTTGGCCGGCGTTTCGAAAACTGGACCAAAGACTACGAAGTCGGCGCCCGTCGCGCGCGCCTCAAGCGACTCTGCTTCAGAATGCGTGGAGACTCCAATCAGGAAATCTTTGCCGAAAGATTTGCGGATCACGCCGGTCGGGAGTGAAGTAGTTGCGAGATGAACGCCGTCGGCGCCTGCGGCGGCGGCAATGTCGGCGCGATCATTTACGAGCAGTTTCGTGTGGTTACCACGAGTGAGTGTGGCAACACTCCTCGTTAGCTCATAAAGAACCCGAGCACTCAGTTCCTTTTCTCGAATCTGAAACAAATCGACTTTGGCCTCAACCGCCGCTTTGGCCAGATCGAGCAGCCGAGAGAAGTCTTCAGTTGCCGGTGAGGTCGCGAGCGTCGTCTCGCCGCTGGTTATCAGATAGATCAGTTTGCGATGTCGAAGCTGCAGAAACTCGGTTGGCATCTCTTTTGGAAAGGGCGGCGGGGTCAACGCTTTCCTGAAGCGCCCGCACAGTTTGCCTGAAATGGAAAATTTCCCAGAAGGCGATTCCCAGGTTTAATAATCCAATGCCCGTAACGGCGCCTCGCATCCACCCCGATGCGACTACCGTCTGCAGCGTGTACGAGCCGGTTTTCCGCGCCGCGTACAAGAGAAAATAGTTATTGCCCCAGTCGCTCAAGCCCAGGGTGCCTTGCGGAATCCAGGGCAAAAGGGTAAGCACGACGCCGATCTCGAAGCAGAGAATGATATAAAAAATTACGCTTAACTTGGCTGACATGTGTGTTGGTAAATAGTGAATGGTAAATGGTAAATAGTCAAAACCTAGAGAACCGAGAGACTATTTACCATTTACCATTCACTATTCACTGTCTTCATCGCTTCTTCTTTTTCTTTTCGGTTTTTCGAACCTGAATTGCCTGGAGCCGCTCAGCCACGTCACGGTATCTGACGTCGACACCGTAGACCTCAGTGAACACTCCTTCGGCGCGAGTAAGGTCGCCCATGTGTTCATACGCAGAACCCAGCTCATACTGCAAGGCCGTATATTCCTCTGTGCTGCGGCCCGGAGATTCAAGCCCCTTCTTAAACCAGATAACTGCGGCTTGCGGCATGTCTTTCTTAACGAAGCAGTGGCCTAACATATTGCAGCACTGAAAATAACGCGCCGTGCCGTCCGCCGGACTAATCAGTCCGGCAGCAGCCTGGAATTCGCGGATGGCCTCATCCAGCAGCTCCATCTCCTGGTAAGCGGTCGCCATGTTGTAATGCGTTTCAAAATCTCCATGCGGCACGCCGTCGTCTTCCTCGGCTTCAATTCGAAACTCCTCGAATATCTCAGCCAATCCGGAATCGATTCCGCTGGCGAACTCGGCGGGTGCCGGATCAGCCATCTGTGTCTGCACCGGCTTTATCTTCGATTCATTTAAGTCACCGAACGAGACGTCAATCGTTAATTCCGTTTCAGGCTCGATCCGAGAACCGCTCGTGAGCACTTCCGACCCTGCCGAAAACGTATCGGCGGCTGGAACCCCTTGCCCGCCTGCCGCCAATTTCTCTCGCCGGGCGGTGATTTCGGGATGAGGCCCTACCTGGCGTTCAAGCAACTCCAGCGTGTCGAGCGCAATATCGGAATAGCCCTGGTTGATATAGAAATCAACGCTCTCCAGTTCCTGCTGCAGCAACGACTCGACGTTGGGAGCGACCCGCCCATCTTCAGTAACAGGCTGCTCAGCATTATCTTCAAACTTGAACAGACTGGAAGCTGGACCGGGCGAAGAAGTGTCGGGAACCAACTTCTTCCCAGCCTGGCTGTTCTCAATCTCGTCCGTCTCATTTAGGTCGGCGAAAGAAGCGCTCGGATCTGAAGGTTCCTCAGAAACGGAGTTCCATTCAAACTCATCGCTCGGGCTTGTTACCGGCGGCTGGGCTGCTGCCGCTTCGGACGAAGGCTCCCCCATAATCTCAAAGCTGTCAAAGGAAGGAACCTCCGGAACAGTTGGAGGAGTCGCAAGTTCCGCTTCTTCTGAAATCTCGTCTGCAAAACCTCCGAGCTCTGTTAAGCGTTCCAGGAAGCGTGGCTCGTCGGGAGCCAGGCGAACAAGCTGCGTCAGGGCGTAGCGCTCGTCATCTTCGAGGCCGGCGGTTTCAGAAGACTCAGCGAGTCGCTCCAGGGTTGAGCGAAGTTTTTCATTGTCGCGTTGCCACCAGTAAATTCTGGCCAGCAAACGAAGACTAGCTACCTGTTCTGGAGCACGCGCCAGGACTTCATCCACCAGTTCGAGCAGATCGTTCTCTTCACGCGCTGCAAGCATCGTTTCAGTGATCATGCCGAGAACTCTGGCTGCGTCGTCCTCGCTGCCGATTTTCAAATAAAGCCGCGCCACTTCCGTATAACGGCGATATTCGCGCGAATCTGCCTCGACGATCCTTGCTGTTATAAGTTCGGCGCCGGCAGCGTCTTCGGCATCGATATAGGCCTGAGCCAGCATCGAGGCGATCTCCGGGTCGTCTGCTCCATCTGCCAAAGCCTTCTCGAGAAGTTCAGCCGCATCGTCAGCGGCCCCCAGAGCAGTGTGAGCCGAAACTAGTCCTTTGAGCACGCCGCGATCGTTTGGTCGCAGTTCCCGGGCTCGCGAGAAAGCCGCGAGCGACCTGTCGAAGTCACCATTTTCAAACATGCGCTGCGCGGCTTCGGTAAAGGCCCTGGCTGCTTCCTGCTGCATGTTCTCTCTGAGATAACCTTCGGCCAACTTGAGTCGAACTTCGGTATTGTGCGCATCAAGATCCGCAATCTTGTGCAGCACTTTCAAACTACGCTTCGTATCCCCAGCCTTAATGTAGGCCTCGGAAACGACCAGATACTGCGCTCGGGCATCAACTATGAGTCCCTGGTTAGCGTAAAGGTCGGCCAGTGCGTTGGCTGTGGCAGGATCGCGAGGTTTCAGCTTCTCGATCTTCTTGTACATCGCGATGGCCTTCGTAGCGAAACCCTGCTCACGAAAATGATCGGCGATCTGCAAGAAACAGTTAACGGCTTCCTCTTTATCCCCCGCGCGCGCAAAAAGATCCCCCAACATGTTGAGAGCGGTATGATCATCCGGATCGTTGTCAACGATCTGGCGATACTCTTTTATGGCAGCCGGAATCTTTCCCTGGGAAAGAAATTTTTCAGCCGCCTTTAATACCTTCGCTTTTTCGAAAGCCATAGAGGAGTATTATGTACCATCAAGTATGGGAGCAGAGTCAAACGCGGAAGGTTGATTTGAGGGGGAATTACAGCAATGGTTGCCAGGTTGGTAGCTTTTCCCGCCGGAAAAGCCAAAAGCTACGCTAACATGCGGAAAATATTGCTGTCAACGGAGTCGATTTGAGTAGTGCTCTGTCAGGAAAAGATTCCGAGTTTTATGTCGAACTGGTTCGAATCTCTTCTGCCGAATCTCGGCAAGTTAAACTTAGCGACTTGAATTTCCATCGCTGTTCACCTGGTATGGTCCGGCTTTGCAGATATTGACTGAGCCTACAAACAAGAGTTCGCAGTCGACTTCAGTCCGGCAGCGCTGGTCGCGTTTGGGACAAACAGTTGCCGTCGGTGGCATGCTGCTCTTTTCAGTCTTTGCCCCGCATTCGATAGCCGCGGCCGAAATCTCTCTGGCCATAGCCGCCGGCGGTTGGCTAACGCGATCCATCGCTTCCCGAGAAACAGGCTTTCGTCACACTCGATTTGATCTTCCTATCTGGTTGTTTTTCCTCTGGACCATCGCCTCATCTTTTTTTTCCGAAGAACCGAGCATCAGCATTGCAAAAATCCAGTCAACCTGTGTCGTCTTCCTCTTTTATCTAACGCACGCAATCGTGACCCGGCGCGTTGCCGTCTGGCTCGTTGCGGTAATGATTTTGTCGGGTGTCGCGGGAACAGCCTACAGCCTGTATGACCTGGCGCTGGGCCGTGGCATCGTCATTGAATCAATATCGCCGGAGAGTCCGTTACGACCGCTGAAGATCGAACCGGGAGACGCTATTTGGCGCGTAGGTGGCGCGCGAATTAGCTCGGTGGCCGAGATCGAGCAGATCATCAAGGCTTCGCCGGCCGATACAAAATTGAGCGTGAGCGTGATCTCGCGAGGTGAACATCTCGAGCGTCCGGGACTGACAGTCACGGACGCGATTCGAAATCGCATCTCACCCTCTGGAATAACTGGCGATCAAGCTACCCACAGATTTCGCGCGTCGGGATGGACGCGTCACTATTCAACCTACGCGGAGATCCTTCAATTCCTGGTCCAGCTCGCTTTTGGCCTGGCGTTGGCAAACTTTACCAACCACCGGTTTAATCTCCGGGCAAAACTTTCGTCTGTCGCGGCAGTGATCCTTGCTTTGGGCGTGGCGTTGACGGCTATGCGAACCGTGCTGGTGGCGGTTGCGATCGGCGTCTGCGTAATCAGTTTCCGAGCCCTCACGTCAAAAGCCAGAACAATCAGTCTCGTGAGTCTGCTGATTCTCCTTTCCGTGGGCGCTTTCGTCGTTTCTCAAACCCGCGCGCGCGATGCGCTTTGGCTGGGGGACGATAGCTCTTCGCTCCGGGTTCAGGTGGCCAGGACGGGGCTCAGGCGGATCCTTCATCACCCCATTTTTGGACACGGCATGGACTCGATGCAGATGCACTGGAACGAGTGGGGGTTCCCCGGCAAAGATATGCTCCATTTACACTCCACGCCGTTACAACTCGCTTTTGATCGGGGACTGCCGGCGTTGGTCCTCTGGCTTTGGATTATGTGGATTTTCTGGCGGACAGCAACGAAAGGCGAAAACTCGTTGCGCGATTCAGGCGACACAAATCGATATGGCTTGATGCTGGGCGCCACTGGAGCTGTTGCAGGATTCTTCGCCAGCTCAATGGTTAACTACAACTTCGGGGACGGCGAAGTTGCGCTGGTCTTCTGGTGGCTCGCGGGAATCGTGGTGGCGATCAAAACCATTGGGCCAACGGAGCACCAACAACCTGCCTGAGCTCATCCGCGACCAGGGACCGGACAAATTTCGTTTCAACGTCCTGCACCGTCGCTCAGATGTGCTTGGCACAAAAAGTAGGATTCGAGTCGAGGTAGTATCTGCATTCAAGCGCCAACGCCGCGAAATGTAATAGCCTGGGCCAGCGGCCCAGGAGTCAATCGAGAGCAAAGATACTAAGCGCTGAAAGCGCGGAATAATGGTTACTTAGGAAATCGCGGCAATTTTTGGGTGGCCATTTCGCGCCTTCAGCGCTGGAAAA
>DATMDU010000143.1:0-63939 GCA_035557535.1 Pyrinomonadaceae bacterium
CGCGAAATGTAATAGCCTGGGCCAGCGGCCCAGGAGTCAATCGAGAGCAAAGATACTAAGCGCTGAAAGCGCGGAATAATGGTTACTTAGGAAATCGCGGCAATTTTTGGGTGGCCATTTCGCGCCTTCAGCGCTGGAAAATGCGCCGTCATTATCAAGGCCGTTGGCCTGGCTTTTACATTTAACGCCGTTGGCGCTGAAAGCAACCATCAACGACTTTTTGTGCAAACCCTGGCGGCCAGCGGATTTCGGGGTTCTTACCAGACCGTCATCATATTTGAATCGGCGCCGATAAGGACGCGCACTATGACCGGTGAATTCGCGATCAGCATCGTCAGCCATGTACGCCGCCGGTTTATGTCTTCGGCGAGATAAAACATGCGCGGTGGGAAGTAGATCAGTAGAGCGATGAAGCACAGTAAAAAAAGTCTGCCGCCAAACTCCAGGAGACTTGAAGGCCGGCCCAGCGGAGCAAACGCTAACATATTCCAAAAAACCTGAAACAGCATCATGTTGAGAAACAAGCAGATGTCTCCCAGCGCTTCGCTATGCGGACTGAGCAGGAATCGTGATGTCGGCGGAACTTTCGGCTGCGAGAAGTAACGGTAAATGAAATATGTCTGAAAGACCGTGAGGATAAAACCCGCAATAACAAACGGGACAAAGGCTGCGCCCGAATTGAGCAACCGCCTGCCGAAAAAAAATTCGCCGAGAGTGGTGAGGACCGCAGATGTGATCACCAGGTTCAGGCAAAAATAAAAGATTGGATTGAACAAACAACCGGCCAGCTTTGTTTCGTCAACAGTTTTCCCCTGGGCAGTCAGGCGCTGGTGAAAGTGCCAGCGTTTCAAGACGGCCCCAGCGAAGGGCAATATCCACATCGCCAGGAAGATGAGCCCAAGTCCCAGCTTCGCCAGCGGATACTCTGCTGACATTCCGTGGAAAAGTTCGATGACGAGGCTGGTGAGGAACTGCATGAACAGGATATTGGCGACGAAAACGACAATATCGAGCAGCAGTCCCCGATTGTTTTTTGAGAATAGATCTTCGAGTCGAAAGCGAGGGGCCGCGACCGACGATTGTCGGTCAACGGCCTCACGGTCAGCGGTTTTCTTTGCGGGCTTTTTTCGACGCATCGCGCCGGCGAAGTTGATGGGCCCTACGGCCGGGTTCCTATCCTTTAAGGTGTTGATCGAGGAAATCAAGAATCGCTTTGTAGGCGCGAATCTCGTTGGCCTTCTTGGTAAAGCCGTGGCCTTCGTTGTCGAAGAGCACGTATTCCACCACGCCTTTGCGTTTCTTAATGCTTTCCACGATTTCGTCTGACTCCGGTTTGATGACGCGCGGATCGTTCGCGCCCTGCAAAACAATCAATGGCTTCACGATCTTGTCCGCATGGAAGAGCGGAGAGGTTGCGCGAAGTTTAGCCAGTTCCGTATTGGGATCGCCTATCTCTTTGTAGAGCGACTTACGAAACGATTCCCAATAAGGCGGAATAGACTGCAACGTTCTGACCCAGTTGGAAACGCCGAAGATATCAACGCCAACTTCAAACTCGTGGGGCTTGAATGCGAGAGCCGCCAGCACCATGTAGCCGCCGTAGGATCCGCCCATAATGCCAATCTTGTTTTCATCAACGTAGCCGAGCGAAGCGAGGTATTTCTTGGCCTCGACACAATCCCAGAGCGGCTCGTTACCGTGTTTGCCATCGTCGGCAGTGAAAAACGTTTTACCATAACCACTGGAGCCACGGTTGTTGACGCCGAGAATCACGTAACCATGATTTACCAGATACTGGGCCACCGCGCTGTAGCCTGTTCGGGTCTGGCCGCCGGGACCGCCGTGTATGAGCAGCACCGCGGGCACCTTGTTCTGCGCGCTGGCCTGGTGTGGCTTGTAGAGAATTGAAGGAATTTCCATCCCGTCAAACGACTTGTAGCGAATCACCTGCGAATCAACCAAATCGCCCGCATTGATCTCCGGGTTGAGGCTGTTTGTGAGCCGGGTGACCTTCCTGGTGGCAAAATTGTAAACGTGCAAATCGCTCGGGCTACGGTCGCCGTTCAGGTAGAAGGCCATCAACTTCTCGCTGGGAGAGATGTTGACTCCGGTGATGTCGCCATTAGGAAGCTTGGGCAGCGGAACAAGGGCGCCGGTGGCGGCATTGTATATCTTGATCTTCGTGCGCGCGTCCTGATTGATCGCCACTACACGATACTTTCCAGTGCGCGAATAATTAGTATAGGAAATGTCCCATGGCGCTTTTTCCACAGTCGTATGCTTGCCGCTGGCAAGATCGTACCGGGCGATGTATTGAAACTCGCCGCCCTTGTCAGTGGTGTAATCAAGATGTCTTGATTTCGCGTCGAAAGACTGAGGGCTGTTAGCAACATCACCGGTGTGCGCCGTCAGGTTTTTCATCTCCTTCGTTTCTGTGTCGTAGAGATAAACGTCGGAATCGGAAGGAGAGCTGCCGTTCTTTTGAAAAGCAATAAACTTCTTGTCGTTTGAAATATCGCCGAAGTCCATCCCCGTTTCATCCTGGTAGAGGAGTGTGGAAGTAAAATCGGCGATCGCCATTTCGTAAACATCGAAGAAGCGTGCATCTCGTTTGTTCGTTGAATAGAAAAATGACTTTCGATCCTGACTCCAGCCCAGAAAGTTTGCCTTCACTTTGTCGCCCGGGGTCAGGTCGCGCTCTTTGCCGTCAATCTCACGCAGGTAAAGATGGCTGTTTTCATTTCCGCCTTTGTCGTAAGCGTAGAGAATGCGCGAGTCTGGAAGAAATGCGACCGCGTAAGTACTCTCCTTCGTGGATTTAGTGAGCTGAGTCGGACCACCTCCGGCTACCGGCACCGAGTGAACATTAAAAATGCCCGTGCGGTTGCTGTGAAAGAGAATGGATTTCTCGTCGGCTGAAAACGAGCTGCCGCCGATGCGCACGGTGTTCATAAACTGCTCAATTGTGTATTGCTTCACCGCGCGCGCTGGTACGCGCCTCGTGCGGGATCTGGACTGCGCCTGCGCATCCGCAGGTAGTGAAAGTGACGACAGTGTGATGATCACGGTGGCGCAGACGCCAGCGATGACCGACTTGGGGAAACGGGGCGGGATCATAAAGTTTCTCCTTATTTGTTCAGGCGGTATCAGAGCCATCTCAACTTCGATAGCTGGAAGGAGCCCAAGAGACGGTCAAGAATATCCTGTCCGGCTTCGTGGGTCGAATAATTCAGAAGCGGGAGCGGTAGCGACCGGGTCCCAAGATTCATCGAAACAGGCCACGGGTTTCTGCAAAGTTAGTACGGCTTTGAATAATTGACCCGGTCGCTACCGCTCCCGGTTCTGAATTATTCGTCCCACTCAGGAATGTCTGTCCTACATGTACTATTTATTTCCGGCAGGCGGCCAGCGTTCCATCTTGTAAATGCGTTGACCGGCAGGCGCTTTATCTGTCGCCGGCCAGGTGAGAATGGCCTTCCAGGAATTATCCGACTCGCGTTCAAAGCGGAACGTGTTGCGCGATTTCACGACAGGCTCAAACGTTACCGAGTTGGCGTCGATGGCTGACGCTGCGGAACGCCGCCCATCCGGATCTGTGCTGCCAAACTCTCCGTCCTTGAGCTCGAAGCGGCTCACGTCCGTCGCCTTGCTGAACTGTTCATCTTCGAAGCTTTCCACAGCGAGCGTGGTATCGTTTTCAAATTTGTAGCGCTCGTAAAAAGGCTTGTCTATGTCGCCGGTGCCGCGCCAGGAGCCTTCAATCCAGCGGAGCTTCGCAAGATCCGCCGGAGTAATGTTCTTCAGAATCGGCTTCGATGGCGTAGCCGAACTTGGTGGCGGTGTAGCGGTCGGGTTTTGCGCGCAAGCAGTTATTAAGAACCCGCTCGCGGCGAATGCGATGACGATTAGCCTTAGGTGAGCCTTTGATTTCATGCCGGTTATGGTAAACCGCGAACGGTCAATCGGTAAATCGCGGAACAGGTGTAAAGCCGGGCGGACATTGCCCCATGCCTTTCATGGGCACAACTGCCACGCTCGAATCGCGTCAACCGGAAATGTCAGCATCAAGATTTCAAGGAGCAAGCTGTCTTTGATCCAGGCAAGCAAAATTAACTCCATGATGGCGAAGACAATCAGAGAACGCCGCCAGCCCAGCCGGCGTGCAATTAGAAACCCAACCAGGCAACAGAGAATGTCGCCCGAAGAATTGACGACCGTGTCGCCGTTGTAGCCCAAAGCGGCAGTTGTGGCGCGATAGCGATCGATGATGAAGTTTGTATTCTCAAAGACTTCCCATAAAGCTTCGGCTGAGACAGCGATCACGACTTGCCAGGCGGGACGCAGGTCTTTCAATACCAATGTCATCAGCAAGGTAATTAACCAAAAGAAGAGGAAGCCGTGAAGCAGGTGAGTGAAACTGTAAGGGTCAAGAAAATGTTGCGAGTTGTCTGAACTACAGATGTTGCCGGACCAGAGATCCAATCTGCCGCAAGCGCAAATCCATAGTCGTCCCTGGAGGCGAAGCAGGAGCGCCGTGCCGGCTAAAACGGCGAGAATCGCTGCCCACAGCCACGGGCGATTCATGTTGAGTGCAGACTTATTCGAGTTCAAGGTTGACTTATACCAGATTCAGATGGTGTCGATCCGTCAATTCAACCGCGTTACCAGGATTCTTGTAAGAAACGAAATTTCTACCATGAAATCAGCGTCGTTGACACGCCTAAGATGCGTGGCGTAGATTCCTTTGCCAGCTCCTGGCAGCCTTTTCTCCCCTCGGCTTACTTCATTAAAGGAGTACTCAATGCGACGCTATTTAGCGATTTTCCTACTACTGACAATTATTGTGACAGTGGCTTTGTTGGCTCCTCAAGCACAGCAACAGGCTGATAAAAGGGATAAGCGTGATCTCAGCAATTTTCCTGTTGCGGATTCTTGGACCCCAGAATCCCCAGACCCGATTAAAAGAGAAAAAAGAAAGCTCAAGAGCAAAAAATACAATAGCCGGCATTCACCGCGCATAACTGAGGCCACGGACGAAATCTTCACGAATAGCGAATGGGCGCGCGGACTGCCAGCCTTTCCCGTAGTGAAGAGCGACGCTGTAATCATTGGGGACATTGTGACTGCTGAAGCATACGTATCTGACGACCACTCGGAAATCTACTCTGAATTCGTGGTTCGTATTACGAAAGTACTCAAGGATGCCGGCACAACACCGGTCAATAATGTCGACTTGATAATCGTAGAACGGAGCAGTGGACGCTTACGGCTTCCATCGGGAAAACTAATTGTCTCTTCAACAAACGATCAAGATATGCCGCGTGTAGGCAGTAGGTACGTTCTTTTCCTGACACACCTGTCGTCTAATGGAGGTTCTTACGAGAACGATTTCCATATTCTGACGGCCTATGAGTTACAGTATTTCCGCTAGATAAGTTGGGATCGAAACATCCGATTAATGCCTACGCAGGAGCGGATGAAACATCGTTTTTGAGAGAGTTATCCTCAGCCCTTGGCATGGCTCAACCATCGAACCATAAGGGGAAACAATGATGAATCGTAAATATGCTTTGGGCATACTTGCGACTTTTATCCTAACCGTTCCTATTTTTGGCGTGTTGGTATCCTCTGTGCAATCGCAAGCAGAGCCGTGTTGTGTTCCACCGAGGGGCGGCGTTCAGTTCCTTCAAGGCGCTCAAGTTACCGTTTATATCGATATGAGTTCTGGATTTACCGGAGCCGAAAGCGAACAGATAACTGAAGCTATTCTGGATTGGATGATGAAGTTAACAATTCTGGGGTAAGGTTTACCGTAGTTGCTACGGCGTCACCTCCTGCTCCCGGAGGCAACAACGCTATTATCGCATCTTACATCGACTCTTATGGTGATTCGATAGCAGCCTTAACCATGAACTCCAGCGGGTCAGCAAGGTCTGGTGTAATGAGATTTTGGAAGAACGTTAGGTCAGCAGCTCCGGCGGCAAGAGCTCCGTTTCTTAGAGACACGGCACGGCACGAGATCGGGCATGGTGTAGGGCTGGCAAACGCTTTTGATTGTCCCCCAGGAAGTACCATAATGAATCCTCGTCCAGACCCTTTGCAAGGTGGTGAAACCCCCATCTCACCATGTGATAATGCGGCCATCAAAGTGAATGTATAAGCGGTCGTCAATTCGGCCGAAGCCGGTGGGAATTACGTAGGGTTGACCTTCGACTGCGAACCCGACGTGACAGATAAAGGCTTCGTCGAGAATGGAAAAAACGAGTTCTCGGTCATACACTCCTCGTTTTGGGAGACGCCTCACCGTGTTGCGAGCAGTTTTCGGAAAGTCCATTTGTGAATCGTAAGGGCTAACTCGCAAATCGTAAAGAAGTCGGGAAAAAGAAACAGAAAAGTTCTATGCGTTCTCGCAAGTTGTTACTGGGAGCGCGGGCGTCCCGCCCGCAATGAGCGCGAAGCGCGAAAATGATTCATGCAGATTGTTTCCCAAAACGCCGCGCGCTTACAGCGCGTTGCGGGCGGGACGCCCGCGGTCCCAGTATAAAGATGACAGACGTTTTGTACGAATCGCTGAACTGCTTGATTTCGCGGACCCGCGTGTAGAATGCTTTTCACTAACGTCTTGCATCGCTGATTTATGAACACAGTTAAGAATCCCAGGAGTCCCATCGCGCCGATTAAGATGATCCGGCTCCTCGTCGCTGTGCTCCTGTCCACTTCGGTCACGACATCCTGGGCGTGTAATCAAAAGTCCGCGGACTCGGATCCGACGCCGGTGCTCTCCGGTCCTCCGAGCACCACTTTCCCGATGCCGCCGTTGAAGGCAAATGCCGAGATGGGCTGGGCTCTGGCGAATGGCGATCGCGCCAGACTTTCTGATTACCGCGGTAAGGTATTGGTACTCGACTTCTACGCCACCTGGTGCCTGCCATGTCGCGCGAGCATCCCGAGACTGGTTGAGCTTCAAGAAAAGTTTGGCGCTGCAGGGTTGGTAATAGTTGGATTAAATGTTGGCGGGCCGGACGACCGAATCAAAGTGGCTGACTTCGCTCGCGAACTCGGCATACCATACCCGCTGGGTTTTCCCGACAAGTCGCTGACGGATCTGTTTCTTTCCGACGACCAAACGATTCCGCAGACCTTCGTGTTTGGTCGCGACGGCCAACTCGCGAAGAGATTTGTCGGCTACCAGGAATCGACTGGAGGCGAGTTGGAGAAAGTGATTGAGAGCGCAGTCGGGCAAAAAGACTCAGGACCTTAGCAAATAGTCAGACATTGTCGCTGATCACGCTTTGCACAAAGAGTCCGGCTAAGAGCGGTTCGCGCCCAGCGAGACAGGCCTCAGTCGTGTGTCCACGAATACAGAACCGGGAGCGGTAGCGACCGGGTAAAACAATCAAGTTGGGTTACGTCTTGCTAAACCTTTCAGGTTTACCTGAATTGTTGCGTTGAGTGCGGGACGCGGTCGCTACCGCTCCCGGTTCTGTATTTGTCGACCCACTCAAGTACTCGTCTCTTAGTGCTTACATGGGGGGGCTTCTCGCCATTGAGCGTTACTTTTTGTGCAAAGCCCAATCATCATGTGGATCACTCTTGAGATTCTTTCGACTCTGGTTTTTGCAACTGTGATGTTATGTTGGTTTGGCTTCGGCGTGATCTAACTACGCGGGTAGCCCGGACTGGGTGAGACGGGCGAGGTGGAGGAGAAGTAACCTGGAACAAGATTCGAAAGCAACGAGAAAAGCAAAAATTCTGGCCACACTTGGACCGGCCTCGCGCGAGCCCGGTGTGATCGAGAGTCTGTTGCATGCCGGAGCAAACGGCGTACGGATAAACATGTCGCACGGCACGCTTGAGGAAAAAGCCGAAGACATTGCGCGCGCCCGCGCTGCCGCCAGGAATTTGAATCGGCCCCTTGCCGTGCTGGTCGATCTGTCTGGTCCAAAGATTCGCACGCGCCAACTTCAAAATGCGCAGCCGGTAGAGTTAAAGACCGGCGACACCTTTATTCTCACGACGCGCGACATCGTCGGAGACAACAAGCAGGTTGCTACAAACTATCCGGATCTGGCCCATGTGGCGGAGCCGGGCGTCAGGCTTTTGCTCGATGACGGGGCCATCGCGCTCGTGGTTGAAAGCACAACCAGAACTGACGTCGTTTGCCGGGTAATTAATGGCGGCGTGCTGGGTGAACGCAAAGGCATCAATCTCCCGGGAGTGTCTCTGCCGATTGACTCGCTAACCGAGAAAGACATCGCCGATCTCAACTGGGCCGTCGCCCAGGACGTGGATTACATCGCGCTTTCCTTTGTACGCCGCGCGGAAGACTGCGCTCGCGCGAAGGCTTTGATCAGGGAAGCCGGCGGACGCGCTCCCCTGGTGGCGAAGATTGAGAAAGCCGAAGCAATAGATCACCTTGACGAGATCATCGCTACGGCTGATGCGGTCATGGTTGCCCGTGGGGATTTAGGAGTGGAGACGAGCGTTGAGCTGGTGCCGGTTTATCAGAAACGGATCATTGCGAGGGCCGTTGAGGCGGGCAAGATGGTGATCACCGCCACGCAGATGCTGCAATCCATGGTTACTAATCCAAGGCCAACTCGCGCCGAAGCCTCTGACGTGGCTAACGCAGTCTGGGACGGCACGGATGCTCTCATGCTCTCGAATGAAACCGCGAGCGGACTCTATCCGGTGCCGGCGGTGGAAACCATGTGCCGGATTATTGAATCGGCCGAGTCAGGAAGAGAAATCCCCGCGGATAACTATTTGAAGTGGGCCGGTAGACAGTCTGGCCGCGTCAGCCGCGCGCTTTGCGAGGCTGCGGCCCATGCTGCTGAAGAAATGCAAACGAAGGTGACGGCGGTCCTGACTGAGTCAGGATTAATGGCTCGCCGGCTTTCAGCGCTGCGCCCCGGGCAGAGGATCGTGGCGCTGACGAATTCCGAGGCCGTGAGACGCGAACTTGCGTTGATCTGGGGAGTGGAGTCGCTGCTCATGCCGCACGCCTTGACCACCGAAGAGATGTTGAAACAGGGAGAGCAAGTCTTGCTGGAGAGCGGCGCGGTAGCTAAGGGCGAGATGATTGTCGTGATGGCCGGAAGGCTTTCAGGCCTTGGCCTATCTAGCTCGGTGACGCTGTTCACTGTCGGGGGTGACATGCAAACCGTTGCTTAGTTGCGTTTCAAGCGGCAGATTTCTAAAAGTCAAAATGAGGGAAGCAGCGAGTGTCGTATTCTGTGTTGCTTGACTCCTAGTCATCTCATCAGACGCAGAGTCTCCTTGCTCAATGGCTCAGTTCCGACAAGTTTCCTCAGTTCTTTGGTAAAACGCTGGTAAGTAAACAGCAGATCTTTTCTTTCGGTCAGGCTGTCTTCTCTCCCTGTCTTCAGGTATATATACGCGGCAGCGATTAGTTCGTAGGTAGCATTATGCGTATCACTTGGTAAGCATACGGCCCACTTGCGATACGCCAGCACTAGTTCATTGAGATCTGAGGCGCAAATCTTATCCGGTGGATTAGGCAGTGCGCTTATCACATGACACACTCTCGATGCCAATATTGAGAGTTCGAAGCACGCCTCCATCTGCTTAGCATGTAAGGCTTGTCGGAAGGCCGCTGTCTTGCCTCGTTTGGCTCCGAAATAGGCACTTGCTCCGCTAACGAGAATTGTTAACAAGGGTATCGTCAGATTCTGTAAGAACTGGCTCCAGCTCATAAAACCTCAGAATAATCTCGCAGCTCAACGAAATCGCTTATACCTTCGCTGACGCCATTAGTAAATCTTTCACGTCCAAACCTGCTTCGTAATCCTGCCGCCATCGCTGGAGTACATCCTAACGATTTGTGCATCTTGCAGAAGTTATAGTAAGCAAAGTAAAGAACCAAGGCTGCGTGATGCTTTTCCCACTTCTTAGAGAAGCCATTCGCTAAGCGCGTGAATCTTCGGTTTTCCATTCTCACGCTCAGGTTGTGACGTGCAGGACATCGGGGCCAGTGGCTCCTGCTGGAGGTAACGCTAGAATCTGCGTTGTGGGCGATTAATACAGAACCGGGAGCGGTAGCGACCGGGTAACATTTTCGCATTAGGAAAGGCCGGTCCATCCTTTGCGGGCCGGTCGGATTCTCAAGATGACCCATGACCCGGTCGCTACCGCTCCCGGTCTGAATTACTTCGACCCCTCAGAAGGATTACTTTGTCGGTTCGCTTTTGAATCTGCGCTAGTAAGGCTTGAGACATAAATACCCCTGATTTGAGGAACCGTTCCAACAGAAACCGGATTAATCTTTGGCTGATTTCAGGTAGTTGCGTAGAGGCAGCTTGAGGGAATCAGCCGTTATGCCTGAGTCTGGCTGCAAAAAACACGTGTGACAGGCGGGATATTCCAGGACGCCGAAAAAAGTCAATCAGGTTTTTTCGGGTGTGTTTACTCAGCCCTGAGCACTTCGTGAATCGTGTCTTGCAAGGAACTCGCGGGCTTGGTTGCGCCCGGCGCCTGTTGAGGATCGCGCCAGTTGTCGAGGATGCCGACCTGATGTACGCACTGCAGCGTGCAGGTTGGCGCACACCACTTTTCAGTTTTGTACTCGCGATCAAAATCGGCCATCGTGTATTCCGAAAGCGGGGTTCCCGGATAACCCTTTTGCTGGGAGCACCAGTGGACCAGTCCGTCTTCACAGATATACAGATAGCGGGCGCCGGCGCGGCAACGCCATTCGTAAGGTTTGCCTTCGGCGATGCTGTCCTGAAACCAGTTGAGCCGCGCGTGATCTTTATTACCCATCTTCTTCACTTGTTGGAAGATGTCTTTCTCTTTGGGCGTCAGCGGTTTTAGTGTTCCATCACCGTCGTGAATGACACCCACCGTGGTCGAGAATTTCAACTCGACAGCACGGCGCGCAACGGCGAGCGCATCATCCGGATTCTTGATCCCACCGCCGATGACGGAATTAATGTTCACATGAAAGTCGGCATACTCCGCCAGGTAACGCAGCTTCTTATCGAGTACGCGCAGGCTCTTTCGCGAAATCTCGTCAGGTTCCACGTTGTCGATGCTGATCTGAAGAGCGTCGAGTCCCGCGTTGTTTAGGCGTTTAATACGGTCGGGGGTGAAGTAGTAACCGTTTGAGATTAGTCCGGCGATCATCCCGCGGACGCGGATGTGATGAATGATATCGTCAATCTCCGGATGCATCATGGGCTCGCCGCCTGAGATGGTGACGATGGAGGTGCCCAGATCCGCGAGCTTATCTATGCGCCGTTTGATCTCTTCGACTGGCACGGGCGTCGAAGTATGGTCGTATTCGTTGCAGTAGCCGCAGGCAAGATTGCAGCGGCGCATAGGAATCAGGTGCGCAAGGACGGGATGACCCGTGGAAAGCAACGCGCGACTGATGAAGCCAGCCTGACGCAGCTTAAACTTAATGAATTTGATCTTCCGCATGTTCCTGAGTGATAGAGAAGCGCCTGGAAATCCAGACCTGATTCGGCCAAAACGTAAGTCGCAGGATAGGCGACCCCGGCTGACAACGCAAATGCGACGCAAATAGTGGCACGCGCGCCTCGCCCATGAATTCACGCGCAAGATGCGCGTGCCACAATGCGACAGTTTGAAATGGAAAGGGGCCCTGGTCAAAAGAACCCAGAGCCCCGAAGGCTTGGTTATCGCGCCGCAGTTAGCCTTTGATGATTTTTACGTTTGAATCAAGCTTGATGTTGAACTCATCTGAGTTCAGTCTCGGGTTCCGTTCAACACTGCTCAAGCGCATGGTGGTAGCGTCGCCATTTTTCTCGACAACTTTTGTCTGCACCGGCATCCCGCCGCCGTCCACCCAGATTTCGGCGTATTTGAAGCTTTCGTTACCTTTGGGTACGAGTGTCAGATGGATCGTGCTGACGCCGCCCCACAAAGTTTCTTCGCGAACGTCCTGGAAGGGCTGAAAGCGCGCTTCCAATTGCTGACGCGAAAGATACATCAAGCCCATTATTCCGCCGCCGCTGTTTCTTACCTTAGGTGACGTCGAACTGCCCGTATAAGCGACTTTGAGACGCGGCTTTAACAGCGTGTACTTGCCGTTCGCCACGGCCAGAGTCTCTTTCTGCGGACTTTGCCAGTCGATCCTTACGGAAGCATTGCGGCCGCTCGCCGGCATATACAAAATGACGCCATGATATTTGTCAGCATCGCGCAGTTGCGCGTTGTATTTTTCCATGCTCAGGCTTGCTTTGAGCGACTTGAGCGACTGGCGATTACGCTCCATCCGGTTCAAAACCGAACTAACCAACCCGGCACTCTGCGCTTCAGCGGGGGTCGGTGATGTGATTGCGATTCCGCTTGCCAGCACCAACAATAAAAGACTTAGGGGAAACAATCTCTTCATAAAAAACTACTCCTGTAACCTTCTAAAAATGTTTTCGCTTCGCTGTTTAGGGGACCTGACGCAAAAACTCCGTAATTATAGGGGAAGCCTAACGTATGTCAACCTCGTAACCGCGCGTTTTGCCATCCGTGTCCAACACTTTCCGGATGTTTAGGACCTCTGCCTCAGGGCGTCCGGTAAGATCGCGTACGCGCTGCTCAACTTTCCTCTTATCCTCTGCATTTTCAACGAGTTCGGGTCCAATTAGCACTGTCGAGGCAGCGGGTCTTTGATGCGAAACGAGGCGCGCCCGTTCGCTGTTTTCGAACCAGCTTTTCGGCGTACCAAATATGAAAAATAGAATCAGAACGCACAAAACATCCCACTGCCAGGTGTTTCTGGCGTAATTCCAAAAGAATATCTTTTGCAATAGTCCTAACAACGTTTCCGTTTCTCACGGCTAAGTGACTGGCAAGCCGTACGCCACCAGGGAATAATTCCGAGCCCCTGGGGAAAACGCCTTGTATTCTAGCAGTTTAGCAGTTCAGAGCTGAATGCCAGGGGCCGGCTCGACAATGTGACCGTCGCGCATTTGTATGATTCGTCGGCACATTGCTGCGGCTTCCGGATTATGAGTGATCATGACGATGGTTTGGTTGAACTGGTAATTCAACTCCTGAAACATGTTCAGCACGAGCGCTGAATTCTCCGAATCAAGATTGCCGGTGGGCTCATCGGCCAGCACGATTGCCGGTCTGGTTACGACCGCCCGCGCCAGAGCGACGCGTTGCTGTTCACCGCCGGAGAGCTCGAGCGGTTTGTGTTTCAGTTTGTCCTCGAGACCAAGCAGTCGCAGCACTTCACGACGCCGTTCGGGATCGTCGCCGCCGTTACCGTGAATCCGTTCGGCCAAACGAAGATTGCCTTCCGCCGTGAGCGTTGGAAATAGATTGAAGCGTTGAAAAATGAAACCAATCTTGCGGCGTCGAATGTCGGTCCGTTTCGCGTCAGACGCAGCCGTGAGATCCTCGCCATCGATGACGATTCGGCCACTGGTTGGCGTGAGCAGTCCACCCATCAAGTGCAGCATGGTCGATTTGCCGCAACCCGACGGCCCCATGATGGCGAGAAATTCACCCTCATGGACCTCAAGTGAAACTCCCCGGAGCGCAGGCACGTCAACCTTGCCCACGCGATAGGTCTTCACCAGATTTTCGGCTTGTAGAATCGTTCTCATCGACAGTTTCGTTATTACTTAACTTGCACGCAGCCGGCCAGCATGCGGACTGACGAGCGGAGAGATGTTAATACAGGAGGGGGTTAATAGCGAACAGTCACATTCCGTTTATGGTGACGGATTTGTTCGATTGCGGAGACGTTCGTCGAGATCGACTTCCGGCAGCTCACCCTTGTTTTCCAGGATGAAGGCTTCCGGGCGGAACTCTTTATCAACTCCAACTGTGGCGGGTGCCTGGTAGGAGATTGTCAGCTTGTACTGATCGTGCGGTCGCGTTATTTCAATGCGTGAGGGCAACCGATATTTTGATCCTTCGCCGAAGGAAGTTTCATTGGAATAAGAGACATCGGTGAGGAGGAGTCCTTGACTGTCGAAAAACTGAACGCGGGCCAGACGGATTGAGTTAACACGATCGAACCAGAAGCGACGAACGAGGCGAGACTCTCCTGCACTCGGCTGCGTAAACTCCTCGAGCAGGTAGTAACCACGAACCACCCGCGCGCCTTTTTTCGCTTGCGGATTGCTATCGCTTTCTTCCTGAAAGAATTCGCTCTTCACGTAAACGAGAGCGGGATCCCCGGCGGGCTGAATCATGAGTGCATCAGTCAGGTGTTGGGGACGAAGGTTTGAAAGCGCGCTAACAGCCTCTTTTTCGGTGGTGTCGTTGGGTTTCTTCGGAGCTTTTGGATTGGCAGGGGCGACGGATTCCTCAAGTTTGGGGTAGACAGCGCTATTCGTGCCTTTCACGAAGCGCTTGTATTTCTCGTCGCCACGCAAGACCGCTACGCGAAAACGCTCGCCATCGGAACTCATCTGGGCGATATCAACAAAAGAGAACTGAATGCCGAGATAAATCTTTCCGGGCCGCTGCAACACCAGCGAACCTTCAGTTTGCCGGTATTTCTCAACGATGCCGGACTCGGCAAACGAAGTATCCTCAAATTGAATGTCAACTTTGCCTTGAACCGATTGCACGCCGGTCAGGCGATTAATCTCATTGAGCAGGAGGGGTTTATCAGCCTCAGCCAGCGGCTTCAGCAACTGCGGCACCTGTACCTTTTTCGGCTTAACGAAGAGCCCACACCCCGACGTCGCGATCAGAAGGGAAATCAGTAGTAGGAGAATCGATTGCCGAGACAGTCGGCTGGCGGAAAATGACTGAGACATCAAATGGCGGCTCTCGCAATTAACGAAGAGTTAGGCGCAATCGCTATCAGGAAACGGGGGTTCAACCTAACAAAGTCAATTTTTCTTGTCAACGCGACTCCCCCCTCAGGTATAACGCAATTGGCTTTGCGCACTTTGCGAAACCCTTTGCGTACTTTGCGGTAAAGTTCGGAAGATCAAGCAAAACCGCAAAGGTCGCAAAGACAGACGCAAAGTTTCGCGAAGAAAAGCAGTAGATTGCGTCACACGGCATCCGTACTCCCCCGCAACATTGCCGGAAAATGAGGCGTAGCCAACGCGATGAGCAAATCAACAAACTAGTCGAGTATCAAAGGCGGCTTGCCAAACTTATGCCGTAGCTTGTTGATAGTCTTGTAAACCTGTGGCCGGCTCAGCAGTTTAATCTCGAGTTTCCGTCGGCCCGGAAAATCAAGCAACATGATTCCCAGAAGAATTGTGAGCAGACCCTGGCCGGGCACGCCCGGCAACGACAAAACAATTCCGAGCGCTACCAGCAAGACGCCGAGAGCGTTCTTGAGAATTACGCCCAGCCAACGGATGGCTGGTGACCGGCTTTTCCAGAGTTCTCTGGAATGGCTCGCCTGAAAGTAATTAGCGGGAATCTTGACCAGAATGAAAGACACAATCGCCAGGTTAATGCTGAAGGTGACGGCGAAAATTAATACGCCAAGCAGGACGCTGCGTAGCGTGATGAATCCCAAAACGATGGTGAGCATTGCGTTCATTTCGTCTGAATCTGACAGGCGCCCGTTCAAGGTCCCAATCGCTTAGAGATTCCTGCGGGCGTCGAGCAGCGATTGCACTACCTCATTCACCACTTTGTTTGCGATAGACGGGAGTTGAAAGTCAGGTTCATGTGCGACTTGCCAAAACTCATCGAGGCCTTTGGCTCCGGCACGTTCAAGCGCATAAGCCTGGATCAACAAATCGATAATGTCCGCTGCCTTCACGAGTCGGGATTCCACGCTGTTACGTTCTTCGTATTCTGCATGTAAAGGTGCATAGGCACTCTCGCCTTCGCCCGCGCCACGAATAATATCCGCGAAGGCATTTCCTTCAGCGCGCTTCCTCGCTGCGGCGCCAAAATAGTTTGTCGCCGTTCGGGGCATGTCGCCCACACGCGTCTCGGCCCAGTCATGAATCAGCGCCATTCGCAGAACTCGCTCAACATCGACGCTCAGACCTCGCGCCTTAATTTCATCTGCAAGGAGCATCGCCGTAACAGCAACGCCGAAAGAATGTGCGGCGACGGATTCGGTCCCATTAGGTTGGCCGCGCAGCGTCCAACCCGTGCGTTCCAGACGTTTCAACCGCTGTAGTTCAATTAGAGTTTCGAGCACGATCAGTTCCTTTGCACACTACTCTAAACGCTGTAGCTCATTCGTCACAAACGCGCGTTCGCCTTGCGGATTACCGCCAATGAGCCAGGGGTTGCAGGAAACCCCGGAGCTGGATCTAACTGGAGATGGACCCGCCGATGCTTTCAGATTTTTCGAGAACCTTGTGAAGCAGGTTGCGGATTTCGTCGGCGCCGGCGGCGAGCGGGCTCGCGATTAGGCCGCTGCGGTTTACCAGAACGGCGGTGGGCGTCACGAGGGCCTTGTATTGTTGGGCGACTTCCCGTTCTTTCTGCAAGAGCACTTCTCCCAAATCATTCCTGGCGACATTTACGAAGTTGTCTTTGATTGTCCCTCTGCTGATCAAGCCGATCGTGAGTTGATCGCTGTGAGCGCGCTGCCAGTCTTTAATCTCCTGAAACAATGCGACGCAGGGTCCACAGCTGGGGCTGGTAAAAATGAGCAACAGTGGTTTGCCAGGCGCGATCAATTGCGCCAGCGATCTACTGCCTCCTTCGTAGGCGGTCAGCTCAAAGGCCGGCGCGATCGAGTTGATTGGCAAACCTTCAGGCTTCGGGTCGGGCGCAACGGCTTCTTTGGCCGTTAGTCTCGCACGTCGCCGGTAATCAACGAGCGTCCCTATGGTCCCCAGGATGCCGGCAATCAGTAAGACCCATTGTATTTTTCCCAACTCGCGAAACGTTTGGGAGATGCTCTCCACTGGGCCATTCAGCGATTGCCAGAGGACCACGCCCGCAGCAAGCGCGAAGAGAAAATTGCGGAGAAGCGTAGACCAACCCAGGGGACGAGAATGGAGCTGCCCGAAGCAGTGACAATCGTGGGTGCGTCCCTTAGCCAGGTTTATGCTGATAGCGACGATAAACAAGCTCAGCAGGATGAGCGCACCCAGGGCAGCCGCAGAAGTTGTGCTGTTAACCAGCAAACCAAGCGCAATAGCCAACTCGATGAACGGCAGCAGGAACGAAAGCGTTGGAATCAACGGCTGGGGCGCACCAAAGTTTTTCACCGCCTCGCGTGTGCCGGCTAAATCCAAAAGCTTGGTAACGCCTGCGACGGCGAAAACAAGGCTGAGTGCAAGTCTGAATGGAACGACGAATAGCGACATGGAGAGCAGAAGTCAGAAGTCAGAAGTCAGAAGTCAGAAGTCAGAAGTCAGAACCAGAAGCTAGCGTAGTGCTGTTGGAATCGCAAACAGCAAAAAGCACCCAACAGATGCTGCTGAGTGCCGTTCGCTGATTGCCGTGCTCTTTTCTGACCTCTGAGCACTGACCTCTGACTTCTGCCCGCTTACTGGCTGGCGACTGCACTGGACTGCGCTTTCGGATCGAAGGGGGTGGAGAGATACTTCTTTGCCACCGCCAGTGCATCGTCGTAGTTGATTCCCGACTGCACGGCTTTGTTGTATTCACTTACCGCGCGCTCGCGATTACCCTTCGCATCGTAAGCGTTTCCCTTTTTTATGTGGGCCCAGACCTCGATCCACGTGGGCTTCATCGTGCCGATTAGGGCCGCGTCAAAATTATCCAGGGCCAACTGCCAGTTTCGCTGCTCGAGATAGAGCAAGCCAAGATTGTAGTAAACCCATGAATTTGAACGATCAAGTTTCAAAGCCGCCTCAAACTGCTGTTGGGCCTCTGCGTAGAGTCCTTCTTTCATCTGCTCGATGCCGCGCCGCGCGATGATCGAAACGCGCAACTCGTCGGACATTCGCAGAATTTTGTGGTTTGGATCAACTATGACTTCGATTGGCTGGCCATTCGACTCGAAGTCGAAATCTTCACTCTTGCCCTCGATCGTGGTGGTAGTGGTTTGGTTGTCGCCTTCAGCGCGCAGCATCAACTGTACCGGCATGCGCAGAGTGTCGAGAGTTTGCTTGACAGTGCCGCGCGTCCGAAACTTTCCTGCCCGCGTGCGAATGATTTGGTAGTCCACCGTAAACTCGGGTACGCCCGTTCCTTCGACCCATTGAGCGAAGAAATAACGCATTGGGCCAACGTTGATCTGGGTGGCCAGCCGTTCGAAATCATCGATCGACGCATTCTTTCCGCGGTAGTCTTCCAAAAACTTTCTCAGGAGCAGGTCAAACTTTTCCTTGCCCATAGTTTCGCGCAACATGCGGAAAACCATCGCGCCTTTGTGAAAAACGATCGACTGGTAGGCCGCAGACTGATCATCAAGCGCTCCCGGCGCCCTGGCGATTGAAGCTGTTTGTTCGAAAGTCAGCGCGCGTTCCTGTTGTTCGCGCTGCGCAGCTTCCAGGGCTCCCCCGCTTAAGCTGGATTCGCGAAAGGCGAAGGCGCTCCATTCGGCCAGACCCTGCGAAAGCCACGCTTCGTCAAACGACTTCAATCCGACGGTTTGGCCCCACCATTGATAAGCCACTTCGCGCTCGAGTTTCTCTTCCGGCATCGGCCGGGAAGAATCAAAGACCTTCGCCGCTAGAAAAATAATGCCGGGCCCTGAGTAGGTGTCCAGGCTGTCGTCGTCCACCTGGACCACCACCAAACGGGTGCCCATCAGCGGCGCGCCATACTGTTTGGCGTAAAACTCCAGCACATGGCCCATCTTTTCGGCGTAAGCGTTGATCCGTCCTTCGCTTCCGGGTTTGGCGTTAAACTGAATTTCATAATTTCCGAAACGAAGGCTGCGCGTAATGTATTGTCCGGCCGCAAAATTTCCGATCAGCACCGGCTGCCGGTGCACAAAACGAAAACGCGTCGCCCCATCTTTTGGTACGGGTTGCGCGGCAACGGCCTCATCACTGGTACCCGCCACCTGCAGCCCGGCCGGAACAATCAGGGTGATATCCGATGTGGCGCGGTCGGCGGCATAGTCGTGAAATGGAAACCAGCGCGAGGCGTACATCAAATAAGAGCCTTCCCGGCCGACGTAAGCGAGGCGCCGCGTGGCGAGTGGACCACCTTCAGGCGATTGCAAGGCGCCAGCCCACCGAAACCGTAGCGTGATAGGTTGATTGGCCGGAACCACCTCGCCAAGATCGACCCTGACGCTCGGTCCCAGCGAACCAACACCCACGGCATCCTGCACATAGCCGGTGAGCGCTTTGCCCTTGAATTCAATGCTCTCGACCTTAAGTGATCCGTTCAACTCAAACACGAGCGAACGAGTAGCCTCGAGGGGTATCAGCGAGATATCCGCCCCCGCACGCAGCGTATGCTCTTCGGGAATAAGTTGGGCTTCGATCCGGTAATTAGTAATGTCGTAACGCGAGCCACCCGGTGCAGGCTGTTGAGCGTGCGCAAAAGTGCTGCTCGTTAACACAAAAGCCACGCATGCGGCCAATGTTAGTAACATCTGAGGAAAGTTCGGCCTGAATATCTTCATAAGATCTCTGCTTTTTCGGATAGGTCTCGGATTATACAACCGCTGAGTAACTACCTAATAGCGCTGCTGTCAGGCCTTTGGATGGGTTGCCCTGGCTCCCTGTCCGGAATTAGTAGCTTTCGGCGTCGAGATTTTGGATGGTAAAGAAGTGCGTCCGGTTGGCTGAGGTTTTGTCAGAGCCCCCGACCGTCGGGGTTGACCGGCGGTCCGTGCTAGGACGGTTTCGTGCCCGAGGATCCTACAAAATCCATTTCTTTCGCGTCGTCGGCGATGATCGGAAGAATCTTGTCAGCCGGCTCAAAGGTATACCCATCCTTCGATGGGATGAGCCGGAAGCTCCGCGCGGAGGTTGAAGCCGCCACGGTGAATGAATAATTTCCCTGATCGTCGGTGGTTGAGGCGAGCACGGTGCCCTGTGGGCTAATCAGCACCACCACCACGTTTCCCATCGGATTGCCTTGCGCGTCTTTTACGCGGCCTGAAACCAGCACGGTTGTTCGGGCTCGCTCAACTCTTTCAACAGGTGAATCCGGCGACACTGACGGGGTTGACGCAGGCGCGGTTTCGGGAGTGGGCGTCGGAGTTGGATCAGGCAAAGGCGGAGTCACCTCCGGCTGCGGACTGACAGGGGTTGTCAGTGTTGATGGTTCAACAGGAGGCGACGAAGTTTTTTCGGTTGCAGGTGCAGATTCAATCTTCGGCTGTGGGACGCCGGCGACTGCCGCATCGGGTTGTGGGGAAGCCTGGGCCGCAGGACTTGTTGAATCGCCAACCGGTGGAGCGCCGGAAGCTGGGCCAATCCGCTCGTCCAGCCCGTTTAAGGAACCGTTGATCTTTTTGTAAAGCTGCTCTATCACCCCGCGCCGGATGGGATCCGGATCACCGGCGTTATAGCTCCTGATGTAATGGCCCAGCGCTTCCTCCTTTTTATCCATACCATCAAGCGCTGCGCCAAGATGCCAAAGCGCTATTCGCCATGCGGGCGTGCCTTCAGGAAGAATATTTGCTGCGCGGCTCAGATGCTCGGATGCTTCCGGAAGCTTGTCCAGCTGATACAGGGCCCAGCCGGAAATGTCTTCGATGCGTCCGCGCAATAAGTTTGACAAAACATTTCGCGGAGCCTCCGCAACGTTCGGCGTTCCACCCGAGGCGATAGCCCGCGCACGAAGCTCGCGATACTCCTCCGCTTGAACCGCGATGGTCGCTGTGGAAATTCCCAACCCTGCTTCGGCACTACTGCGTGCAGACTGCGCGAGCTCGTATACAGTCTGCATCGCAATGCCCTTACGCAGTAATTGGCTGGCTGCGTAAAGTTGGCGATAAACACGCAGGTTATCGTCGCCAGAGCTAAATTCACGTGCCGCACTAGCAATCGCCTCTTCGTTAACTGAGCCGCGGCCATTAGCCTGGTTAATCAACGTCGCGAGCCTCAACAATGCCTTAAGAGTCTTCGCATTGGTTTCAGTATCGGCGGCTGCAAACTGAAAAACGCTTGCTCGCCGTTCCGGCGCCAATAATTCCAGGAACGTCAGGCCGCGTGCGGGCGCATGACCAGCCAGGCGCGTTTCGATCTGATCGTCTTTCAGGCTAAACGACCGCATCAGAGTCTCGGCGGCTTCATCATAAAGGGCCGCGGACGCCAGGGTGCTCGCCAGCTCGTAGTCGAGAGTGGGAAACCGTCCATAGTTTTGCGCGAACCGGAGTGCGCGTTCGGCTTCGAGCGGTTTTTGTTCTGCCGCTAAGGCTCGGGAGACTGCGACATAAGACCAGATGTAGCGTGGCTCAATCTCGATCGCCTTGGTACCAAACGTCAGGGCCGAACTCATGTCATTGTGGGCTGCATACCAATACCCAACGCCCGCCACGAGCGCGAGATTTCGCGGGTCGTTTGCCATTGCCTTATCAAGTTCAACTTTAGCTTCGTCTTTTCGCCCGAGATCAAACAGCGCAAGCACCAGGCCGGCGCGCGCTCCTTTGTCGCCCGGTTCAACCACCAGCTGCTGCTGGTAAAGATCCAAAGCCTCCTGAGATTTACCGAGCGCGCGATTAAGATCGGCGAGGCTGCGGCGCGCGCCTTTTGAATTTGCATCAAGCTCCAGAGCGCGCTTATATGCGGCCAGGGCTTCTTCAAGTCGAAGCGAAATCTGCAATCCCAACCCGAGCGCCTGGTGGGCTGCGGCATTATTGGGAGCGATCTTAATCACTTGTTCGGCAACGCGTACGGCCTCGCTGCCCTGTTCTGTACCGAGATAAAAACCGGCAACAGCCAACAGGTATTTTGGTTCACTGCCGAATTTTGTTTCAATATTCGTGGCGGCGTTTGTTGCGGCCGCACGCTGGCCGCGAAGATAAAGATTCAATGGAATCTGCGAAATCACGCCTGAAAACAAACGCTCGGATGGCGTGACTGGCGCGTTGGCAATAGCAAGCATCAACTGTTCAACTCCGCCCGCGCTATCGCCTTTCTTCAGCCGTTCGTCACCGAGTCCGGCGTGGGCGCTAACGAGCAATTCCGTCGCTCGCCCCCGCGATTTGGATTCGGGATGTTTATCGAGAAAGGACTTTAGTTCTGCGACGCGTTTTTCGAGCGTCAGGGTGAGTGTCAACTCAACCTCTTCGGCTTCAGCCTCGTCATCGACGCCTGAGTTTGTTTTTGCAGAACTGTTTTCGGTACGAGTTGTAGTCCTGCGTCGCGTTCGATTTGCAGCGGGCGTTTCACTCGCCGCCGGTGTCACCAACGCGGGGGCGATATCGACGGGAACTTCTGCTGCCGCGGTAGGTGTTGTTTTCTCAGGCGTCGGACTTTCACTAACGACAGCCGGCGCCGCACTCGCGGTAGCGTCAGCGTTAGACGTTTTTAGAAAATCATCGGCGTTCAAGCCCAGCTTGTTTGCGATTGCGCTGACGAAATGTTTGACGCCCGCGTCGAGTCCCTCGCTAAACCGACCGGCCTCAACGGGGCCGCGCATTCGTTGGCCCATCTCTCCAAGCACGCCTTCAGGCAATTGTCGCTGCACCGATCTGCTGAACCGAGTGAACGAAGTTTTTTCACCAACCGCCAGCACCAGCAGCAGGCTTTTCTTCGGACTATTGTGTGAACCAATGCCCCAGTCCTGAGCCAGGCGCGCGGAATAAGTCGCGATTTCCTCGCCCCCGGTTGAATCCACGACCGCGATATCAAACTCGATTCCCGTCTTGAGTTTCACATTAGCCAGAATGATTTCCAGTTGCTGCCTTGTCTCGGCGTCGACAACACCGCTGAAATCGTTGACGTGCGATGTCCGCGCCGGCATTTGAGTGTTCGTCTGCGCAAATTGGGTTACGGTAACTAAGCACCAGAGCGCCGCGCAGCAACTCATCAGCAATAGCAATCGGAAAGGTTGATAAAAAATTTGTTTCATTCGGTTGAATCTCACGAAGCTATGTGGGTGGTTCGTCTCGGGTTATTTCGAGTTTGGCTAACGGGGGAGACTATGCGGTCCATGATAACATCGCGTGCTTTGGCCAGCGAACGCCGAGTCGGAAGTCTCTGGGGCTCCGGGAAAGGACGATAACCAAAGTGAGCAATTCGGCCATAAATGGACTCGAGTGGATTGAATCAGTTTCCAGGAGGCTGAAGTGAGCGAACTCGACGAAGCATGGGCTCTGGCGCTTGCCGCAGCTGAAGATCGCGCCCGCGCGGCTGGACGTTCAGACTTGACGGAATATCTCGCGCTACGCAACACGAATGATCTAAAACGAAAGATCGGTAAAGCGTGGCTCCTGGAAACATTTGAATCACTTGCGGGCGAAGCGAATGCGGCCGGAGCGGCAATTGAGATTTCTCGCCTGGACGGTCATCGCTTCAAGGTCGGTAACGCTACCATGGTTGGCACAAGCCTGAGCCTGAAAAAAGGCGTCCGCGTGTTGTTGGTCGAAGCTGGTTGGCCGCGCGTCCCTCGTGATGGTTTCATTCGCGGCGGTGGGTTAGCTTTGGGAAACATTCAACATCTGGGAATGAAGCGGGCCAACGAAGAGCTTCGACTGTTGCTCGAACCGGGCGGCTCACCGCTTTGGATCGTGGAAAACCAAAACCAGGGACACTCAGAAGTCCGGGAGTCTGACCTCCGAAATCACATTGCAATCCTCCTTGCCGACTCCCGCATTTCTCCCGCGCATCCCTGAGGAACCATCCACAGATTACGCAGATTCGGCTTTGCACAAAAAGTCGTTGATGGTTGGTCAGCGCCAACGGCGCGAAATGTAAAAGCCCAGGCCAACGGCCTGGGCAATGACGGCGCATTTTTCCAGCGCTGAAGGCGCGAAATGGCCACCCAAAAATTACCGCGATTTCCTAAGTAACCATTATTCCGCGCTTTCAGCGCTTAGTATCTTTGCTCTCGATTGACTCCTGGGCCGCTGACTCCTGGGCCGCTGGCCCAGGCTATTACATTTCGCGCCGTTGGTGCTTGAAGTTTGACCCGGCGTAGTCTGCGGATAGTCGGCTACATCTCCTGACGATTTCCGCAATCGCATGCACGTTTTCGAGCCGCCACTACACCACGCATCACAGAGTCCCGGAAAAACTGCCTGTTTCATCGCGGCTAGCCGAACCGACGGGAGCTGATGTTTCGGGCACGGTGCTTGCCAAGAGCGATTCGCCGACGCTCGCCCCCTTTCAGGTGTCCCCAGGGAGAGCGGATGACGCGAGCAGATCAATACTCAGCAGAGTGTGGTCAGCCGAAAATTCCAGAGGGAAATTCTCGAGAAAGATACGAGGAGGACATATGACGAACCGACGCACACTAAGTTTTTCAATATTCGCAGCCGCAATCCTGGCGCTGGCATTGCCGGTCCTGGCCGTCGCGCAGGGCGGTTATGGTTATCCGGACTACGGGCGCAATCGCAATGGCAACTATGGCCGCTACGACGATCGCCATCTGCGTGATTCAATCCACCGGCTTGATCGGCTCTCGAAAGACTTTGAGAGAGATGTTGACCGGGCCCTCGATCGCAGCCGCGCTGACGGCACGCGACGCGAGGACCAGATCAATGGCCGCGCGGACCGTTTCCGTCGTGCCGTGAGCAACTTGAGATCGGCATTTGGAAACGGGCGCGATCTCAATCGCAGTCGAGACGAAGCGCAGCGTGTTTTGCAGGAGGCACAACAGTTTGACCGCATCGGCAGGGCGCGGGTAATGGACAATCGCGTTGCTTCCGAATGGTCGCAGATTCAGCAGGAGTTGCGCGTGATCGCCAATGCCTATGGACTCGGTTACGGCGGTTATGGCAACGGCGGTCAATATCCGAATGGTCGCAACGATCGCAATCGGAATCGCAACAACGACTGGCGGCGAAATATTCCGTGGCCAAACTAAGCCCGCTGGGAGCGCAGGCGCGAGGTCCCTGACGGGGCAGCACGCCTGAGGTGCGCGTCCTGCCTGCATTCCGCAGATCGCCAGACGCATGAGCCTCGACCTGGTTTGGAGCCGGGCCGAGGCTTTTGCATGTCCCACACTTGATGACAGAATGGCCCGCATGTCTGGAACCCTTTACCTGGTGGCAACGCCGATCGGCAATCTTGAAGACATCACTCATCGCGCGGTAAGGGTTTTACGCGAAGTCAAAATCATAGCCTGCGAAGACACCCGCCACACGCGGAAGCTCTTAAATCATTACAGCATAGACACCAGGATGGTTAGTTATCACGAGCACAACGAACGGGATCGAGCTGCAGAGTTGCTAGTGCAGTTGGAAAAAGGTGCGGACGTAGCAGTTGTTTCCGACGCCGGCACGCCGGGAATTAGTGATCCGGGATTTCAACTCGCCCGGCTCGCGATCGAAGCCGGAGTTACCGTGGTTCCGGTCCCTGGTCCAAGCGCATTGGTATCGGCGCTAATTACGTCAGGGCTGCCGACGGACGAGTTTTTCTTTGGCGGATTTCTTCCGCCGCGCAGCGGTGCTCGTCGAACGCGATTGGCAGAGCTTCGTTCGCTTCCCGCCACCCTCGTCTTTTACGAAGCTCCTCACCGCATCGCGGCGACGCTCAGAGATGCCCTGGAAATACTCGGCGAGCGCGAAGCTGTGGTTGCCAGGGAACTGACGAAGATGCACGAGGAGATTGCGCGCGGACGGCTAAGCGAATTGGGCGAACGCTTCTCGTCTCGAGAGCATGCCCGCGGCGAGATGGTGCTGATCATCGATCGTGCCGTGATCGAAGAGGAGGGCGCAACAGACAAACCTGTGGCAAATATCGCAACGCTGGTTTCAAAGCTGGAAAACGAGGGACTGGATCACCGCGCCGCATTAAAGAAAGCCGCGCGCCAGCTGGGACTTCCGCGCGCTGAGGCTTATCGCCTTTTGACAATCGAGCGGCAAAAATCATAGGCCGCACGCTTTAGTGAATGCTCGACAAGCCCTCTCAGCCGGAGTGGCCGCTCCTTCCGCGGCCGAGGCCGTGCACCTACTAAGTTACCGCCAGGATACTTCAGCGGCCATGGAGCATCGATCAGCCTGCTCATTCCCTGTTGAGCGCACGGTTGCTATTGACTTCAAACTAAGCCGGTAATATGCTTCGCCCGCCCGAAGAATCTGTTACTGAATCGAGTTCCATCTGACTCGATTCCTCGCGACTCGAAAACCTTGGAACTCACAACTCTTCACCGGCTGGACCTCTAAGCCCGCGACCATTCGCCGCATCTTACTTGCTCCAGTCTTCATCGGTCGGTTCGCAAGAGAGGATGAATCATGAAAAACGCCGACGCTTGGGTAAAGCTTCTCTACACATATGGCCCCTTCGCCCTTTTGATCCTGTTGATATTTGTCACGGAGCGGATAAGTCGAACAGCAATGAAAGAGGCCACTCAACAGAAAACGCTCATCGTTTTCGTTGGCGTCTATGTTGTGAACTGGTTGGCAATTTTCTTTCTGGTAGGTTTTTCCGTTTATGCTTGGAGTGAGATAAATCTTGAGAGAAAGCCGGAGATCTACGGAACGATTGAAAATCTTTCGCATTCGGAACTTCTGTCAACGAGCTTCGAAGATGTGTATTTGCGTAGAGTTCGTCAAGCCAAACACTCTAATTACGAATGGCTGCTCCGCAGGGACAAACTCGATGACGGTGAAACAATCGTCTTCACCATCGACCGCAGTGAAGAGGATGGCGAAGACAGTTTTGACTACGATCTGCCGATCAAATCAGATTTCTACGGTAAGAAGGTGCGCCTCATCCGTGACCAGGACGACATTTTTTTTGCCGGGGCAGAAAAGCCGCTTTTCAAGAGGAGAAAACTACTCGGGGCGCCGGAAAAACCGGTCGGGACTCAGCAGTCTCGTGGGTTTTTTACCATCACAGCCCACGCTCAAACTGATCAGAAATCCTTTTCGCTAGATGACTTTATCGCGGGTCTCGAATCACCTGATGTCCTGGTTCGACGCAGTGTCCGCGCTGATCTCGCCAATCAAGATCAGGCCACCGTGCTTCCCTGGATAGATGAGGTTCTCAAAGATCCGAAAAGCAGTTATCGGCTAAGACTTGGAGTGTTAATCGCCCTGAATAACATGCCAAATCTCCCAGCCGAGTCACTTCGGCCGACAACCATCTACGCCATCCAACGCTCCTTGAATGATCCCGACCGGACGCTCAGGAATGAGGCGCTTAGTCTAGCGAAGAGGTATCGGCTCATACCGTCGACTGTCTATGAACATTTCGACTTTTCGGGAAAGTCACAAGTCTTCGGTCCGGGCCGGTATCGCTTCGATAAGGAACAACTGGGAAACTTGCCGAATGATTCTGCCTCGTCACTACGCGTAGGGAGAGGGTTCATGGTGCGCTTATGTGAGCACGAAGGCGGCGGACAGGGTGACGGGATTTGCGAAACTAAAGGCGCGGGCTCCCACCAACTCCAATCCGGGATCAAGAGCTTGGCGGATAAGGTTTCCTTCATCCAGGTGACCGCCATCACAAAGTAGTTGGTATCTCAACCCACCGCATTCCCAAAATACTTCACAGTGTCACTATGTTTGTTAAGTGACCCGGACTGAAACAGACTAGCGGGCCCTCCATCTATCAACCCAATGACAACTGCGCCGGCAATGGTTTATCAACCTTCGGGCGGGTGGGACGGCTGGCCAACTCCCAAATCATCATGTAAATCGTGCGCGTGATCTTCTCCATTTTCTGATAGTCGATCTTGTCTGCCTCGTCGTCGCGCCCGTGGTAGTCTTCGTGCTCCCCGTCAAAAAAGAAAACGATTGGGATCCCCTTGCGCGCGTAGTTGATGTGATCACTGCGAAAGAAAAAGCGATTTGGATCTGCCGGGTCGTCATAACGATAATCATAAGTGAGATTCAGATACTGCTTGTTTACTGTTTCGGTTAGCTCACCCAGCTCAGTGCTCATCAACTTTGAGCCAATTACATAAACTTCATTGGGCCCCGAGAGATTTTTGTTTCGCGGATTCGCGTCTGCTTCTTTCTTCGAGCGGCCAATCATGTCAATGTTTATTTGCGCCACGATGTTCTCGAGCGGCACGGTCGGAAACATTGTGAAGTAACGCGAGCCCCACAGTCCCTTTTCCTCAGCCGCATGCCAGACGAATAATACGGACCGCCTGGGACGCGCAGTTGTTTTGGCCAGGGCTTCGGCCATCGCGAGCAGCGCAGTGGTCCCCGAGCCGTCATCGTCCGCGCCGTTATAGACCGCATCCCCATTGAGGGGGACTGCCAGGCCCACGTGATCGTAGTGTGCGCCCAGGGCCACGTATTCATTTTTCAGAACTGGATCGCTGCCTTCAAAAAAACCTACGACGTTTTGAGTTGGAACTGAATCGGATTTGACCTTCACACTGATCGTCAGTTTTTTGTCCGGATGAAGCGGGAACGATTCCGGCAGCTTGCTGCTGGCAGCCAGGTCGATAAGCGCTGCCGCCGTATGCCTCTCGCCCAGGAACAAACTGTTCGTCAATTGTGGCGCCGGAATTATCCGGGGCAGTTGCGTTGGCGCCGTGGCCTGAAATTTTTCCACCGTACTGATCGGGCGTTCCGTTAGCCGGTTACGAGTTCGGTCCCAATTGGCCAGGTACTGAAAATCAGGAACTGAAACAATACCGACGGCGCCCTTACTCGTTGCGTAGCTCACAGGGTTCATCCAATCCTCACCCTGCTTCCCGGCAAGGTCGGCCCGCGTGAACCCCGGCGGTAACGCATTCAGCGGAGAAAAAATAATGACAATCTTGCCTTTCGGATCGACTGTTTTGTAAGGATCGATATCTTTGGCTTTGAAGAACCATCCACTTCCTGCGAATACCAGAGAGGCTGTTACGTCGCCTTTGATAGCGGATGGCAGGTAGTCTTCACCGAAGACCAGGAGCTGATCGTTTAGTTTCACCCTGGTCTCGGTCGTATCAATCGTCTCCTTACGCATCGCGATTTTTTGAAAGAACGTACCATCACCGCCCGCGGGTTTGAATCCCCAACGCGATAGGTTTGTGGCAATAAACTTCGCGGTGATGTCGAGACCGCGCGACGGCGTGTCGCGGCCTTCCATTTCATCCGAGGCTATGAAGGAGAGGTAGTCTCTTAGTTGTGCCGCGGTGATTGTGTCGGCGCCCCTTTGTGAGGCGAGCGAAGCTGGAGTGGCTTTCGGTGTTCGTGTCTTGCGTTGCGCTACGGCAGTCGGGGCAATTAGTGCGGAAGTAAGACTAAAGAGCAGGATATTCGTCAGGACAATGCTGGCAGATATTCGTCGCATGGATTCTCCGGTGTTTGGCATTGAAACTACTTGCCGCGGATTCGCGCGAACAAACGCGGATCTGACAAGAAACAATTCAGCCAGGACGCTTCAGATTCGCGTTTATCCGCGGCTACTAAATGATGATAATCAGGCTTGCTGGACGGCTTGCACCAATCTGGTCAGCGTTTCCTTGGCGTCGCCATAGAGCATCCCGGTCACATCTTTGAAGAATAGCGGATTCTCAAGCCCTGAAAATCCACGACCCTGCCCGCGTTTTAAAACTACGACCGACTTCGAGCGATCAACTTCAAGAATCGGCATGCCGGCAATCGGACTGGCGGGGTTGTCGCGCGCATCCGGATTGACCACGTCGTTTGCCCCGATCACTACCGCCACATCCGTCGTGGGAAACTCCGGATTGATTTGTTCCAACTCATACAGCGACGAATAAGGCACATTGGCTTCGGCGAGCAAAACATTCATGTGACCGGGCATGCGCCCGGCGACCGGATGAATTCCATACTTCACCGTCACGCCTCGCTTCTCCAGCGTGTCTGCCAATTCGCGAACCGCATGTTGCGCCTGGGCAGTCGCCAATCCATAGCCCGGCACGAACACCACCTTGCTGGCGTAAGCGAGTTGCACCGCAATATCTTCCAGACTTACCTCGCGCATCGTGCCTGTCTGGTCATTCGCTGCCGACGATATCGCGGCGCTGCCAAACGCGCCGAACAGTACGTTTGTCATCGAACGGTTCATGGCGCGGCACATCAAGACCGAAAGTATGAATCCCGAGAAGCCATCGAGTGTGCCGGCGATGATCAAGACTTTGTTCGACAATACGAAACCTGTCGCCGCTGACGCCAAACCCGCATACGAGTTCAGCAGGGACATCACCACCGGCATATCAGCGGCCCCGATGGGCATCACCAGGAGTAGTCCAAAAACGAAAGCGAGCGCGGCCATCGCGAAAAACAACGGCATCGAACCAGGCACAAAAATCAGGTAGACAAAAATTCCCGCGGTTGTCGCCAGCAGGGCCATGTTGAAAATATTCTGGCCCTTGTAAGTCAACGGAGTGCCGCGGACGAGTCCCTGCAACTTCGCAAAAGCGAGCAGGCTTCCAGTGGTCGTAAGCGCGCCCAGCATCACTTCGAAGCCGATTGCGGCCATCGTCACTTTATCTACGTGTCCGCCGTGGCGATAAAACTCCGAGATGCCAACGAGGGCGGCAGCAAAGGCGCCAAATGCGTGCGAGAGTGCAGTCCGCTGAGGCATCGCCGTCATCGGCACCCAAAATCCCATGGCCAGGCCGACGAGCGATCCCAACACCAGACCGAGGATGATCCAGGTGTAAGTGATGATCTCGAGGTGGAGGAGTGTGCCGACGATGGCCATCAGCATGCCAAACTCAGCCAGGTGCATCCCGCGCTTGGCGGTTTCAGGATGACTCAGCCCTTTCAACCCAAGGATGAAAAGGATGGACGCCAGCAGGTAACTGAGTTCGATGAAATAGATTCGCACGGTTTAGGTTAAATGCTTCCAGCGAGGGTTAAGATCTTGTTCTTAAGCTCCGCAGGAGCGCTATGTTTATAGTTTAGGCTAACCAACAGGAACTAAGCTCCGTAGGAGCGAAATATCAAGAAGTGTTGCGCTCCTGCGGAGCTCTGAGTTCAATTCTCGATTGCCGCTGCTATAAACATTTCGTGCCTGCGGCACTTTCGTGCTCTTGCCGGTGTCTATTTCTTGGTCACTTCTTTAACACTCGGTTTGCGTTTGAACATTCTCAGCATGCGATCAGTGATTACGAACCCGCCGACAACATTCGTGGCGGAACAAAAGACTGCGGTGAAACCAAGTATCGTGCTGACGGTGTTGTAGTCAGCTCCGGCAGTGACAATCGAACCCACGAGCGAGATTCCTGAGATCGCATTGGTCGCGGACATCAGAGGCGTATGCAACAGAGGTGGCACGCGCGAGATCACCAGGTAACCAAGAAACGCCGCCAGCGCGAAAACGTAGAGCGCGGAGATTAGTGTTTCATGCGTCATTGTGAACCTCACCGATTTCTAGCACTGACGCCACGCGGCTGTTCATAACCTTTCCGCCGTGCGTGACGCACGACGGTCCAACCACATCGTCATTCAGGTCAATATTCAACTTGCCCTCTTTGATTAACAGGGTAAGAAACGAAGTGACGTTGCGCGAATAGAGTTGACTGGCATGGACCGGCACGCTCGCGGCAAGGTTTGTGGGAGCGAGAATCGTCACGCCATTTCGTTCCACGGTTTCATCGGGCTGGCTCAGCGCGCAATTTCCGCCGGTTGTCCCGGCCAGGTCGATGATTGTCGCACCGCGCTTCATGCCATCGACCGCTGCTTCAGTTACCAACAGCGGCGCGCGTCTGCCGGGAACTTGCGCAGTCGTGATCACCAGGTCCGCGGTTGCGGCATGTTGAGCGATTAGATCGCGACCTCGCGCCATCGCTTCTTCCGAAAGTTCGACCGCATATCCTCCTGCGTCCTCCGTTTTGATTCCGCCCAAATCAACTTCGAGAAAAGTGGCGCCAAGTGAACGCACCTGCTCTCCGGCAGCTGCACGAACGTCATACGCTTCAACTACTGCACCCAGGCGACGCGCAGTGGCGATAGCCTGCAAGCCTGCAACGCCTGCGCCGAGCACCAGCACGCGCGCCGGCGGCACGGTGCCTGCGGCGGTCATTAAAAGCGGAAACATTCTTGGGATTTGCGAGGCGCCGATGACTACGGCTTTGTAGCCAACGACTGTGGCCATTGACGAAAGCGCATCCATTGCCTGCGCGCGGGTGATGCGCGGAATCAATTCCATCGCAAAGGTGGTCAAGCCGCGCACCAGGGCAGGTTCCAGTGCGGCCGGCTCGTCTAACGGACGTAGAAAACCAAGCACGACAGCGTTATTTTTGATTCCCGCAAAATCTTCAGGTGAGGGACGATTGACCGTGACCAGAACATCTGCCGATTCGCGCAGTGCGTTGCGATCGCTCCGGACTTCCGCGCCAGACTCGCGATAGTCATCGTCTGTTCGCGCCGCGCCCAACCCGGCGCCGCTCTCGACCGACACAGACGCCTGCAAAGCCACAAGCTTCTTCACCGACTCAGGCATCAGCGCCACACGCGCTTCGCCCGGCAGTGTTTCTCGCAACACGACGATGTTCATAGATTTCCGTAAGTGCAGAAAGCCCGCACATTCTAACCGCGTCGAGCTAGCGCGGCCAGCGTATTCTGAGAATGACGCCAGGTTTGCTAACCTTCCCAGCCGCCGCCTATAATCCCTGCCTCGCTTTCAAGCGGCGCATTGGTGTAGTTGGTTAACACGCTGCCCTCTCAAGGCAGAGATCACGGGTTCGAGTCCCGTATGCGCTACCAATATTTTTAATCACACAAGACAATAAATCACTGTTCAAGACGGTAACGCGTGCAGTTCAAGCAAAGGTCCTACGACCGGCTCTCCTCTTCGCGGCACTCCCGAACAGGTTTTACTCACACCGCGCAGCATTTACCTTGACAACTTCATCTGCCGCCAAATAGTTTTTGCCGCGACCTAACTCTCGGAATGCGTGGTAGCCTCCGCCTCAAAAGGAGATTTGAAATGAAGACTACCCTTAAACGTCGCGCGGTGATTGGTGTTTTTGCGTTTCTGGCCCTGGTGCTGTTGGCGATGCCAATTGCCATGCGCGCCGCCGGCCCGGGCGAACTCGAAGCATGTATCAACCCCGGCAATGGCAACATGCGTCTGGTTAGCTCGACCACCGCCTGCCATAACAATGAAACCCGCGTGACCTGGAACATAACCGGCCCAGCTGGGCCAGCTGGACCGGCCGGTCCTATTGGCCCCGCAGGACCAACTGGAGCGACCGGCGCCACCGGGCCCGCAGGACCAGTTGGCCCAGCCGGTCCCGCAGGCCCTGCCGGCCCGCCGGGACCATCATCGGGCGGAGCGCCCTTTACCTGGGTCTGCACACCTGGAAACTATCACTCGGGCGGTAATCCGCCCGCCGACCTGTCTGTCTTTAACGGTAGCGTCAATTCTGCCAACGTCGCAGTTCACTTCCTGAATAAGGATGGAGTTAACATTGCCGGCGCTGCAGTTCCCGGAGCTCCTCCAGGAACGATGTACCCGGGCCAGACTGGCGCCACCACCGTAGCCCTCGCTTCGGCGAACACCTTGATTGTCAGGTGGACGACCGCTCTGGGAGACCCTGCCGCGGGTGGCGACATCCCGGCAACTATAAGAGTGATTTCTGATGAACCAATCGCGGTAGGTACAAACATTCAATTCAGTGGCTTCCATCCAAACCCCTGTAGCCTTTTGGCGAGGTAACCCTGCGGCACCCTCAGTGGCTCTCGCCGCGCAAGAAAATGAAAGGCCCTGAACCGTCGGGGCCTTTTATTCGAATCAGGTCAAAGCTGGATTGGGCGTGCTGACGGGCCAGGAGAGGCACAGACATTGCTGCCCGCACAAGGTCGCAGTCTGAATTAAGCAAAATCGAACAGTGGACGGTGTAAAGCTTATGGCATCGCTTTGGAAACTGGGCGGCCTGACATGGAAGGAACTTGGCAAACGGGTCTGGGCCGAAATCCAGGAAGATGAAGTCTTTGGCCGGGCCGCCCAGCTCGCCTACTATTTTCTTCTGGCCCTTTTCCCGCTCCTGCTCTTCCTGACGGCGGTTATCGGTTTGGTGATGGGATCCGAAACGGGTCTGCGGGATAGTCTGTTTGCGTATCTGGGCACGGTGCTCCCTGCTTCCGCGTCTCAATTGGTGAACACGACGATCCTGGAAGTAACTGACTCAAGCGGCGGCGGCAAGATCGCATTCGGAATTCTCGCGGCTCTGTGGGCTGCTTCAAACGGGATGGGCGCAATTACGGAAGCGCTCAACATTGCCTACGACGTGAAAGAGTCGCGCCGATGGTGGAAGCAGCGTCTCATCGCTATCGGGCTCACGATTATTTTGTCGCTGTTGATTATCTCGGCGTTGTTGCTTGTTCTTTCTGGCGGACGAATCGCGGATTATGTCGCCGGCAGTTACGGCTTTGGCGGGGCATTCGAGTTTGCCTGGAAGGTGATCCAGTGGCCAATTGCGCTGGCTTTTGTGCTGCTCGCCTTTGCCTTTATTTACTATTTCGCTCCCGACGTTAAGAAACAAAAATGGATTTGGATAACGCCGGGCTCGGTGTTGGGAGTCTTCCTCTGGCTCCTCGTCTCGTTCAGCTTTCGCGTCTACCTCCACTTTTTTGATTCATACAGCAAAACGTATGGCGCGCTCGGCGCCGTAATCGTGTTGATGTTGTGGCTTTACTTGACCGGTGCGGCAATTCTGATCGGTGGCGAAGTGAATGCAGAGATAGAACACGCGGCGGCCAGTGAAGGAGCGCGTGGCGCGAAAGAGAAAGGTGAAAAGGCGCTGAACAAAAAATAGAAATCAGGTTCAAAGCACGCGGCACATCTCTTTGCCCCAGGGCGCGGCGACTGCGCGCAGGTAGTTCTGCCTGATCTCGCCGAAATTCCAATCCTTACGCCGCCAGATGGTCCCATCTACATATTCGACGCGATTAATCACAGCTTTTTCCAGTGGGGAAGTCGATGAATTGTTTGGACCACCAGCGGCGTTAAGGATTCCCGGAGCCAAAAGGCTGAAGGCCTGGATGTCTTTGGTCTTGTCGGGATCAATTTTGACGGCGCAGAGGAATTGCCGGCGCGTCGGCGTACCAGGATTTGTGGGATCGTTAAACTGATACTCCCAAAAAACTATGTCGGCGGCTTTCGAGCTGCCGTTTCTGACTTTCACCTTGTACGCAAATCCATCGACTGGCTTCGGCCCGCGAGCTTCCTGCACATTTCTTTCTATTTCAGCGCTGCGTGCCTCCAGCGTATCGGCCGTAGGATCCCGTTCACCCCGGGGTTGATTGATCCGCGTGCTGCGTTCGTAGGTTCGGGTTGCGGGATTGACCATAGCGCTCGGCTGGGGAATCCCCGGCTCCAATTTTTCCGCTTGTTGGCGGCGCCGGGTCCACTTGAATTCCATCACCTCAAGAGATGAACTTTCTGAAGACGAGACGCGATTTTGCTGCGGAACAACAAACACTGAACTGCCAGAGATGAGCAGCAAAAGCAACAAGTTTCTCATTTGACTGCCTCCGTTTCGATCGGGTCGAACTCCTGAGTCTTGAGGCTCAACCGGATCAGGAAAATAAGGGGCTCGGGTCGCGGCGGGTGTGCTTCATTTTCGACGACGGCCTTGCTTTGACTTTCCCGCGGTCTGTAATAAAGTCGCATGCATACTTTAACTAACGTTCACGCTTTCGAAAAGGGAACTTATGAAGACGTCTCTTTCAGATGATAGCCTGCGCGACGTGATGTCGCAGTTGACTCAGGCCAATCAGCTATTCGCCACGCAGTATCCGGGCGAAACCGGCAATCGGCAACCGGTTCATACGGTGTATGGCGGCGCCCACCTTTTCAAGTCGGATTCGGCCCAACGGCTGGGGGCGTTAGCCCGCCGTTCGCTAGATCAATTCGCGCCTGATTTTTTCGTGTTGGCAAATGCTGTCGGTCTGCCCGGCGCCTCGCAGTTACCCGACTCACGAGAAGATTCCGATGCAGTAACCGAACGCCTGGAATCAGATCCGGACGCCGTCCGGCGCGAAAATAAATCGGCGTGGCTGGCGCACACAATCTACAAACGCGTTAACGAAAAACTCCGGCGCGAACCCGTCGAAGATTTTCGCATCGACTTTGAAGATGGTTACGGCAATCGTCCCGACGATGAAGAAGATGGACATGCCGCGTCTGCCGCTTCTGAGGTTGCCGAAGGAATGACCGCAGGCACCCTTCCACCATTCATTGGCATTCGGATTAAAACGTTTTCAGAAGAACTACGAGCGCGTAGTGCGCGCACACTCGACATTTTCGTTTCCACTCTATTGGAGAAGTCGGGCGGGACGTTACCGCAGAATTTTGTCGTTACTCTCCCGAAGATCACTATCCCTGAGCAGGTTTCCGCTCTGGTCGATCTTTTTGAATTGCTCGAAAGTAAAACGGGCCTGGCCGGCGGCTCGCTCAAGATGGAGATGATGATTGAAACGACGCAATCGATCATCAACGCTCAGGGCAACATAAATCTTCCGTTGCTGCTGGCGGCTGCGCGCGGGCGTTGTGTGGCGGCGCATTTTGGCACGTACGACTATACGGCGAGTTGCAGCATCACAGCGGCGCATCAACACATGATGCATCCCGCCTGCGACTTCGCTAAACACATGATGCAGGTATCACTTGGCGGCACCGGCATATGGCTCTCCGATGGGGCCACCAACATCATGCCCGTCGCGCCGCACCGCTTTAGCGAGGGTGGTACGCCGCTGACGTCAGAGCAGATCGAAGAGAACCGGCTCACCGTCCATCGCGCCTGGAAACTTCATTACGATCACATTCAACATTCGCTCGCCGGAGCTTTCTATCAGGGTTGGGACCTGCATCCGGCGCAACTCCCCACGCGTTATGCCGCCGTCTATGCTTTTTTTCTGGAAAGCCTGGATGCCGCGTCGGAGCGTCTGCGAAACTTTGTGGAGAAGGCCGCTAAGGCGACTCTGGTTGGCGACGTCTTTGACGACGCAGCCACTGGTCAGGGCCTGCTCAACTACTTCTTACGCGCGATTAATTGCGGCGCGCTAACAGAAGAGGAAGCGATTGACCTGTCTGGCCTGACCATCGCGGAACTGCGGTCGGGATCATTCGTAAAGATTTTGAATAACCGGCAAAACTTGTAGACACATTCAAGATCATTGGCAACCCCCCTCCCCATCGAGTGCGGTGACAGGTCACCGCACTCCAAAGGGAGGTCTGTTGCCAAATGACCTCTGAAGTTCTTGAGCGCCATTCCCGGAGATCCTTATGAGATTAGCCATTACATCGCTGCTGTTGGTGACATTGTTGGCAAACGTTTCAGGAATGCAAAGGCGCAAATCTCTGGCGGGTGATCCGGAACTGGCCAGGAAGATTCGCCGCTTCGCTCCGACTGTCCTAACTGCCGGCACCTCTCACCTCTCGCCCGGCGATCGCAAGGCGTTAATAAAAATTATCGAGGCCGCAAAGCTTTTGGATCCGCTTTTCCTGCGCCAGGTTTGGCACGGCAACGATAAGCTTCATGAAACGCTTGCGGCAGACAAGACCGTTGCTGGCCGCCAGCGCCTGGATTATTTCCTCATGAATGATGGCCCATGGTCGCGCCTTGACGACAAGGAGCCATTCATCGATGGCGTGCCTCGCGTGAAGCCGCATAACGCGAATTACTATCCCGATGACATGACCCGTGACGAATTCAATGCTTGGGTGGCGGGACTGTCTGAGGCTGAGAAGCAAAAGGCGACCGGCTTCTTCTGGTTGATTCGCCGTGGCTCTGACAGGAAACTTACGACAGTGCCGTACAGCGAAGCGTACGCCGAGTTTCTGAAACCCGCCGCGAAGTTACTAAACGAGGCGGCCGCCCTGACAACCAACGAGTCACTAAAAGACTACTTGATTAAACGCGCCGCGGCGTTCGCTTCCGACGACTACTACGCGAGCGATGTGGCCTGGATGGATCTCGACTCGCCGATCGAGCTGACGATTGGCCCATACGAGACTTATGAAGATGAACTGTTCAGTTACAAGGCTGCGTTTGAAGCTTACGTAACCTTACGGGACGAGGGCGAGACGGCGAAGCTGGCTAAATTCAGCCAGCACCTGCAGGAGTTGGAAGATAATTTGCCGATGGAGGCGAAGTATCGGAATCCAAAGTTGGGACCAGCATCGCCGATCCGGGTGGTGAATAATATTTTCAGTTCGGGCGAAGGGAATAGCGGCGTGCAAACCGCTGCCTTCAATCTGCCGAATGACGAGCGCGTGGTCAAGGAAAAAGGCTCGAAGCGGGTGATGTTGAAAAATGTCCAGGATGCGAAGTTTGCAAAGACGCTGATTCCCATTTCTCGCGTAGTGCTCAGTCCTGCGCAGCAGAGGCTTCTGGCCTTCGACGCCTTTTTCACCCACATCCTGATGCACGAGCTGATGCACGGACTGGGTCCGCATAACATCGTGGTTGATGGCCAGGAGACAACGGTGCGCAAACAACTTAAGGAGTTGTCTTCAGCGATCGAAGAAGCCAAGGCTGACATCAGCGGGCTTTGGGCGCTGCAGTTTCTTATCGACAAAGGTGTGATTGATAAACAGATGGAGCGGACGCTCTATACAACTTTTCTCGCGAGCGCCTTTCGTTCAGTTCGTTTTGGAATTACCGAGGCACACGGGCGGGGCGTGGCGATGCAGTTCAACTATTTGATCGACGAAGGCGCGATTGAGGTGAATGAGAAGGCAGGAACATTCAGCATCAACCAGGCGAAAATCAAGGATGCGGTGCGTAAACTAACTCGTGAAATTCTGACCCTGCAAGCCGAAGGATCGTACCCGAAAGCCAAGGCGTTGCTGGACAAGTACGCGGTGATCCGGCCGCCGATGAAGAATGCTTTTGACCGCCTGGGGAATGTGCCGGTCGATATCGAGCCAATTTTTCCGCTCGCAAAATAAGTAGGACAGGCATTCCTGCCTGTCCTGGGTATTTCTTCCTCACAATCAACGCGAGCACTGTTTTTCTTCGAAGCCGTACAGCCACTGAAGCTAACTCAGGGACAGACAAGAATGTCTGTCCTACTAACCTCGTCGAATAAACTTCGCGGCGACCCAACCGAGCAGGATCAGGACAGCCAGGACAGCCCAATTGTAACGGTCACCGTAAGAGACGCCCGGGAAATGACTGCTGATCATTATGAACACCACGGGCACGGCCATGAAGGTGTTCTGTTTGGAACGTAGCTTTGCCTGACCGCTCAACGCGTCATCAGGTTTCCTGCCTTCCCGAATCGCCGCAATCATCTTTTTCTGCGCCGGAAGAATATGCATCCAGACATTGGCGGCCATGATCGTGCCAAACATCGCGCCTACGTGAATGTAAGCGGCCCGTCCGCTCAGAAAACGGGTTAAGCCATAGGAAACACCGACCACCAGCAAGTAGGAAACGACAGCAAACGCTTTCTCGTTTCTGCCCAGCGGCGACAGCATCATCAAATCGTAAACAAGTCCACCACCGACTATTACACCGATCCCCAAAGCAACCGCGGTGCCGACGTTCATGTCGTAAACATCCGGATCTACCAGGGCTCCACCACCGATGTAATAAACCAGCACCAGCAGAGCGAACCCACTGAGCCAGGTCGTGCCCGCCTCCCAGCGAAACCAATGAAGCTTGCGCGAAAGTTCGTCCGGCACCTTTCGTTTTTCGACGAGGTAAAAACCACCGCTATGGACCATCCAGATTTGCGCTGCATTGCCGGTGTTTGCAATTGCTTTCTCTTCTTCCGTCAGGCGCGCATCAAGCCAGGTGAAGTAATAGGTCGTGCCCACCCACATGATGCCGGCAAACACGTGTACCCAACGAAAGATCAGGTTCAACCACTCGCTGATAGTCGGATCGAGATTCATTCCTTTACACCGCCGCGCCGGCCGCCCGCCCGGCATTTTTTACCGCGTTATGGAGTTTGCGTTTGTTTCGGTGACGAACCGAGGGGCACCAGTTTGATAGTGAACGAATCCAAAAACTTCTGTTGTGCCGGAAGGGTCTGCGAACTTCCCACCACCATTGCTACGAACGCTTGCCGGCCGATGAGCGTTGTCCACATTCGTCCCTGAAGTGGCCCAAGGGTAAAAACCACTTCGCGACCAGGATAACCGCTAAACTTAATCGCTCTTTTCTCGATCACCCTGGTTCGGTCCTCAAGCTTTGCGGCTTCCATCTGCTTGTCGACACCTTCAGCGGCGCCGATCCAAACGCTATCCTGAAAAATCTCACGGGCGGCCGCGCTCCAGGCAGCGGCAGGCTCGCCCAAAAGATTGTACTGCGCAACGAAAGTCCCTTCCGGTCCTCCCGTTGAGTAAATGTGAGATTCGATCTTCAATCCCACCGAAGCGGGCGCTGTTGGATTTTCTTCTCTGGGTTCGCGGGGAAAGAGTACGCTGAAATTTCCCTGGCCGAGTTCGTACCGCTTCCACTCGGAAGTCGAACTTTGTGCTTTAACATGGAAGGCCACGCTAGCCAGCAATAGCAGCAAAGCCAAACGACAGAGTTTCAGATTCACGTTCCTGACGCCTTTCTCTCGGTGTTTGGAAACCTGGTTTGAGCCTTCGTCAATTTAACTACCGCGGTAGGTGGAATAACCATAAGGACTGATCAAGAGCGGCACGTGATAATGCTGCGCCTCATCGTCAATTCTGAAAACCACAGTGACCTGCGGATAAAAATATTTCTGATCCAGACCGGAGAAGTAGGGCTCAGTGTCGAAGACCAGCCGGTAGGTGCCTCCCAGCAGTGGTTCTTCAACCAGAAAAAAAGGCTTCACGCGGCCATCATCGTCAGTCCAGGCATGGCTCAGTTCGGTCCAGCTCTCATTTGTATTCTGACGCTCCAGGCGCACCGCCACGCCACCCGCAGGCGCTCCGCGCGACACGTCGAGGATATGCGTTGAAATGGTGCTCATGCGATAGGCTGGAGTCTACAGTCAGGAGTTTCAGAGTCAACAAAAATCTATTGTTCCCAGAGGTCCCGCGAGGTGGAACCGCTACAACACAGACATCACTCGAGAGTCGAAGAATTCAGAACCGGGAGCAGTAGCGACCGGGTCAAAACGATAAAATCTCTCAACTTTGCAGACTCTGATTGAATGTTAAGTCCGGTACTCGGTCGCTACCCCGACTCGTAGGTATTCTGTATTGTTCAACCCACCCAACTACTCTGTTTCGATCAGCTTCCTTAACCGCAGTTCTGTGATCTTCGCCTGCTCGGCAGCGGCGTTGCGCAGTTCCACTTCACGAGGGTTCTCCAATCGCTCACGCAGGAGCTGCAGCATCTCTGCCGAAGTTTTACCGGTCGCGCACACAATAAAGATGAAACCAAACTTTTCTTCGTAAGCGCGATTCAATTTAGCGAGCGCGTTGAGAACCTGCTCGTCAGACGATTCCACCCCGGATTGTTCCTGTGCGGACCACTTCTGCGCTGCGAGCGCGGTCTTCGCCGCCGCTTTCTTCTCGCCGATCTTCGGATGGCTATGGAATGCTTCCAACCAATCGTCGGGCTGAAGGTCCCACCAGAATTGTTCGGCCTTTCCCGTCAATTCCTCAACGCTCGTGAATGGCCGCGCAGCTGCCACCTGCCGCGCCCAGTATCTGGAACCACAGCATTTCAGCAGTTCTCCTTCGGCTTCACTCGCCGGAAGGAGATTCAGTCGCTTGAGATTAGCCTGCAAGTTTTGGTTCTGAAAACTAACTGCTGATACTTCCGTAGACGCGCAGACGGCTCACGCCCCCATCAGGAAAAATATTGAAACGAACGTGCGAGACAGTAACGGCTTCGAGTATCTCGTTTTCGAAGTAATGCCGCGTGTGCGCGAGAAGTTTTGTGCGCGGCAAAACATTTCTCCAGGTCATGCCCGGGTCGTTCAACTCTTCCACGGACAAAGAACCGGCCTGGAGAGCTTCGAGTGAGCAGCTCTCCGGGAAATTGCCTTTAAAGAAGGAGGTATCTACTTCGAGACGCTTAATCTGTCCCGGTGTGCCGAGTTTGATCGTCACCCAATCGTGGCCTGGACCCCGCCGGCGTTTCGTTTCCCAGCCGTCGCTCATGTTTGCCGCGCGGCCCGGCATGATCAGGTTATGACGGTGGCCGAAAAACATGTCGCTGCACGATAGTACGAGTCCGCCATTTTCCACCGCGGCCAAATCAATGTCGCCGCCGATGCGTTTGAGCCCCGCCCAATCGGGAACAACCTCGCCATAAACACGCAAACGCGCGACGCCGCCATCAGGATAGATTTTGAAACGCAGGTGAGTAAAGCGATCGTTGCTGGTGATGGGAAATGCATTTTGCGAATCACCGGCAAGATTTGAAACCGGCAAAATCTCAGTCCATTTAACCGACTCTGCGGTTAGCTGTTGAACATCGGGATGGCCATCGATCGCGCAAGCTTCGATCGAACATTGCTCGGGATAGTTTCCGCGGAAGAAACTGGTGTCGACCACGACGCCACGAATCCGGCCCGAAAGGCCAAGCCGGATAATGCACCAGTCGAAGCCGGGCGAACGACGGCGACGCGACTCCCAGCCGTCCATCCACTTGCCCAGGTCCGTGTATTTGCCTTCGGCCCAAATGGGCGCGCTCGCTTTTAGGAGATTTTCTTTGGGCGCGAAGAATTCGTCGTTGGCGTAGAGAACGGCCCCGCCCAGTTTTTCTGCCGCAAGATCGATTAATTCAGTGAAGTCCATTAGTTTTTTCTTTGAAAGGTTAACGAAAGCTTGTTGTTGTGATGAAGGTTCTAACGACTTCCCAGTCCCGAAGGGACGAAATGTTTATAGTTAGCCGATCCATCGCTGACCTTAGCTCCGAGAGGAGCGGAATGTTTGCGGTGTCAAATTCTCGTTTGCGGTATTTCGCTCCTCTGGAGTTCGGTTGCTTGAAATCCCTTGCCATCTATAAACATTGCGCTCCTCCGGAGCCACTCCGTGATAGCGGCGATCCTACTTCGTCAACAGCACCCCGCACGGCTCAACTACAAATTCGCCGTCATCATATATCTTCCGGCCACGAAGAAAAGTTTTCTCGACGGTGCCTTTGAGTTTGTCGCCCTGATATGGCGTCAACTTATGCCGGTGATGGAGCGCCTGGCCTTCGACCGTGAACTCCTTTTCAGGATTCCAAATAACAAAATCAGCGTCGCATCCAATCTTAATCAAACCCTTCCGGTTTGAAAGGCCCACCAGATGGGCAGGAGCGCTGCACAACCATCGCGTCACGTCCTGCAGTGAAAAGCCGCGCCGGCTCGCCTCGGTCCAGACTATCGGCAAACGAAGTTGCAAAGAAGAAATTCCGCCCCAGGCGGCGAGAAAATCGCCCGACTCCGGCAGTTTCATCTCAGGCGGACATGGCGAGTGGTCGGAAACGATCATGTCAATCGTGTCATCTGCCAACGCCTGCCAGAGCTGTTCCCGGTTTTCAAGTTCACGAATTGGCGGACAGCACTTGAATTCCGTCGCGCCGTCGGGAATATCCTCGGCTGCGAAAGTTAAATAGTGTGGACAGGTCTCCGCTGTGATCCTGACGCCGGCGGCTTTCGCCTCGCGCAACGCCGGCAAGGAATCCGCCGAAGAATGATGGACGATGTGAACGCGCGTTCCAAATTCCTGGCTTAATCGGATCATCAACGCAACAGCTTCGTCTTCCGCGGCGCGTGGACGCGAAGCGAGGAAGGTTTCGTACCTGGTAGGACAGACCTCCAGGTCTGTCCCTTCGCCGGCAGTTGATTCCTTTGAAACGCCGGGACAGGCAGGAATGCCTGTCCTACTTATTGGTCCTGGCACTTCGGCATGAACGATCAAAAGCGCATCTAGTCTGGTCAGTTCAGGCATTGCTGATCGCAAATCGTCTTCCGTCACATTGGGAAACTCGTCAACTCCCGAGTGGATGAGGAAACATTTGAATCCCACCACGCCATGTTTGAAAAGCGCAGCAAGTTCGCCGCTGTTACCCGGTACCACTCCGCCCCAGAAGCCGACGTCCACCTGACACTGGTCGCGGGCCGCCAGAAGTTTCGCTTCGTAGCCCGACAAAGTTGTGGTCGGAGGAATGGAGTTAAGCGGCATGTCGATCAGCGTAGTAATGCCGCCGGCCGCCGCAGCCCGCGTGGCCGTGGCGAACCCCTCCCAGCTGGAGCGCCCTGGTTCGTTAACATGGACGTGAGTGTCCACGAGACCCGGCATCAGGATCGAATCAGGGTCTGCTTCGATTAACTCGCAACTCTCAGGGACGCTGTCGTACGACTCGATTGCCGCGATTACGTCCCCCTTGATATGGATTGACGCAGGCGCAACCGATCCAGGCAGGACTACTTGCCTGGCGCGAATGACAAGATTTGGGGCAGTCATGATCTGTCTTGAAACGTAACGCAAACTGTTAGTTTGCGAGCCGATTCTGTGAACATAACTCAAACGCAAACTAACAGTTTGCGTTACACAAATGAGGGCGGTGGTGGCGGCAGATCCGGTTGGCCGGTCCCGGTGCTTAGTCCAAACACTTGTTCATAGGCCACTGCGATGGCGCCAAAGCTTATCGGCATCACCAGAAACGCGCCCACATAACAAAGCAGCACCCCGGCGAATGTTAGGAGGGAGGTGAGCAACGTCATCCCCAGCAGGCCGCCGAAATTTGCCATGGCCCCTTTCATGCTTAGCTTGACCGCGTCAAATCCGCCGAGCCGGCGATCAACAATCAGTGGATACGCAAAGGTGAAAACCAACGACAACAAAATCAGGACCGCGATTATTACGAGCCAGAGGATTCCCCAGAAGCCAAAGAAGCCCAGCAGAAGTCCGGCATCCGGTTCGCTGCCACCCTGCGCCGCCATCATCGCAAACATACTGATGTAGAAAACTATATAAGTCGGAATGATGATGATGAAGATTGGAACCAAGTGCAGCAAAGCCGCGATCAGGCTTTCGCCGAAATAGTCGAACCCTTTGAAGAGATCGCCAAACTCGATTCGCTGCCCGCGTCGTTGTTTGAAGAGCGTGAAATAGATGCCGCACATCATCGGACCCATCAGGATTCCGAGCGGCACTACGCCGGCAATTATCATCCCCACCGCCGAAATGCCTACGAACAGCCAGTATTGGCTGCGGATTAATTCGTAACCCGCCTTTATGCATTCGATTGGTCTGACCACGCCGCGCCTGAATTCAATTGAGTCTGGAGATGCGTTCATCGTTGGGGATTCCTTTCACTGGGGGGTTAACACACGGTTTAGTTCACGTATACGGGCCGCTTCGTCTACAAAGCCCTGTAATTTTCCTTTGATAGCCTCGGCGTAAATCAAGGCACCCATTTGATTCGGATGACCAAGGGAGGCGTAGCGGCAAAGGAGCAAATGAGTTTCGCGCGATTCTTTTTCCAGCTTTGTTTCCTTCATGCCTTTGGGCTTCTTGAATGTTGCATTACAACTCTTGACCCGGCTCTCCCGCACGTCGTCATTTGGTTTGTATGCGGCCGTCCCAAAAGATAATGCCACTATAACTTTCCTGATGCCGGAAAGATTTGTTGAGCCAAACATGAAGTTCCAGAGCAAACTGCTGGCTGCAGCAAAAGAATGTTCCGGAGAAAAGCCAATCTCCACGAATGTGGTGCGTGGCGGCAGGCCTTCCGCCTTTTTCTCCTGATTAATTCTCCTGACCGCTTCTTCCAGGCTGGCTGTCGAAACTTTGTACCATAATTCCGAAATCGTGATCAGGCGTTCGCGCATCTGTTTGTCAGTCATCCGCCTGGCCTCAGGCTTACCGCTGTTTATTTTTTTCACCAGTTGACGCAAAAACACGTTGTCGTCTGTATCGGTGGAGACGATGCGGAAATAACCGGTAACCAGTACCTGGGCATTTGGGAAAGCCTGGGTGATCCGACGCAGCAGGGCATGCATGCCGTTGAGGCATGGGCCAATTATCCGTTCACGTATCGCTTCCGGGGCCGCCGTTGCATCCAACAGGTTGCTCACGTCAACGTCATTGATGCAGCCATCTACTAATACAAGATCAACTTTCTGGCGGTCGTTTCCATAGTAGGCGAGCGCCTCATCAAGTTGCTGATTAACTGTAGGGAACGGCAGGTTTACTTCGCCGTCACGCGAAGTGAAACGCGGCGGTGTGGTGGACGGATTATCGAGGTGGGCACCCGAGTGGGCGACTACCTTTTCAAAAACCTCGCGTCCGGTTTTTTCCTCGAGCCAGCACTTTACGCGCCACCAGAATTTTCTCTCCTGTTTCAAACCCTGGCCCCACATGATCGAATCGCCGAGCATAAGCATGCGCAACGGATTGTCCGCGGAAGGAACCGGCTGATTGCGGCAATTGGCTTGAGCTTGGATTGCGCCGGCGAAGAACACAACGGCAAGCGGCAGCACGCGGAGAAATGATTTCCTGAGAAGCGTTGGGGTCATGCTGGGACTAAGCGGTCTGCCAAGCAACAAGGTTACTTAGTTTGGAGCTGCGTTAAAAAATCCTCGAGCAGGTTGAGACTGACTCTTAAACGATAATTTCTTGTCGAACGGATATCATCGATCGGCGTAATTTCGTTCGCCAATATGTTTTGTGCCTGCCGAATCACATCATCGTCAACCCTGGCGCCGCGAATTGCTGCTTCGGTTTTCAGGCAACGAAGGGGAATCGGGGCCACGCTGCCCAAAGCAATTCTGAGATCTGCAACAATATCGTTTTCCATACGCGCAGTTGCCGCAAAGCAGGTTTTCGATATTGCCTGGGCTTTGCGAGTGCCCACTTTGCGATAGTAGTGGCGCAACTCTTTTGAGCTTCGCGGGAGTAGAATCTTTGCCAGCAATTCGTCCGGTCGAATTGTCATTTGTTTGTAGCCGGTATGGAAATTCTCATAATCGAGCCGGCGAGGACCACTGGCCGACTCGAATTCCAGTTCAGCGTCGTAAGCGAGCAGGGCCGGCGGCGAATCGGCAGCCGGCGACGCGTTGACGACATTGCCACCGAGCGTACCTCGATTCTGGATGGCGAGCCCGCCCGTCTCACTCGCCGCCTGACAGAGCATCGGAAACTCCGCGCGCAGGACGGGGTGCGACTGAATTTCCGTGTAGGTCGTGAGCGCGCCAATAGTGATCTGCGAGTCGGTTACTTCAATGCCTCTCAACTCGGAAAGATTCCAGATGTTGAGATAGTTTTTGTGTTGGAGCTTGCCTGATTCCAGGAGCACCATGAGGTCGGTGCCACCGGCAAACGGTTGCCACACGCCTGGTTCACGCGCCAGGGTGTCGAGCGCTTCGCTAAGGCTCGTTGGAGAAACTAATCCGTAACTTGGAACGTGGCCTCTCATTTCGTTCGTTGCCCGTCTGGTTGCGAATCCTTAAGCCGAGACTCGCTGGCTTTCACGTGATTTTCTTTCAATGGTAGCTTGGCCCGCCCTAAAGACAAGCTGAGCCGGCGCAGCTGGGCTACGCGTTTGAGCCGCGCTGAAACAGCCTTCGGCGACATATCAACCTGTTTCATCCCCGCCCTCGTCAGTCAAAGCTTTAATATCGACCAAATCTTGATCGCTTCCCCGCAGCCTTTTCAAATCGACCAAGCCACCGGCCGAAACCACCGAGAGTTTTCCGCCTTCCCATTCCGCAGTCAATCGAGATTCCCAAGCGGGCCGCGTGGCAGGTGTGACCAGTAGCAGATCCAGTGACAATAACTCAGCGTCTTCAGGATCGATTTTCGATACTCGGCTACTCTCAACCGTACCGTTAGCGAAACTCATTTCTTTACCGCGAACGTTGCAGCCCAGAGATCCTGCAAGTGAATAAACCTTCGACAACGAATCCGAAGTGATCAATAGGTCGATATCAATCGTGGTGCGCGCCAGGCCATGTACGCCCATCGCCATCCCGCCGCACAGCGCATAATCGATTCCATGCTCATCAAGCATTGCGACCAGCCGGCGAAGCTCATCGAGGATATCTATCATGAGACTACGCTTGTTTCTGACACGCACGAACGACTGATTCAAAAATCTTCATGTAGCCCGTGCAACGGCAGAGGTTCCCAGCCAGTCCGGTGCGAATTTCTGTTTCACTTGGATTCGGATTTCGCTCGAGCAGATCCACCGCGGCGATCACCATGCCCGGCGTGCAAATGCCACACTGCGCCCCGCCGCAATCAATGAAGGCTTGCTGCACCGCGTGCAATTGTTCGCCGTTGGCAACGCCTTCAATCGTCTTAATCGACGCGCCATCGACCTGGGCCACGGGTACCAGACAACTATTCACGATTGCGCCGTCGATGACTACGCTGCAGGCGCCGCACTCGCCCTCGCCGCAACCTTCCTTGGTGCCGGTCAGATGCAACTGCTCGCGCAGCACATCAAGCAAACGCGCCATTGGGAAGGCTTGAAGCGTTCGCTGCTCGCCATTGACTGTGCAGGTGACCTTCATCTTTGTATCAGTCGTTTCCATTCTTCTGCGGCTTTGCAAGCCTGAAGTTACAATTTCTCCATTAACATCTCAGGCATTAGTGGCACCTGATTAAAACTCACGCCGGTTGCGTTTTCGATCGCATTCAAGATCGCCGGAGCGGCGCCGTCCATCGGCAGCTCGCCAATTCCTTTTGCGCCTGCCGGACCATAGGCATAAGGATTCTCTTCGAAGTAGACACGAATTGGCGGGATATCAGCCGGCGTCGGAATGATGTAGTTCGTCATCTGGTTATTAATCATCCGTCCATCTTTCCACACGACCTTTTCGAAGAGCGTAAATCCAATCGCCTGCGCCACACCGCCTTCTATCTGACCTAAGGCAAGCACCGGGTTGATCACTTTTCCAACTTCCTGTAACGCAACAAAGTCGTCCACATGCACTTCGAATGTCAGGGGATCATACGTAACTTCGGCCACATAAACCGCCCAGGCGTAAGTTCCATACGCATCTCCCTGATATTTCTCATCGTCCCAGACCACGTTTGGCGGCGCCTGGTATTTGCTAAACACCTTCAATGGACCAACGGTCCTGAGGTATTCGCGGCAAGCCTCCTGAAACTCCGCCTCGCTGTAAGTCTCCTTTAACAAACCGCTGCCAATCAGGGTCTGCTTCAAGCCAAGCACTGCCGACTCAACCAGTTTTCCCACTACCATGCAGGTGCGCGAGGCGACTGTGGGTCCACTATTCGGAACGTTGGCAGTGTCCGGCTGGCCAACTTCGACCAACTCAGGACTAACTCCCAGGGCTTCGGCGGCAATTTGTGAAAAGATCGTGTTGGTCCCTTGTCCAATTTCAGTGCTGGCAGCAAGAATCCGCACTCGGCCTTCACGTGTAGCTTCGGCGCCTACTACTGATGCGAGATAAACCTCCCCGGAACCTGTAAACCCGGCGCCATGCATAAACGAAGCGAAGCCGATACCTTTCTTAAGTCGCGAAGTTTGCTGACCTGAACCCTCCCTGGCGGTCGGGCCACTGTCCCGAGCGTCATTCTCACGTGCGAACCGTTCGCGCTTTTCGTGGTAACCGCTTAACTCAAACGCGCGTGCGAGCAGTTGATCCATATCAACCTTTTCGCGAATCACCTGGTTCGTCGCTGTTGTCTGTCCTTCGTGGACGAAGTTGCGACGACGAAACTCCTCAGGAGTCAGGCCGAGAGCGCCGGCCACCTTATCGAAGTGGCGTTCAAGGGCAAAAATACTTTGCGGCGCGCCGAATCCTCTGAACGCTCCGTGCGGCGGAACGTTTGTCGCGACCGCGCTCGAACGAATGCGCACGTGGGGACAAAAGTATGGACCGGCAGCGTGAATCGTTCCTCGCGAGAGCACCACCGGTGAGAGCGTGCAATATGCTCCGCCATCGATCACAAACTCAATATCCATAGCCAGGAGTTTTCCATCGCTGGAGACTGCGGTCTTGTGACGCGTGCGCGATGGATGACGCTTGGTAGTGGCCACCATGTCTTCCGCGCGATCGTAAACTATCTTCACGGGCCTGCCTGATTTCCACGCCAGCAATGCAGCATGGCCGCCCACCAACGACGGATATTCTTCCTTGCCGCCAAAGCCGCCGCCCGTTTCAGTTTGAATTACGCGGATCTTTTCCTCCGGAAGATTGAAGAGCTTTAGTAACGCCTTGTGAACGTAGTAAGGACACTGCATCGAACCCCACAGGGTTACACCTTCGTCCTGATTGGCGATGGCGATCACACCATTGTTCTCAATATAGAGTTGTTCCTGCGCGCCGGTTTCATATTCGCCTTCGATAATCAGATCGGCGGTGGCCCAGGCTTCGTCGACATTCCCTTTATCAACCAGAAACGATTTGAAAACATTGTCGTCGCCCCAAATGATCTGCTGCTTGTCTACCGAGTCGCGCAAAGTAAAGACCGCGGGCAGCTCTTCAATTTCTATCCGCACGTGGCGCCGCGCCTCTTCAATCAAATACTTATTTTCGTGGGCCAGCAGCAAAATCGGCTCTTCAGGATGATTTACCACTTCCCCGGCGAGGTAAGGCTGGTCATTGAGTATCAACGCCACATAGTTTTCGCCCGGGATGTCTTTGGCGGTAACGATTGTGAATTCCGCCCATGGGATGTCGCCTTCGAACGAAATGCTTTTAATTCGCCCACGCGCGACGGGACTGCGCACCGTGGTTCCGTAGAGCATCCCGGGAAACGAGATGTCATCGATATAAAGCGCCTGGCCCGTGACCTTCTTCCGGCCTTCTTTGCGGGGAAACGAGGTGCCGATCAAATGTTCTTTTGACTTTGCCTTCATGGGAATGAAGTACTTTACAACCTAGAGGTATTGCGAGCGCAAGTCGAATTGGAATGTTTTGGAAATTAAGGCGCCGGAGCCTGCTCTATTCGCAGTCTCTCGTGTATGATTACGCCGCTTTTAGATCCATGCTGGTTCCAGCAAATCCCAAAAGGAGAATTAGATGAACAAGAGGATTCTCGTCCCGCTGTGCTTTGTATTCGGGTTCTTACTCGTGGCGTGTGGCACGGCGACGGTTAACACGAACGATCCAGCCACGCCGGCAACTAAAACCGAGCCGGCTTCGACCGCATCAACACCGGCGACAACTGCGGTCGCGAGCGGTGAGAAAATCGGAGTACCGGAATGCGATGACTTTATTGCCGCCTACGACGCCTGTGTCACCGGCAAAGTGCCTGAGGTAGCGCGGGCCCAATACAAGGCGAGCATTGAGCAATGGCGAACCTCCTGGCGGCAGCTTGCCGCAAATCCAAACACGAAGGCAACGCTGGCCGGCGTCTGCAAGCAATCGGCTGAGCAAGCACGCGCATCGATGAAATCGTTTGATTGCACGTTCTAATCGATTTCAGAATAGGAACAGATCACTGGGACCACCGGCTTAAAACCGGAGTCCCAGTGTTGTTTTGACGAGTGGTTACTACTTCACTATGGCAAAGTCGATCCATTGAGTCACCGTGCGGTCTTTCTCCTTTGCCAGTTGATCCTCGACAATTACCTGAAGCACGTAATCACCGGGCGTGAGCGTCGAGCCCAGTTCAAGTTGAGCTCCCGCCGCGATCCGTTTCAAATCAGTCTGCCCCGTCAGATCAATGGGCGCTACTTTTCCGGTATAGACCACCTCGCCATCGCGAAAGATACGCGTCTGCGCAGTCAACCTCGGCAGAGGTGTGGCCGGATCAGTCGCCGCGTTGTAAATCAGGTACACGAGATTTAGACCCGCGCCCTGCTGAAACTGCCGCACCGCTGGCCCGCTGCGCAACTGTTCCGCCGCGCCTCCCACTCCGCCAACCAGAATTCCCGAGACCGCTAACCGCCCCGCGCGAAGATTCGGCACCTGAATAAACTGTCCGGCTGCGCCAATCCGAGACGAAGCTGGGTCATGCAACGCGACGCGAAACTGGAAATTACCGGGTGTGCCCGCCGGCCGGTCGAATTTGTAAACCACGCCTTCGCGCATCACCTGTTCATAGCGGGCCTGCTTCAAGCGTAGCGTGACCTTTTCATCCTGACGACTCACCACTTTTCCGTAGTCACCGAAAAGGGCGCTGCTGAGATCAAACTTTGCTTCGTGCATGCCATCCGGCAGGTGAGTGAACACCAGATCCTGCGCGTTGAGGAAGAGCAACGAACGCAATACGGAACCCTTTGCCGGGTCATCGGCATAGATCGTCGTCAGACGCACGTTGACGTCGTTCGCGCCAAATGGTGACATGAGAGCTTTGTTCAAATTATCGCGCGCTGACAACACGGGCGCAGTAGCTTCACTTTCGCTAAAGCCATAGAAACCCTTTCGCGTGCGTACTTCTACCCCGCTTCGCTTCGCGCGCACGCGAATGTGATGAAAGCGACGATTGAAGGTTTCGTCACTGGGCCGGTACCCGATTAGGTAGTAGCCGGCCTGGTCCTCCATAACGCGACCGAGCTGGAAGTCATTCGAGTTGAATACTGTAAAGCCGCCCGTTTCCGAGGAGAGCAGGCGCAACCCTTCGCGGCCATCGACCAGGAAAGCTGAACGACCGGCTAGGCTTCTTGTCATCCTCTGGTCTCTTACGTGCTGGGGGCCTCTGAAGGGCTCGTCCACCGCCTGCATCGCAGTGGGTTGCAGTCCGCGAGTGTCAACTCCATAAATTACGACGGAAGCGCGAATCGCCAATTCCGCGATGTGCTGCAGCGCTTGGACCATCGCCGACGCGGAGTTTTGCGGCCCGAGTTGATCGCCGATCCCGGGATCATCGCTCTTCACCGGCGGTAGCAAGTCGTCCAATTGCTCCATCCCCGGAGCGTCAAAACCAGCCAGCGGCCCCTCTTGCGACTCATACGGCAAGCTGCCCGAGAAGACAACCATGGACTTGCGGCCGGGCAAGTCGCGCATACCCTGCAGAACAAAACGAAGCACTTGCAGGGTCCGGCGCTTGGCGTCCATAGCGCAAATCTGGGGACGGCGCCCGGCGAAAACATTAGAACCGCCGCGGCTGCAAGGGTGCCATCGCAGGCGGTCAACCGCACTGCTCAGAATTCGTTTGTCAGTGGTGAACTGCTGCAGGGCGCCAACCTCCTTGCCTCCCGTGGTAACTATGGAGACGAGGTCGTTCGGCTGTAGTTGTTTGTCGAGGAACGTTCGAAGCTGTTGTTTCACATGGACCACGTTTTCGGCTGAGATGCCCAGATCATCCACCAGCAAAACCACCGTGCGGCGAGTTTCATTGGGACGCACCTTAACCGGGACGACAGGCGCTAACGGGTCCGCCGGCCGTGACGCTGGCGGTTTAGCAATAGCCGTCGACGCCGCCGGGACATTGGAAACATACGAAAACTGGGTGATCGTCTGGGGTTTTCCGTCCTCGAGGATCTCGAAGTCTTCCGGCTTCAGATCAGTGACGTGCTTGCCGTCTTTGGTTACGACCGCATCAATCTGCACGAGGTTGGCGGTAATCCGAACGACGTCAGGATCATCCTCGCGAGGCTCGCTTTGCTGTTGCGTTGCGGTCGGGCGCTCAGGTGCCGGCGATGGAGTGGCCGGCTGGACCGGCTGCTGGGCCAGGGAATTGGTTAAGAGGGAAAACAGCAAAACGACGGTGAGTAGCAGACGATTGTTCATGATCAGTCCTTTCATTCAGGAAGCGGGGACAAACAGTAATCTGTTGGACGACGCAAAGTGAAGCGCTCAAGAGCGCCGTACGGGGCTTACTTCACAATTGCAAAGTCGATCCATTGCGTTACGGTCCGTTGCTTTTCCTTTGCCAGTTGGTCCTCGACGCTTACCTGCAAGACATAGTCTCCCATGGTGAATGCCGAACCTAGTTGCAGTTGAGCGCCCGCCGCAATGCGCTGCAGATCAGACTGACCAGTTAAATCGATCGGCGCCACATTTCCGGTATAGACCAACTTGCCGTCGCGAAAGATACGCGTCTGAGCTGTCAACTTTGGCAGCCGAGTAGTCGGATCAATCGCGGCGTTGTAAATCAGATATGCAAGATTAAGCCGCGCGTCCTGGGGAAACTGCCGTACCGCCGGGCCGCTGCTTAACTGATCCGCCGCGCCTTCGCCGCCGACCAGAATTCCAGAGACAGCCAGTTGACCGTTCTGAAGCTTCGGCACTTCAATAAACTGTCCGGCTGCGCCGATCCGTGATGACGCCGGGTCGTGCAAAGCCACGCGAAACTGGAAAGCGCCCGCCTGGACCACGGGACGGTCAAATTTGTAAACGATTCCTTCGCGCATGACCTGGTCATAACGTTCCGGACGCAGTCGCAAAGTTACCTTCTCGTCATGCCTGCCAACGATTTTGCCGGAGTCGCCGAAAACAACACTGCTGAGGTCAAAAACCGATTCCTGCATTCCATCGGGCTGGCGCTTGAACACCAGATCACGCGCGCTGAGGAATAGCAACGAACGCAGGAGCGGACCTTTCGCTGGATCGTTGGCATAGATTGTCGTGAGTCGGAGGTTGACGTCGTTGGCGCCAAAAGGAGACGAAAGCGCGTTGCCAATCCTGTCGCGAACGGTCAACCCCGGCTGCGTCGCTTCTTCTTCAGTGACGCCGTAGAAGCCTTTTCGCGTACGCACTTCCAGTCCACTGCCCTTTACCCGCACTTTGATGTGATGGAAACGCCGGTTAAATGTTTCGTCATTGGGTCGATACCCGATCAGGTAGTAGCCACGCTGGTCGTCCATCACCCGCTGTAAACCGAAATCGTTGGAGTTGTAAACCGCAAAGCCACCGGTCTCTTTAGCGATCAGCTGGCCAGCCTGGCGGCCGTCTGTCAAAAATGCTGAACGACCGCTTAATGATGCCATTGTTAGCCGATCCACCTCATGTTGAGGGGCTCGAGCGGGGGTATCCCTCGCTTGCCAACCCGTGACCTGCAGCCCGCGCGTGTCGACTGCGTAGATTACAACTGAGGCGCGAATCGCCATTTCCGAGAGTCTTTCCAGGAGGGAGATCGTAGCCGAGGGAGAACTCGTAGTATTCAGCTGGTTGCCAATTCCCGGGTCATCGCTTTTCAGTGCCGCAATTTCGCCGCTGAGTTGACCTGTTCCAGGATCGTCAAATCCAGGAATATCCACCCCCGAAGGCACGAGTGGTAAGTCGTCTGAGAAAATAACCATCGATTTGCGACCCGGCAACTCGCGCATCCCTCGCAGGGCGAAGCGAATAACTGCCAGCGAGCGCGAAAATGTGGTGCCGCTGCAGAGTGCTCGCATACCTCCACCGAAGACATTGGTGCCGCCGCGGCTGCAGGGATGCCACTTCAAGCTTTCAACCGCACTACTGAGCACTCGCTTATCGGTAGTGAACTGTTGTAGCGCGCCAACTTCACTTCCACCTGTTTTTACGATTGCTACCAGGTCGTTCGGCTGAAGTTGTTTGTCCAAAAAATTCCGCAATTGCTTCCTGACAGAATGCAGACTCTCCCCGGAGATCCCAAGGTCGTCAATCACCAGCAGCACGGTGCGCCGCGCTTCATTAGGGCGCGCTTTCACGGGAACGACTGGCCCGCCAGTAACTTCCCGGGGCTGCGAAAGCGCAGCGCTAGGATTGTTGATGGGAGCGACAGGCACATTCGAAACATAGGAGAACTGCGTAATCGTTTGCGGCTTGCCGTCTTCAAGTATCTCGAAATCCTCCGGCTTCAGATCGGTCACGTGCTTGCGGTCTTTGGTTACGACCGCATCAATCTGGACGAGATTTGCTGTAATCCGAACGATGTCCGGGTCGTCCACGCTGGGCGAGGGCTGTTGGGCGGCGGGCATTCGCTCGGGTGACTGAGTAGGAATGGTTGGCTGCACGGGTTGCTGGGCCAGCGAATTTGTTACGAGCGAAAACAGCAGTGCGAGGGTGACCGACAGACGCTTGTTCATAATCAAGCCTTTCATCAAAGAGGTGGCAATAAACAGAAAGCGGTTGGATGACGTAGATGAAACTATCATTCCTGTAGCAATTGCCGCTCCACTCAAGCTGATAGGCTAACGTCGCGAGAGTCCTTCGAGGTCCTCTGCGGTACGTGGCCAGTCGGAACGAAGCAGGCGCGACAGGGCGCGGTCAGCGAGAAGCTTGCCGCCAGTTTGGCAGCCCGGACAATAATTCGTTTCGTTGGACGCGTAACGAATGCGCTGCACGCGCGAGCCGCAACGAGGGCATGGCTGTTCATATTTGCCATGGACTGCCATCTCCGGTCGAAACGCCGTCACCTTCTCAGGAAAATTTCCTGCAGCATCTTCACGCAAGAGATTGGTCCAACGCGTCAAGGTTTCGAGAGTTGAGTTGAACAAGCGCTCGATTTCTTCGCGCGTGAGTTTTTGCGTCAACGCGATAGGCGACAGGTGGGCGTCCCAAAGAATTTCATCTGAATAGGCATTGCCGATGCCGCTCAAGAGCCGCGGGTCGGCAAGTGCGCGTTTCAAAGTATGGTTTTCAGACTGAAGCGCCGCGGCGAAAGTTTCCAGGTCAATCTCAAACACTTCAAGACCGCCGGGATCGAGACGCTGAAGATTGGTCTCGCCTTCGATCAGGTGCAAAGAGGCACGTCGCTTCGCACCGGCTTCGGTGAGCGTGAGAGTACCGACGCCAAATTCGAAGGCGGCCAGGCGGTTTTTGGCGGGGAGACTAGCCGCAGCGCGGCGCGGCGAACGATTTTTCCCAACGCCATCGTCAGCCTGCGCCTGCGCTTTCCAGTGAAGCCGACCGGCAATCATTAAGTGGAAGACCAGCCAAAGATCATTATCAAAACCGATCACGATTCGTTTACCCAATCTTCGCAAGTCGACGACCTTGCCGCCGGTCACGCTTTCGATCGGCGGCGCGGCAGTGCGCAAGAGAAACGGCGCGGTGATGGTTAGCCGCTCCAGGGTTTGACCCAGAATGCGCGGTTCGAGGGCTTCGAGATAAACGACGATGTCTGGAAGTTCAGGCATGAATGCAGCCGCAGATTAACGCGGATAGACGCGGATCAGAAATACAGAAGTAATTGAAAGAATTCAGGCTGCGCTCAACCCAGTTTCAGATTCGCGTTTATCCGCGAAATCCGCGACTGACTTCCGCTCGATAAGCCGCCAACTCCTGCGCCGCTCGATCGTGAGTCCAGCCCAAATGCTGCTGTGCGATCTTGGCTGCGGCTTCGACAACGTTCAGGCCACGGGTGGAGTTTAGGCCGACCATCGTCCGGCGCAGGAAGCAATCGGCAAGCGTTTGGGCCAACTCGTGTTTGAAAGCGAAGACGACTTCAGCAGCAATAGCGCCGGTTTCAGGGTCGAGCACCTGACCCAGTAACTCGTCGTCTTCGACTAATTTCAGAATCAGAGACGCGCGCGTGCCATAGGTTCGCAGCAAGTGGTTGTTGGTTGTTGTAGTCAAGCGAGAGCTTTGTTTGAAGTCTTTGCAGAAAGCTTCAAAGTTAGGTGTGGCGGCGCCAGGCAACGGAACGTTTGCAGTCGAGCACGCGGGCGATTCCCGGCGAAGTTTGTTGAAAATCAGGTCCACCGTTTCTTCGGCGAGTCTGCGATACGTCGTCAGCTTGCCGCCGACGATTGAGCATAAGTTCTTAAACTCCGGGTGAATGCGAATGAAATGACGGCGCGTGATGCTTTGTGCTGCCTGGTCGGAGGTGAAAGCAAGTGGTCGCACTCCGGCATAAGTGTAAAGAATATCTTCACGCCTTAGACCGGCAAGAGGAATCACACGGTTTGTTTCGCGGAGCAGATAGTCGATTTCGTTCTCCTCGATTCGCACATGATCGAGATCGCCGTTGTAACGAATGTCCGTGGTCCCGATCAGGTAATGATCGTTCCAGGGGATGACGAAGAAAGGACGATGATCGGTAGACGCTTCGACATATAGCGCATTCACTGGTGCACCGCGAAAAGGAGCCACGATTATGTGACTGCCCTTTGTGCCGCCGATTAGACGCGGTGAAACTGCTCCGCCATCGGCCAGCAGATTATCGATCCATGGACCAGCAGCGTTGACTATGACACGCGCAGTCGCGGAGTGATGCTCCTGGACTGCGCGCACCTCGGGGCTCGGGATACTGCTACGAAGTGCGGGCGGGACGCCCGCGGTCCCAGTAAGACGTTGATCTGAGGCGCTGGTCGTGAATTCGACACCGACTACCTTGTCACCTTCGACGATTAGTTTTTCTACGAGCGCGTGGGTGATCACGCTGGCGCCGTGGGTCGTTGCCGCGAGAACGTTTTCGAGAACAAGCCGCTCAGCGAATTCAACCTGCGCGTCGTAGTAAACCGCGGCGCCCAGCAGTCCAACGGGGTCTAGTCCCGGTAACTGGGCCAAGGTTTCGGCAGACGAGAGCACGCGGTGTCGCGGTAATGTCTTGTCGAAGGATAGAACGTCATAAGCCAGCATCCCGGCCCGCATGGTCCAATAGCCGCGCCTTGCCTTTGCATAAATGGGAACGACCATTTCGAGCGGACGAACGAGATGAGGTGCGATCTTGAGCAGACATTCTCTTTCGCGAAGAGATTCCCGCACGAGGCCAAACTCGCCATGCTCAAGATATCGCAGGCCGCCATGGATCAACCGGGTGGACCAGGCCGACGTACCTGAGCAAATGTCGCCTTTGTCCAGCAGGAGAACTCGTAGCCCGCGCATGGCCGCATCGCGCGCGATCCCGGCGCCGTTGATTCCGGCGCCAATCACGATCACGTCGAAACTTTGCGCTTCGCGATTCGGAGTTGCCGTCATCATATTTCTTTCATAGCTAAACGGACCGCTGAGTATAATGCGCGCCAAATGACTACCGAGAAAACATCAGTTCTTAACCAGCATCTGAAAACTCCGGCCCAATCCCTGATTCTTGTCTTGCTGCTTGTGACAGCGTGTGTCACGCCGGCTGACGTCGGCGCCAGGATCACACAAGACGCAAAACGCGACGACTTTGCGAATCGTCTCCCGCCGCCTGTCTCGGACGCAGCAAAACTCAACATGGAAACACAGCTTGCTGCAGCCCGAGCGAATTATGAGGCGAATCCAAACGATGCTGAGGCGCTGATTTGGTTCGGCCGCAGACTCGCCTATCCCGGTCACTTTCGCGAGGCCATCGAAGTTTACACACAGGGCATTGAGAAGTTTCCCAATGACGCCCGGCTTTATCGCCATCGGGGTCACCGGTATATCACGCTACGCAAGTTTGCGCTGGCAATAACAGACTTTGAGAAAGCGGCGGCGCTTTCCAGAGGAAATCGCGACGAGGTGGAACCTGATGGCCAACCCAACGCGAAAAATATTCCGACGAGCACACTGCAATTCAACATCTGGTATCACCTCGGGCTTGCGTATTACCTGACTGGACAGAACAATCGAGCACTAAGGAGTTATCGCGAATGCCTGAAGGTCTCAAAGAACCCAGATGCATTAGTTGCCACCAGTCATTGGCTTTACATGACTTTAAGACGTTTGGATCGCGGCAAGGAAGCGGCGCAAGTGCTGGCGCCCATTCGTCCTGGCATGGAGATCGTTGAAAATGATGGCTACTATCGTCTGTTGCTGATGTACAAACGTCAGGTTTCGCCTGAGACGCTGCGTGACGACGCGTTGAAACAGGGAAGTTCGCCCGGCGCACACAGCATTCTTTATGGCATCGGAAACTGGTACAGCTACAACGGACGCCGGAAGGAAGCGCTCGGAGTTTTTCAGCAAATCCTGGCGACAGATCAATGGACGAGCTTCGGCTATATTGCGGCCGAGGTCGATGCCGCAAAGCTTACCGCCCAGAGTCGTTGAGCTTTGAGGGTCAGATCACTACTACCGCGCACCGTATCGTGCTCATCATGCACCTTCTGGGGGAGATTGACGCGTTTTGAGACTGCTGTCGTCAAAGATAACCAAAACATAATCTTACCCCTCAAAGCGGGATTCAATTTTTACCATGGACCACCCGGGCGGAGTTCACAGGCATAGGCCTTGCTCTCGCTCGGGTCAACGAATTAAGCCTGTGGAAAGCTACAGGCGCGGACCGCCTGGGAGCGATCTCGTTCAGCTAATCTCCCGCACAGCTTAATCCGCGCGGCCTGGAAATAGTCAACGCGCAGTACTGCTGCCCGGCTCTCCAAATTCGTAGGCCGCACTAAAGAGTTACGTTTGCAAACAACTGAATAAGAAGGAGCGTGCATATGCGTTCTACCAATCATTCGACCTTCGTCAGGCGACAATATCTCTCTCGAATCACATTTCTTTTCCTGCTCACATGCGTACTTGCCTTGCTGGCGGTGCCGTCAGTGGTCCGGGCTGAGCCACTCGATTTCACCGGGGAAACAGACGAGTATGATGTTAAGGCTCGCGTCGCTCGGGTTAGCCTGATTGCAGGTGATGTCAATCTGAAGCGCGGCGGCAACAGCGATTGGGAACGAGTGCGACTCAATTTCCCGCTGGTCGAAGGCGACACGATCTCAACCAGCGCGGAGTCGAGAGCTGAGATTCAGATCGACGCGCGAAATTTTGTGCGACTAGGCGCCAACTCGATTTTGCGCGTCATCACACTGCGTGACGAAGGCGTGGCCCTGAGCGTTGTAGAGGGCACCGCCACGATCAGGTTGGCAAAGTTTGACCGCGACAACGAGTACTTCGAAGTCGATGCGCCCAAGACGACGATGGCCGCAGAGAAGAAGGGCCTCTATCGCGTCGACGTTTCGCGCGAAGGGCGTGTGCGCCTGACCGCGCGGGATGGCGGGCGCGCGCGCATTTATTCCGAAACGTCCGGTTTCGCATTGCGCGAAGGACGCGCCGCTGAACTCATACTCGAAGGAGCTAACGCCGGCGATTGGGAATTCGTGGCGGCAAACGCCGATTCATGGGACAGCTGGGTTGACGATCGCGAACGTTACCTGACCGAACGCTTGCGTTACGACACGCAGTATTACGATAAATACACCTGGGGCGCCGAGGACCTTGATTCCTACGGGAACTGGATCTACGCAAATGAGTACGGCTGGATATGGCGACCGCACTCGAGCTCAATTAGCCAGTATGACGATTGGGCGCCCTACCGTTACGGCGGTTGGGTTTGGGTAGCGCCTTATGGCTGGACCTGGGTTGGCAATGAACCCTGGGGTTGGGCGCCTTATCACTACGGCCGCTGGGTTTATTACAACGGTTATTGGGCATGGTGCCCGCGAAGTCAATACTACCATCAGCGCGCCTGGTGGCGTCCGGCCCTGGTTGCCTTTGTAATTTACGATAACAACAACTATTGCTGGTATCCGCTCCACTACCATCAACGCGATCCGCGTTCGCGACACTACGGAAACAACCCGCGTCACGAACCAACTCCCGAGCGCCTGCGCCCGATGCGTGCGGACGACGTTGCGAATCTCCGTCGGGTGAATCCGGCCCAGCTCCGCGCCGTTACCGCCATGGCGGCTCGAGATTTTGGGGCTGATGGCGTCAGGGCCCGGCCGGCGGACGGCGCGCTCGCGCGACGAGTTGTCAATTCAGATCCACTGCGAACAGATCTCCCGGTTAGGGCTGCGCGCCCGGCCGGCGACAGGGCGAACACCGGCGACCGTTCCGGAAGTGCTGTTGCGGCGCGAGCGGCCCGAGTGCCCACAGACGTCGATCTTCATCGGTCAACGGGCGCGGCGGCGAGAAGTCCCGGCGTCGCACTGGACAATGAGCTACGCCGTTCGAGAGTGTTGAATGGACGAGAACTGCTGCCGGATCGTACCGATCTTCCCATGCCAGAGGGTGGAGCGCGCGGGATCGAGGCGCGGCCCACTGGTGCAGTGGAACGTCCTGCGAGGACGATTGGAGAGAGTGAGCGAACTGCTCCAACTCGCGGTCCGGTTCGAGTGCCACCCACCGTCGATACTCCCTCCGGTGATAGTCCGACGCGAACAGAACGTACGGATCGTCCAAGGGAAATAGATCGCTCGGATCGGCCCGTTCGTACAGAAGCGCCAGGTCGAGTGGAACCGCGTCGCGAACCGCCGGTGCAGTATGAACCGCCAAAGCGATCAGAACCGGCGCCGCGGCCAGACCCGCCGCCCCAGCGTTCCGATCCGACGCCGAGGTATGAACCACCGCCGCGCAACGATCCACCGCCGCAGCGTTCCGAACCGACGCCGAGGTATGAACCACCGCCGCGTAATGATCCACCGCCGCGCAACGATCCACCGCCGCGTAACGATCCACCGCCGCGCAACGATCCACCGCCGCGCAACGATCCACCGACGCGCAGTGATCCACCGCCGCGCAGTGATCCACCGCCGCAACGGTCGGAGCCGGCCAGGCCTGACACTGATCGTCCGTCGCGCAAAGGCGATAACCGTTAACCGTTTGGAGTACCGCCGTCAGGGCGGCCTTGAGGGCGGTACTCCTAACTACACTTGAAAGTAATCGTAAGTCGAACAGGGGTGTGTGAGATGAGAGTTACAAAGCTAATCTGCTCGTGTCTTAACCAGCATCAGGGAGGTGGAGCTCGTTTCAATCAACGTCTAAAACTTGCTGCCGGTCTCCTTGGATTTGCGTTCCTGATTTCCGTTCCGAGCACAGCTCAGACACTCTCCCCCGGACTCAAACCTGATTTTCAGCGGGTACGCTCGCTCAAACAACAAACGCGAAGCGGCAAGCCGCGCCAGAATGGTTACCGGTCCGCTGCGGTCAATCGTACAAACGCGATCCGTTATTCATCAGGAGCCCGCGCGACCACGTCGTCGTCGGTAGCAGTAGCGCGGCCGTTCAATTTTTTGAAAGATGGGCTGGCGCCAAACTCGGTGGCCACCACTCCAATCGTTCCCGGGACGCCATTGTTCCAGGTGTTGCACACGTCACAAATCAGTCTCATCTCCCCGGCTGGTACGAATGAAGAATTCGTGGATCGAAGTGGCGATCTGATCGCTGACGAAAGAACCACGTTTGATTCCACCGGTGGCTCGTTCGACATCGCCGTAGGGCGCTCGGGAGCACGATACGAAGTTTATTCGGCGACTCTCAACTCCCAGCAGGTTGGCGTAATCGTAGTCGCCTTCGACACGAATGGCGACTACCAGAGTGACAGCTCCAGCACATTCAACCTGCGCACTGATTTTGGTTTGCGTTCCGCTGCGGCAGTCGTGACCGGAACCTCGAAGGCCGGCCGCGAGTTTGTGATTGTTTCTTCCAGCGGCTACTTCAATGAGTCGAACCCAAACGATCCGAACAACGAACCTTCGCCCGGCGTGGTGCTGTTGGTAAGGGACAGCGCCGGCGGTTTTGACGCCGCCTTGTCACGCGAGCTGGTCACCGTCGGCGACAACCGGCTCTACAACGCCAACGCTCTCGCGTTGCTGCCAAACAACGACCTGCTGATTGCAGACTTCCATTCCAATGAATTGCGAATTGTGCGCGACACCAACGACGACGGAATGCCTGATACGCTCTCCGCCATTCCCTATTACGTTTACCAGTTTTCCAACGACGAACCGTTGGACATAGCTGTTAACGCGCGCGGCGTCGTGTTTTCACATTCAGTCGGGAACGATACTGTTCTGCTGGCAATCTACGACACTGATTCCGATGGGCTCGCCGATCTGGACGAAGTTTGCGTTGAAGGGCTTTCGATCGACGACAATCTTTTCCTTCATGGTCTGACGGTGGATAGCGGCGGCAATGTCTACGTTATCGAAGACGCCTCGGGCCTCGATGATGGCAGCGGCGGCAATGGCGGAACACCCCGCGTTGATGCCTTTCCGGATCCGAAGCTGGACGGATTTCTGGAGGATGGATCGATCTTCACGCGTGCTGACGATGCCAACACGCAGGGATTAACGGGTCTTGGCTTCGCGGTTCTCACTCCGAATCCGATTGATGACGCGCAGTTTTTCGTGCGCCAGCATTACCTCGACTTTCTCAATCGCGAACCTGACGCGAGTGGCCTGGCGTTCTGGACCAACCAGATAACTTCCTGCGGCAGCAACCAACCGTGCATTGAGACGAAACGCATCAACGTTTCCGCGGCCTTCTTCGTTTCGATTGAATTTCGAGAGACGGGGTATCTGGTTTATCGAATCTATAAATCGGCTTATGGAAACATTCCGGGAACACCGGTGCCGGTAAGACTGAATGAGTTTCTGCCGGATACGCAGCAGATCGGGCAGGGTGTAGTGGTCGGCAGTCCCAATTGG
>DATMDU010000144.1:0-1081 GCA_035557535.1 Pyrinomonadaceae bacterium
ACCAAGGCGACGACGGGTAGCCGGCCTGAGAGGGCGACCGGCCACACTGGGACTGAGACACGGCCCAGACTCCTACGGGAGGCAGCAGTGGGGAATATTGCACAATGGGCGCAAGCCTGATGCAGCGACGCCGCGTGAGGGATGAAGGCCTTCGGGTTGTAAACCTCTTTCAGCAGGGAAGAAGCGCAAGTGACGGTACCTGCAGAAGAAGCGCCGGCTAACTACGTGCCAGCAGCCGCGGTAATACGTAGGGCGCAAGCGTTGTCCGGAATTATTGGGCGTAAAGAGCTCGTAGGCGGTTTGTCGCGTCTGCTGTGAAAACCTAAGGCTCAACCTTGGGCTTGCAGTGGGTACGGGCAGACTAGAGTGCGGTAGGGGTGACTGGAATTCCTGGTGTAGCGGTGGAATGCGCAGATATCAGGAGGAACACCGATGGCGAAGGCAGGTCACTGGGCCGCAACTGACGCTGAGGAGCGAAAGCATGGGGAGCGAACAGGATTAGATACCCTGGTAGTCCATGCCGTAAACGTTGGGCACTAGGTGTGGGGCTCATTCCACGAGTTCCGTGCCGCAGCAAACGCATTAAGTGCCCCGCCTGGGGAGTACGGCCGCAAGGCTAAAACTCAAAGAAATTGACGGGGGCCCGCACAAGCGGCGGAGCATGCGGATTAATTCGATGCAACGCGAAGAACCTTACCAAGGCTTGACATACACCGGAAAAGTGCAGAGATGTGCTCCCCGCAAGGTCGGTGTACAGGTGGTGCATGGTTGTCGTCAGCTCGTGTCGTGAGATGTTGGGTTAAGTCCCGCAACGAGCGCAACCCTCGTCCCATGTTGCCAGCGGGTTATGCCGGGGACTCATGGGAGACTGCCGGGGTCAACTCGGAGGAAGGTGGGGATGACGTCAAATCATCATGCCCCTTATGTCTTGGGCTTCACGCATGCTACAATGGCCGGTACAAAGGGCTGCGATACCGCGAGGTGGAGCGAATCCCAAAAAGCCGGTCTCAGTTCGGATTGGGGTCTGCAACTCGACCCCATGAAGTCGGAGTCGCTAGTAATCGCAGATCAGCAACGCTGC
>DATMDU010000145.1:0-1696 GCA_035557535.1 Pyrinomonadaceae bacterium
AACCGTTACCAGTCACGCCTGTGCCGATAGGCTACTGCGAACGGAATCGCAGGTTCGCTTACGGAGGTTTCTTTTCTATCTCCATACCGAACAATCACTGAAGCGACTTCACGTCGCACTCCGCACCAGTCACCCATCAGGTTCAAGGCTTGGGAGTTGTCCTGTGAGAGAAACGATCTCCCGCCCCTGGCAATAGTTCTGCCCCAGAAAACTGTCGGTACCACGCCGCGTCCAAGGTTTTAGGATTCACAGATCCTGTGGCTCCCTTTCGGGGCCAACCCCATTGTGGCTCACGGCGTGGGCGTACCATCTGATCAAATCACCACCGAGTTGTCTATATTTACAGGGATGAGGCAGCGGCCAATCAGGCCTCGTGGTTCTAAGCCAACCCCAAAACGAGCTCACTGCCCCATCCCAACCGAAAAACTCTTCCTAGGAAAAGGCCCGCGCGACATCGAACGGTACTTCGTCGCGCATCACGTAGTAACAAGCTCGCGCAAGTTTGTGGGCCACCGCCTTGATGGCTAGTACTCCATGAGTCTTGGCCTTCTTTCTCTGATAGAAGCGAGCAATGAGCGGTTCATAGCGAATGGCAAAGTTGGCCGCTTCCACAAACGCCCAACTGAGATACTTATTCCCGTTCTTGGTATTGCCCTTGCCTTTGCGCTTGCCGTTGCTGATCTTCTCGCTGCCCACACACCGACAGTACGAAGCAAAGTTTCCTACGCTGGGAAATCTCCGGATATCTCCGGTCTCCAGCATGATCGTGAGCGCCAGCGTCTGCCCGATCCCGTTCACACTGAGCAAATAGCGAAACGCAGGTTTAAGCTTCACCCGTTCCTTGACGACTCGCTCCAGAGTTGAAATCTCGGTCTCCAAACACCGCATCACCGACACATTGGCCTTGACCGCTAACGCCACTTCGCCCAGGGTGAATAGATCATCGACTTCTTCGGACCTGAGTTTCTTAATCCGGTTGGCGCTTAACGATGAGCCCGTGTTGCGGCTGTAAAGATTCTGGATGCTCAACAGGTTGGCGGTTCTTTGCCGCACCAGTTGGCTTCTTTTGCGCAACAAGTCCCGGACCGCTCGGTCCTCTTTGGGATAGATATAGCCCTGGGGCAACACTCCCAGACGCAGCATGTGCGCCAGCCACCGCGCGTCAGAGTCGTCATCGGTGTACTTCAATCCCTCGTATTGTTGGATCGCCGCGGTGTTGGCCAGATGAACTGTGTGGCCCTTGCTCATCAGTCCGTCGACCAGCCAGTACCAGTTGTAAGTTGACTCCACCACGATCCCCTCAACTGATGATGCATACGGTGAGAGCTGCTCACCGATCATACTAAGATCGTTGGCCAAGCGTTTCTGATAGACGACTTGATCTTGCTCATCGATCAGAACCGTCACATTGTTGTTGGAGTGCAAATCAATTGCACCGTAAAGTTTCATCTCGTCTCCTCCTCTGAGTCTTGGGGTTTGGCTCTCGCCGCCAATCCTACTGCCTCTCGGAGAAGCCTTCTAGATGATTATCAGGTCTTGCAATCACATGTTTCAGAATGCGAATCGCCGGCTCGAGCCATGTTCCGGTTCGGAAGCCCATTCTGTCTCAAAAGGATTAACGTAAAACGTAGATGCTCTAAAGGATCTCAACTTCGGGGATGTGAAACTTGCGTCGATACGACCCCGCCGTCACGCC
>DATMDU010000146.1:0-2249 GCA_035557535.1 Pyrinomonadaceae bacterium
TGGAGTGACCCCCTAGATTGAGACACTCGAATTTGACACACTTTAGCAGAAGAAAGGAGCTGCAGAGTGGAGAAGAAACGAGTAGGACGATATTCGCAGGAGTTTCGGCGGGCAGTAGTCGAGCGGATGAAGGGATGCATCAACATCACGGAGCTGGCCAAAGAGCTGGGGGTGGAACGAAAGTCAATGTATCTCTGGCGAGAGCAATTGGATCCGGAAAGTGTGATCAAGAGAAAGACAGGGCCGCCGGGAAAGTCACGAGCAGCAGAACTGGAACAGGAGGTCACGCGGCTCAAAAGGGTGTTAGCTGACAAGACTTTGGAATTGGATTTTTTCAAAGGTGCCTTGCAAAAAGTCGAGGAACGGCGCCGGCAGAGCAAAAGCTCTGGCGGCAAGACATCTACTACCACATCCGGGAAGTGATGTCCTTGCAAGGCAACTTGAGTGTGGAGCGGATGTGTCAGCTGGCCCAAGTGAGTCGGGCGGGCTTTTATCGCTCTTTACAGGAACAGGAACCAGACCGGGAAGAGATGGAACTACGAGCGGCCATCCAGCAGATCTTTTTGGAGCATCGGCGGCGCTACGGCTATCGTCGAATAACCAAAGAATTGCGTCGCCAAGGGATGATAGTTAACCGCAAACGAGTGGAGCGGCTGATGCAGACAGACAACTTACTGGCGGTACAGCGGCGCGCCTATGTGGTTACCACGGATTCCAAACACGACTTTGAGGTCTACCTGAATCTTGCCAATCGCCTGAAATTGACGGGCCTTAATCAGCTGTGGGTGGCGGATATCACTTATATTCGCTTGCAAAAGGAGTTTGTTTATCTGGCGGTCATTCTCGATGCTTTCTCACGGAAGGTGGTGGGTTGGGCGTTGGACAGGACCCTGGCGGCCAGCTTACCGAAAGCCGCCTTGGAAATGGCCATCGCCGACCGCCAGCCAGGACCCGGACTGGTCCATCATTCCGATCGTGGCGTGCAGTATGCTTCAACTGAATACATAGCAGTTCTGCAACAACAAGGGATTGTCCCCAGCATGAGCCGGCCAGCCAATCCCTACGACAATGCTAGTTGTGAAAGCTTCATGAAGACACTGAAACAGGAGGAGATCTACCTCAACCAGTATCGCGACTTGGAGCATTTACGCAGCAACGTCGGCGACTTTATGGAGCAGTATTACAATCGTCGCCGCTTGCACTCTTCACTTGGTTATCTGCCTCCGGAAGAGTTCGAGCAAACGCTACCGCCAACCAGCAGTAACGCGGGGGCGAAGATGAGTTTTTTCAGGCATCAGGAGGTCTATCGATCCGATGATCTGAAAAAACCGGGGAGCAATCTTTCGATCACTCCCCAGACCATCGGTGTCGATGAGTCTCCAACTGGTTATTCCTTGGTGAGTTGCTCTCCAGCAGAGCTCACCTCCGCTTCACCAGTTGGGCGCAATTCTGTCGAACAATGATCACTTTGAAAAGGGAAATCTTGAGACAACCACGTGTGTAACCTAACGACTGTCTCACCAATGGGGGTCACCCCATTGGCTTCGTGGAGTTTCGTGGATCGAATTTCTGTTATGGATTAGGAAGATATCAACTCCGGAAACGCCGGCAAGATTCATTTTCGAGGAAACCTTAAGAGATCACCTTTAAGAATTAGTTTTAACTAATCGCCGCTAAGTGTAAGTGTTGACACGCCCAAGGGCGGGCAGTAACATGGCGGCTCGCCGGGCTGCTGGCAATCTCGCCATTAGTCTCCTTTAAGTTTTTCCTAGTCAGCATCGTCAGGAAATCGCCGTCGCTGGTTTCGTTTATGAACCGTCCTGCCGTGTCTATACCTGAAAAGCTGTTCTTCAAGATTGGCGAGGTTTGCGAGCTCGCGGGCGTCCAGGCGCATGTGCTGCGCTACTGGGAGTCGGAGTTTCCGATGCTTGCTCCGCAGAAAAACCGGGCCGGCCAGCGCGTGTATCGAAAACGTGACGTCGAGATCGCGCTGCGGATTAAAGAACTGTTATACGACGATCAGTACACGATTGCCGGCGCCAAAAAGAGACTTTCCAACGAGTTGCGCGCGGGTGGCAAACTCAAGATCGTTTCGAATGAAACAGACGACACTGCTGTTGCGGAATCCAATAATCAACCCCGGCGAGCAGAGACTGCAGAGGATCGAAAAGCGCTGCGAAAAGTAGCTTCCGAGTTGCGCGAACTTCTCGCGCTGCTCGAATCGCAGCCAAAGAACAGAAAGCAGTAGG
>DATMDU010000147.1:0-160601 GCA_035557535.1 Pyrinomonadaceae bacterium
CCAATTGGGACTGCCGACCACTACACCCTGCCCGATCTGCTGCGTATCCGGCAGAAACTCATTCAGTCTTACCGGCACCGGTGTTCCCGGAATGTTTCCATAAGCCGATTTATAGATTCGATAAACCAGATACCCCGTCTCCCGAAATTCAATCGAAACGAAGAAGGCCGCGGAAACGTTGTTTCTGCGCCGCTCGTGGCAAGCGCCATCGTTACCGCACGAAAGAATCTGGTCACTCCAGAAAATCAAACCGCTGTGATCCGGTTCGCGATTCAGGAAATCAAGATAATGTTGGCGGACGAAAAATTCCGCGGTATCTATTGGGTTCGCATTGGCGAACCCGTGGTATGTGCCGGTGAAGTGCGCATCTGTTTTGTTCCCGATCAATTCAAATGAAAGGAAACTCGGTTGAAAGCTATGGTTCACGCGGCCCGGTATAATCGTGTAGGAGCCGGGAACGTCCACATTATCGAAACGATAAAAACCGTTGCTGTCTGTAATCGTCTTGTCGCTCGCGTCTCCGGATAAAGACACGACTACTCCGCTCAACGGCGAACCGCCCGACGAGGTGACAGTCCCACTTACCGTTACCGGTACCGAAGCGTTGAATGCTGCCAGCGCATCCACGCGACCGTAGCCAAAGGAATTATTGGGTATTTGAGTTGAAGGAATTCCACCGCACGTCTGCGCTGCGACGGTCACCGCAGGGTTGGCCGTGTTCTGCAATAAGGTACGGGTCGCGGCAATATTTCGAACCAAATGAGGACGTGCGGACCAAAGCAAAGCTACCACGCCGGCAACATGGGGTGAGGCCATCGAGGTGCCTGACAGATTGCTGAAAGCCGTATCGCTGCTGCGAGTCGCTGAACGAACATTGACGCCCGGCGCTGAAATATTCGGCTTCACCAGGTTCGGCGTGTACGTGCTTGGACCACGGGCGCTGAATCCGGCCAGTGCGTTGTTGAAGTCGGCGGCGCCGACTGTGAAGGATGAATCGTAGATGCCCGGCGGATCAGCGACGCTCGAACAATTCGGTCCGGTGTTCGCCGCAGACGCCGCCACAAAAATTCCGGCCGCCTGGGTGTTGTCAATAATCGTTTGGAGTTCGGCGTCTGTGACGCAGCCTTCGCTGGCTGGACACGACCACGAGTTGTTCAGCACATGCGGACGAAGCGACGGATTTGGGTTGTTACCGGCCAAATCAGTTGGAGCGATAGCAAATTGGAAACACTCAGTGTAAGTCGTCGGAGTACCATTCCCCTGATCCATATTTCGACAGCCGATCCATTTGGCGCCGGGTGCCACGCCAACCTGATTCCCCCCGCCGTCATCGCCGACTACCGTGCCCACAGTGTGCGTGCCGTGTCCATTGTCGTCGCAGGGAGCCGTCGTGTTCGGACCGCAAATCCCGCCTCCCGAGTGAATCGCGTCGCGCCAATTGTAGTTGTGATCCCCTGCGGTGCCGTTCCAGCCACGATACTTGGGCTTTAAGGTATTGTGGGTCCAACGAATGCCTGTGTCGAATCCACCGATAACAATATTCTGACCGGTGAAACCCAGTGTCCAGAGTGCAGGTGCGTTGACATTTTGCACTCCCCACTCCACAGCTTCCGTTGCGTTTGCGCTGTTCGCGTCGACACCAACTTTTTCAACGACGGGATTCTCGATCCAGCGAGTGGGAGTATTGGAATCAATCCGCGCCACATCTGGCCGGGCAGCGAGACCTTCGATGAGCTGGTGATTCGCATTAGCCGCGATCATATTGGCCGCCCAAAACGACTGGAAGGCGACGCCCTTCGTCCGCAGAAAATCCTGAATACCCACCTGAGTGCGAGCAGCGTGAGAAGTCAGAGTGTTGTAGACGAACCAACCGCGAGCATCCTGATCCTGAATTGAGTATGCGGGCCTAACATCGGCTTGGTCTGAAAGCAGAATAACAATCGGAGTCGTCTCGCCGTCCGCCGTGGCGGACAAGACCCGCGGACCAATTTTGGATGAAGGTTGAACTTTCTGAGTCACTGAATGCGACGAGGAGGGCGCCGTTACAAGAGGTATCAATCCCACGAAGCCAATAATCACAACGAAAAGCTTCAAGCAAAGGCGAGATTGGCTGCGGGTCGTTTGAGCGGTCATCCTTGATTCCTTGATCGGTCAGTGGCGGCTGGGGTTTGAATGCAACGGTATTACTGTACCCGTGTGCCGGTCAAGCGAAGCGTGTAGTGTCAGAACCGCCTGCGGTAGTGGGCCGGCCTTTTCATCCCCTTCCCTTTGGGAAGGAGAAAGAAGGGAAGGGTCTTGGTCGCGCATAAACCCTTTCCCTTCCCTCTCCCAACCGGAGAGGGTAATGTTTTTCTTTGGACTTTGCGCGCATGCGTAGCCCGCGGTGGTCTGCTAACATCCTTTCACACAAACAAAGATAACCCTATGGCAAACAACAAGCGCATCGTGATCATTGGGGGCGGTTTCAGCGGCCTCTTCACTGCTCTGGATCTTTCCGGCGCCGGCGACGTTACACTCGTCAGCACCGAAGACCACTTCCTTTTCACACCGATGCTTTATGAGTATCTCAGCGGTGAAGTTGAAGAATGGCACATTGCGCCAAACCACAAAGAGTTGCTTGACGACAGTGTCAACTTTATTCACGACGAAGTAGTTTCAGTCGATCTCGACGCTCGCACCGTTTCGCTGAAAAACAGAAACAAGGAGAAGATCTCTTACGACGTTCTGGTGTTGGGCTTAGGTGGCGTTTCAAACTTTGCGGGAGTTGAAGGCGCAGCGGAACACTCAATTCCGTTTCGCAAGATCGCCGACGCGGACAAACTCCGCAGCCGCATGGTTGAAGCGCTTGATCATGTTCCGCCCGACCTCCCGCCCCAGGACACCCAGCGGGCGCTAACTTTCGCAGTCGTCGGCGCCGGAGCCAGCGGCGTCGAATTGGCCACGAAAATGGCCGACCTGCTGCGGGACGCTTTCAAGCGGCGCGCGCTTCGCGGCGAGCCTCGCGTACTGGTAATCGAGATGGGCGACCGGGTGGTGCCTGGAATGGGAGGGGAGATCCGCGAGATTGTCGAAGCCGCGTTGCTTTCGTCCCACGTCGAAGTTCACACATTGACCCGGGTGGTACGCGTTGAAGAAAAATCACTTACGATCGAACACGATGGCAAGCTCACCCAGATTGGAACTGCAGCGGTCGCCTGGACTGGCGGCGTTCGCGTTAGTCCATTAGTCGAGACTCTTGAGCTCGAAAAAACAGACCGTGGTTTGATTGTTGTCAGACCGACTCTGCAGGTCACTAATCACGACAACGTCTTCGCTCTCGGCGATATCGCCTACTTCACAGATGCCACGCCGACTCTCGCTGGGACGGCCCAACTCGCGCTTCAACAAGCCGGACTGCTCGCAAAAAATATCGAAGCTTTTCTTAGCGGCCAGGAATTACAGACGAAACACTTCGCGGAACTCGGCGAGGCCGTTAGCCTCGGAACTGAACGAGCGGCGGTGCTTGCGGGAGGAAAAGTCTTTGGCGGAGCGCTCGCTCGCCAGGCGCGGTTCGCTCTATACACGTCACGCCTGCCCACCTGGCAGCACCGCCTTCGGGTCGGCGCAAGCTGGTTCTTCGAAGGAACTACCCCCCGCCCATTGTTGCCGTTGGGCGCGCGGAGATAGTTGAATGACAACTCCAGCTACACGGGCGCGACTTCGTGTGCTGGTTATTTTTGCACTTGCTGTAACCGCGGTTTCTCTCTTTGTCTGGACCACAGCAAAACGATCTGGAACTAACCTTGAAAACAACAGCCAGCATACGAGTGAAAGTCTCCAACCGACCGCATCACCTGCGACGTCTGCCACTTCACCCCAGCCCTCCGGCGTAAACCCAACTCCTTCACCGCCTGACATGAAGGCGGATCCTGCGGTAACTGAAAACCAGCAGCAATCCCAGGATGCAACCCTCGCCAACAATTTCGTCGGCACATTGAAACTCATCATTCCCGTCGCCGGGGTGAGGCCCGATCAATTGCTTGATACCTTCACCGATTCTCGTTCCGAAGGACGCGCGCACGACGCCATCGATATTATGGCGCCGGCAGGAACGCCGGTCGTTGCCGCAGCCGATGGAGAGATAATCAAACTCTTCCCGAGCGAACGCGGCGGAACGACGATCTATCAACTGACTCCCGACAAGAAACTAATGTTTTATTACGCGCACCTGCAGCGGTATGCCGACGGTATTGAAGTGGGAAAGTTTGTTCGGCAGGGCGAAACCATCGCGTTTGTTGGCGATACCGGTAACGCGGGCGCCGGAAACTATCATCTACACTTTTCGATTTCCATCGTTGCCGATCCCAAACGTTACTGGGAAGGAACAAACATTAACCCCTATCCGCTGCTGAAATAATGAGCAGGCATGAGCAGTCGACAGGAAAACGGCCATTTTCCATTCATCATTTTCCATTTCCAATTTCTCATTGGTTTTCTCCTAAAGAAGCAGATCATCTATGGAAAATGAAAGATGGTGAATTCAACTTACAAGTGCAACGCGGAATTCGTTTTCGGTCCAGCGGAGCGAGATGTTTATAGCCTCTGACCTATAACCAGGGATTTCGCTCCTACGGAGCGGGATAGAAAACGACCGGCCCGGCTATAAACATCTCGTCCCAATGGGGCGAAGCGCAACAAATATTTTGTTGCACTTTCCAAGTTGAACCCGCTGATGATAAATGAGAAATGAAAAATGCCTCGTGCCGCCGTCTGCCTTCTGATTTCCCCGTCCGCTAATCGTGCAACGCAATCGATGAATGAGGATTTTCATGCAGCCCGACTGGGCCATTCACGCGGAACTTCTGTGGGAACGCCCGTTGCTACCATATTGCGTTCGGGTAATTATCGCCTCGCTTTAACTAACTTGCTGAAACGAGGCACAAATCAATGACCAACATAACTGTAATCAGCCGCACCGCCATTCTTGCTTTAGCGCTTTCTTCAATCCTTTTTGCGGCCGGATGCGATCCGGCAACTGACAAAACTCCCACGGCTCCGAGTCCATCGCCGGCCGCAGCGGCTCCTACCGTCGCCCCGGTCGAAAAGGCCCCTGCGAGCAATGCGAGTCCAGTCGCAAGTCCGTCACCGGCTGCGTCGCCGGCAGCTCCGACGAAAACCAAAACGCCAAAATGAGGAAGCGTAAGTTGAGATCGAAAGCTGCGCGAGCACTACTTAAAGAGGTAAGAAAATGAACTCAATCAGGCAGACATCAATTGCATGTGTTATCGCACTTTTCGTTGTTGCTGTCGCAGGCTGCGCCGTCGAGCCTGCCAGCAACTCCAATCCCGTCACGCCGGGGGCGAGTCCATCGCCCGCCGCGTCCGCATCGCCGGTTGATAAAGTCAGCGTCGCCATTCCGGTAACATTACCGGTGCTTGACGCGTTGCTTTCGGACGATGCGTTTAAATCGAACCTAAAAACCAAAGTTGACCTGACTGACGATCAAATCGCCCAACTTCGGAAGGTGGCGGCTGACGAAGTGGCGAAGCTGCGGGAATCGACAGACGAAGGGTCAAGCGGGACAGCCGAACAATCGCGGCTGCGCGCCGTCGAGTCAATTCGGGGTATCGTTGGAGAACAAAAAGCTGAGGCGCTCCTGAATCTGGCCCGCGAATATTGGGCCAAAGGCGGGGAAAACGGCACTCAGGATAAGGTAGGTGAAACCCCGGCGCTCCCGAATGCCATACCCAAAGACACGCGCGTGGTCGTCAATATTCCCGCCTACCGAATGGACGTCTTCCAAAACGGAACACTCGTAAAGTCGTACAAGATAGGCATTGGGTATCCCGATTTCCCGCTCCCGACTGGTCTTAGAAAAGCGGAAAGTATCATCTTCAATCCCACCTGGACGCCGCCCGATGAGCCCTGGGTGGCAAAGATGAAGAACGTGAGCGTCGGCGAGAAGGTGGCGGCGGGCAGCAAACTAAACCCGCTTGGACCAATCAAGATTCCCATCGGATCGCCTTCGCTGATTCATGGTGGCAAGTCGCCGGCTAAGCTCGGCACGTTTGCATCGCACGGCTGCGTTGGGTTGACGTCGCCGCAAGTGCTGGACTTTTCCAAACTGCTGGCCCAGGTAGCAGGCAGCGAGATTTCCGACTCAGCATTCAAGTCGTACTTCGCCGACAAGACTAAAACCAAAGTGGTGAAGTTGGGACAGACCATACCCGTTGAGTTGCGTTACGAAACGATCGTAGTCGAAGAGGGCAAGCTACACATTTATCGCGACGTCTACGACCAGGACACAAACACAGAGGAGAATCTGCGCGCGGTCTTGCAAGCGCACGGCGCAAGCCTGGCCGACTTTACCGAGGAAGAACGCACTGAAGTGTTGGACTCGCTAAACGCAATGTCGCGGCGGCCGAAGCCCGCGGCGAGTCCGAGCAAGTCTGCTGCTGCGTCATCTCCTGCGGTCGACAAAGCGGACAAGAAAGCCGAAGTTGCGGCAGCAAAGAAGCCGGCGCGTAAGCCAATTGGCAAGAACCAGAAAGAAGTTGTGATTGAGCTCGCGGCGCTGGAGGGAAAGGGTTACCCGACGGCGGTGAATTTCGATACCGGCGCTGGCAAACCTGCACCGAAGCCTAAGAGTACACCGGAAATCGCGTCCAGTCGGTGAGTATGGACTCTGCGAGTTCTCAGCGTTTCTCTGCGTCTCTGCGGGGAAGTTAGCTGCGCGACAATCTCAAACGCAGAGGTGCGGAGAACGCCGAGGACCGCGGAGACCTTTCATGCCTTTGAACTTAGGCAATCGTCGCGGCTTCGCATGAATCGAGCTCCGGTGCTTCTTCGATAGTTGCGCCGGCTTCGCCATGATAGGGCAGCCCAGACTCGATAGCCGTAAAATATTCTTCGATGCGATTCAGGATTTCGGCGACAGAGTGTGAGTGATAGAGCGAGGTGCGAAAGAGCGCGCCACCGACTAAACCGCGCGTGAACTGTCCGGCAAGCTGTTTCATGCGATTAATCGCCGGAGTGATCGGCATGTCTTCGCGCAGCATGTCGAAGTATTCGAGGAGCAGCGCGCGTTTGTCCGCGAGTGTCGGCTGAAAGACTTCGCGGCCGTGCATCGTGTCTTCGATCTGACGGAAGATCCAGGGGTTCGCCATCCCGCCGCGGCCGATCAAAATACCGTCGCAGCCTGTTTCGCGAAACCGCTCGAAGGCTTGCTCAATCGTAGTTACATCACCACTGCCGGACACCGGCACACTAACTGTTTCCTTGATCTGCTTTACTAAGTCCCAATTTGCGAGCCCGCGGTAACCCTGCTCCTTCGTGCGTCCGTGTAAGGCAATATGTTCAACCCCGCAAGCCTCGGCTAACTTCGCCGTCTCGACCGCGTTAATTGTGTGATCGTAGAAGCCGGCGCGAATCTTGATCGTTAAAGGAATCGTGATCGCTTTCTTGATTTCCTTCAAAATGGTTTCGAGGCGCTCATGGTCTTTCAGCAAGCCTGAACCCCCGCCGTGTTTCACCACCTTCGGCGCTGGACAGCCACAGTTGATATCCAGAATGTCGGCGCCAACTTCCTCAGCCATCTCCGCGGCCATTCGCATGCGTTCCGGTTGGCCGCCAAAAATCTGCGCCGCAAAGGGTCGCTCGTCCTGGTAGAAACGCATCTGCCGTTTTGATTTCGGATTATTGCGCGTCAGCCCTTCAACGGAAATAAACTCAGACACAGTCAGACCCACGCCGCCGCATCGCTTCAGCAAACGGCGAAACGAGACATCCGTAACTCCGGCCATCGGTGAAAGAATCAACGGCGGATTGATCTCAATGTCACGGATCTTGAATGGCTTGATTTCCGTCGTCATTACATTACGGCTTAATCGTTACTGGGGTCCCCACGGGCACGGCGTCGAATAGTTCCTTTACGTGTTCATTCTCCAACGCCACGCAACCCCATGTCCAATCGCTGCTCGCACCATTGCCATGAATGTAGATATCGCCGCCGAGTCGCGTGTTCTGCGGCGGCGTGGCTTTTCGTTTGACCGCCCTAACGATCGCGTCGTGTTGCGTGCGTGAGATCAACCCGTCGCGCAAACCGCGTTCGGCGTCTTCAACATTTGGATAGCTGATCCCGAGCGAGAGGTAGAAAGCGCTCTTGTCATTTTTCGTGAAGATATAAAAGTCTCCCTCAGGAGTCGCACGGTCACCCTGTCGCTGCTTGTCCGGAACCGGGTTAAGTCCCAGTCCAATCTTGTAATTCCGAACCAGAGCGCCATCTGAATAGAGTTCCAGCCGGCGTTTGCTTTTCAGGACGACGATCCGCGGATTTTTTAAAGGGAGCTTTAGGGCTGTGTCTACAGCCGGGCGTGGATCATTGGGCTCATTCTGGACTACTGCGAGTCGCTGGTTTTCTGCCTCTCGGGCCAGACTCGTCCGCTGGTGGCAGCCGGCGCCACAGACAATAGCGAGAGCCACAAGGATTAGCAGATGGCGCTTCATCTTTAATGAGTTGGGCATCTCAACTCGACTGGGGGTTTAAGTAAGTCCGGCAGTCAAAGCTCTTCGTCGTTTACTAATTCTTCACCCACTACTTCATACAACATGCCTGCATCTTTCCGCGAAGTTTGGCGCGCGGTCGGAACCGACAACACTCGCACAGTAATCAACTTATCGTGGCGCCTGAGGAGGATCTCGTCGCCGGCTTTGACAGCGTGCGACGACTTCGCAGAACTACCGTTAACGAAAACGCGTCCGGCCTCACAGATTTTTTGAGCAATCGTGCGCCGTGAACAAAGACGGCTCGCTTTCAGGAAAAGGTCGAGACGCATATCAGAAGCCCGCGCGTTAGCAGGGCTCTCCTGGAAGTTACTTAAGGAGCCCTGGCTGACGCGCGGGCTTCTGCCGGGCGCGAACGTTCGGGTTGACTCTACGGCTTCGGAAATATTCCGAGGAACCGTCCCTTTTTCTTCTTCTCTTCAGGCTTTGGATCGTTAAGCCCGCTCTCGGCGATTACTTCTTCCTTGATCTTCAGCAGAGGAAGTACCGCGGCTTTATAGGTGTCGGAAATCTTAATGTAGGCCTCGTTGCGGAGGTTCTGTAGGTAGTCTTCGCGCGCCTTCGCGTTGCGCTCCATCGTGATGGCTTCGCGAACGCGGTTTTCATGGAAGGTTACAGCCGTGCTGGCGCTGACTCGTTCATCAACGCGCAGAATTTGGTACCCGTCGTTACTACGAAGCGGCTCGCTGATACCTCCGGCTTTCACGTCCTTGATTGCATTCGCAATATCTTCGCGCAAGTTTGGCACGTCAAACGTTCCCACCTTGCCCTTGTTTTGTTGAGCGACGCGCACGCCGTTCATTTCTCGCTCGGAATTCGTGGTTGCAATCGCCGCAAAATCACCACCGGCGCGCAACTGGGCCACCAGCGCATTCGCCCGGGCTTTCACTTCCGCCTCATTCTTACCAGCTGAGCTCAGGAATATCTCGGAGAGGGTGACGTTTTCAGGCTTGCGAAACTTTTCCGGATGCGCGTCGAAATACTTTTTAAGCTCGTCCATGGTCAGGCCAAAGAAGATCTTGCGATCAACTTCCTGCTGAATCACGGCCTGCTTCATCAATTCGGTGCGAAGCGTCGCGCGCGTGGCGGCTGGATCTACACCGCTTTCACGCATAGCGGCATCGAGCTTTTCGATTGTAGTAATGCCCTGTTCCTTCGCTACTTCGAGCATGCGGCGGTTAACTTCCGCTTCAACGTCGCTCGCAAGTTCCAGTTCCTTACCCCGTTGCAGCAGGAGTGCCTCGTTGACGAGGGTAGCAATCAGCTCAGCTTGTTTCTTGCTAACCTCGTCCCTGGCCTGCTGCTCCGGCATGCCGCTGTGTTTCATCGCATTCACGCGTTCATTGGCTTCGCGCTTTAGTCGCGAGAGCGTGAGCACGTCGTCGTTTATCTGCGCAATGACTTCGTCAACAACCTGTAATTCACCTTCCTGAGCGAAGGCGGGGGTGGACCCCGATAACATTATTGCTAAAACAAAAACACTCGCGGCCGCGAGCGCGTTAAATTTGGATTTCATAATTACTCCTACAAACTTGTCGCCAAAAAACACTCTCACAAATGGGCGACTGATTCTATCCGTCCAACCTCAGTTCGAGCAACGCGCCACGCACCGTTTCAAGTGGTTGGTCGTGCTCATCGTCGTTGAGATTCATGCGCAGAACGCCCGTCGGCGTAAAGATTCGGCCCTCGCGGGCACTTACGAAAGCACCCAGCTTTTCCGGAGAAATGCGGGCCTTTTCACTAAACTTGAGCGCAATTCCGTCGGTGGTCTTGTCTATTGAGAGCATGCCAACTTCCTCAGCCAGCCGGCGCAGGCGCGCATAACCAAAAAGTTGTTCGACAGACTCCGGAAGACGCCCATACCGATCCTGGGTTTCCTGGCGAATACCGGCCAATGTGGCCTCATCGCGGGCCGATGAAACGCGTTTATAGGTTCTTAACCTCTGCCCCATGTCGCTGATGTACTCATCGGGAATTGCCACATCAACGCCAAGATTGATGGAAACGCTCGTTTCGTCTTCAACCTCATCGCCGCGTAATTCCGCCACCGTGCGTTCCAGCATTTGAGTGTAAAGATCGAACCCCAGCGAATCCATGTGGCCCGACTGCTGTCCGCCAAGCAAATTGCCGGCCCCCCGCAGTTCAAGGTCCAGAGCCGCTATGCGAAAGCCGGCTCCCAAATCGGAAAACTCGCGAATCGCTGCCAGCCGCCGCTTGGCGATGGGCGAAAGCTCGCCTTCGCCTGGAATCAAAAGATAGGCATAAGCCCGTCGATTTGAACGCCCCACGCGACCACGCAGCTGATAAAGCTGAGAAAGACCATATTGATCGGCGCGGTTTATGATGATGGTGTTGGCGCGGGGGATGTCTATCCCGTTCTCGATGATGGTGGTGGCAACCAGCACATCATACTTATGCTCAATGAAATCGAGCATCACGCTCTCCATTTCCTTCTCGTTCATCTGCCCGTGCCCGACCGCGAGGCGCACCTGCGGTACCAGGCGCTTAACCAGCGCGGCAATCGTTTCGATCGTTTCGACGCGATTGTGTATAAGAAACACCTGCCCGCCGCGTCCCAACTCGAGCTCAATTGCAGACTTGATCACGTTTTCCGAAAACTGCACCACCTGCGTTTGAATGGCGAGACGATCGCGCGGCGGCGTTTCAATCAAAGACATATCGCGCAGCCCGCTCAATGACATGTTGAGCGTGCGCGGGATCGGAGTTGCCGATAGCGTCAGCACGTCGACCCGCTTTTTGAGTTGTTTCAGACGCTCTTTATGGGCCACTCCGAAACGCTGTTCCTCATCGACAATTACGATTCCCAGTTCTTTAAACTTCACGTCTTTCGACAACAGCCGGTGGGTCCCAATTACGACGTCAACATCGCCCGCCTCAACTCGTTTTGAAATCTCTTTTTGTTCCTTCGGTGATCGAAAGCGGGAGAGCAGTTCGATTTTTACTGGGAACGGCGCGAAGCGCGCGCGAAAGGTGTCGTAGTGTTGATAAGCCAGTACCGTCGTCGGCGTGAGCACGGCGGCCTGTTTCCCTTCCATCACGGCCTTGAATGCGGCACGCATCGCGACCTCAGTTTTGCCGTAACCGACGTCGCCACAAAGCAAGCGGTCCATCGGTGTCGGTTCCTGCATGTCGTGCTTGACGTCTTCGATCGCGGTTTCCTGATCGGCAGTCAACACGTATTCGAAACCATCTTCAAATTCCTGTTGCCACGGCGTGTCGGCAGCAAACGCATAACCGCCAACCAGTTTGCGCTCGGCGTAAAGGCGCAGGAGTTCGTCGGCCATGTCGCGCATGGCTCGCTTCGCGCGCGCCTTCGTTTTTTGCCAGCCGAGTCCACCCAGGCGATCGAGCGTTGGTTGATGGCCCTCGGCGCTGGAAAATCTCTGGACCAAATCCAGCCGTTCAACCGGAACGTAAAGCTTCGCGTCCTCGAGGTAGGACAGCAACATAAACTCGCCGCTGCGTCCGCCGAGGTCGAGCGTTTGCAGTCCACCAAAACGTCCGATTCCATGATCGACGTGGACTACGTAGTCCTCAACGCGGAGGTCTCGAAAGTCAGAAAGAAACGCCGCCGTTTTTGATCTGGTTTTTTTGCCTTTTTCCTTTTGCCTTTTTCCTTCCGCCCCCGGCGCGCGGCGCTCAAGCGACTGCGACCCAGCCTCGTCAAATAAATCTTCCTCGAGATGGATTGACAGGCCTGCGGCGGGCATTTCAAATCCGCCGCTAAGTCGGCCCACGGTCACGATCGTTTGACTCGGTTGCGCCCGACTCGACTCAGACTCCTCAGCGGAATCTTCCAGCAAAGTGAGCCTCGCGTCGATTTCATACTCCGCCAATATCTCTGCAACGCGCTCGGCGACGCCCAGACTTGGCATGACGAACAGTGAAGTCGTGCCAGCTTCGCCGGTCGTCACCAGGTCGTCCGCCAGATCAGCAACGCGACCGTGGTATTTCCGCGCTGACTGCGTCTTCCATTCAACTTCCGGCGCCTGTTCGGCAACCGGAAAAAGGAACAGCCGTTGCCGAACACTCCGCGTCCGGCCCAGTTGCACCTTTGGAGCTTCCGCATCCAACGACACACCTTCATCGAGTTCAGCAGCAGATCGGCCCAACATCCGCAACTCAATTCTCTGACGCTCATGCAGTTTTTCGCGTAACTCATCCGGAGTGAGATAGAGCTCGTCGGGTCGTACTGCAATGTCGTCAGCATTGTCAGTGTCCTCATAACGATCGGCGAGCGTTTGGTAAACTTCGCCGAGATAGGAATCAAGGGCAGACGGCTCATCGACAACGAGCACAGCATTTTTCAAGTAATCGAAAACTGTCGCACTTCTCTGCCGCAGTATTGGCATCAGCCATTCCCATCCGGCGAAGCCTTCTCCTTCGTCGGCAAATTCCGTTCGATCATGCAAAGCCCGCGCGAAGCGTTCATCGCCCCACCGCTCCCTCGCTGCCATGGCCCATAGGCGGAAATCATCCGCCTGCACTGCCAACTCGCGCATCGGAACAATCTCAGTCGACTTCAGTTGACTGGTTGAGAGTTGCGTCTCGGGATCGAACGCCCGAATGGAATCTATTTCGTCACCGAAGAACTCGATTCTGGCCGGCTTTTCCTGACCGGGCGACCAGACATCAACAATGCCACCCCGCATCGAGAATTCGCCCACCGCAGCTACTGGATCTTCGCGAACGTACCCAGCGGCGACGAGTCGCTCTACCAGGTCATTCGGGGAATGGGGTTCATCACGCGCTAATACAGCGCCGGCCTCGAGAATTTCCGCGGGAAAAACTGTGCGGCGCGCCAACGCGCGACCAGTGAGCAGGACAAAATCCGGAGCGCGTTGCGCCAGTCGCCAGAGCGTGAGAGCTCGACGTTCAAGCGTTTCGGGATGCGGAGAGGAACCGGCGTAGGGATCGCTTTCGGACGCCGGCAAGGTCAGGACTTCGTTTTCGCAGCGATGCTTACCCGCCAAAGCGCAATACCAGAAACGCAGGTCGCTTTCCCACGGCTCAAGGTCCCGATTTGACTGAGTGACGACAGCAAGAGTTTTCCTGGTCTCGCGTTGGAGTGCGGCGAGTACGAGTGCCCGCGCAGAGCTCGCGACGAGGCTACTGATCGAGATCACGCGCGCACCGCGGTTGATTTCAGCAACAGTGCGCTTAAACTCCGCCGTTTCTGTGATGGACTGCAACGCGCTTTGCAGGCTGCTACTTGTATTAGTCGTACTACTCATCACTCATCACTCATCACTCATCAATCACGGATTTCGTGCCCTTCATCCTCTCGATGATCCCCGTCGTTGACGATCCGGCGACAAAGGGCAGCGACACAACCCTGCCGCCAGCCGCCTCCACCTCTTCGCGTCCGTGAATTTGGTCGAGCCCCCAATCGCCGCCTTTTACAAGAACATCCGGCAGGAGCTGAGCAATTAGCGAGCGCGGGGAAATGGCATCAAAGATGATCACGTAATCGACGTTGCGCAGGGCTGCAAGCATCTCCGCGCGCTCACTCTCGTTGGTGACGGGCCGTTCTTCGCCTTTCAGTTCACGTACGGTCCTGTCGCTGTTAATGCCGACTGCGAGGGCGTCGCCCAATGAGCGAGCTTCGTGCAGATAGCGCACGTGACCAACGTGTAGCAGGTCAAAAACTCCATTGGTAAACACCAGACGACGCCCCGCAGCGCGCAGACCTTTACGCACCCCGAGCATTTTTTCCAGGCTCAGAATCTTTTCCTTCATTAACTGAGAGTAATCTAGCATGAGGCGCTGCGCCCGGCTAAAGCGCCAAGTGGTTTGCTCTGTTCTATCTCGCTCTCTATAATCAGCGCTTCACCCAGGAGCCCAAATTTTGACTATTCCCTTCATCGAAGAAAACGATCAAACGCGCGCGCGTCATGAGCATCTCGACGCCTTGCGCGTGCTGGTGGGGAATGCTTATCCAAACAAATTCGAACGCAGCCAGATCGTCGAACAGGGAAAAGAAGACACGATCACCGCGATTGTCGAAAAATTCCGTGCGTTTGAACCCAAAGCGGCGGAGGGCCAGCGGCCTCCTGCGGAAGCAATCGAACTCGCGAATCAACAACTCAGTGACAAATCAGTTCGCATCGCGGGGCGCATCGCCACCCCGCCACGGGTGATGGGCAAAGCCGCGTTCGTCCATTTGTCGGACGGCGTAACTCGTTTGCAGATTTATGTTCGCAAAGCTGATGCGAAGGCAGTTACCAACGCTACTGGCGCGGTTATCGAGGATGAGGGAGCCGGCTGGAGGCTTTTGGAACTACTCGATCACGGTGATTTCATCGGCGTCGAAGGCTACTTGTTCATCACGAAGACCGGCGAACTTTCGGTTCATGTGCGAACTCTGCAGTTTCTCGCGAAAGCGCTTTTGCCGCTGCCCGACAAGATGCACGGAGTAAGCGATCCCGAAATCAAACAGCGCCAGCGCTACGTGGATTTGATTGCGGGAAGCTTAAAACTCGAACGCGAAGAGAACGAACTAACGCCCCGCGAGGTGTTTGAACTGCGTTCCGCAGTGATTCGCGAGTTGCGGCGTATCCTTGACGATCACGGCTACATAGAAGTTGAAACGCCGATGCTGACGCCGCTTGCAACCGGCGCCGCGGCCAGGCCATTCGAGACCTATCACAACGCTCTTGGCATTCCTCTTTACGCGCGCATCGCACCCGAGTTGTATTTGAAGCGTTTGCTGGTTGGGGGTTTCGAAAAGGTTTATGAGCTGAACCGTAACTTTCGTAACGAGGGAATTTCCACCCGGCACAATCCTGAGTTTACGATGCTGGAGTTTTACTGGGCGTATGCTGACGTCAACCAGATGATGGATTTTTGCGAGCAGATGTTGCGGGCGACGGTGTTCAAGTCCCTGGGCCATACCCACGTGAAGTTTGGCGACCATGATATTGATTTTTCACAACCGTTTGAGCGATTGACGATGCGCGATAGTGTCGAGCGATTTGCGCCCCAGGAGAATATTACTGACGATAATTTATTGGAGCTCTTTGACCAGCATGTCGAACAACATCTGGTGCAGCCCACGCTGATCACCGATTTCCCCAAACGGATTTCGCCTCTATCAAAAGCCTCGCCGGCAGATCCATCTATTGCCGAACGCTTTGAGCTCTTCATAGCCGGCATGGAATGCGCGAATGGCTTCTCGGAATTGAATGATCCGCAGGAGCAACACGAACGGTTCAACGATCAGATGTCTGAACGCGAACGTGGTGATGAAGAAGCGATGTTGATGGACGAGGACTACATTCGAGCGTTGTCGTTCGGCATGCCACCGGCCGCCGGTATCGGCATCGGCATCGATCGCTTCGTTATGCTGGTAACAAACCGGCAATCTATCCGGGACGTAATCCTGTTTCCCCACCTCAGGCCGGAACGGAAACAGGGTGAGGCAACTGAAGATGACGATCAGGCGCCGACTGCGGCAGAGCTTCCGCATTCAGGCGGCTAGCCTCATTCAAGATTCCGGAGCGCCAAAGGCGCGAAATGTAAAAGCCTGGGGCAACGCCCCAGGATCATTTACTCGTTAAATCCTTGTAAGCGCTGAAGGCGCGAAATCAATCCCACACATATCGCTCGTCATAATCTATCCCGTAGCTCTTCAGGAATTTGCGGTACTCGTCCTGGAACGTGATGCGCTGATGATGGAGCTTTTGCCGGGCAATGTAGCGCTTCAGTGTAGCAACTTGAGATTGTCCGATGGAAAACGCACCGTAGCCTTTTTGCCAGTGAAAATTTCTAAACTCCGGACCTTTTGTTTTGATCCATTTCGAAGACTCGGTCTTCACCTCTTCGACAAGATCGGCAATTCTGATTGTTCTTCCGAGCGAAAAGAGAATATGCAGGTGGTCGTCGGTCCCGCCAATCGCAAGCGAAGGCGACTTTAGCGCTCGGAAAATCTTCGCCATGTATGGATGCAGCTCTGGTTCAATTGCAGTTGTGATAAAGGGTTCACGATTCTTTGTACTGAAAATGAGGTGAACTAGAATCGAGGACAAGGACTGAGGCTTGGACTGTTCTCCTCTCGAAACCATTTCGCGCCTTCAGCGCTTCAGCATGAGAGAAGAATACCTATGCCCTGGGGCGTTGCCCCAGGCTTTTACATTTCGTGCCTTTGGCGCTTAGGTGCAAGACTTTCGGTAAATCAACAACAAGCAGATTCCGATTCTTATTGTCCGTGAGACCGGACAAGAGAATTGAATCTATCTGTTGGGTATTTCGCGCCTTCAGCGCTTCGGGATTTGGTGAGAGTTAATTTCCTGGGGCGTTGCCCCAGGCTTTTGCATTGCGCGCCTTTGGCGCTTGTTTGCAAGAACTCCGCCAACCAGTCAATGATGGATTTTAAAGATTTACCGTCGCAGCCGCGGCGGCTCGGCAGGCCCCGATGGTCCACCATACGCGATGATGGTGCCGCCAAAGCCGACAGCCCAACCATGCGTCCGGTCGGTGAAGAAGATTCGTTCCAAAGCGTGGGGTGTGCCACTACGCTCCACAGTCCAACGCAGACCGCCGTTCGTAGTTTGCAAAATAATTCCTTCCGCACCTACGGCCCAGCCCTGGGAATGATCCAGGAACTTTACGTCTAACAGGTCGGTCGTCACTCCAGACCTCTGAGCTTGCCATGAGGCACCGCCGTTGGAGGTGCGATAGATGGCGCCGCCGCCGCCGACAGCCCAACCTAAACGCGCGTTCACAAACGACGTTGAGTTAAAGCGCACGTTTGCGGTTTGTTGGAGCCGGCCGTGATGCCAGGTTTCGCCACCGTCAGCAGTTTGCAAAAGAGTTGAACCGGCGCCGACGAGCCAACCATTGCGCTCATCGATGAACGTGCCGCCGAGTAGGAGGTAGCGAGTGGGGACCGGCTTTTTGGCCCAGGTCCCGCCCGCGTCATGTGTGGTAAAAACTGATCCGCCTTCTCCAAAAACCCAGCCGCGCCCCGCGAGCCCAAAAACCGCTCGCATGAGCCGAGCGTCGGCCCCTCCCACTGCTACTCGTTTCCAGGTTTCGCCGCCGTCCACCGTGTTCATCAAGTAGGAACGCGGTTCGTCGTTTGACTTGAGCTCGTAAATATTTCGCTCGCAAACGATCCAGCCGGTGAGTTCGTCCTGGAAGTAAACATCACGAATGACGTCGCTGGTAGGCTGGGCCTTTTTTTGCCAGCTTCTGCCACCGTCGGCAGTGGCCAGGAGAGTGCCCCGGCTGCCGACTGACCAGCCGCGATGCTGATCCACGAAGAACACCGCGTGTAGCCAGGCCAGGGATGATGTTTTTTGGCGCTGCCAGGTTGAGGCAGACGAAGTGTGCAGTGTGCAGTGTGCAGTGATCAGGATAAGGAGCAGTCGGCAGACGGCAGTCGGCAGAACTGAGTTTCGTCGATTGCCTCTCGAATCTAAATTTCGAAGTGACATAATCCTCGTGCTCCTGCCGTCCCTGCCGTCCCTGCCGTCCGCCGGCTGCCGTCTTCTTAAAAAATTCCTCCGGTGAAGATGCGCGCGAAATTTAACACCGGGAAGAAAGTCATGATCTTTTGCAAACTCTTAAGCTTGTTGCCGGGCACAAGTATCTGATCGCCGGGCACGAGATATGTGGTGTCAGGTGCCTTGCCCTTGTAGATTGCGCTTACGTTCACCGCGATTGGTTCCAGGTTACCGTTGGCTTGTCGCCTCAGGACCACGACTTTGCTTCTGTTGCCCGTCGATAACACGCCACCTGCTTCGCTCAACGCTTCCGTCACGGTCAGACGGCGATTCATGAGTCGAATGCCAGGCTGGGCCACGTCGCCAACCACGCTGTAGCGGTACGACGAAGCCTTGTCGAGTGAAACTGAAACCTGCGGGTCGATGATGAACTCGTCATACTTCCTGGTAATCGCCTCGGCCACTTCTTCCACTGTCTTGCCGTTAACAAAAATGCCGCCGGGGATCAGGGCCAGCGAGACACGGCCACTCGGAGGAACGGTGATGCCGGTCCGCGAGTATCGATCCTGTCCGAAGACGTTTACCGAAATGATGTCTTCCGGCCCAAGCCGGTAAGTGTTGAAGAAGTTGTTGTAGTAGGGGATGATCGCGGCCTCTTCGGAAGCTTGCTCGTGTCGATTGTCTTGCGCTGGATCTCCCGTTTGCTTCTTGAGTGAATCTTTTGCCTCGGGCACGGTCTTCGGTTGCACGTCGCCCATTGCCGCGCGGTTTGAGTTGTTTGAACCAACCGATCCTGCGGGCGTGGTTAATTCTGAATTCCCTGAGGTGGAGGATTTCGCAGCCTCTTCATCCGTCAGCACGAGAACTTCTGATGGATCGTCGATTTTCTTCGCCGGGTTCTGCGTCTTCTGGTCCGCGGTCTTCGTCACCATTCGTTGACGAGTTTTCGCGGCGTCCACAGCCGGAACCATCTGTGGCGAACCTGGCGACTGGGCCGAAATCTGCGCATAAACCTCAGCTCCGCCGGAGACCAGGATGGCCAGTGACAATGTCATCAGAAATCTGTGTAGTGACTTCATTCTAAACCTCCAAACCATCTAAGAGCAGACTTGAGTCCGCGCTCTCAGCTGAGAGCAAAACTGCCTCCAACACTATCGACCGCGGCCAAACAAGATGATCTTTATCGTCTCAAACAGAATCGTCGCATCGAGCATCAAACTCTGGTTCTTGATGTAATAAAGATCGTATTGAAGCTTCTGGCGCGCATCTTCAATCGAAGCTCCGTAGGGATATTTGATTTGCGCCCAGCCAGTCAGGCCCGGCGCGATCAAATGGCGCTGTTCGTAGTAGGGGATCTCCTCGGCCAACTGTGAAACAAAGTGGGGACGCTCCGGTCGCGGTCCCACGAAGTCCATTTCACCGCGCAGGATGTTCCAGAACTGGGGAATTTCATCGATTCGAGTTTTGCGGATGAACCGGCCCACCCGCGTGGTGCGATCGTCGTTCTGGCTGGCCCAAACCGGACCTGCCTTCTCAGCATCAGCCCGCATCGAGCGAAATTTAATAACATTGAAGGGAACGCCATTCTTCCCGACCCGCTCCTGCTTGTAAAAAACGCCGCCTGCCGATTCCAGCTTTATCAACAACGCAGCGACAAGCGCTATCGGTAACGACACCAGACCGCCAATCAGGGCGACGATGCGATGCACGATGTTACGGGCGATACCTGAGATTCGCGTTTGCCGGCCGCGACTGGAAAAGATCAACCACGAAGGACGAATCATGCTGAGCGAAACTCGTCCGGTGACTCGTTCATAAAAAGAGGCACCTTCTTCGATATTAACTTTGCCGGTCAAACTTAACTGCAACAGCTCAGCCGTCGGTAAATGTCCGCGACGTTCGCCCATAGCGACGATGATTCGATCAATGTTCTCGCGCTTCACCACTTCATGCAGTTCCGAAGTCAAACCGATCATGCGCGGGTTGATCAAACTTTTGCCGAGCATCTGCGGATCCGTGCCAACAAAGCCGGCAATGCGATAACCGGCGTCCGGCCGGTTAAGCATTTCACGCGCCACTTCGACCGCGAGTTCTCCCGAACCCACGATTAATATTTTTTCGCCAAAGTCAGGATGGCCCAAGAGCCAGTGAATCGAGACGCGCCAGCCAACCATCAGCGTAAGGGCAAGGGGCAGGGCGATCAGCGAGATACCGCGGCCCAGCATCACTTGCGGAAATGCGTAGAAAGCAAAAGCGAGGGCGATCCAGGCAAGACCCAGCGCCTGGATCAGTCGCAGGACGAGCTCGCGCCGGTCGTGCATTACGATAAAGTCGTAAAGATCGAAAAGATAAAAGGCAGCGAGACAGAACACTGTTGCCAGCGCAGTTTTCAGTAATCCCTGTCGCGCCAGCAATTCCCCGTGGCCATCTTCGAATCCAAGACGCAGATACACGGCCCCAATAATCGCGCCGAAAACAAGTACAGCTTCGGCGAGAAGCAACAGGGTGGTCCTGGTATTTGCGCGGGAAGCTCTCAACTTGCGATTGCCACCTCCGCATCTTCTTCTTCAAGCTCAGTGATCAGTTCCAAAACCTCTTCGTCCGGCAAACTTTCCTGTGGCCGGCGGTAATGTCTTTGTTGATAATTGTAGGAATTTGATTCCAGTCCTTCTTCAGCTCGATTCAACACCACTCCCAGCATTCGCTCGCGCGGCAGCGTTTCGAGCAACCGGTCGACTGCCGCATAGCGCGTCTTGCCGGCACGCACCACCATCAAGGCGCCGTCAGCGCGATTGATCAGTACATTGGCGTCGGTGAAGATTCCCAGCGGCGGCGCATCGATGATCACGAAGTCGAACATCCGTTTCGCCTGGGCAATAACTCCCGCGTAGGTTGGGCCGGAAAGCAGTTCAGCAACGTCGTCACGCGGCTGGCCGCCCGGCAGAAGATATAGACCAGCCGGATCCAAACGAACGATCGCCTCCTGAAGATTCAGTTCTCCTCCCAGTACTTCTGAAAGACCGCGGGGCGCATCAATCGCCAGATATTCCGTCGCGCAGGGCTGGCGCAAATCGCTGTCGATGAGCAGACAGCGCACTCCTTCGGTCTGGGCCAGGAGCCAGGCGAGGTTCAGCGCAGTTAGTGTTTTCCCTTCACCCATTCCGGCGCTCGTGATCACAAACGTCCGCATCTGTTCTCGTTCACCTGCCTGCAAAATCCGCGTTCGCAACGAACGATACTGTTCGCAATAGGCGGAACGCGGTTGGGTAATGGCGACAAGATGCGGCTCGACGCGCGCCGCGGCAACGTCATATGCGACGAAACTCGTGGCGCGCGCCGGCCTGACAGCGTTCAAGGTTGCCCCAGCAGCACGCGAGGCTGTTCCGTCGGGGAGTGCCGTCCCGTCGAATGCATTCGCAGTGTGCGCAGTGAACGCTGAACTGTTCACCGGTTCTTCGGCACGACCGAGGATCGAAGAGAGACTAAAAAGCTGTTCTTCGATCTGCTGGGCCGAGGGAATAACTCGGTGATTGCGGGCTGGGCCGCGAGATGTTGAACTCGGTTGCCGGTGGGCGGAAGCGCTACCCGGTTGAGCGGCACCCGAACGTTTGATTGCCTCAAAAACTCTGCCCATCACTTCTCCTTGTGGGACAGACATTCTTGTCTGTCCGCTTTCTCATTTGACTGTCTAACCGAACCGGTGGACAGGCAAGAATGTCTGTCCTGCTTAGTTGGTCGCGTCACCATTCCCATTTCCGTTGCCTGCGGCCCAGAGTTCCGCACGGCCGGCGCTGGAAAATATTCGAGCCGGCATTTCTTTTTCTTCGCCGGCGGGCATTCCGCGCTCTAAACGCGGCAGCATGTCGAAACTTTCCGCGACTTCTTCGATAATCGAGCGACTGATTGTTAATTCGCCGGCGGCGAATCCGGCCAGCAGCGCGTTGTCACAGATATTGTTGATGTTTCGCGGAATACCTTCGGTGCAGCGATAGATGTAATCCACCGCACCCGGTGAAAAAAGATCGGTGCGCTCAGCGCCACTGACCAAAAGTCTGGAGGTGATGTAGCGATCAGTCTCTTCGACGTTGGGCAGCGCTTTGATCACGCAGCGAAGCGAGACGCGTTGCTTGAGTTGGCGCAGATTGGGATTGTTCAGGACGTCGCGCAGCTCCGGCTGACCGGTCAGGACAATCTGCAGCTGCTTCGCCGTGTCTGATTCAAAGTTTGAGAGCAATCGAATTTCTTCAAGCACGTTGGGCGAAAGACCCTGCGCCTCGTCGATAATCAAAACCGTGCGCAGTCCGCGGGAATGGCGCGATTCGAGCGCCTGGCCCAGAGCGACGAGAAATTCCGGCTTGGTTTCCCAGTTTTGCACGTCGAGTAAACTCGCGAGGTGCTGATAAAACTCAGGAACTGACAAACGTGGGTTGAAGATGTAAGCGACTAACACGGAGCGGTCCAGCCGCTGCATCATCCACCGCAAAATCGTCGTCTTGCCCGTGCCCACTTCGCCGGTCACCACAACCAGACCCTTGCCGCTTTCGATTCCGTAGTGAAGGTTGGCCATCACTTCCGTGTGCGAGGGCGTGAAATAGATGAAGCGCGGATCGGGCGTCAGCGCGAAGGGCAATTCTTTTAGACCGTAGAATTCTGCGTACACTTTATTTGCCTCCAAAACCGGCCTGTGGTGGGGCCGGATTGATTTCAGTAGGGATGTTAGACAGCAAAACGTTCAAATACCTGGGTTAACTTCAAGACCAGGGCCAGCGCGGGAATTGCCAGAACCATTGCCGCAATACCGGCGGCCAGCAACAACTTGCGCCGGCGCGGAACTGCTCGCGCCTCCCGAGGCGTCATTAAGACAGGTAGGGTTACGAGGACGGGGAGAGATGTGTAATGAGCGGCATCGGCGCTCGTTTGAATGGTCAAGAGTCGCGGCACTTCCAGCAGGCCGACGAGGAGAAATCCTACCATCAGGCCGAGTGCAACCCCGCCGCCCATCAGCACGAGGCGTTTAGGAGCCACCGGGCGCGAGGGCAGGTTGGCCGAGTCGACCACCTGGATGCCTTCGCCCTGTTGTTGGCTCGCGGCGTCAGCACCGAGACCAATTTTTTGTTGCTGCAGAAGCAGCTGATCGTAGGCAAACTTCTTCGTTTGATAATCACGTTCCAATGCACCCAGGGCCACGTCGGTGCCGGGCACCCTATTCAACCTTGCGGAGACTTCCGCAATTTGCACATCGATCTGGCCGAGCATTGCCTGGCCACGTTTAGCCTCGCCGTCAACCAATTGCAATTCTGACTCGAGATTGGCCACCGTCAGATCCGGGCGATCGCGAAGCTTGTCCTGTTTCTCCCTGATGCGATCCTTCCATTCAAGTACCATCTGATCCATTGCGGATTTAACGGACTCAACCTCAGCCTGTTTGGCGAGCACGTCAGGGTGCTTGGGCCGCAACTCGGTCAGCATGCGCGTCAACTGCGAATCAAGATCCGCCTTTCGCGAAACAAGTTGAGACCAGGCTAGAGTTGTTTTTGGGTCGGTTGTATTCTCAGCCACATCATCCTTCACCTGGTCGGACGATTTTTTCACCAAAGCGAGCTGGCTGGTCAGCGCCGAACGGCGGTCCTGCAGGCGGCCAGTTTCGGTGATGTAAGCTTTCTGTTGCTCGCGCAGACCTGTTAACTGGCCCACCAGAGAAGCGGCTTCAGTCGGCAGGTTGCCGACGTTTTTCTGCATGAAGTCGAGTCGCGCGTTGTCCACCGCGTCAAGCTCTTCTTTCGTCTGGTTGACCTGCTGATCGATAAACTGTTTCGCGGAACTAGTAGAGTTAATAGTGTTCTTAGTTTGCTCGTTGATGTATTTGCTGGCCAACTCAGCGGTAACAGCCTGGGTCGTTTTCGCGTTGCGACCGCGGTAGGTGATGTTGAAACCGTTGGTGATGTCGTTGCGACTGGTGTTGACAGCAACGTTAATGCTCTTGCGCATATACTCGATGATCGTTTCCATCGGCTCGCCGCGCTGCCTTTCCGCTTTGTACAGATCGAATTTCTCGATCAGCGGCTCAAGCGAGCTGCGGCTGGTCACCACCTGCGCGATGCTGTTGATCTCTCGAGTCAGGCTATCTTCGGTGGCAGTGGGAACGACAGAGTTTGGCAGCGTAGAAGGTTTGACCACGATCAAGGTTGACGATTCGTACAGATCCGGCAGTTGGTATACGACCCACGAAACTGCCGTAGCGATGGCAATTGCCGGTAGAACGATCAACCATTTTCGTTTCCAGGCGATCTTTGCGTATTCACCTGGCGTCCGTTGACGAAATTCAACACTCATGGGGCTGCACTCCTTGGGAATAGTCGGGGCAAACCGACATCTAACCTGGCCCACCGGCTTATCGCCGGTAGTCCGACATTACAGCGTAGCCAAAACGTTGCGTGCTTCGCCGGCTTCAGCGAATGGCGACTTCTCGCTCAAGCGGACGGCCGATTCAAGCTCTCGCCGCGCAGCTTCTTTATCACCGCGGGCTTTGAGAGCCATGCCGAGGTGGTATCGATAGTTCGCCGAAGGCACACCGTTCGCGCTCTTTGCGGCGCGTTCATCCAGGGAGACCGCCTTCTGCAGTTGTTCGACGGCCGCACCGTAGAGTCCTTTTTTGTAGTAGACCCAACCAAGCGTGTCGACAAACCCCGGAATGTTGGGATTCTTCTGCACCACACCCTGGGCCAGCCGCACCGCTTCGTCGAGATTGCCTTTGCCGTTGACTGCGTACAGCCAGGCAAGATTGTTAGCGGCGATGGTTGAATTCTGATCCTTGCCCAAGGCCTTCTTATAGCTTTCAGCTGCGGCGTCGTAATTCTGCCGCGAGTCGTCGAGCATGCCGATCAGCGTGTGGGCCGTGGCGTTATCAGGACGGCGTTCAAGAATTTTCTGATACTCAGCAATGGCGCGATCAGTTTGCTTGGTGTTTACAAACAAAGCACCGAGCGACGAATAGGCCGCGATGTAATTCGGATCGAGTTCGAGGGTTTTGCGCAACTCAACTTCGGCCTGACCGGAATTGCGCTCGAAGCCATATACCTGGGCCTTGAGATAATGGAGCGATGCGTTTGTTGGATAAGCGGCCAGGACCTGGTCCACTCGCCCGTGGGCTTTGCCGGCGTCGTTAGCACGCGCGTAGAGACGAATTAACCCGCTCAGCGCGTTGAAATTGGTGCTTTCAATTGACAATGCGTTCTCGTAAAAGCCGATCGCTTCGTCAGGCTTGTTTTCAGCCAACGCAACCGAGGCCAGATTGATATAGGCGTAGGTATCTCGTGGCGACACATCGCGGGCCAGCATGAAGTCCTTGCGCGCCGCCGCAGTGTTTCCCTGTTCCAGGAAGGCGGAACCGCGCGAGAGATAAGCTTTCACGCGAACTTCAGCCAACATCTGCGGAGAACTATTGCGGTCCGGTGCGGTTTGGTTAACCCGATCGATCAGCTCGGTAGCCAGACGTTGAGCTGATTTGGTATCGCCCGTTGCAAGACTGATCTGGACCTGCATCAGTTTGGCGGGAATGTAGTCAGGATAGTTTCTTTCGAGATCGCCGGCGAAGCCGCGGGCCTGATCCATGTTACCCAGGTTGAAATTCGCCTGGGCCATGAAATAAAGGCCGGGACGGGAGTTTGGCTCCTGCACCAATACTTCTTTCAAGTCTTCGACTGCCGCCAGCAGGTCGCTAACCTCACCTGTTTGAGCGCGGACTCGCGCTCGCAGCAGCAATGCTTGCCTGTCTTTGCTGTCTTTCTTCAATACTTCATCAACCTGGGCCATCGCGCCAACGGTGTCACCCTTCATCAGCATGATTTCGCCCAGGCGATATCGGCCCTGAGTGAAATCGGGAGACGATCCCAGAATGCTTTGGTAGATGGCAATCGCCTCGTCCAGACGATTGACTGAGGAATAGAAGTCAGCCAAAACTGCCTGGCTTTCAGGTTTGTCTTTATCGAGGTCGGCCAGCGCCTTGTAAGCGACCTCAGCCTTGTCCATCTGCTTATTGACGAGATAGAAACTCGCGAGCACAAATCTCGACTGCCGGTTGATCGGATCTACCGCTACGGCCTTAATCATCTCTGTTTCCGCTTCGCCAAGACGGTTTTGTTGGACCAGGTATTTCCCGTATTCAGTGTGGGCCAGCCCCGAGTTGTCGTTCACGGAAATCGCTCGCCGGAAAGTTTCTTCAGCCTTTGCCTTGTCGTTGGTAACGATGTAGAAGCGCGCCAGGCTCAGGTAAGATTCCACCCGTTTCGGATCCAACCCAATCGCGTGATTGATTTCCGCAAAGGCCTGGTCGCGTTGGTTTTGGGCATAAAGAACACTGCCCATCAGAATATGGCCTTCGACGTGGTTCTGATCCTTTTGCAGAATCGCTTTGGCTAACCGTTCTGCTTCGGCGATAAAAGATGGGTTATTTCGGGCTGCAGCGATGTAGTAATTGCCGAGTTTTACGCGACTGTCGAGATGTTCGGGGTCGAGTTCGGTGGTCTTGCGCAGCTCCTCAAAGGCTTCCTGAAAACGCTGGAGACCTTCATACGCGCGGGCCAGGCCCCAATGTGCCGAAGCCAGTTTCTCGTCGATCTGAATTGCATTACGAAACTCGAGCGAGGCCTCCTGAAACTTTTCGTCTTTCAGGTAAACTTCGCCCTTCTCGACGTGGGCTATCTTGGCTTTTTCGGGATTGGCGCAACCGCTGATTGCGAAAACTGCGGCCAGGAGGACGGACAGAAGTGTGGCGTGATAAAGCTTAACTCGGCACTCGTTTTTCATCTCTTTCCTTTCGTAGTCGCGATGCTCTAAATTCCTGACTGCTCAGGTGCTGCGACTTCTGCCTCGCTTGTTTACCCCCTTACCAATCCGTGGCGGGCAATGCCACGTGGATGGGTCCCGGGAGTCGAGACACTACTATCAAAAGCGCAATCGGCTAACGCTTCCTCAAATTTCCGGGTTCTTGTTTAGACTTTCTAAGGCGGTGGCCCATTCGCTTGAATGCGGTCAGGTTGATTCTTCCAGACTCGTTCAGTCTGGAATAAATTCGGGCAGAATGGTGGATGCTTCTGCAGCGAGGTTCGTAGCTGCCTGGAGAGCTGCGGATTCGGAATTTGAAATTGGGGTGGTTATTCGCACCATTGCGCCATCCGATCGACGCATGCTTACACTGTCAACGACCGTGTAAATCTTCCCCCAATATTCGCTAGCAACTGAACGGCCACGACCCTGATACCAGTAGACCAGCAGGTCCTTGGTGTCGCCGTTTTGGATGATGTATCGATTGGCCACGAAGGGTGTTCTGCCCTTGGGCGATATCGTGAGCGTTCCAGGTTCGCTCATTACCCAGCCCGCCCCAGGCAAGCAGTTAAGCGGACTGTGATACGTGGCGCCGTCGCGCTGGCTTGCGTAATAACCAACATAGAAATTCACGTTGCGACCATCAGAGCCGCGATAGTCACGGAGCAGGTAGTCGCTTGCTTTCAGTACCGCCATGGTCTCGTTATCAAACTGCTTGTCGCCGCCCGTCTGCTGCCAGTTTCCAACCTGCTTTGGAAACCCTCTCAATTCCTTGCGCTCAACGCGCGCCTCGCCCAGATACTCCCAGGCGTTTACTGCTAGTCCGCCAGTCAGGATTAGGGAAAACAAAATAACGAATCGCCAGGCTTTCATCTTATTTTCCTCCCCCGGTTTCCAGCGCCACGATCTGAGCTGCGGCAATATTTTTGGAGGGCGCCTCGTGCGCCTTCTCAGACTTCGGCTTGAAACGATCAAGCAACCATCCCACACCAAACAGCATTAGAAATGCGACGATGTAGATCACCCAGCCCGAGAAACTGTGAAAGAAGCCATCGGCAACTTTCGTCCCGTAATAACGGGCGAGAACTCCGGTACCGCTCACCCTGAGCGCGTTGGTAAAGATTGCGATTGGCACGGCTGAACAAACAATGATTACAGAGCGCCAGCAGCCGTAGCTTTTCACCCGTCGTTTGACGGTGCTTATTAGGCCTGACGCACGCGTCCCATCGGAGTGGTCGTCTCCTCCGTCGCCACGGTCTTCAGTTCGAGGATGCGTGAAATAAGCGAAGACCACGGCCAGAGTGAGCAGGGTCATCAGCGAACGAATACCGCTGCAGGCTTCCACAACTTCAAGCTTCTTCGTTTCCCTCGCGCCCAATGGCATCAGTTCAATTACATTTCCCTGCCGTAAGACGGGAATATCAAACATCGTCATGGCCCAAACAGCACAGCGCGAGGCGAAGAGCTGTAACGGGAAAGCGATCTTGTTGAAAAGAATTGTGGGAATCGGAATCGCCAGCACTAGCAGCAGCAAGGGGACAAACATGAGGCGTAACAATCGAAAGCCCCAGAAATAAACTACCGTTCCGGCGAGCATGAAGACGAGCGATATTCTCTGCAGGTAAAGCTCGGCGCCGGCGGTACCGGCCCATAGCGCGAGTAATGCGAAGACAGCTGCGGACAGTCCCCAGGTCATCGACGCGCTACCCGTTACGCGTGCGAGCCGGGCGCGCTCGGTCCAGAGGAAGTAGCCGATGACAAATGGAATCAGAAGTCCGTGCGAATAGTTTTCGTCGTTCCACCAGTCCTGGCCCAGTTTCACCAAAACGGTGGCATAGGCAAAGACGAAGGCTGAACTAAGCGCGAGAATTCGCCAGATATTTGCAGGGGCGGGAATACTCTTTGAGAGATTCATTGGACACTCACGAGGTATGTTTTCCGGTGGCGCCTCCGGTAGGGTTCGCGTAAGAAAGGGCAACTTTGCTTACGAAAACTGAGTTACATCTTGAAATTCAACTCTGACGCCGGTTTGAGTCGAAGCTTGCCATCGCTGAAATCCGAATGGCTCACTTATCTTTAAACGGACAAAGGGCAGCAGATTCCGATTTCGATGCCTGTGTTTTTGTGAAGACTGCTGGTTCGTTCGCGGGATGTGGTGACGAAATACGTCAGCTCGGTTAAGCCAAGGCTGGCGCTCCATTACTCTCCACTATTCCAACTGCTGAAGTCAATAGTCTTGCTTCGGGACGCCCTGATTCGCGCCTCTCCGTTGACTCGGCGATCTCTGCGTCTCTGCGGGAATGTGTTTGCAGAAATACTAACCGCGAAGGCGCAGACAACGCTGAGATTACGCAGAGAAGAATGCGGAATTACGTCACTACTGGTTTGCTTGTCTAACGCGGAAAGATTAGCCATGATAAGCGCCTCTGGTTGAGAATTTCCGCCATCAAACATGTCGTTAAACGTTACTGTTTCAAACTCCATAAGAACGTCGTGGCCTAAGCCTCAAGTTGGCGCGGGTGTTTTTGCAATCGTCTTGATCGCCTGTGCGACTTTATCCGCCCTGCTGGCAAGCTGGCTCCCGCTGCAGGCTTCCATTGTCACGGTTTTTCTCTTCGCCGGTCCGCATAACTGGTTTGAGTTTCGTTATTTCCTCATGCGCCTGCCGATCAAACTCGGCCAGTCGCGCAACTTTTTTCTGACTGCATTCCTGGGAATAGCTGTTCTCACCGCCTGTTACCTCGCGTTGCCTTTCCTCTACAACTGGACTGCGTTAACGCCGGGCGCATGGATCAACATCCTGGCTACCTGGAATACGCTGCTGTTGCTTTGGATTGGCGCGCTGGTATGGCTGCGCGGTAAACACCGTCAACGTCGCGATTGGTCGTGGGCCATTCCACTGGCGCTCGGGATCAGCGCAGTCAATTGGCTACAGCCAGAGTTTTTCAGCCTCGCCATCGTCTATCTGCACCCGCTGATTGCGTTGTGGTTTCTGGATCGTCACCTACGCACCACTCGTCGAGAGTGGCTTCCGGTCTATCATCGCTGTCTGGCGCTGTTGCCGCTGTTGCTGGTGGGAATCATCTGGGCGCAGGCCACTGCGCCGGAACTCGGGAACGATAACGGACTGTTTTGGCGAATCACTCAACATGCGGGAGCTGAGTTGCTGCCAAATATCCCCAGCCGGATTTTGGTTTCAGTTCACCTGTTCCTGGAGATGTTGCATTACGGCGTGTGGATTGTAGCGCTGCCCTTAATTGCGCCATTAACACGACCGGCGATTGAGACAGGCAACGAAGTGAGGGGCTTGCGACGTGTCTCGATCTGGAAGGTAAGCAGCGTTCCGCTCGCGCGTCACTCACGCGGCTTTCCCAAACTCGTGGGCGTTGCGCTCTGTCTGGGTATTTTTGTGGTGGTCATTCTCTGGGTCGGGTTCTCGATGGACTACGCAACAACTCGCGATATTTATTTCACCGTGGCCATCGCGCATGTAGTGGCCGAAGCGCCCTTTCTACTCAAGATGCTGTAACAGGTTCGGAGTGACGCCTTCAGGCGGGTTTTGCTGATTAACTACCGGCCTCAAGTCGGAACTCCAAACGCAAAGCCTGGCACAGGCAAAAGTAAAACAGGATGTCGCCAAACGAACTCTGGATCTTCCTGCCTTTCGGTTACCTGCTGACAATTCTGATCGAAGCGCCGATCCTCTTGATTGGATTATCGCGGCGCCACTCGTTGAAGCGGAGACTGCTCGCAGGCGTTTGGCTGACGGCATGCACCTACCCGATCGTCACCCTCGTTTTGCCGCTCCTTTTTACCTCTGAGCAAAGATTCTGGTATTTACTGGTAGCCGAAACATTTGCTCCCGTGGCGGAGTGCATCCTGTTTTGGTTGGCTTTCAATCAAACTGAGGAACCGGGGTCGCGTGCCATGTGGCGCGACTTCGCATGCATCATCATTGCCAACCTCGCGTCGTTTGGCATTGGTGAGATCTTCAATCTGTGGGATTGGTTTGGATTGTTAGGCTGAGACCGAATGTCTGCGTTTCTCGCGGAGGATCTATGATACGTCCCCAGCCTCCGCGGCTTGCTTCAGTTTTCGACGTTTGAACCAGATCAGGAAGAACACCAGGCCAGCCGCAAAGCCCGTAGCCAGGACTAACGCAATCATCGACACCAGAATCAAAGGCACCCATGGGTCGCGCGCAATTCGCTCCGACTGAAGCGGCACGTCCCACAAGAATAACAAGAGCGTCACTGGCGATCTCCTTCCGCAGCTAGAATTCCAAACAGCAGCTCAGCATCGATATTGCCACCCGAGAGAACGACGCCCACGCGTCTGGTATCCGCGGGCAATTTGCCAAAGAGCACAGCAGCAGCGGCGGCTGCGCCCGAGGGCTCAACCAACATCTTCATCCGAAAAAGCAGAAATTTTATCGTCTCCATGATCTGATCGTCCGTTACCGTCAAAACGTCTTCAGCTGTTTTCTGCAAGATGGGAAACGTCAGCGTTCCGGGCGACTGAACGCGCAAGCCGTCAGCGATTGTAGGCGGCGGCGGAATGGATACGCGTTCACCCTTGAGAAACGACTGGCGAGTGTCGTCAGCTGTATCCGGCTCAACCGGGAAACAGCGAATGCGTGGATTCAGCGCCTTGGCCGCGGTGCTTACGCCGGCAAACAAGCCACCACCACTGCATGGCGTCAACAGACAGTCAAGATCCGGGACTTCCTCAATTAACTCAAGACCGCAGGTGCCCTGCCCCGCCAGGATGAGGTAATCATCATACGGCGGCACCATCACGCGTCCGTCGCGTTCCGCAATCTCAACTGCAACCTTTTCGCGATCCTGTTTCAAGCGATCATAGAAAATGATTTCAGCGCCATAGCCGCGCGTGCCCGCCACTTTGGCTTTAGGTGCATCGTCAGGCATCGCAATCACTGCGCGGATGCCGGCTTCTCGCGATGCCAGCGCCACCGCCTGAGCGTGATTGCCGGACGAAAAAGCAGCCACACCCCGCTTCCTCTCTGCCTCGGTTAGCGACAGGATTTTATTCGTGGCGCCGCGGATCTTGAATGCGCCGGCACGCTGCAGGTTTTCACACTTGAAGAAGACCTCTTTGCCAGTAGTTTCATTAAACGAACTGGACGTAACCACCGGTGTGCGATGGACGTGGCCACGGATTCGTGCAGCCGCTTCTCTAATAGTTTCGATTGTCATTAAGCTTTTCAGTCGTACGAGCTTCGCGAAAAGAAGGATTAAAGTTCAGCGGTGGCGATGAATGTTGCTGCCGGCGCCGCGATCATACCAAACACACCGGCGAATCGCTCGATGAGCCGGTCTTCGACTTCGCTCAGGCTCACCTCGTGGCCCAACAGGTCTTCCATTGAAGTCACTTGCTCACCATCACACGCAATAATCAAACTAAAAAAACTGAGGTCAGTGTTTACGTTAAGGGCGAAGCCATGTGTAGTCACCCAACGCGAAATGTGCACTCCTATGGCTGCAACTTTTCCGCGGGCTGTATGAACGCCTGTTAGTCCTTCAATGCGAAACGCTTCAATGCCGAAGTCTGCCAGGGCGCGGACTAAAACTTCTTCCAGGTCGCGAATGTAACGATGAACGTCCTTCCGATGCGGACTCAGATTAATTATCGGATAGCCAACTACCTGGCCCAGGCCATGGTAAGTTACTTTTCCTCCGCGATTCGTCTCAAAAACTGTTATCCCGCGAGCAGCCAGGAACTCCGCGGGCATCAACACGCCTGAGCTGTCCCCTCTGCGGCCGACGGTAAGCGTGTGCGGGTGTTCGAGCAGCAGCAGCGTATCTAAGTGTTCGCCTTCCTTAACCGCAGTCGAGATCTGCTTCTGGATTTCAAGCGCTTCGCCATATTCAACGCGGCCAAGTCGGGCCACGGCGAGTTCTTTGGTCTGATCCATTAGTACAACCTGAACGGCGTGTGATGCGTCATTCTAACAGCCTACACTGTTGGGAATGCAAAAGCGGGCAAGTATTTCGTTAGCCTATGGCTCGGTCACAGCATTCGCGACCGTATGTGACTATAATGTGCTTTCGGAACCCAGCTTAATAAACGACAGGAGAACCACGTGCATCGAATCACAGCGTTGTTAATAGCGGCCGCTTTTCTCTTCCCGATCACGGTCAATTCACAGAGCAGGACCCGGAGAAGCACGCCCAAATCGCCGCGCCCAACCAGCGCAACCGCCAAAGCAGTTGAAGTTCGAAGTGATGGCGCTAAACGCGTTGCCGATCAGATCAAGGTGCTGACGCGTTTCATCTATCTGCTGGGAGGTGTCGCCAAAGGGCTCGAAGCATTCGATGACGACGCTGCTCGTGGAAACCAGACTTCGCCGACAGTGATCGAGCAGGTAAAGCGAAACAAACAGACGGTGCGCACCAGCATTCAGAACGTGCGAGATGGACTGGACGCACTTGAGCTTCATTTCCGCACTACGCCCGAACTGCAACGCTACTACATAAAGCTCGCCGGAAGTGCGGCGGGTGCTTCAAACGCTGACGACCAGGCTGCTGCGAATCAGTTTGATAAGGCGGGAAGAACGTTGCTGGAAGTGGTCAATCGTCTGACGGATGTGTTACTGGAGATGCGATAAAATCTGGTCTCGGGATACCGCAATTCAGTTATTGAGTCGTCTTCAAATCGAAGGATGTCATGTACCGGTTGATCTCCTTCGACATCGCGCTTCCCGGCGGCGCGACTACCACGATCTGATATAGCCGGCTGTTCACCAGGTAGATCCTCGACGTATAAATGTTGCCCTGTGCGGAGGCCTGAAACTCCAAGCCTGGAAATCCCTTGTGACTGATACTTGTGCTGCCGGCGAGGGTGCCATTAATCCCCTTGACCGCTCCATCTCGCACGCGCTCTAAAGCTTTTTGAGGGTCCTGCGGAACCGCATGATCGACATAACTCACAAGAAACGCGCTATTACCGGTTTCGGCAAGTAGGACGTTGTTGGTTAGTTTTCCGGACTCAGTGTCAACGAGCTGTTCTGACTTTACTGGTTTGACCGGCATTGAGATGCTGAACCTTCCGGGCGCGTCTGAATGGTTAATCCAGTCACTGGAGGGAACTATACTGGTCGACGCCACGCCAGGCACTCGCGTAAAGGTCCAGGACCATTTGTGGCCCAGCTTATTCACTGCATTCCCGCTCATGCGATCGCCGTCAATCGAACCTAACCACGACGAATAGCCGTCATTGAGGTCCATCCGAAACAACCGTTCGTTCTGAAACCAACTGCCGTTCGTCAGCACCGTTGCAGCGTATTCACATCGCAGCCGGTTGCCGGCTTGAAACTCACACCGGTAGAAACGGTCCGCAAGTGTGCCGTCGGCCTGGGGAGCTTTAACATTCCCGGTCCATCTGGTTCCAGCGATACTGGGTGTCGACGCCGACGGTCCGGCTTCCTGCGCGTGCACAAAGACGCAAGAGCAAATGGCAAGAATGGCAACTGCTACGGAACGCCTCATGGGGAACTCCTATGCGGTATGGTCTGGCGTTTACTTACTGGAGAAACGGATATGGAACGGCGAGCTATTTCTGTTTGGGATAGTAACCCAGGCGCGCGCGCACGCGAAAGCCTGTTTGTGAAGGGACAGAGACTTTGATATTGCGAAACGCGGCGCCCGCAGTCTGTGAATTCGAATAATATTGTAAGAGGTATTGGCCACGCAGTTCCGCAGCTACTTCGTTAAAAACCTTCTCCAAATCTTTCTCGCCGTCAGGTACGAAGGCAGTCCCCCCGGTCGACTGGGCGATTGACTCCATTCCGCGTTGGGCCTGGGTGCTGATTTGGTTGAGCTGCACCGAAGGGCCGCCCGGGTTAATGGAATAAAAAGCTGCATCCGACTTCTGCACCGCTTTTTGAACCTCAAGCACCGCGTTCCGCCGCCGATCCAGCAGAGCCTGGTGTTGAGCGGCCCGAGTAACTTCGCCTTTTTGGCTGGCCCTGTATTCAGCGACGGTCAGGTCTTTGACAACGTCGCTGTAATTGTCTTCGCCGTCGGAGATGACGAGAATGACCAGGCGATGGCGATCCGCGGCATTATCGACGAGATACCTGGCGGCCGCGATCACTGTGTCGTAAAAAGCAGTGGGCACCGGAGTAGTGGCGGCTGGGATGGTCAACATCTTCGTCGCGGCGATCTCGGCGGCGACGAGGGGAGTAACCATTGTGGGCTTGTCGGCGATCGTGAAAATTGCCGCGCGGTCAGCCGGCTTGAGAACCTGCTTCAGGAAACTGGCAGCAGCACGTTGTTGAAATAAGAAGAACCCCTTCTGGCTCGTGCTGCTTGAGATATCAAACAGGATGGCAATATCCAGCGGCACCTCATCCGGATTGCCAATCTCAACGATCTGTTGCGCGCGTCCTTCCTCATCCAACCGGAAATCCTGAACCTGCAAACCTTTGATTGCCTGACCTTGCGCATCCACGACGGAAACAGGCACCATCACCAAATTCGAACTGACCTTGATAACTTCGAAGTCTTCGTCCTTCAGTGCCGGTGTCGGTGTCGGCTTGGGAGTGTTCGGTGGCGGTGGCGGCGGTAAGTCTTTAACGTATTGGGCCTGGCCCACGCCGACGAAACAAAAAAGGACCAGCACCGCAAAAAGCAGCGCTGGTCCAAATTGTTTTCCCTTGTGTTCGCGATTCATCAAGCCATTCCTCATGCCGCCAGGTTAGCCGCCACCGAGACTTGCTCAGTGGGATGCGTCGTTGCTGGCTTTAGTTTCTCATAACTCCGACGGCATGGGTCATGGTCATCAGTTGCCGGGCGTTTCAAGTTCCGCCCGGCGATTAGTTTGGTCCGATCTATTGATCGCCACCGGTTCCGGTCGTCATCGACGGAGACTGCTGCATTAGGCCTTTGTTGACCAGCAGCTTTACTTCGACCCGGCGATTCTGGGCCCTTCCGGCGCGTGACGTATTTTCCGCCACCGCATTCGTCTCGCCAAAACCATATGGCGTGACGATACGACGGAGCGGTATGCTGTGATTCTCAACCAGATAACGAATCACTGCATCGGCGCGACGCTGGCTTAGCGCACGATTTCTTTCGATGCTACCGGTTGCATCGGTGAAGCCGGAGACTTCAACCACATAACCTTTGGCGTTGAGCGCTTGCGTGGCCAGCTCATCGAGCTTTGCTTTTGAGTCAGCTGATAGAGCCGCACTGCCAGTCCTGAAATTAACCGCCAAAACGGTCTGCGGTTCGTAATCGTCAAGCGCGGAGATGCGTTCGTTGGTTGTGTTTACGCCCGCAACTGCGGCATCGGCCGTTTCCTGAGCAGCACGTGCGCCGCCCTTTGCCGTGTTAGCGACCGCGGAAAGCTCATCCAACTGGCCGGACAAACGCTGGGCGTTTTGTTCGACCTGGCTTAGCTTTGTTTCGGTCGTCGAAGCGCGATCTTCCAACGGCGCGGCGCGTGATTCAACGGCGCGGGCTACGCGCAGATCCGATTCGTTGAAACGAATTTTCTCGGCCTGCAATTCGCCCGAGGAGCCGCCACGGCCTTCAACCTCCAGATTCAAACCACGCAGGATCTGGGTCTGACCATAGTTTGCGCCACTGCGAAGGAAACCGCCCTTGGTCTTAACACTGGTCCGATCGTCAAGACGAACCGTGGTGTCGACGCCATTGTTGTCGCGAATCGTAAAAGTATCCGCATCGCGTCGAACCACAACGCCTTTGATCTTCATTTTCTGGCCGCTCGCAACTGTGCGGCTGCCGACTGTACTGGTTGTATCCTGCGCAGAAGCGATTGCGGCGGAACCAGTTAATAGGGTGATAGCGAGCGCGAGGGAGGAAAACAGTCTAAACTTCGGGATTGCCATAAATTACTCTCTCCTTATTTGAAGTAAGCAGCTCACTACAAAGCGAACTACGATGTCGATTTACGTCTGACGAACATTCGGACGGAACTGTTGCCCAGGTTCAAAATGTTGTCTCTTTCGATTGGCCCAACTTTATTAGCCTCATGCACAAACTAAGTCAAGAGCTTATCGCACGTAAACTGCGTTCGCGAACATTCATTATCCAATTGCCATTTTTTCGCAATGACTGAAGCGTTGCAAAAAATTTGCGGTGACAAATCCGAGTTGCCCGGATCTATCACCGCAAGTATCAAAATCAGGAATTGGTTTCTTTTTCTTGTCGCGTCTAAAGAAGGTGTTCAGTGGGCCGACAAATACAGAACCGGGAGCGGTAGCGACCGGGTAAAACGCTCAAGTTGGATTTGGTTTTGCTGCGCTACTACTCGGATGCAACGTTGGGCACCTGACCCGGTCGCTACCGCTCCCGGTTCTGTATTTGTCGACCCACGACGAGGCGCTATATCACGACGTATCTCTCAAAGCGTAAACTCTCCTGCTTCCAAAAGCTCCTTGACGTAAGCCAGAAATCGTTCCGCGTCAGCGCCGTCAATCACGCGATGATCAAAGCTGAGCGCGAAATAGGCCATGGACCGGATGGCAACATAATCGTCCCCCTCTGCCGACGTGAGCACCTTGGTGCGTTTTTCGATCTTGCCCACTCCCAGAATCGCAAGTTGAGGCTGATTGATGATCGGCGTGCCGAACAGACCACCGAAAACGCCGGGATTAGTAATCGTAAAGGTCCCGCCACCAACTTCGTCCGGTTTCAATTGCTTCGTTCGCGCGCGTTCGGCCAGATCGTTCGCCGCTCGCGCCAAGCCGGAAATACTCAGGTCGTCGGCCCGTTTTATTACTGGCACAATCAAACCCCAATCCAGTGCGACTGCCATTCCCAGATTAATATCGCGCTTGTAAATGATTTGGTCCCCGCTAACTTGCGCGTTGAAAATGGGAAACTTCCTCAAGCCTGCGTTCACGGCCTGAAAGATAAAGGGCATGAAGGTGAGCTTGGTGCCCGTGCGCTCGAAAAAAGAATCCTTGTTCTTGTCGCGGATCCTGGCGATTGCGGTCATGTCGATTTCGTAAACCGTCGTCACGTGCGCTGAAGTCCGACGCGACGAAACCATGTGCTCCGAAATCTTCTTACGCATGACCGACATTTGTTCGATGCGATCGCCTTCGGCAGGTTTCAGCGCGGGCGGCGCAGTCGCAGGAGCGCTCGTCTTGCCCACCGCCGGAGCGGATGCCTTGACTGAAGGAGCAGACACGCCCGACTCGATAAAACTCAAAATATCGTTTTTGGTTACGCGACCGCTTAGCCCGGTGCCATCAAGACTCGCGATATCAACACCATGCTCCTGGGCAATCTTGCGAACCAGTGGGCTGGATCTGGTTCGACGCAGTTCTTCAGCGGTGGCCGCTGCGCCGCCGCCATTTTCTTTTGCCGCTGATGCAGTGGGCGTTTGCGCGACTTGCGGCTGCGCTGGCGCAGGTGAACCGCTATCAGGAGCAGCGTCAGACTTGGGAGGTTGGGGTGGTGCAGCGGCTTTGGTTCCGTCTGCCTGCTGCGATGCGGGCGCGGGTTTCTCCGCGGCAGTTGCCCGGGCAGGCGCCGTGGTAGCAGTGGCCGGTTCCGGTTGTGGTTGCGCCTCAGGTTGCGCCGTTACTTCGGTTTTAGCTACTGCGTCTTCAGTTGTCGGCGCGGCATCCTTTGCTGCGCCTCCCGCAGCGCCGTCGAGCACCGCGACGACCGTGTTGATTTCAACTGTGTCGCCCTCGTTGAAACGAACTTCAGTCAGCGTACCCGCCGCCGGCGACGGAATCTCCGCGTCGACCTTGTCGGTGGAAATCTCAAACAACGGCTCGTCGCGCTCGACTTTGTCGCCGACTTTCTTCAACCACTTCGTTATTGTTCCTTCCGCGATGGATTCACCCATCTGCGGCATTACCACTTCTGTACTCATAAGTTCTCCAAGGGCAAACTTTCAGCAATCAGCAAACAACAATCAGCGTTCAGCCAAATCAACCACCGGCTGACTGCTGACTGCTGACGCTGATTGCTCCGCCGTTGTCGGATCAATAGTCGTCTTTATCTCTGAGATACGATTTGCAGGGAAACCGCCCTGGCTGGCGTGCTCGCGAATCATTTCTTCATTAGGAGATATGTAGACGCAGTAAACTTTGTCACCGGTCACGTAACTATGAACCCACTGGATTTCCGGCCCCATCTTTTGCAGGACGTTGCACGAAGTTTGCGAAATCGCCTGCAGTTCCGCTGCGGTTAAATTACCTGCGCCCGGGATTTCGCGTTCAATCACGAATTTTGGCATTTGAAACTCCTCTCTTCTCAGTCGTCAGTCGTCATTTCTGTCTTCTGTCTTCAGTCTTCTGTCTCATGACTTTCTAGTATGCGGCGAGCTTCCTCGCAGCCTCCAACACATCTTTCGTTTGCGGTAAATAATAATCTTCCAGCGGCGGCGAATAAGGGACCGGCGTGTCGATCGAAGCTACCCGCAATACTGGGGCATCCAACCACTCAAAAGCCTCCTCGGCGACGATGGCTGCGATCTCGCCGCCAATGCCGCCGGTCCGCGAAGCTTCGTGCAGCACCATCAACCTGTTGGTCTTCTTTACGCTCGCCAGAATGGCAGCACGATCAAGGGGCGCCAGCGTTCTCAAGTCGATCACCTCGACATCCAGGCCTTCCTTCTCGAGTTCTTCGGCCGCATCAAGCGCCGTCAGCGTCATTGCCCCAAAAGTAATTATGGAAAGGTCGCGCCCTTCGCGCGCAGTGCGCGCTTTTCCAATCTCCACGATGTAATCGTCGGACGGAAGTTCTTCACGAAGACGCGGCAGGCGGTACAGCTTTTTGTGTTCGAAATAAATAACCGGATCAGGATCGCGTATGGCCGCCTTGATCAGGCCTTTTGCGTCATATGCGGTCGACGGTTCGACAATCTTAAGACCAGCCGTATTCAGAAAAAACGACTCGGCATTTAACGAATGAAACGGTCCAGAGCGTACGCCTGAACCACATGGTCCACGAAAGACCGCTGGAATGTTTGCGCCCCAACGATACCGGCTCTTGGCCGCATAGTTTGTGAGCAGATCAAATCCAGCCGAAATGAAATCGATAAACTGAAACTCAGCCACCGCTTTCATTCCCATTAACCCGGCGCCGCAGGCCGCACCGACGATCGCAGCTTCGGAGATGGGCGTATCTATGACGCGACCTTTGCCAAACTCATCGATGAGGCCATCAGTAACTTTAAATGCGCCGCCATAAACGCCCACATCTTCGCCGATGACGAAGACGGTCGGGTCGCGTTCCATCTCTTCCCAGATGCCCTGGCGAATCGCTTCGATGAGCGTCGCCTGGCCACCGCGTTCGGGGCGTGCGGACTTGTGCTCTTTTTTAGTTGCGGTAGACATTTTCAAAGTCTCGAAAAACAATAGCCTGCTGCTCGCTCAGCGGCTTTGCCGTCTGATGTGCGGAAGGTCTCTGACCTTCCGTCAACTCCGTCTTAGCTTTTGGGCTACGCCCCTTCTGCCGAGCTTTCGAAATTGGGGCGCAGCCCCGAGCAATCTCCCATCAACGGAAGGTCACAGACCTTCCGCACATCAAGCGGCAAAGCCGCTCCGCCAAGTCAGACCGCAATGCATTATGAGACTTCAAACTCACGTTCTTTGGCAATGCCACGCGCCTTAATGATGATATCGTCATCAACCGGCTCGGTTCCGCTAATCAATCCCTCAATCTCTTCAGCCGGCCGCCCGAGCGCGAGTGCAAGTTTCTCATCGCTTCCTTCGAAGCCCGCATCACGCAACCTCTTCAATAGCTCGCGGCCCTCCGCTTCGCTGGTCCCCTGATCGTCAACCTGGTTCGAATTGTCTTCGTTGTCAGCCATTAAGTCTTCCTTTCGGTCGGATCCTGTCAATGCGTCATCGTTCTCGCTGCACTGGCCACTGGTCACTGACCACTGGCTACTTCAAAACTTCCGGACGAAACGCCGGCGGCACAATCTTGTTGTCGAAAACTCCGTACGCAGCCTGTTCCGCCTCCGGCATTGGCGACGATTCTGCCCAGGCGCAATCTTCTTCAATCTCTCGCAAGACGTCGGCAGTTATTTCCTCCAGCTTCTCTTTGGAGGCCACTTTCTTTTCGAGCAGAAATCTCTCGCAGCGGTCGATCGGATCGTTGTTCTTTTCCCACCACTCGATCTCGCCCGCCGGGACGTAACGCTGATCGTCATGCTCAGCGTGACCGCGACGGCGATAGGTTTTCGCCTCAATCAGTACCGGGCCACCGCCGCCGCGCGCGAAGTCCGCCGCCCGCTTCGTCACTTCATAACAAGCGAACACATCATTCCCGTCAACGATGGAAGCGGGTACCGCATAGCCTGCCGCCTTCTCCGCCAAATCTTTCACCGCCGTTTGCAGGATTGTCGGCGTTGAATACGCATACTGATTGTGTTCGGCGACGATGATCAGAGGGAGTTTCTGCACCGCCGCAAAATTTATCCCTTCGTGAAACGCGCCCGTACTCATGCCGCCATCACCGATGTAAGCAATCGCAACTGTCTTCTTCTTTTGCATGCGGGCCGCAAGCAATACGCCGGTCATAACCGGAATCATATCGCCAAGATGCGAGATTGGGCCGATGAAACCCTTCTCCATGTCGCCGAAATGAATGTTCAAATCGCGCCCGCCGGAAGGCCCCCAGGCTTTGGCCATGTACTGTGCAAACACTTCGCGCGGACGAATACCTTTCACCAGCACTGCTCCCAGATCGCGAATTAGCGGAGTGATGAAATCCTTCGGCCCCAGCGCATAAGCGCTGCCCACCGCGGTTGCTTCCTGGCCCAGGGAACGAAATACGCCGCCTACAACCTTGGTTTGTTTAGCCAGATTGACGAGCCTCTCTTCCACCAGTCGCGTCAACTTCAGATGACGATACAACTCGAGCATCTGCTCAGGCTTGAGGCTGGTTTCCTTGATACAACTGAGCGGGCTCTCGTCGGCGGATTTGCGCGGCGCGAACTTCATGTTTATCCGCATATCGTTGCTCGGGGGATGTCGCGGGCCACGCCGCCGGCGCGACTTGCCGGCGGAATTTGATTTATCGTCAGATAACTTTTCCATAGATCTTTTCTAAAATGAATCGGAACCGAACTCACCTCCACCCGGTCGCTACTGCTCCCGGTTCTGTATTCCTCGTCCCACAAGAACACTTCATCCGAAACCCAACCTGGTGGTAACTCGCTGGTAAATAAGACAAATTCAGAACCCCGACGAGGTCGGGGTAGCGACCGGGTGGTGAATCTCGCAACCCTAAGCTCTGAGTACTGTTATTTACCTTCGAGCGACAAACCCGTCCCGGTTTGACTAAAATCTTAAATATGCACTGCCAGATCGTGCACGCCTTCAGCCGCCTCCATCACTGCTTCGGAAACGGTCGGATGCGCGTGCATCGTGCGGCCCAGCTCCTCCGCAGTCGATTCAAGTTGCATCGCCACGCAGGCTTCGGCAATCAGCTCCGTCGCATGTGGCCCAATAATATGGACGCCGAGAATCTCGTCATACTTCTTCTCCGCCACGATCTTTACAAACCCCTCTTCCTCGCCCAGGATGCGCGCCTTGCCGGATGCGGAGAATGGAAACTTGCCAACCTTCACGTCGTAACCCTGCTCTTTTGCTTTTGCCTCCGTCAAACCAACTGAAGCAACTTCGGGATCGCAGTAAGTACAGTTTGGCACCAGGCGAAGATTAATCGGGCGCACGCCTTTGTCGCCGGCAATGTGCTCGACCGCGACGATTCCTTCCTTTGAAGCAAGATGGGCCAGCTGCGGAGTGGGGACGATGTCGCCGATTGCATAGACGCCCTTTTCCGTTGTTTGCTGAAACTCATCCACCGTAATGAAACCGCGTTCGAGATTAATTTTCGTTCCTTCCAATCCCAGTCCCTCGGTGTAAGGCATGCGGCCGACAGCAACCAGCAACATTTCGGCCTCAAGCGTCACAGCCTCGCCCTTCGAGGTCTTGCCGGTAACGCGCACGCCCGTCTCAGTCTTCTCGAGTTTTTCCAGCTTGGTGTCGACCTGCGATTTGATACCCCGTTTACGAAAACTCTTTTCGAGTTCCTTTGAAACTTCTTCATCTTCAAGCGGGACAAGCCTGGGCATCAACTCGACGATCGTTGTCTCCGCGCCAAAGCGCGAATAGACCGAGGCAAACTCGCAACCAACCGCGCCTGCGCCCATCACAATCAGCGACTTCGGAATCTCTTTCAACTCCAAAATGTGATCGCTATTCACGACATGTTCGCCGTCAGTTTCAAAACCAGGAATGGGACGAACTGAGGAGCCGGTGGCGATGATGATGGCTTTCGACGCGATGGTTTGTTTCGCGCCGTCTGCGCCGGTGACTTCGACTTTTCCAGGGAGCGCCAGTTTGCCTGTGCCCTTGAACACCGTGACCTTGTTCTTCTTCATCAGGTACTCGATGCCTTTGGTGTTTTTCAGCACGACTTTGTTCTTGCGCTTCTGCACGTCTTCGAAGGCAAGTTGGATTCCCGAAACCTGGACGCCGAAATCCGCCGCATGTTGCATCTGCTCATAGACGTGGGCCGACATCAGCATCTGCTTGGTCGGAATACATCCGCGCAGCGTGCAGGTGCCGCCGAGACGCGTGTCCTTCTCGATCATCGCGACCTTCAGGCCGAGCTGGCCCGCGCGGATCGCCGCTACGTAGCCGCCTGGGCCACTGCCAATGATCGTTATGTCAAACTGTTCACTGTTTGCCTGGTTTGCCAATGTGTTCGAGTTCCTCTCCTGAATATAACTTTTCATCCCCTCACTTTTGGGAAGGGGAAAGAGGGGAAGGGTGTTAAGCGAGCGTAAGACCCTCTCCCCTTTCCCTCTCCCAAAGGAAAGAGGGAGATCAGCCCCACACAGATCCGCGCCGACCCTAATTACCCATCGCAAGTGCTTTCTATTTAGACCAGCATTATAATCATACGCCGCAGATTCATCCAATTGAGGGTCAGAAGAAGTCAGAACCGGGAGCGGTAGCGACCGGGTTGATTACTCGAAAAAGGCTTGTGCCGCTGCGCTAACCCGGTCGCTACCGCTCCCGGTTCTGAATTTCCGCTTTCTTAGTTGAAAAATTTTTCCCTAGAGTTAGAACCTATGAAACACTCCGAAGGATTCCTGAAACTCGTCAACGAAGCCAAGAGCCGCATCCGCGAAGTCTCAGTAGCGGAAACGCAGGAACGAATGAAGGCGAACCCAGACGCGCGGCTAATCGACGTTCGCGAAGACAACGAGTGGGCCGACGATCATGCCGCAGGCGCCATCCACCTCGGCAAGGGAATTATCGAACGCGACATCGAAGCCGAAGCGCCAGACAAATCAACCGAACTGATCCTCTACTGCGGCGGCGGCTACCGCTCTGCCCTCTCCGCCGACGTGCTCCAGAACATGGGCTACACGAACGTCTTCTCCATGGCCGGCGGCTGGAAAGCGTGGAGAGACTCCGGCGCGCCAACCGGTGGTGATTGAGCCCGCATTTTCCTACCCGAACTGGAGACTTTCACGCTTTGATGGAGTGTTTGGCAGCGTCGGGGCTTGCCCACCGATGTGCGGCGGTGGCTCTGCCCCGCCATTGAGTGCTCTGAGATTCTGGGGCTATTTGGTTGTAGTGTCCGTCGTCGGTTTGCCGTTCTCCGTGAGTCGCCGCACAATCACCAACAGTTGATCGATGTCCACGGGCTTCACCAGGTGTTGCGCGAAACCTTCTTCGTGAGCGCGTTCAATATCGGTCGTGCGCCCGTGCCCCGTTAGGGCGACGGCGGGAACGGTTTGCATGTTTGGCAGTTTGCGCAGTTCCTTCAGAAGCTGGTAGCCGTCCATCTCCGGCATGGAGATATCAGAAATTACCAGATCAAATCTCTTTCCATCGGCGACGCGCAGGGCTTCCGCACCACTACTCGCGAGGTCGACAAAGGCGCCTTCAATTTCAAGCAGCTTGCCCAGCATCTCGGTTGATTCGGGCGAATCGTCAACCACCAAAATAAACTTACTCTTCAGTGCACCCGTCGCAGTCACTCTTTCAGACTTCAGTCCGTCGGCGCCGGCTTTGTAGAGCGGAATCAAAACACTGAAACACGCGCCGCGGTTTACGCCCTCAGACTCCACCTCGACACGGCCGTCGTGAAGCTCCGTCAGTTGCTTTACGAGGGCCAAACCAATTCCCATTCCGCCCTGCTTGCGGGAACTGCTCGCGTCCGCCTGGCGGAAAATTTCAAACACGTGCGGCAAAAACTCCGGAGAGATTCCCTGCCCGTTATCGGCGACCATCAGTCTTGCTTCGTTACCTTCCTGGCTCAAACTGACTTTGATCTTCCCTTCGAGCCGCGTGAACTTCACCGCGTTGTTAAGCAGGTTCCAGGCGATCTGGCCCAGCCTGACGGAATCGCCTTCAACTACCAGGATCTCATGATCAAGTTCGACGGAAAGGTCGATCTTCTTGGCCTTCACTTCAGCGCTGACAGTTTCAATGGCCTCGGTGATTACGGTAGAGAGCGACACGGGCTGCCGGTCGAGCGACAGTTTACCCATTTGCAAACGCGACAGATCCAGCAGATCAGAAACCAAGTGTGACTGGGCGAGGGCATTGCGGCGGATTGTTTCGGCCGCCTTAACCACGAAGGAATGCGGCTGGCTGGCGTCGCTGCGGCGCAGTATTTCTGAATAGCCTATGACGACGTTCAGCGGGTTGCGCAGCTCATGAGAGAGGGTCGCGAGAAATTCGTCTTTCAGTCGATTGGCCTCTTCTGCTTCAGCACGGGCTTGCTGCTCGCGCAAAAGCAGGTTCTCGCGTTCTTCTTCGGCGCGGCGGCGCAGCGTGTTATCAGTCGAAACTCCCACTATGCCAATCAGCTCGCCTCGCTCGTTGATGATCGGCGAATCCTCGATGAGCGCCGGGAAGGAGGTACCGTCTCGTCGATTCACTGCAAACTCACCGGACCAGCTCTGTCCCGCCTGCAGGCGAGCGAAGATCTCCTGAGCGTGCTCTTTCAGTTCCGCCGAAGGAGTCAGATCCAGGATCTGCGCCCCCAACGCTTCGGCTGCGGGCCAGCCATACAAAGTTTCCGCGAAAGAATTCCAGAAAATCACTGTTCCATTTAGATCCGTGGCGATCACCGCTTGTTCGACGGCGTCGAGCAAGTGGGCCTGGAAACGAATTTCCTCTTCAGCGCGCTTGCGTTCAGTGATGTCGCGGAAGACGACCACCACTCCCGTGATCTCATCGCCGCTTCGCAAAGCCGCGGAGCTGTAAACCACGTCGAAGAAAGTGCCGTCTTTGCGAATGAACGAATCCTCGTACTCGACCAGCATGTTTCCGTCCTTGAGGACCTGAAGCCCGGCGCAGTCCTCAGCTGGAAAAGGTGTGCCATCCGGATGAGCGTGATGCACGAGGGCGTGCATATTGCGGCCGATGATTTCGTCCAGCCGCCAACCGAGTTGTCGTTCCGCCGAAAGATTCAAAAACGTCACCCGGCCGTGAGTGTCAACCGTGTAAAGTCCTTCGCCCATGCTCAACATCACGGTCTGATCGAAATCGAGCGCGCGTTGGAGTTTTTCCTGCGCTTCCTTGCTTTCGGTGATATCGCGCGCAATCTTCGAGGCGCCGATAACTTTCCCCTCTTCGTTTCTGACGGGCGAAACGGTCAGCGAAACATTAATCAAGGCCGTCTTTGCGACGTCTGATGGTTTCGAAATGTTCTATTCGTTCACCCTGACTAATCCGCCGCAGAATCTCCGTTTCTTCTGCCTGGCGATCGGGTGGAATCAGGATAGTAATCGGCTTGCCCACAACCTCGTCCGCAGTAAACCCAAGGATTCGCTCCGCTCCCTTGTTCCAGCTATTAATTATTCCGTTGAGATCTTTGCTCACAATCGCATCATCGGAAGATTCGACAATTGCGGCCAGCCTTCGCAAAGCGATCTGAGAAGCATCGCGAGCGCGGACGGCTCCGGCAGCTTCAATTTCATAGAGGCGCGCATTTCGCAGGGCGATGGCGGCCTGATCAGCCAGTGCCGACAACTCCCATTGCTCATCCGCGTTCAGCGGTTCGTCCCTTACGATAACCAGCATGCCCTTCAACGATCGCTTCGCGATCACCGGCACCGATACCAAAGTTTCAGTTGGGGCGATGCCGAGAGAGCTTCTCAGTTGCGGAATTACATCCTCGTCCATTTGCCCGGAGAAATCCCGGATCAGATCAGGGTGAGCGCCGCGGGCCGCGCGGATACTCAGATGTCCCGAATCATCGGCCAGTAGCAGTGCGCAAATGCGCGCTTCGACAAGTTGGGCGGAATTTTCGACGATAAGGTCGAGCACCTCGTCGAAGTTGAGCGAGGTCGTGATTGCCCGATTAATGTCTGCCAACCTGCGTGAGGCTTCTTTTTTCCCGGTTTCCTCGCTCATGGCAAAACCCTAAACTCTCTTCGCTTCGTTAATTACGATTCCTTTGCTGGTAATTTCCCAACTTATGCTCGCGATTGCGGTGTGCGCTGCAGAGTTGAGCGGATCTTACGGGTAACTTGTGACAAGCCTATGGCGAAAACCAAAAGGGCCGGGGAATTTGATTCCACCGCCCTCGGGTTTAAGGGGCTGCGGGCCGTGATGTAGAATTAAGCCTGGTCAAGCTCAAATGACAATTCCACGCAAAACGAATCACGCAACCCAAAACTAAACCAGCTCGGACCAGAACTTTCGCGGTACTGATATGCAACCTGACGCAACCAAACAAACAGAAGAGAAAAAGAGTTCGCGCCTCGAGAGCGACTCGATGGGCGAAATCGAAGTGGCGGCCGGCAAATATTGGGGCGCGCAAACGGAACGCTCGCTGCTCCATTTCAACATCGGCGATGACAAGATGCCTCGCGAGATGATTCGCGCCCTCGGCATCCTGAAAAAAGCCGCGGCCCTGGTCAACGCAGATCTCGGCAAACTGCCCGCCGACAAACTAAAGCTGATCGTACAAGCGTGCGACGAAGTTATCGAAGGCACTCTGGACGCGCATTTTCCGTTGCGCGTTTGGCAAACCGGCAGCGGCACACAAACCAACATGAACGCCAATGAGGTGATCTCAAATCGCGCGATTGAGATTGCGGGCGGGATGATGGGCAGCAAGAAGCCAATCCATCCCAATGACGATGTGAACATGTCGCAGTCGTCAAACGACACCTTTCCTACTGCGATGTACATCGCCGCCGCCGAGCAATTGACCTGGTTGCTTCCCGAATTGCAAAACTTACACCGGGCCATCGACGCAAAGGCGAAAGAGTTTGCAGACGTAGTCAAGATCGGTCGCACCCATCTTCAGGACGCGACACCTTTGACGGTGGGCCAGGAGATGTCGGGTTGGGCCAACCTGATCGAACGCGACATCGAACGTTTGGAAGCTGCGTTGCCCGGGCTTCTTGATCTGGCGATTGGCGGAACGGCAGTTGGCACTGGTCTAAACTCGCATCCTGAGTTTGGCGAACGTGCGGCCAGGAGAATTGCAGAACTGACTGGCCTCCCATTTAAGTCACACGAGAACAAATTCGCGGCGCTCTCGGCCCATGATGAATTGGTTTTCGCCGGCGGCGCGATCAAAACACTTGCGGTGTCGCTGATGAAGATCGCGAATGATGTTCGCTGGCTCGCTTCAGGACCACGATGCGGGTTGGGTGAATTGATTCTTCCCGAGAATGAACCGGGCTCGTCAATCATGCCCGGCAAAGTGAACCCGACGCAGAGCGAAGCCATGACCATGGTTTGTGTACAGGTTTTCGGAAACGATGTGGCCATAACCTTCGCCGGCTCACAGGGAAATTTTGAACTAAACGTTTACAAGCCGGTGATGATTCATAACTTCCTTCACTCAGTTCGCCTGCTCCACGACGCTTGTCACTGCTTTGTCGAGTATTGTATTAGCGGCATCGAGCTCAATCGCGAGCAGATCGACAGGAACTTGAAAGAGTCGCTGATGCTGGTCACAGCTTTGAACCCGCACATCGGCTATGACAAGGCTGCCCAGGTCGCAAAGAATGCGCACAAGAAGGGCATCAGCCTGCGCGAGTCAGTTCTGGAACTTGGGTTCCTGAGTGCTGAGCAGTTTGACGAGTTCGTAAAGCCGGAAGAGATGACGCACCCTTAGGAATTTTAGATTTTGGATTTTCGATTGCGGATTGGACCTACCCGCGCTCAACCAGAATCAATCGCAGATCTGAAAGCTAAAATCCAAATTCGCAAATGCCTGACCGTACTGATCGCGTGAAAGAGAATGTTCCCGGAGCCTATTACGTAGACTCTTCCTGCATCGATTGCGACGTCTGCCGCGACACCGCCCCCGAAAACTTCAAACGCTCCGATGAAAATAACTATTCGTTTGTCTACAAGCAGCCGCTAACCGACGAGGAACGTGCCGATTGCGAAGAAGCGCTCGGCTGCTGTCCGGTGGAAGCCATCGGAAACGATGCGGAGTAGGCCCCTGTCCCCCTCATTTGCCCAAAGCAAGAATCTGCACCCGGGTTCGTTCTTCTGTGGGTGAGAAATCCCCTGTTCCACTCCCTCTCCTCTGTTTTCCGGGCCTCTGCGCCGAAAACGCAACAAAGACTCCCCATAGAGAACACAGCTGGCGCACAAAGTTTGATTAGAACTTAGCCGGTATAATTTCAAGGAAGGTGAGCAGCATGAAAAGAAGATTCATAACTACATTCGGCGCGGTTGCACTGATCGCGCTTCTCGCAGCCTCGGCCATGGCAAAAGAAATTACCGTGCGCGGGCGGTTGCAGAAAACTGTGGAAGCTGGAGGTTGGGTGATTGTCTCCGGCAACCAGAAATATCTCGTACTCAATGCGCAGCGGTTTCAAAGTGAAACTTGGTTTGCTGAAACCAGTGAAGTCGAAGCAGTAGGCGAAACGAAAACGGATGTGATGACGATTTATCAGGAGGGCACGCCTTTTGAAGTGCGCACGATGCGCCCTTTCGTCCAGGGCAGCTCCGACGCAAGTCGAAGCGATTCAGGAAAATTCACCAGAGTGTTGGTCACTGGCGACTCGATCGTGCAGGCTCAGCCGGACACGGCCGTGCTTACCGTGTCGGTAGTCACGCAAGCGCGTCGAGCGATTGAGGCGCAGCAGCAGAACGCGAACCAGAGCACTGCAGTCGTGACAGCCTTAAAAGCCGCGGCTGGCGCCGGAGCAGAGGTCAAAACCAGTGGTTACAGCCTGCAACCCATCCGCATGTACAAGGAAGGCCAACCGCCAACTATCACGGGTTATGAAGCACGTAACAGCGTCACCGTCGTGTTGTCGGATCTCACTAAAGTCGGCGCCGTTATCGATGCCACCACCCAGGCGGGTGCGAATGATGTCGCCGGAATTGCGTTTACCTTGCGCCAGGACCGGCCCGCGCGCGACCGTGCTCTGACAGAGGCCACTCGCGAAGCGGTCAGTAAGGCGCAAGTGATCGCGAATGCATTGGGCGGCAGAATGGTGCGCATCGTTGAAGTTCAGGAAGAAGGCGTGCAGCCGCCCAGGCCTATTTATCAGGTCCAGTCGCAAATGAGAGCCATGTCATCCGCGCCAACTCCCATAGAGGTAGGCACGCTCGACATTACTTCGCGGGTCCAACTAATAGCGGAGATTGAAGGCGCTAAGTAGGACAGACATTCCTGTCTGTCCCTGCTTGTCTCGGGAGAGCTCCACTAACTGTTAGGGATTCCCGGTTTCCTTTATTGGTTTACAGTTTGCCTTGAGAGCGCCTGGACAGGCAGGAATGCCTGTCCTACTCTACCAACATGCGAAATCCGAATCGTGAATCGTTGTTGGCCGTGGCCCATCGCGTCAGACCGTCAGGTCGTTTATGGAACCCCGCAGCCGACGTTTACCGAAGCACTGAAGGGTGGATCGTCAAGGTTGATCTGGCTGGCGTTTGCGCAGACGACCTGGAGATCGAGATTGACCAATCAAGTTTGAGAGTTCGTGGCTGCCGGCGCGACACTTTTTACAAGCAGGGCTATAGCTATCACCAAATGGAGATCACCTATAGTCGCTTTGAAAAAACCATCCCGTTCCCCTGTTCAATCGAAGCGGCATCGCTGAGCCACGACTACCTCGATGGATTTCTAATTGTCCACCTCCGCTGCAGCTAACTATCCGGAGCCTAGCAAAACGATGTCTGAAACTTCGGAAACACCAGAAGCCCCGGACGCTTCGCAACAGCCCTTAAAAGAAACGCCAACGCGTCCACGAGGCGAACCGTTTGAAGTAGCAGTCCTCGCCCTGCAAAACACAACCTTGTTTCCTGAGACCGTGGTCCCGCTCGCGGTGGGCCGGCCTCGATCCGTTGCGGCCGTTGAAGCAGCGCTGTCAACAGAGGAGAAACTGATCGCCTGTATCACCGTCCGCGCAGACCTGGAAAAGCCGGGCAGCGATGATGCGAAACCTGCAGACCTCTACCAGGTTGGCACACTGACGATGATCAAGCGCATGGAACGCAGCGAAGATACGATGCACATCATCGCGCAGGGTACGGATCGGATTCAGGTGATCGAATGGAAGCAGGAAGATCCTCATATGCGCGCGGTGGTTCGGATCCTGCCTGAGGTGGAAACCATAGATCAGGAAGCCGTGGAAGCGCTTAAGCGAAACGTGCAGGCGATGATTCAGGAGGCGCTCGCGCTGCTGCCTGGCGTCCCACCGGAAGTGCGAGTGGCAATTCTGGGATCCGTGGAGCCGGTTCGGCTCGCATACTTTCTCGGCTCAATTTTGAACCTGGGCGTTGAGCAGGAACAAAAAATGCTCGAAGCCAACTCAGCAGATGAACTGCTGCGACTCGCCCATGGCTACCTGGCGCGGGAACTGGAAATCATTCAGTTACGATCGAAGATTGCCACGGAAGCACAGTCAGAGATGGACAAGTCGCAGCGCGACTACATATTGCGCCAGCAGATGAAAGCGATTCAGAAGGAGCTGGGCGACGATGAAGGTGGCGAGCGAGCCGAAGCTGAACTCCTGCGCGAGCGATTGGCTAAAGCTGAACTGCCTGACGAGGTAAAAACTGAAGCTGAGCGAGAATTGAAGCGGCTGGAAAAATTGCCCGCTGCCGCTCCCGATTATCATGTTATCCGCACCTATCTCGAGTATGTGATCGAGTTGCCCTGGCAAAAATCGTCTGAAGATAAGCTGGACCTACAGGAAGCCAGGCGAATACTCGACGAAGACCACTATGGCCTCGATGACGTCAAAGAGCGCATTCTTGAATTTCTGGCCGTGATCAAGTTGCGTCCAGATGCGAAGAGTCCAATCCTTTGCTTTGTTGGTCCACCCGGCGTAGGTAAAACATCTCTGGGACGTTCGATCGCGCGCGCGCTGGGGCGCCAGTTTGAACGCATGTCGCTCGGCGGAATGCGAGACGAAGCAGAGCTGCGCGGCCACCGGCGCACCTACATCGGCTCGATGCCTGGCCGGATTATCCAGTCAATCCGACGCGCCGGGGTAAACAACCCGGTACTGATGCTGGACGAGATTGATAAGCTGGGCAACGACTATCGCGGGGATCCATCCTCGGCCTTGCTCGAGATTCTCGACCCGCAACAGAACAGCACCTTCCGCGACCACTATCTCGATTTGCCGTTTGATCTTTCGCGCATCTTTTTTATCGCGACGGCCAATCAGATGGGGCCGATTCCGCCGCCCCTGCGTGACCGTATGGAAGTGATCGCAATTCCGGGTTACAGCGATATGGAGAAGTTGCAGATTGCTCGCCGGTATCTGGCCCCGCGGCAGGTTGAGGAAAATGGACTGAAACCATCGCAACTAGGTATCAGCGACGCCGCTATCGAATTGATCGCCACGCGCTACACTCGCGAAGCAGGTGTAAGGCAACTGGAACGAAACATTGGCAGCGTGGCCCGCAAAGTCGCCTTGAAGATTGCCCAGCATGAAGCCGAGGCGGTAACTGTTGACGCGGCGAACATCCACGACTACCTCGGTGCCCCGCGGTTCTATCCTGAGCAGGCCCGCAAGGAATTGCCGGCTGGTGTAGCCACCGGAATGGCCTGGACAGAAATGGGCGGCGAAGTTTTGTTTATCGAGGCGACACTGTTGCCCGGTGGAAGAGGTCTGACAATCACGGGACAACTCGGCGAGGTCATGCAGGAATCTGCGCGGGCGGCCCAATCCTATCTCTGGTCTCACGCGATCGAGTTTGGGATCAGTCCGGAGATGTTTAAGGATTACGGCGTGCATTTACACGTACCCGCCGGGGCGATTCCCAAAGATGGACCAAGCGCCGGAGTTACCATCACGGCGGCATTGGCATCACTTTACACTGGACGGCGGGTGCGCCCCGACACTGCGATGACCGGTGAGATCACGCTTTCAGGTTTGGTGTTTCCAGTGGGTGGATTGAAGGAAAAAATACTTGCGGCACATCGTGCCGGTATCAGACGCATCCTGCTTCCATCGCGGAATGAGGCTGACATCGAGGACCTTCCTGATGATGTGCGCAAAGAGCTGGAGATTGTGTTTGTCGCGCGAATTAACGAAGTGATCGATGCGGCGCTTGAGGTCCTGGTGGCAAACCCACCGCCTCCGCCAATTTCAGGCGTGGCTCATCGAGATACTGCCGCCCGGCCGTCGGAACTCGAGCCGATTGTTGTTCGAGAGGCCTGAACAGAGGCCCGTGTCAGCAAAGCAGCAATCGGGTAACCGAAAAAAGACGCTCAGAAAAAGGCCCTTCCCTGAGAGTCGAACAAAAACAAAAGGGCGAGGAGTGGGATGCTCCTCGCCCAGTTTCATGTAACGTTTCGACGCGCTCAGCTATGCGCAAGTACCTGTACTACACAATCCACTACAGCACTGCGAGCTGGCCGAACAACCGCTTCCGGACGGAATACAAGTCGCTGCCTGCGCCGGTGTCGGAGCAAGGATGGACGACACCAGTGGCACCGCCACAGCTGCTGCTAATCCGAGCGTCCGCACCATCTGGCGACGGTTAAGTCCGGGTATCATAAACGCCGGCATCTCGACTTCAGTTTCCAGCAGATGATCAGCGGAAAACTGCTGGACAGCGTATCGGATTAGTTTCTCATCAACCGGCACGCCAAGTTCGCCAGCCAAGCCCCTGCAAGCCGCCGCTACCGTTGTCTTCCCATCGCAATAGTTCCAGACCTTGGCTGCGGTCTGGTTGAGACAATGGGCTTTATTTCGCTCTTGATCGTAAATCAGAATCTCGCCGTCAACTTTTTTTACAATCAGTCCGCTCTTTCTTGCGTGCGGCATTTTTTCCATGTGGAGCTCCTTATCGCGCGTCTCAGGTAATGTTTTAACTAGGGAAGTATTGCCTGACAATTAACTCAGGGTTTCGGCACCCGGCCGTTAGGAGATACAAAGTCTTTTGTTTTGAATCGTGCTCGCTTTTTCCCTGGAAGGATTTAGAAAAGCCCTCTGACTCGTCGTGAACTTGCGTAAAGACCGTGGCAAAATGAGCGAGTGCAGACAATATCCTGACCGGTCAAACTAGTCAATAGGAAACTGGGATAATCTAACGGAACACCGCATATTCCGCAAGCCGGGATCGCGATAAAGCAGCCAATCCTCTTTAGGGTTGAGTGGTAGGGGAACCGCGCCGGATGACCCGCTTCCCGGCCCCCCTTTATCTCGCAAATCGCGCCCGGTATTCGCCGGAGTTGATAAACGCCTTGACCATCTCGGCCCGAACGAAATTGCCGTCAAACTGGTTCAGCTTATTCAACCAGAACTGATAGCCACTTGCGTCAGGATCACGTCGCAGGTAGCCAAAGTATTCCATCATGACAAACGAGGCGTTGCGCTTAGCGCTTACAAACTGATCGTTCTCGGCGATGCGCAACAACACGTCGGCTCTTGATGAGCCGCTGCCGAGACTGCTGATAAGCGAATCACGTTCACCAGCGCTGAAGGCAACACCAGTATTGGTGATCAGTTTATCAACGTACGCCGCGTTGCTCAGTCCGTCGTAAGCATCGCGGAACGCTGCGCGCGCGACAAACGCATCGATGAACGCCCGCTTGTTCGCCGCCAGTTGACCTTCCCAGTTGGTTCGGCCCACCACGACGTCTCGCGATACGGCCGAACTGTCAGGTACAAACTCTGCATACTTCGGAGCGCGTCCGAACCCGGCGCGATAGAGTCCATCCACCAAACCTCCGGTGCGCTGGAACTCTATCGACAGGAAGTAAGCGGCAGAAACGTTAATGCGTTTCGTTTCGCGACATACGGCATCTTCGCCGCAGGTAGCAATCTGATCGTTCCAGAAGTTGAACCCACTTTCATCAGGCTCGCGTCCCAGGAAATCAAGATACTGCTGCCGCACAAAGTAATCCGAACTATCGATCGCATTCGGGTTGATGTTCGCATCTCTTGACGCGGTAAACATCGCTTCCGTCCGGTTGCCCAAAGCCGAGAATGAGCGCGTTGCCGGACTGAAGTTGTAACCCGACATGGCCGGAGCGACTGTATAGAAACCGGTAGTCTCGACCGCGTCGAAAGCATAGCTTCCGTTGGCGTCAGTAATAGACCGCCGGTTCTGTGTGCCGCTCAACTGAATGGCGACGCCGGCCACCGGGTTGCCATCATCTCCAACGATCCGGCCACTGATAATTCCGTTGGCCGCCGTGGGAATGTTGGTGTTATTCCAACAGACCGAGACGTCATGGAGGGTTGGAGTAACTCCGGTGTCGGTGGTGTTCAGATAAGCTTTGTATTTCAGATAACGATTCCCGCCGAAGTTTGGAATGTTTGACGGACTCGTGGTAAAGAAGCTGGTCGCAGTTCCATCAGGGCCCACAAAATCGAACGGTCCGAATTCGCTGTCGCTCATTGCTACCTGGAATCTGACGGTAGTGTTTGCGGGAACAGTGGCATTCCATGACAGGGTCGTGAAATCGACGAAGTTTCCGGGTGACGGGTTTCCGTCTTTAAGCGAAGAAACCAGATCGCCGGATGGTGAAAAGCCCGCTTGCATGTAGGTTCGGAAGTTGAAATCTCTGGTTACATCCGGGGTCCACGTCCCACCGCTATCGGCCGAAAGAACCCTCGAACCGTTGGCGTAGGTGCTTGGGCTGGAGCGAATCCAGAAATAGCCGGTACCCGACGGGACCGACACAGGACGCAACACCAGAGCGTATTGCGTTCCGGAAGTCAGAGTTGCCGGCGAGCCAAAGGTGGCCGTAAAGAGAACGCTCGCGCCGCTTGCAAAGGCGGAGCCGGGGATGGTGGCAGTAGCCAGGTCAGCGCCAGTGGGCAGACCGGCGGCCGTGTTGCGAACTGAAAGCGTAAGGTTGGGTGGAGTAGCTCCGCAACCGTTGCAAAAGAGTTGGACGTCCGCTTGGACGAGCAAGCCCGTAACCGCTGGAATAAAGGTCTGACCTGTCCAGGCTGGGGTTCCAAAGCCCGTGCCCGTCGTGGTGCCAGCTGTATTCGACTGGTCAGAAGTCGGTGCATTCAAAAGCGTGACGTCGCCGGGACTGGTAATCAGGTCGACGTTCGTCCCCACTCCCATCTGAAAATCAGCCTGGGTAGTGTCAGTCAGACAGGCGGCCTGTGGCGCTGCCGTCAGCTGAAAGTCTTTGACGGTGGTACCGCCGTCGGTGATCACAATCGTGTTCTCCGTGTCTTCACTCAGACCCGGCTTGCTGGCAGTTTCCTCCGGATAGGTGCCGGCTGGAAGCGCCGAAAAGGAATAGAACCCGCTCGCGTTTGTGGTGGTGCTGCGGGCTCCTAATTCGACGGTTGCGCCGTCAACGGGAGTGCCGCCTGGAGTCAGCGTAACCGTGCCTTGCAAGGTTCCGCCCGCTCCCACCGGGTTGCAGCCTGGGAATTGGAATTTGCCGATTCGCGTTCTCCAACGCATGTTAGAAGCCTGCGAGACAGGATTTGCATATTCATTAGTAAACCAGAAAGTACACCCGTCCGGATCAAGCGTCATGGTGGTGTAGTCGCCCCATCGAGTGGAGGTGGTCTGCGAGGCAGTTCCGGTGAACATTATGGTCTCTGTCTGGCTAAACGTATTAATTGGGTCGGCCGCGAGCCGTCCGGCATATTTGATAGAGGGAAACTCCACAGTGGCGTTCGACGTGCTGTAGCCAAGTGCCATGTTGCCCGCGCGATCCAGCGCCAGGCTCGGCATATAGCGATGCATTACGTTTGCGGCATCGGGATCCCAGGTGGCGGCTTGCAGAATGGTCGGCGACACCGTACCTCCGGTAACGATCAGCTCGTACCAGCGCGGCGCGGCGAAACCGGCAGTGTTGGCTCGACGGACCGTGTGCGTATTCCAGAGAGACTCAACTCCGCCGAAATTGACGTACTGGTTTTGCATCATCGCCCGGATTTGCAAAACATCGAGCAGGTTTGCCGTGCCCGGTTGCGGCGCGTTGGCGACAGCCGCATTGGGCCAACTTGTCGCTGCGAGAGGAGTGTCGGGACCGGTCACGGTCGAAAGTGAGATGCTGTCCCAATCCACGTGAAACTTGTAAACCGTTAGCGCGTTCAGGAAATTCCAGGAGGAAACAAAATAGTTTGGTGACCCGAGCGGGGGCGTGCCGGTTTGCAAACGAGCGTTACTGGGCAGGACGGTGAAGTCGTCCGCAACATCAAACTCCACACTTTGCACCGTGGGCGCGCCGGCATACATCTGTGCCTTGTTGAATGCATAGAAGCGCGTAGTGATGAAACCGGCCGAGGCGGCGTATCCAAACAGGTTGATCGACATGTAAACGCCGTCAGGCCAAATGCCAAGTTTCGGATAATCTCCGAGACCGCCCTCGGTCTCAATTGAATAGAAGTTCCAGCCGCCCGCAACCGGATCGGAGGTCTTGGAAGCCGCGAAACACTGATAGGCATCCTGCGGATTTACGTTGCCCCCTCCATCAAGGATAAACGCGAAGTCGGTGAGTATCCAGCGATCTTCAAACGTATCGTAAAGCACGATCGGGTCGCCAAAATTCTCGGTGTCGCAGAGATTCCCAAAGCTTCCCTGACTCATTAACGTGTCAAAGGTGAAGGCAGTGATCTGAGCGCCGGTGGTCTTGTCATAGATACCGACTGAGGTGTTCACTGCCTGAATGTAGTGATTGGGGCCGACATCGCCGGTAGTGTCGGGAGGGCTGCCGGCGCCCCAGGTGGCGCGGTCGAGTCCTTCAAACTCAAGAAGCGGCGTCGGTGCAGCTGCAGCCTGTAGGGCGACAGATGGCTGGAGAGGTCCTTTTTGCGCAAGGGGGTTATCAAGCAAACGGCGAATCGTGTCAGGACCATCGCGCTCAGGTTTTTCCTTTTCGACGGGTCGTCGCTTCGGGAGATTGCGAAGGTCGCCCGTGAACTCACGAGCTTTTATTAGGCGCCGTTCAAGCGGGGTGCGAACGACATCTCCGTCATCATTGGCCTGGTTAGCGCGAGATGTTAATTTGCCAAGCGATTTTCGCTGAACAAGGTTCCTCGTGGCTGCGCGTTGAGCCTTTGACTCGTTGCGTAAATCCCGGGTCAACGTAACCTCGGATTTGCTTTTTTGTGGTTTCCTCTTTTTCGCCCACGCTCCGGTTGAAACCACCAGCGCCGCAGTCAGGAGAAACAACACTACGAAAGCCACCAGGCGCCCTCGAGCGAAGAACAACTTCTTCGCGAAGTCAGCTGCGGCAGTTAGAAATATAGGGCTTTGGCGCGAAATCTTACGCATGGGAAGTACTCCTGGATCGATAAACTGGTAACTACTACTCTCGGCGACTAGTTCAACTTTAGGGCTACAGACTGAAGGGACAAATTGGTGTTTGTGCGATGGGACGATGACGGTAGAAGTCGAAACTGGTTAGGATTCTATCGGCAAGTGGTGTGCAACAAACGCCAAGACTTTAGCCGCACATCCAGTGGCTTGTCAAGATTTACGTTTGCGCACTCGCGCATAAAAATCTCAGCCGCGGATAGCAGATGTTGCAGTTCAGAACGCTTGAATTCTGATCTGCGCTATCCGCATAATCCGCGGCTGGTAATTCGTGGGAAGTAACACCAGCTAGAGGATGGCTGACAAACTGCGCCTCCCTCACCGTCGGGCTACTGCCCCGATTGTCGTCTCAACGCGCAAAGCGCGCGCGGTATTCGTCGGAATTGATGAACGCCTTGACCATCTCGGCCCGTTCGAAATTGCCATCAAACTGGTTCAGTTTATTCAACCAGAACTGATAGCCGCTTGGGTCAGGATCACGTCGCAGGTAGCCAAAGTATTCCATCATGACAAACGCGGCGTTGCGCTTCGCGTTTACAAACTGATCGTTTTCGGCGATGCGCAGCAACACGTCGGCTCGTGATGAACCGTTGCCCAGACTGCTTACTAGGGAATCACGTTCACCAGCGCTGAAGGCAACGCCAGTGTTGGCAATCAGTTTTTCAACGTACGCCGCGTTGCTCAGTCCGTCGTAAGCATCGCGGAACGCTGAGCGAGCGACAAACGCATCGATAAATGCGCGCTTGTTCGCCGCCAGCTGTCCTTCCCAATTGGTCCGGCCCACCACCACATCTCGCGATACGGCAGAGGTGTCAGGAATAAATTCCGCATACTTCGGAGCGCGTCCGAAGCCGGCGCGATAGAGTCCATCCACCAAACCGCCGGTGCGCTGAAACTCTATCGACAGGAAGTAGGCAGCAGAGACGTTAACACGCTTCGTTTCGCGACAGCCGGCATCGTCGCCGCAGGTAGCGATCTGATCGCTCCAGAAGTTGAACCCGCTTTCGTCAGGCTCGCGTCCCAGGAAATCAAGATAGTGTTGCCGCACAAAGTATTCGGGGCTGTCGATCTCGTTACCGACCATCACCGCATCAGGAATCGCAGTGAACACCGCATCCGTCTTGTTTGCCAAAAGCGAAAACGAATGATTGACGGGGTTAAAGCGATAGTTAAGCCGCGACGGAGTTACTGTGTAGAACTCGTCAGTGTCGACATTATCAAAATGATAGTTTCCGGCGCCGTCAGTAATTGCGGTTGCTGACCTCGCGCCTGCCAGCCGCACAGTCACACCTGCCAACGCTTGTCCGTCAGCGGTGGTCACTGCTCCGCTGACTCTTGCGGGCGCCGCAGTCGGGCCGCAGACTCCGGATCCGGCCGTCCCTGCAAAACCAAACACGGCGTTGCCGCCGCCTGGCAGTGCTTCGGTGGTAACCACAAAGCGGAAGCAGCCCTCTTGCATCACCCCAAATACAAAGTCAATTGGGATGTTGGCTCCCGGCGCCATTGGCGTAGCGAAGGTTACGGTAACCGGGGTCACACTCGTATTTAATCCGCCGCCTACCGCCTGAGTTGCCGGCTCCTCCACTGTAAGATTAGGGGAATTCAAGATACGCAGATCCGCCACGCCTACCGCAGCCGGCGCGGTAGTAATATCCGTGAACCGGATCCGCACTCGCGTGATTGGCACCCCGGTACTGTTGTAGAGACGACGCCGGACGGTCATGGTGCCTTGTGTACCATTGGCCACTGGCGTAGCGTTAAAAACAAAATTGGGTGCAGTCGCCGCACTGACTGAACCATCGAACAAACCAATAAACATTGTCGAGGTCGTATTGTGAATCGGGCTGTCGACATTCTCCGGACCGGGCGCGCCGAGGGTCGGTTGCACCCCGAGTGTCTCGATGACCGTATCGGTGAAAATGAAGTCCGTCGCATTGTCGCTAGTGTCCTGCGGTACGCCCGACCTTTGGGAGCGGTGGAAGCTGATCTGCCCGGTCGGCGCGCCCGTGATGTTCGGGATGCCAGTGCCTTCCTTGAAGAGACCGGCGGCGATACCCGCGAAACCGGCCGAGTCCATGCGCGTCGCAGCGTTCATGTTAGCCGGGTTACCCGTGCGGAAGATGGCGAGGCCGCCGTTGTCCGCAAGGTCGGGTGTGTAAAAGGCGTCGCCGTCAGACGGCCGAAGCAACGCCGCGGTCACAAACTGCACGTTGGGATACGCCCGGAGACTGTACGGAGCGATGCCCGCGGCCGCCACGTCATTGGTGATCAGGTAGCGACCGCGCGCCGGGATAGTCGTTCCGCTTGGGATGGACGCGAGCGCAGTGATCGTGGTGCCATTGGAGCTATAGGCGATGGCCCATCCATCCGAGCCATCCGTGGTGGTCACAGTCAGCGGCGTGTCGGCAGGGTTATAGAGTTCAACGAACTCGTCGCGCGTGCCGGCGGGGCCGCGCAGGCGAAACTCACTGATGATCAGGTTGCCCGCGGTCGTCGTCGTCGTCGCGGGTTTGACCTGCGCCCACCAAGTGCCCCATGTGCCGGCGAACATGCCGGGGCCGAAGATTTCCGTCTGGAAGTCGGCGAACTCCTGGGTGTTCCAGAAGTCGGTGTCGTTTACGGGGTCAGTCATCGCTGCGCTGTAGTCACCCCACCTGATGTTGAACGGGCTACCAGCGCCGATGTTGTAGTTGCCGGGGCCTTCGCGGTAGGTCTGCGTGTCGCGCATCGTGTTGACGGGGTCGGTGCCCAGGCGCACCGAGTAGGAGGCCTTCGCCAGCGTCAGATTCGAGAAACGCGTGTACCCGATGAGCACGTCGTCGACCTGGTTCACCGAGATGGCCGGGAAGGTATAGAACCATCCCTGCGGGGCCGGGCACGGGATGGCCGAAGCGACGGTGCGCTGGCCACCCGAACCGTTGTGGCAATTGTCGGCCGTCGGGTCTTCGATGCGGCCGAACTGAAGTGGCGGCTGGGCGATGCCAGTCTCGATGGTCGGGTCGATCTCCCACCACTGGACCGCGGTGCGCACGTCCGGGTTGGCCGCCGTGCCGATAGCAGTGCCGGCCGGCGAGGGCGTCAGCCCGAGCATCACGTGGTGCGTCGCCCAGAGCGTGCCGTTGCGGAACACGGGCGCGGACCCGAGGCGCGAGTCGTTGGCGGTGATGCGGTTGCCCGAAATTGCGTAGATGTTCTGCTGGCGCTGGAGCACGTACCCGCCAGTCGTGCCGATGATCGTAGCGTTGAAACGCCAGGAGTTCGGGGCCTGCGGCAACTGTGTGTCCACAGTGAGCACCGGCGCGGCCGGTGTGCCCGTGACCTTGCTCAACCGCAGCTGGCCGGCCGACGAAAACCAGTCCTCCACCAGATACTCCGTGGTGGTGGTGTTGTCTTCTGTGACCGCCGGCGACATGGTGAAACCGCACCCGAGGTCGGTGTCGACCGTGCATGCAGTAACTGCCGACGCCTCGAAGACCGAAACGCTGCCCAGGGTGTTCGCGTAGGCCGCAGCCTTGTCGATGACGTAGACGGACGGGCCGACGTAGCCGCTCACGCTGCCGAAGCCGAAGCGGTTGATTGTGACGACGATCCAGTTCGTGTTAAATCCCATGCTCGGGAAGTCGGCCCACGCGCCGCCCCCAGCCGTGGCCGTCGCGTCGGTGTCGATGGCATAACGGTTCCAAGTCCCCGTCGGGTCGCCGGTCTGCGTGACGAAGACGAGGGTCGCCGCCGTCTGGTTGAACGTGTTGACGACGATGGTGAACATCCACCGATTGTTGAAGCGGTCGTAATAGATTTTCGGATCCGTCTGGTTAATGATGGTAAGCGGAGCCGGCGTGGTGATGAAGGAGTTGATCGACATCGTGGTGAGCACCGTGCCGTTACGGTCCTGAACCACAAAATCCTGGTTTGTGGTGGTAGCGACGTGGTTCGGGCCGACGGCGCCCATCGTGTCCGGTGGAATTGGGCCGCCCAGAGGGCCAAGGTCGTTTGATCTGAAGCCATAAGTCGGCGGCGGAGACTGTCCGGTGACCGAAGGCAACGGGGCTAACGGCTGGTGGGGCGTACCTCCCTTTGATGAAAGCGGCGTCCGTCCCTGCGTTGGCTGGTCGCCCATTGGCACGACATGCGGCTTGATTTCACCCGGCTGGCCGGTCGAGGGTGCTAACGCCTCCTGTGCGGCCACCTCTCTCACGTTGAGGGGTTGAAGATGGATTATCTGCCGCGGTTCGGGCTGGTAGACTCCCGATGCCTTCTGGGGCGCCGGTGCTTGCGTTTGCTCCTGCGCTTTCTTCGCTACATCCGGACGTTCTGAAAATTTTGCCGAAACATTCCTGGCGAGCGCGAAACCCTGAATCAGAAGAGCCAAACTAAAAACTGCGCTAAACACCAGAATTGTTGTTCGGCGGACACCAGGTTTGACGCGCTTCAGTTGGTGAATCATTTTTTTCATTTCATTCCTTCGTTTCGGATGGAGTGATTTTTCCGGCAAATCGTCCGAGACTAAGACTCTATGCAGCGCCTGGCTGAATGCGAACGCCGTTTCTGCTTATAACCAGACAACCATGGCCCAGTAATTTTGAAGGGTTTGATTTCTAATAAAGCCCGGTTGGAATGTCCTGGTAAACCTGGCTCTGCTCCGCATCCTGGCGGGATAAGGGTCAACTCGATGGGTAAACACATCGAGCGCCTGCTAATCTTTTCTCAGGATGAAATGCGGGCTGCATAGTACTGTCAACTCGGTCTGAGTCGCAAGTATTTCCGCCGGCACTGGCAAACTTTTTCCGCCTACTGAGCTGGAGGCAGACTCATAGACACTTCCTGAGCCGAGGTACGGCGCCGTAAACCAATCGGAACGTTGTTAGCGTACCTTTACCGTCAGACGGGACGACAGTCAGCATTAAATCTTTACCTTCGAAGCGTCCGGCGTAGCGAACCGCACGCTCCCCCAAGTTGGGGTCGTTAAGCACGCTGCCGCCCTCATCTCTCGTTCGCAGAGCACTGCCGCCTCGCGCCTCAGCTCGGAATGTCCCGTTTGCTGCAAAGCGGCCGTCCAGATTCGTAATCAGCGGAACGGTGATACGGCCTTGCGCGCAGTCAAATTCGATAAAAGCGCCCGAGGCAGTGATTTTCAAGCTTGCACCTTTCCCACCCCAGTTGCCCTCACGTAGATGCTTTTCATTACTGGCGCCCGCTGGCGTAAGAGCCGGGTCTGGGCTCGATGGCGGTGTATCAGCTGGTGAGTTCGAAGTTGGCTGCGCGCCATTCAAGAAAATCAACACCTTGCCGGTTGACGAATCAGCAATTGCCAGGTCGACCCTTCCGTCGCTATTAAGATCCGCGGCCGCGACGCCTCGCAACGCTTTGCCGGCGGGTATGCGTGGGAGCGCGTTGAAGTTTCCGCCACGCTCGCCAAGAAACACAGCTAATTCCCCCTCTTCGGAGCCGGTAACGGCCAGGTCCGGTTGATCATCCGAATTGAAGTCTGCGACCGCAATGCCGAATGGCTTCAAAGGGGCCGGAAAATTTCTCCCGCCCGAGAAGCTTCCGCGCCCATCTCCGTAAATCGTCGAAACGCTTTCAGATCCGTAGGACATTGCCAGTAAGTCGGTATGACGGTCGGCATCGAAGTTTCCGGCGAGCACCAGACTCGGAGTGGGGCCAGCTGCATACTCACGCGGCGCACGAAAGCCTCCGTTCCCATCAGCGAGCAGAACGGCCAGGGTGCCTGACCGGTGATTGATCGTCGCCAGGTCAGGGCGTCCATCGTTATCGAAGTCGTGCGCGAGAAGCCAGAATGGACGCTCGCCGGCGGGGTAATCTTTCCGAGTTGCAAAGTTGCCACGGCCGTCGCCCGGATAGACAGTGACGACGTTTAGTTGGTCGCTGGGGGTCGCTAGGTCAGTGCGGCCGTCGCCGTTGAGATCAGCAGCAATGAGGAGCCGTGCCGAGCGCGCCGCTGCGAAGTTTTGCACCTGGCCAAATCCACCGGCACCGTTGCCGAGCAGTATGCTGAGACTAAGCTGCCGGGCGTTGACAGTTGCGAGATCAGTATGCCCGTCGCTATTGAAATCACCCGATGCAAGTGCGGTTGGCTGAGCGCCGAGCGGGTAGTGCTGCGTTTTGCCGAACGCGCCGCGACCGTCGCCAGGCAAGACTGACAAGCTTTTCGATACAGCGTTTGCGACAGCGAGGTCGGCCTTGCCGTCGCCATTGAAATCTGCGACGAGCACAGCTTCCGGGTCGTCTCCCACTTGATAGATCGCCTGTTGGGCAAACCCGCCGCGGCCGTCGCCAAGCATGACCGCCACCCCGGCAACGATGGTATGCGTCAGGGCCAGATCAGAGTGCCCGTCTGAGTTGAAGTCGCCAGCGGCGACGAAGGTCGCTCGGGCCTCGAGATCCGGCGGGGGTGGCACGGTCGTCGGACTATAGGCGCCATCCGCGCCGGCGAGCAGAATCATTAGCCTGCCGTTTCCGACCAGGGCCAGGTCGGTCCGCTTATCACCGTTGAAGTCATTCGCCACGCCTGCAGTCGAGGGAGTGACGGGCGCGTAAGTTTGAGCTCCCGCCATTCTTGCTTTGGTCTTCCCGCCGAGTGTGAGGGTCAGGTTGCTGGAACCGAAGTTGATTGCCGCAAGGTCGAGCCGCTTGTCCCCATCGAAGTCAGCGGCCGCCAGGGCAACAGGCACAGTTCCGGCCGAGTACCCGAACTCTGTCCCGAAGCGGCCACGCCCATCACCGAAGAAGATTGAGACTCTGTGCGATCCACTGTTCGCGACGGCCAGATCGATCCGACGATCCTGGTTAAAGTCGCCGGTCGTAACATAAAACGGCTCGACACCGGTGGCGACGTTGGCGCTCCCCGCTATCGACGCAAAGCCGCCTCGGCCGTCACCCATTAGAATCGAGACGTCTCGCGACTTAGAGTTGGCGACGGCCATGTCCAGCTTACGGTCGCCGTTGAAATCTGCGAGTGCGAGCGATAGCGGCGCGGTTCCCACCGCGAAGTTAACTGCCGCATCGAATCGGCCTTTGCCGTCGCCGAGAAGGACCGACAAATTATTCGAAAGAGTGTTTGCCACCGCCAGATCGAGACGACCATCACTGTTGAAATCGCCCGCGACGACTGCCCGCGGGCCTTTGCCTACGGGAAAGTCTGTGGCCTCGGAAAATTTACCGCGCCCATCGCCGAGAAATATGGATAGATTGTCCGAACCACTGCTGACCACCGCCACGTCGACTTTTAGATCACCATTGAAATCGGCCAGAGCTACGCCCACAGGGTTAGCGCCGGCGGTGAGACTTTGCGCAAGTCGAAAATTCGGCGTGTTGCCGATATCAGCGCTACGGGCCGGGAAGGGTGAAAGTGCGAACGTCAGACCGAACAGGACGACCAGCCTTGTAACGGCAAGCCGCGTGCGGTTCGTGCACGCCAGGCTGTCCTTACGGCATGAAACTCTCTGGGTCACGACAGTTGGGGTTCCTTTCGCGGATACAATTAAGCCGCGCGGTCAACAAAGTGCGGGCATGTCGATCATGATACGGCCAAAGCCGCTTCAGGTGAGGGCGCGACTTCAGAAATTGGTTTCATGAACGTCACCGCAGAGTCGGAGGTGAGAGCTGAGTTACTCTAATAATCAATCAGAACATCACCGGCAAAAAAGGGGCCGGTCCACGGGAACCGGCCCTTCATTTTATTTGCCATCCCCGGCGGTCCGGCCACGTCTGTTGTTAGTTACCGCACGAAGCGATCGCGGTATTCACCCGAAGTGATGAAGGCCTTGACCATCTCGGCGCGTTCGAAGTTGCCCTGAAACTGGTTCAGCTTATTCAACCAGAATTCGTAGCCCGAAGCATCCGGATCACGGCGCAGGTAGCCGAAGTATTGCGTCATTACAAACGTCGCGTTGCGCTTCGCCTGCACAAACCCTTCGTGTTCCGCGATACGCAACAATACGTCCGCTCGCGTCGCTCCGTTTTGCAGACTGACTATGAGCTCGTCCCGCTCACTCACGCTGACTCCGGTCTGACTGATCAACTTATCTACATAATCAGTGTTGGACAAGCCGTCGAAGACTGCGCGGAACTGGGCGCGATCTACAAAGGCATCAACAAACTGGCGTTTGTTTGCCGCCAGTCGCCCTTCCCAGTCACCGCGGCCCACCACGACGTCCCGAGCCACGACGGCCGTGTCCGGCATAAACTCGGCATACTTCGGTGCGCGCCCAAAGCTCGCGCGATAAATTCCGTCAACCAATCCACTAGTCCGCTGAAACTCAATCGATAGAAAGTAAGCGGCTGATACATTTATCCGCCTAAACCCAATACAACCAGCATCCGAGCCACACTCGATTATCTGATCGCTCCAGAAGTTGAAACCTGATTCGTCAGGCTCACGTCCCAGGAAATCGAGATAATGTTGCCTCACGAAGTATTCGGAGGTATCTATCGCGTTGCCGACGTTCGCCGAATCAGGAATAGCGCTAAACGCCGCTTCCGTATTGTTGCCAAGCTGGCTGAATGAACGTTCCGAGGGACTAAACGAATAGTTAGCTAGCGAAGGCCTGACGGTGTAGAACCCGCTCGTCTCCACTTCGTCGAAACGATAGAAACCGTTTGCATCCGTGATGAACTTCCGATTCTGCGTGCCGCTCAAATACACCACGGCGCCGGCGATCCCAGCACCGCTTGCATCAGTGATCTGTCCGCTTACGGCGCCATCGGCCGCGGTTGGGGTGCGCGTGTTAAGTTCAACATCGTCAATCACGTAGCTGGAGGTGCCGCTCGTCGCTCCAATATATTCGAACAGGATTGAGTGGGACACGCCATCGGCGAAAGCATTCAAGTTTATCACGCGTCCCGTATAAGCCCCTTCAGCCACGGTGGGTTCCGGATAGCTCGCCACTAAAACGCCATCAACTCGGACATTTAAGACATCGGTGAAAGGCGATGAGACCGTGCCGATACGCATGAAGAAGGAAAGATTCTTTACCAAATCTCCAGCAGGAAACGTGACGGTTTGACCGAGCGTTGCCGTCTCGGGGGCCGGGATTCCGCCGAACCAAGTCCAAAAAGCGCCCGTCCGAGGAGGCGAGGCGCCGCCACCGGTGCCGCACGAAGGGACGTCGCAAAGCGGAGTGCCGAAATTGGTCGACGTTTCAGGATTCCAAAAGGTGTTGGGAATGCCGCCGGTTTCGAACCCCCCGTCCACTATCAACTGGGCCGTGGGAGCATTTGGCACCCGAGGAGCATTTGACACTGGCTTGAGATCAATCTGAATCCTGTGGGGCTTCTTTGCGGCCGGGTCCAGATTAGACTGCATGAAAGCGCTGGCGTTCAAGGAGAGGAGCATCAACGCGATGGAAGTAACCATAACGGTTGCTCTGACATTTCGACGATAAACTGCGCTTCTCATGATCTCTCGCCTCCAAGTTTTGTGGGACGGAAAACTCGCGCGCGCTCAGGCATAAAAGTACGCTCGGGCAGCGGTCCTAAATTTTTTCACAAGACGTCTAGTTGGTTAGCTCATTAAATTCGCAGAAGCTGTAAAACGTGGTGCACACCCTATCACGAAAGGAATTCCGCGACAATATTATTGCAGACGAAAGCGGTCTCTCCTGCGCGAGGGCGGGTCTTTTCCCGAGCGGGGTATAAGGACTTTAACTTGGGATCGCCTGTCCGCTTCGGAGATTGGGGAACGACTCCTTCTCCCTGCCCTATAGCGACTGCCGCCGGAGCCACGATCCTTGAGGAATACATTTTTTGGCAGGGGCTATTAAACCTCTTGCAATGTGGGACTAAAAAAGTAGGGGCACGGCATGCCGTGCCCCTAAGTTATTATATGCGTCCTCGCTCACGGTCGGGCTATGCCCGGAACGTTGAAGCTAAGGCCCGACGGTGACGTTATCTCGCAAACCGAGCGCGGTATTCGCCTGAGTTGATAAACGCCTTGACCATCTCCGCCCGCTCGAAGTTGCCATCAAACTGGTTGAGTTTATTCAACCAGAAATCATAGCCGCTTTGATCAGGATCACGACGCAGGTAACCAAAGTATTCCATCATCACAAACGCCGCGTTGCGCTTCACTCTCACGAACTCCTCGTTCTCGGCGATGCGTAACAAAACCTCACCGCGCGACAACGATCCGCTGTTGAGACTGCTAACGAGCCCGTCACGCCCGCTGAAGCTAACACCCGTGTGGGCGATCAAGGCATCGACATAAGCCGGGTTGCTTAGTGAATCATAAGCCGCCCGGAATCCGGCGCGATTTACAAACGACTGAACAAAGGCCTGCTGGTTCGCTCGCAAATGGCCTTCCCAATCGCCTTTTCCTACCACGACGTTCGCAGCCATCGCCGCGGTGTCAGGTATGAACTCCGCGTACTTCGGCGCGCGTCCGAAACTCACGCGATAGAGCCCATCAACCAAACCTCCCGTGCGCTGAAACTCTATCGACAGGAAGTAAGCGGCCGAAACGTTGATCCGTTTCCGTTCCAGGCAAGCGGCGTTGCCGCCACAAGAAGCTATCTGATCCGTCCAGAAGTTGAACCCGGCTTCGTCGGGCTCGCGTCCGAGGAAATCCAGATAATGTTGCCTCACGAAGTATTCCGGTGTGTCGATCGCATTACCGACCGTCACCGCGTCCGGGATAGCAGTGAAGACTGCATCGCTCATATTCGCGCGTAGCGAGAAGGAACGGTTACCGGGATTGAAGTGGTAGTTCGCCCGGTTCGGAGTAATTGTGTAGAACTGCTCCGTATCGACGTTGTCGAAGTGGTAGGCGCCGGCGGCGTCAGTAATTGCGGTTGCTGACTTAGCTCCTGCGAGCCGCATCGTTACGCCACTCAATGGCGCGCCATCGGCCGTTACCACGTTACCGCTGATACTTGCCGGCGCGGCCGTAGGCACATTGCAGGTGACGCTCGACGGATTCGTATCGACGCAACCCTGCATTGCGACCACCTTTGAAACACCAGGCAACCCTTCGGCAGCGAGCACGAAACGGAAGTTGCCGACGGTGTTTACACCAAACACGAAGTGAAGATTAATTGACGCTCCGTTAGCTAGCGGCGTTCCCGCAGTGATGGTGCCTGCCGCAAAGGATGAATCGATTCCGCCGCCAAGCGCTTGTGCGGGCGGTGTCTCGACTGTTGTTGCCAGTACCGAGCACGAATTTGCCGGGCAAGCGGGATTAGGTCCAACGATTGCGACAACAGTGTTAGACGAGTCGAGAGCGCGCAGATCCGCTGGTCCCGTTGGCACCGAGTTCAAAGTGCTTAGGTCGATAATACGGAACCGCAGCGAGGTGAGCGGCGATCCCGTATTATTTGTAAAGGTGCGGCGAATCGTGATGGTCCCGTTTGTTCCATTGGTCACTGCCGCAAAGCTGCGAACAAAATTGGCGCCACTTCCAACTGGAACCGCCGGATCCAGATTGGTTTCGTTCAGGGTGCCGGTAGCGTTGTGGATGGGTCCTGCCAGATTCTCAGGCCCAGGTGCGCCAAGGGTTGAAATCCGTGTGCTGTAGGTTCCAGCATTGGTTGAGACAAAGATGAAGTCACTGTCGTTGTTGTCGGTATCGCGGGGAAAGCCGCTTGACCACTTCCTTAGGAAGGCGTATTCGCCGTTGACCGTGATGCCGCCCGTGCCCGCGCCGCTCGGAAAAATTGCTGTGCCCTCGAAAAAGAGAGCGTCGCGAGTGTCGAAACCTGCGGAATCAATGCGGGTTCCGGCCGTCGGCGTCGCTCCGGCAAAGAAGCCGAGGCCCGAGCCGTCAACGGTGCCCGTACTCAAGACTCCATTCGAAGTCACCGGGAGACTGTAACTTGTACCTGTCATCAGATAGTGGCCACGTGCAGGGATGACGGTCGTGTTACTGGCGATCGCGCCGGGCACAGTGAACCTCAAAGCCTGAGCGCCGGCGCCGGTCAGCGCGTGCAGCGTGTAGCCGCTAATGTCGAGGTCGCCGTTCGTAGCGTTATACAACTCTACGTACTCGTCAGCAGCGCCGGCCGCGCCGCGGAAGCGGAACTCGCTGATGATGACCTGTCCAGCGGTGGCGGGGGGCGCGACAGCCGGAGTGACGGTGATGGCGGCTATATAGGTCGCGCTCTGGCCGTCGGGGTTGGTAATCATCACGTTCTGCGGGCCGGGCGTCGCCCCGATCGTCGAAAGGTCAAGGGTCACCTGCGTCGGTGTGTTGTAGGTGATACTGGTGACCGTCACTCCGCCGGTCACGGTTGCGTTGATGTGATTGAACGGGAGCGCCGGTGGCGCCAGGTTTGCGCCCGGATCGTAATAGCCCGTGCCGGCCACGGAAACTCCTGTCAGCACCACGACGGTCGAGGCCGTTTCGTCCGCGACGGCGGCAGGTGCTGCTGTCGCAGTTGCCGGTGGGGCCGGCGCTAGCAGCTTTGCCACCCGGTTGCCGTATGTACCCGTGCCGTTACAGTATTCCTGAATTGTCCACATCGTCATGTCGTCGAGCGGGTCAAGGGATGTGAAAGAATAATCGCCCCAACGTCTCGGGCTGCCCGGATCGGCCGGCGGGTTATAGGCCGTGGAGCTCGCGGTGTAGATATTGACCGCGCCACTGGTGCCCAAAGTGTCGCCGACTAGCCGACCGTTAGTGGCGGCGTCGGCGCGAAAGGGCGTGCCGGAGGTGCTGTAGCCAAAGGCGGCATGACCCTGCCCCGACACCAACACTGACGGAATAAAGTATTGGCGCGCGGCGGCGACCGTCGCCGCCGGGTCGAAGATCGTGCCCGACTGATTGACGGTCGGCGTGCCCACCGTCGGCGGGACGATCAGCTCGTACCAGCGGACGGCGTCGCGTCGCTGGGCGTCGGTGCCAGACCCAACACCCGCACTCGTGACCGAGATGGAGTGGGAAGTCCAGAGTCGGCCGGCGCGAATGTGCGCGGCCATGAGGCGGTCGTCGAGCGCGTCGAGGTTGCCGGTGGCGCCCGTTCCGCCCGAGTCGCCGAGGTGATCGACGCTTCTGGGGAAGGAGGTCGCGGGAACCGTGATCGAGATGTTGGCCGAAATCGTGGGCGTCCCGCCCGGCGTGCCAACGCGGCGCATAATCAGCCTGCCGAAGGCGGCGGCGCTGGCGCCGATGTAGTAGCCTTCGGTGGCCGCCGGGTCGTAGTTGTCCACGCCGCGCGGTTCGAACGGCCCGTCTGTGCCGATGAGGTCGCGGAAGGCGGTCGTCACGACCGGCCCGCCGCTCAAAACCGAAGTCTTGCGGATAACGAAGGCCGTGGTGTTGTTGAAACCGCCGAGCGCGGCATCGAACTCGTCACAGCCGGTATAAAGAGCGTTAGCGTCAACCCCTAGCGACGGATAGTCGCAGAAACCGCCGCTGTCGCCGCCGCCGACCGTGTTCTGCTGGACGAAGTAGAACGTCCAGACCGTGCCGGCCGAGATGACGCCCGCGCTGGCCGCGTCGGAGACGGCTAGGAGAATGCGGTTCGGGGTGTCGCCGATGTCGTTGGCGCTCGGCACGTCGATGATAAGCAGAAACCAGCGTCCCGAGAGGCGGTCGTAGCGTACTTGCGGGTCGCTCGTGAAGTTGATGGCGAGCGGCGGCGGCGCGGGCGTCATCACCGAGGAGAAAAAGACGTCGGGGTCAAGGTTGACCACACCGTCCGCCGCGCCGGTTGCCTTGTTGAAAGTGCGGAGCCTCCCGTTGAGGAAGACGAAGAACTGCGTGGGGCCGATGGCGCCCATCGTGTCGGGCGGGAACGCGCCGGTTTCAGTCGGACCTGTCACGGTATCAAAGTTCATGCTAATGGTCTGGGGAGCAGATGGCGTCAACGGCCCTGCCACGTTTCTTACCGCACTACCTTTCGCTCGGAGCGCACTGGCGTCCAGATCCGGAAGGCTGGGAACCGGTCTCGCGTTGGGATCCTGCGGTCGTTCTCTACGTCCCGGAATCTCGTGCTCGGGTACTACTGCCGGCCTCTTCGAAGGCGGAGCGAATTGCTGCGTCTGCATAATCTCTGCTGTGGTCCGGTCAATTCCTCGCTCGCCAGCCGACGGCACTCCGACAGTTTGCCCAGTGATCGGGTCCTGGAAATTAGAACCGCTGGTCGTCCTATTGAGGGCTTTGGTAGTTTTGTTACTACCACTCGTGGTTTTGTTCTTGCCGCTGCCCGGTTTCTCAGAGCCACCGCTAATTTTTCTGGTAGGGCCGCTAACTTTCCGACTCTTCTGCGCCAGACCGCCAGCTGTGGCAAGCGCCAAAGCAATGGCGCAAACAATTAGCAGAATACTCGGACGAACCAGGGAACCAAGGCGCGGATTGGATTTTTCTTTTTCTAACGACACGTGATCCCTCCAGGATTAACTGATGTTAGATGGCCTAGAAAACTAGCTGGTGAACAACTGAACCGATGACCGTCAACTGGACGAGCTACGGCGTGGGCTGCACTACAGTAATTGGTTTGTTGCTTCTTGCGGCAGTGGTTATGGATGCTCAGTTTCTCCGGCACCGCAAGCAATAGATATTTATGCAAGCAGAGACTACTTAAAGACCAAATGTAATGTCAATGTTTCTCGGGTTTCGCGGAAACGAGTCGACAGGAAGTAAGCAGCGGAAACGTTAATCCGTCCCCTCTTGAAATCACGAAAAAGTAAGTTGGTGGATTTGTGCATCGCTACGCCCAACGGGAGCGGGCGTCTTCAGATTGCGTAGAGCAAAAGGCAGGGGCACGGCATGCCGTGCCTCTGCGCTTGCTAAATGCCATTCCTCACGGTCGAGCTGGTTCCCGATTGCCAGGCGGCCCGCCCGCCAACGCAAGCCTTCTGAATAAGGCCTAACGGGCGAAGCGCGCCCGGTATTCGGTCGAGACGAGGAACGCCTTGACCATCTCCGCTCGTTCGAAGTTGCCGTCAAACTGGTTGAGCTTACTCAACCAGAAATCATAGCCGCTTTGATCTGGATCACGACGCAGATAACCAAAGTATTCCATCATCACAAATGCGGCATTGCGCTTCGCTGCCACGAACACTTCGTTCTCCGCCACACGCATCAGGACATCAGCTCGTGGTGCGCCACTATTTAGACTACTCAACAGCGACTCGCGTTCAACGGGGCTGAAGCTGACGCCTGTGTTATTGATCAACGCATCCACAAAGCCCGCGTTGTTCAGTCCATCATAAGCAGCTTTGAACTCGGCACGGTTTACAAACGCATTCACGAACGCCTGTTTGTTCACGGCGAGTTGTCCTTCCCAGTCGCCTTTCCCCACCACGATGTTCGCAGCCATCGCCGCTGTGTCTGGTCTGAACTCCGCAAACTTCGGCGCGCGTCCAAAACTCGCGCGATAAAGTCCATCCACCAAACCTCCCGTGCGCTGAAACTCTATCGACAGGAAGTAAGCCGCAGAAACGTTCACCCGCCTGGCTTCAATACAACCCGCATCCGAGCCACATCCAAGTATCTGATCGCTCCAGAAGTTGAAGCCGGCCTCATCAGGTTCGCGTCCCAGGAAATCGAGGTAGTGTTGCCGCACGAAGTACTCGGAGACATCGAGCGGATTCGCGTTCACAGTCAACGGCGATCCGGTGAATGCCGCTTCCGTTTGATTTCCGAGTTGGCTGAAGGATCGGCTGATTGGACCGAAAGTGTAATTGGCTCGCGAAGGCGTTACGGTATAGAAGCCGCTCGTCTCCACGTTTTCAAACTGGTAATGGCCGGCGGCATCGGTAATCGTCTTCCGATTCTGCGTGCCGTTAATGGTCACCACAGTGCCGGCGATTGGCGCACCCTGGTTGTCCGTAATCGTTCCCACCACCGTCCCATCCGCAGCGGACGGAGACAACAGGATGAAATATGCGACGACCGGATCGTGATCCGAGTTGCGTTCGGCGAGCGCTCCATTTGTCTCGTAAGTAGCCGTCGGATCGGCCGGAAAGTCGGCGTTAACTCGCGCGATGGCGATGCGCGTGTTATGCGATTGCGCCACTGTGTTTACTAAAACATGATCGAGCACCTGCGCGGTATGTTCGAAGACGAAACTATAGCGCTGATCTGCGGGAACATTTTCGATCAGGTTAATGAAGTTTGGATTAACGACATCAGGACTCTGGTCAACCACGATCTGGTCGTCCGCCGTCGGAGAGCCCTTCAGCACGCTGAGAGAATCGTCGTAACCGCTGCTGAACTGGAATGCATTGTAGTCGCCGACCGAAATGACAGAAGTTGTCGGGTTATTGGTTTGCAGTGTCTGCAGGATTGCGCCGAGCGACTCAGCCTGTTTCTTTCGCTTCTCGCGAACGCGCGGTCCATCGCCCGCGACGAGCTCGACGTCGATAAACGATCTCAGGTGATTAACCACCACCAGCACGCGCGTATTCACGCCCGTAGGATCTACCTGTGCGTCGAGCACGAGTGGCGGCCGGTCGTGCAGGATAGCCGCCGGATCTCCACCCGGCTCGGCGAACGTTTCCGTTTCGCCCTCCTGAGTAACACTGGTTACGCTGACGCGCGAAGTCTTAACCAGGAAACCGACATCCTGATCGCTGTCGTTACTGGTTCCATCCTGCTCTATAAGATAAGCCTCATACATCGGGTTTGGATCACCCGCGGCCACCGCGTCGTTATTGATTTCGTCGCGCAGGGCCTGAAGGTCGGCGAGGTCAAAAATTTCGACCATACCGAGGATGTCCGGGTAACGCAGGATTGTACGAACCGCCAGCGATGCCTTTTCGCGCTGGACCGTATCATTGTTGAAGTTTATGAGGTTGTAGCCCGCAACCGTGAATTCGTTTGCGAGCGGCGCCGGCACGGGCGCCGCAGTCATGTTTGCTGTTGCCGCCAGGGCCACCTCGGGAATCAGACGGTACTGGCCGAAGGCGAAGTCGAGCGGACCTGCCACGCCGGTGAAAACCACATTTGAGGTGTAAGCCACGAGCGGCGAGAGCGCCCGCCCGTTTGTATCAACCATCAGGCGCTCAGGATTTTCGTCCCAGATCGCGATACAGCACTCGGGCAATCCCGACGTGGCATCCGGTGGTACGGGATCACTGGCCGGAATGCCTGGCTCGCGAAATACCTGCTGGCGCGGCACGCTCGGAAGTACTGTGGCCACGTCGAAGAAATTGTCGTTTGGCGCCGTGACTAAGAGCGAAGCCGCCGACATGCGCATCGCCTCGTATTTTTCCAACTGCGGCTGCCCCGGCGCGTTTGCCGGCAAGTCGGCGGCCGTAATCGTTACGGCAGTCGGAAGGGGGTTGCCGGTATCGCTGACGGTGAGATTAGTGACGCTTCCGATTTCGGTCAGGGTTGCGCCAGTACCAAACTCGACAGCTGTGCCGGTAACGGTCAGCTCGTCGCCGACGGCTACGGGTGTTGCTGGAGACGTATAGGTCGGCACCGACGAAGTGAAAACGAAAATGCCTTCCGATGTATTCGGATCCGCATCGGCATCGGCGTCGGGCGTCTGCAGAAAGAAACCGTGCGCGGTGGCGCCGGCGCCGCCGGTGTTAATGCCCGTCCGGAGCAGGGTGACGATTCCGCTCGTACTCACTGACTGACCGGAGAAGGGCGACGTTGCGCCGTTGCCCTGAATCGAGTGGATGGGCGTGACGGAGACATCGTCGTTCGTGATCGTGCCTTGCCCCTGCCCGTCGCCAACAGTCGCGCCGGTGACGTTCGTGACGTTGACGAAGAAGGTCTCGTTCGGCTCTGTGGTCGAGTCGGCATTTACGTCGACGGTGAACTGGTAGGTGTCGGAGCCGTTGGGGATGGTCTGGCCGGTCAGACTGTTGGCCACGTAGTCGTTGTCTTCAGTCGCGGGGTTGTCGTCCTGCGCGGTGCCGTCTGCGGTGGCGATGTCGAAGGTGATACCGCCGTGCGTGGTCGTGTTGATCGAGACCGTGAATGTGTAAGCGGTGGTGCCGCCGCCGCTGCCTTCGTTCTGCGCCACGTCGTTAATCGTGAGCGAGGGCCCGCCGCCGCCCGCGCCCTGCGGCGTGACGGAGAAATCGTCAATAGAGAGGCCGTGATCCGCGCCAGTATGATCGGGATCGGACCAACGCAGCATTATTTCCGTTCCGTTCGGGATATTGAGGCCGGTGATTGTTGAACTAATCGCGACGCGGTTCGCGGCCAGGTTGCCGTCAAGCGCGATTGCTGGAGAGCCGCCCGTTATGGGGCTGGTAAAGTCAAGTGCTGCGACACCAACGCCCGCCGACTGAAACTCCGCGAGAGATCCGGTGACGGTAGGTGATCCAATGAGGTACGAGAATGCGACCGTCTGCGCCGCTGCGTTGCTGTTACGCCATTGCTCGCCCACGTAAGATACATCCAACGAGGTGATGGTCGAACCGGTGTTGTTTGTCAGCCGGATGCCCCAGAAGAGGTTGCCGATGGCGGCGTTGCCGGAGCCGAGCGAACCGAGCGCCCGATCAGTAGCCGTTCCCGTGCCGTAGCTGTACAGGTTACCGGCGTTGCTGCTTCCGTTGTTAGCGACGATGGTCGTGCCGGTGCCGGTGCGGGCATGATACCAGCCGGGGAGGGTACTGTCGTTGGTCCATGTCGTGCTCCCGGAGGCCGGAAGCGTGTCGAAGCTTTGTGTGATTGGTACGCCGAGCGTAGTGACGGACAGAGCTTCAACCACCCACAGGCGCGGGCTGCTGACATACCAGCCGCCAATCATCACCATGATGAGACAGCAAACAAGAACGCGAAGCGCATTGATACGAGGGTGCTTGATTGGGTGCCGAGTTATCCTAGACAATATAGTTGCCCCTTCCGAGTTAGGTAGATTGCAAAATTGAAGTCGTCGCGCCCGAGCTGGCAGTGTTCCCGTTGTGGGTGCTGTGGGTGAGTGATCACACCATTCGCAATGAACGGAACAAGCAATACCGTGCGGATCCCCTGGGCGTTCATCGGATCTGCATCGACGGATCGCCAAAAAAGATCCAGGTGCGTCGGACGTCGATGTCAACGGTAGCGCCTTTGGCAATCTTGATCGCGTCGCCGAGGGCGATGGGCTGAGCGCCATAAAGCAAGGTGTAAAACTGATGGCTCATATGGTGCTGACCATCAGGCAAGGTCAGACCGGACGAGGCAAACGCCGCCACCGCGCCGCCCTGCGGAGCCTTCATGAAAGCTTCAGACAAAGAGAGCAGATTTGGATCGTGGAAGTAGCCGTTCAGGCAATCCATCACCACCACCAAAGGAAGCTTCTGAAAACCATTTGTTAACGCCAGCGCATGCGTCGATCTGAAGATAGAGGCTCCGGTCCAAACATCAACGTTGCCGTGACCGGAATAATTTACAATTGCCCGGCCTTCATTAAATCCAGCAACTATCCGCGCCGTTGCGGTAGCGTTATCTTGTTTTCCGTAGGACCCGTTGTAGGTCGATAAAGCGTTGCCGGTCAGAGTCAGGGTCGTATTATTGCCGATGGAAGCAACCGTTCCCAGGCGTTCGCCATCGGGCTTGGCGATAGCGATTCCTACCTGAACCTCGGTCGTGAAGAGTGTGCCACTGCCGGTCACGGTAGTGCTTCCTGAGTTGGTGCTGGTCGTTCCGGTAAGAACCTTGATTTCCAACCGGCGATAGGATTTTTGCACCGTCATTCCGGCGGGAAGCAATTGCTCAACCTCATCATTTGAATCTTCAAAGTTGAAGTAGTAACCCGTGGGATCGTCGGCCACCAGCATCGCTTTTTGCGGCGCGGGGGGAACGAAATTGACGATCTTTGAAACGAGAAGGTCAAGGTCCGCCGTCGTTCTCACCGGCAGGCGCCCGACGGGAACGTCGGCAATTCCATCGTCGTCAAAATCAGCCAGCCAGTCGTCGGAAGAGGTTTCATTGTAGGTGGCATCGACGAGCTTCGTGGGGACGATATCAATATTGCCGGGGTTCATGTAGCCGCGAGGATCAAGGCTGGCATCACCGGCAAAAATCACATACTTCGGCTTGATGGACCACTGAGAGTTTGCCCGGGCGAGGAAATCCTTGACGGCTTGTGGGCCATGCAGGCCGTAGCCGAATTCGTCGTAAGCATCTTCCACGTCAACCACGTCGACATTCATTCCCTGCGCGACTCGGGCGGCAACCAGGGGAGCAAGGCTGGCTCGCAGCGCGGCCGAAGTGACGATTAAGAGGTCTGCTGTGTTGCTGTTGAGATTAAGCGTGGAAGGCTGATTGAGCGAGAGCGCCGCAGGTTGTTCAGGCGCAGCGGCCGTCGCATAAAGCAGTCGCGGTGTTTTCGATTTTGGATTGCTGGTGGGAATGACAATCGCCGAGCCGGAGCCGCCTGGATTCGAAGCAGCTTGAGGCGTAACAAAACGGATATTAAATGGATCACTGTAATCAATGACCTTGACGTCGGCGCTGGAGAATCCATCGACCTGAAGCGTCTGCGTGCCCAGAAGACTAAACTTCAAAGCATTGGAGTCAGCGCGAAAAGTGTGCGGGTAAGTGATGCGCGCATAATCGACGATACTAACAACTCCGGTAAGAGCGGGGGTAAACTTCAGTGTGTTAGCGCCGTTCTGCAACAGCGCCAGCGGCACATCAAAGGTAAGCACCGGACTCGCAAGGCCAAAGAAATTGAAGTTGCCAACGACTGTGTCATTAACCTTAACGCTCACCTGATGCGAGGCCTGACTCACCCCTTGCAACCTGACCTCCAGCCGGGCTGGTCCCGCCGCAGTGAACGCTGGATTTGGAGTATTGATTGTCTGGCTGGCAGGAACGTTGGGATTGGAGATCACCTGGCCAAACCAATTTTCCACATCGCCATTCAAAAGACTTGAAAAATAAACGGTGCGGTCTTTGCGCTCAACTGTGTACTGAAAACTGGTGAGTCCCGTGACTGTCGCAGCTGCCGCATGACTATATTCGCGTTTGGGCTCGGTTGTCTGGCGACTCACTCGTTTTCGGTTTCGCTTCTTCTTTGTGTTTCGTTTCGGTCTTTTTTTGGCCGAGGCCGAAGGCACTGGAGCAGGTACTTCAGGTGCGGCAACGTTTGCAGGCCCACCCGTTAACAAAGTCGGTTCTGACGAACGCACGGGCTCGCGCGCTGACGCGGGCGATTCTGACGAAGCCACAGACTCTGCCGTTGACGCAACTGGTTCTGGCAAACGTACCGGCTCGTCCACAACTGCGGGCGGTTCCGATGGCTTAGGTTTCGCGGACGGCAGGAAAATAATCCATGGAATAAACGGCACGCCTACAGGCCGGCCTGCGACAATTTGCCACGTCCCCGACTGCCAGACCGACCAGGGACTTTTTCCTACCGGTCCATTGCCCGGATTGATCTCCGGCGAAGGCGAGGGCTGGGGCGCCGGCGTGGAAACCGGTTCTGAATCAACTTGCAGTTCACCGCGGACACGTTTGCCCAGTGCGGCGCCGGCAATTAGGTAATAAGTACGAACATCGCTCGACGGCACATCGAGCCCGCTGCCGAAAAACTCAATATAGTCTGACGGGCCGAAAGGTCCGCTGCTTTGACTCGTGTTGATGGCCACTTCCAGGCCATCGACGAACAACTGCAGGTTTCTGATGTCAACGGCCGGATTAAAACCTATCGCCGCCATCTGGGGTTGCGTAACCCGATACCAACCCTGTTTCTTCACTCCGATCTTCACGCCGGTCTGTGCGGCTATGGCCCACTGGTCTTCCAGAGTTGAAGCCAACATGTGTTGAGCAGTGGCCGCCGAAGATCCCACGGGATAACCCACTTCGCGGTAGCTAGTGTCGACCGAATCGGCTCCGCTTGTTGGTGTTGGCTCCGGACTGAGACGCGGAAAGGGTTTTTTTCCCGGAGTATTTTCGAAGGCCGGAGTGAGCGGTTCGTGGAGACGCGGTGCGCGCGTCAGGCTTACTGACTCAATGAAGTAAACGGATTCTGCAGTCCCCCGCGCGTCAAACCAGCCGTACGAATGGCTGCGCAGAGCGATTGCTTCGGACAAAACACGTGCTCCGGCAACAAAAAGCGAACCAGGGATTATTTCGCGGTTTATGCGGGTGCGCTGACCATCCTGCAGGCGATAAATATTGAATCCCAGGTTGTCGGTGTCAGGTTTGCTGGTCCACTCGAGCCGGACTCCGGTTTCGGTGACGGTTGCAGAAGCGAAGAGCAGCTCGTCCCCGCCTTCGATCTGGGTCGGCTGATAACGAAGCGAGTTGCTGAAGGAGGCAAGCGCAAATGCGTGGCTCGAAGCGAGGACCGCCAGCGAAACGGATAAAGATAAAAGGCCGCGAAGAAAGCCTAATTTACAGGCCGGGTACTTCATTTCGAACTGATTGGATAATTATGAAACGGTTACTGCGTGACCATATCGATTACTGAAAGCGCCGGGTAGACGGCGTTCTTATAACATACTTAGCGGGGCGGTTAACAGGCGCGCGGCTGCTAAAAACCGTTATCCACAGATTACGCCGATTCCACAGATTAAAATACAGACAGGAACCAGAAGCCGCTGTTTTGCTCCGGTCCCTGTCTGTGTTCCGTTCCTGTTATCCGCGTATTCTGCGAAATCTGCGGATAGCTTGTTCTGCGTTACTTCGGAAAACGCTGACGATACTCGGTCGAGACGATGAACGACCTGACCATCTCCGCCTGCTCAAAGTTTCCGTTGAACTGAATCAACTTGTTGAGCCAGTAGTCGAAGCCCGCAGCATCGGGCTCGCGTCTGAGATAGCCGAAGTATTCCATCATCACAAACGCATCGTTGCGCTTTGCGGCGACGAAGTCTGCGTCTTCCACTATTGTTCGAAGTACCGCAGCGCGTGTCATGCCGCCTCCGAGGCCGCTCACGAGGGCGTTGCGTTCAGCGCCCGTGAAGCTGACTCCGGTGTTGGCGATTAAGGCATCGACGTAGGCGTCGTTGCTCAGGCTGCCGTAGACGCTCTGGAACCCTGGGCGTTGGACGAAGCCATCGACGAACGCTGCCTTGCCATTCTCCAGGACGGTCTGCCAGCCATCGCTGTTAACCACCAGCAATGGCGCTACCACTGCGGCGTCGGGTTTAAATTCGCCGTAGCTCGGCCGGCGGCCAAAGCTCGCGCGATACAAACCATCGACGAGTCCACCTGTTTGCTGGAACTCGATCGACAGGAAGTAGGCCGCCGACACATGCGTGCGTTTGCGGTCAACGCATTCTGTGTCTTCGCCACACGCAAGTATCTGATCGCTCCAGAAGTTGAAGCCCGCTTCATCCGGTTCACGACCCAGGAAGTCGATGTAGTTTTGACGGACGAAGTATTCCGGTGTGTCGAGCGGGTTGACGGTGCTGCCCGTCGCAGTTGCGCCAAACGCCGCTTCAGTTGTTTCACCCAGCTGGCTGAAGGAAATCACTGCCGGCGAGAAGTTGTAGTTAACCCGCGTTGGCGTGACGTTGTAGAAGCCGCCGGTTTCCACATTCTCGAAGCGGTAGACACCGTTCGCGTCAGTGATGAACTTGCGGTTCTGCGCGCCGCTCAATCGGACCACGGCGCCTTCTACCGGCGCGCCGTTGTCGTCGACGATGCGGCCAGTGATTGTGCCACCCGAGGCCGTCGGCGCCAGGTTAGCGAAGGTCCACTGCGAGAACTGCGTTACCGCGTTGCTCTCGAGCCAGTTGTCGTCAGTCCCAGCCGTGTTTCGTGCGGTTGGAATCACTGCGTTCCAGCTTGGACCTCGGCGCAGGTTGAAGTTGGGAATAGAGGTCTCATCATTCCCGTTCAACTCAGCGTCGCGATAGTGCAAGCGCAGCGTCGCTGTGTAACCAGCACCGCCGGTCGGCTCGATCTGGTAGTTGCGGGCCACGGCTGCTGCGTAGGTTGCCGGTGGATTCTTCGCCATCGTCACGGTCATCGTCGTGGGCCGGCTCGCGCCCGCCGTGAACGTGATGATGTTGTTCGGATTGCCGAAAGTCAGCGGAGTTCCGATTGCGGGCGGACCACCCGTTCGGGCAATCGTTCCTACTACGTCGCTGACGCCGGTCGATGCAGTCGTGTTTGGCTGCGTCAGGGTAAACGCACCCGTGTTGAGGTCGCTGCTGGTCAGGGCCAGCGCGCCGTTCACGGTGGCGTTTCCAGTCAACGTCACGCCGGTCACAAAGGTGCCGATCGTGTTGTTGATGGTCAGGTTGTTGTAAGCAATACCGGCTGCTTGTTGCGCCGCCGTGCCGTTGAAGACAACCGTGCTGCCGGTGGTTGTAAAGGTCGCGCCTCCAGGTACGGTCAGAGCCGCGCCGGAACCATTGAGCGACAAGGTGCGGTTGGTAATGTTCATCGAGCCGCCAGCGTTAACCGCCAGAGCGCCCGCTTGCAGGTTGTTGTTTAGCGTTACGATCGAACCACTCAACACTGTCGCCACATTGGTTGACGACAAGCTGCCTGAGGCGCCGACGTTGAAGGCGTGCGTGCCAGTACCCAGGTTCAGGTTGCCGCCGCTGATGATGCCATCAAGCGTCAGGTTACCTCCGGGTGATCCACCGATGGTCAGCACACGCGGACTCGTAATCGTCAGCACCTTGGTAGCGGAAATGTTCAGGCTGTAGATCCCGATATCAGTCGCGCTAATGCTCGGTTGCAGGCCGACCGCGGGAATCACCACATCGTTCACCGCCGGGTTGCTGACGCCCGGAGCATACGTGCTGGGGTTCCAGTTGGTAGCCGTGTTCCAGTCGGTGCTGATGCCGCCAACCCAGGTGGAGAGCACATCGATCTGCGTGACCGTTGCATCATTCGCCGGACCAGTATCCGGATCGTTGGTTACCAGCGGGCTGCCTGGGCCGTTCGTATAAGTCACCGTGCCCTGGTGGCTCGCCTGTCTCGCTAGCGGCGGAGTGTTCACCGTCGCCGCGTAGGTGATAGTCACGCTCTTGCCGGCCGGCAGCGTGCCGATATTGATCGGGCCAACTGCTTCGCCTGATGTCGGCGCCAGAGGTTCGTCGCCAGACTTGACGGCCTTGATTGCCTGCTTGCGATTGAACCGCGCGTGATGCGAACGACGGGACTGATTGGTGTCGGTCGCAACCTTCGCGAACTCTGAAGAGGCCGAGCGAAGCGCACCTGACTGTGCATCTTCACCCTGCTTCGTCACCGCGTTGTAGTGATTCGCGAAGACTTCAGCGTTAGTCGAGGAAGTCGCGCCGGCAACTGCTGCTGTTTGCGCCCCCGAGTTAGCTTGCGGACTGGTGCCGGCAAGGTATTCGTGCTGGATTGAGGGCAAAGCCGCGACCGGCGTGCCGCAACCCGCGACGCCATTGATGTAACCACCACCCGCAGCAGAAGTGCTGGCAAGCGCGACTTCCGCGCCGGTATTCCGGTTTTGCAGGTACGTGACAACCGCGGCGGTATCGAAGGTTGCACCGGCATAGCCGGGCAGGCGAACCGTCGTGTTGAAGCGGTGGCGCGTTTGGATGTCCGGGCCGCCCCCGTCGCCGCTGCCGCCGGTCGTGTTGTTCAGGATGTCTGTGCAGAACTGGTGCGCGTCACCCGCGTTTGTTCCACCGTTCAACTGAATTCCCTGCTTGATAAAGCCGAACGTCGAGGGATTTGCAATGATATTGTCCGAGACGGTTGCATTGAGAGTTCCGCTACCGCCGTTTACCGCGTTGCCCGCCTGAAGCAGAATGCCGAAATTGCTGTACTGGCGAATCTGGTTGTTATCGATGGTGACGTTTGAAGTGCCGCCGCCGACGACGCGTACTTCTATGTTTGTAGCTTCCAGAGATCCTGATCTGTCAGTGGCAGCGAGGCCAAACGTATTGTTTCTGACTCTCCCGGTGAAGGTCCCCTGACCCACTTGCAATGCGATGAGAAGGGCGTCGCCTCTGGCGCCGCGGAAAGTGTTGCCGTCAATATCATAAGTCATCGACACCGCTGAAGGATTCACGCCGCCGCCTGACAGGGTGACGCCTCCACCACCGACAACTACCGCCGGATGGGTGTTTATGAAGTTGTTGTTGGTCAAGATGAGGTCGCCGGTTGGGCTCCCCGTGCCGTGCGCCAGGTCAAACTGGAGTTGGTCGCCGCGGGCCCCGTTGAAGTCGCTATTGATGACCGTCGCGTTCAAGGTGGCAGTGTTCTGGGCCTGGAGGAACAGACCGTTGTCCCCGGTCGCAGTGTTGTTTGAGTTGAGTGTGATGTTGTCGAAAGTGATGCGGTTTAGCGAACTTCCGGCAGTGGTGTTTACTACACGGAAAGTGTCTTCTCGCGCTCCGCCGATTGTCGTGTTGCTGATGCTGGCCGAGCCGGTAAGATTTGTAAAGGACACGCTGCCTTCGTCAACGTTTTCGTTAGTGCCATTTGTGCCGTTGATAACAGAATTCGCGAGGGTAAAGCTGCGGACGGTCGTTCCCAGGATGGCGAAATTCTGGAAGTCATTCAGTTGCATCCATGAGAACGAGGGCGACTGGGTGTCGTTTAGGTAGATCCCATTGCCGTTTGTGGTCGAGCCGTCTGCGCCAGTCTTGTTGGCGATGGTTCCGCCGGTACCTGCAGCACTATTGCCGACGACGGTCACACCGCCGCTTGAACCTGTAGCGCTGAGAACAATACCGGTATTTGCGCCTGCGCCGTTCGAGGTAATGCTCCTGAAAGTGAGGCCGCTTGCTCCGATGGTCGTGCCGGTGACATTGAGTGCCGTACCGGTGGCCGTCGTCAGCGTATTGAGGATGGTGGTGTTGTTCTGCGTAGCGCTGACAGTGCCGCCGCCGGTGGCGGTGAAACCTGGAGCCGCCCCCGTCATGTTGAGGTTGATTCCACCCGTGAAATTCATCGTGGTGCCGGTATTCGTCAGAAGCGAGATGCCGCCGTTGGCGCCGGAACCACTGCCCGTAATCAAGCCGCTCAGAGCGACAGTGCCGCCGGTCTTGTTGGCGATAGATACGGCAGAAGCAGTCGTATTAGTGATCGTGCCGGCGTAGCTGACACTTGCGGTATTGCCTGCGCCACTCATGGTCAAGGCGTTGCCGGTAGCGCCGGAGAGCGCACCCGTGCCGAGATTGACGTTTCCGGTGACACTCACCAAATTTACATTATTGGTTCCCGTGCTGGACTCGACCGTTCCAAAGGTTGCGGTTACCACGCCGGTGGTTAGGGAAAGGGCCTGGCCCGTGCGCGTGGCGGCGGGTTCATCGATACTCACGTCGGCCAATGTCATCGCGCCAAAGCTCGATCCAGAGATGCCCACGCCGGCTGTGTTTCCAACCGTCAATCCATTGACCAGGTTTGAGCCGGCCGCGCTGTTGAGCGTGATGCCGTTTCCGGCGCCGGTCGTAATCTTCGTTATCGTTCCATTCCCCGAGTTCATCGCCGGGAAGGGTGTGCTGCCGGAAGGCGGAGTAAGTCCCGTTAGGGCTGCCAGGGTTGAAGTCGAGTCCTGACCAATTAGTCGTTGGCCATTTAGCAAAGTGATGGGGCCAACGTAAGCGATGGCGCTCTCGTAAATGAAGATATTGTCGTTTACTGCCGGGTTAGTGCTGCCGACGCCACCGTTATTGACGAGATTAAACGAAGTCAGATCGCTCCATGGATTAGTAATGCGTCCGCAGCCGGCCACGACCGTTGTACATACAGCAGAGTTGTTGTTGATGAACCACACCATACCAGCGACTGGAATGGTCACTGTCGCAGCGGTGGTGCTGCCAACAGAGTTTGTGAGCGTGTAAGTAAATGTGTCGTTGCCTTCAAATCCCGCCGGCGGGTTGTAGGTGAACTGCCCAAAGTTGGGGCCCGGTGTGTTGTTCATCACAACCTGCCCGCCGTTGGTGGACGTTCCGGATGTTCCAATGCTTACGACGCCACCGTTTTGTCCCTGGTAGTCGTTGGTGACTACGCTGTAAGGAATGTTTGCGGAGTTGACTTGAACATTACCGATTACGGTTTGCGGGTATGTGTCGTTAAGAGGAACAGGCGACACCCCGACCAAGCCGGAGATTGTGGTGTTCGCGTCGAGGTTGCCGTTATAAACCACGGACAACGCATCGTCCGCGGGACTCGCTGCGCCGTTATTGGTGATCACGGCGGTGTAATTGATTGTCCCGCCTGGCGCCACCGGAGACGCTGTGTTGTCGGTAAGTGTAGCCGTCATTGCTGCCACATCAGGGGCGTTGGGCTTCTTGTCTTGCGCTGTAGTCACAGGCTGAGCGGCCACTTTGCTATTGATCAATCGAAGCGCAGCTGCGCGATTTGCGCGTCGAGCGGAAACGCCGAAGCTAACCAACGCCGCCACCGCGACGAATGAGATCAGAGTGAGAATTAATGTTCTACGCGTATAAAAAGACGTGTTGGTGCGCTTCATAAAATTATCCTTAGGTGCTGGAAAGTTGGAACGTGGAAGTACTCAATGGTGATGGTTGCGTTTCTGCCGGGCCGTCTATTCAACTGACTAACGATACAAGGAATCTTGCGGCTATCTTTTTGAGAGGCTGCGAGGCACATGCGTCGCTGCGGCTTAACTCGTAAATGTGGCGGGGTAAGAATATTACAGGATCGCAACATGCGTCAATAACTATGCGGGAAAAGCAGTGGGCAATACCGTTACAAGTGTGAACAGAAGTTCCGGCTGCCGACTGTTCCTGCCATCTGCCAACTGCTCGCTGCCGGCTGCTCACTGCCCACTGCTTTTGCGGCTTGCCGCCGCCCAATGGTACACAGGTCCAAGCTTCCAATTAGTTTGGGAGCGCGGCTTGCCGCTAAATACAACTCGACCCCGAGAGATTCGGTTGCTCGAATCTCTCAGGGTCGGATTGTTTGAGGCGATTGTCGGGGCCTAATACCTGATAAATGCGCCGTCCCCCACGGTCGGGCTCTGCCGCTGATCAACTGGCCATTGATCACTGGCCACTGACCACTAATCTGCCGATTACGTCCGCGGCGGGAAGACTCCCTGCAGCGCGATATTAAAGTTGAGCGTCAGGTACGGCTGCATGTTGTTATGCGGCAAACTGGCCCCTGCTATACCCAGTGACTGGAAGTTCATTGGCGTCAGAGGGGGACTAGAAGCCGAGGTGACATAGAGTCCACCGCCTGTTGATTGAGCCAGGCTCGCCGTCGGCGAGGGAACAAGGTTGTCTCCCTGGTTAATATTTGCTTTGTATGCGTGGCTGTGGGCCGGTATTTCCGATTCCAGCAACGTCACAAACTGCGTACCGCCGATTTCGCCCAGATCGTGGAGCGAAAGGCCGGGGCCCTGCCCCGGATGCATCGGAGCGTTACCCTGCAAGTCAGGCAGCGCGAAAGTTGATTTGCCATCGCCGCCATAGGTCGTGCCTAAAAGCGAGAAGAGCGCTGTGTTCTGCGAGAGGGGCAGTAGTTGCCCATCGCAGAAGGCCCAACCCTTGGGCGCAAAGTTAAAAGGAAAGATTCTGATTTCAGCTACAAATGGATCTGCCATGATGAGTCTCCTTAAGACTACTTTTCAGAGGTACCAACCAAGAGAAACAGCGCACGCGCCACCACATCATTCCGTTAGGTCTGCGACGGGAATATCCCGAACAGCGAGATGATGAAGTCTATGCACAAGTACGGCTGAAAATTTGTATGTGGCTGACTGCCGCCAATCGGACCAACCATCTGCGCATTAAGATTCGCAGTTGGCCCATCCTCGACATAGGGCTGGACCGAGGAGGTGCTGGTAGCCAAAAAATTGTTTCCGGGGTTGGTAGCTGTCCCGTTATTCGTGACCGCTAAAGCCGCATGGGTATGAATTGGTATCTGTTGAACCGTCAAGGTTATCTCTTCGGCTCCCCCGGTCTCTGCCAGAATGAACCCGTTGCCCTGATGCATCGGCAGTCGACCGCGCAAGTCAGGGAGGGCAAAGGTTGACTCGCCGTCGCCGCCATAGGTCGTGCCAATCAATTGAAACAGCGTTTCGTTTTCGGAAATAGGTAGCAACTGCCCTTCGCAAAACATCCAGCCTGCGGGAGCGAAGTTGCCGGCAAACATTCTGATTTCACCTACATATGGTTGTGCCATGTTTTTCGACTCCTTTAGTTTGGACTGGGGAAGATTCCCTGCAGAGCGATGCAGAAAGTTAAGACGAGAAACGGCTGCATGTTCAGGTGCGCTTGACTCCCGCCGACATTCCCGACGGTTTGCGGGTTCAATGTCGTCATATTGCCATTAGCCGCGTAAAGATTATTGACGGGCCCCAGGAAATTATTCGACGGTATCGCAGTCCTGTTGGCTGCGACATCTGTATTGGTTGCATTCTCAACGTGTGTATGCGCCGGCATCTCGGACATGGTAATTGTGTGCGCCTGCTCGCCACCCTTCTGCCCGAGCGTGAAGCCCTGACCTTCATGAATGGGAACACTACCGCGCAGGTCAGGCAACCCGAAATTTACGCGCCCGTCGCCGCCATACGTGGTGCCTAGCAAACTGAAGAGCGCCTGGTTCTGATTGATGGGCATTAACTGTCCGTTGCACTGCGCCCAGCCCTTCGGCGCAAAGTTGAAACTCATGATTCTTATTTCAGAGAGAAATGGTTCGGCCATAATTCACTCCTTGCTGATCGTGTAAGAGAAGAGACGTTAAAGAAAGTCAGACTGCGGTGCCCTGGGGAATACTAGCGTGGAGTCTGAGTCGTGAAATCCCTGCTTGTGACGAGAACGGAAAAGCCTTGTTGAAATCTGAAGCGGGCGGGATTCTACTCGCAACCGGCTAGGCCGTCAAGAAAGATTTCTTTTAATAGCTGGGGTGGGGCCGGTCGACAGTCGGCCCGCTCCGCGGCTTGCCGACTCCTTCTGCCGACTGCCGGCTGCTCCTGCCGTCTGGCTTTCTGACCGGTCAGCGCCGGTCACTTTTCAAGTAGCGTTTCCGGGCAACTTGAAATACACTGTCGCCCATTCGCAAGCCTTTGGGGAAAGCTTGCTTCCTACCCAACTAATTAAGTTTTAGGTTCCAGCTGAACATTTTTTGAGGAGAGAGAAATAGATGTCGTTTGAACGTCGCCGCTTTTTGAAGTCTGCCACGCTGACCGCGGTGTCCGCGGGGTTGGCCCTGGGCATGGGCCGGGCAGTGTTGGGCCAGAAGAAATGGCTCCCTGCCGAGAAGAGCATTGGATACCAGATTCCCATCAAGGCCCAGCAGGATCCTCTCTTCCATTTCACGGAAGGAACCTTCCGCCCCTACATCAACGATATCTTTCAGGCCCCGGACGCTCGCGGCGAGATGGTCACGCTGCGCCTGGTCGGCGTAAACGGCTACAAACCAAAAGCAGGCTCGATGGTGACTACTGCGAGAGCGCCGAAGCCTCGGGAGACAAGATCATTTGCGCTGATGTTCAAGGCTGAGAAACAACTGCCGCCATTCACTACCATCCATAAGGTGCGCCATCCGGCGCTGGGCAAGTTTGATCTGTTCCTGACGCCACGAGAAGTAGATGGCGAGTTTTTCTACGAAGCCGTGTTCAATCACCTCTAAAGACGGTGAATAGTAAATAGTGAATGCTAAAAAAAAGGACCTGCCGGCTTGGCGGGTCTTTTAGTGTTCGCCAGGCTTAGCAACGCGGCTTGCCGCCGCACAGTGCGGAAAGCCTATGGCTTTCCGGTCGGTACTCTTCTCTAATCTTTGCTGAGGCTCAGCCTCAGCAAAGGCTTTTCATAAGTTAACTGCCGCCGGTAAGGCAAGCCTTACCGCACTGTGCGGCGGCAAGCCGCAAGCTCACGTTGATGAGTACTCGGCAAAACCAATCAGAAGCGGCGGGACCTCCAGGTCGGGCTTCTGCTTGGTATACTGCCAACCATGACTCAACACGATCTCCCAAACGGCGGCAAACTGAACTTGCGGCAAGTGTCTAAAGACGACGATCCATTCCTGATCGCGCTTTACGGCAGCACTCGCGCCGACGAACTCAACCAGGTGGAGTGGGCCGAAGGCCAGCGAGACGCGTTTCTAGCCTGGCAGTTTGACATGCAACGCCGCGAATACGACGCGCGCTTTCCTGACGCCAGGCATCAACTCATCGTGATTGACGATGAACCGGCCGGGAGAATTTGGGTGGGTGAAGATAACGAGCAGATTCGCCTGTTGGACATCTCGCTGCTGCCGCAGTTTCAAAAACGCGGCGCCGGCACAATGTTGCTCAAGGAGTTAATGAACGAAGCCGAGCGCGCTGGAAAATTTCTCCGTCACATGGTTTTCGTTCTCAACAATGATGCGCACCGATTTTACGAGCGGCTCGGTTTTGTAGTGATCGAAGACGTGGGCGCGTATAAGCACATGGAATACAAGGCAGTGAAGAGCAGTGATGAGTAATGAGTGATGAGTGAAAGCCGGATTGGGTAATGTTACTCGACGACTTCCCGCTCATCACTCATGACTCATCACTCATCACTTCCACTCATAACTCATCACTCATCACTCATGACCTTGTCACCCTTCTTTAAAGTAATTGAACACCGCCTCATACCGCGAGGCTTCGGCGGTGGGCTGGATAGGCACCAGGAAAAGAGCGAAAGTTCCCATTGAGTCGTGGTCCAGGGAATAAGTGGTTTGCGGCAGGGATGGTTGGACCGGTCCGGCAAAGAACAGCGAAAAACGTTCCATTCCCTGGTGGTCTTCCGGTCGGCCCGCATAGCCTTTCACCTGGACCAATTCCAACTCCACCGGTTCGGGGTCAATCAAGGCGCGAAACTTCGTGTTTACGTGTTTGGAAAATTCTGCTTCGGTCAACTCAGCGGGCATCTATCTCTCCTCTGTTTACGTGTACGTCAGACAAAATGCTATCCGCAGATTACACCGATTGCGACTTTCAAGACGGTCGTGTCGCTTGTTGAAGTCTCCGGGGTCTTATTTGAAAAGTTGAATCTGTGTAATCTGCGAAATCTGCGGATGACTATTTTCTTATAAGTTCTTTCAAGTTCAGATTTCGAATCAGGCGATGCAGGTAATTCGGATGGACCCCGAGCAGCTTGGCCGCCGCCGTGTAACTCCCTCGCGCCTGGTCCATCGCGTTCAGGATAATTTGTTTCTTGGTCTGCGTTACTGCTTCGTGATACCTCGTCGCCGGCGCGTCTGTGCCATCCACTTCGGCTTCTGCCTCCCAGATCGACTCCGGCAAATCCTCCAGCAGAAGTTGGTCCGTAGTTCCCAACACAACCGCGCGCTCGATCGCATTTTCCAGTTCGCGTATATTGCCGGGCCAATCATACGCAAGCAAACGCTCCTGCGCCGCCGCGGAAATTCCGGCGATGCGCCGGTTGCATTTCTCTCCATACTTCGCCGCGAAATAATTTGCGAGCAATAGAATGTCGCTCGCGCGTTCCCGAAGGGGCGGCATCTCGAGGCTGACAACATTCAGCCGGTAAAACAGATCCTGGCGGAACAAACCCTGGCTCACGGCTTCCTCGAGATCACGGTTGGTAGCGGTAATCACGCGAATGTCCACCTTAATCGGACGCGTGCCTCCGACCCGTTCAAATTCACGCTCCTGCAAGACGCGCAATAGTTTCACCTGAATCGCCGGAGACAATTCGCCTATCTCATCGAGAAAGACTGTGCCCTCATGGGCCACTTCCAGCCGCCCTTTCTTTTGCACAAGGGCGCCGGTGAATGAGCCGCGTTCGTGTCCAAATAGTTCGCTCTCCAGCAAAGGTTCAGCGAGGGCCGCGCAGTTTACGGCCATAAAAGGTTTGTCAGCGCGCTTGCTGTTTTGATGAATCGCGCGCGCGGCTAATTCTTTGCCGGTGCCGCTTTCGCCCGAAAGCATCACGGTCGAATCGGTGGGCGCCACTTTGGAAATAAACTTCAAAACCTCGCGCACGCGCTCGCTCTCGCCGACCATGTTGTGCTCGATGTTGAAATCGGCAATCAGCCGTCTGTTTTCGCTGACGAGATATTCAATGTGCCGCGCGTTTTCTATCGCCACGGCCGTGATCGCGGCGATAGCTGAGACAAGTTGCAGGTGGTCCTTATCAAAGACGGTGTCCTCTTCTTTAGTGTCGAGGTAGATCACGCCCAGCGTGCGCTCCAGCATGGTTAAGGGAACGCAAAGAAGGGAAGAAGGCTGGTCGGCAATAAAGCTGGCTGCGTCGAATCCACTGGAGTCGGACGGCTTACTAACCAGTAAAGATTCGCACTTCTGAAACACTGACTGCGTCAGCGTGCGGCTCACGTGAATCGACTCATCCGGGCCGCGCTTCCTATCAACGCCAAAGATGGATGAAAACTGCACGTCTGCTGCCTGGAAGCTTCCATCAGTCAGGAGCACCACGCCGCGTTCGGCGGGCACCACCTCAAAAAGGAGCTCGAGCACTGTTTTCTGAATGGCGTCGACACCGCGTAGCGCATTGATAGTCGTCGAAACTTTCATCAGGGCGCTCAAGTCGCGGGCCATCAAGTAAACCGCGTCGTTGAAGCGGAGCTGCAGGGTCGAGCCGCTGACCTGGCCGTCGTCAAGCTTGACTTCGTTTGAGTGCTCCGCGGCCGCGCTGTCGCTCATGAGGAAGAGAAACTGCGAATCGCCGATGCGAACGCGATCGCCATGCTGGAGGATGCGGCGTTTCACCGGCACATCGTTAATAAATGTGCCGTTGAGACTGTCGAGGTCGAGAATGATCAGTTGATCATTTTCCTTCTCGATCTGGGAATGTCGGCGAGAAATCGAGGCGTCGGCGATGCAGAGAGTGGCAGCGGTTTCGCGCCCGATTACAACCGGCAACTCTTCAATCGGGAAGACGCTGCCTTTCAGTCGGCCAGCAATGGCAGTGAGTCGCGGATTCATGCGTTCCTGTGAAGACTGGATCTTAGTGGCTAAATGTGGCGACCGGAAGTGTACGCGCCCCCCGCTATTTGGGGCAATAGCGGCGCGGGCGCGGGCCACCTTTGTCCGAAGTTTTTGAATCTGTGTAATCTGCGGATTGCCTACGCCGGAAACTATCTAAACAGATAACCTCTGCTATCTAAAAAGATAGCAATAAACGGTGCCGGCCACGTCCTCGCTCCTTTCCTGACCAGGGTCAGAACGCAACAACCTCCCAAACACTGAGGTTTTTCAAACACGCCTCAACTATCGTCACTCGAGACATTTGCGGCACGAGAGTGGCAATAGACTTTGCATCTCGCGAACGATTCAATTTAGTGAGAAGGCAGGTGAAGGAAAATGAAAAAGGAATTTTTGAAAGGTCTCACGATGTTGCTGGCGATAGTGGCCGTCGCCTTCGCTACGGCAGTCGCCGCAAACGCTCAGGTATCCCGCGTCGCGTCTAGCGAAACCTCGAACAATCTGATGGCAGTAATTCCATTTGAATTCACCCTTGACTACAAAACGATGCCGGCTGGCGAGTACCTCGTGCAGACGTTGGGCACGGCAGGCAACGGGCTATTGATCCAGAGCATTGACGGAAAGACTTCGGCCTTTCGACCCAGCGAGGCGATCGAGCGTGAGCGAAACCGAGGCAACGCGCGGCTGGTGTTTCATCGATACGGCGAGCGGTATTTCCTGTCGCAGGTTTGGTGTGGCGGCGACTCGGCAGGTCGTCAGTTGATGAAGTCGCGCGATGAGCTCGACCTCGAACGCGAAGTGGCGAGCATCAATTCCAAGAGCGAACAAGCACAAAGTTCCTACGAGATCATCGAAGTAGCTGCGATTCAGAATCTGGCAAAACTTCGCTAACCATATGGCTCCCCGTGGAACCGGTCGGCGAGCTCCCCGCTTGGCCCCCGGTTGTTAGAAACCAGCGCGACCCCCAAGCCCCGGGCGGTCGCGCTGGTTTTAGTTTTGGTCCAAGGTCCAAGGTCCAAGATCCAAGATCCAAGGTCCGAAGTCCAAACTCCAACACCGGATTTGCAAGATCAGCTTTGGAGATCAGACCTCGGGCCCTGGACTTTGGACCTTGGTCTTTGGACCTTGTACTCCGAATACCCGTACTAGAATCGCCAACCCACTCCGGCTGAAAATTGAAAGTTGTGCCTCGTCTCGGAACGCGTGGAAATGGGAGCCAGGGTGAAATTACCAGCCCCGTCAAAAGTCGGAACATTCGTTGTACGCGAGCCATAATGTATGAGCGTGTCACCAGCCTCAAAGCGGGTCACCAGTCGCTTGGACGGATAGAACTCGAGCACTGCGCCAAGGTCAGCGGAAAAGTGGCTGGCTCGGTTCTGCACAAACTGAAAAGGGAACGCGGGCAGCGGGCCGGTGGCGACATAGGTACTATCGCCTTTGCTGAAACTGGTAATCCCAGGACGCGCCTTCGCGAAAATTCCCCAGTTGTCGAACCGCTTGCCTGCCTTGACGCCGACGAAACCCTGGCTAATGTTACCGCTGTTATCGCCTCCGTTGCCGCCACAGAAGCGGCACGAATGCGGAAAGAAATTTCCTACCGCCTCTACCGCCACGCTGCGGTTGATGTTGTAGGTAAGACGGCCGCCCAGACCCGGCTCCGTATCGCCGTTACCAAAGCTGGGTTTTGTGATTGAAGTGAAGTGGACACCTACTTCAAACTTTGGCAGCTCGTCAGATTGTGCCTTCGCCCGCAGCGAGCCAAATGATAAACACAGGAGGATGACCAGAGTTGCCGAGAGTTTTTTCATTTTCATTTTCGAATTCTCCTTCACATTTCTTGATGAGGCGCGCATTTCTTCTGCGGTTGGGTGCTATCGCTGCTGCGACATGATCACTTCGGGCACACCCCTACCCCGTTCCGCAGCCTCAACTCGAGGCCCGAAAGAAATGCGACACCATTTACACCTGGGGAAACTAGTTAAGTTCCAACAGTCCCGGGAATCACGTCACTGGCCGAGAAACGAAAACAAGCGACGAAAAAAGGACGGGTTGTCAGACTTGAAATCCACTTTTGTAAAACCTGCCGGCACATCGAAGAGCGATGCATCCAGGGCGTTGTTAGAAAGTTCGACTACTTCTTCCGTGGCGACCAGCCGTTTTCCTTTGTCGTCATACGACGTTCTTGTCTCCACCAGCGGATAGCCGAGAGAAGCCGGACCAATTCTTTTATGTTCCAGCCAATATCCTTTTTTGACCGCATATTCGCTGAAGCATTTGCCACTGCCAGCGAGGTAGGCTGGACTGATTGAGCCCGATAGATCGGCGGAGCAGTCGACGCCGTAAAACAAATCGACGTACCAGCCGTCCGTATCGGAAGTCATTGCCGGACTGTTACAAGTCCGCGGAGTTGCGGTCCAGACGGTGGTGGTTTTGAGATGGCGGGCAACGAGTCCAAACATCTCGCGGCGCTCGCCGGTATCGATCACAGTCGTAGTCGCCGACAACAAACCTTTCTTCCGGGCGCGCGCTTCAGCCGCCTGCAGGCGCTGCTTATCGGCGGGAAGTTGGGATTCGTTGAATGCCATGATCGCGGCTGCCGGAGTTCCCCCCGTCTGAACCGCGAACCTCTTGGTTGTAAGATCGATCCAAATCATTCGTTTCAGATCACACTGCTCAACGAACGCAACTTCGAAAAACTCGCCGGGAGCCAAAATAGATTCATGGCGTGTCTCCGTCCGCTGGCGCGCGCCCTTTAGCAAGAGGGTCTTCTCAACTTGTTTACCTGCCACAGTCACTCGGCGTTTGATCCGAATGTCGCCCAGGCTGGCGGTCGCCGCAGAGACGATCACGACGATGACGACAATCAATTTCGAGGTGAACCTTTTCATAATTTCTGACGCGCTCAGCGCGTTTACATATTCCGAGGCCACAGGTTCTCAACACGATCCGCCGCGCCGACCATCACCTTGAAACGTTTGACTGCCTGGACCTGGGGAAACTGGTCAGTCTTCCTATTAAACGTGTCGCGGGTGCGGCCAATCCGGGTCCACGTATCGCCTGCTCCTCTAATTGACTCGTCCCACTTATCCAATGTGCTCTTCTCGTCAGTGCGCGGTTCCTGCGAACCAAAGGGGAGGTACTTCGGATCGTGCAACACCCAAAGATTCCAGGTCCCACCGTTGGGCAGGATGGGTGAACTGGAAAGCCACTCGTAGTGGTTTCCCTTCACCGTAAATTCGATTCTGTTTTCTTTGATGATTCCGACTTTCTGAAACTGATAGCCTTCGCGCGGAACCAGGGAAAAGATGAAACGCCCTCGGCCCTCGACGTAACACCAGACCAGCGCACCGCCGAAATTTGTTCCGGGCTTGCCGGCAGCAACGAGATTGCCGTCGATCAGCAATCTGTAGTCAGCCAGCGTCAGGGCCACCGCATCGAGCGTGAAGTCGCGCGGTAGGGTTCGCGGGTTGTCGTCCCATAGGTTGGAGCGATCGAATGAGACCCTGACAAAATCAACGATCTTGACTCCGGTGGTTTGATTGACCAGCAAATCGAGCGCAAATGAATCACCGTCCGCCAGAATCTGTGGCTCAGTTGCCTGTGGGAGGGTTGCGATTCGTGAGGATTGAACTTCCGGACTGTTCTTAACCAACCTGTTCTCAACCGACCCATCCAGCGGCTTCACTGCAATAGTGAACGTCCTGGAAGCCGCCACCGGCCGAATCATGAGGTCATAACCGAAGACGTATTTACCTGCGGCGTCAACCAGCACGCGGTGAATTACCTGGTTCTCATCAACAAAAGCCTGCGACCTGAAAACTCCTTGCAGATCTTCGACGGCCGCTGAAGTTCGCGTGGCGCCGGCCCACGCAGTCTCGCTCTTGAAGGCAACGTAACCACCCTCAGTTAGAGGCACGACCAAATGCCGTCTGATGTCTTCCTGCGCCGCCGCCGGTGCGGACAGCAACAGCAGACCAAGAACCAGGATTAAAATTCTACTTTTCATCCTGATAGCTCCCCTTGATTACCGTCAGCTTCACCTGGTCAGTAGGTTTAAACCCCGCGAGACTCATCGCAGTCTTATTCAAGGACTCCGTACGACGTCTGTTGCCGGCCGCAGTGAGATTGGCGCGCACAGGCACACTGCCCTGAGACGCGCGCGGCTTCCGCTCAACGTAAACCGTCCGCGTAACTACTCGTTCCTGAATGACAGGAACTTCAACGATCCGCTCCTGGGTGACCAGACTCGACGCCGAGGCATTCGCCGGTGCGCTCGAAAACGAAAGCATGTTGTATGTCAAGAATCCGACCAACAGCAGAATCGCTATCGCAGCCGGAGCCGGCAGTCGCACGGAAGCAGTTGCAAACGAACGCACAGCGTTCAATAACCGCGCGCCGAGCGGCAGAGTATGTGGACTGGAGTTTGGTGCCGGGGCGTTTTGCGTTTCCTGCTGCTGCACCAGTTTTTCACTGAGTCGCGCATGGTAGCCTTGCCAAAATTCCTCCGCCGGCTCGATTGTTGAAAGCGCCTGACCAGAAACGCGCAAGGTGCGTCGAATAGCGGCAAACTCCGCCTGGCAGGGCGGACAACCGCCCATCTGGGCCAGCGCTTCAAGCGCTTGCGGAGTAGACTCTTCGCCCAGCGCATAATCGAGCAAAAGATTTCTGGTCAACTTGCAATTGTGCATCACTCAAACTCCTAGTTCAGTAATTCTGTGGCGGCACACGAAACATAGCTTTCCGGTTCGTCGTTGGCGCTTAACGTTTCCCGCAGCTTGGTGATCGTGCGCGATACCGATTTCTTTACGGTCCCGGTGGAACAACCCATCGCTTTCGCTATTTCTTCGTAAGTCATTCCTTCCTGATGCTTCAGCAGGAAAGTTAATCGTTGTTGCGCCGTCACCTCTGCCAAAGCCTGCATTACCTTTTCCACGACCATTTGGTTCTGCAGGTTGGTTTCCATCGAGTTCGCGACCGGGCCACGCTCAATCGCATAATCTTCGGCCTGCTGGTATTCGGAGAGTTGTTCGTGCCAGGGAAACGAGGCGGCAGCGCGACGACGATGGTTCAGGAAACAATTGATCAGGATCTTTCGCAACCAGGTGTAGAAGGCCGATTCAAATCTGAAGCTCGACAAAGCGGCAAACGCTTTCAGCCAAACCTCCTGGCTTAGATCTTCGGCGTCCTGGTGATCACGACAGTAGTGAAGGGCCAGCCGATAGACGCGTCGCTCATACTCCTCCGCGAGCCGGCAGAATGCGTCAGTCTCTCCGGCTTGAGCTCGCCTGATTAATTCATTTTCACTACTTATGGCACTACCTCGGAGGCATACGATCGCCGTGGTGTCTCAGTCTTCTTCATAGACACGGATCCTGGGAGTTTGGTTGGCGAAGCGAGAGAAAAAGAAGTCCAATGTCCAATGTCCAATGTCCAATGTCCAAAGTCTTCGTTTCGCTGGTTGTCTCTGACTTGTAGAGGTCAACCCTGGCAACGAAGACCTTGGACCTTGAACCTTGAACCTTGGACCTCGGACGTTGGACCTTGGACTTTGGACTTTGGACTTTGGGTCTTGGACTTTAGGGCACGATCTTCCAGTTGTTCGTGGGCTCGGTCGGAATATTCTTGTTGCGCTCCACCCAGTCAATTATCAGTTCGCGAATTTCGTCGCTGGATCGATATACGACGGGCGCGCCTTTATACATCGTGTACCCACCCCCGCCGTTCACGCGGTAATTATTCGTGGCTAGTTTGAGCTTGCGGTTGGGCGCCAGCGGCTTGCCTTCAAATTGCAGATTTTCGATTCGCTGGCCGATCGGCTTGGAAATATTGAGGACGTAGCTTACGCCTTCTGCGATATCAAAGTTGTATGCAGGAATTTTCGGATCAATCAGATCCGCCGGCGTCTTTCCTGCTTCGTATGGTCGGAAGTACTTTGCTGAATGCTCGAGGGCGTCTTTGATCTGTTGGCCAGTCACTTCCAGCACCACCAGAGTGTTCTCATAAACGTAGAGACCGGCGATGTCGCGCACAGTAACTGACCCTTTTTCTATGCGCGCTTCCGGATTGAATACGGCCGCCATCGAAACATCCGCTTTACCGACGTCCATCTGAATGCGTTGAATCAAATCGAGGATCGCGGTGTCGCGAAAACGCGCATCAGTAGCTCTCAAATCCTTGCCGGAGTTTCCAATATTACGCGATAGCCACGCCTGCGTTTCGCGATTGTAAGGCTCGGCCAGCTTGACGATCTCTTCGTCCGCCTGGACCTTTTCGTCAACCGGAATGGTGCGCGTCCCGCGCGCATACACGCGCCAACGCGCTCCAACTTTTTCCAGATAGATATCTGCGCGGGCCAGGTGCCGGCCCCAGTGATTTGCCTGCGTTAACACAACTCCGTTTATGGTCAACGATGGAATATCCCGATGGGTGTGGCCCATGAAAATGAGGTCGACGCCTGGAACCTGCTTCGCGATCGCGACTGCCTGGTTCTCGTTTTGTACCTGACCGGGGTTTACTTCGCCCGTGCGCAAGTCCTCTTCAATTCCCATGTGCATAGCGATGACCACGACGTCCGCGCGTTCTTTACCGCGCAACACCGGCACCCATTTCTTCGCTTCAAGCAAAGGCTGGTGAAACTCGAGCCCGGCATAGTTTGGCGCATTTTCCCAGGTGGGCACTCCGGGAGTGGTCAATCCCAGAATTCCAACCCTGACGCCGGCAACCTCTTTAACAAAGTAAGGCTGGTAGTGCGTTTTCGTTGTTCCCTGGTTGTAGGTGTTGGCTGACAGCCAGGGAAACTTTGCTTCGCTGCGAGCTTTCTCCAGCACCTTCAGGCCGAAATTGTATTCATGATTGCCGACGGCCATCGCGTCGAAATTGAGCGCGTTCATCGCCACCATCATCGGATGGGGCGGTTGGTTGTTCTTCTTATTGTGATAGTAGGCGAGTGGCGTCCCCTGGATCGTATCGCCGGAATCTATCAGCAGCACGTTTTCATTTTCCTTACGCACTCGCTTGATCAGCGTCGCAATTTTCGCCAGCCCGCGGTTGTCTGGTTTGTCGGTGTAGTAATCGACCGGGAGAATATTGCCGTGAAGATCCGTGGTCCCGAGGATGGTTATCTGGACTCGTTGGGAAGAGCTCTGACTTGTCGGCGCAGAGAAAATTGCCGCTGCAATCAACAGAATGGTCAGGTAAATGCGTGGGTGTCGCGTGCTTGTTTTCATGATTCTATCAAACTCGATCCGCTGACGCGGGCTGGTTGATCATGGGGCTTCATTGACGAAAACTTCAGCCGCGATCAGCCCGTTGACCTTCTCCTCGTGCACCTTCTTGAAATGACTTCGCACGAAGCTAATCTTTTCTCGGTTCTCAAAATACGTTCGGCCTCGCTGGATAATAATGTAGGCCGGCCCCGAAAGGTTACCCGGATTGAACTCAGGTGCGGAAATGGCGAGCGAATTGAGATCCGTGCGGCCAAACTCACGTAAATAGTAACGCGTAACTGCCGGTGTTTCGTGGGCAATGATCGCACCCTCGGGAGCATTGCGGCAAACAAACAGAATCGCTTCGCGCAGGCGGTCGTCATAAAACTCGTCGTGAGGAAAAAAGTATCCGATGTGGTTCCGGCCCAGCGCATTCGTGTACAGCGCATAATGAGGACCGGCGGAGTATGCGGTCCACGCCGGCAATCCGAGAAAGATGCTTACCAGAATTGCAGATACTATTGCCCTTCCCTGCGCCGCAAATCTCAAGCGCCCGTTCATAAATCTGATCAGCTCAATCACACCAATTGCTGCCAGGATATAAACGAAAGGCATCAGCGACAGCGTGTAACGCAGCCACTTCGCGCCAATCAACGAATAAGGAATGATCCAGAGCAGGAACATGAACAGCGCAAACGCATACGCGGAATGCGCCCGACGTTTGATTGAAACTATCAGGCCGACGAGAAACGCGCCCAGCACCAGCAGGGGAATCTTTATCGCCATAACCACCAGGTAGAAATAGATGGGAGTGCCAAATGGGGTGCTGGAAACTTTATTGATGTAAAGATGATCGGCGAAAAGATAACCCGAATGAACCAACAGCTTCTCGCCCATATAGGCATTGAGATAACTCCAAACCTGGGGCAGAAGTATCGGTGGATTTGCGACCAGGAACGCTACTACCAACGCGATGTAGAACACCTTTGACGTTTTTCCCGGCGGGTCACCGGGCTCACTCTTCCGGACGCGGAAGAATTGATGATAAAGCGCATTTAGTCCGAGGTAGTTGGGGAAGTATTTCGACGCAAGCATGAGCCCGAACGAGATACCGCTCAACAAATAATTCCGGCTGCGTGTCTTCAGATCTCTGGTGCTCGTTTGTTTAGCTCGGAGGTAAAAGTAGAAGGCGAAGAGCATGAAGAAAACGAGCAGCGTGTCTTCCTTGCCGATCCGGTTAATGGTGATGGCGTTAACTCCGACCGCCCAGAATCCCGCCGCCAGGAGTCCGGTCCACCGGTCAAAGAAGGCAGCCGTCAATAGAAATAACGGAATCACCGTCAACGCGCCAAAGAGTGCATTGGGAAGTCGATACGCGAGTTCATCACTGAGCATGTCCGGACCGCCGCCCTGCCCCAGGCGCGTTGCAGAAATGTACATCAGCGCCTTCATCAGCATCGGGTGTTCGGCATTGCCCGCAATGTCTCCGCGCGAGTAAGCCTCAATCGCATCAACTTTGTTTACTTCATCCTCAGCAAAACCGATGGCCGCTAATCGGCTAACCCGAAAGCCAAGGCCGATGACAACCAACAGCGCCAGCGTGAGTATGACAATCCAATTCCGGTTTTGAGTAGTAGTAGCTGGCACCTGGTGAATGTTCCCCTTGATTGGAAGTCGCTATCGTAACCCAAAACCGTAAGGGATTCTTCTACTGGTTCAGAGTCAAGCTCTTCACTTGGGACCGCGGTCCCAGTAAGAGTCTGAGTGGGAAGTGGTAGCTTTCGGCAAAATACTTTATCGTTACGGCTCGTATGGACAATCTCGTCGTCTCCAACATTCGTCAGCGCCCCATTCGCACCCTCGTCAGTGTGGCGGGCGTCGCTCTGGGGGTTTGCCTGGTGATGCTCTTTACGGGCCTGGCGCGAGGCATGTCTGAGGACCTTCAACGCCGTGCTGCAAACGTGCGTGCGGAAATTCTCTTCACGCGCCCGGGCGGCATGCAATTGACCGGCTCCACCGCGAATTTAAGCGTCAAGTATGTTGATTTACTGAAGCAGGTTGACGGAGTTGAAGAAGCCATGCCTGTCGTCGTTTACGTCCTGCAGGGCAACCGAGGATTTGGCTTCGAACGTATTGAAGGCGTGGAATGGGACCACTATGCGCGGGTTAACCGACTGCAAATTGAAAGCGGGCGCGCGCCCCAGGCAAACGACGAAATCGTTATCGACACGACCAAAGCGCGAAACAATCAACTGACGGTAGGAACTTCTCTCAAGCTGCTTGGCGATCGGCCATATCGCGTAGTAGGCATTTATTCACCGGAATCAACAGCGCGCGTGAAGACGACACTCGCGGGGTTGCAGGAATCGCTGGAGTCGGCGGGCAAGTGTACCTACATCCTGGTTAAGATCCGGGAAGGCACAAACAAGGTCGACATCGCCAAGAGAATCGATGAGAAACTCCCCGGGAACAAAATTCAATTCACAGATGAAGTTTTTTCCGGCCTGGAGAAGAGTATTCCTTACCTCGGAATTTTCCTGCGGGTGCTGGTCGGGTTAGCTGCGGTCGTCAGCGCTCTGGTAGTGATGCTGGCGATGTACACCACAATCACCGAACGCACGCGCGAGATTGGCATTCTCAAAGCGATGGGCGCGTCGCGTCGCTACATCGTCTTCATCATTGAGTCGGAAGCGCTATTGATCAGCGCGGTGGGTTTGGTTGCCGGCTTCGCACTTTCGTTTCTGGCCGGTTACCTAATTCAAAAGTTTTATGGACTCTATTTTGAGTTTAGTTGGAGCTGGGCCTTCACCGCGGCGGCGATTGGAATTCTGGGCGGAGCGTTTGGCGCACTGTATCCGGCGGTGCGCGCTTCAGGTCTCGATCCGGTGAGCGCACTTGCTTACGAATAATCTGAATATTGACCAAAGCGACTGTTGGTTGATGAAGGCTGGATGGCTTTCCGCACAATCTTCGTTCCGCCAGGAACAAAATCTTTATAGTTAATGAACGCCTGAAAGGTTTTGCGGGGAAGGAGCGACATTCGTCATTCCTTCTCCGCAAACATTATTAAGTTGCCAGCCCTTGCTATAAACATTTGGCTCCTGACGGAGCCTCCTATCGCAAACTGAGGGGACGTTGGCAGTCTGAAGGACGCGTTTGGCAGTCTGTGAGCTGTCGAGCCCGAGTCAACGGCGGCGGCGGCGCGGCGAGTAGCGGTAGGAAGTGATGATGGGAACGTCCTTCTCCGATCGGGCGATCCATAGTTCCATCGTGCGCCATTCGCGTGTGCCGCCGTCAATCATTTTTATCTGCGACGCCTTGACGCCCAGTTTCTTCAACAGGAAATTTCGTTCGGTCCGCAGCATTGTTTGGGTAACCGCAGCGCGGTCTCGCGCGGCGCTTCGATAAGCGACCAGGTAACCGTGAGACTTCGGATTCTTTCTGAGCTCAACTGCGAAGGCTTCCAGATAGCCGAGCAACTCATCGGGCGGCTCTTGCCAGTAGACAATTCCATCAGGCCCATCAGGCGAGCTGTAGTGATGCTCGTCGAATTTGTAAGCGGAAGGTTGATAGCCGTCGAAATAAGCGTCCGGCCGGGGCTTCGGCGCGCCTCCGGGTGAAACAATCCACAGCTCCTGAGTGAGACATCCGGCAATGCCGCCATCAACCGTGAGCACCCGCTCGGAAGCGACGCCTCGCGTTTCCACCAGATAGTTTTTCATGCGGTGTGCATACCGGTTACTCAAACCCGGCATATCGCGACGTTCACGATAGACAATCAGAAAGCCGCGCGTCGTGGGTTCGTTTTGTAACTGGACCGCGAGGTTATCGAGTCGGGCAATCAGGTCGGAAGCTTGAATGTCTCCAAACTCGTCAAGCTTTCGCGCCCGTGCGTCCGATGTTTGGGCATAGACCACCGAACCCAACAGGAGCATGCACAGCGCAGCCCGCGTAGGCGGGCGACAGCATAAAGCCTGGGGCGTGAGCCCCAGGAAAGCAAGGAAGATGAGCACAGCCCGTGTAACGCGCGGCAGCGGGTTGAGTTTTGAGACAAGCGCCAATTTGGTACTCTGCTGTCGCCTGCTTCGCAGGCTTCGAACTCTTTGTTTGCGGTGACCTGGGGCTTACGCCCCAGGCTTTACGCTGTCGCCTGCTAACGCAGGCTCGTCGTCAACCTTGCCCAAATTTTTCAGCGAGAAGCCCCGCCGCACAATCAACGCCATCCCTACCGCGGTCCAGAACAGGTCGCGTGCTTTCCGGACGATCGCCAGCGTGACACCGATTGCGGTAGTAAAGCCGAGCACCTTCGACAGCAATCCGGTTCCCGCTTCATCAATTCCGGTGCGGAAGGGGATAAACTTAAACACCACCACGATCACACGGTTGACGGATTCGAGTATGAACGCTGTCAGCAGAGTCGGCGCCACCAGTTCGCTGATGAATGACAGGGTAACGTAAATCTCGGTAACGCCCGCCGCATGAAAACAAAGCTCGAGCAGGAAAATTGCGATACAGCGTTCGCTGTTCTGCTCGTAAAAACTGTAGATTCGATCTTCAAGCGCTTTTGCCCCAGGGATTCCTTTTTCCATCCACGCCTTCGCGATCCCTCGTCCATAAAAAAAGCTCATGGGACCGCTCACAAACTTCAATCGCTTTCGAATGACCAGGTAACCAAGAGGCACAATTGCAACCGTGATTACCAGCGCCACGATGCTCGCGATGCGGAGCGGTTTTGGTAACGAAAAACTCAGCAACAGCGCCGTCGTTCCGGAAAAAATAAACAGCACCACCGACATGCTGTAAAAAATATTCTCCAGCGCGATCGCCGACAGGCTGGCCAGGAGCGGTACGCGGTTGGTTACAAAAGCGGCTTTCGAGGGTTCGGAAACAGCGGCGCTGGCTAACGGGACAATGTTGCCTACCGCGTCACCCATCAGTCTTGCTTCAAGAGCGTGACGAAACTTGAGGCTATGAGGCGCCTCAAAGCATTTGGTCCAGGCGAGGGCCCGAACCATGTGACGCGTGGATGAGATGGCGAGCACCAGCAGGAATCCGAAACCAAGTCGCTTGATGCCATCGAGGATCTGAGTCACGCCGGCTTTCCGGACAAAGTAGGCAAAGAGGATGAGGCCCAAAATCGCAAAGACGATTCCAAAGCGGGCCAGTTTTTTGTTCCTGGCCTTGTCACTCGTCTGCTGAGCCGTCTTTTCCTTGTTTCCCTGGGCGACTTTTTCCAAACGACTTAATCCTCATACCTTGGTTGCAGAAAAAGCAAGGTATCACACGCGCAATTGGTTTTGGGAATCAAAGCGGGTGTGGTTAGTGGATCAGTTGAAACGGAAGCCAATCTCATTAACACCTGGCTTCAGCCAGGTGATCGACAGTCCCTGCGGGCCTAAACCGTTTTCAACGGTTTACGTGTGAAACCATTAAAACGGCATTGATATAGTTGACACACCATACATCGGGGTGCTCTAATCTACGCGGCCTCAAAAAAGAACGGAACACCTCTCCAATGTCCGAAGATAAGCCGAGAGAACCAAATAGACGCAGGAGCGAAATCAAGTTGTCGCCCCCGTGGCGGGGCGTGAGTCAAAGAATATACACAGAAGCGGAGCTGGAAGAGTTGGACTCTAGGAATATAGCAACCGATCTTTCTCCTAGGACAGCCGAGCGCTTTCTAATAGAGCGCACACAAGTTCATGCGTTATACATTGCCGAGCAAGAAAAGACGAAGCGACTCGGGTTAATACTCGCTGCGGTTCTGATTATCGCCGCGTCCGCGATCATTCTCTTTGCCCCTGAGGGCCGGGAAACGTTGTCTTATTGGATTGGCGTGGCTTTAGTTATCTTTGCGGCGGGTGCTGTGGGTTATAAGCGAGTTTGGGGCAAGACGAAGAATATATCTTTCGGGGCAGATCAAGATCAGCGTGACATGTAAGTCACGCGACTTTGTGCTTATTAGCGGTTTTCTTCCGTTCGTACCTAGCTTTCTCTTTATCGATCTCTTTCTTGGGTACAGCGAGTATGCGTCGGGTGAAGTCTTCAAAGCGCTTGAATTCTTCTGACTTTTCGCTAGGTGCCAGTTTCGTCTTTTTCAATTGTTTTCTCACAATCAGTTCGAAGCAGGTAATGTACGAGGTCTCGACATGAATCTAACCGCAACGCCGTACTCGTGACCGTCAAATCCTTCTAACGCTTCATACTGGTCATGCTGAATGTCATGACCCTTTCCGAGTTTGCTTATCCACGTTCCTCTAGCAATATCCTGACGCGCGACATGCGTCGGGACACCATCTGGGTCAGTATATAACACGATCTTTTCAACGCCGGGTTCGAAGTCCCCGTTTTCACACTGGCGATAGCCGTGAATCGAAAAAACTTTTGTCCATGTTTGAATCGTGTCATCACCCTCAATACCTGGGGGCCAATAGTAACCACCTGTCGGGTATGGCATCCATTGCCAGTTTCGAGTTGGATTACCAATAGCAAACGCTACGCAGTTATAGCTACCGTCCTGCCGACTTTCAATACTATACCCGCCACTGCTTAACTTCGGGAACTTGGATTCAAGCAGCGGATCGCGCATGCGGAGAGTAGCCCTTTCGTTTTCCCCAGTCTAACCAAGAACTAATCGCACCCTCAAAAGTGTCCTGCCCTTCCGCCGGATCAGTTCCAGTGATTTCGACCAAAGCTCTAAACCAATGGTCTGGACGCTCTTCTAACTCTTTCAGCAGTAAGGGAACGATTTGTGAAGTAAGGACCCTGCCCATGCCGATTATTTGTTGGTAGGCCGGGTGAGCATTTGCCTTATTTACGTTTGACATATGCTCAGTGTCGTCACGCCACTGTCGAACCAAAGATCGAAACATCTGCTCGAAACTAAACTCAAACGCGAGTTGCTTGGGGACCACGTGCTGCCGTGGTGCGTGGGTAGCTTTTACGCTTCTCCATGTCTGGCTCTCTTCGGCCAAAACCGTTGTAAGTTTTGAAGAAGCAATGTACGCCCATCGTGTCCTGCGAGAGCGTTTTTTCTTACTAAGAAACAGATGAGCGCGAAAACCTTCCGACTCAAACGAGTGATTAGTTATGCGGTGCATCGTCGCCCTCCGGTGTAGCACGATCATATAGTTGATCACTAAGCTTTTGAGATTCTTCCAGTGCTGTTTTCACTTCCACTAAAAGACCGATCAACTTATTCACGAGAGTCAAATCCACAGCCACTGTAGTGTTTTGATGTTCGTTTATCTTACCGAGCCTTGCATTCGTGTTATGAAATGTTAAAAGCAGCAATGCATATGCGACCGCCGGCATTCCTTCAACGTTTCGCTCGTGAGTCTTGAAAACGACCTCCCAATCTATGGTTTCAAAATATGGAACCTTGATCGCGTACTTGAAAAAGAACTCAGAGCGATAATTGGAATTCAGCACTAGATCGCGAACGGCCAAGACTTTTGCTTTTAGCTGTTCTTCATTGCCAACAAGACTCTCATAGGCATGGGAACCTGTTAGAGCATGGAAGATCACGGCACTGAGTTCTCGGGGAAGATTAGGATAGTCGTTTTGAACCTGTAAGTATTCCTCTCCAAAAAAAGCCGACTCAGCTTCCGGATCTTTGGCTATCACACGGGGAATCCGATCAGCCGTCCAAGTTAATCCAAGGGAAGATACAGTCTCTAACGCCTTGCGAAACTCATCCGGCGTTAAGGGATGGACTTCTTCTTCCTCGTCTTCCTCGTCTTCTATGACGTTCGCTTTAATTGTGAGCACTCGCCCACTGGCATCCCTGAGAGTTACCTCCTTAGTGGATCTATTTATCGTCGCTTCAAGGGACTCGCTCACGGGGGGCACGACGGTGCCTTTAGCTTCTTCAATCTCATCGTTTTTGTCCGGCATAGTTGTATCGGGAGCTAGTAGTCCACTTTCTTTGGGCCATACAGCAGCTCCGGCTGGATTATCATAGGTCGTAAGTATCACAAATAGGTTGCCAGAGTAAAGCAACAGTTCTAGGCTAGCGATCTGGCGCTTCCTACCGCTTTTTACCGCGTCCAATTCGTTTTTGTCTTCAGTTGTTTATGTCTTTTCCTGTCAATTCCTTGAAGGTTAGGCGGCGTCCGGTGACGGTCTTTGTGGCTTCGATAAAGCGGTCAAGGGCAGTGACTTTGCGCTTGTTGAAACGAAAGGATTGTTCGTCGAGGTATCGGAAAAGATGGAAGGGTTCAACACTTACATACATGCCGCCAATGGATCGTTTTAAGAGACTCCAGAAGTTTTCGATCCCGTTCGTGTGAATGTGACCGTCAACATAACGCTCTGCATGATTGATCACGTTATGGATGTATTCTTCGTCAAGACGATTGTAAGACCGAAGCGCGTCGGTGTAGACCGTGGAACCCGCTTCAACGTGCCGGACAACTTCACCGTGAAGCATGCGACGCTTGGTTCCTTCGACAACCATAGTGCGGACTTCGCCGTGACGCTCTAACAGGCCCATGACCGCGACCTTACCGATGTTCTGATTTCTCCCGGTGTGCGGGGTGGCGAATTTGGCAACTCGCCTAGCTAAGGCTGAACCGTGCATGTTTCGCGCCTTGCCACCGATCCACGTTTCGTCTACCTCGACCTGGCCAGATAACTTGTTGAACGTTCCTGACTGCATAGCGAGGCGGATTCGATGATTGAGGAACCACGCTGATTTTTGAGTAATGCCCAAATCGCTCGCCATCTCATAGCTGCTTTTTCCGTTTTTATTGTTAACGATCATCCAGATAGCAGACAACCACTTGTCCAAGCCGATAGGGGAATCCTCTAAGACTGTCCCGGACTTGATGCTAAACTGCTTTCGGCATTCTTTGGCTTTGCATTTCCAAATGCGGCGGGTTTTCAGAAAGCCTACTTGTTCACTATCGCAATGCGGACAGATAACGCCATCGGGCCAGCGAAGAATGGACATAAACTCGATACAGCGATCAATATCTTCAAAATACTTGACGGCTTCGAGTAACGTTTTCGGGAGTGGTTTGTCGGTTTCCATGCTGAGAATTTAAGCACGGCTTCCGTGGTGTGTCAACTATATTAATACCATTAAAACGGTTACTATGATCCTGGCTCGCTAGTCACCGTACTGAAGTGCGGTGTTAATGAGACCTTGCAAGTGTTCGAACCGCAACCTGCTTTTGCCTTTTTACTTTTGCGTTGATTATGATGCTACCCCGGGTTTCCATACGAAAATTTCAGGACCAGACCAGGTAAAGATGAGTCAATCTCAAACAGCCATTGAGCAGCTTGCGGGTCGTCCGTTGACGACTCTTTCCGAAGACGAGCAGATGTTTCGTGCGAGCGTGCGCGAGTTTGCTGAAGGCGAGCTCCGGCCGCGCGTCGAGCAAATGGATGAGCAGGGCAAACTCGATCCAGCGCTCGTCAAACAGTGTTTCGATCTGGGCTTGATGGGCATCGAAACGCCGGAAGAATTTGGCGGCGCGGGTGGCTCTTTCTTTACTGCGATCCTGGCAGTGGAAGAACTTTCCCGGGTTGACGCTTCCGTTGGCGTCTTCGTTGACGTGCAGAACACGCTCGTCAACAACGCTTTCATTCGCTGGGGAAACGATGAGCAAAAGAAGAAACACTTATCGAGGCTCGCGGCCGAGAGTGTTGGCGCGTATGCGCTGAGTGAAGCCAGCTCGGGATCGGACGCGTTTGCCATGCAAACTCGCGCCGTGGACAAAGGCGACCACTATTTGCTCAACGGGCAGAAACTCTGGATCACAAACGGAAACGAAGCCGAAATCTTTGTTCTGTTTGCCAATGCGAATCCAGAAGCTGGTTATCGCGGAATCACTGCCTTCATCGTGGAGAAAACTTTCGAAGGTTTCTCAGTCGGCAAGAAAGAAAACAAGCTCGGCATTCGCGCCTCTTCAACTACCGAGTTAATTCTGGCCGATTGCAAAGTTCCTAAAGAAAATGTGCTGGGCGAAGTTGGCAAGGGTTATAAGACTTCGATTGAGACTTTGAACGAAGGCCGGATTGGTATCGGCGCTCAGATGATCGGAATTGCCCGCGGCGCGCTTGATGCCGCAATTGCTTACACCGGCGAACGACAGCAGTTTGGCAAGTCGATCAATCAATTTCAGGGAGTGCAGTTTCAACTTGCCGAGATGGCCACCGAGCTGGAAGCTGCGCGCTTGATGGTTTACAACGCGGCGCGCATGAAAGATGCCGGCATGAACTTCGTAAAAGAGGCGGCGATGGCCAAGCTGTATTCGTCTCGGGCGGCCGAAAGCATTAGTTCACTGGCAATTGAACTTTACGGCGGGTATGGATACGTCAAAGACTATCCGGTCGAAAAATTCTGGCGCGACTCCAAGATCGGCGCGATCTATGAAGGAACGTCGAACATGCAGTTGCAGACGATTGCGAAGCTGATCATTGGGAAGTGAGCGGGCGCGGTCATTGGCGCCAGTGGTCAGTCGCCGGCCAGTGGTCAGTGGCCAGCAAGGAAGCGCACTTTGACTGACCACTGATCACTGACCACTGATCACCGATCACTTTCTTATGACTTCCCGAATCGAAATCTTCAAGCAAATGCTGGTGAACGATCCTGTCAACAGCAACATTCTCTTTGGCCTGGCTAAGGAGTATGAGAAGGCCGGGCAAACTGCGGAGATGATCGAAACGTTGGAACGCTATCTGGCAATCGCAGATGATGAAGGCAATGCCTTCGGCATGCTGGCTCGCGCCTACGAAAAGGCAGATCAAAAGGAAAAGGCCAGGGAGACTTATCAGCGCGGGATCGACGCCGCCACGCGCCACGGACATCCATCAATGGCCGAGGAATACCGGGAGACGCTGACGGAGTTCTAAGTGGGACAGGCATTCCTGCCTGTCCAACCGCCGCACTGAATTGCTTTAGTGGACAGGCAAGAATGCCTGTCCTACCTGGCTGAGTAATAATTATGAGTGATCTAAAAGTCCTAAAACTTGTACCGAAGGCCCAGGCTGAGGCCCAAGCCGCGGCGGCCAGGGAAAAGGCGGCTGCCCAGGAGAAGAAACGCGGAACCTTAACGACCTCGCGGTTGGTGCCGCGGAGTGCTCCAAAACCCGCCACGCCTGTCGAAATGAAACCGGAGCCTGCACCAGCGCCGAAACCAATCGTTGAGCACGTAACTCAACCCCAGGGCGATCCAAAGCCTCAGCGCGATCCAAAGCCCCAGCGTATTAATCAGCCGCGCGCTAATCAGCCTCAGCGCGCAGCACCACCGAAAGCTCAATCGGCGCAACCGGCCAAACGCGAGCGGCCGAGATTGTCGCGCGAGGAAATGATCGAGCTCTACCGCACGATGTATCTCTCGCGAAAACTCGACGACAAGGAGATCCAACTCAAAAACCAGAATAAGATCTTCTTCCAAATTAGCGGCGCGGGCCACGAAGCGATCCTCGTCGCCGCGGGAATGATCCTGAAGCCCGGTCATGATTGGTTTTATCCCTACTATCGCGACCGCGCGCTTTGCCTGCAACTCGGCATGACGCCCCTCGAGCAGCTGCTTTCCGCCGTGGGCGCCGAAGCGGATCCAAACTCCCATGGCCGGCAAATGCCTTCGCATTGGGGACATAAGAAACTCAATATCGTCTCCCAGTCGTCTCCCACCGGCACGCAGTTGTTGCAGGCCGTCGGTTGCGCTGAAGCCGCGTACCGTTTCAAGTTGATCAAGGAACTCAGGGGTCGCGCTTCAAATTTTCGTAAGGACGAAGTGGCTTATGTTTCAATTGGCGACGGCACGTCCAGCGAAGGCGAATTCTGGGAAGCATTAAACACCGCCTGCAATCTCAAACTCCCTGTCCTTTTTCTGATCGAAGACAACGGGTATGCGATCAGCGTTCCGGTTGAAGTACAAACTGCGGGCGGAGACGTCTCCCGCTTGCTCGAAAGATTTCCAAATCTTTATTTGCAAAGGTGCGACGGCACAGACTTGCTGGCATCTCTCGACACAATGCACCGCGCCGTTCAGTATTGCCGCGCGCGCCGCGGGCCGGCGCTGATCCATGCAAAGGTCATTCGTCCGTATTCACATTCTCTGTCAGATGATGAAAAGCTCTACCGGACTGAGGAAGAACGGGCGGCTGACGCCGAGCGCGATCCGGTGAGACGTTTTGGGCAACTGCTGATTGAAGAAAAGATCGTTGACGATGACGGACTGCAAAAGGTCAAAGACGACGTCGCAGCGCTCGTAAATGAAGCTGCCGATCAGGCGCTCGCCAGTCCGCAACCGGCGGCCGAAACCGCGAAGCTTTACGTTTACTCGCCGGACGTTGATCCAACTTCAAAAGAATTCGACACCGAAGAAGGCGCGGAATTATCGGGCAACGCCGGCACGATGGTCGATCTGATCAACCGTTGTCTCCACACGGAGATGGAACGCGACCCGCGCATCATCGTGTTTGGTGAAGATGTGGCGGACTGTTCGCGAGAGGAATCGTTGGAGAAAGTGAAAGGCAAGGGCGGTGTGTTTAAAGTCACTGCCAACTTGCAGCGAAAATTCGGCAGCGCGCGGGTCTTCAATTCCCCGCTGGCCGAAGCCAACATTGTCGGCCGCGCAATTGGGATGGCGACCCGTGGTCTCAAGCCCGTGGTTGAGATTCAGTTCTTTGATTATATCTGGCCCGCAATGCATCAAATTCGTAATGAACTGGCATTGATGCGCTGGCGCTCGGCCAATGACTGGAAATCACCCGTGGTGATGCGCGTGCCGGTCGGCGGTTATTTGAAAGGCGGCGCCGTCTATCATTCGCAGTCCGGAGTCTCGACGTTTACGCAGATACCCGGCCTTAGAGTGATCTACCCGTCAAATGCGCTGGACGCGAATGGCCTGTTGCGAACGGCTATCCGCTGCGATGATCCGGTGTTGTTCCTGGAACATAAGCATCTCTATCGCCAGGCTTACAACAAGTCGCAGTATCCGCCCGACGATTTCATGGTGCCTTTCGGCAAAGCAAAAACTGTCCGCGAGGGTACAGATCTTTCGATCATCACTTACGGCGCGTTGGTGCAGCGTTCGATCGTCGCCGCGAAGCAAGCTGAACAACAGGGCATCAGCGTGGAGATTGTCGATCTACGTAGTTTGCAACCTTACGACTGGAATGCGATCGCTGAAACGGTTAGGAAAACCAATCGCGTGATCGTGGCCCACGAGGATTCGCTGTCGTTTGGTTACGGCGCTGAGATCGCCGCCCGCATTTCAGATGAACTCTTTGAACACCTCGATGCGCCCGTCAGACGCGTGGCGGCCATGGACACCTTCGTGGCTTATGCGCCGACACTCGAAGACGTGATCCTGCCGCAGGTGGCGGATGTCCTGAGTGCGATTACGCAACTTCACAGTTATTAATTCCTTCAGAGTCGGAAGTCTTCACTCCCGCCGGGAGTCAAATATTTATAGGTTTCGCGCCTCTAAGATCTGACTTAGCTCCTTTAGGAGCGGAATGAGGCACTAATCATTTCTCTCCTAAAGGAGCTGGTGTGTTAAGTGTCGGAGAGTTTCTATAACATTTGCTCCTAAAGGAGCGACGAGGGTAATTGCCCTCGGTCTGCAAGACCACCGTGACTCCCAAATTCTTCAAAACCCCTGCCGCGTTTCGTAAGTGGCTGGCAACTCATCACACAACTGAAAAAGAGTTGTGGGTCGGATTCTATAAAAAGCACAGCGGCAAGCCGAGCGTTACCTGGCCCGAGTCAGTCGATGAAGCTTTATGCTTCGGCTGGATAGACGGGGGTCAGAAAAAGCATTGATGAAGACAGCTACAAGATCCGTTTCTCTCCTCGCCGTTCGACCAGCATTTGGAGTTCGGTAAATACCAAGCGCGCGGGCGAATTAATCAAGCAGCAGCTGATGCAGCCTGCTGGGCTGAAAGCGTTTAAGGCGCGTCGGGAAAACCGCTCCGGTCTGTACGCATATGAACAACGCAGCGCTGAGCTGGTCGAACCTTACTCGGCCACGCTCAAACGAAACAAAGGCGCCTGGAACTTTTTCCAGGCTCAGCCGCCCTCCTATCGCAAAGTGATCAATTGGTGGATTGTGAGCGCGAAACAGGAAGAGACGCGGCTGAAGCGCCTTAACAAGTTGATTGAGGAGTCGGCCGCCGGGCGCAGGCTCTAAAACCTCATCTTACAAAAAGCGGGTTCGTTCGCTAAATTGTCGTACAGGCCCTGTACCATTACCCATCGCTCGCTCGGGCGTTTTCACCCTATTTCTTGAATAAACCCACAAGACGAACCTGCTTGCGGAGGTTTTTTGGCCTTGAGCGAGGCGGCATAATGCTTGCGACTAAGTCACTGAATAACCTGAGATAACCCCCGGCAAGACTTAATCGCGATTGGGAAATGGAAGGAGTAAGCGACTGATGAAAAACCGAATTTCTCTTCTCGCGGCGGCGCTCTTGATTCTTTCAACAGCTGCTATCGTCGCGGGTCAAACTCAACCCACAACCAAAACAACTACGACTACTACCGCAACCACGACAGTTCAAAACCCCGACGGGAGCTACAGCGTTATCGAATACCCGTTGAAGAAGGAAACAATTGTCACTTTGAATCCGGTGGCCTTAACCAAGTCGAAGGGCGTAGCGACAATTCTACGAGATGACAACGGCACCAGGATCGTTCTTAACCTAACGGAAGTTCCCGCAGATGTCGCGGCAATGAACGTGTATGCAGTGGACGATTCCGGAGCTGTCACGGCACTCGGCCCGGTAGTGATCGCAAATGGAACCGGAAAATTCAGCGCCACTACGCCGCTGACCAAGTTCATGTTAATCACAACGCCAGACGAAACTCTGACAGCCTACGATCCGAATGCGAAAATATTCTTCCGCAGCGCGGTGCCCGAAGGATTCGCGGTGATTCCGCACACTCAGCATCCGGTCGGTGAAAAAGTGTCTGCCACCGGTACGACAGTGAGTGCTCCGGTGGTCGTGAGTACTCCGGCGGTAGTGGGCGCGCCGGCGGTAGTGAGCACTCCGGCGGTTGCGTATACGGTGCCGATGCTCAACATACCGGCCTACGAAAAAGGCGACGACACCAAAATGAAAGTTAACTTCAGCGGCGCGCTGACTGGTGCGCGCGCAAACGTCTTTATCACTCCGGATAAAAACGGCGCAACCAAAGTGAACATGCGTTTCCATGATCTAAAAGACGCTCCGGCAGGAAAGGTCTTTACGCTTTGGGCAGTTTCGCCTGAGAACAACTTTGTCCGGCTCGGCCAGATTGTAAACACCGGCGGAAAGAACGAAGCTGAGATCAAATCAGAAATCTCGCTGCCGGATTTTGGCTTGCTGGTGACGATGGAAGATGCAAGCGCAACCATCGTCAGTCCCGTGGGACCGAGTATCGGTCTGGTTGAGATAGTCCGACAGCCATAAACGTATAACTAACCATGAACCTCGAGGTCGCCGCAGGGCGGCCTCTTTTTTTTGGTCAGCACGCGCCGATCCCCGGCAGTAGCCCGACCGCCGGGGACAACCTGACACTGCCACTCCGAAACCGTAATGGTTGGGCTGCTGCCGCCGTCTGCAAAATTCTCTATACCCTTCAGCTCGGCTTGGGGTAATATGCGGGGCAAGGGCCGGAGCGGCGGGCCGCTAACGTCCCCGGTCCGACTCCCCGACAGTCGCGCTCTCCACGCATAACCGAAGCGCGTGCTCGGTTTCCAACAAAGAACGTCCGCCAGGTAGTTACAACTTCAGGCTATGTATAAACGCATCTTCCCCCAGTTGCTGCTAATAGCTATTAGTCTCGTTTCCGTCAAACAAACTCTTTCACAGGAAAGCCTTCCGGAACTGGTCAGACGGCTCAAACCCACCGTCGTAGCCATCGCGACCTACGATGCGCAGGGTGAGGCACTAATGACCGGCAGCGGTTTCTTTCTGCGTCCCGGGGAGGTTGTGACGAATCTCCATGTGATTCGCGGCGCTAAGCGTTGCGAGATCAAGACGCTCGACGGCAAGGGCAGGATATTCCCGGTCTTGGGAATGATTGCCGTTGACGAAGAAGGCGATCTGGCTTTGCTGCGCGTAGCGACGCCACCCGAGCGCGCACGGTCAACTGAGCTGGCCCCTGCGCTGCCGGACGAAGGCGAAACCATTTTCGTGATTGGTAATCCACTGAAGCTCGAAGGCTCAATCAGCGACGGGATCGTCTCGGCCGTGCGCGAGGTTCCCAACGTTGGCAGGATCATTCAGATCACTGCGCCCATCTCCCATGGCAATAGTGGCAGCCCGGTCTTCAACCTCAAAGGCCAGGTGGTGGGCGTCGTGACCGTGAAAGTAACGAACGGGCAGAACATTAATCTCGCCATTGCAGCGGCGCGGGTGGAAAAATTGCGTCCCGGCCAATTGCGACCGCTGGCCTCCCTCGCGCCTAAAGGCAAAAGCGGCGATCCGGCCGAGTCGTCCTACCGTAACGGACTCGAGTCGCTCTGGCTCGGTAATTACGATAACGCAGTGGGTTACTTTGAAACTGCCGCCAACCGGAATCCGGCGCGCGCCGACGCGTGGGCTCAGGTGGGATACTGCAAGGTAAAGCAGGGAAAAGCCGAAGAAGGAATTCGTGCTTACCAGCATGCGCTTGAGCTGCAACCGGAATCAGAAGAGATTCACAACAAGCTCGGCGATGCTTACTATCACGCCGGAAGAATGCCGGAGGCGATCGCGTCTTACCAGCGCGCCGCGAGCTTGAATCCGCGCAACGCCGACGCCCATTACAACCTCGCCATCGCCTACTTTGAAAGTGGAAACGAACCACTCGCTCTCAGTGCAGCTAAGATCCTTCGTCAACTCGATCTGAAGTTGTACGAGAAGCTGGTGAGCGAAACGCTCAATCAGTGATTAGCCGGCGGACGGTACTGAGTGGTCCCTCTTTCTTTTCCTATCTGCCTCACCTTGGCCCGGTAGCACGAATAGTAAGTTTGGATCCGGTTCTTAACTCAAGGTCATTCTTACCCTGCACATAAACGGAGCCTGCCCCCGTACCGGCACCGATGGCCGCGCCGATGGCAGCGCCCTTTCCACCGCCCGCAATCGCCCCGATGACGGCGCCAATGCTAGTACCGATGCCCGCGCGTCCCACTACCTGACCCTTTTGGTTAGCATCGATCACACGGCCTTCGTTATCCACCTTGACGGTCTCGTCACCCGGCGTGCTCACTGTTTCGATAGTCCCGGCAAACCTGTAGATCTCGCCCTTGGACAGGCGAATCGTATCGAGGTTGAGCGACATGGCGGAGCGTCCGGTGACGCGACCACTCCTCTCTATGTTGGTCACTCGGCCCTCGATGATTGCTCCTGCAAACTGCCATGGCTCTTTCACGGTCATCGTGAAGCGGTCGCCCTCCCGCGCCTCCTTAGTCGTCAGGTCACCGTTGAGAGTCGCCACCAGTAACTCGCCGTTGGGCACTACAAATTCAGCACTCGCCGCCGACGCAGCCGATGCCGCTGACGCCGACGCCCCCAGCCTCTCAGGCGGTTCTTCGTTGAAAGATTCCCAGTGGGCAACATCTGCCAGCCGGTCGTAAACGCTTTTGATGACGATTGGTTCCTTAAGGCGATCGTCTAAGAGCTGCCGGGTGACGCGCAGGCGTCCACCTTCTGCGGGCTCGAAGACGACCTTGAAACCCTGTCCCGAAGAGCCCAGGGACGTGACCTCCAGTTTCGAATCCTCAAGCTTGGCGCTAACGCGCATGACGCCGCCGTCGGGCAGTGGCTCGACGTGCTCTCGTCCATCGGCCTCAAAGACGATCTTCGGGGCAAGCGTGGATATGATGTTCACCGTCTTCCCACGCAACTCGATGGCGAGCGCGTATGGAGATTCGAGCCGCGACTGAACATTGCCCTTTATCACGTTTTGCCCACCTTTGATGAATTCGTCCATGGCTTTCGCCGACGCATCCTGGACATCATCGCTGTCCTTGACGTTGAGGCGGAACGTTCCCGTCAGGGCACTGACCATGGGCGAGACTGCCGGGTTATCCTCATCGACCACGGGCTCTGCGTATTTCTGCTGCGGTTCCGCGCGCTTCGCAGGAGCTGGCGTGGGCGTAGGGCTTGGTGTCGGCGTTGGGGTCGGCGTGGATTTCCTTCGGCGACCTTTTTTCTTACGCTTGCGTTTGGCTGGGCTGGACTCAACAGTCTCCTGTTCAGAATCGGGCGAAGCGGCCAACGCCTCCTGCATCGATGCTTGCAGGTGAGTCGGCGTCAACGAAACTAGCAGCAGACAAATCAGAGTCTTACGCATGTTTTGTCTCCTCTAAACCATCTTAGCGACGCGCCTGTGTGCCAATGTCTCGCGCGCTTGTTCGTAGGTGGCATGTCCAACAACCAGCAGCAGCGGCACGAAGAAATCGTAGAAGAGCCCAAGGTTCAACCACGAGAGATAACTGAACGCTATTAGACCTAAGCAGAGTATGACGAGGGCCAAAAGCTTGACCCAGAACCGCATGATCAATGCGAAGATAATCGCAACTGCGAGGGCGAGCACAACTTCAAAGACCAGCAACGCTCGCTCGCTCCACGCTGGCGCTGTCCGCCTGTCGAGCAGGGCCTCAACGAAATTCGCGTGCACGAGAGCGCCAGGAAGCGGGCCGACCGGCGTCAGATGTGTATCTATCTTCGGCCCGCGCTGGTAAGCCAGACGGCTCCAGCCGCCGCCAACAATGACGATGTTATCGCGAAGCTTCTTGAGCGTCTCCTCACTGGGTGACAAAACTTGCGAAGTCGTCAACTTCGGAAACGCCTCCTGCGTGAGATAGCTTCCGTAAGGCGCTTCTTCCAACCCCGCTACCGGCTCGAGCGCCTCCTCCTTAACCGAGCGCACGATTGCCTCGGCAAAGGAATCAGTAAGCGTCCCATCTTCAAGTGTCAGACTTAACGGAACGCGCCGCACGTCGAACGGCAGGAAAACATATCCACTGCGAACAAACCCACCCTGGAAGTCGAAGCCGTCATAGAGGTCTGCCTCCGGCACATAGTTACCATTAACCCATCTGATGGTCTTCGGAAGTATGACCGGGCGGCGCTTGGCCACATCGCGGATCGTTTCGAACAGTAGGTTTGTTTCTACGTCGTAATCGTGATAGCTCACGGCACTGCCATCGGGGAGCGGAGAGCGAAGGCTGAAATCCAGAGCGATCACTGAGGCGTCGGCTTTGTCGAGGGCACTTACGACCCGCGCGAGATAATCGCGCTTGGTCGGATTCCGCATGGCGAGGTCGCTTTTCCAGAATTCGTCGTCCCCGATCAGGACAACGACCGTCCGCGTCACATAAGGTTGCCGCGCCGAATATGCGAGGGTAACAGCCTGATGAATCTTGTAGCGTAAGTGGGTCGCCACGTCCTGCTTCTCAAGCCAATGGCCTACGAGGACACCGATGACGATCAGCGCGACAACGCTGAACCAATAGAAAAAACCCTTTTCCTTGAGCCGTTCTTTTCTGCCTTTTCTGGGTAGCATCTTCTCCCTCCAACCTGAGGAAGTATTCGCGTGTTAGAAATTTGTCTCACGACGCAGAGGCGGACCTACGTTATCGACACCGATGCTCCTGTAGATCGAGATGCCGCTACCTCAATATATGGTCAGTGAAATGAACTATGAGGAGCGGGCGCGAACGCTGACGACTACTTGAGTATGCGCACGATAGTACCATCGTTTTAAGTTGTCAATGGATTTTAGAAATGGCAGGCCGCACCTGGTTAAAGACCGAGACCTGAAGGATCCCTGGGCCGCCTGGGGCCTATCCTCCCGCTTGCCCGGTAAACACACGCACGTCAACGCTCCGCGGATTTCCCAACACAACAAAGCGAATGTTGCGCATATAGGTGTTGGCTACCCGCTTGATATCTTCCGGTGTAACCGAACCCAGGCGGCCGAGGAATTCAGCCGAATTACGCCATCCGCCGCCAAGCAATTCATACTGCGCCAGATCTCCCGCTTGCGCAGCGTTAGTTTCCTGGCCCAGATAGTGTTTGGTCAGAAACTGCTGCGCATTCGCCTGCAACTCCGCCGGCGAAACGGGTTCGGTTTGCAGGCGCGCGATTTCATTCAGCATTACTTTTACAGCTTGATTTGCGTCTACTGCAGTAACGTAAATGCCGCCAATGTTCGCGGCCTGGCTGCCAAGAAATGCATCAGGCGCGTAAGACAAGTTTCGCCTGACTCGAACTTCGACGAAGACCCGGCCCTGCAGAATAGACGCAGCAATCCGCATCGGATAAATGTCCGGAGCACTCAGCGGCGGCGCGGCGAAAACTCCCTGCACATAGTTGGTGGGCAACGTGCGGGTACTCACGTCCACCGTTTGAGCGGTAAAGGCGAGCGGCGGCGGCGGCGATGAACGATAGTCACCTCGCGGCAAAGTGCCAAGTGTGGCTTCGACTTTCCGGCGTACCTGTTGCGGATCAATGTCGCCCACTACAACCAGCAGCAAGCGCGAAGTCTGCAAAAGGTTCTGGTGAAACTTTTTAACATCTTCAATCGTCAGCCGGCCAACTGACTCGATGGTGCCGTGCGGGTTGTTTAAATAAGGATGGCCCTTGTAAGCAACTCGTGATTGCAAAACCTGAAGAAATGCATCAGGCACGTCCTCCGCGCCGCTTAGGCCCACCAGAATCCTGTTCTTCACGCGGGCAAAGTCGTCCGGGGCGAAGCTCGGATGGAGTACTGCGTCGGCGAAAATTTCCCACGAACGATCAAAATGTCGTCGTGTGCTTCCGAGTGTCAGCACTGAGTAGTCGTAGTTTATGCCATAGCTGATGCTTGTCCCGGTACGGGATAGCTCACGTCTCATCCGCTCGCGTGGGAAGACAGCGGTCGCTTCAGTAGCCACGTCGAGCATCAACGCTTCGACGCCGGCGTTTTCAGCCGTGACATTGCTCGCACCTCCGCGCACGAATAATCCAGCTACAACCGTTTGACTACCCTCGCGCCGCTTAACCAGCACCTTCAGCCCGTTTACTTCAAACTCGGTCACTAACCGCGCGGCCTCGGCCAGCGCTCTCGCGGACGCTGTTTGACCCGCGGTCGACTGCTGCGCTGTGACTGCAACAGGAGCGGCAACCTGCATTGACGCCAGCAGCAGGAGAGAAAGAACGAAAGTAATTCCCCGTCGCCACGGAGCCACATTCACCCGGTTTTTCTTAATGCTCAAAATCTTCACCCCTTAACGCGCCCTCGCGCGCATGGCCCTTGCACTTTGTTTTGAACTGCCGATTAAATCTTCCGTCGTAAGTCCCGACTGCTTGAGGGACTCTTCAGACATCAATGCCAGGCCCACGTGGGGCTTGTTCTGAATGTAAGTCTTGATATACCGACTGATGTCTGCCCGCGAAGTTGCTCGCAAGCGTCCCAGGTATCCGCGAAAATATTGCAACCCGGTCGAAGCCCACCAGAAGCTCAAGGTATGTGCATACTCCGATAGCTTCTCGCGCGAATAGAGATCGTCCGCTTCGAGCAGGGCCTTGGCACTCTCCAACTCCTCATCCGTGAAATAGTCGAGGTCGTCGAAATGCGCTACTTCGTCGTAGATGGCCCGCACCGCCGCGCGTGCTTTCTCCGGAGTGGTCTGGGCCATCAAATTGATAGGGCCCACATTGCGTTGCGTGTAGTAATTAAGACCGACACCAGTTACGAGTCCTGAATCGGCCAGTGCGCGCTGGAAGCGAGAGTTCGGTTGCCGCAAGATAAACGAGAAAACGTCTGCCGCGTAGGTCGCTGCGTCGTCCTTGCCAACGGAAGGTCCGTGCCAACCAAAGCTCACGATAACGTTCTGGACAGGCTGTTTGATGATTACCCCTTCGCTACGTGGCAGCGGCGGATGTTCGACGAGGGGAAAATCGACAAACGGATCCTTCGGACGCCGCTCCCAGTCTCCAAACAATTCCTCCACCACTTTGAAGGCTTCAGCAGGTGTCACGTCGCCCGTAACCACGATGGCGGAATTATTCGGCACGTAGTAGCGGCTCTGGATGACTCGCATCATCTCAGTCGTTGCAGTGCGCACCGTCTCTTTGGTGCCGCCAGGGTTCTTTCGAGTCGGATACTTGAAGAAGAGTCGATTATTCATCTCAAGGCCGAGAAATCCGAATGGATTCGACTCATGCCGGTCGAGTTCTCCAATCACTACCTCCCGCTCCTGTTCAAATTGGCGCTCGACAAACTCTTTTACTCGCTGAAACCGTTCAGGTTCGGAAACCCGATACTGTTCGTACCATCTGGTGTCAAAGCCGGGATAGCGCGTTGAGTCGCGCATGAAGCGCATGGCAACCGGAAAATTTGGGGTTGTCGTCGTGAAGTAATAATTGACCAGTTCCTCCTTGGTCTCGCCGTTGTAGGTGATGCCGAGATTATCGATGCTCCGAGTGTATTCCTCGCCAGTAACGATCGCTCGGTTGGCTTTGAAGAACATATGCTCGTAAAGATGCGAAAGGCCGTTCAATTCAGGCGGCTCCGTATACGAACCATTTCGAACCGCCAACTCCACGGTGACGAGCGGAACAGAATGGTCTTCGAGCACAATGACCTCGAGACCATTGGGCAGCACCTTGTTGCCCAATTTGAGTTCCGACGCGAGCGGAGTTTGCGGCGCTGCGGCAGTCTGTGGGTTTCGCGGTGCTTGCGCGCCACGAGGTTTCTGCAGAGATGAATAAGGCGCCGCGCCAATCTGGGCCGCAGGGGCCAGGAAAGAACCAAGCAGTAAGAGAACCAGCAGATAGCGTTTCAATGAAAACTCCATAAATGAACTCATACGGGTCGTCGTTCGATGTACTCAGGTACTGAATGGATGTCAGCGCGTGGTCTACCAGGAGAGTGTCTTACTTTTAACTACCAGCGTTTCGTGCAGCTTCGTGTACTTTCGTGGCGGTCTCTGCCCGTGAGGAGCATCCACCAAAGCACACTAAAATCACGAACTTCTAATCAACCTCGGTAAGATTCGTCCTGTTCAATCCGCGACAGCACCCAATCAAACTCTCCTGAGGTTATCTTTCCACCGCAGAATTGACAAACGCCAGCGTTGTTCACTTTTAAAGGTGCTGCGCAGTTTGGACAACTCAGATCCGTCCTGGCGGCCACAGGTTGCGCGTTACGGTTGCGAATAAACGTCCAGTATTCACTCCAGCGGCGCAGGTTGGTTTTCGAGCCGCTAACGACGCGTCCGCTTTCGTCAATCGTGTAGTCGTAACCCTCGGCTCCAATCCGCAGGGTGATCGAATTGTAGAAAGCGTCTTCCTGTATTTTTACCGGCTGCATCGCCGTGACTGTCGCCTGATCGAGAACGTTGCGCAGATGCTGCCGCCGGTAAGCTTCAATCCAATATTGATGCATCTGAAACAGGCTGTCAGTCTCGTGCGGGCGGGCGCGTTCCCAATCAAGCGTGGACCATGCCGTCTGCAGCTCGTTGAAGATTAGGTGAACGCGCGACTGGAAGGAACCCCAACTAAACCCAGGATTATTCTGTTCAAACTGAGCACGCAGATGTTCGAAATGGGGCTGCACCACGCTGGGGAAATTCGTGCCGATCTCAGGAACGTCCGACTTCAATAGCGGACCCTTGGCCTCGCGGTTCATGAGGGCGATCTCGCGCACGTACCATTGAAACTCACCCGTATCGATCCTCGTGCCGCAGAACGCACATGCACCCACGGTGTCTTTCTGTAGGGCGCCGCCGCAACGCGGACAATGAAGCGCTGTTGCAGCTGCTGGGGGCGGCGACAACACATCGCGCTTGCGTTCCAGCTCCCAGCGCTCGTGAACGTAGTAAGTCATCTCGGCGAGCGCGCCCTTTGGTCCAGCTACTACCTCGCTGTAGTTCGCTTCAAAAGTCAGACTGATTCGTACCGTCGGCGTTTCGAGTCCCCGTACATTCTGGACCGTCATTGCGCCGATGATTATTCCCTTCACGTCTTTAAGACCCGGAGGATTTCGCTGGAGCAGGCTCTTGCGGGCGGCATCGCTGAGATATGGTGAAAACTGATCCAGCGCGGTCGCGCCATGGCTTCGCGCCTCATGAGCTTTTCCGTAAAGCGCGTAGGCAAAATCAGTGAAGACGATTTCGGAGAAATTTGGATCGAATCGGCGGAGTTGTCCAAATTGGCGGGTTACATCCGCGGGGGCGCTCTCGTGAGTATCCAGTTTCAATACCGCAGACTGTGACTGTCTGGTTACTTTCCGGAAGAAGTAATACGCCAACGCACAGATGACGATGATATCGAGAGGAATACCAATAGCTGGATACTCGATGGTCAGGTAAACGAGAAACCGAAGCAGCTCAAAAATGAGCCAAATGATTGCTCCCGAATCATCATCGCCGCCGCCGCCTCTTCCCCCGTACGACTGACCACCGCCAACTCGGGCATAGACTTCGTCAGCCAAAAAGAAAAAGGCAGCGACAATTGCGAACCACGAAATCACACTAACTAACCCGGAGTGTGCCTGGTGTCGTTCGTGTAATGTCGTGGATCGCTTTCTCTTTGTTTCGGGTAACAGGCTGAACATTCGGTTTGCAATCAATTGAATTCAAAGCTCGGAGCGTCCGGAAGTTCATTCGGGTTTTCTCCGGTGGCCGGGAGATGTTTAGACAGAAGTGTCCCGAGTTTTTCGAGTCCCGCGTGCAAAGTTTTCGGGTCAGGTTCGCGGCCGATTTCGTGTAGTTCAAACATGATCTCGTTCCACTCGAGCGCCGGGACGCCTTTCAAAACGCCGCGATCGGCAATCAACTCAAGTCGCCGCTCAAGCAACGAGAGGTAAACCAGCAGGCCCATCTCCGCGCTGGTGTTGGCAATTCCAGCTTCATAAAACATCGCTCCGGCTCGGGTCCGAGCGGCCTCTTCACGAAATTTCCTGGTTGTTAGCAGGCGCCGAATTCCATTGCTTCGCGACGACAGGTAGACGCCGATCAGAAACAGGAGCGCGACATCGATGGCCACCCAGTATTGGTGAAATTCAAACGGCGAGAACAACAGAAACAGCAGGCCAAGGAACGACAGGATTGCCGCGAACAGGTGATCCGCGTGACGGTAAACGGCTGAGCGCGAGCGCACCATCAGCACGAGCTCGACATCGGTCGATTTCTCGATTGCTTTTACGCAGTTTGTGAGGGCTTCGCTGGCGGCGGCGTCGAATCTGGCATGCGGCATGGGTTCGTTAAGCGTAGGGGTGGATTACCTGCTCGACTCTGCACTGGGAATGTTGGGTATCCAAAACTTTTGGCCGTCGGCCTCGACACTCTTCAGACCGTTCTTGGGTAGATCTTTTTCTTTTAAGCCGAGAAAAGTGAAATGAGGCAGGTCGCTAAGCACTGTCTGAAACCAGCCGTGCTTCCCGAGAATTTCGCGTACGCGCGGATTGTCAAACTCCGTCACGTCGAAAGCGAGCATGGCAATGTGCTGAGAAGCGCCGGGCGCAGCGATGGAATAAAGGATCGACTTCGATAAATCCTTGCTGAAGTAAACCCCGGACTTTTCGAGTTCCAGCACTTCAGCCACCTGATTTCGCAGCGGCAAACTCTTCAGGCGCGCCACATGGTCCGCCGTGAGTCTTCCCTGAGCAAGCCAGTGGTCCAGGGCCGGCAAGAACCGCGTGTCCCAAAGCTGCATACTGTCTTCGTAGGATCGGCGTGCCGCTTCCGCTCCGTCGCGAGGGGTGATGTCGAGGCCTTCCTTAATCGCTTCTTCGCGGGCTTTGAGCAGCTTCTTCATGGCTTCCGGCTGAAGTTCGATATCCGCGTACGAGACCATTTCCGTAATGTAGTCAGCTTCATCCTGAAACTTCGTGACCTGTTCTTCGCTGGTAAAAACGCAAACTGGCGGCGTCTTCACTTTTCTGGTGGCGATAAAGATTGCGCCATACTCTTCGAGTATGCGGCGCGACACTGAATCCGCCGGCGGACAAATGTCGTCAAGCTTGGCTTTTCGTTTCTTGAGGGCTTTGCGCAACACGTCATAAAACGAGGCGGGTTCGACGTTGCCATTTGGATCGGTAAGCTTGGTCATCATTCCGGAATTTGTCTCTGAGAGTACAGTCTGCGTTTTCAGTTTGTCATGCGCATGTGCCGCCGGAAAGCTAAGCGGCAAAGAAGACGCTAATACCATTAAGAACGATCGCTTAATCCGCGAAACTCCGCTTGATCGCTGGTGTGGGGCCAAAACAACTTTCCTTCAGTAAAACGACAAACTGAAGTTTGCCGGACGATAACCGATCATAGTGGCGAGCCCAGCCGCGGTCAACAAAGCATCGCCAACCACGATATACTTCCACCACTAACCTCAGCTAACGGCAGGACCAGGTGAGCGCCAGCGACTTAATCACGGGGATTGTTGAGACCTACCAAAAATATGGCTGGCAGTTACGCCGTGTCCTCTTGCGTCCCGAAACGCACGCGGAATTGGAAGCGCTTTCTTTGTTATTGGCACCGGCAGAAATAGCGGATTCGACGGTTGATGGGTTGTGGTTTTCGCGAAGCTCCCACAACAACCGGGAAGCGTGGGAACTGCGACTCCTGGCCGAGAATCCTTTTGCGCTTTTCGAAACTTTCGAGTTGGACGAAACTGAGGAACAGCGAGAGGAAATGCGACGGGAAATGGAAGCGCGGTTGCGGGAATACGTAATGACGGTGAAAGGTAATGAGTGATGAGTGAAAGCACGCCTCACTACTCAGTACTATTCATTCATCACTCATAACTTCCCTCATCACTCATCACTAGTGACTCGTCACTCTTCACGGATTTTCACGCTTTCCCCATCTTCACCGGAATCTCTACTCTCTCCTGCCCGCGCAATACCACCAGTTTGATTATGCTGTACGGCTCCGCGCGTCTGACTCGCGATAGAAACTCTCCTGTGGTTCTAATGGGGACATCGTTAAACTCAATGACAATGTCGCCTTCCTTCACCCCCGCAATATCAGCCGGACGGTTAGCCAGGATTTCACCCAGCCGGACGCCAAACATCTTCGTATCCGGAACAGGGACGCGCTCCGCTTCACCGTCTTCATATCCAAACTGAGCTCTTCCCGCAGGACGACTATCAAAGACCTCCTCGAGCCGTTCTCCTTCGCCGCGCGAAATCGTCGTAAGTTTCACAGTCTGAGAAACACCATCGCGTATGAACACTACGTCCACTGTCTTCCCAATTGGAGTTCTTCTCAAGAGGTCCGTCATCTCGTCATCAGTTGAAACTGGTTGCCCGTCAAACGAGGTAATGATGTCGCCGCCAACCAGGCCAGCCTTGTCGGCCGGAGCACCGGGAGGTTCCACATTATCGAAGGTGACGCCGCCGTCGGTGGTATCAAAGTTGTCGACGCCAACAAACGAGACTGGTGCTGCGGCGACGGGACCGTCGCCAAACTGTACGTTAACACCTTGCCGCACGGGCCTGATGATCGCGGTAAACGCTGCGGCCGCCACAAAGAAGACCAGCAAGCCGATAAACAACCAGGACATTCCGCTGAGGCGGCGCTTTCGTTTCTTGATTGGCCCGCCGGTCGACATGGCTATAGGACCGCCCCCGAAACCGTGAGCAGCGCCCGACGCCCCTGGACTATTCCTACCCATCGCGCCACTTGGAACGTCCTGAAAACGAACTGTTTCCGTATACTCAGCGGAGCCTTCGCCCAGACGAAAGCCACAGTTGCGACAGAAGCGCAGCTCGCGCGGCATCGGTGAGTGGCAGTTAGCACAATTGGTTACCGATGGATCCATTTCGGGGTTCATAGACGCGCTCTCAGTTCTATCGATTGCCTGCGATTTAGTTCGCTTCTATCAGAGAATAGTCGCAGTTGTCTATACGCCACAAGGACCTCTGCGGTTGCATCGATGGTGGCATACAGGAGATATTCCCCGAAGCAAATTACCATGATTTAGTTATGATTCGGGAAACGATGAGCTGATTTGGAGGTTGGCATAGAGAATGCCCTCCGACTTCGAGCAACTCATGCAGATCGGGCAGAAATCACGCGCGAGGCGCGACCGGTGCCCGTGCCACGATTCGACATACCGGCAGCAACGGTGCACTATCTTTTTGGAAAACCTAAAGAAGAAATCATTGGCCGAGAGGCTATGAACGGAAGGAAAACTCAAACGTGGAAGTCACTAAAGCTCTGGCGGCCCTTCAACCGCTCTACGGCAAAGACAACATTGAAGTGGTTACAGTGGACGGAGTTCGCATCAGGGGCACCGTCAAAAGCATGAAAACGACCCAGGCGCTGACCACGCCCAGCGTGAAAATAGAGTGTGCCAGCGGGGAAATCGTTAAGATCCCTTTTCCGACAATCGCTGAAATCAAAGACCACAATTTGGCCAGCGATTCTGTCTGAACATCAATCTTTTCTCCTCGCATTAGCCAACAACAGTTATACTCAGCGCGGTTTGCGGCGTTCTCGCAATTCTCCGAGTCATTGCGTATAGTACGCCGATTTCTTTTGCGAAGGTTTTAATGATTCAGGAGACTTAGCTCGTTGTCATTGATGATTGAAGATTTTGGAGGGAGGCTGGCCAGTGTTTGGTCGGAACTTCGCCCAACCACTCGCGGGCTTGTCGAGCGCGCTCTGCAATCGCCGGGGGTCGCGCCTGCAACCACTCGTTCGAACCCAAGTACACCTTACGATGCGCGCGCCGATCACGAACTCAGCCGTTTGCTGACCGCACTCGACGAACGCGCCTTCGATGCAAACGCATTGTTGGACGAGAAGGGTGTGGAGCTTCGCCGGATTGCGGATACCTGCGCCGCGGTGTTGCAGGAGAAGAGTCGTTCGGCCGACGTGTTTGCCCAACTCGTGCGCCGGGCCGACAAGCAAAGAGACTACAAGCGAATCGATGCGCTGGCTGATGCGCTGACCCAATTTGCTCCCAGCGAAATTTGCGAACTGGCACGATCTCAGGACGTAGTGGTCAGAGCGTTATCGAGCGAGGCGCTGGCCCAATTTCCCACGCAGGTTTTGATCGGTCTGTTAAGCGATCCGGTGGATTCTGAAATTGCTCGCGACGCACTAAGGCGTCAGGCGGTCGATTATGGTTCAGAGGAAGCGCGACAGATTGTTAACGCGCTGAACCAAATCAACATGAACCAGGACGATTTGTAAGTCGTCGTGACTTTGCTGCGTTAGTAGATCGCAAAGAGATTTTCCATTTGTCATTTCTCAGTTTCCATTTTTCATAGAAGACTGCGTAGGCCGTCGATGGAAAATGAGAACAGGAAAATGATAAATGGAAAATTTCTTTGGTTTTTGAAGAGGTGAAATTAAAGAAACGCTTTAGGCTGCGACTTTCTCACCAATCTCGTGCAGTCGCGACACCACCTGATCAATCAGCCAATTTGGAGTTGAGGCCCCGGCAGTCACGCCGACGCGCTTCGCGTGTGTGAGGTGTGCGGGATTGATCTCCGCAGGTGTTTCAATAAGAAAACTATCTTCACATTGCTCCTGACAAACGGCCAGCAACTTCACGCTGTTGGAAGAGTGGCGTCCGCCAATTACATAAAACACGTCTACTTGCCCGGCCAAGGCTCGCGCTGCATCCTGACGGTCTCGCGTGGCCGAGCAAATTGTATTTACCACTTGCGGTTCGGCGTCGGCCTTTTCCCGGACCGCTTCCGCCACTTCGAGGAATGTTTTTAGTTTAATCGTCGTTTGCGAAACGACGAGCGGCGCGCGTAGTTGCGGAAGTAAAGCAACTTCGCTGGCGTCTCGAACGACGTAAGTATTGTCAGGCGCGTAACCCACTACGCCAATCATTTCAGGATGATCTGGATTGCCGGCGACTACGACATCCCGGCCGTCTTTCGCGGCGCGCTCGGCAAGATGCTGGACGCGGGTTACGAATGGGCAGGTCGCATCAATAACCTTGGCGGCGCGAGTTTCCAGATCGCGTTGCACCTGCGGTGTGACGCCGTGCGCCCGGATAACTGCGATGGTGTCCGCATCGGCCTCCTCCGGCATATCAATCGTCGATACACCTAAGGCGCCGAGGCGTTCCATTTCCTGGGCATTGTGAATCAAGGGGCCGACCGATCTAATCGGTCGCGCACCTTCATCAAGCGCGTCTTCAACCATCTCGACCGCACGCTCGACGCCAAAGCAAAACCCGTATTCGTCAGCTAAGAGAACTTCCATCTTTTCCTATGCGCAAAGTAGGCGTGCGTTACACTTCGTTGATTGGCTCGGAAGCAGTAGCACCCGATTTTTCGCGGCACTTCTGCTGCCATTCCTCGCGCACCCGGTCGCCGCCCGCTACACGCGCTTCAACCCATTCAATATCTTTGTCAATCAACGTCCGGATAGTACTCAGAAACGACTTCTTTAAGTCGCCCAAATTATGAGCCACCTCTTTCGGTAAAATCGCGTAGGACGCGTCGCCAAGATAGCGAAGTGCGTCACCAAGCTCATTGACCAAACCTCTATCGGATCCCGTTGTCTCTTCCATAATAATCAACCCTCCAAACCCATCTACCGCGAATTCGTAATTTGTTTGCGTTTCTGGGGTACGCACATTCTAGCACCAACTGCTTTACGTCCGCACTGCTCGCCTCGTTCCATTCAAAGCATACTGATTTCGCGAATGTTTAGTCGCGGCCTGGTTGACTGGGATTCAGGTTCCCGGAGTTTAGGCGTTCGCGAAAATCAAGTTCCTGTTTCAGCGCCCGAAGGTCCGCCAGAAGTGCTTTCACCGTTTGATATCGTTCTGACCTCTCTTTTTGCAGGGCTTTGGTAAGGATCTGTTCCAGTTCCGACGGAGAGCCGGGGCTGACTTTGAAAAGCGGTTTAGGCGGATCCGAGAGGATTGCGGATAAAGTGTCAGCAGCGGTCTTGCGCGCAAACGCTCCCCCGCCGGTGATCATCTCGTAGATTACACAGCCCAAACTCCAGACGTCGGTCCGGACATCCGTCTCCTGCGCCCGCGCCTGTTCCGGCGACATATATTCCAGAGTGCCCATCACCGTGCCCGGATTTGTTTGCACCAGCGTGCTCATGTCGCCCTCAGTTTCAAGCCTTGACGCGACAAACTCTTCGGTTAACTTCGCCAACCCAAAGTCCAGCACTTTCACAATACCATCGCGCCGCAACATGATGTTTTCCGGTTTGATGTCACGATGAAGAATGCCGGCCTCGTGCGCGGCTGAGATGGCGAAGGCTGTCTGTAATGCAATATCCAGCGCATCGTCTAACTCGATACGCCCCTGCCTGAGCCGGACGCGCAACGTTTCGCCGTCAATGTGTTCGGCGGCAATAAAATTCCCGCCGCCTTCTTCCCCGATCTCATAAATGGTCATGATGTTGGGGTGGTTTAAGGCGGACGCGGCGCGGGCTTCCTGCTGGAAACGTCGCATCCTTTCTCGGTTGCCCGTAAATGCCGCGGGCAACGTCTTGAGAGCAACTTTTCGGCCGAGTTTTGTGTCTTCTGCCAGGAATACTTCGCCCATGCCACCCACGCCAAGGGATGAGATCACGGAATAACGGTCCGGCAGTCTGGAACGAATAGCAGGCGGCTCCGCGGTCCGCAATTCCGACGTCTCAAACTCTGCAGACTGCAATTCAGTGCCAAGAAACTTCCTGACTTCCTTCACGAATTTTCCCCACGACGGAGCGCCTTCAAGCAGAAGGTGATTCCTACCTTCAAGTGGAACGAAACGAGCGCCGGGTATCGTCGCAGCCAGTAGCCGTCCTTCCTCGAAAGGCACGCCGGCTTCGTCGCGGCAATGCAGCACAAGCGTTGGCACTTTCACGTGCGGCAAGAGGTGCTCGACATCGATCTCGCCCATGACCTTCAGAAGGGTGACGGCATTCTCCGCTGAGGTGGATACGCGCTGGAGATCGTTAAACGACTGTGCTTGTTCTGGCGTAGCATCGGGCGCGTAGAGTGAGGTCCACAGCTGTCGGAAAGCCGGGTTGTCTTTTCCCCAACCCAATTTCACCAGGGTAAGTTGAGCATGTCTTTGTTCAATCTCTTCGGCAGAATCTCGTTTGGCCCAGCCGCGTGCGTACGCGCCATAGAGAATCAAGTGGGAAACTTTTTCGGGATAACGCGCCGCGTAAGCGATGGCCACTGCGCCACCCTGGGAAATTCCAATTAAAGGGAAGCGATCCACTCCTGCCGCTTCCACTACCGCTTCGAGGTCCTCGACAAAAGCTTCAAAGGAAATGTCGGCCACGTCCCAGTCAGACAAGCCATTGCCGCGCTCGTCGTAACGAATAAAAGTGTGATCGCGGGCGGCCTCCGCCAGCAAGTGACGCCAGATCGGACTTCCCCAGTCATACTCAAGATGACTAAGCCAGTTCGCGGCCTTAACCAGTGGCGGACCCTCGCCCACCGTGGCGTAGGCGATGCGGACTCCATCGCCCGTCGTACAAAATTTGATCTGCTGTTCCATCAAGGGTTTAGCGCGCTGGCTGTATCGAGCGGCGATGAAGGAAAACGCGTGTCGTGCTTGCCGCGGGCGCATTCTATCCGAATTTTTGGAAACGCGGCTAGGCTGGCCGAACTATATTATTCGCCGATTGCGCCGGCGACCGTCGGCCACATCTTTTCGGCCCAGAACTCATAACCTGCATCGGAGGGATGAAAACCATCACCGGAGAAAAATTCCGGGTGGGCGGGTAGTTGTTCGCGCGTAGTTGTGTGTATGTCAAAGACTATTACCCCGTGGCGAGCTGCGATCTCTTCCAGTCGCCTATTGAATTCAACGATCGAGCGTTGATATTCATCGCGAATAATCTCGGGGATTCGTGGCGCACTGGAAATGTCGGGAATATTGGTGACCACGATCGTGGCCTTCGTATTCTTCTTCAGCCTGCTCAATATCTCTTCGTAGTTTTGTGAAAACTGGTCGCCGCTGAAACCGTGGCCAACGTCATTGATCCCTATTCCGAGCGTTACGAAATTGACGTCTCCCCGAAGGGCCTGCAGTTGATTTCGAAGAACGTCAGACGTAGTTGCGCCGCTGACGCAGAGGTTGGTCAACGTGGACGCGGGCCTGCGAGCGACGATTCGCTTAAAGAGGCGCGCAACGTAACCACCGTCCTTTGCGCCGACGCCCGCACCGGTGGAGTCTCCCAGAGCGACATAATTGACCGGCCCGACAATCGGGTTTGGCGAGTTGGAGGGAGTAGTGGAATTCATCGGGGAGTTTTGCTGGACTGGTTCGTTTGAGGCGCCGGTTTCGCTGGGGCGCATGCGGTCGCAGGCCATCAGCATCAAGCTTCCTATCATCATCATCAGGAGTGCCATTCGAACGCGTTTCATCTTCGATCTTTTTCCTAAAGTCCCTTGCCAACCGTACCGCTTACGTTCTGTAATACCTAAGCACTTAACGCAACCGCACTCGCCGCCGTGAGTTTAACTAAACTGGACGGGTTTCCAAACATGAGAGTCGAAGGAGCAGATTTATGCAGTCAGCGCGCCTCGCAGGTTTAGCTTTTTTGCTATTGATACTTTGCTTTAGTTCGGTTTTGGCCCAAAGGCCGGGGCCGGAGTTTCGCCGACCACTGGCATGCGAACCCCTCGAACCGCGCACGAGATTGGAAGCCATTGAGTCCAGGTATGAACGAGTGATAACCAAGGGGTTTAGTCAGTTTGCCACCATCAGCACGCGCGGCACCGAGATTCGGCTGGACGCAATCGAGATGAAGGATACCGGCGATTCGACGCGAGCGATCGGCCTGGTTATCGCGCTGCGAGAGCTGGCCGATAACCCTCGCGAAAATCGAGCTTTCATCGACTATCAGGAGATTGACCGTCTCATAAAGGGCATGGAATCGGTAGCCCGCGTAAACGAGACCATAACAAAACTGGCAGGTTTTGAAGCGCGTTATCGAACGCTCGGTGATCTGGAAATCAACGTTTTCCGGCAAACGCGCACTGGTACCGCGGCTTCGATATCCAGCGGCATCTGCGATCGGGTGACGGCGCTGCTGACCCTTGACGACCTGGGAAAACTGCGCGGCCACATCATCGAGGCCAAGGCTCGACTCGACGAGATCAAATGATTCGTTCTTGAATTAAACCTCCTGCACTTCCGCTAAATCTGGGACACGGGTCCTAATCAATCTTTCCTTAATCACAACCGCGTGTTGGCCGACGTCCCGTTTTCGTCAAGGGGCTCAGGAAAATCTCTCTTCGCAAACCAGGAAGGCCGGGAACGTGCACCAGTTTGATGAACAATTTGATCTCCTGAATTCAGATGTGAAGCATTTCCTTGCCACTTCTGAATTCCGAACGCCCGACAGCGCCACGTCCATTCATAAGCAACCAGGCGATCACAAAGGTTCGCACACCAAAACTGGGCATCTTGAGCTGCTTACTCAACAGGAAGCACTTCTTCTTCAGGAAGAAGCAGAATTACAAAAGGCCATTGCCGAACTGGAGGCCCGGCGCCGCGGCGCAGAAGGCAGAAGTGAAATTAGCTGCCCGGAAGCGTTTTCCGGTTTAGCTCCGACCAGCGCGCAACGATCGCCCGTGGAGAATAGTTTTGAATTCGATCGCGGGACGATCGCCGAAACCGTGGCCCAGTTGATTGGAAATAATCCGATCCCATCTTTTCCGGAGTTCAAAGAAACACTTTCGCGCGTTGATGGCGAATGCATTCGGGTCGAAGCTGAAGAGGAAGCCTGGCGGCAAAAGGTCGCAGACCTTGCGCGACGGAGTGCCGAGATCGACATTGCGCGACGGGCCGCCGAAGAAGAAGAGCGAGAGTTGGAAGAAATCAGGCAACGCTTAGCAGATGAAGAATCCGCGCGACGGTTGGCAAAGTTGGAAACTTTACGCCTTGGGGCGGAGGCGAAGCGCGCTCGTGATGAGGCTGAACGACGCCTTGAGGACGTGCGCCGAAATGCAGAGGCGAACCAACACCGATTAGAGGAACTCGAGCGTGCTAACGTCGAGAAGCAGCGACTTCGCGGCCAAGCCGAAGAACGCCTCCGTAGCGAGGAAAAGCGGCTGCAGATAGAGCAGAAAACTTTGCAGACTGCGAGTGCCGATGTGAAGTGCCGGCGGACCGAGTTGGAAAGTGCGCGCCGGCAAGCCGAAGCCGAACTACGCCAGATCGAAGAAGCGCAAGCTCGGATAAAAGTGGCGGAACGAGATCGACAGCAGACCCTGCAGGAGCGACTCGCGCTGGAGCGAAAAGTACAGAGTCAAATCGCAGCTGAACGCGAGAGGCTCGTTGAAGTTCGCCGCAAAGCGACTGAGGCGGAGAAACGCATCGAGGATGAGGCGCAACTTCGCACTGCCGAGCAGGAACGCCGGTTGGTTGAGCTTGCAACCCTGCGCCAGAAAGTGGAAGAGGAAACGAAGGCGCGGACAGAAAAGCAGCAAAGACTTCACTCGGAAATACAAACGCTTCGCCGCTCGGGTGAAGAAAAACTAAAAACGATCGCAGAGGCTGAAGCTTTAAAAAAGCAAACTACCGCAAATATCAGCACGTTAACGGAGCGCGAAGAGAAGCTGTGTGGCGAAGTGGTCTTTCTCCGCAACGGCGCAACCGCAGCCCGGAGAATGCTCGATGAAAGAGTTGCGGAATTGCGAGCTGAAGAAGAGTCGATTCGCAAGTCTCACGAAGCCAAAGCAAGGGCCGAGGCTGATGCCCGACGCCGGATGGAAGACGAGGAGGTAAACCGTCGTGCCGACGAGGAGTCGAGATTGAAACTTGAGGAGGAAACTCGCGATCGCGCCAACGCCGAGATTCGTCGCCGTCTTGACGAGAAAGAGTTGCGTATCAAAACCGAGGAAGATTCGCTGCTGCGCAGGGCTGAAGAGTTAGTACGCCGGCGCGCGGAAGTGGAAAACGCGCGCGTGATTGCGGAAGAGGAAGCTCGCCGGCTAAACGAGATTCAGGAGCGGATCACGGCCGCAGAAACTGGCCGTCGCCGGGCCGAGCACGAACGTCTGCGTTTGGAGTCGGAAGTTCGTCAGCGCGCCCAAAGGGAACAGGAACGTCTCAAAGAAACGCGAAATCGGATTGCCGAGGAACAACAACGCGTTGACGAGATGCACGCCCGCGTCGAAGACGAAGAAAGACGGCTGGAGGCGCTGAAAGCGAGTAGAAATACCGTGCAAATCAGGTTAGTCGGCAAAGCGAACGTCTAAGCCCTCACATCCCTGGCGCACTCCTAACCATCTTCAGAAACTCACAAGCAATCTGAGTAGCCTGATCCGCCCAAGCGCTCTCGCTATGCGGACTGTGCGCCGCACCCCTAAGTATCCGAATCTCTGCGTTGGGAATCTGGCCTGCGGCCGCTTCTAGCTCACCGGGCTCGGTGCGAGGATCGAGTTCGCCGTGAATGAATAATGTCGGCGCGCTGATTTCGCGTAGCCGGCCCCCATAGAGATCGTCAGCGGGGTCCGCGCTTTGAGCTGCGAGTTTCAACCAGGCCTTTGCATGGCTGCTGATCAGTTTGCGCCAATGTTCCCTGCCAAACTCGAGCGCAAACCTTTCGCAAAGTTCATTACCCAGAGATTCCGGCTCAAATGCAAGCGTTTCGAAAAGTTCACGTGAACGCAGCTTCCTCGGATAAAGGTGAAACGCTTCGAGAATCAGGCCACCCACTCGCTCGGGCGCGGTGAACCCGAGGATCGCTGAGATTACTGCGCCATCGCTATGCCCCCAAAAAATCGCGCGCTGGATCCCGAGCGCGTCCATAACGCTCAACGTTTCAATCGCGGCGCGATAATGAAAGTCCGTCGGAAGATCATCAAGCTCGCCGAGTCGGATAGAGCCTCCATAACCACTGCGGTCCGGACAGATAATTCGATAATCATCCCGAAGCTTTTCGACCTGGCGATCGAAGGGATTGAAGCTGTAGCCCCAGCCGCCATGCAACAGCACCAGCGGCGGCCCGTCACTGTCCCCTTCGTCGCGATAGAAGATCTCAACCGGAGAGCGATCCGAAACCAGCGGGGATGAAGCTAACCGTGTGGTGGGCATGTAGGAATGATCAGAGTGAAAACCGTCACCTCTTACCTTACTGGTTCTCGCAGAATTGCATCAGCCGCGACGGCAGCGATGCGCGCAGCTTCCGGGTGTGCTTTCTTGAGTTGCGCTATCTGAACCAGGCCTTCTCCTGTCCGCGAAAGCATGCGAAATAGATCGCCCTCTTCGGCGCGGGTTTCATGGACAAGTTCAGACCATTCCGCGCCGCTAGCCCAATGAGCAGCCGCGCTGGCTGCCGAGAAATTTAATTCCGGCGCTGGTTCCACTCCCAATTTCCATTCTTCAGTCGCGACTTTGAACCCGACGTCTTCAAACTGCGCCAGGGCCGTGACCAATGCATCCTCCAATTCAATCTCGCCGTAATCGCGATCGCCGTCGGCGGTCAGCGCGGCCATCACTCCCGCAAGACGTTGAAACTCCAGCGCATTGAATAGTCCGGCTTCCAGTGCTTCGCCCACCAGCAACGGACGATCAACGTGCAGATCCGCGAGCCATCGACCACGCTCAGTGACTTTCTCTGCGGTGTAGTCGAGGTAGCCGAATGTCGTAAGCACGCGCGCCCTTTGCTCAAAGGGCTCCCAAACCTCGTCGCGTAGATTTTCGATCAGGCGCGCAGAGCGTTCAAAGTGTTCTGCATCATCGAGCAAATCCCATAAGACCTGCGTGCAGCGCAACCGATCTTCAGCACTGCGGCCTCCGGGTAAACGCGTGGCATGCGCGCCCTGCGCGTGGTTCACGGGCAAGAAGCCCGTGCCACTATCTACCAGGATCGAATCAATGCAGTCGTTGATAACATTCAGCGCCTCGCTCTCTTCCGCGCCGGCATCGCGCAAGCGAGGTTCCGAAATTACCAGCTCCTGGCCTCGAGTACGTACCTCTTCAAAAGCTGCGTCGATGGATTCGTCAGTCAACCTATACGTCGGAGAATAGACGCGTCCTATGCGCGTCAAAGCAAAGCTCGCACTCCGGCCATCCTCCCGAATGCCGCGAACATTTCCACCGCTTTTCTCGGTGATCACTACGAGCCTGCGCCCGGCGCGACCAATCCCCACGACCCGGCCGGGTTGGACCACTTCATCGAGCCAGCGTTGCACCACATCTGCGCGTGTTTGCGGCTGCGAATTTTGCAGGCGCGTCCGCGCGCTCACTAGTCGTTCCATTCCCAGGACCGCCGTCAGCGGCAAATTGCAGCCGGCCTCTTTAAGTCGCAGTTGAATTCTCTCTTCGCTTTCCACCCCAGACTTTTGAAGCCGGGCAATTTGCAGCGCCGCATCACGATGGGCAAAGCTCCTTTCGACAATCTCCCGCACCTGGGCAAAGTTTTCGTAAGCATCGAGCAGATTGAGAAGGGTCGTGTAAGTGGCGCGAAACTGGCTAACGAGCGGGTCAGGACGAGCACGCAAGAGTTCGGCAATTCGTTGTGGATCCTGGTGGACGCCCGGAGCGGCGACCACAAAGCCAACATTATCTCGCCCTCGCCGGCCCGCGCGCCCAGTCATCTGTTGTAACTCTGAAGCCGTCAGCTGTCGCCAGCCATGACCAGTGCGCGCGTCCGCCACAGTGATAACAACTGTGCGCGCCGGAAAATCAACTCCGGCTGCAACCGTGGCAGTGGCAAAGATCGCGTCCAACAATCCGGCGCTCATGAGTTTTTCGATTGCCAGCTTCCACGCCGGAATGTGACCGGCATGATGCGACGCGACGCCGCCTCGTATGATTGTGTCCCAATGACGATGACGCCGAATCTCGGGAAATTGTTCGACCATCGTGCGCATGAAATCGCGTCGTGCCTCGCGGCGATTGTCGGAAGCATCCCGGCGCAGCAGGGCAGCTTCAGACGCAGCTTGATCACACCGCCGGCGAGTGGGCAGGAAGACGATGGCCGGTAACAAATTGTAAGACCCAAGCGCCGCCAGGAGTGTTCCCGGCGGCATTTCAGGCATGCTGAGTTTCATATGAAGGAAAACGCTACGCCTTGGATTCGTTCTATCAGTAGTCCGGCTTGCCGCCGCACAGTGCGGTAAGGCTTGCCTTACCGCAGCAGATATCAAGAAACTGTTTCCTGAGGCTGAGCCTCAGGACAAATTATTTTTTATCGCTGGTCGGAAAGCCTAAGGCTTTCCGCACTGTGCGGCGGCAGAGCCGCAACTCGCTTGACTACGCTAATATCGTCGTCGTGATCCGCGATGCGTCGGCGGCCGCCGCTCCTCGCGCGCGCGATCGCTGATCTCGGCAATCTCCGGATTTAGTTTTCCCGCGTCAGTCAACAATGGAATCAATCTCCGGTCGGGAAGCAACATTGCCGCTCGCAGGGGAACCGGCCGCCCAGCCGGACGCTCGACCACTCCGCAACGGACGCCCCTCACTTCCTCGATCCACGCCGCAAACTCGCTGGCGTTACCAATAGTTGCCGACAGCAGCAACAAGCGGATTCGCGGCGGCGTCAGGATAATCGCTTCTTCCCAAACGTGACCGCGATCCTCATCGCCGAGATAGTGGGCTTCATCCAGCACGACCAGATCGGCGTTGACGTCTGTGCCGCCACGCATGGAATCGAAGAGTTGGTTTCGATAGATTTCAGTAGTGCCAACCAGGAGCTGTGCTTCGGAATTCTCTTTTCGATCGCCGGTTAGTATGCCGACACGGTTTGCGCCAAATTCATCGGAGAACTCCTGATACTTTGAGTTGGTTAACGCCTTGAGTGGAGTCGTATACCAGGCGCGCCGGCCAGCCGTTAGCAATCGCCGTATCTCCTCGCGAGCGATCCAGGTCTTTCCGCTGCCAGTGGGCGCCGTGACTAATACGTCTTCAAACTCCAGCGCCTCGAGTGCTGCAAGTTGAAATGGATCGGGCTTAAAAGGCACCACAGGCGGAGTGCCAATCCCCTCCAAAAGCTTCTTCATCTGGCGTGAAAGTAGTGGTTTGTGATCCGGAGAGGCGCCGCGACTGGCGCCGGCGGGCAAGGTCTGATCCGCGTGAGAACGGTTTTTGCGATCGGAATGAAGCTTCTTCTTGAAAACTTTGTCACGAGAACGTCGCATAAGTCATTCTAGCTTTGAGCGCGTCGCCTGCGAAATGCTAACGTAGCTTTCGCAACGCGCGGTGCGCATGATGCGTCTAACCGGGAGCTGAAACGGAACATTATCGAGGGGCTGACGTTTTAAAGGGAAATGGCGGAACTTTTTAGAGATTTCGAAGTTAACCGAGATCATCGGTGGCAGCTTGTTTTGAAGTTGATCGGCGGCTCGCTCGTGGCCCATCTGCTGGCAATTGCCTGCGTCGGCTACATTCCCGGTCTCAGGGACGCTTTCAACATCGCGGTGCTCCTGGGCGACGCTACCTTTGTAGATAAGGCTTACGAGCGAACTGAAATTGGCGACGGCGACGTTCAGATGGTGGAACTTTCGAGACCAAAGTTTCGCTATCCGGACGGCTACTGGGCGGCCGAAGGTCAGATGCCGATTGAGGCTGCACCAGTTTTATCGGCTAATCAGATTATTGCGCAAACGAATCCGGGGTATACGCCTGAACAAGCGCAGGTTTACCCCACTCCGGACCTCAACGTGCTCGGCACTCCATCGCCGGATGCAACTCCAGTGGCAACACCCGCGGCAGTAACGAGCCCTTCGCCGGCGCAGGCAGTCGCGAATGCGAAAGCCAGTCCGAGTCCTGCAACGACACCGGGAAAGATAACGCCAGACCAGGCCCAGGCCGAGCTGGAAGCCTCTGCGAAGAAATCCAACATTGAGCTCCCGAAAGAAGGCGAAATTAATAAGCAGCCCCTGAAAGATCTTGCGGCCGAGGCGGTGAAACTGCAAAACCAGGGCAAACTCGACTTCGATAAGCCCTTCGATATTGTGATCGAGGCCGAGCTCGACGAGCATGGGAAACTAAAGAACCCAAAGTTTACTCGCAAGGAAGGTGATCCGATTCTCGTGGATTTAGCGGGACAGATGATCGCCGCCTTAAACGACAGCGGGTTTCTGGTTTATCTGAAGAAAATCAATGAAGACAATCCCGGTACAAAAGTAATCTTCAATTTGAAGCAGGATCAAAGTGATATCACTGCGGAAGTCGAATCCGATACTTCATCAGTAAGTAGCGCGCGCAAACTCTCGGGCGCATTCAACATCCTGCTGGCCGCCGGCGCGAAATCGCGCGAGGGCAAAGATGAAGAAATGCTCCTCAAAAACACCACTGCCTCGCAGGACGGCAAGAAGATCAAGTTTAACCTGACGTTGAAGCGGCAACCTGTGGTTGATTTGATAAAGAAGCAGCTGCCATCTTAATCAACCCGTGAAGACAAGAGTCTCCCTATGAAAATCGCGATCAAGTATGGACTGATGATTACTGCGGTAGTCGTCGTCTGGGTGGTGGTGATTCGATTCCTGCTTGATGTGGCTCCCGATTCCAAAGCCCATTTACTTACGCCCATTCTCTTTAACGTTACAAGTATCGTGGCAATTCTCCAGGGAATGCGAGCGAGGAAGGCCGAGCTGGACGGCGACCTGCGCTTCAAAGAGGGAATCAAAGCGGGCATGGGAATTTCGCTCGTTTACGCCATTTCCGCATGTCTGTTCTTCGTAATCGAATTTCTCGTTGCTGGTCCAAGGCTACTCATGAGTGAAGCGGGCGCTGAGGGTGGACCGATGTGGAAAGTAGCCGCCTTCGCTTTTGCTGGATTGTTCCTGGGCTCGTTGGTATTCGGCATGATCTATTCCACCATCATCGCCTTCTTCGTCGCCCGCCGTCTGCCGCGCGAGTCAAACGAAATCATTTAGCTCCGGACGTCAAACCTGAACTGAATTAAAAATTTATCTGTGAAGGGACTCTGAACTCCTTGCGTTCAACTAGGGCACCAGCACAACCTTACCCGTATTCTTTCGTGATTCGATGTAGGTATGAGCCGCGCCGGCCTCGTCGAAACTAAACGTCTTATCGACATAGGGACGAATCCAGCCATCAGTCACGCCGGCAAGGATCGCCTGCACCCACTCCGAAACTTTGTCCTGCTCGTGCCACATGTGGCCCAGGTTCATGCCAAACACGCCGCGGTTCTTGTTGAGTAATCCCAGGGGGTGAAACTTCGGCATCTGCAGCGCGGCTTTGACCAACTTCAGTTTGCCTCTGAGTCCATTGGCCGATGCGGTGGAGACTCCAAACATGCCGAGCCGCCCTGTTGTTCTCAGCGCCGCATAGCTTTTTTTCCAGTGACTACCCCCAATCGGATCGATGACCAGCTCAACTCCTCGGCCCTGTGTTAGTTCTTTCAGCACCGGCAACCAATCCTGATTTCGATAGTCGATAGGGTGATCAAGGCCGCGCTGCCTTAGGAACTCATGCTTGCCCGGACTCGCCGTGCCGTAGGTGGTAGCGCCGATATGCTTCGCAACCTCAAGTGCGGCCAGGCCCACACCGCCACCTGCATTGTGAATCAGGACCGACTCCCCCTGCCGGAGTCCTCCCATGACAACCAGTAGCGCATACGCAGTGAGATAGTTAACCGGCACCGCCGCAGCCTCTTCAAAGCTAAGCGACTCAGGCTTTTCAAATATCTGACCGACCCCGACGGAAATCATTTCCGCCTGGCCCTTGAAACGAGTCATAGCCACGACCGGCCGGCCGACAAATGTTTGATCCACACCCTCGCCCACCGACTCGATCACTCCAGCAACTTCATACCCCATCACGCATGGCTTGGGCGGGCCATCCGGATAAAGTCCCTGCCGCGCCATGATGTCAGCGAAGTTTAGACCCGCCGCTTTCACGCGAACTACCACTTCGCCTTTGGCGGCCGTTGGATCGGGCGCCTGCTCAACTTTCAAAACTTCAACGCCGCCGTTTCGGGTCGTGACTACCTGTCGCATCAATAGTTCCTCAATCCAAATCCAGCATCCACACATCGCTTTCGGACGAAAGCACAGTGTAGTAAAGCAAACTTCCGTCGCGGCTCACGGCTACGCTGCGGACCTGCGGTAATAGTTGCGATAAAATTGGCTTCACAGTTTTTGTGACAGTGTCTGCTACATTAATCCTGCCCTCGCTCGCAAATACCAGCCGGCGGCTGTCCGGCAACCACATCGGCACCGATTCGTAGCTTCCCAGTTCCTCGTAAATTTTGGTTTCAAATGAAAACTGTCCAATTCGAAGTCCGCCGCCTGTGCGACCCGATGCGTCCATTCTATTAAAGAGTCCACAGAGTTTCTTGCCGTCCGGCGACCAATCCCAGGCAACGAAGTATTCAATTGGATTGTCGGGCATCGGTAATGGCTGAGGCTTTTGTTCCTGCCAACTCTTATCTAAATCAAACGTGAAATTCGCGCCGTCGGTGCGATAGAGAAGTTGCCGGCCATCGGGAGACCAAATCGGAAACGATGTACCGGGAGTTCCTCCGAAAGTGATCTGGCGAAGGTTTGTGCCGTCGGCATCGATCATCCAAATCTCATAGCCGCCTCCTCGATCTGAGGTAAACACTATCTGCCTCCCATTGGGAGACCAGCGCGGATAACGATCGAAAAACTTATCGTTAGTCAGGTCACGCCAGTTTGTGCCGTCGCGACTGACAACGACGATGTCGTCCTGCGTTCGTCGCGGTACACGCATAACAAAACTCTTGCCGTCGGCTGAAAGGTCTGGGCGAACGACTGAGCGATCACCGCGGGTAATCCAGAAAGGTTCGCCTTTTACCTTAGCGCTTTCAGCGTCAAACTCGACCGCCTGGATGTTCGACTGGTTGTTTGTCTGAACGTAGATCAATCGCTTGCCGTCACGCGAAAAATTCAAATGCCTGCTGAATGTGGAGGGCATGACTACCGCCTCCGGCTCGGACAGAACCTTCCCCGTCTCTTCATCAATAGCTACCCGCCAGAAATTCATATTCCCACTGCGATCGCTGACGAAGTAAAGATACTTGCCATCAGGCGACCAAACAGGATTCCAGTTTGTAGACGCCTCCTTGGTAACTATCAGCGACTCGCCGCCGCCGCGAGGAATCGTGGCAATGTCGCTCCTCCCCACGCTCGGAGGCATGAACCAAAACGCGATGCGGGTGCCGTGGGGTGACCAAACAGGTTGCATGGCGTCGCGATCTGAGAGCAAATGCTTCGCCCCGGTTTCGACGTTTACCACCCACAACTTGCTTGGGTTTGTGTTTCGCACGTCGGGCGAATCGCGGCCCGCTTCGCTGTAGACAATTTCTTTACCGTCTGGAGACCAGGATGGATGAAAACCTCCGGCGGTGACCGGACGTAGGTTTTCTCCCGTAGCCTCCATCACATAAATTCCGGCTGGTTCACGGTCAGACCGAAATGCGATCCGTTCCCCATCGGGCGAAAAAGCCGGCTGGCTGTCATCCGCTGGAGAATCTTTCGTTAACAGAGTTGGATTCTTGCCACCAACGCGCTGCAGGAACAAATCCAGGTTTCCATTTGCCTGGCTTGCGTAGACGAAGCTCCGCCCGTCAGGCGCCAGGTGGGGAAAGAATTCCGTCCCGGATTGATCTGTGAGCTGCGAATGACTAGCCCGCGACCAGTCTGGTCCGGCCGTTGATTTGACTAAGAGCCACCCAGCGAGGACGGCCACAGCAAGCACCACGGTTGCGGCAACCGGCCAAAGCCATCGTCGTTTCGCGGATTGCCTCATTTGGTGGGTGATCGTTTTCCGTCGCGAAGTAGTGGGAGACGAATCAATCGCGCGCAGCAATCGCCGGATATCGGCCCTAAGGTCGGAAGCAGTCTGATAACGCAAGTCGCGATCTTTTTCCAACGCCTTTTCGAGAATGAGATCCAGTTCAGATGGAAAGGCGGGGTTCGTGTCCATTGCCGAGTCAGGCTCGCCGGATAGGATGGCATTTACCGTCGCTTGCCGGCTGGGTCCACGGAAGGGTTTTTGATTGGTCAACAATTCATAGAAGACCACACCGAGACTCCAAATATCAGTGCGGTGATCGCTCGCTTCGCCTGTGACTTGCTCGGGCGACATGTAAGCAAGCGTTCCCATGGTCGCGCCCGCCTGGGTGTGGGCCTGGTCCGGGTCGTTTGCCGTTGCTCCACTCTCTGCGAGTTTTGCCAGACCGAAATCCAGCACCTTCACATAACCATCTGTCCGCACCATAATGTTGTCAGGCTTTATGTCGCGATGAATGATGCCGGAATGATGGGCCGCCGCCAGCGCTTCCGCCACTTGACCAACAATGGTGAGGATCTCACGCAGCTTCAGGTGTCCATCCATCAGGGTGCGCAAAGTGCGGCCTTCGACAAACTCCATGGCGATGAAGTGCGTGCCGTTGAGTTCGCCAACTTCAAAAATGGTGATTAGATTGGGATGGTTCAACGCCGAAAGCGCGCGGGCCTCGCGTGCAAAGCGACTGACGCGCTCTGCATCGACGACAAACTCTGCCGGAAGAATCTTCAGCGCGACGCTGCGATTCAGTTTGGTCTCGTGGGCCCGGTAAACCTCGCCCATCCCTCCCACACCGAGCAGGCTGTCAATTCGATACGTACCAATCTCTTTGCCAACCAGGGAAGTACCGGTTGTCAGGTTGGAATCCTGCGCGAGCGCTTGCGCCGCAACCTTCATGGCTGAGCGTTCCATGAAATCCGACGCCTGTGACTGGGCACGGACCAGGCTGATTACTTCCGCGCGCAACTCCTCGTTTCCATTGCAGGCAGCCGTAACAAACTGTTCCCGCTCCTCGGGTGGCAGTTCCAGCGCTTCTTCGAGCAAAGCGTCGACTTGTTTCCATAGCTCGGGATTCATCGATCTAGGCGCAGCTCAACTCTCGAAACAACCAGGCCTTGGCCTTGTTCCACTCACGAATCACGGTGATCGGCGCAACCTGAATGACTTCGGCCGTTTCCTCAACGCTGAGTCCGCCAAAGAAACGCAACTCCACGATCTTGCTTTTTCGCTCGTCAATTTCCGCTAAACTTCGCAGGGCCTCGTCGAGCGCGACCAGATCCAACTCTTTCTCGTTTGCGACAGTGAGGGCTTCATCGAGTGAAATGCGGCGGGCCTCGTTGTCTTTATCCAGGCGTGGACGCTGACGTGCAAAGTCAACCAGGATTCGGCGCATCATCTGCGCCGCCACTCCGAAGAAGTGCGCGCGATTTTTCCAGCGCACCTCTTTCCAATTGATCAGGCGGAGATATGCTTCATTGATTAAGGCCGAAGTTTGCAGCAGATGGTCCTCGCGTTCCCGGCTCATGTAACGTTTTGCCAACCGATGCAGCTCCGCGTTCACCAACGGAGCCAACCGTTCGAGCGCAGCCTCGTCGCCATCGCTCCAGGCAACAAGTAGTTGAGTAACTTCGTGTGTGCCAGTCGCGTCCATTGGTTCCCAGGGATAGCGTGATTTTGGCTCTGCTCAGTTTTCCACTTTGAAGTCGGGAAATCTCCTGCGCGTGGTGGAACGCGAGGCACAAATATACGCTTTATTCACTACGACGCACAGGAAATGTTGGCCCTCGATTATTGCAGTTTCATTGTGCTGTTGGTCCAAGTGGTCCTTGTCTCGCAGCCATCGCCCGAACGCTCACACGCAACCGGGACGCGGCATCTCCCCACACCTTTACTTCGAATGATAGTTTTCCCGTCATCCTCGCGCCTTAACTATCAGGAAGCCACAGATCCGCCTATGATGGCGTAAGACTAAAGCAAGCCTGCCGAAGAAATGTCGAACATAAACTCAAAACCAGTTGCGGCAGCCGCCCTGATGGGCCCAGGGAAACTTCTGCGAATCCTGTTTTCCTATGTCAGACCCTATGCTTCAAGGGCAGGCGCGCTGCTTCTGACGCTGGTAGTTGAGGGCGCCTTCAATATTCTGTTGGCATTAAGTCTCAAGTTCATTATTGATTTTGCCATCGCACCCCGGAAAGCAAACGTCCTGGCCTTAATTCTTGCCGGACTCCTCGCTGGATTTCTGCTGAGCTCCGTGTCGCAGATCATTCGGGATTACTTGTATGCATGGTTTGGTGCACGCATTCTCAATAATCTTCGCCGGGAGATGTTTCGTCATTTGCAGGAACTGTCTCTGGGGTTTTACCAGCGAACGCGCACCGGCGACATCGCGTCGCGGTTCTCGTCTGACTTAAACGCAGTTGAGAACGCTGTGGTACTCGGGATCCCCGGCGCCTCGCTCTGTGTCATCAATATCCTTTTCAGCACCTGCACCTTATTCGCGCTCGATTGGCGACTCGCACTATGCGCCATGGCGGGACTTCCGCTGTGCGTCATCGGTCCAAAGATTTTGGCGCCGCGGGCGCTCAAAGCGGGCTACGCGTTGCGTGTCGAAGAGGCTGCATTAACGAGCCATGTCCATGAGAACATCGGCGCTCAACCGGTAGTCAAAGCCTTCAGTCTCAAGGCTTCAATCGTTAGCACCTTTAATGGGCAGGCGGAGAAACTTGCCGGCCTGGCAACCAGATTCAATTTTCTCAGCTACACCAGCGAACGTAGCCCGAATATTGGGATGATGCTCTTCAACATCATATTGATTAGCGGCGGCTCCTACCTTGCTTTCAGGGGCTCTATGTCGATCGGTTCGCTGGTCGCCTTTAATGCGCTCTTCATTACTGTCAGCACCGCGGTGATGGGGTTGACCGCGGTCACGCCTTCGCTCCTGCAGGCTACCACCGGCATGCAGCGCATACGCGAACTCCTCGAGGAGAAGGCGATCGTTGCCGAGAAACCAAACGCCGTGACCTTACCGAAGCTTGTCTCGGGAATACGTTTTGAAAATGTGACCTTCGGCTATACGTCGGAACAACCCAACCTGCGGAACGTCGGCATGAACCTGCCGGCCGGATCGCGCATAGCTTTCGTGGGACACAGCGGCTGCGGCAAGAGCACTAACCTGAATCTGATCATGCGTTTTTACGATCCGCAGGCCGGCAGGATCACGTTTGACGGAATCGACCTGCGGGAAGCGCGCGTGGATTCTCTCTACGACCAAATCGGCATCGTGTTTCAGGAAAGCTTCCTCTTCAACACGACCATTCGCGAGAACATTCGCCTCGGGAAAACCGATGCCACTGACGCGGAGGTCGAAACAGCGGCCCGCGCGGCTGAACTTCATGACTTCGTCATGCAGATGCCGGAAGGCTACGACACAATTGTCGGCGAAAGAGGTGGGCGTCTTTCCGGTGGTCAACGCCAGCGGGTGGCCATCGCCCGAGCCTTGATTCGTAATCCATCGCTCGTAATTCTGGATGAAGCCACCGCGGCCCTTGATCCGGCGACCGAGGCTGCGATCAATGAAACACTTGAACGAGTCTCAATTGGACGCACGGTAGTCTCGGTTACACACCGGCTCCAGTCAGTAGTGGCGTTTGACCACATCTTTGTTTTCAAGAACGGCCGGGTAATTGAGCAAGGAACGCACGAACTTCTTTTGTCACTCGGGGGCACTTACGCTGAAATGTGGCGTCGCCAGCATGGCACAACCATGTCGCCGGACGGTGATTTCCACGTTACGGATATCAGCATCCTTCGCGACGTGCCGCTATTCAAGGACCTGGACCAATCATACCTGAAAGGCATTGCCGGCATGTTCAGCACAGAACATGTTCCCGCGGGTCGCACCGTGATTACCGAAGGTGATGAAGGTAGCCGCTTCTACATCATCGTGCGCGGAAAGGTGGCGATCAGCACGACGAAGGACGAACAGGACCAGGTTCAGATAGCGACCCTCGACGATGGCGATTACTTTGGTGAAATCTCACTGCTCGCAAACATCCCCACCACCGCGACCGTCACCACCCTGACCCCCAGCATCTTTCTGACCATGCAGCGGGAACAGCTCAATAAACTCGTTCAGCAATACGCCGGCCTCGGCGCTCAACTGCGCGAAGCTCTGGAACATCGTCTGGCCCAAATTCACGCCCTTACCACCTAACGCTTTGAAGTGATCCGGCAAGGCTCTCCGCCGACTTTCAACAATAACTCTCGCCAATGATAGTTTTTCGTTCCCACCAGCGCCTTAGTAGGTGACCAAATCAAAAACGAAAATTTTCAGCGGAGGAGTAAGGACCATGTGGAGCAATGCCGTTCTCGCTAACGACAACTTTGACGAGCAGTCGCAAATCGAAGTTAGAGACAACGATGGATTCAAGGGCATATTTGCTACCGAACCCATCGCGCAGGATTCAGTTGTCTTCTATTTAAACGGGACCATCGCCACCCAGCCAACTCGTTACACAATTCAACTCGGTCCGCGCAAGCACCTTACGTTTCCGTCGATTCGAAAGACTGATGACGACCTGGACTATTGCTGGCAGTACCTCAATCACAGTTGCGAACCTAACGGTTACATGAATACCGGTGAGTGCACCTTCCGGGCATTGCGCGATATCGCTCCGGGAGAAGAGATCACGTTCAATTATCTGACTACCGAGTCTGAGATGGCGGTTCCGTTCAGCTGCATCTGCGGATCGGAAAGCTGTTTCGGCTTCATCCAGGGGCGCAACTTCCTTAGCGCCGGCGAATCAGCCCGACTGTCACGCGCGGTCGGCGAGGACAACGTGGTGACCATGTTTATGCCGGCGTTCAGAAGGCCATCAGGGAGTCTCGAAAACTCCATGCCCGGACAGCGACGCTAGATTTTGGACAATTAATCAAAAACAACGGAGGCGACCAATGCGAGCAATGAAAACACAGAAGACACGGCCGGGTGCCCGTCTTGTTACCGTCTGTTCAGTGGTTGGCATAACCGCGGCTGTGCTGGTCCTGACGGCCCTGGCGCAAGGACAAACGTTTTTCTCCAAACAGTCCACAGTTCCGGCGGGCGCCTACTGGACGGTGACAAACGATCACGGCAGCGACGGCAGGGATCTGGTTTTGAAGCGTTGGACTGGCAGCGCCTGGACCGCCCTGAAAAGCAACATTACCGATACGAAGGCAAACGATAGTCACCTGGCATTTGGAGTTCCCGTCTATGCCATCGCCGACGGCGAAGTTATGACCTGCTGGCGAAATGCTCCTGAAAATACATTTGCCGGCGCGGTGATGCCTGGGCGTGACGGCTGCTCTGATGAGGAACCCAAAGACGGAAACGTGTGCGATCAACATCGGACTTGCAGTTGCTCGATTCCCCGATCCGGGAATCATGTGAATGTGCGGTTGCCGGATGGGAAGCTCATTCTTTATGCCCATCTCCAAAGTGGATCCGTACCTGCTCGGATATGTCCCAACAACGGAACCGCCGTCGCGGATGCCAACAGCAAGTCGGGTCCAAATGGATTTGTTCCTGAGATTTGGGTGCCCGAAGGCAAGCGGGCAAAGATCACCAAGGGACAGTTTCTTGGAAATGTCGGCAACAACGGCGCTTCCAGTGGGCCACATTTGCACATACATAAGACGGCCTGTGATACGAGCGATTGTGATAGCGTGCCGCTGCTTTTTAGCGGAATGATGGCGAGCGACGGAGTGGACGGGACTAAGGACATCAACGGGCAGAAGTGGAAACTCTTATCGCCCTATGGCTCGCTCTCGGGACCGCCGCAACTAATCAAGTTTGGCGGGTTGGCAGTTACCAATTGATGCGACGTGCGGACAATTATTAGTTTCCGGGCCTGAACTACAATAAACTGCGTAGACCTCGCTGAGGCTACGTAGTTTATTTGTTAGCATTCGATGCTTCAGAAAGAGTTGTCCCTTTCGCTCTGAACCAGGGCCGAGCAAACACGAGGAGAGACAACATGTACAAGAACTTTGGCTTAATGTTTCTAACCGCGATTGCCGCTGCTGCATTGCTACTGACGACAGGCCCGTCTTCGTCTGCCATTCAGAGGAATGGGAATCTACAAATCACTCAGTTTCACCATGTCGTCATTACCGGAGATGACATCCGCAAGTTGCCAAGCGGAGAAAGCCGTATCATCGAAAGCCTGGGCACCGGCAGCGGTGAGCGGAAACACAAGACCGGCTCCCTGGAGTTTCTGAATCAGAACAGGCAACGCACGTTAGCGAAAGTCGGCGCGGGCCATCTGATACTGCCACTGAGCAACAGCACCGGCATAACTAAGGTAGGCCCGGGCGTCCTTCAAAACTCAGCTAATGCCAACGCGTCACTGACAAAAGAACTGGCGGGTACTTTGGTTCTCTCAGCTTTCCCCGGTGTCGTTTATGAATTTCGAAACCTCGGTCCTTTGGATTTTGCTCAAATTGCCTTGACCCCGGCGGATCTGCCTGTTGAGCAGGTCAGTTTTCCTTTCGGGAATGCGAGGGCAATGGTGCAGCAGCAGCGACCCGGCCATGCGATGCAAGGATGGCCTTTCAAGCGGCTCCTAATTGGACCGGCAGCGGGAATCGCGCAGGTCGAGGGCTGGGAGCGCGATCTCGCCGGCAAGTCAGCACCGGCGAGCAAGTACATTTGCACCGCGGGAAACTCGTGTGCATGCAACGGTGCTGCAGATTGCCTCAGCCTGACCCAATCCGGATCGTGCTCCTCAAACATGAACTGTGACGGTTCGGGAGCGGGCATCAAATGTTTTTGCAAGGCGAAGTGATCGCTGCATTGCATCAGTGATCAAAGAATTTACATTCGATATTTTGCTCTGAATAAAAAAACTGGAAAGCGCGCGCGTGATTGAGACCGCGCGCCTTTTTTTTCAGAATCAATCGCGGCTGAACGCCTCCAACTTCATCAGCACTCCAACTCGCTTGCGGTTATACTTGCGCCGTTCGTTTCGTCTCTGACAAATGCTTACACTTCTCAGCATCTCGAATATTGCGCTGATCGCTGAATTGCGCGTGGAATTTGATCATGGGCTCAACCTCCTGACGGGCGAAACCGGCTCAGGCAAATCGATCATTGTCGATGCGTTGGGCGTTTTGATCGGCGGACGCGTCACCTCGGACCTGCTCAAGACCGGCGCGGAAAGGGCCTTCATTGAAGGGCTTTTCTCGGTTGCGCCCAGCCCGGAACTGGAAAATGTGCTCGCCGCAGCCGGCATCAGCATTCCCGGAAATGATTCAGACGAAGCGGCCGAACCAGCACCGAAGGATCGCCGCGGGTCTTTCGAGATGATCATCCGGCGCGAGCTTTCCACGTCAGGCCGGAACAAAATTTTCATCAACAATCAACTCGCCACCCAGGCGTTGCTGCGCGAAGTGCGTCCCTTCCTGGTGGATATTCACGGCCAGGGCGACCAGCAAACCCTCTTCAACTCCGACACGCATCTGGAACTACTCGACGAATTCGCCGGCGCCAGTGTGGCCGGGCTCTGCCAGGAAGTTGCCGAGTGTTACCGGGGGTGGAACGCGTTAAGACGTGAACTCGATAGCTTGCAAGCCGGCGAATCCGAGAAATTTCAGCTCGCGGACATTTTGAAATTTCAAATCAATGAGCTCGAACACGTCGAACTGGCAATTGGCGAGGACGCAACTTTGGAAGAAGAGCGGCGGCGGCTGTTGAATGTCGAAAAGCTCACTTTGCTTTGCGCCGAAAGCTACGCACTAATTTACGAGGACAAAGACGCAGCGCTAACGCGGGTGCGGCTGGCCGAAAAACAGATCGAAGAATTGGCGGGTTTCGAGTCAGGCTTTAACGATTATCTTGAAGGACTTACGCAGGCGCGTTCCGTCCTTGAAGACCTGGCGTTTTCGTTGCGAGATTTTTCAGACAAGCTCGAGTTTTCACCGGCTCGGCTGGAGCAGATAGGAAACCGGCTCGCGGAAATCTCCAGCATCAAGCGCAAGTATGGAGGCTCGATCGAAGCCGCTCTGGAACACCTGGCCCGTTCCGAAGATCGCCTCCGTCAGATTGATCATGCGGGCGAGCGCGAGACGGAGATCAAGGAGGAACTGGAAACCGCCAGGGCTGCGTATCTTGATTGCGCGGGCCGGCTGCATCGCGAACGCGTTCGCGCTGCCCGCAAGTTTGAGCGCGCTGTCGAGCAAGGCCTCGTGGAGGTTGCCATGGAAAAGGCGAAATTTCAGATCCGGATAAGTGGACCTGAACCCCGTAGCTCCAAGGTTGTTGACGACTCGAACCACTTCACCGCCCGCGGCTCTGACCAAATTGATTTTTATTTTTCCGCCAACGTCGGCGAAGAAGTGAAGCCCCTAGCGAAAGTAGCCTCCGGGGGCGAAGCGTCGCGTCTGATGTTGGTGTTAAAGACTGTCGCCAACGCGTCGGAGTTTCCGCGCACAATCGTTTTTGACGAGATCGACTCAGGGATTGGCGGGCGCGTAAGCGAGGCCGTAGGCATCAAACTAAAAAAACTATCAGGCACGAACCAGGTGTTGTGTGTGACACATCAACCGCAGATCGCCCGCTTTGCCGAGAGTCATTTACTGGTAAGAAAAGAAACGGTCGGCGAACGCACCTTGGTGAGCGTTGAGAATCTGGACCGACGAGCGCGGGTTGAGGAAATCGCGCGCATGCTGACAGGCGCCGAGATCACTGAAAGCGCCCGGCGCCACGCCCGCGAGTTGCTAAAGAGCTAGTTTGGAACTATCCGCCGATTACGCCGATTTCACAGATTAAGAATCGCCTGCTTGCGTATTGACAGCTCTTCCTCACGTTGCTGTCTTTCTAAATCTGCGTAATCTGCGGATAGTGAGCAATACGTCAGCGAATGGCGTCGCGCAGGATCTGCTGCCCGATGAAAACCTTCACTCTTCTCACGGTCGGGAATTGCCGTGCCGTCTCTTCAATTTGGGACTCGATGCGGGGTATGTCACAAATACCGGCGGTGGTTAGTTCCCCGGAGAAACGAATCGTAGCAGTGCGATTCCGGATTGAAACGCTGCTAAGTTTAAGATCGTTGCCCTTCCAAAAGTTCTGCAACTTTGGGTTGTCGCCAGATTCAGCCGGAGTGGAAAGCAATTCCTGAAGGGTGGCCCTTAAAGGTGCGGCTGTGCGTCTGATCGAGCGAATGACAGGGACCAGGCTGTCATCACAACCGATCTTTTTGCCTGCCTTCCCATTGTCATCTAGAGCTACCAGATAGACTTTGATCTGCTGCCTGCGCTGAGCCAGAACGGAACCGGCGCCAAGTAGCAAAAAGCTTAGAAAACTTACGAGTGCCGCGCGGCGTTTAGTTACCATGTGTTTATCCCCTGTCTTGTTGATAGAAGGCTCGCAAAAGTTGGTGTACCTGCCCCGCCCGAGTCGGCATGTTGGATGGGATGACAAACCGGTCCCCCCTCCCGTCGTATTGAGAGGGGGAGCTAAGGATGCGTGCGCTACGATGCGCTCTTCGCAGCTGTATCACCGGTGGTCTTATTCGGTTGCGGCGTAATGCGGAGATAGGGCTTCGGCGCTCTCCAGCCCGCGGGAAACTTTGTCTTCGCATCTTCGTCAGACATTGAAGGCACGATGATCACGTCGTCGCCATCTTTCCAGTTTACCGGCGTGGCTACGCTGTATTTCGCGGTGAGCTGGAGTGAATCAATCACGCGCAGAATTTCGTCGAAGTTTCGTCCGGTGCTCGCCGGATAAGTGATCATCAGTTTGATCTTTTTGTCTGGCCCAATAATAAAAACTGAACGGACCGTGAAAATATCACTGATCTCCGGATGGATCATGTCGTAGAGTTCGGCCACTTTGTGATCCGGATCGGCGATCACCGGAAAGTTAAGCGCTGTGCCTTGAGTTTCCCTGATGTCTTCCGCCCACTTGTTATGCGAGTCAGTTTGGTCAACGCTCAGCCCGATCACCTTCACGCCGCGCTGGTCGAATTCAGGTTTGAGCCGCGCGCACTCGCCGAGTTCAGTGGTGCACACAGGTGTGAAATCCTTGGGATGAGAGAAAAGTACGGCCCAGCTGTCACCAATCCAATCGTGAAAACTAATTGGACCCTCAGTTGTGTCCGCCTTGAAATCGGGTGCAATGTCGCCTAGACGTAAAGCCATTTCGATCTCCTTCCGATTGATAAGAGTCCGGGTCCCGTGCAGGTTGCAGAGGAAACGGATGCTAAGGTTTTTAGGTTATGAATTCAGCTAGGCTTTTACCCTCAAAGCAAACCCAAGTCAAATGGTTGAAATACCGCGCACTGGTGCAGTTTGCTTTGCGGGCCCTTTGGCAGTTCTTTGCGCCCTTTGCGGTAAATATGTATGCAGGGACCGCAAAGTTCGCGAAGTAGGACGCAAAATTACGCAAAGAACATGCAGCTACCGGCGGTATTTAATACAACTTAACCTTTGGTGCTATCATCTCCTCCCCCAAAGCCAAATCTGTTTTCCGCCAGTTTCAAGTCTGATGATGTCTCGCAGAGTCCAGATGAAAAAAGCCGCTACCAGTTCGGATCTCCGCGAGCTGCGCCCTGACATCTACCGCTCCATTTTTGAGAGTTCCAGCGAGCCCATTGTCATCCTCGATCCGCAGGGCTTCTACCTTGAGCAAAACGCCGCCCATGCCGCACTGCTCGGTTATTCAGACGAGGACCTGAAAAACCAAACCCCTGCTATTCACACGGGAGAGAAGGATTTCACGGACGCAGTCAGGACGCTGATTGCCGAAGGTGAATTTCGCGGTGAAATAATCAACCAGACGAAAGACGGCCGCGCCCTTTATGTCGACCTGACGGCCTTCGTCCTGCGCGATGAACAAGGCGGGCCGATCTGCCTCGTCGGTATCAAACACGACATCACTGAACGGAAGCGCTTCGAGGCCGCCCTGCAACGCAGCGAAGCCGAGTTGACTGACTTTTTTGACAACGCATCCATCGGCTTGCACTGGGTAGGTCCGGACGGAATTGTTCAGCGGGTTAACCAATCGGAACTTGATTTATTAGGCTATGCCCGAGATGAATATGTTGGTCATCACATCTCCGAGTTTCATGCGGACAAAATTGTGATCGAGAATATTCTGAATCGTCTGGCCGCCGGCGAAGTATTGCGCGACTTCGACGCGCGCATGCTCTGCAAAGACCAAACTATCAAGTTTGTCCGAATTAATTCCAGCGTTTATCGCGAAGACGGAAAATTTATCCACACCCGCTGCTTCACGCGCGACATCACTGAGCGTAAGCGCACCGAACGCCGGCTGGCACTGCAATATGCAGTCACCCAAATCCTTTCGGAATCTCGTGACTTTGCCGAGAGCTCGAAGCGCATTTTACAAACTGCCTGCGCCAACCTTGACTGGGAAGTGGGCGTTCTTTGGAACATTGATCGCGAGAAAGGCGTGCTTCGGGCCGTCGAGATATGTCATGCGATTTCGCGTGAGACCCCGGAATTCGATCAACTAACTCAAAAGCTGGCATTGGAAAAAGGGGTTGGGTTGCCGGGCCGGATATGGGCCAGTGGCGAGGCAATCTGGATTCAAGATGTGGTTGGGGAGGCAAACTTTCCGAGGGCTGCAGCCGCGTCACGCGAAGGACTTCACGGCGCCTTCGGTTTCCCAATCATTCTTGGCGACCAAGTGCTCGGAGTAATCGAATTCTTTAGTCCCGATATCAGGGAACCCGACGACGAATTACTGAAGATGGTCATGGGTATCGGTGCCCAAATTGGACAATTCGGCGAACGCAAGCGAGCCGAGGACAAACTGGCCGCGCTCCTGGAAAGCGAGCGCGCCGCGCGTGGAGACGCTGAGAAAGCCAACCGATTGAAGGATGAGTTTCTCGCAACGCTCTCGCATGAACTGCGCACACCGTTAAACGCGGTCATCGGCTGGTCGCGTATGTTGCGATCGGGACGGTTGGATAGCGAAGGCTCCAAACACGCGGTTGAAGTTGTGGAAAGAAATGCATGGGCCCAAAAACAGATCATCGAAGACATTCTCGATGTGTCGCGCGTAATCACGGGCAAGCTGCAACTAAACCTCAGTCCGGTTGATCTGGTCGCCGTAGTTGACGCTGCGCTCGATGCCGTGCGGCCCGCAATGGAAGCAAAGGAAATCAAGATCGAAACTCTCATTGATTCGAGTCTTAGATTAATCTCCGGCGATGCAGATCGTCTGCAACAGGTCGTCTGGAACATTCTTTCCAACGCCGCAAAATTTACTCCGGCCGGGGGCAAGATCGAGATAGCGGTTAATCAGGCCAACGGCGGCGTTGAGATTCAGGTTAAAGACAGCGGCCCGGGTATCGATCCCTCTTTTCTGCCGCACGTGTTTGAACGCTTTCGGCAGGCTGACGGATCAACTACCAGGACGCACGGCGGGCTGGGCCTGGGTCTGGCCATTGTCCGCCACCTGGTTGAACTGCACGGTGGAACTATCGCAGTCGAAAACCGGAAACCCCAACATGGGGCGATCTTCACAGTCCGGCTACCATTGCCCAGCGGCGACTTGCATCCGGAAACTCTGGCTAACGCTGCCGGAAGTTTCAAAGAGCACTCGGAAGCACCAACACTCGAAGGCCTGCGAATTCTGATCATCGACGATGAAACCGATGCACTCGACTTAATCAGCGTGGAACTGACACAGCACGGCGCGAGAGTGACTTCCGCATCAAGCGCCGAGGACGCGTTGGCGGCCCTCGCCAGCAGTGAATTCGACCTGTTAATCAGCGACATCGGAATGCCAAACACCGACGGCTACGATCTAATCCGCCAGATCCGGGCGCAGAATGGAAGCAGACATCAGAAAATTCCCGCGGTAGCGCTCACTGCTTACGCGCGCGTCCAGGATCGGATGCGCGCTATCATGGCCGGCTTCAACACACACGTGGCCAAGCCTGTCGAGGCGAATGAATTGATTACGGTGGTTGCAAGTTTGGTCGGCCGCCTGGGCCAGTAGCACTCAACCCATCGACGGGTATCACGAACCGGGGCAGTAGCCCGACCGTGGACGGTTCGCGCCCAGCGAGACAGGCCTCAGTCGTGGGTCGACGAATACAGAACCGGGAGCGGTAGCGACCGGGTCAAACAATCAAGTTGGGTGACGCCTTGCTCAACCTTTCAGGTTACTCGCATTGTTGCGTTGAGTCCGGGACCCGGTCGCTACGCTACCGCTCCCGGTTCTGTATTTGTCGACCCACTCAAGTACTCTTCTCTGACGGTGCTCATCATGGAGGGCTTCGCGCAATTGAGCGTTACTTTTTGTGGCAAAGCCGCTAATTGATTTGATTGCGCCCTCCCTAACGGTCGGGCTACTGCCCCGTCCTACCTCCTGCTAAGATGCGCCTATGCCAAAACGCTGCGCCTGGCCTAAGACAGATCTCTCAATTGCATATCACGACACAGAATGGGGCGTCCCTTTGCACGACGACCGAAGGCTTTTCGAGTTTCTCATTCTCGAAGGCGCTCAGGCAGGCTTGAGCTGGGAAACTGTCTTGAGTAAACGCGACAACTACCGCGCCGCATTTGATCAGTTTGATTCCGCCAAAGTCGCGCGATATGGCCAACACAAAATTCAGCAGCTCCTGTTGAACCCGGGAATCATCCGAAACCGATTGAAGGTCGCTGCCGCCATTCAAAACGCCAAAGCGTTTGCCATGGTCCAGAAGGAGTTTGGAAGTTTCGACGCGTACCTGTGGCGGTTCGTGGATGGTCAACCGATCAATCGAACGCGCGATGCTCCGGTACCCGCGCAAACCGCGATCTCGGAGACGCTGAGCAAAGACCTCTTAAGTCGCGGCTTCAAGTTTGTAGGTCCCACGATCTGTTACGCCTTCATGCAGGCAGTGGGAATGGTTAACGACCATGACTACACTTGCTTTCGTTATAAAGAGATCCGCCAAACCGGCGGTCGCTAGCTTTTACATTTTCGGCTGTTGGGGGTGTTGGTCATTCTGAATCCATGGCGCGGGTTGGGAGTGCTTCCCCGAGAAGTTTGGCTTCTCTGTCTCGCTACACTGGTCAACCGCGCGGGCACGATGGTCCTGCCTTTCCTGACGCTGTATCTCACAGTTGACCGCCAACTGCCGGCCGCCACCGCAGGTCTAGCGCTCACAATTTATGGGATTGCCGCAATCGTCATCGCGCCTGTTTCGGGACGGTTATCAGATCGACTGGGCGGCATGCGCATTATCAAGCTCTCGCTGTTTCTGAGCGCTGTCGTCCTGTTCATCTTTCCGTTTGCTCACAGCCTAATCGGCATTCTGTTGATGACGGGGCTATGGTCCATCGTGAACGAGGCATTTCGACCTCCCAGCATGTCGATCATTGGCGACCTCGCCGGCCCGGGCCAAAGGAAGTCGGCATTCGCCCTCTACCGTCTTGCGATCAACCTGGGTATGAGTATTGGCCCCGTCGTCGGGGGATTCCTCGCCATGCGGTCATTCAGGTTGTTGTTCTTTGTGGACGCAACCACGGCTTTGTTGGCGGGATTAATATTGGTGCTGGTCCCCTGGCGACCACGTGAGCCACGCGGCGCGGATGTGGTGACCGTTCCCACCGGCCCTCCCGCAAACGTGTCGGCGGCGGGTGTTCGTCCTTCAACCGTGATGCCTTATTCCAGTCTCTTAAAGGACCGTCGTTTCATCTATTTTCTGCTGGCGATGATTCCAGTCGAGCTGGTTTTCTTTCAGACGCTCGCCGCGATGCCGCTCTTCCTTGTGCGCGACCTGCGCATGACGGAAGCAGGCTTTGGAATGTTGCTGGCCATCAACACCGTGCTGATCATCCTGATCGAAGTTCCCCTCAACGCCGCTATGGCACACTGGTCCAACCGTCATGCGCTAGCGCTGGGCGCGGTTTTGATCGGGCTCGGGTTTGGCGGCATGGCAATCGGCGGCGGAGTTTTATGGCTCGCGTTTACGGTAGTGGTCTGGACGTTTGGCGAGATGATCTTTTTACCCGCCAGTGCTGCGCATGTTTCCGAGGTGGCGCCGCCGGCACAGTCCGGTGCGTATATGGGCCTCTATTCGATGGGATTCAGCGTTGCGTTTGCGATTGGCCCAGCACTCGGAGTGCAGACGATGGAACAATTGGGGTCTGCTGCAGTCTGGATTGGCACACTTGTCTGCGGGTGCCTGACAGCGATACTGATCTGGTTTGAGCGGCCAAAGGATAAGCCGCAAACCCTCTAATGCGCCGAGACTGCCGAACCAGGCTCAGAAAAGGGGCTTTGCACAAAAAGTCGTTGATGGTTGCTTTCAGCGCCAACGGCGCGAAATGTAAAAGCCCGGGCCAACGGCCTGGGTAATGACGGCGCATTTTTCCAGCGCTGAAGGCGCCAAATGGCCACCCAAAAATTGCCGCGATTTCCTAAGTAACCATTATTCCGCGCTTTCAGCGCTTAGTATCTTTGCTCTCGATTGACTCCTGGGCCGCTGGCCCAGGCTATTACATTTCGCGCCGTTG
>DATMDU010000148.1:0-1181 GCA_035557535.1 Pyrinomonadaceae bacterium
TTCATCTAATCTCCGTAGGGCCGGATACCCCGTTATTCATGGCGGGGAGGAGGCCCGGCGCGTAGTTCAATACTTGAACATTACGCAGAAACGTGATACACTCCAATGCGTGAAACTGATAGCGCAAGTCAAGCTGATTCCTAGTAGAGAGCAAGCTCGGCTGCTCAAGCAAACACTTGAGCAAGCTAACGCTGCTTGTGACGCTATCAGTGAACTTGCGTGGGAATCTCAGACCTTTGGACAATACGCAATCCACAAAGCCTACTACTCGCAAATCAGAGAGCAGTTCGGTCTTTCTGCTCAGATTGTTGTGCGCTGCATTGCCAAAGTTGCTGATGCCTACAAGCTCGACAAGCAGACTCAAAGGCGATTCAAGCCGCTTGGAGCAATCGCTTTTGATGACCGCATATTGACGTGGCGAACGGAAAAGCAATTCGTCAATATCTGGACAATCGAAGGTCGCCAACCGATTCCTTATGTTTGCGGCGAACGTCAGAAGAAAATGCTTGAGTCCAGACAGGGCGAATCTGACCTTGTGTATCGCAAGGGCAAATTCTTTCTGCTTGCAGTGTGCGAGATTCCAGAACCGACGCCGCAAGAGATTGATGACGCTATCGGCGTTGACTTTGGCATTGTCAACATTGCTACTGACTCGGACGGTCAGACCTATAGCGGAGAGGCTATAGAGAAGAATCGCCAATGGTATCAAAAGCGCAGAGCCGTCTTGCAGCAAGTCGGCACGCCATCTGCCAAGCGCAGGCTCAAGAAACTGAGCGGTAAACAGAGCCGCTATCAACGCGACGTGAACCACCGAATCAGCAAGGAACTTGTCTCTAAGGCTAAAGACACGAACAGAGCGATTGCTATAGAGGAATTGACGCATATACGCTCTCGGACAACTGTTAGGCGAAAAGACAGGGCCAAGCATTCCAACTGGACTTTCTCTCAACTCAGGGTGTTTTTGACCTACAAGGCAATACGCGAAGGTATTAGCCTGATCGCTGTTGACCCGCGTAATACTAGCCGCACCTGTAGCGTGTGCGGTCACTGTGAAAAAGCGAACCGCAAATCGCAGGCTGAGTTTGTTTGTAAAGTCTGTTGGCATACTCTAAATGCTGATCTCAATGCTGCCCGAAACATTCGGGCTAGGGCTTTTGTCAACGCGCCTATGGTGTCGCAAC
>DATMDU010000149.1:0-1335 GCA_035557535.1 Pyrinomonadaceae bacterium
GGTTCTTCACGGATTTCCGGGAAAGGCGGCACGGATTTTCAAGAAGAAGTAATCGTCATCTCGAAACCCGTACGCCATTCGTTTGATCACTTTGATTTTGTTGTTCATTCCCTCCAGCAGGCTGGTATGCAGTGGCCAGCGGCAGTGGGCCAGGATGCCATCGATTCGATCCTTGGTTCGCCTGGCGAAGTCCTTCAGCGCTTCGATGCGACTGCGCATGGCCCGGTTGTACCAGCCTTTCCAGAACGCCCTCGCATAGCCGGGATGTCGATAGTCCCACAACATCTTCAGGTCATCCTTCAGCACATAGACCGTTGCGAGCTTGCGATTGGCTTTAAGCAGTTCCGATAGGCGGACGCGGTCTTCTTCACGCTCGATGTTGCCCTGGTTGCGAAGCAGCAGCCAGCGGGCACCCTTGATCACCTCGCGGGCTGGTTTGTCGTCACGCACACGATTGGCCTCATCGACCCGCACGCGATCGATCACCTCGCGGCCATACTTGGCCACGACGTGGAACAGGTCATAAACGAGCTCGGCCTGTGGGCAGTGCAGTTTGACCTCTTCCTCGTAGGCGCCGTTCATGTCGATGGCCACGGCCTGAATCTTCCGGCAGCCGGCCTCCCCCAGGAGTTCAAAAAAGGGGCGCACGTCCTCGCGCTTTCGACCGCGGCCCACCCACAGGACGCGTTTCGTCGTGGCCTCCACCACCACCGTCGCGTAGCGATGGCCTTTCTGAATGGCGAATTCGTCCATGACCAGCAGCGCCACCCCGCTTAGATCCGGCGGCCCCAGTGCTTTCTGCAGATACTCCTTGTCGATGTCCTTCACCGTCTGCCAGTGAAGATTGAAGTATTCAGCCACCTTCTTGATTGAAACGTCCTTGCACATCCGTGCCACGCTTTCGGCAACCCGTCGCGTGACTCGCGAATATCGATCCAGCCAACTCAGCGCCTCGACGTGCGGCCCGCACTGCGGACACGCCACCCGAACCCGGTGAACCAGCAGATGTGTTTCCATCTCGAAGACCGGCAGATCGCGAACCCAGCGCTCCGTCACGTCGTGAATGGCCGCGGTCACTTGGCCGCATTCGCCGCACTGACGCGGCCGATCCCAGATGGGCCTCAATTCCACCCAGAATTGGGACCGCCTGCCTTTTGAGTCATCCAATTCAACACGATCCGCAGTCGTAACCGAATAACCTTCCCATCCGCCCAGCCGCTCGATAAGCTTCAAATCGTCCAACGGTCACCTCCTGCCTCTTGAAGTCCTTAGCAAACCTCAAGATAAGCAGGGTGCCCGTTGGGCAAAACCATTCACGAAATTCCGTGAAGAACC
>DATMDU010000150.1:0-190032 GCA_035557535.1 Pyrinomonadaceae bacterium
CCAACAGGAACTGAATCGGGCGTTTGTGCTGATGCAATACTTTGGTTACCTGCGGCGGAATCCTGACGCAGCGCCGGAGCCGGGCCTCAACTTCGACGGCTATAACTTCTGGCTGAACAAGCTGAACCAGTTCAACGGGAACTACATTGAGGCCGAAATGGTGAAAGCCTTTATCACCTCTAGTGAATATCGAGGACGCTTTCCATTCTGAAGTGAATCGCGGCAATGCGATTGAGCATGTTGCCTATGATTGAAACGATCCTTCACCCGGATCATCAAGGAGGCAGGACTTCATGAAATTATCAGTTGCAACCACTACCGGACACGACCACAAGGCTTTGACATTGGCAATCTCTCTTCGTCGCTGGCTAGCAATCTTTATCGTCGCAGCGTCATTCAATTTGTCTCTCCCGCTGGTACCCGGCGTTTTCACGGCGGCAGGAAAAAACTCTTCAACGTCCAGCGGAATAATTCGCGTCCGCGGCACAGTCATGATTGATGGCCTGGCAGTCAGATCCGGCCAGACGATCTTTTCGGGCAGCCAGATCACGACCGCAGAAGGCGCAGAATCGATCATCGATTTGGGAAAGCTCACCAGACTGCGGCTGTTGCCGGAAACCGATTTTAGCCTCGATTTTTCCCCCACCCGCATCTCCAGCACCCTCCGGGCGGGCATGTTGCGGGGATTCATACCCGCTGGGCTTCCGGCCAATTTCCACGCTGCCGGCGGCGAACTGGTTACCGATCCCAGCCAGGCGACCGAGTTTACGGTTCAGGTAACGGGCGAGGACATCCACGTCCAGGTTAAAACAGGCCGTGTCGAACTACGCACCGAAAACGAGTTGAAAGCGATTGGCGCGGGCGAGGTTTTCGCCACGTCTGGCGGGCCTCAAGATTCCCAGGACGATGATGATGAAGGCCTGTCGACGGAGGCGAAAGTTGGGATATTGGCAGCAATTGGAGGCGCCGCCGCCTTACTGCTGATTGCCTTTAGGGGTCGAGATGAGAGCCAGCCGGAGTTTGGCGGGTGCGTGATAGTCCCAAGCGGCCCTACCTCCGGAATCTGTCCGTGAGGTTTTCCTACCACAGTTTTGGCTTGAGCACCGATTCCGCACCCTCGCTGGACACTAGTTGCAGGCGCATGCTAAGTTACGTCGTCACTTAATCTTAGCGGTTGCCGTATACACGGTCTTCTGCTGTTCGGGAGGATCATTTTTAGCAGTGCCTTTAGCCAAAGAAACCAAAGAACAGATTCTTAGCGACTTTCGTAGCCATGAATCAGATACCGGGTCACCTCAAGTTCAGGTGGCTCTGCTCAGCAAACGTATTAACGAGCTCACCGAGCACTTCAAAATACACAAGAAGGACAACCATTCGCGGCGCGGCCTGCTCAAGATGGTCTCGCAGCGGCGAAGTATGTTGGATTATTTGAAGCGCATAGATATTGAACGTTACCACGAGGTGGTCGCGCGTCTGGGCCTGCGTCGTTAAGAGTAGGAATCAACGTAAACCAGATAACTTCGAATCTTAGATCCCCAGGCCCGCGTCTATCGAAGAACTTGCAGAAGGTGCCGAACGTGACGGCGATACCCAAATCAAGCAGACGCGTTTTGGCATCAGCGTACCGCAGAAAAAGGCGGCATGAGCTCACGGTAAGGGCTTGTGCCGCCTTTTCTGTTGCGGTTTCAGACTACTCCTCGCTTCACGTAGCGAGGCAAAATTCAAAATAGGCGAGGCGCATGAGACGCTCGCGCGGCCTGATTGGTTCAGGCTAGTGTCCGAAGGAGACAAAAAGATGACAGTTAAGAAATACCTCAAAGAGTCGATAAAACTAGGCGATAGAGAATTGACAATTGAAACAGGACGGGTCGCCAAGCAGGCCGATGGTTCGGTAATCGTGAGATACGGCGACACGATGTTGCTGGTAGCAGCGGTTGCCGCTGCGAGTCCCCGCGAAGGAATCGACTTTTTCCCGCTCACCGTCGAGTATCGCGAATCGAATTACGCGGCCGGCCGCATTCCCGGAAACTATTTTCGCCGTGAAGGACGGCCTGGCGAGAAGGAAGTAATCACCTGCCGCATGATTGACCGACCCTGTCGACCTCTTTTTGCGGAAGGCTTCCGTAATGAAACTCAGGTAATTGCCAGCGTAATCTCTGCTGACTCCGACAACAATCCCGATGTGCTTGCAATCACCGGTGCATCGTGTGCGCTTTATCTCTCAGACATTCCATTCATGAATCCGATTGCGGGTGTGCGTATCGGGCTAATTGAGGGCCGCTACATTGTTAACCCGACTTACGACGAAGTTCGCGAGTCGAGGTTAAACCTGGTCGTCGCGGGTACGGAAGAAGCGATCGTGATGGTCGAAGCAGGGGCCTCTGAAGTCTCCGAGGAAATCATGCTCGAAGCTCTGATGTTGGCCCACAAGGAGATCAATCGACTCTGTCGTTGGCAGAAAGAGCTCTACAAGGCGCTCGATATCCAGAAGCGGGAAGTAACGCCAGTAATCAGGGATGAGGAAATGTTTGGAGAAATCCAAAGGAATTACAGCGACCGTCTGCGAGCTTCGTTGGATACGACCGCTCAGGAGAAGCGGGATAGCTACGCCGCCGTCGATGCGCTTAAGAAAGAAGTCGTTGAGTCTTACCCTGAAGACCAGCCCGAACAGCGCGCCAAGGCCAAGAAGGTTTTCGACAATTTGAAAGAGACCATCTTCCGTGACGACATTCTTAATAACCGCCGCCGCCCCGACGGCCGCCGTTTTTCGGAAATACGTCCGATTAGCTGCGAAGTAGGTTGGTTGCCGCGTACCCATGGCTCCGCGCTTTTCACCCGCGGCGAAACGCAGGCGTTGGTTACAACCACTCTCGGCACGAAGGAAGACGAGCAGTTTATTGACGACATCGAAAAGGGTGAGGTTAAACGACGCTTCCTGCTCCACTACAACTTCCCGCATTACTCGGTTGGCGAGGTAGGAAGGTTTGGTTCTTCCAGCCGGCGCGAGATTGGGCACGGGGTGCTCGCTCGTCGTGCGATAGAACCAGTATTGCCCGACGCCTCGGAGTTTCCATATACACTTCGTATCGTCGCTGACATTACCGAATCCAATGGTTCGTCGTCGATGGCTACCGTGTGCGGCGGCATACTTTCGCTAATGGATGCCGGTGTGCCTCTCAAGGCTCCCGTTGCAGGCGTGGCGATGGGTTTGGTGATGGAAGGTAATAAGTATGCCATCCTGACCGACATCGCCGGCGCTGAAGATCACTATGGCGACATGGACTTCAAGGTGACTGGCACCAGGGACGGCATCACGGCGCTGCAGATGGACATCAAGATCGGCGGCATCAACGCAACGATCATGGCCGAGGCGCTTGAGCAGGCACGGAAGGGCCGGCTACACATTCTCGGTGTGATGGCTGAAGCCTTGCCCGAAGCCCGTGAGGAGATTTCGCTCCACGCGCCGCGGATTATCCAAATCAAGATCAATCCGGACAAGATTCGCGACGTCATTGGACCAGGCGGAAAGATGATCCGGTCGCTCGTTGAGGAAACCGGCGCGAAGATCGACGTATCTGACGACGGCACAATCTCGATTGCTACCTCGAGCGGTGAAGCCGCCGAAGCTGCAGTGGCCAGGATTCGAGGCATCACGGCTGAGGCGGAGATTGGCCAGACCTACATGGGCACGGTTTCTCGAATTGTTGATTTTGGGGCTTTCGTGGAAATCTTCCCCGGAACTGACGGACTATTGCACATCTCTGAAATTGCAGACCGCAGGGTCAAGGATGTCAGAGATGAATTGAAGGAAGGCCAACAGATCCTTGTCAAATGCATAGGCAAAGAGGGCAACAAGATAAAACTGTCGAGGAAAGCTGTGTTGCGCGACGAAGGCCGTCAGGCCGAAGCCGCTACTTCCGGCGAGTCAGACTAATATCCTTGTATAAAGCAGGTTACTCGTGCCTGTCCTCCAGTTCTTCCAGAGTTGCAGGAGGTTTGCCCTTTAGTTTCGGCAAACCTCCTGTTTTATTTGGTTTAGCACCTTCTTTTACTTACTCAAAACCCTGCCTGAAATTGGAATCCCTTCTTCATTAAGCATCTTTTCCTATCAACCAGCGGAACCGCCCGCTGAGTTTTAAGTCAAAACACAATACTTACGGCCTTTAGAGGCAGCGGTAGCAATAAGTTTTAGACGATGCAAACCTTTCCCACTCCTTAGTAGCGGGAAGATATCAGGAGGGAATTCCAACCGATGATGAGTCGAGCTTTTCGCCCAACGGCAGCCATTCTCTGTATCTTGCTTTTGTCCGGTGTGCCCACTCATGCGGCGCCGGTCGCAATCAGCGAGGTCATACAGGTGCTTGGCCGCTACCAAAATCCTCCCGAGCTTAGGCTCCGCGGTGTTTCCCAACACACAAACACTCTGGTGGCAGACGGAACTGAAGGTGAAGCACCATCAGCCGTGGCCTCCTCTGCACAGCAAGACGCGGCCGGCGAAATTGCTGAGATTGCGGGCATCACCACTGATGGCGATGTAAGCAACTCAGCCGAAACATTGCTTGCCGGTGTTGCCGTCAGCGAAGTTGCGCAAGGTGGCGTTGATGTGGTTGACCAGGGAGACGTCGAAGGAACAATATGTGACTGCGGCGAGATCACCGTCCCGGGCGGCGGCTTCCCCAAGTGGCCACTGTTGTTCCTGGCAGCGATACCTTTCTTCTTCATCCATGGTTGCGACGACTGCGACACTCCTCCGGGAGAGACTACCCCTCCAGGCACGCCTGAGATTCCCGAGCCCGCCTCGCTGCTGTTGTTTGGTTCAGGACTGGCAGCCTTCGGAGCCAGCTTGCGTCGGCGCTATGCCCGAGGAAAGCTGACGGCGCAGATGCAGCATACGGAGGAGGGCTAATCAAAATGTTGAAAGCAATTCTTAAAACGAGATCAATTGGAAAAATCGGCTTCGCGGCACTGCTGGCGATTACCTTCTGCATGGCCCATCCTGCTTCTGAGGCCCACGCCAAGAAGCGCAAGCTGGCGAAGTATGGAACCATCAAGATCCTGTCCACTCCGGGCGGATTACCTCTGGAGATCGATGGAAAGCCTGAAGGTCAAACGTCAACGGACTACCGGTCATTCGATCTTGATCCAGGTGTGCACACCATCGTCATCAGTTTGCCCAACGGACAAAGATGGACGCGCGAAGTTGAGTTGCCTGCGGGACGAATCAAATGTGTTGCGCTTAATTTCAGGCAACCACCACCAGTAACCAGCTCTCCTTGCCCATATCCGGTAAACCTCTCTGCCAACGCTCAGGTGAATGAAGGTGAAATCATTACCTTCACTTCAGACACGACCTACAGTGGTTCCTCAGCGTTGAATTACACGTGGACCATAAGTCCCGGAAACGCAAAATTATTGAGCGGCGCCGGAACCCCAACCATCTCCGTTGATTCGACTGGTCTGGCTGGGCAGCGTATTACCGCGACCCTGGTGGTAGACGACGGCTCCGGCGATCCGAATTGCCGGCAGGTCGCGCAGGCCTCGACATATGTCCCGCCGCCGCCGCCACGTGAGAATCCATCGCGCCAGTATGACGTCTGCTGCAGCTGTTCATTCGATGATCAGAAAGCACGGCTCGACAATCTGGCAGTGGAGATGCAAAACGATCCGTCAACCACGACTTATGTAATCGCGTATGGTGGCCGCAGCAGTCGTATCGGCCAGGCGGACATGCTGGGTGACCGCGCCCGCGACTACCTGGTAACGAACCGCGGGATCGATCAGTCGCGCATTACTGTTCTCAATGGCGGCTTCCGCGAGGAGGACTGTGTTGAGCTGTGGATTGTTCCGAGCGGTGCAGCTGCGCCGGTTGCGACTCCGACAGTTGATGCCAGTGAAGTGCGACCGTCAACGCCCCGACGTCGAGCACCCCGCAGGCGAGGCCGCTACTGAGCCCTTTCGAAGGCAATTAAACCCTAAACCAAGGGGAGACAGGACCTCGAGTCTTGTCTCCTTTTGCTTTTGCCGAAGGCAATATTGAGGTTCTTAAAATTCGGCTCTAAGCGACTTATCGCACATACAATGATCGCTGTTTGGATTTATTCTGTCTGCTCGTGGGAGGATCAGAGGTTGAGCGCAATTAAACACTTGATGGATGCGAATCAACGATACAACCTGGAACGGTCTGGCGAATCGGAGCCGCTGATGTTTGATTCACAGGTTGGATTGCCCGGCGAAGGTGAATCTGAATCCTTGAGCGAGACTGATGTATCCCACTCTACTGGCGAACTGACTGAGTCGGTGAGTCCCGGTTAGCGCTACTTAATCTCGCCGCTTGCAAGTCAACCCTTACTTTTTAATAAGATCTAGATTGACGCTGATTCAGCTGTGTGATAACAATCTTGGCATCCCCCTGATCGTTTTCCAAATTCACATTTCAAGAATGAGGAGGGCTCATTATGGGTGACAATGGTGACAATGGTGGCGGGGGAGGCAGCGCAGGGGTTGTCGCAGTCCTGGTGATCTTTGTGATCATAGTTTTGGTGGTAGTCTTTGCCTTCAGAGGAAGATTGTTCGGCGGCGGCGGTACGCAGAAGATCGATGTTAACGTAACAGCGCCGGCGCCAAGCAAGTAGCGCACAGTATTGTTCAAGTTTGTGCAAGAGGAGCGCTCGGAAGGCGCTCCTCTTTTGTTTCAATTTTACTAATCACGATTCACTACTTACTATTCACTTCTTATGGCAGCTCCAAATATTGAAACAATAGTTTCCTTAGCCAAGCGGCGCGGGTTTGTCTATCCATCTTCTGAGATCTACGGGGGGTTGGGCAGCGCCTGGGACTATGGCCCGCTCGGTGTCGAACTTTGCAACAACGTCAAGCAGGCCTGGTGGCGCTGGATGGTCTATGAGCGCGATGACATCGATGGACTGGATTCGTCGATCATTCTGAACCGGCTGGTTTGGAAGTATTCGGGTCACGAAGACACCTTCAGCGATCCGCTGGTTGACTGTCGAGAATGCAAAACACGTCTGCGAGCGGACAAACTGGAAGACGGCAAATGCCCAAACTGTGGCTCGACGAAACTGACTGAGCCGCGGCCATTCAACCTGATGTTTCAAACCCACGTGGGGGCTACCGCCGAGGATGATCCCAACGCGCTCGTTTATCTTCGACCGGAAACAGCGCAGGGCATCTTCATCAATTTCGCCAACGTGCTGACTACCAGCCGTCGCAAGCTTCCTTTCGGTATTGCGCAAATCGGTAAGTCATTTCGAAACGAAGTCACCCCGGGAAACTTCATCTTCCGCACGCGCGAGTTTGAGCAGATGGAAATGGAATATTTCGTTAAGCCGGGACAGGACGAGCAGGTGCACCAGGAATGGATCGATGCCTGCTACAGCTGGTTCACGAGTCTTGGCATTGCGGGCGACAATCTTCGCCTTTACGAGCAGCCGAAGAAAGAGTTGGCCCACTATGCGAAGCGCACCGTTGATATTCAGTATCGTTTCTTCCCCGAACGAACGGAAGATGAGCGTCAATGGGACGAGTTAATGGGAATTGCCAACCGCACGGATTTCGATCTGCGCACTCATTCGAAAAAACCGGAAGACGCGGAAGGCAAGCGGTTGAATCCTGATTCGACAGAAGACTTGTCGTATTTTGATGAGGCGTCGAAGGAGCGATTCTATCCGTATGTTATAGAACCCGCGGCCGGCGTCAATCGCACGGTGCTCTCGGTATTGATGGATGCTTATTCAGAAAAGACCAACGACAAAGGTGAGACCCGCGTGATTCTCCGCCTTCATCCTTCACTCTCGCCGATCAAAGCTGCGATTCTTCCGCTGGCGAAAAACAAACCGGAAATCGTCGCGTTGGCAAGATCCATTAAGCGTTCTTTGCAGCCATCGCTGCGCGCGGTCTATGACGACACGGGCGGCATCGGTAAGCTGTACGCACGCCAGGATGAAATTGGGACACCCTTCTGTGTGACGGTGGACCACCAGTCGCTCGAAGACGATGCCGTGACAGTGCGCGATCGCGATACCTGGGAACAGGAGCGCATCAAGCTCACCGATCTTCAGGAACATTTATTGAAGCGACTAACGATGTAGTCCAAGGTCCAAGGTCCAAAGTCTTTTTTGGTCCGTGAGGTCCTGGCTTTGACTCTCGACCTTGGACATTGGACATTGGACTTTGGACAGATTAAGACATGGCGATAGTCAAAAAACGTAATGAGCAGACCGAGTCGCGTCTCTTATTGGAGGGCGACGATCCAATCGAACTTCCGCCCGCCGAGATTGAAGATCGCGCCGTGCTGGTCCAGTTCGAAAAGTTTAAGCCCTTCGTCGGAGAACTCCTCGAAGAATTGCGCGACGGCACAATGGCTCACCCGGTGCCGGTAATGAACGACGGTTCCACTTTCGCGATTGATTGCGACACGCGAACTTTTTGGGTAAAACTCTGGCACGCGGCGGGCACTGACATGACAAAGATCGAGCGCGCGCAAGTTATCAGTTGCCTGCCACTAGCTCCCGGCGTCCAGGTAGTTGTCGAAGACTACAGCGACGAACGGTTAGTCGATGACTAGCCGATCCGCCCTACGAAATCCTCTTTTACTGGGACCGCGGGCGTCCCGCCCGCAATGAGCGCGAAGCGCAAGAATCTGCATTCAAATCAGTCTCTCTACCGAAGGGTTGTGGGTGTTTTTAGAATAGGAAAGGAATTGAATGAAGAACTTTTATCTGATACTGCTCTTGATATTAATCACCAACGCACCCGTTTTCGCGCAAATAAGCGAGGGGGAGGCTCAGTTCAATCTCGGCCGCCAACGGTTTGCCGAAAAAGACTACGACGGAGCGATTCGTGCATACTCCGAATGTCTTCGGTTGTCCCCCAAACAAACGGCTTGTTACAACAATCGCGCTCTGGCATACCGTGAAAAATCAAATTTCAGCCAGTCAATTGCCGATTACACTGAGGCCATCAAAATTAACCCGAACGACGCGTCCTTCTACAACGCGCGGGCGCTTGTATATCGCCGGGTCAAAAAATACGATTTGGCGATAGCCGACCTTAATGCGTCATTAAAGATTAATCCCAATGATGCCAGGGTCAAACAACTGTTGGATCTGGTTACCAGTATTGCCGAGGACGCCAAGAAAGTTGAGGCCGGGGAAGCAATTTTAGGCGGCCCCGTGACGGGTCTTCTAGCCGAAGGCTTTTTCGCACGCGGCAAAGAAGAGTATGAGAAAAAAGATGACGCCGCCGCCGTTGAATCCCTTTCCCAATGTTTGCGTCTGAAACCCGACTCTGCCGACTGTTATTTTTACCGTGGGCAGGCTTACGATCGTAAGAGTAAATATCAAGAAGCCGTTGCTGACTACACCGAGGCGATCAAGCTTCAGCCGCAAAAGGTCGAATATTACCGCAGACGCGGAATGACCAACTATTATTCGTTGGAAAAATACGATGCAGCGGTTGCCGATTTCACCGAAATGATCAAGCTCGACCCGAAAGTTTCAAGCTGGTATATGCAGAGAGGATACGCCTTTGAAAAGAAGAAGGATTATCAAAGAGCGTTGGATGATTTTACGCGAGCGATTAATCTTGAATCGTCAGGTTCATCGAAAAAAGTTTATTACGGCGCGCGCGCTGGTTTATATGGGGATGAGTTGAAGAATTACGAAGCGTCAATCGCTGATCTTACTGAGATCATCAAGATTGACCCGACGGATTGGATGGGTTACGCCAATCGCGGATCTCTTTATTTGAAGAATAAGAATTATGAAAAAGCCATCGCTGATTACACTGAGGCACTTAAATTAGGCGCCACGTTAACCGCCTCGATGTATGAGTATCGAGCGCGAGCCTATTGTGGGCTCGGCAAACGTGCATTGGCGATGGCGGACGAAAAAAAGGTTAGAGAGGCAGGCTCAAAAGTGGAGTTCCCCTGTCAGCCCATCCGCTGAAGGTTAAGTTTTGGGCCCATTCTAGACGCGCTTCTTCGGTTTGATTGATCAATGGCTTACTGAATGAAGTCCGAACCGGTAGCGACCGGGTCAGCACTCGGCCAGCGGGGCGCCCGCGGTCCAGTGAAGCCACAACCTTAATTCTCAAGCTTTAGCCTCCCGTCTTCTGTTGTTGACATTGGACATTGGACATTGGACATTGGACGCCCATGTCCGCAATCCCTGAAAAAGTAATCGCTCTTTCAAAAGCCGTACGACACGCGGGCGGCCGCGCTTTGTTAGTCGGCGGCTGCGTTCGCGACGTGGTGATGGGCCAAAGGCCCAAGGATTGGGACCTGGAAGTCTATGGGATTGAGCCGTCCCGTTTGCGAGCGCTGCTCGACCAGTATGGTCCGGTAAATGTTGTCGGCGAAGCTTTCACAGTCTACCGACTGGGAAACGATCTTGATGTTTCGATTCCGCGTCGCGAACGAAAAGCCGGACGTGGACATCGAGCGTTCGTGATCGAGGGCGACTCATCGATGACAATTGAAGAAGCCACGCGCCGGCGCGACTTCACCATCAACGCAATTCTCCAGGATCCACTGAGTGGGGAATTAATCGATCCGTTTGACGGCCAGGGCGACATCAAACGCCGGCTTTTGCGCGCAGTTTCGGCAGACACGTTTGCAGAAGACAGCCTCCGAGTTCTACGAGCTGCGCAGTTTGCCGCGCGTTTTCAGTTTGAAATTGAGGCTGAAACCATAAAGCTCTGCGAGGGGATGGATTTGTCCGATCTGCCTTCGGAACGCATCTGGGCCGAGATTGAGAAGCTCCTGTTGCTTGCTGATCGGCCCTCCAGGGGCCTGGGCTGGCTGCATGCGTTGGGCGCGCTTGATCAGTTGTTCCCCGAGATTAGCAGTTTGATTGGAGTGCCTCAGGATCCGGAATGGCATCCCGAAGGCGATGTGTTTGTGCATACGGGGCTGGTTGTCGATCGAGCGCGTGAATTGATCGAGGATCTCTCTTATCCGCGGCAGGTGACTGTCATGCTCGCGGCCCTCGCCCACGACTTCGGTAAACCATCGACCACAGAATTCCTGGAAGGCCGCTGGCGTTCGCGCGGTCACGAAGAAGCTGGCGTCGAGCCAACCGAGCAGTTCCTTGACCGGCTGAACCTGCACACGCTCGGCGGTTACAACGTGCGCGCCCAGGTAGTAGCCCTCGTGCGCGACCATTTGAAGCCGGGAGAGTTTTACAAGAAACGCGATGAGGTTGGCGATGGCGCCTTTCGCCGTTTGGCCCGCAAGTGTGAACTTGATCTGCTTTATCGCGTGGCTAAAGCCGATTCGCTGGGACGCAATGCTGATTGGGTGCCGCCTGAAAAATGGTATACGGCCGAGGCGCAGGATTGGTTTATTCAACGCGCCAGGGAATTGGACGTCGAACATCTGCCGCCTGCGCCGATACTGCTGGGCAGACACTTGATTGAGTTGGGTCTTGAACCTGGGCCAAGGATGGGTGAAATCACTCGGGCAGTTTACGAGATGCAGCTCGATGGGCGTGTGCGCACCTTGGACGATGCAAAAAGTTTGGCAAAGAAAATATTGTCCGCAGATTACGCCGATTAGAACTCAACGCTGGTAAGATAGCGGTGTGCTAAAGAACCTCAGCGAATGACCCGCGCACCTACTCGATCATCGGCGCCGCCCTGGTTCTAAAACTCCACAGCCAAGATTGCGGGGTACCAAATCTGCGTAATCTGCGGATAGTCTCAGGCGGCTCAAGCTTCTGGTTGTTGCTGGGTGACGCAGTGAATGGTCCCCATTCCCCAGACCAGCGGTTCGCAGTTGATCCCTACTACACGGCGAGTAGGAAAAAGTTGTGCCAACGTCTGCAGCGCTCGCCTATCGTTCGCGTGTCCAAAAATCGGAGCCAGCACCACGCGATTTGCGATATAGAAATTTGCGTAAGACGCGGGCAGTCGATCGAGGTTGCGACTGTCTGTGCTGGTGCCGCCTACAACTCCGGGCATCGGCAGGGTAACGATTTCGAAGGGTCGATCGTCCGCGTCGGTCATGCGCTGCAAACGTTTCAGATTGTCCTGCAGCAGTTCGTAGTTGGCGTCTTCCGGATCGTCCTCCACCGCGCAAACGATCACGTTTGGCCCAACAAAGCGCGCGATGTCGTCAATATGTCCATCAGTGTCGTCGCCGACGATTCCTTCGCCAAGCCATAGGACTTTCCGGACTCCCAGATAATCCTTCAGATACTGCTCAAGCTCGTTCTGGCCTAGATGCGGATTGCGGTTGCGGTTCAACAAACATTGCTCCGTAGTTAACACACAACCCGCACCATTAACCTCAATTGACCCGCCTTCCATCACAATCTCCGGACTGAAGCGTGGCACTTTAAGGATACTCTCGAGCAGCCGCGGGATTGCGTCGTCTTTTTTCAGCTCCTCATACTTGTTTCCCCAGGCGTTGAAGATCCAATCGTTGTAGGCGAGCGACTGACCGAGAAACTTTGGTTTGTCATCTTCACTGACTCGTTTGTTCGCCTCGACAAACTGAGGTTTGTCGAACACCAGGAAGTTTGGACCGTAGTCGCGAATCCAGGAATCGATGGTCGGAATCTGATGAAAGTGAATATTCTCAGCTCCGTTGAATTCGCAACGGGAGCGCACAGCGTTTTCCGTTTCCGCGTCGTCAACCAGCAGATTCACAATCTCGTGGGGCGCAAGCGCCTTCATCATCTCGAGAAAAATCTCCTGGACGCGCGGGACCCTTTCGGGCCACGTTTCCGGATCCTTGGGCCAGCTCAGCCAGGTCGCCGCATGACGACGCCATTCGGCAGGCATGTGATAGCCAAGTTCGGCAGGCGTAGTCATTGAATTTATTTGCTCGGTGCAGGATCGATCATGCGAGATGAGAGCGGTGTATAGAAATCGATGCGACGGTCCCGGAGAAAGGGCCAGTTTTGCCGCGTCTCCTCGATCTTGTCGAGGTCGCAATCAACCACGAGCACTTCTTCCTTATCTGACGAAGCCTTGGCGATGATTCTGCCAAAAGGGTCGGCGACAAACGACTGCCCCCAGAATGTGAGCTTTCCTTCCGCTCCGACGCGATTTACGACGACGACATAAACGCCATTTGCAATCGCATGGGCACGCTGAATTGTTTCCCAGGCTGAATGCTGCGCCAGGTTCATTTCTTCGTCTTCATCCGGCAGCCAGCCGATTGCGGTCGGATAGAAAATGAACTCCGAACCACTCAGGGCCGTGAGCCTGGCTGCTTCCGGAAACCATTGGTCCCAACAGACGAGCGCGCCCACTTTGCCAAATGTCGTGTCGTGCGTTTGGAATCCCAGGTCACCGGGCGTGAAATAGAATTTCTCGTAGTAGAGAGGGTCGTCGGGGATATGCATCTTGCGATACTTCCCCGTGATTTTCCCCCGTTCGTCGATGATCACAGCCGTGTTGTGATAGACGCCGGCAGCGCGTTTTTCGAAGAGCGAGGCAAGGATGACAACCTTGTGCTTCTTCGCAATTTTGCCGAGCGCTTCGGTTGTGGGACCTGGGATTGTTTCCGCCAGTTTGAAGAGCTCGATATCTTCACTTTGACAAAAATACTGCGACCGGAAGAGCTCCTGCAAACAAACGATCTGCGCGCCTTTTTTTGCGGCGTCACCGATGCGGGTGATCGCCTTTTTCAGGTTCTCGGCGGGGTTGGGTCCGCAGCTCATCTGGATCAATCCGACCTTGACCGTCCTCGACTTCACTGTTTTCGGCATGGCGAAAGTATAGCGTCCAAAGTCCAACGTCCAAAGTCCAACGTCCAAAGTCCAATGTCCAAGTTGCTTTCGACGATCGAAGCGCAACCAGCAAGCCAAGCGCTTAACGATTCTTTCCGGACGTTGGTCATTGGACGTTGGACTTTGGACTCGTTAAGATGTGCGGTCTTTATTAAACCAATTTTCAGAGAGCGAGTTCCCCAATGATTGACTTCGAGCTGACCGAGGATCACAAAGCGCTGGTGCAAACAGTGCGCGAGTTTGCGCAGAAAGAGGTTGCCCCGTTTATCAAGGAATGGGACGAGAAGCAGGAGTTTCACCCGGAAGTGCTGAAGAAAATGGGCGAACTCAATTTGCTTGGCGTCTGTATACCCGAGGCTTACGGTGGTGCGGGCTTTGACTACATTTCGCTCGGGCTTGTATGTGAAGAACTGGAAGCTGTCGACACGTTTATGCGTGTGGTGATGTCCGTGCATACGGGTCTGAATTCGCTCACGCTTTACACCTGGGGCACGGAAGAGCAGAAGCAAAAGTATCTAGTCCCGCAAGCCAAAGGCGAGAAGCTTGCTACTTATGGTTTGACCGAACCCGGAGCAGGCTCTGACGTGGTCGGCTCGCGCTCAACTGCGCGACGTGATGGGGACGAATATGTGCTTAACGGCGAGAAGATGTGGATCAGTTTGGCGGATGTGGCCGACAATTTCCTTTTCTTCTGTTGGACCGATGAAGAGAAACGTCGCCAGCGTGATCACTCCGGCATGTCGTGCTTTATCGTCGAGCGAACAATGAAGGGTTTCACGTCGGGAACGATTCACGGCAAGCTCGGCATTCGCGCCGGCAACACCGGCTATTTCTCGCTGCAGGATCTGCGGGTGCCGAAAGAGAATTTGGTCGGCCAGGAGGGTGAAGGGTTTAAGATTGCCATGTTTGCGCTCGAGCAGGGACGCTACACAGTGGCCGCCGGAGCCACCGGAGTAATTCGCGCATCACGCGACGCGTCAATTGCCTATGCGCTCGAACGCGAAACGTTTGGGACGAAGATTGCCAACCATCAATTAGTCAAACAAAAAATCGCAAACATGGAAGCCGACTACCAGATGGCCCATTTGCTATGCCTGCGTGCCGGACATCTGAAGAACACTGGCCAGGCAAATGGCCGGGCGACGAGCCTGGCGAAGTGGCAGGCTACGATACGCAGCGAAACGGCAGCGTCGATGGCTATTGAAGTCCACGGCGCGAATGGTTATTCAAACGACTATCCGGTCGAACGCTATCTCAGAAACTGCAAAGCCGCGATCATCTACGAAGGGACGCGCGACATTCACACACTCATGCAGGCCGACTGGGCATTGGGATTAAAAAAAGAAAAACCCGCGCGGAAAACCCTTCCGCCCTGGAAAGCCTCGGCCTGACGCGGCAGATGATTGAAGGCACCGATTGACCGGGAAGCCTAAAAGGCACAAAGAACTAAATTCCAGTTCTTTGTGCCTTTTGTTTAGTGGCTATTACTTCCGCGCTTCGAAGACGCGATTGAAAGGTGTTTCTGTCGCCCGGCGAAATTCTTTGAATCCGCCGGCCAGCACCACCTCGCGGATGGCTGATTCCGGCGCGACGGCGCCCAGCGCTGGACCATCCAAAGCCAACGAGTTTGAAGTGCAGCAAAGTGTCGAGGCACCGGAGAAGGTGCGGCCGATGATATTGAAATTTTCCTCGACGGTATTTCCCGCCATTGGTTCCACGATTAGCGCGCTGCCTCCCGGGGCCAGAACTTCCGCCGCGCGTTTGCTTGCGCCGAGGGGATCGCCCATGTCGTGCAGACAATCAAAGAAAGCCACCATGTCAAACTGCTTATCGGGGACCTCGCTGGCGTTGGCCACTTCAAAAGTTACTCTGTCGGCCACGCCCGCAGCTTCCGCGCGCTGTCTCGCAGTTTCAATCGACTTCTCGTGATTATCGAAACCCCAGAAGCGGGAATTCGGATACGCCTGGGCCATGATGATGGTTGAAGAGCCGTGACCGCAGCCAATGTCGGCGACTTTACCGCCGGCCTTTAGTCGTTCTTCAATACCCGTGAGCGAAGGAATCCACGAGGCGATCAGATGCGCGGCATAACCGGGCCTGAAGAAGCGCTCGACGCCGACAAAAAGATCCGGATCGTGTTCGCCCCAGAGCATGCCACCCCCATTCCTGAACCCGTCTTCGATTCGACCGACGGCGTGGGTCATCGCCTTGATGACATAGAATCCACCGCCGACATAAAAGGGGCTATTCTCGTCAGTCAGCGCCACAGCCTGCTCGGCGTTCAACGAATAACGACCGCTGGGGGGGTCATAGTCAATGTAACCACTGGCAGCCTGATTAATCAGCCACTCGCGCACATACCTTTCGGTAGTGGACGTATTGGCCGCCAGTTCCGCCGGTGTAGCCGGTCCACTCGACGCCAGTGCCTGGTAGAGTCCCAACTTCTGCCCGAGATAGGCCAGGGAGGAACTAAGGGAAGCTCCAAAATCTCCAACCACCTTGCCCAAAAACGCATTCATTTTATCTTCATTGATTGGTGCAGGTTGCGTGACGGCAGACATAAATACCTCCTCAACTTACGATTGATTAACGGGCGGGGGAATTAATTTTGGGACGTTCTACGATAGTTCAAAACTCAAGTCAAACGCGGCGAGATGTATTTCACCGATCGGGCCGTGATTTGGCTACTTCAGGCAGGCTGAATCAATTCATTGGCTTGGCTCTGCGTCGATTAATTCCTGATGACGTCCAATCGCTCGATTGACCGCGTCTTCCACTTCATCGAGATTGAAGGGCTTACTGAAATAAGCAAAGGCCCCTAGTTCGTCAAACACTTTGGCGGTGTCTTCGACCACAATTCCGGAGATCACGATCACCGGTGTGTTGGGGTGTGTGTTCCGTATGTGGCCCAGGAGATCGTGTCCGCTAAGTCCGGGCATATTGATGTCCGTTAGTACTACGTCATAGCTCTCCATCTCCAGATAGGCGAGCGCCTGCTCAGCACGATCAGCTGTATGACATTCGTGAGTTTCGGAGAAGAGGTCGCGAAGGGTGTCCCTGATGAGTGTATCGTCATCGACGATGAGTAGGGTGGCCATGCGCGACATGTTGCCCTGAATATGTGCCGAGATGCAAGAAAACTACGCGACCCGGTTCCGCCGGACAGGACGGTTCCAGCGCACTTCGTCGAGATGATTGTAAGAATTATCGTAACGATAGGGTCTAATTCTGGGAATGGGGGAAACGCTCAGTTGGCGTGGGTGCTATTGACTAATGTTCTCAATGCCTGCGATGAAAGCTCAGTGCGGACATCTAAAGTCCGCCCGTATATTGATTTTTATTTTTGGTTAGGGAGAGCTTATTAAGAGCTTTGCACAAGAAGTGATCAAAAACCCCCTCTCCCTTTGGGAGAGGGTTAGGGGAGAGGGCCTAGACGCGCCTAAACCCCCACCCCAACCCTCCCCCACACGCGGCTGTTCATATGCCCAACTTTCTAAAAAGAGAGTAGTCGCTCCATGGGCGTGAAAGACGTCTTAAGAGGTTGGCTGCGTGTCGGCTGCTGCGAGCATGATAAAACCTCGGTTGAGAGTTAACGGGATTTGCTGTGCGGATCACAAGGATCCTGGAGCGGGAGATTCAAGATTCCCAAGGCTGCCAGCGCCAATCCAAGTTGTCACGGTAACCGAGCAGGAGCTGCTTCAGAGCGGGTGCCCCCAGCTACAAAATCACAGCCTGCTCTGTTAGTATGACTCCGCACTTCATCACCCCCGAGCATTACCGAAAATTAGACGCAGTTTGCAGTCAAACTTCCGAATTCAGGAGACTGAAATGATAGGTCATGAGTTACAGACAGAGCGCGAGCTGTCTCTGGATTTTTTGCGCGTTTGCGAAGCCGCCGCAATTGCCGCGGCCCGAACGATGGGCCAGGGCGATCGCAAGTATTCCGATCACGTTGCGGTTGAGGCCATGCGCGAGGTCATGGATACGGTGCCGATGCGCGGGCGAATTGTAATCGGCGAAGGCGAACGCGATGAAGCGCCAATGCTTTACATCGGCGAAGAGGTCGGCGGCGGCTATGGCGTGAGTGAAGACCTCGCCGAATCCTGTCCCGAAGTGGACATAGCTGTCGATCCGCTCGAGGGCACTAATCTTTGCGCGGTGGGCGCCAATAACGCCATCGCGGTGCTGGCCGCTGCCGAACGCGGCGGGCTTTTGAATGCGCCCGACATTTACATGGACAAGATAGTGGTTGGGCCATCATCGCGTGGGGTAGTGGATCTCGATGCGCCGATCAAAGACAACCTCAAGAATATCGCGCGCCGGTTGGGCCGCGATGTCGAGGATCTCACCGTCATCGTGCTCGATCGTTCACGGCACAAGAAATTGATTGATGACGTCCGCGAGGCCGGCGCCCGAATTCGTTTGATCGGCGACGGCGATCTGTCCGCGGGTATTTCGGCGGCGGTTGCCGGAACCAACATTCATGCGCTCGTGGGAATTGGCGGCGCGCCGGAAGGTGTGATCACAGCTGCGGCAATGAAATGCCTTAACGGCGAGATCCAGGCAAGACTCGTTTTTGATCATGAGCGCCTGGGAGTTGATAAGGACAAAGTGCCACCCAAGGAGCAGGTGATCGAACGCATGCAGGAGATGGGTATAACTGACGTCAACAAGATTTACGACACCAATGATCTGGCGCCGGGTCGGAAGATTATTTTTGCCGCAACCGGCGTGACTGACGGAGCCTTGCTCAAGGGCGTCAGGTTCTTCGGCGCGGGCAAACGGACACACTCCGTCGTGATGACTTCAGAATCGCGTCATATTCGTTTTGTAGATACGCTGCACATCGAAGGCGGGCCCGATACGGTGATTAGATTCTAGATTTCGGAATTCGGATTTTTCAGAACCACGAGCGGTAGCGAGCGGGTCTGTTTTCATCCCCTTCCATTTGGGAAGGGGAAAGAGGGGAAGGGTCTTTAGGCCGAGCGTAAACCCCTATCCCTTCCTTCTCCCAACGAGAGAGGGTGAGTATTTCTTCTGACTGAATCTGGCCCTGACAAAGATGAGGGCCCGCTCGCCGCTCGCGGTTCAGCAATGACGCAGCTCCCACTCCCGAAAAATCGGCAATGTCTTACGTTCCGCAGTCAGGATCCAATCGCCGTAGCACAATGATGTGGTTCATTGTTGCGAGCGGTTCGCTCGCGACGATCGCACTCATCATCGGCGCGCCTTTGGCGTTGCAGGCCGGATTTCCCTTTCTCGGGCTAACCCTCTACCGATCCTTCAGTTATCTCTGCCATCAGATTCCGGAGCGATCCTTTTTCATTGCGGAACATCCCTTTGCTGTCTGCTCTCGTTGTTTCGGTCTCTACGCCGGTTTTTCCACCGCGGTGATTTTCTATCCGTTGCTGAAGTCGCTGCGGGCGACCGAAACGCCTGAACGGAAATGGCTGTTAGTCGCGGCCCTGCCGATGGCGGTTGATTTCTCAATCGAGTTTTTTGGTTTTGGGCACAACACCCATTTTTCCCGTTTCTCGACCGGGGCACTGGTCGGCGCGGTGGCAGTTTTTTACGTAATCCCCGGACTGGTGGAACTGACCCTTCGCGATTGGCGTCGGCCAATGCACCGGTCGCCGGCCGGAACAGAGCCGCGCCCGCCTGCCGAAATATTTACCGGGAATCCGGCATCGGCTCCCAGCGATTACAGCGCCCCGCACCGTCGCATTTGAGACGAGAATCGACAGGATTTACGGGATTAACAGGATTTCGGGTAGTTACAGACTCTTAACCTCGAATACTTAACGCGCCTGATTATCTGTAAATCCTGTGAATCCTGTGATTCGTATTTCCTTCCTCGAACCCCTCGGGTTAGAATCACTGCCGCGCCGTCTCAGCTGTTTCTGACGGCGTTTAAGATTTAAAGGACGACCGGCGCTTCCCAATGGCATTTGCTTTTCAAAACACCCCAGAACCGACCCCCTGGCCGACACCCTTAGGTCCCGAACCACAAGCTCTCTTCGAGCGCTATTTTCACGACGGAATTAACAAGACGTGGGGAAACATCAGCCCACTTTACCAGCTCGACGCTTTTGACTGGACCATTCTGATTATCTACTTCACCATCCTCACGGTGCTGGCCATCTATGGCGGTTATCGTATCAAACAGGTGGTTGATTTCTGGCGCTATCGAAAGTTTGTGCCCACGCCGAAAGCGCGTTTCAGCGAAGCGGATTTACCGGTGATCACGATTCAGCTCCCGCTGTTCAATGAAATGTATGTGGTCGAGCGATTGGTGAAGGCGATTACGGAGATTGATTATCCACGCGAGAAGCTTGAGATTCAGGTTCTCGACGATTCAACCGACGAGACTGTAAAACTCGCGGAAGCTACAGTGGCGAAGTATGCCGCGCTCGGTTTCGATATCCACTACGTTCATCGCGACGATCGCACCGGTTTCAAGGCGGGAGCTCTGGAACAGGGAACCAAGGCCGCCAAGGGCGAGTTGCTGGCGATCTTTGATGCTGACTTCGTTCCCAAGCCAGACTGCCTGCGCAAACTGGTTGATTTCTTTACTGATCCAATGGTCGGTTGCGCTCAGATGCGTTGGTCACACATCAACGGCAACTACAACTTGCTGACCCGATTGCAGACCATCATGCTCGATGGTCACTTTGTAGTTGAACAGACCACCCGTAATCGCACCGGTGGCTTCTTCAATTTCAACGGTACTGCCGGAATCTGGCGTCGCGAAGCGATTGCCGCGAGTGGCGGCTGGCAACACGACACGCTTACCGAAGATACAGATCTCAGTTTCCGTGCTCAGTTGATGGGCTGGAAATTTGTCTACCTGCTGGACGAGGATGCGCCGGCCGAGATTCCAGTTGAAATAAACGCCTTCAAGGCGCAGCAGCGACGGTGGGCCAAAGGCGTGATGCAAGTCGGCCTGAAGCTCTATCCCAGAATTTGGGGATCGCGTCTGCCGATGCGGGTGAGGCTGGAAATGTTTTTCCGGCTGACGGGAAACATTAGCTACCCTTTAATGATCGTCGCGAGTTTTCTTCAGTTTCCCCTATTGCTGGTCCGTTACAACTCGCCTTTCTATCATCTGATGGTTCTTGACCTGCCGCTGCTCTTCTTTTCCTCGGTTTCAGTTTTTCTTTTTTACGGCACTGCCATCTGGTATCTCGACAAGAATCGAGCGCCGCGGCTCTTGCACTTGCCGCTGGTGATGGCCCTGGGACTTGGGTTGGCTTTTTCAAACGCGCGCGCGGTGCTCGAAGCGCTCTTTGGGATCAAGAGCGACTTTGTGCGCACACCCAAATACAGCGTGGAAAAAACTGAGGATGAAACCTGGAAACGCAAAAAATACAAACGCAAACGCGGCTGGCTGCCTTTGCTCGAACTGAGCTTCTCAGTCTATTTCCTGCTGGCGATTCTTTACGCCTTGCGCCTGCGCATGTGGGGCACGGTGCCCTTTTTGTTCCTCTTCTTTTCCGGGTTCGGCTACATGGGCGTAATGAGCATGGTGCAATCGCTTAGCGGTGGCCGGTTAGCCGCGTTATGGAAGCCTGCTGCCAAACCCTCTGTCTGACTCGAAGCGAGACCGACAAAACAGTTTCGAATCTTATGAAGCTTTTTCTCCTCATGGGAATTCCCGGGCTTTGATCACGGCCCAGACGAAACTAAAGGAAACGCTCCCTGCGGACTCCCCGCGACACAACCAATACGTGAAGCGCAACGCCGACAAGTCTTTAACGGTTTGGTTGTTACCAGCGTTTCAGCCGAACGGTGTGGCTGCCAGAGCAGGGACAGGCAGGAATGCCTGTCCTACCTTAGGTTCCGCCGGGACCGCGAACGGTTCCTCGCGCACGGTTGAATGGGGAGGTGGCGCGCCACGCAGGCATAGCCTCCGCGTTTGCCACACGTAATCCGATGACTAATCCAATCTGCGCGAGGGTTCGCGGGCCAGTCCAGTCCCAATCAGGCTTCACCGTATCGTTTGCCGAATGGTAGTCAGTATCCATCCACTTCTTCATGCGCGGAATCCAGACCGAGGTCTCGCCCGCCGGGCCGCCCATCAGCATTAACGCCGGCACTCCGCGCTTCACGAAAGCGTAATGGTCGGAGCGCACGAATGCATTCTCTTCCGGCACTGGATCGGGCGTGACGATGGTCCCGGTGGCGGCTGAGACTTCGTCGAAGACAGTGCCCAGGTCGGAATGTTCAGCGCCAAAACCGACAACGCGTTTGACTGGTCCATAGACCTCGGTGCCGATACCATCAAAATTGATATTGGCTGCCACCTTTGCGAGCGGCCAGGTGGGGTTTCGCACCCAGTGTTCCGCGCCCAGCAGTCCATATTCTTCGCCGGTCACTGCCAGGAAGATTATCGAACGACGGGGACGCTCAGTTGGTTTTGGGTATGCCTTCACGACGGCTTCGGCGATGGCTCCAATCGTCGCGGTTCCGAGTGCGTTGTCTGCGGCGCCGGGAAAAATTGTGCCGGCGCCATCGATGCCATAAGCATCGTAATGGGCTGTATAGACTACTGCTTCTTCTTTCAGTTTTGGATCTGAACCTTCCAAAATCCCCACGACGTTGCTGCTGGTGGTTTCCTCACGTTTTAACTTCAGCGCGAGGGTTGCTGTCTTTCCTAAGTCGCGCGACACTTTTTCGCCCAAGCCGGCTTGCTCGAGTGTCTTGGCAAAGGTTGAAGTGGACCCGGCGAAGACCCTTTCCATGGCAGCGTTGTCAGCCAGCAGCACGGGCGGCGTCGGCATCTGCGGGGCCGGCACAGAGGCCAGGGACACGCGACGGCGCGATAGATAATTTGCGATCGTGGAATAGGGCTGAGCCGGTGTGCCGGCGTTGGCGATGATGAGCGCCACTGCGCCCCGACCGAAAAGGTTTCTCGCCACCGCTTGAGGATTCGACGCCTGTCTCCATGTCGCGGCATCAACGTTAGTGGGCGCCTGGCCGCCAAGCATGATTACAACCTTGCCTTTCAGATCCACGTCAGCGAGGTCGTCGCGTTGAAGCTCTTTCGAAACCACGCCATAACCGACAAAGACGGCGCCCCCACTAACGTCATATTGGTCGGAAGAGTACGGCGGTAGGAGGATGTAATCGCTGCCGTGTTTTAGCGAAGCGTCACCAATAGTCATTGAGGATGAAGGCAGCACCATTGTTGACCTGAATTTGATCGATTGCAGATAGGTGCCGTTATCACCACCAGGCTTGAGTCCCAGATTGGTGAAATGCTCGGCAAGGTAATTCGCGGCCTTGTCTGCGCCGGGCTGCCCTGTCCCGCGGCCTTCAAACTCTTTCGAAGCAAGCTTAGTCGTTAGCTCGCGAATGGTTTCGAGTTTGACTCGGTCGGCGGCCTTTTTCTCCGCGCTGGTCAGCGTTGCCGTAGACTGTTTTGCGGTTGCGGTGGCGGCTTGTTGCCATCCACGAACTGGCGCGACCGCCGAGAAAAGCATTACGCTGGCGAGCAACGCGGGCAAGAATCCGCGGCCCTGGAATGTTCTACGAGAAAGTGAAAGCATTAAGAGATCTCCTGACTAATGGGATGCGAAGGCGGATGATGTAATACGTGGCCCGCTGGGAAAGGTTTTGTTAATTGCTTATGGTCTGCCGGTGAAAGGATAGCACGGAGATGCTGAAGATAATTCGCTTCGTATTCTTTACGACCCTCTTTTTCGCTTTGCTGGCGACGACAAGAGTTTCACCAGTCGCCTCCGGCCAGGGTGAAAACATGGACTACCTTCCCTTTAGCAAGCGTCTGTTGCGTCCTTTCAAACTGAAGAAAATCGAACTACGCGAAGATTTGCGCAGCGGTCGTGCATTGAATGTCGCGGGCGTGCAGATCCAGGAGGAGAAAGCTGCGGGCGCTGACGACCCAAACGCTGAGAGTATCCATCGAATAGTTTTCAGCGGCCGCAATCTTAGCGGGAAAGCCTGGCGCGTTGGGGCGACGGCGTCAAACCACTACCACGCGCTCTATGAGGGGGACCTCGATCGCAACGGCAGCAATGATTTGGTACTGGCGATGAGCACAGGCGGAAACGGATTAGCGCCATCAACGCGGCTGATCTTTGTCACTTTCGACCGCCGTGGTGACGCAACGCTTTTTGAAGGCACCGGCTATTACCAGTCGCTACCCGACGGAATTTTGGATGTCGCAGACCTGGATGGAGACGGAAGAGCCGAGCTCGTTCACATGGTTTTTGACGACGGCTACTGGATAACGGACGTCTATCGCGTGCGCGAGTCGCGCTGGAGTCGTGTGGCAGGTCGTTTCGCAAACATGCGATTTCCGCTCTACACGCGTTTCACCAGCCGCCCCAATCACAAACCTGTGCATCCGGAACGTGGTCGCAAACCAGTCGCACCGAATCTGCTGAAGCCCAGCAATGGTTAAACGCAAGTAACGTTAACGTTTTGAGCGTTAGAGAGAGAGAGAGAGAGAGAGAGAGAGAGTCAGGAGTTTACCCGCGAGTTTGCCTAACTTACCCATGTAGCCGCCCTGTTCGGCGTTGACGACACCGCCGACTGCCGCCGTTCCCTTGCGAATGAGGTCTGACCGTTGATCACAACATCTTCAGTTGTTAGAGGTTTGCGACCAGGTTCTCGCGTTACAGATCAGAGTTAATAAGAACCTTCACGGTGCAGCCGGTTACGGCATCCGCCGACGCGCATTCAGCAAGTTGCTGATCGCGATCACGTCGTGCCGGCGCTATTGCGAACCGACACTCGCGGCTTGCGCTTAAAGAGATGCGGCGACAGATACCGCTTTCAACATCTATCTAATGTAGGAGAATGAAATGGCAGAACTAAAGGATTGGACAATTCTCTCGAACAACCGTTCTCTCACCAAGGTGATTCCGGATAACAAAACATATTCGTATGACCTCTTCAACGTCACTACAAGTGATTGTTTGGTTTATGGGCACAGGTCCGGGAACAACATCAATCTAAAGTGGGGTGATCCCGGCAAATCCGACAACATTCGCTTTCAACGCAAGTCTGGCTCTACAGACCCTATCAAGTTTGAAGAACCGCTTGCCATCCATGTTAGGAAAGGAAACTTTCTCGTCTATGAGAGAGGACGATGGGGAATTAACTTAGGATGGTCAGACACGCCAAAATTCGAGTGGAAGATCCTGGGTGGTAAAGCCGGCGACATAGTGCCGGCGGGTAAGGTAGTGGGTTTGTACAGTCTCGTAGAGAAAGACTCGCTCATGTATGAGTCAAGAGACTGGGGCATAAATCTTAAGTGGTTTAAGGATTCAGGAAAATTTAACGACCTTTCAGGTCTCCTGCGGGCAGGTAAAGCTGTTGAAAGCATTGTGGACCACATTCCAAAATAGACGAGAAACGGGCCTCGCCTCAGGAGGATCTTGTGGCATGAGAGACTTTTGAGGCAAAGCCCGTGCATTACTATTCTCAGTCGTTAACAGCTTAAAGCCCTGCGCGCGAAAAAGAAAAATCATCGGTTCCAGTCATTCGGAATTCTTGATCAGTACGACATCGCTATTGAGTGAACCGCGTGAGAGCGCAAGTTGTTTGCCGTTGGGCGAGTAGGCAAAGTTGAAGGTTCGCCCGGTTTCAAAGTTGGTAACTTGAACAGGCAAGCTACCGTCTATCGGCTGCCGCCAGATATTTGAAACACCGTAATTGAGACCAAGATAGTAGATAGCGTTTCCCTCAGGTGTCCATTGCAAATTCTGATTATTGGAAAATGGACTAGTCGCCAGCACCGCATCAAATGTTTTAATTATGTCACCGCCGTTAAATGAAACAAGCGCGATCCGGTTTCGATTCGCTCCTCCCTGCAAAACAAAAGCTATCAGTTTTCCGTCGGGAGAAACTGCTGAACAGAGCGCATTTTCGACCAGGATTTGAGTGGCTTCGCCACCTTCCACCGGCACTTTCCAGAGCGACATGCGGTTGTTGTATTTAGTGAAAACCAACCATTTTCCGTCAGGCGAAAAAGTCGGATAGTGAATCATCCCCTTCGTCAATAGCTTTTCGCTTCCGTCACCCAGATCCCTTTTCAACAATGCCAACTCAGAACCGATGCGCTCTCGATAAACGATAAAACGACGGTTGGGCGAAACCCTGGGATAATGCCCGCCCTTTACTAACTGCCTTGGATTGTCACCATCGGCTTCGATTGTCCAGGTTGAAATATCGTCGCTCGGTGACGACGTATAAAGGATTTTCTGTTCGGACATCCAATCGAGACCATAGATACCGTCAAATTTTTCAAAACCAGAAGTTATTTCCCGTACGCGTGTAACGTCGTTGCTTGGCATTGTCCAAAGGTGCGCTGTTTGTTCGACTCTCACCGTCGCCAACCATCGTCCATCAACGCTCAAACTAAAATCGTCGTAGTTAGACATATCCGAGGTGATTTGCCGCGCTTCTCCTCCCGGATATGAAATCTGGAAGAGTTGATGGAAATTTCCTTTAACCGTTCCGATGAACATTAAACTCTTGGAATCTGGAAGCCACGCGAGTTTCCTGATGACACTCCACCCTTTGGACGAAATCAACGTCCTCTTACCATCGCTGAGTTGGACGGATAAGATTTTGAAAAATCCGTCAATAAGAACTGGGCAGGCAATGATTTTTCCGTCCGGCGACCACGCCGGATCAACTTGCAACCTCTCCGGTGGTTCAAGTGAAACGACTTTTTGTTCGTTTGTGCCGTCGGCATTGATGATAAAAAGCGCCGAATCATCTTTTTCAAAACGGCGAACGAATGTGAATTGTTTGCCGTCGGGTGAAAATCCGATGCCACTACTCGGTAACAAACCTTCGACTATCTTTTTCGCCGGGCCGCCCAAGACCGGAATTTGATAGAGCGCTTGGTTTCCATCAACGTAATAAATCGAATTGCCGTCGGGCGTTATATTCAATACGCGATATTCAATCTTGGATGACGGGACGATTTCCACCTTGCTTTCGCTGCCGACGTCCTGCATCCAAAGACTTTGCTGTCCGGCGTTTTCCTCCTGCGCGTAGATGGCGAAATCCCCGTCCGGCGAAACGACGATAACTTTTACTCTACCGGTTGAGGTCAGTCGCTTTACTTCTCCCATTTGAAAAACAAAAGGCCTCTTGTAGTTGAGGAAATAATAGCCAAGACCGATTGAGCTGATGAGTAATGCGGCGAGCAAAACTCCGGCTAGCAGTTTCTGTCGATTGAGTTGCTGCAAAAAAACCGTATCGCGTTTCGGTGGTTTGTTTGCCCGTGCCTCTGGTCGCGGGCAAAGTCGCGGTTGAGTTTTTAATTTCAGATGAGCGCGATTTCAGCGTTTTCTCATTGATTCTCAGATCTTTCTGCAAATTTTTTATCGTTTCATACCGCTCGTCTTTGTTTTTGCAGAGCATCCTTAAGACGGTCCGCTGTATTTCGTCCGGCACGTTTGCGACGAAATGTGACAGCGGTTGCGGTTCGGCGTTAATCAAGTTGGCTAGAGTCTCCGACATCGAATTGCTCGCAAATGGCGTTTGTCCAGCAATCATTTCATAAATCACTACACCCAGACTGAATATGTCAGTCCGCTCGTCAACTTTTTCGCCTTTCGCTTGTTCCGGCGACATATAACTGACGGTTCCCAAAATCATGCCTTTCGTTGTTTGATTCGGCCTGTCGGCGGATTCTTTCAAACCTGGAAAAGACTTGTTTTTTTGCTCGATAAGTTTTGCGAGGCCGAAATCCAAAACTTTCACATAACCATCGGGACGAATCATGATGTTCTCGGGCTTGATATCACGGTGCACAATTCCTGACGAATGCGCCGCCGCCAGAGCCGAAGCGATTTGATTGGCAACGTCCAGCACTTCGTCTAGTTTCATTCGGCCGGCAACCATGCGCTGGCGCAAGGTTTCGCCATCGATAAACTCTGTCGTGATGAAGTGTGAAGAGTCTGCTTGCCAGATCTCGTGGATGGTGACGATGTTTGGATGGTTGAGCGCGGAAGCGGTGCGCGCCTCCTGCTTAATACGATGCACTCGATCCGCATCAAGAGTGAATTGTGCAGGCAGCCGTTTAAGTGCAACCTGCCGCCCGAGTCTTATGTCGTGCGCCAGGTAGACTTCTCCCATGCCACCCTCACCCAATAGAGACACGATCTGGTAGTGACCAACGTACTGTCCGGCCGCCAACTGGGCCTGCCTCCCCGCGAGCAGCTCAGCGGCGATGTCACCTGCCGGCGCCTCGAAAAAACTCTCCGACCGCTCATGAGAACCGATTAATGATTCAACTTCGCGGCGCAGAGACTCGTCACCATTACAGGCGCGTCCGAGAAAAGCAGCACGCTCGCTAGACTCGTGTTCCAGAGCGGAATGAAACAATTCGTCGATCTGTTGCCAGCGTTCGGGAGTCATAAAAACATTGGCTAGGCACTGTTCTGCATTGCGGACTGGTCGAAACTATTCTCCGCCAGCCATTTCTCTACGCAGCCAGGCTTTGGCGAGGGTCCAATCGCGCATTACTGTGCCGGGTGAAACTGCTAAGACCGTGGCTGTTTCCTCAATGCTCAGTCCGCCAAAGAATCGCAGTTCTACTATCTGACTCTTGCGTTGATCGATTGCCGCTAAACTGATCAGCGCATCGTCAAGCGCCACGACACCCGCGGCGCGCTTCTCAGATACAATCGCTACTGCGTCCAGAGATACTTGGCGGGCGCCGCCGCCGCGCTTTGCATACTGCCGGCTGCGCGCATGATCGACCAGAATACGCCGCATCATTTGGGCGGCTATCCCAAAAAAGTGCGCGCGGTTCTGCCATTGCACCTGCTTCTGATCAACCAACCGCACATAGGCTTCATGGACCAGAGCCGACGTTTGCAGCGTGTGTCCGGGACGCTCCTTTCTCATGTGCTGATGAGCCATGCGCCTTAGTTCCTCATAGACAAGCGGTATTAACTGGTCGCGGGCTGCCAGATCGCCGTTGCCCCAGTCTTTGAGGAGTTGGGTTATGTGATGTGGCGAGGATGTCATTCGAGATCGCCCATCAGCGGTTGGGATCGCTAAGTGGCGCGGATTATACACCCTCGGCTATGGTGCCCGGCAAGAATCTATGGGCAAAAGAGCTTCTGACAGTAGCATTAAGAGTTTTGCGACCATGTCTCGACAAACCAGGTGAGAGTCAAAAGATCTGGGGCGGCCAAACAGTTGTTCGACTGGCAACTGTTAGGCACACAAAACCGGCGACTCGAAGTTTGAGACGGACCTTGAGGCGGATGGCGACTACGGCTGGCGACGAATGCTGCGCTGCCCGATAAACGTTTAGCGAAATTTGGCTGGGAGGCAGGGATTCGAACCCCGATAGGCGGATTCAGAGTCCGCAGTCCTACCGTTAGACGACCTCCCAACAGGGAAATTTCACTGTAAGTGGAGACGGTTTTCTTTGTCAACCGGCTTAACGAATGAATAGCGAATTGTGAACGGTAAATCGAAGTGAACCAGACTCAGGACCTTCAGCAACCGAAACTGCGCGATTAAGAACAAACCTACCTGTTCGAGGCGCTTAACTCTTAACTATTTACTATTCACCGTCTGTCGAGGCACAATGTGCAGGCCTGCCCCTCCCACGCTCCGGCGCACTCGCGCTGCTCACGTCACCGTAAGATGAAGACCTGGAATCTGGGAGGAACATGACTGATATCGAAAATCGCGATCCAGCAATTCCGGAGAATTCCTCGGAACAAGAGATAGCTCGTCTCGCTGCGGAGTATGAGCTGAAGATTGATGAGATAGCAGAACTAGTAGCACGCGTGCGTCACGAAATTAATAATCCACTTACCGGAGTCCTGGGCCAGGCCCAGCTGCTGCTCCGAGAGGATTTAAGCGAGTCGGCCCGGAAGCGAGCTCAAACCATCGAGGGACTTGCTATCCGTCTGCGTGACGTCGTCGGTCAGCTGCGTGAGGTGCAGAAAACTCCAAAGCCCAGAGACCCCTAAACAGCACTCGTGGGAAACTCCGGTCGGAATTATTCAAAGCTTAAAGCTTGCCCTTAACGGAATCCTTCACGGGCGGGTTTTGATTTGAAGACGAGCTGTCGACAAACACTGAATATCTTTTCCCTGCAGGAATGAACGCGTCCTTTCCGCGCTTGAATCCATGGAGGAGAGCCACCGGGGCAATGAGCGGCATCAACGCGCCGGTGATTATCATAGAAGCGGCGACTTTGGCGCCTTTGCTGTCTCCGCGCAAGCGCACCTGCTGAGTTCGCAAAGGAATCTGTGATCCGTCCACGGCGGTCACGCTCTGCATCGTAAACACGAATAATCCTGCCTTGCCCCAGTGCCCGCCTCTTTTTGCTCTAATGATGCGTGCTGTCGCGCTCCCACCCTGCTCGATAACTGTCACGCCATTGAGCTTCACTGGATCCACAACCCGAAAACTGATTTTGTCGTTCGCTTTGAAGTCCATTGAGTTGATCGTGTAGGGCGCTTCCACATTGACCTGCGTGCCGTCTGGAATACTGCCCAGCGGTGCTTCAGGCTCAACGGGGACGGGAAGTGCAGCAGAAGATTGCGACGGTTGGATCTTTTCTGTTGCCGCTGCAGAGTCTGCCGGGGTCTGGGCCATGATGGGGGCAAAGGTGAAAAATAAGGCTAAAACCAGGGAAATTGCTTGTCTCATGTGATTCACTCCGAATGTGTTAAATCAAGGTCGGACGTTCGGAGTGCAATCGGGATGCCTTAGAGGAGGGCATGCGACGTTTCAAATAAGGTTTCAAACAGTGTTTCAAACAAAAAATGCGTGACGAAGGGTCGCCACGCTTTCAAGTTTGAACGAAATCAAGTGCTAGCTTCGTCTTTTTGTCCGCGTCTTCAAATTGCTTCTTTAGGTCAGTTGTTCCTGTATGGGTTCCTGAGCAGTTGCGGGTTGCAGGAATCGTGGGTTCGCAACTGCGTCAGTTGCCAACACAAAGACGAGGGTCAGGGAAATGGCGTTTCTCGCGGGGGTCCTTATAAGTAGTGCTGGACTTCCAGGCGGTGCTGAGGAGAGCTGTAGAAAAAGAGACTGCCGGCGCTGGGTTTTGGATCAGACCGAGACAGTCTCTTCTTCTTCGACGAGGTATGGCGACACGCGGACGGGTTTTTCATCTGCATCTTCCGCGAGCACTGCCTGAATGATCGGCAGACTCAATGAATGCTTTTTGGAGATGCCAGGAACGTTATGACCGGCGGCGTAAACTGCGTGCCGTTCGTTTTCCTGATACCACTCGGCGAGACCGGCAGTCTTGTGCATGTTCTCAATGATCTGCCGCCAGCCGACGCCGGTGTTGTAAGCGCAGAAGGAGATTTCACCCTCCTGCGTGCCGTAAGGAATGACGCACATCTCGGTGCGGCGGAAATCGTAGTTGAACAGATCCTGAAACCACATGCCCTCGACGCACAGCACGCGCCAAATATCGTCCGGATCTTCGGCCTTTTCTGCCTTCATGCGATCGTTGCGATCGGAACTGGAGTTTGTCGATGAAGGTTTGAAAAGATTCAGAATCTGCGAGATCGGGAATCCGGCCGGCGCGCGTTCAGCGTCGAAATTGCGGAGGATCGCCATGCCGAGTTGAGCGTATGAAAGTTTGTGCCCGCGCGCAGTGTCGGTGATTACTGCCACGTCTTTCATAAACTGTTCGTAGTTGAAAAACTCGAACAGCGAGTTGAATTCGCCGGTCTTGCGATTAACCACCATCAGCGAAAAGATGCCGCAGTTTGGATGACAATTGCACGACGACCAGCCCCAGGGCGCGTCTGCGCCTTGCAGCATGTCCATCACGCTCGTGAATGCTGAATACGACGAGAGTGGATACCAATCGCGCAAGGGTTCAAGCTGACCTTCAGTTTGAGCTTTTAGATCGTGCGTCATCCCGGCCAGCGTGTAGCGCTGCTGGATGCGCACCGCGTCCGAAACGTCTTCGTCGCGGCCGGTAAATGAAACTGGTTGAAACGCAATAGTCTGGACCTTGTCGATATTCTGGGCAGCAAACTTAACGATGTCGCCGATACCGTCATTGTTGATGGTATTGACGATGGTCGTAACCAGCGTCACTTTGATGCCCACGCTGGCGAGGTTTTCAATCGCCTGCTGTTTCACATCAAACAGGTTGCCGACGCCTCGGTGTTTGTTCTTTTCTTCGCTGACGCCGTCAAACTGTAGATAAACACCGTGTTGCCCGGCCTCTTTCGCGGCTTTGCAAAACTCGATGTCTTCGGCGAAACGAATGCCGTTAGTGGCTGCGAGAATTCGGTAGAAGCCGATCTTCTTTGCGTATGCGACTGCTTCCAGGTAATAAGGCGAAAGCGTAGGCTCGCCACCCGAGAAGAGAATAATTATCTGCCGCTTCGGTTTGAATGAAACTGCCCGATCGAGAATTGCTTTAGTGTCTTCGAAGGTTGGCTCGTGGACGTAGCCGACCTGGTTGGCATCCATGAAGCACGGGTTGCACATCATGTTGCAGCGATTCGTCAGGTCTACCGTCAAAACTGCGCCGCGTCCATACTTGATGTTGGAGGTGCCGTGATGATGGACCGACGCATCGTCAGCCACACGGAAGTCGCGGCCGAAGAAAAGAGATTCTATACGCTCGAGGAAGGCCGGATCAGTGGCCATCACGTCAACAAACTCGCCATGCTTCGGGCAAGTTTTGCGCATTACTACCTGGCCGTTCTCTTCTACGATCTGCGCTTTGATTTCGCCAGGGTGGTCATACATCAAAGTCTCGAGCGCTACCTCTTTCGAGATCACTGCATTGCGCACTTCCTTAACGCAGGTGGGACAAAGGCTGTCTGTCTCGCGCGGGAACCCGAGCGGCGGCGCAGACCGTTCATAAGACTTCAGGAGCGCGCCGGGGGCCCAGTTTGGAGTAATGGATTCACCTTCGGGCAGGCGTTTGTTGATAGACTGAAAAGTCTTCCAGGCCACGTCCGAAAGGTTCGAGAGCAGCTTTGAACCTTTTACTCCCGCGAGCTTTCCCTTGTCGTTTTCGCCGCGGCGAAATTGATCGCTAAACAATGAAACGTTCTCCTTGTGGCGCGCGGCGCACGCGCGCCTCTAACTCGATAAAAACGAAGATAATTCTTAGTAATTCGCTCTGAATGACGCGCTGAAGCCCTGCAATTTCCAACCGCGTCATGATAGTTGGTCTGTTAGAGCATGGCAAGGTGAAAAAAGAGGTTCGTTCTGCGGTCAGCAGTCAGTCCGGGAGCGGTGGAAGTGGTTCACAGCATGAGGTTTAGAGAGCAAAGATGATGGTAGAGTCGATGGCCGAAACTCAGATCGATGGGCGGGTCTGGCCTATTTCATTGCACATCAGTCCCGAAACCGGGTCCCGGCGGGAAAACTGCGATTGTCGAATGGCGCGCCGGACGTGTACCATCGCGCGCGACGAAGAGGACCCGCGTTCGGTAATTCAATTCATGAAAGACAAGAATCCATTAACTGTCTCTGAGCTGGCGAATCACGTCGGTGGCCGGCTTGTCGGTGATGGCGATCTTCGAATAAGCACTGTCGCCAATCTCGATTCGGCCGGCCCAGGCGAAATAGCGTATGTCGACGATGAGAAGTTTTTTGAACTGGGAAAAACAGCGCGGGCGTCCTGCTTGATCGTCACCAGCGGTTATGTGGCTTCACTCGCGACTCCCGCCGGCAACAATTCCGAACAGGCGCTGATTGAAGTGCCGAGGCCGAAACTCGCCTTCGCTTTAATAGCCGCATTGCTTCATCCTCAGAAACGTCGTGAACCCTTTGTTCACCCATCCGCGGTGATCGCGGAAAGTGCCGATGTTGATCTGACTGTTTTTGTCGGGTCGCACGTCTCGATTGGAGAAAAGTCTCGAATCGGGGCCGGCACGCAAGTCGAGGCAGGCGTATTTGTCGGTGATGGCGTGATAGTCGGGCACGACTGTGTGATTCATCCGGGCGTCGTTTTATATGACGACGTGACCATCGGCGACCGCGTGATATTACATGCCGGCGTGGTGATCGGAGCGGATGGATTTGGATACGTGCGTGAAATTGATCCTAAAGGTGCGCATCATAAATTTCCCCAGCGGGGAACCGTGCTCGTCGAAGACGACGTCGAACTTGGCGCCCACACTTGTGTCGATCGCGGGGCGTTGGGCCAGACCCGAATTGGACGAGGAACCAAGATTGATAACCTGGTCCACGTGGGCCACAACTGCGACATCGGCGAACGCGTCGTAATAGCTGCGCAAACCGGCATCAGCGGCAGCGTGACGATTGAAGACGACGTCGTGATTGGCGGACAGGTCGGTTTCGGCGATCACATACGCGTGTTGAGCGGCGCGGTTATTGGTTCAAAGGCCGGGGTGCTGCCAGGGAAGATTGTGCGTCCTGGGGTGTGGTGGGGAATTCCAATTCAACCGCTCGATGAATACAAGCGCTTGAACGCGCACCTCGGGCGCCTGCCGCGGATGCGAGAAGAGATTAAGGAACTGCGCCGGCGCCTGGATGCGGTTGAAAAACCTGGCAGGACGGAGTAGCCGGCTGGAAACGCGATCCCGGATCGCAATTGTTTTCCATAGAAGGCCATCCTCAAGTGGAAGCTTTCTTCGCTTTGAAACGTCAAATATGGGCAATGCGAAGACTAGCCTCCAAAGGAGCCGAGAAGAAGTTGAGAATACTTCTCGCTGTCACTGCGCTTCTGGCAATCTGCCTGGCAGCAGCCATCATGCGAGCCTCTGCTCCCGGCAGTACTTCGTCAGCGAAATCACCGCTCGAACCCGTCTTCATATCGTCTGACTCCGAATCGATCTACGCATCCGATCTTGCCGACTCCTGGAATCGGATCTTCCGTCTGCTATTTACGCGTACGGTGACGACCCGGCTTTCAGACGAGTTTCCTGAAGGGGCACCCTTCCTGTCACCAACTAACAACGGGATGATTCGCTTTCGCGTGAGCAGTCGCACGGTCCAACGCTTCGAATCCGGCGACCGCAACATCGATCCACTGTATCCGTCGTTTTTTCATGACGGAGGTGTCAGGAAAGTTTTGGCCGAACCCGATTTCTCAGAGTTGAAGAGAGCCTTGCAGGAAGCGCTAAGTGAAAAAACTCCTCGAACGACTCTTGCCCGTGCGCTGATGCAGAGTGATGTTTGGGCCGCCTACGACATTGTCTTCGCGAGAAAATTTCGTCCCGGCAAAGACAACCTGCTCTCACAAAAAAGACAAGAACTGCTGTTACTGCTTGGCCGCTTTACTCGAAAGCTCGCGTTAACTGCCGAGGAGATTCACTTGCTGCCCAAGAATTACTTTTTGGCTGCGCGCGCAAATAATTTGCCGGAGCTATTTGCGGCAAAGGGCGAGTGGTTCGAAATACGAATGTCGCCGCACCGTTTGCACGACTTGTCTTCTGATTACAGGCGGGCGGCGAGAGTCTTCTTGAAAGTCGCCGAGGTTAGCATCGACAAAACCAAACTAATCGAATTTTTGAGGAACGGAAATGTTTCTCCGCGCATTGAATCTGTGGCGCTGATTATCCAGAATTTGTCGATCGATACAAACGGCACAGTGCTACCCACTCATCTGACCACCGAAGTGCAGATCCGGAATTTCATCAAGGATCACACCGGCAAGATTACCAGCTCTGAAGTTCACCAATACGAGTTCAGCCGCAAATCGTTGCTGAGTAATCCAGCGCAGGGCGGGTTGATCGAGATTGACAACAAAGACGGTTTCTATTTCCCGGTGGCGGGGAACGACTACCAGTTCGCGTCGCCGCAGTTTACCAATCAGGGAAATGACCATCCGGTGCTTGTGACTTTGGCCCGGCGATGCGAAGGCTGTCATGGACCAGGTGTGGGGATATTCTCGCTCTCAAGCCACCACCCGCCGCCGCTGCCGCCGATCTCTTTGCTGCCGGCCGCCGACAATGTGCACGGGTGGTACGTGGCCGGACGTAAACAGGAACGTGAAGACTTCAAAGCGCTGTGGCACTCAAGGAGGAAATAACTGCGGTGGTCAATTCCGAATCGCAGTCATGATCTTTTCAGCAGCGCAGCTCGATGCGCCGCCCTCGCCGAGTTGTTCGGCCACTTCGCGCAAGCGTGCGCGCACAGCTTCATTTCGACCCTTTTCAAGCAGCAGGAGCAACTCATCAGCGAGTCGCTCACCGTTGAAGTCGTCCTGCATCAGTTCCGTCGCCACTCGTTCGCCCACCACCAGATTCACCAGACCGTAGTGGTCCACGTTAATCAATCGCCCCAATGTGTTCCAGTTAAACATCGACTCCTTGTAGACGACGACCATCGGGGTTTCGAGTAATGCGGCTTCAAGCGTGGCGGTTCCGCTGGCGATTGCTGCAGCATCGGCAGCCGCAAGGGCCTCACGTGATTGATCTGAAACGATATGCAGACAAGAGGGTAGCGGCAGCGGCTCGGCCCGTTGGGCCCGCACGATGCTTCTGATTTCGTCGGAGGTGCGACCGGGGGCCACCACCACAACGAATTGAACTTCCGGCCTGCGGTCAGAAATGAGCGCCGCCGCTTCCAGCATCGGCGGCAGAATGCGCTCCACTTCCTTGCGTCGACTGCCGGGTAACAACGCAATAATGGGCAACTGCGGATTTAATTTGAGTTGACGACTAAACTCCTCGCGGTCCCATCGCGCGCGAACCTCCCCCGCGAGTGGATGACCAACATATTCGACGTGCTCGATCCCACGCTCTGCGTACCAACCCTTTTCGAACGGCAGAATTGAAAGCAAAAGATCGACGTCACGCTGAATACTGCGCGCGCGATAGGAGCGCCAGGCCCATAGCTGCGGGCTGATGTAATAGATAATCTTCAGGCCACGACGATGAAGAGCGCGTGCGAGTTTCAGATTGAAGTCAGGCCAGTCAACCAGAATCACGACGTCAGGCTGGCGTTGAATCGCCGCTTGCTTCAGTTGTTTGTAGGCGCTCCAAAACTTCGGCAGGGCACGGCCGATTTCGAGCAGGCCCAGGATGGCGAGATCATCGGACCGAACCACCGGATCAACTCCAGCGGCCCTCATCAATGCTCCGGTCGCACCAAAAAACTCGAAATTTGTTTGCGGCTGTGATTGGCGCAGAGCATTGACCAATGCCGCCGCGTGCGCGTCGCCCGAGGCCTCGCCTGCTACGATCATCAATCGGCACGTATTCATCGGGGCGAATGATAGCAGGGAAGCTGGGAGCGCAGGCATCCTGCCTGCATTGGTGCGAATTGCGCGACCGCCGCAGTTTGGAATGTTTCGGCGAGGCGAAGCGCTCGCCTCATTGCAGGCAGGATGCCTGCGCTCCCAGCGTTCACTGCTCACTGCCTGCTGTTTCGTGTTAGCATCCCACACGTTCTTATAGTCAAACGCGCCGGACGTTTTCGAAGTAGTTTTTGTTCCTACACCGGCCGTGGAGGTCTTCACTCGCTCTTGCGTTTTGCCTTTCGCACAGCTGGCATTTCCACTCTTGTTCTGTCCGCCATCGCGAGCGCGCTCCTGTGTATTGGGGCCGTGAAGGTGGCGGCGCAGCAGACCAATCCTGTCGATCGCAAAGTCACCAACCCGATGACCGACACGCCCAACGTTAATCCGTTAACCCAGGACCAGCCCATCAGACCGCGACTGCCGGTTAAACAGAGCGACGCGATTGATGCGGGCGACACCATCAAGATTGACTCCGGCACGCAATCGGTTTCAGGTCCGGAGAAGGCCCGTGTCTTCGTTTATGAAGGAAACGTCGATGCGCGTATCGGAACCTACCGGCTGCAAGCCGACAAGCTGACCCTATACGAAGCGACGAACATGGTGATCGCGGAAGGCAACGTTGTTTTCGATCAGGGGGACCAGCAAAGGATCACAGGTTCGCGCGCTGAATGGAACTATCGCAGCAAGACAGGCTTCTTCCTGAATTCCACCGGCTTCACTAACCAGTCGCAGGATGGCACCAGGATTTACTTCACGGCTGACAAAATCGAGCGAGTCAGCCTGGACACGATTATTGCCACTAACGCGCAAATCACTGCGTGCGACGAAGACGTGCCCAAATGGAGCTTCCATACGAAACGCGCCAAGATTAAAACCGGAGATCGCGTGCGCGTTTATTCGCCAAACTTACGTGTCAAAGGCGTCCCCATTTTTTATCTTCCCTACGCGTCGATTTCAATCAAGCCACGCGATCGCGCCTCGGGTTTCCTGACGCCAAGCTTCGGCGGTTCCGGCAAAAAGGGTTACCGGCAATCAAACGGTTACTATCAAACGCTTGGCCGGTCTGCCGACGTCACCGTCAGAAACGACATCTACACGCGTCGCGGCATAGGCTTAGGCGCTGACCTGCGCACGCGCGCCAACTCGCGATCTTTTTTCAACGCCGGATTTTATATCTTCAAAGATCGCGTATTGGGTGACAAGGTTGATGCCACTCATCCGGATGAAGGCGGCTCGAGTTTTTATGTAGATGGTGTTCACTATTTTCCCAACGGCTTCATCGCCGCGGCAGATGTGAATGTCACTTCAAACTTAGCCTACCGCCAGCAGTTTTCCGACAGTATTCAGCAGGCGATCTCACCGGAGGAACGCTCACAGGTTTTCGTTAACAAAGATCACAACGATATCAGCTACGACTTCATCGCGCGCTCGCAGGTCACGTCGTTGCCGAACTCGCGCGTTCGCATTCGAGAGTTGCCCAGCATCACGTTTGAGAAGCGGGCCACACCGCTCGACTACTTCAAAAAGTTTCCCGTCTATTTTTCTTTCGAGGCGGGCGCTGGCGGCGTGAGCCGGAAGGAAACCGTCGATGATCTGACGGCCTTCCGGAACGAAGTAGGCGGCGATCCGATCATCTCGCCTTCAATCGTGCAAAGACTCGACGTGCATCCGCGCGTGCAAGTTCCTCTTCATTTCTTTGGCGTGTCTATTACAGCTTCGGCGGGCGCGCGCGCGACGTTTTATTCAAACTCGCTTGACCCGGCGAACCGATCAGTGCTGAGCCGTAACCTGACGCGCGGGTATGGCGAGTTTGAACTCGACATCCGCCCACCGGCCCTGGCTAAGAACTTTCACCGGAGCGGCGGAGCCTTTTTCTTTCGTCATCTGATCGAACCCTACATTACCTACCGTCGCATCGCGGGAATTAGTAACATCGAACGGATCATCAGATTTGACTACACTGATGCGATTGCCAACACCAACGAAATCGAGTTTGGCATAACGAACCGTTTCTTCACTCGTCGTTCAACTGAAAATGTGAGCAGCGCGGCAGCCAGGGCAACGAGGACCGGCCAGAAAATTCCGACTTCAACTCAGCCTTATGAAGCGCTGACGATTACTGTGCGCGGCAAATTTTTCTTCGATCGGTTTTTTGGCGGCGCCCTGACGCCCGGACGCAGAAACCAGTTTTATCCGATCAATACTCTTTCGGGCTTTAGCTTCGGCGGCGTCCCGCGGCGTTTCTCGCCATTGAATGTCGAGGCGCGTTATCGCCCCAGCGCAAATTTGTTTGTCGACTTACGCACGGACCTCGATACACGCGGCGGCGGCGTGCGCGCTCTCTCCACGACGTTTGGCATCAAGCGCCCGCTCATTGAGGCCTTCCAGAGTTTTTATTACACGAGGGCGGTTGAGCTGGTTCCAGCGCTGGCCCAATACGCCGACGCGCGGGGCAAGGAACCAGGAACTCTGCGCGGTTCGCAGTGGAGTCCTTCGGTCTTTCTGGGCAATCGTGACCGCGGCGTCTTTGGCGGAGCGTCTTTCTTCTTCGACTTTCAGACTCGGCCAGGGAAGGGAAACACCTCGCTAATCAATTCCACGGTAACGCTCGGATACAGTTGGGACTGCTGCGCGGTTACGGCCCAGCGCTCCAGTTTCAACATCGGGGTCCGGCAGGAAAATGCCCTGGTCTTTAGTTTTCGTCTCAACGGAATCGGCACTTTCGGCACCGAGCAAATCGGGCAGCGCTTCCAGTAAATCGTTCCACTTCATTGGGAACTGTGAATCGCGACGAGACTGTTATATATTTGTCGCGGCGTCATCCAGTTCCCCAGACTCAGAAAGCGCCGGAGGCGCCGCTCGCCGTAAACGTCACGCCGAGTATTCGCACGCCGCGGTGATTCCGATAAAAACGACAGCCTATTCCATGAATTATTTCAAGCGGTAGGAGATTTTGCTTTTATGTCCGGTCAGCTTTTGTGGAAACGTCCTCATCGCACGCGCGCGGTTTTAGCTCTGGTTTTCTCAGTCCTGGGCCTTGTCCTCCTGGCCTCGGCGCTGCCGCCAACCTCACGAGCGACACTGGATCCGCAGGAACCCAACGCGGGACAAAAGCGGCGCGCTGAATTCGTGCCGGGTGAAATACTGGTGCGTTATCGCAGCGAGTCGATCGCCAAACAACAAACGCGGGCCGCGAGCAACGTTTCCGATCCGCAAATCGTGTTGACTGAAAATGGGCGCGAGATTGCAGTGCGTCTCGAACGTTTCGAAGGCTCTGACATCGTGCCGGGCCTGCGACTAGCGCGCGTGGCCGCAGAAGACACCATGGCAGCAATCGACGCTTTGAAGAAACAACCGAATGTTCTGTATGCCGAGCCAAACTATCTTCTGTACGCCGATGTAAACAACCCAAACGATCCCAGGTTTCTTACCGACGAACTCTACGGTTTGACAAAGATTGGCGCGCCCCTGGCCTGGGACACAACCCAGGGCAGCTCGTCGGTCGTCGTCGGCGTGATTGACGAAGGCATCGATCGCGTGCATCAGGACCTGCAGCCGAACATCTGGGTCAATCCCGGAGAAACTGCCGGCAACGGTCTTGATGACGATGGCAATGGATTTATTGACGACGTAAACGGCTACAACTTCATTACGAATACGGGAAACATCACGGCCGACTTTCATGGCACACACGTCGGCGGCACAGTGGGAGCCGCGGGCAATAACGGCATCGGCGTGGTGGGCGTCAACTGGAATGTCCGGCTAATGTCTTTGAAGTTTCTGGGTGGCGCTGGCGGTGGTGGAACTTCAGACGCTATTCGCGCCTGCAATTATGCGAAACAGATGCGCGACCTCTGGGTTAGCTCTGCCGGCACCCAGGGCGCAAATGTTCGAGTGCTGAACAACAGCTACGGCGGCGGCAGTTTTAGTCAGGCGTTTCTCGATGCCATCAGCGGCCTCAATCAATCATCAATCCTGTTCGTGGCATCCGCTGGAAACATAGCGGCCGGCGCCAGCGAGCCAAATAATGAAATCATTCCGCACTACCCTTCGAGCTACGTGGCCCCGAATGTTATCGGCGTAGCGAACACGGATTCAAATGATAACCTGAGCGGCTCGTCTCATTTTGGTTTGAACACCGTTCACTTAAGCGCTCCCGGATCCGGAATTCTCAGTACCACCCCCGGCAACAATTACGGACTGTTGAGCGGAACCTCGATGGCGACGCCACACGTCTCCGGCGCCGCCGCGCTCCTGTTGGCCCACAATCCAAACCTGACGCTGCAGCAGTTAAAGAGCTTGCTGATTTACAACGGTGATCCGGCGGCAGCCCTGGTGAACAAGACGGTAACCGGCCGGCGCCTGAATGTCTTCAATAGCCTTCAGGCAGGTTTGGAAAACGATACAACTCCGCCGGGAACAGTCACGAATCTGCACCTGAATACGCAAACTGGACGCTCGCTTAACATCGGCTGGACGGCATCCGGCGATGATGGCGCCAGCGGCCAGGCTTCGCTTTACCAGGTTAGTTTTACTGACGCTACTACCGGCGCAGTGATCCTTTTGAAGAATACAATTCCTGCTGCCTCGGGCGTTGGCCAAACGATGGATCTAACGCTGCCATACCGGCATACAAATGGCTCGCTGGTCCTGCGTGAGTTTGATAACGCCGGTAATGAAGGCGCACCCGCGACGCTTAACGTTTCGGTGAGTTTGGTGGAAGGCGATCCATACACGACTGCGCTCAGTAGTCCCGCAGCGCTTTCCACCGGCGGCACACCGCTCTCTTTAATTGGCGATGACAAGCTGCGCTTGAATCACACACTGCCCTTCCCGTTCCCGTTCTTTGGTCAGAATTTCCCCACGGTAAATGTCTCTACAAACGGCAACCTCTTTTTCACCACTCCGCCGACCAGGTCAAACGGCGACGCAGACGACGTGCCCGCCTCGGCTGTAGGGCTAACGAAGTTCAAAATGATTTCCGGGCTCTGGGATGATCTGCGAACTGATCGAAACTTCGGCGACGACGTCTATATGATCGCGGATCCCAGCCATGTGATTTTCCGCTGGCAAACGGTGACCTTTGGAGACGGCACTGCGGCCACCGAGTTGCCGGTCAGTTTTGAAATAGAACTGCGTCCCGATGGCACGATCCTGACGCGCTATGGAGCGGGTCAACAAAGCCCGTCAGCCGATTCGCTGGCCCGCGTGGTTGGCATCTCGGGCGGCGAGCCTGACGCCTATGTGATTGAAACGCATTCCAGGGATGGCGCCGTGATCGATTTAACCAACGCGCAGCAGGTAACGTTTACGCCGCGCGCTGGTGGGCCAACGCCGACGCCTTCTCCCACGTTGCAGTTTGCTTTTCCACAATTCGACATAGTTGAGGCCAACAAGTCTGCGATTGTCACTGTCGTTAGGAATGGGGATACGTCAGCCGCTGCCTCCGTCAGCTATGCAACCAGCGACGCCACCGCTAACCAGACGTCGGATTACATTCAGATCTCGGGCCGGCTCAACTTTGCCGCCGGCGAAGCAAGCAAGTCTTTCTCAGTTTTAATAGTGGATGACATCTATCAGGAGAGCACTGAGACTTTAAATCTGACGCTGAGCAGTCCTGCGGGTGCGACCCTCGGGGCCAGGAGCACCGCGGTAGTGGCGATATCCGACAACGATTTCGTACCGCCGCCCAATAATCCCCTTGATAACTCCGACGCCCGCTTTTTCGTGCGCCAGCATTATCTCGACTTTCTGAATCGCGAGCCCGATACGAGTGGACTGGATTTTTGGACCGGGCAAATCACTTCGTGTGGCGCTGACCCGACTTGCATCGAGGTCAGGAGAATCAACGTCTCCGCGGCTTTCTTCCGTTCCATTGAGTTTCAGGAAACGGGTTACCTGGTTGAGCGCCTCTACAAGGTTGCGTATGGCGACGCGATGGGAACGTCCACGCTCAACGGAACGCATCAACTTCCAGTGCCGATAGTTCGCTATGAGGAGTTTCTGCCTGACTCGCAAGAAATAAGTGCGGGCCTGGTGGTGGGCCAGACCGGTTGGCAAGTGGTGCTGGAGAACAACAAGCGAAACTTCACCGCTTCGTTTGTCGAACGCGCACGTTTTACTACGGCATTTCCTGCAGGGATGTCGCAAAATGATTTCGTTGAGACTCTGAACACCAACGCCGGCGGAGTGCTCACGCCTTCCGAACGCAATCTGTTAATCGCTGATCTAATGTCGGGCGCTAAAACGCGCGCAGAAGTGCTACGGCAAGTGGCCGAGGATTTGGATCTGAAGGCCGCCGAGGACAGCCGCGCATTTGTCCTGATGCAATACTTTGGTTATATGAGACGCAATCCAAATGACGCGCCGGAGCTGGGGCTGGACTACACCGGATACGATTTCTGGCTGACTAAACTGAATCAATTCAACGGCAACTTCATTAATGCGGAAATGGTGAAGGCCTTCATTAGCTCGGTTGAGTATCGGCAAAGATTCGGCCCTTGATGCCCAGGTGGAACAGGGCGCTCCTTCACTGGGACTGTGGGCGAGCCGGCTGCAATGAGCGCGCAGCTCGAACAGTACTGGAGTTCAGTTCTCAGTCCTCAATCATAGCCGAGAACACTGCGGGCGTGACACCCGCGGTCCCAGTAAAGCAAAGGCCGGACTCAGCGTTGAGTCCGGCCTTAACTGTATGACGTTGGACAGGCGGAAAGCCTGTCAGACTGTTTAGAAACGGGCCTGATATTCCGTTGAGACGAGGAAGGACCTCACCATTTCGGCAGCGTGGAAATCCCCGCCGTGGCTGTTGAGTTTGTTGAGCCAGAACTCAAATCCCGGCTGATCCGGATCGCGACGCAGGTAACCCAAATACTGCATCAGCACAAATGCCGAATTCTTTTCCTTGATATCGACGGCGGGGCTTTCAGCGATCTTGCGCAAAACCGTAGCGCGAGTTTCCGTCGAGTTGTTCAGCCCGTTGACCAGCGCGGTGCCATTAACTTCGCCTGAAGTTACACCAATAGTGGCAATGAGTTTATCCACGTAAGCCTGGTTGCTCATGCTCAGCGGGTAAGCTGTAGGCGCGGTAAAATCGGAGCTCGCGACCCATGCGTTGAGAAAGGCAACTTTGTTTTCTTCGAGCTTTGCCTGCCAGTTTCCCTGGTTAACAATTACATCTTTGCCCACCGCTCTCGAGCCGGGCATAAAGTTCTTATAGAGGGGCAGGGTTCCGAAGCTGGTTTTGTGGACGCGGTAAACGAGGTACCCTGTCTCTCTAAATTCAATTGACAGGAAAAACGCGCCCGAAGTATTGGAGCGCCGAAGGTCGATGCAAGTTGGATTGCCGCCGCAAGTTACTATTTCGTTGACCCAAAAGTCGAAACCACTCTGGTCGGGGAAGCGGCTGAGGAAGTCGACATATTGTTGATTGACGAAGAAATCGGAGTCATTGATGGTTATTGGGGTGGTCGTGCCGGGGCGCAGGCGCAGCGGCTTAACTTTGACGGTGCCGTAATAAAGTTCAGACGGTAAACCCGGCACCTCAGTGTCGATACGCAAGGTGGGCGCGGCCTGCCCAAACACACTAAAAGACGCAAGGATTATTACAAAAATGGCGATGGCAAATCTCATCATATGGCTCCTGACTTAATCTGTCTCAAGGAAAGGCCTCAATGTGGGGTTTCGTCTAACGCAATTCTTAGACGCTGAGACAAGGCCTAAAGTCTAACTCGTAGAGTTGAGCGGCGTCAATCTCAGTCTTAAATCGGTAGTGTCCTAAAGTTGTGTTGCTGACTCCGAGATAATTTTTAGGCGGTAATTCTGCCGTGCTATGATCTCAGTCATGGCGAAAGACCCAAACGAGTTTGCCCGTGGAATCCTCAACACGATCATTGCCAAGCATGATCCAGAGTCCGTCACAGGCAAGGATGCTAAGAAGGTAGCCTCCGGCCTAAAGGGCGGGTCAAAAGGTGGACACGCCAGAGCAAAAAAACTCACTGCCAAGAAGCGATCAGAGATAGCGCAAAAAGCCGTCAAGACTCGCTGGGAAAAATCTCGTTAATCCAAATCGTCAAACTCATCAGGATCGATTTCATCTCTGTAATTACCAGACATTCTTGCGTCCTCAGCGATCACAGAAAAATCATAGTTGTAGTCTTTTAGTTTAGCCTCCCACGGATTGTTCAGGTTGTACGAATTTGTCGTAACCGCGTGACGCTTTACGGTACTTTCGATCAACTCGTAAAACTGATCCATAGACATTTCCATTTTGTCTGGCTTGCCCGTGCGCGAGTCTACATACTCTACCCTTGGAGGCATGTTCGGGAGATTCATTTGCGGGACTCTAACCGCGTGCTTTGTTCGCACCTCATTCCCTTGCGGGTCGATATAGGTCTTTTTCTGTAATGCCCGCGCTACATCGCGCATTGTTTGTTGCTTGAAGGTAATAGGCGGTCGAAGCGGCAAACGATTCGCAATCGCATAGTCAGAGAATTGTTCGACCTCGATGTCCTCAACGCCTTCTCGTTCAGCCCACTCAACAATCTGCCCATAGAGGTAATCAAAGTAACCAGCCATAATCGTTATTTCTCCTTACGAAACTAACGGACGCTAGGAATGGGTATCGGCTGTCCCCATCCGTCCGTGAAAGCTAATTCAACAGCCAAGTGTCGCACCTTAGTAACCATGGACTTGAAAGCCGCATAGCTGATTTCGCCTTGGTGCTGTAGTTGGCCCAAGATAATGCCGGGATGAATTTGTAGTCGCGTAGCTAGATTGTTAATGCGAGCTTCCGAGTATCTCGGTGAGTAAGTCCTAATAAATGTTTCTAGTTCAGTTTTCGGTACAAGTAACTGAGCGGCATTTTCGTTCGCTCGCTTTTCCCTGTCGTCGGTCTGCTTAGTTTGGAGATCGTCGAATGAAAATCCGTCTTTGTTCTTGATGTGCTCAATTTCATGCATGAGAGCAAACCAAAACGAGCCAATATTGTCTGAACGGAGTGACATTGCGATCACCGGAGTATCTTTATCCAACCAAAATGATGCCCCATCTATCTTGACGTTCTTTAATGGCTCAACAATGACGAACTTAATTCCGTATCGAGCAAGCAACTCCGGCACTTTTCGGATGGCCGGAGATTTCGCGGCGTAGCGTCGAAGATCCTTTTGAAGTTGTTCAATGTTCGATGCGCGGTATTGAACTGCCGGATAAAACGTAGCCAGTTCTATGGCCCTTGCGAGCCATGCCTGTTCAGGCTTGTTTAGTTCAGCGGCTTTGATAGTTCGTTTGAAGGATGGGTCAAAAGGTAAATCGTGATTGCCGAAAAGGGAGAGTGGGTCGTCGAGATCGTCAGTTTTTAGGAGACGCTTTAGTTCGTATTCCAAGTCGGACGCTTTATCCGCCTCAGCGATCCAGCGTCGCTTTTGCATTTCTTTAACAGGGTAGTTAAAGATTTTTGAGCGTCGAACAACTAACGGATCGAGTCGTGTCTGTGAAAGACGGTATTCAGCATCTAGGCGAAGCCAATACTCGCCACCGCCGCCAAGCACTACGCCCAACTCTTGCGCTATCTCCGGTGAAAGCTCAGTGCGCCCAGACATTAGGTTGGTTATCTGATACTCCTTGCGGCCCATAACGAATGCAAGGTCTTTTTGTAACCAGCCCCGCACCTCTAAAGCATCCTTGATATGTCTCGCCACCGGCACAACCTGCCCTGGTTCCTGAGAATTGTCTGACAATTCACGCCCTCCAACTGAACAAAATCAACAGGTTGCAGTCTAACCCGCGAGCCAATTGGCCGTCAATAGCAAAAATGTACAAATCTGCTATTTTCTGTTACTTTGCTATTGACGAAGGGGAGAGTGTCTAAGTATAATGGTGTTGCTAGAGGAGAGCAACCAATGAATTGTCCAGCCTGCGAATCTCAATCAAAGAAGTTTGGCAAAGATAGAACGGGCGTACAGCGTTACCGTTGCCTTACTTGCGGTAAGACCTTTACCGAGCCAAAGATCAAGATGCTCGATAACATGATCCTTGCCGAAGGTAAGGCTCTGGCTGTCCTGTCTCACCTTGTCGAAGGTTGCTCTATCCGCAGCACCGAGCGTCTAACTGGCGTCCACCGCGATACCATTCTTGACTTGCTCACGCTCGCTGGCCGGAAGTCTGAAGCCTTATCAGAATCCATTATCAAAGACGTGCCTGTTCAAGATGTCGAATGCGACGAGCTGTGGGCCTACGTTGGAATGAAGGCCAAAACAAAGTCAAAGAAACTCACCGCAGAGAATGATGATTCAATCGGCGATGCTTGGACGTTCACCGCGATTGAGCGTCACAGCAAATTGATCCTTGCTTGGCATCTTGGACACCGCGACTATCCGAATACTGCGATCTTCACTGAGAAGATTGACAGAGCAACCACGGGTGACTTTCAAATCACGACCGATGGTTTTGCACCTTACCGTGATGCGATAGGTTTCATTCTTGGTGGCCGCACAGACTTCGCGCAAATCATAAAAATCTATGCGAACAATCCAGAAGGCGAAAGCCGCTACTCACCCGCAGATTGTACCGGAACAAAAAAGAAAGTGATTCACGGTCGGCCTGATATGGAGCGCGTAGGCACGTCGCGGATTGAACGTCACAACTTGAGCGTGAGAATGGAAAACCGGAGATTCACGCGCTTGACGAATGGCTTCTCTAAGAAGTGGGAAAAGCATCACGCGGCCTTGGCTCTGTACTTCGCTTATTACAATTTCTGCCGGATGCACAAATCGTTAAGATGTACGCCAGCGATGGCCGCAGGAATCACCAAGCATGTCTGGACGCTCAAGGATTTGCTGATGAACGCAACAGCCTTCTAAGTGTTAACCATCACGGGTCTGCTATCCCCTTGGGGACATTGTGGCGTTTCTGGATTAGTGATATAAGCATCGGCGATTTCTCCATTCCCACATCCTCTGGAGAGCCACCATGAATGTATTCCAGTTAATCAGATCAGTGCTGGACGAGCTATACAAAAGAATTCCAATTGAGACGGCGAAAAAAGACAAGCTCATCAACGCTCAGATTAAGTCTCTAAGCAAAACGTATGCAAAGCTCTCCAAAGAAGCACCCAAAACGAACTACGCCGATGATATTACACGCTTTGCCTACATTTATGAGTACGTGACCTCTCACGCGAACGTCGTATATCAGATAGTGCGCGACTGTGCCGCCTTGCGTAAAATCTTCGATGCGCCCCAAGTTACTGTGACCTGCATCGGAGGTGGCCCTGGAAGCGATTTCCTCGGAATCCTCAAATACATACTAAAAAACAAGAAAACGCCGAGTCTGAAGGTAAATCTATTCGATAAGGAACCAGCATGGAGCGAGTCATGGTCGGATGTTGATGACAAGCTCGGCCTGTCAATTTCGAATCGTTTTATGCTGTTTGATGTTACCAAGGCAGAAACTTGGAAGCCCTACGACAAGTTTCTATCCGCAGACCTCTTCACGATGATCTACTTCGTGTCAGAGATTAGTACTCTTCATGACGAAGCCGAACCGTTCTTTAAGCACTTGTTAGAGAACGCCAAGCAGGGTGCGCTCCTGCTTTACGTTGACAATCGCAATCAGGATTTTTATGGATGGTTTGACTCACTCATCTCATCCCACAATTGGAAAGTACTAATGAGCGATCAAGTGAATCTAATAATTGAGGACACGAACGAGGAAAAGAAAGACTTGGAGCCGTACTATTCTAAGTTTCCCGATCCGAAGCTGAGGGCAAACATAGCTTATCGTGTTTGTCAGAAGCAGTAGTACAATTGAAGGCATGACCAGACTGAGCCTGAAAGAAAGGGTTGTATTCCACGAACGTCAATTTGACTTTGGGGATGACGGGGCTTGGCTAACTATGCATGATGCCCAAGTGGCTTTCTTCCCTGAATTCTTCCAGCCAAACGAGAGCGATCGATTTTTCCAAGAGTTGTTCAATCAGACAAGCTGGCGACAGGAAAAGATTAGAGTCTACGGAAGGCAGTTAGATTTGCCTCGACTAACCGCGTGGTATGGCGACCCTGGTAAGGCCTATTCCTATTCAGGTATTTCAATGTTGCCTGATCCGTGGACAAACACCCTTCTTAAAATCAAACAAAGAGTCGATGCTGCGGCGGGTGTCCGATTTAATAGTGTACTTCTAAGTCTATATCGAACCGGCGAAGACAGTTTGTCTTGGCATCAAGATGATGAGAGAGAATTAGGCGAAGACCCTGTAATCGCTTCAGTGAGTTTTGGTGGTACACGATCCTTCCAATTTAAGCACAAGGCCAGAAAGGACTTGAGTAAGGTTTCCATTGATCTTACACACGGCAGTCTGCTCATTATGAAAGGCCCAACTCAGCGTTTTTGGGTTCATCAAATCCCTAAGACTGCGAAGCCGGTTCCCCCGCGAATAAACCTCACCTTCAGAGTCATTCTGGAGTACTAAAATCTTTCCGCGTCCAGCAACACAACTTTAGGACACTACCCTTAAATCGATGTCTTCGGGCGTCTACTCACTAAATCCGTTATTCTAGGCTAGGAAGTAGAAAGCCCACTTTCGGTTGCTCGACCCCGGGCTCACGCACGAAAAGAATGCACATAGGACTCGACGGGCTCCCCCTGACAACGCCCAAAACTGGTGTGGGACACTATACTTTCGAACTAGCCCACGCGCTGGCCGAGCTCGAAACGAAATCCCGTTTTGAGCTCCTTTACCCATCCACTTATCCGCTTCTAAGTTTGCCTGACCCGGCGACTGTTCCAGTTAATCTGAAACTTGAGCGGGTTCAGGTGGGGCCATTGGGGCGACACTGGTGGTCCGCCGGCCTTCCTCGCTACATCCGCCAGCACGCTTTCGACCTTTTTCATGGAACTAACTATGACGTGCCTTTGTGGCGCAGGTGCGCGACTGTGCTAACCATTCATGACCTTTCGGTCCTGCTGCATCCCGAGACTCATACGCGGCGCAGCGTTCGACGCGCACACCGCCGACTACCGATGATGGTGCGCACGGCAGACGCGATCATCACGCCTGCTGAGTCTGTCCGACGTGAACTTTGCGAACACTTGAACGTCGCGCCAGAGAAAGTCTTTGCGATCCCGGAAGCGGCGCGTGAATGTTTCCGCCCAATGGAATTTGCCGGCACCGCAAGTGTCAGGCAACGGCTTGGTGTAGGCGACGAATTTTTGCTTGCCGTGGGAACGATCGAGCCACGAAAGAACCTGGCAGTCCTCATCAGCGCCTTTGAAGAGGTGGTACGTTCACAGCCCGCGAGCAGTCTCCAGCTCGTTATTGCCGGCGGCGCCGGCTGGTTGAGCGGTCCCGTGTTTGAAGCAATCGAGAAATCACCGGTTACGAAACGTATTCTGTCAACAGACTATCTTCACGACGACGATCTGCGTGCTCTCTACGCGTCGTGCGGCGCATTTATTTATCCTTCACTTTACGAGGGGTTTGGTCTGCCACCGTTGGAGGCAATGGCTTGCAGCGGACCGGTGATTGCCAGCGACATACCTATATTCAGAGAGACATTGGGTGAGGCCGCACACTTTTTTGATCCGGAGAGTAGTCATCAGCTGAGCGAGGCCATAATTCAAGTGACAATGAATCAGGATCTGCGACAGCGTTTGATGAGCGCCGGATTGCGACAAGCGCGAGCGTTTTCCTGGGAACGAACGGCGCGGTTGACGCTTGAAGTGTATGAAGCAGCGCAAAAAATTTTCGTGAGCAAACGATGACCGAACCGCTATCCAAATCCGAGGGCGCGCCGGCCCACGCTGTTTCATCCCCACTATTCGGGCAACGCGCGCGGAGCGTTGCATTGTTGCAACTCTCGCTGTTTTTCTTAGTATGGAGTGTCTATGGGATTGCCATAAACTCAGCGAATCTCAACGCCTTCAATTTACAACACGCTGGGATTGAGGCGATGGTGGAGCGTAAGCAATTTTCACTTGAAGGCTCGGCGACCCCACAGTTTCAAATCAAGGTCTACTACGACGGTGATAAACCCTTCGGCGACACTTTCATGTACAACGGGCGGCAGTTTGCGGCCAAACAGCCCGGCCAATTTATGATTGGCGCCGTTGTCTATTTTTTGCTGCGATTGTTTGGTTTGAGTTACCTCAACAATTACACGGTTACCTCAGCCCTGGTCAGCCTCTTTACGAGTTCACTCGTCGCTGCCTTGGGAGCGCTCGCCGTTTTCCGGATCGCCAGCCAGTTCACTCGTGAAAGCCTGGCATGGCCGTTAACAAGCGCGGTTCTGTATGCGTTCGGCACCACCGCTTTCGCTTATTCGAGCTTCGCCTACCACGACACGCTGGCTTCAGGGTTCCTGGTCATCGCGTTCTATTGGGTGATGTTGCTCAGTCGCCAACAAGTGAGTCGGCGCAATGCGCCGCTCGTTGCAGTCGGCGCGGGAGTTCTGCTTGGTCTGACAATCACCACTTCAATGCTCCCTTTTTTCATGACCTGTGCCGTTGGCGGGTATCTTGTCTGGATTAACCGCTGGAAGATCAGGCTTGCGGCGATAGCGGGAGGACTTGTTGGCATAGCGCCACTGCTCTATTTCAACGCTAGTGCATTTGGTAATCCACTGCTCAATTCATACTCGGCAGGCGATTATCCCCCATCGTCCTTGACCCTGAACCTTCAGAATTCGATCGACAAAGCGTGGCTCTATGCTTCGGAGATCACTCTCTACGACCCAATCGCATGGTTAGGCATTCTGGCTTTGGCGTTTTATCCGCGCGCTCTCCGGCGGGAGCTACTGCTGATACTGGTACTGTTTGCTGCGCAGGCGCTTCAGGTGCTGAATATTACTTCACACGGCGGTTGCCATTATGGTCCGCGTTTCTTACTTCCCGCGTTGCCCTATGCTGCTCTCGGTCTGGTGGGTTTCCATTATCTGCGATCACAGGCGGCGAAGCGTGCGGCGATTATTGTGATAGTCCTGGCGGGTGCGGCGTCCGTGACTATCAACTCTGTGGGAACATTATTCGGAGCGATGTATTGCGATGTTCACGTCTACGGGTTTTGGCCAGGCATTGCCACGTTACAACAGGGAAACTTGAATTTACCGCTTGCGAAGTGGCTGGTGATTCCAGCCTTGGTCAGTCTGCTTTTGTTTGGTTACTCGATTTACTGCGTTGCTATTCGATCGTCACGGGAACCCGGACGGTTGGCGAGCCTTTGAGAGCAAACCACGTCACGCCTTCCTGCAGCATATCAATTTCCAGCACATAACTTCCCGGCTTTTTCGGAGCGTTGATGGTCAGCTTCAACTCCACTTGTTGGGCTGGTTGAAGGTCAGCAAGCAACGCCGCTCGGCCATCGTCGTTAACAAGAACATTTCCAGTCTCGTCAAGCCAGTGGTTGCCGGCGCTAACCTGGAAGGCTCCCCCGCTACGCTCGCGTGCCGGCCAGACGGTGTCGCTCTCGTTCGTTACCAAAACCGCCAGGTCATAATGTTCACCTGCGCGCAAAATGGTAAGCGGCTTCTTCAGGTGTAGCCGCGCTCGAAACGCCGAGTCGGGAAGTGGTTCGCGGGTCACTGCCGGCGTGCTCGCCACATAGAGCGTATAAAACTCATTGCTCGCAACGATTCGACAACGCGGGCAATTTTCTTCAGTGGAAATAACCAGGGCACCGTCAGGCGCCGGCTGATCCGGCGCGAGGCGAACGAAATTAGTCAGCGGTACCCCTCGCAGAGTCGCATACCAATACGCCTGGATGTAGCCGGGAATTGCCAGAGCATCGGCCAGGTAGATCGGTCGTTGAGGTGTGGCGAGGGCGCGCGCGAAAATCTGCGTGGGATATCCGTTGTCGAATTGTCTCAGCCGTTTCGGAGAGCGCGCGCTTGATTCGAACTTCCAAAAGAAAGCGGCCCCCTGGACAAACATAAACAAAACCAAAACCGCCAGAATTGCGCGATGCCGGATCGAGTTCATCCGCAACCAGGTAATTGCGGGAATGGTGAGGACGAGAACCAAAACAGGAAGGGGCGCGAGCCTCAACATATGAACATATTCTTTTGTCAGAGATGCCGGAACTATCGAGACCAGGAGACAAAAAATTACGAAGCGCCACCAGGCCTCAGCCCGTTGTTGCCGAAGGATCAGGAAAAGTCCACTCACGGCGAGTATGCCGGTCGCAGCCAACAAGAGTGGCGTGCCGTAGATGTGTGCAATCTGCTCAACGTTTGGGTCGCCCGTGACCAACAGCCGCCAGGGATTGAGGTTGCCGAAGTAGTGTTTGACGAATTCCCCAGCGTTGTCGGGAACCAGGTAAGGCGGTTCGAGATAACTAACCAGCCAGAATCGCGCGCTAAGTGCGCCGGGGTTACGTCGCTGAAAAATTACCAGCGGCAGCAGTGATGCGGCATACATGACCCACGTCGTGAGTATTCCGCCGCGACGTCCGCGCGACGCAAAAATAACTAACCCGAGGGCGAACAACGGCCCAACCAACCTGCCAATAGAGTAGGTGTAAGTGACGAGAGCGAGCGCAGCTGCGAGGCAGGTTGCTTCGCGCCAGGACCATCGAGCTTTTGTTGACGCATGATGAGCGCAGAGAAGAAACACAGCGATGACGAGCGGGTAAAGTGCCACCTCCAGGACCACGCGGCTCATTTCAAAGAGCCATGGGGTAAGGAGCGCCATCACGGCCACCAGTGACCCTACATCACGGCTCTCGGGATGGTTGGAGATGCGTTTAGCCAGGAGGCCAAGACAAAGGGCTGCGAGAAAACCGCATGCGGCGCTTAGCAGTCGTGCTGCCGCGATGCTCGGACCGGTAATGCGATAGAGGCCGGCCAGCAGGTAGACGAAAATGGGATTCTTGTAGTCTCCAAACGCACGAAAGTAGAGAGGCCATGGCCGACCAAATTCATCTCGACCAGTTTGAGAAATAGTGTAAGCGTTGTACGAAATCGAAGACTCGTCGATGTAAAACCCGGGGGGATTGCGATGGACATTAGCAAAGTAGACTGCGCCAATGGCTAGCGTTAAAAGCAACACCCATAGCCATTTCCGGTTACGAATCCCGGTGACGACGTTTGAATTTCTCTCCAGCGTGCTCACCGGTTACCTCGCGGCCCAACTATCACATTGAAGGTCAAACGCTCTGAACCCTTATCGCCAAACCACGTGACCCTTTCCTCTACGACGTCCAATTCCAACACGTATTGGCCGGGAGTTTCCGGCGCCTTTACCTTCAACTGAACTCCCGCAGTGTCGCCCGGTTCCAGATCGTAAGGAAGCCGGGTGAGATCGTCTTCATAGTTAACAACTGTACCGTCAGATCTCAGCCAGCGATTCCGCAGCACAACCGCATACTGATCTGTTCCGGGCTCACCGACGGCCGGCCAGAGTGCTCCACTTACATTTTTCACCAGGACGCTGATGGTGGTTGTTGCTCCAGCAGGCAGTGTTGCGGGCATGTTCTCAGCTTGCATGCGCGCGCGAAAAGCGTTTTCCGGAAGGGCCTCGCTTTTGGCTTTCAGCGAAGAAGGCAATACGGCGTAGACCGTATAGTTGATGCTCTTCGCGATTAATTTGCAGTTCGCGCATTCCTCTTCGGAGCTGATCACCAGCGAACCAGGAGGTGGTCGTTCATTGCTCGGCAGGCGCACGAACAGTGAGGGATCCACACCCTGCACCACTCCGTACCAGTAAGCCTGGATGTAGCCCGAATTTCCGGGTGGATCGAAGAGGTAGATCGGGCGCTGTCCTGTTTCGAGTGCCACAGCCAAAACCTTATGCGGAAACCTGGCGTCAAAAACGTACCATCGTTCCTTCCCTGTTTCATGGAAGCGCCATTGGAAGTAAAAGCCCTGAACGAGAATTAGACTAACTGCCGCCAGCAAGGCCGCGCGCTTGGTGAAACCTGTTCGTTGCTGCTCACTTCCATCCTTACTCTTTATAGTTGAGACAGCTGTGGCACTCTTACTCGTCTCCATCAACCACGCAAGCGCTGGAATCATCAGCACGTGAAAAAACATCGGAAAGGCAATCAAACGTAGTTGCGGAAACTCAGTGCGCGTAAGCGATGCCGGAATAACGGAAACCAAACAGCCGTACAAAATGAACTGCCACCAGGGCTCGCGACGGTAGCGACGCAGGACCATTACGGCGCCGCCAACACCCAGCACTACGGTTGCCGCCAGCAAACTGCCAAAGCCGCTGAGGTGATCGCGAACGTTGTTTTCTCCGGTCATGAGCCAGCGCCAGGGATTCAGGTTTGCAAGGTAGTGGCGAAAAAATTCGAGCACAACATTAGCGACTGAGCTTTGAGATGTGATGTAGGTCAGCAGCGTGAAGCGATCGCTGAGCGAACCCGGACGCTGGCGGTAGAAGACGAGCAGGGGGATCAGAGTTACGACGTAACCAAGCCACACCTTCATCACGCTACGCCAGCCATGACGTCTTAAGAATAGAGCGAGCCCGGCGGCGAGGAGCGGCGCCAGCAATCGGCCGATCGAATAGGAATAAGTCAGAAGCGCCAGTGTCGCCGTCAGCGCAACCACGTCACTGGTCTGCCATGACTGTTTGCGAGACGCTCGCCAGAGTGCGAGTAGAAACAACGCAGTCAGAAGCGGGTAGAGAGCAACCTCAAACACCATGCGGCTGCTTTCGTAAAGCCAGGGTGTCAAAAAAGCTGAAAGGGCAACAACGATAACGACGCCGATTCTCCGGGTTATCTTCCAGGCCAGGAGTCCGAGAAGAATTCCGCCGGCCAACCCAAGCCCCGCACTCAGGCTGCGGGCAACCGCGATGCTCGGGCCCATGAGTTTAAAGAGCCCGGCCAGCAAATAGATGTAAGTTGGATTCTTGTAGTCGCCGAAGGCGCGGAAGTAGAGCGGCCACGTTTCGCCGTGTTCGTCTGAGCCGGTTTGCGAAATCAGGTGGGCGTTAAAAGCGATAGATGATTCATCGATATAAAAACCCGGGGGATGATTCGGCACCGAGACGAAGTAAACAATCGCCCCGAAGCACGTGATGATGAGGAACGCGATTGTAAGCCTGAGGCGAGTCGAAGACCTGCGCGCGTTGTTTAGTTTGTTCATCCAAACTTTGCAGAGATATTGACGCGAGCATGCGTGGGTTGAGGCGCTAGTATTTCAATCTCAGCTTTAGAACGCCCCAGATTGCCTCGCGAATCACGCGCCAGTCCAGTTTAGAGTTGCCGCTCTTTCGTTCAACGAAAATTATTGGGACTTCCGTCACTCTCAAGCCCTTGCGGAACGCTTTATATTTCATCTCATAAAGAAAAACATATCCGCTGGAGAAGGTGGTTTCAAAGCCGATTGTTTCCAGCGCCTTTCGTCTCCAGCATTTGAACCCGCTGGTCGTGTCGGTGAACGGCATGCGCGTTACGAAGCGTACATAGTTCGTCGCCATCTTACTCATCATCAGACGTTTCAAGTCCCAGTTGACCACACTGATACCCTGAAGGTAGCGCGAACCGACTACAAGATCGTGATTTTGAATTTCCTCCATGAACCGCGGCAGGTGCGCCGGATCGTGAGACAAGTCGGCATCCATTTGCAGAATGAATTCGTAGTCATGCTTCAACACCTGCTTGAAGCCATCGACGTAGGCCTTTCCCAATCCTTCTTTCTTTTCGCGGTGCAGCACGAAGATCCGGTCCGGGTAACGTTGTTGTAATTCATCCGCCAGCGCGCCGGTGCCATCGGGCGAATTGTCATCCACGATCAGCACATGCAGATCCGGTGCGTGCAGTTGAATTTTTTCCACGAGCTCCTGCAGATTGGCGCGCTCGTTATATGTGGGAACGATGACTATTGATTGCATTAAGCACAACTGCTCAGAAAAGATGTTAGGACCGCGTCGCCAGGCGTCAATCACGAAGGCGAAACACGTAAATTGAATCTCCGATTACCGCCTCAGGCGCACGGCGTCGAAACTCATCAAAGGTGTTGACTCGCACGGCATCAGAGACCCGCTTGCCGTCTATGTCATACCCCGGAACCGTTGAACCATTCAAGAAACTAGCCCCCAGGACAAGATATCGTGGAGGCGACGGCGGAGGCGGCGCGAGGGCATCAAGATACTCGACGCCATAAAAACCAAGCGTGACGTAACCGCCAAGCAATAAACCGCGCGCGCGAATTTCACCTCGGGCGCGCAGATACTCAGCCAGTTCCTTCACACTTTCTCCCCATTCCACGTTTGAGTCTGACAGATACCACCAATGCGGACGGCCGGAAGCTAATTGATTCATGTAGGGAATGTAATTGGGATACGCTTTGATTGCTTCCCAACCCATCCACGACAACGCTATAAAGACTACCGCCCTGAGTGCCATGCGTTTTTGCGCGGACACTTGTCGGGACACATGTCCGACTACCTCGCCGCGCAAGAGCCGATCAAGCAGAGCTCCGCCGAGAATGAACAGAAAAGCAAAGGCCGGCAAGTAATAACGAATGCCGATGTCGATCGGACTCATCATGACAAACGCGGTGTAAAGAGCGAAGGGAAGCACCAGGAAAAGTAGCTGCCGCTCGCGTTTGTAAAACACGCGGTACAACGCCCATGCAAGCGAGCTGATCGACAGCAGCAGGAACGGAATCGTGGTCTTGAGCGCAAACGCGACTGGGAAGTAATACCACCAGCCGCGCAGGCTATGCATTCCCAGAAGTCCCGCGGGATGTCCCTCGCTGCTATGGTGAAGCTGCCAATAGACTCCCATCAGAAAGTCTGTCGGCACTACGACCCTCAGCACGCGCACACTCGTCAGGACGCTTGCATGCTGAGCAGGGAAAGATGTGACGATCCAAGTCGCGTCATCCTCGGTGATCGCGCGGTGGTTGAAAAAGTAACCGGCGTTGATGACCAAAAGCAGGGTCAATGCGGCAATCATCCCGTGCCGTGCAATCGCCCCGCGCTCGGGCCGCCGGCGCCAGAGCAGCGCCACGAACAAGAGCAACAACGCGGGACCAATGATGACCATGGAAAACTTGGTAAGCATTGCCAGACCTGCTGCGGCGCCCACCCAGGCCGCCAGTTTCAAGCCCGGTGCGCGCATATAGCGATACACTGCAAAGACCGTTAGCAGGAAACCAAAAGCTGCGACCATGTCTGTCTGGACCACGCGGCCATGCGCCAGCATCGTCGGCTCGATGGCAAACAAAGCCAGCGCAAACAAGGCGGCGCGAGGACCGAAGAGATCTCGAGCAAAAATTAAAGTCAGCACGCCAAACGCGAGCGTGAGCGCAATCATTGGGACTCGCGCCCAGAAACTAATCGCTTCAAATTGAGCCCGATTGTCGTTCCAAAAGCGCATCGAATAGGCCCACTCGCGGTCAGCCCGATTCTGCGACGGTTCCGATTGGTTTGGCAGTAACTCCTGCGGCTGAATAAACAGCAGCGGCACGCCGGCAAGTAGCTTGCAAAGTGGAGGATGTTCGCGGACCAGTTGTGGGTCGTTAGTTATGAGATGATAGTATGCAGCGGGAATGAGGACGATCTCGTCGGCAGTGATGCTTTTGCGAGCAGTCACGAAGATCATGTTCAAGGCCATCGCGAGTAAGATCCCCGCACACAAAGCTTCTACCCTGTAAGTGATCAACGTAACCCGGGCCCGTTCGAGAGTTGTCCTGAGGATACCGGTGGTTCCGGACCCATTTCCGGTCGCATCCATTCTTGATGATTCGTACATACTTGTCGCGCGTACAAATGAATGCGGACCGTGTGGCCGCCTTGCTGGTAACGCTGGCCCCGCTGGTTTATTTTCTGCCGGCGCTGCGTGGACAGATCGTCATCTCTCCGGATGACGGAGTGATTTTCAATGTTCCGCTTCGGGTTGCCGCCGCAAACCTCATGCGCGCAGGTTACCTTCCGCTCTGGGATCCTTACATTTTTTCCGGTATGCCGCTCCACGGCGCTGCGCAGGCAGGCGTGCTCTTTCCACTCAATTGGTTCTACCTGATTTTCTCGCCGCCAGTGGCCACCAACCTCATGATGCTGGCCACCTACATGATAGCCGGACTAGGCGCCTACCTGTTCGCCCGGCGAAGCGGTGCGGACATTACAGGAGCGTTGGCCACCGGTTTCATCTGGCAATTCAGCGCCTTCCTCGTTGAGCAGGTCGGGCACACCAACGTTCTGCAGACTGCAGCAATGCTGCCGTGGGTGCTATGGGCCGTCGAAGGCTACATTGCGACAGGCTCACGCGGGCGCGGTGTAGTTTTGGCCTCGCTGGTGGCAGTCCAGGTCTTTGCAGGCCACCAGCAAACATCAGCGTATGCGCTATTGCTCACCGCAGCATACACACTCGTACTCCTGCGTGCGTCGAAAAGATCGATTAGGTCGTATTTGTCGCCGCTCGCCATGCTGGCTCTCGGGTTTTTGATGGCAGCGGTGCAAATCTTACCGACCATCGAGTTGCTGCGCAACAGCATGCGCGCCAGCGCGTCCTATGATTTCTTCAGTTCCTTCTCCATGCCGCCGCGGTTCGCCCTGACTCTGTTTGCGCCCTATCTGTTTGGCGGCGGAAACGGTCTCCTGTTTCGCGCGCCTTACGTTGGTCCGACATTTTTTGGCGAGTATGTAGCTTATGTGGGTTTGTTGACGATCATGCTCGCTTCGCTGGCCCTTCTTTTCAAGCCTGATGTTCGCACTAAATTCTGGGCCATCGTGTTTGCGATTTGTCTCCTGTTGGCCTTCGGCCGATTCCTGCCCTTCCACATGTATGCAGTGATTTATTATGTTCCCGTTTTGAACCTTTTCCGCGTGCCGGCGCGCCATTTGATGGAGGTCGAATTCGCACTTGCCGTTCTGGCAGGTAGAGGCATAACGATAATCGGAACGGCTCGAAGCCGGGCAGACACGCCAGGGAGTAAAAAACTAAAGGTCGTAGTTGTTGGCGCAGTCGTTTTTCTACTGACTTGTCTCACCGTCACCTGGTGGCGGCCGGCCGACTTTCATTTGGGACGACAGGCGCCGGTGACATTGCTGCGCGCGCCCGAACTTTTTCTGCCGATTTTGATGGCCGCGCTCAGTGCCGCGGCGCTGTGGTCATTTAGCCGGTCCAACCGGCGCCGTGCCGGCTTTTGGTTGGTGGCCGTATTGCTCGCCGATTTGGTTGTGTATGGACAGGGAAGCGGATGGCGCAAAAGCAGCCCCACTGGGGATTCAGAACTCTGGCGTGAACCAGCAGCGGTGAAGTTTTTGCGAGGTCGGGATGGAAACAAGGAAGGGTCTTACCGTCTCCTCACTGCTGATCAGCGCTTCGACCCAGCACAGCCAGTGCCGCCGCCTTCAGCGCCGGGTGATTGGATGTTGTCCTTGCAGCCTGACGTCTACATGATGCACGGCCTCGAAAACGCTGCCGGCTACGACGGCTTTGGACTCGCGCGCTACAGCCGTCTGGTGGGCGACATGAAAGTTTGGGGCGAACTGACAGATCCAGAGCGCACGCTGCGAGGTGACAGCCGCGAAGTCGATCTGCTCAACGTCCGATATCTATTAACCCGACCATTCGCTCGAGCCGGCGTTAGTACTTCGGAGACAGGAGCCACCGGGCCGGCTGGCACAACAGCTCCATCGAATCCTACGCCGTCGGCCGTCACGCCCGGGGATTTTCCAGCAGCGTCACATGATTTCGAGGGCAGCAAATTCGCGGCGGAGGATCTGAATCTTTCGCACCTTGATGGCGCTTCGAAACTGGTTTTTACTGTTCCGCCTGTTGAGGTGGACCATCTGGCATTGATAACCAAGCTCTCATGGTCGGTGAACGTGCCAGACGGGGCAACGGTGGCCCGCATCAAGTTGTTTACAGAGAACGGCAAGTCTATCAATCTTGATCTTCGTGCCGGCGAGCACAGTGCGGAATGGGCTCATGATAGGGCTGACATACAGACACAGATTAAGCACCGGCGTCCCCTACTGGCGACGAGCTATCCGGTGGACGATGGCAAGGAACGTTACCAGGCACACAGCTACGTTGCTTCGCTTGCGCTACCGGAACGGACCACCGTTAAAGGTGGCGAAATTGTGGTTACACCTCAGCGGCTGGCGCCTGATTTGTTGTTGGACGTTCTGCGCCTGTCACTGATCGATCAGGCTCGCAACCAAGCGTTTCCCCTCCGCCGCGAATGGTTTGCCAGAGGAGTAACTAAAGCTGCGACCGCGGGAAGTTCCTCGCCGCGAACGCCACCGAGCAAACCTGCGGCAGCTTCCGGAAAAACCGCGAGCGAAACTGCTAACAATGACGGTGCGAAACCAGTCGAGCAAGCAACAGGCGTCGCGGATAAGAAAGAACGTTGGCATCAGATTTCCCAGTTGGGAAATATTGTGATCTTCGAGAACCAGCGCGCGCTGCCTCGCGCCTGGCTGGCAACGGAAGCTATGGTGCTGAAGGAGCCGGCGATGCTGGAGGTTATTCGCACGGCCCGCCTTCCAGACGGTACGACGTGGGACCCAACTCGAATCGCGCTCATCGAAGGCCCAACCGAATTCAAACCCAACTCAGGGGATAGTTCAGCGAAGGTTGAGGTCATAAATCACGAACCGAATCGCATCGTGATGAAAACAAAGTCGTCAGTGCCCTCCATCCTGGTGTTGAGTGAAAACCACTATCCGGGTTGGCGTGCTTACGTTGATGGTAGTTCGGTGGAGACCTTGCGGACTAATTATAATCTTCGGGGCGTGACGCTCGACGCGGGTGATCACGACGTGGAATTTCTCTATCGTCCCAAGTCAGTATTATTCGGACTTGCCATTTCATTGTTGACATTTTTTGGGCTGGTGCTTTGGTGGCGAGGTTGGCTGCCTGACAAGTTACCTGGTCGTCTCGTACCTTCCGTCTTGGTTGGTGGTCGAAGCAAAGAACAAACGTAGTTTTGCGAGGACGGATGACCCGGTCGCTACCGCTCCCGGTCCTGACTTTCTCTGGTGCGAAGCAGGAACGTAGTGGGTCGTAGAATTCAGAACCGGAAGGGGTTGCGACCGGGTCAAGACGTACGGTACACAATTGGCCGCCATGAACAAAGCTAACGACATCAATTCGCTCTTCGTCCGGCCCCGCGTCGTCGACGAGTTGAACGACTGCTATTTTTATCACACCATGGATGTGCCAGGGTTTGGGTTAATAAGGGCGCACTGGGATCTACGCGGGCGCTTTGAAGAATATATCGGAGGGGTTGAGGTCGCCGGGAAGTCAGTGCTGGATATTGGCGCTGCTACGGGTTTCCTCAGTTTCGAAGCGGAGAAACGAGGCGCGCGAGTTGTATCGTTTGACATGGAAAAGGGCAGCCAGCAAACATTTCTTCCCTTCAAGGACAAACCCTATTACAGCGATCACGAGCGCTGGGCGGAAAACTATGACGCGCAAATCGAAAAGTGGAAAAACGCCTACTGGCTCTGTCATCGCCTACTCGAATCAAAGGCACAAGTCTATTACGGGAATGTCTACGCGCTGCCTCAAAGCCTGGGCACGTTCGATATTGTGATTGTCGGTTCCGTTCTGGAACATTTGAGCGATCAAGTTACCGCCCTCGCTTCGATCGCAAAATTGACGAAAGAAACATTGGTGATCGTGACGCCCTTGCTCGAGTCGGAAGAACGGCTAGCTCGCTTCGAACCGCGCGCTACCAACCCTGAACACGATTACACCTGGTGGACTTATTCAGTTGGCGTTTATCGCGAGGTGCTGGGCATGCTGGGCTTTGAGATTACCAGCATAACCAAAGGGCAGTATTACCACGATTACGAAAAGCGATTCGAGGAAAGAACCACGCTGGTGGCCACGCGCGCAAACGCTCAGTTCGCTCACGCGGACTCACCAGACAGTTTCCGATAGGTCCTGGTTTGAGTTGCTAGTCAACGATAAGTTCCTGTTTAAGAACTTCCGATCCCAAATCTTCGAACCAGGCCAGATGCTCTGTCACCATGTCGAAAGCCAGCAGGTACCGGCCGGGAGTAGTTGGGGCGGTCATGGCAATTTCCAACTCCGCAACTTCGCCGGGAGCGACGTCGCCGGACAAGAACGCTCCCGCGTGATACCAGAGCAACGGTTCTTCATTGGTCGAGAGCACATGCGCAACCAGATGCACTGACGCTTTATCGGTTCCGGCGTCATCCCCACGCAGCCAACGCGCGTATCCGGTGTTTTCAGCCCGAATTCGATATCGGAGCTCCTCACCCGGCCGGCTGTGGGCAGGACCTTCGACGATTGTCAGCTTAACTGCCAGGTAAGCCAGCATGCGGCTGTCGGGATAAGCTTGCAGCTTGCGGCAGGCGATTACCGCCCGATCGTTTTGCGTTCCCGGGAAAACCTCTACGTCGTCGAAGCCCACGTTTCTTAACAAGGCGCCGAGCGCGTCTACCCCGGGCAAAAACCAGTTGTAGATTGCTTCTTTGGCGTCGGGTTCGTTTTCAACGTAAGCGAGCGCGTGCAGCATCGGTTGCAGGCCTCCCACCTCGTAGGTAAATGAGTTGGGAACTTTCTCGGGTGGATAGATAGCGGTCTCAAGAATCAGCAGCTCGCGAGTGACGATGAAAAGCTTTTCCAGCGCCAGGACGAGATGCTTGCAATGATAGAGAAGGCCCAGGGCGAGGGTGACGTCAAACTGTCCGATCAAGTGGGGGTCGAGATCGTAGACCGACATTTTGCGGTAATCGATATCCACCCCGTGAACGTCGCGCACGAATGCAGCCTGGCGGATTAAATTCTGCTGCGAATCGATACCCAGCACCTTCGCCGCACCTCGCCTTTTCATCTCCAGCGAATAAAATCCGGCGTTGCACCCGACGTCGAGCACCGTCTTTCCTGACAAATCATCGGGCAAACAGACTCTGACTTTTTCCCAGGTGGGCCGTGGATGCTCGACCGGCTCGCCGATCGCGCTTTCGGTTTTGGTCGCAAGTCCATCACCTAGATCGATGTAATGGAACCAGGGCTCGAGTCGTTTAAGCTCTGATAAAATCTGATCGCGCGTCATTAAGTATTCGCTTCCACCTTCAGGTTAACAATCAGTGGCTGTGATCCTCTATCTGCAAACCAGCATACGTGTTGGGCAACCAGGTCGATTCTTACCGTGTAGTCCCCGGGTTTCTCAGGCGCTAGACACTCGACATTGAGTAGAACGGTTTGACCAGGTGGGATCGCGCGCGGCAGTAGGGGATGTCCATGGCGCTCGCTAACAATTTCACCGCTGTCGTCAAAAATTCTCACACCGGGCATCACAATCCCGGCTCGCACGGTTTGGCCGGTTAGCCAAAGCGTGTCACCCGCGTTAGTAATCGCAACCGGCACTTCGAATTCCTGACCTGCCGCTACGTGCAAAGGTTTCGGGTCTCGCAAACTCAAATCGGCGCGCAACGCGCCAGGCTGTTTGCTGTCTGGAACATCTAAGGCGCTTTGGGATTGTCCTATCTTCATACATGTCAGGTAATGGTAATCCGTTGCGATGCTGCGAAGAGGCAGGCTCTGGCAGTCACGTTTTCCCTCGAGCATCTCGCGTTCGAAAAGTCCGTTAACGCTGACGTAATCGCCCACGACTGCAAATCCATTCTCTGAAATGAGCGCCCGCAGGTAGTTGTTGCTAAAAGGCGATTCGAGCGTGCCAAACTCGCGCATGACATCGCGCAACTCCTCGGCTGAAAGTGAATCGTCCCCTGGTTTCTGGCCTTCGAGAATGAATAGCAGTCCGCCTGCGTCAATCATCGCCGCCAGGTTACGCATGACTGAGCGTTCATCGGCAAAGTGATGTAATGAGTCGTAGCAAATAATTGCGTCAAACTTCTCATCGAGCGGGCCCAACTCAATGTCGTGCACCGCAAAGTCGCAACGCAAAGGCGTCTCATGGTCCACTCCGAATGGCACACGCGCGACGCGGTCCTGCGACATGGCAATCAGTTCGGGACTTATATCAATGCCTTTCACTCGATAGCCGAGCCGCGCAAAATATTCGCTCAACCAACCTGAGCCGCAGCCGACGTCAAGTATTTTCGCGCCGGCCGGCAAAGCCAGAGTAACCGCCAGGTTGGCGAAGTCGCAGAGGTGACGGTGAGTGTCTTCGTCCATGCCTTCGCCTTTGTACTTCGCCGGTTTGTTAGCGAGATTGTAGAAGGGCTTCGTGCGGAGATGATGCGAACGTTCCTCGCTCAGCTTGCCGAGGTATTCAATCGCGGCGCGTTTGTAATCTACGCCTTCAATGCCGGGTAGGCGGCCACTAGTCTCTCCAGCGTGTGTAGCAGGCGACGGAGACGGGCACGAATGACCATTGCCTTCAACGGCGGATGAGGAAAACTTTACCGTCTCCGCGCGACCATTGGTATCGCCCGTCGTTTCCAATGCCGGGGCGAGCACTGCAAGTTCCCCTGCCACGCGCCGTAATAGTGCATCATTATTTGATTGCAGGCCGAGATGCGATAACTCACTCGCAACACTCTTGACGAGCCGCCTTCGCGGACGGCGCGCAATCACTTTCCCGATGAATTCCACGTAGGCAGCGGCGCTTGCTTCGATCCTGTGGTTAGCAAGAACATGTCGTCGCGCATTCCTGCCGATCTGCCGCCGCAGTCGCGGGTTTTGGATCAGTTCACTGAGATACGCCTGGAGCATTGGATCGCAGTACTGGTCGGGTTCAACTTTGACCACGGTGCTGTTGGGCAGTTCGGCGAACGCCCCCACATTCGACACCACCGCCGGCACACCGGCCGCCATGATGCGGCAGAGACTCCCGGAGGTGGCCCCAACCGGTCGCTCACGCAAGTTAATCGCGATGTCCGTGTGCGCGATCCGATCTTCAAACTCGGTTAATGAAACGTGGCCAGTCACTGTTACCCGATCACTGAGGTGGTAGCGCTCTATCAATTGAGGCAACTCGGGAAAGTTACCAGCAGGACCGACGAGGGTATAGTGAAAGTCAAATTCATCACGTAAAGCTGAGAGCGCGCTCAATGCCCGTTCGATTCCTTTATCGGGAGTGATCAGACCGAACGAGGCAATCTGCACAGGACCGTCATTCTCGCCTCTTTTATCCGGACCACCGGCGGCAGCTCGGGGAGTTATGTGATGATTGATCTGTGCGATCGTCAGGCCCGGAGCAACACTCGAAAGGCGTTCGCGGCTCCATTCCGAATGTACGATGATTCCTTCCGCCGTGCGGGCCAGGTTGGCATTGAGCGGGAAGTTGAGCGGGGCTGCCGCATGTGGAGGTGTGGCGCCGCGTCGCACAAATTCTTCGGCCTTTGTTCGCTCGCTCTTGCCATTACAAGCTTCCAACTCATCGAGGTAACTGCTCATGGCACCTTGCTCGCGAGCCTGGCCGAGAAAGAAGTCCTGTAACGCATAGTCATGGAAAACGACGACGCCGGGATGCTGGCGCATCACGCGGACGATGCCGGTGTGGTAACGATGATCGTTTCCCATGTGGTAAACGATCGCGTCGTAATTCGGAAGTAGATCGAGACTCTCCGGGTTGGCGTGGTAGTCAAAGCAACGGAAGCGATCCAACAACTCCTGGTTACTCGGCACGAACCCGTCTACGAAGAGATCAATTTCCGCATGGGCCGCGAGATAGGGCAGCAGTTCCTCGCTGTAGTCAGAAATGCCCGACGGTTGCGGATTGAAGGGACTGAAATAAGCAAGATTCATAGAAGAGAAGGCAGTGGTCAGTGGTCAGTGGTCGGTGATCAGTGGTCAGTGGTCAGTGATCAGTGATCAGTGGTCGGTGATCAGTGGTCAGTCAGTCAATGTTGAGAATACTACAGACGGTTGGGCAGTTCGTAACGCGCACCCCCGTTTGAATGCTGATCACCGACCACTGACCACTGACCACTGATCACCGACCACTGACTTCCAACCTGTCTTATCTAACCACAGTTATCTTGGTCCTTGCGGTGGGCGAGCCTTTGTCGCGAAACCAGGCAACCTGTTCCTGCACCGCATCAACTTCCAGGAGGTATTCGCCGGGTTCTTTCGGCGCGGTGACTACCAGGGGCACTTCCGTTTCCTCACCCGGCTTGAGATCTTTATTCAAACCGTACCGCCCGTCCATGTCAGTGATTAACGTCTCGTCATCGGCTTGCAGCCACCGATTCCCCGCGGCCAGGTAGAATTTATTGTCTATGCTGGGGTTGAACTCCGCGCCACGGGCATACCACATTACGTCGCTGGCATTCTTAACCTTCACACGGATGGTCTGCTTTTCTCCGGCACGCAATTTAGTGGGCGGATCGACGAGCGTGATTGTTGCCTTGAAGCCATTTTCAGGAAGTGCCTGCGGCTGTCCCGGGGCGACCGGGTTGGATCCTTCACTACTGCTGGTTGGGGCAGGCTGCCTGCAGCTCGTAACAACAACTGCGCAACAAATTAAGAAGACTAGGGAAGCGTTTTTCATGTTCATAGGTTAATCCTTCTGGTCTGGTGATCGAGTCTGGTCTAACTTCTTTTCATTCTCCAGCTTATATGCTTTCACGGTCTTCAACTCCAGTAAAGCAACAGCGATTCGCGCTTGCGGTGAATAATAAGGGATTTCCACCGGAGTCACATTCACTACAACCAGGCCGCGATCGCGAAGAATCAATTTTGCCTTTTGGACGTTTTCGGGGAAAGCCAGCGAAAACATTTGCTTACCTTCCGCCTGGGCCAGAGTTTTCTTGAACCGCGCGCGCGCTTCCGGGGTGACGAAAAACTCCCGTTGATTTACTCCGATCGCCGGCACGTCCGGACGAAGCATGACTGTGATTGCGTTGGTCTTGACGTCGCTTCCGATCCAGACACCTACGTCATCAACCTGCTTCTGCGTTTCGGTTTGGAGAAATGGCCGTAGTGAATGGTCGCGAAACAAGTGCCGGGCCTCTCTCATGAAAGCACCGGGCATAGCAAACACCGTCGGGCGCTGTGACCATTCCTGGTTTGAGACAAAGTAGAAGGCCAGCAACGTCTGGAATCCCAATCCCGCGATCAGCAAACAGGCAAGGACTAGTTTGGCCCGCAACATCCGGGTTGATTGAATAAGCTTTACCGTAAGCGCGAGCACTACGACCGTCGCCATCACTTCGACGTAGAGCGCGTAGCGAATGTAGCCGGTGCTGGCGCTCCAAAATAGCGCGGCCGCCGTCAACAACAAGCAAAACTCGCGTAACCGTGTATCGCGTCTTAAAAGAATTAATCCAACAATCGCAACGACGAAACCGAGAGAGATCTTGCCGGAGTAAGCAGCCAGTTCAGAAAGCCGTTCAGGTTCGAAGCTTATCAGGATGGGCCACAAAAGTGTTTCCCACCATTCAACCGGACCCCAGCGTGGATCCCAAATGCTGTGTGGCGGCCAGAAAGCCGACTTGAAAATCCCATTGAAGACTGGGAAGACGGGACTGCCAGTGTCGCGGTAGAGGTAAAAACTAAATGGGAACAGGGGAGCCAGAAAAGCAACGGCGCTGAGCAGGGTAGTTAATGCCAATTGTTTCAAACTAACGCCGGCGACATTGTCACTATCGCGAGGCCTGAGCGCGCGATAAGCGCACAGCAAGACAACTGGCAGGGCCACGCTGGCATTCGTCAACTTAAACGCCACGCTCATGCCCAGCAGCAGGGCGATACAAACCAGATTGCGCGCCGCAACGCTGTTTCTTTTGGTTCCGCCGATATCGCTGAAAAGCGCAAGATAGGTTGCTTCCAGGAGCAGGGGCAAGGCCAGCAGGTCTGCCATGTAGTTGTTTATTTCAAACAACAGGTGTTCGGCTGACACGGCCACAAGTATTCCCGCTGCGCGCAGCCAGGCGTTTTGAATAAAGGGACGGAGAAGTTTTTCCACGACCTTCGCCACCCAAATCATTACCAGCAGGTTCGCGACAGTGCCGAGGCGGTAACCCAGCGCATGACGAAATATTCCGGTGACCATATCGGGCGCAGGGTTATACGGAGCGGGAGTAGGAAAGAAATCGGTGGGCAGGAAAAGGAAGCCTCGCATCGCCCGTTCCGCATGGGTGATGCGATAGTTCAACACATCGAATGAAAGATCGGGAAAAACCACGCGCATTGCGTAAACGATTGCCAGCGGCAGGACTACTATTACCCAGAAGGGAAGCTTGAGTTTGCGGGGTTCTGCAGTTACCTCCTCACGCGGTTTGGTCCAAATATAAAGCGCGGCCAACGCGACGCTGGCCAGTGCGGAGATGGTCCACGCGATCCGATTATGGCTGGTTAGAAACCAGAGATACTGACGCGCGAACACCGCAACGTAAATTGCCAGCAGCGCGTCGGCGGGAATCTCCAATCGGCGAAAGAATGCGCTCGCACGTCCAATATTTGAGCCGTGTTCGTGAAGTGTGTCGGCTGGCATTCAGCCTCCATCATCCATCGTCGCGCGCTCCTGGCGCGGACTGTCGGTTGGCATTGCGCAGTTCTTCTGCGAGGACCTGGAGTTGATACTCAAACTCCTGAGCGCGGCGAGCAATTGAGTGAAGGATTAAGCCGACTGTGATGGAGAGGAGCCCACACAACACGAGTCCGACCGCGAGCACAGCCGAGGGCAATCGTGGCACCAGTCCGGTCTTGATGAATTCGACGATCACAATGATCCCGGGAATCAAAGCCAGTGCAATTAGTCCGAGGCCGGCGCCGCCGAAAAAGGTCAGAGGTTTGTAGTCGCGAAACAAAGCCAACAAGGTGTTGATGATGAGAAATCCGTCGCGGAAAAACTTTATCTTGGAATGGCTGCCGGGCGGACGATGAGTGAGGTCGATCGGAATTTCCACAATTCGGAAGCCGCGTTTGATGGCCTTGATGGTTAGCTCTGTCTCAATCTCGAACCCGCCGCCAAAGAGCGGCAGCTCTTTGACGAACCGCCGATTGAAAGCACGGTAACCCGACAGGATGTCGGTTAGCTTGACTCTAAATATTCCGTTCAGCAGTCGCAGGACCAGTCGATTGGCTACCGCGTTCAGCTGCTTAAACTCACTTTTCGATTCGCCGTGAAGGCGCGAGCCGACGACCATATCAGCTTCACCGTTGAGGATTGGTTCGAGGAGATCGTGGACTGCGGCTGCAGGATAAGTGTTATCGCCGTCCACCATGATGTAAGCGTCTGCATCGACCTGGCGAAACATAGACTGCGTAACGTAACCCTTGCCCTGACGCCGTTCGTGAAAAACGGTTGCGCCTGCCGCTTTTGCCAAAGCTACCGTCTGGTCCGCCGAGTTGTTATCGAAAACGTAAAGAGCGGCTTCAGGCAGTTGGGCGCGAAACTGTTTGACGACCTCACTAATCGTGAGTTCTTCGTTGTAAGCAGGAATCAGTACGGCTACTCTGGTTTGAGACTGAAGACCAACGGGCCCAACCCAGGGAAGCACACCTGCGACCGGACCAGGCGACATATCTTTCACTTTCGCGGAAGTGGCGATTCCCGCAGTGACTTCCTTACTCTTCGCAGGGTTTTCTGCTGGCATTTTCTGCTACGATTTCTTTACGTGTACATTAAGGCCGAATGAAAGATGGAGTCGCCGGTGGAACAAGATATGATAAAGTCCGCGCCGCCCGCAACAACCTCCGCGCTTCGAGAGGAGTGTAATTGCAGACACACGGCGAGAGAACGGTCTCGATGCCATCGAACGCCGGGATTAGATTTTTCACAGCGCGGTCCCAGGCTGCAACGGGAAAAGAGATCCATTAAACACCACGAAAAAACACAAAAATCATTTCGTGTTGATTCGTGGATCGTTTTTCTTTAGAACTTTGCCTAAGGAATGCGAGCATGCTGCTATCCATTGTAGTGCCTTGTTTTAACGAAGAGGCGGTCATCGACGAGTTGCATCGCCGTCTTATTGCGGTCCTCGATCAAGTCGAAGGCTCAGACGGAGAAATCGTCTACGTCGACGACGGCAGCTCTGATCAGACCGCCGTGATGTTGAGGCAGCTACAACGCAACGAACCGCGTATTCGAGTGGTATCGCTTTCGCGAAATTTCGGTCACCAGATCGCAGTGACCGCCGGACTCGAACACTCCAGTGGAGACGCCGTCGTGATCATTGACGCGGATCTGCAGGACCCACCGGAAGTGATTCCGGAGATGGTCGCCCGCTGGCAGGACGGCTACCAGGTGGTTTACGGGCTGCGTGCCAGGCGAGTGGGGGAAACGACATTCAAACTTTGGACGGCAAAGGCTTTTTACCGGCTCATCAACCGTGTTTCCGAAGTCGAGATACCGCTCGACGTCGGTGATTTTCGCCTGATAGATCGCCAGGTGGTTAACGTGCTACTCGAGATGCCGGAGCGCGATCGGTTCCTCAGAGGGATGATTAGCTGGGTTGGTTTCCCGCAAGTTGCTGTCATCTATGATCGCGCCGCGCGCCACGCAGGTGTAACGAAGTACCCGCTGATAAAAATGATGCGGTTCGCGGTGGACAGCGTCATTTCGTTTTCATTTGCTCCATTAAGATTAGCCATTTGGGTTGGCGTCGCAGCAATCACAGCAGCATTTGCCGGTATCGTCTATGCGCTCATCATCCGCATATACACTACGACCTGGGTACGCGGCTGGGCATCGATCTTCACTGCAATACTCTTCCTCGGCGGGGTCCAACTCATAACCTTAGGTATCGTGGGCGAATATGTCGGGCGCATCTATGCCGAGGTCAAGCTGCGGCCGCTCTACGTGGTGCGCGAGAGGCTCGGGTTCGACGCTACCAGCAAACCCGCCGCGGAATTGGAACGCGAAGCAGAGCTGGAACGCGAAGCATGAGGCTGTTACGAACAATTCCTGGGTTTGATAAGCCGGGCGGAAGGCCCGGCGCCTTTTTACACGACCTCTTCGTCGTCTTTGCTTTTTGCGCGTTGACCGCAGCGCTCACCTGGCCCTACGTCAACTATCTGCGCGACGCGGTGGCCGATGCCGGCGATCCTTACCTCGTTTCCTGGATACTCTGGTGGGATTATCACCAGACGTTCAAGGATCCGCTCAATCTCTTTCACGCAAATCTTTTCTATCCCCTGCGCTACACGCTCGCCTTCAGTGAACATTGTTACGGAATTGCGTTTCCTCTCTTCCCGCTATTCGCGCTCGGCTTTCGTCCGCTGACTGTCCACGCTGTGGCGATGTTTATGGGCTTCGCTTTGTGTGGTTACGGCGCGTTCAGGTTGGGCCGCACTCTCACCGGCTCGGCGGCGGTAGGCTGGGTCGCCGGGATCGTCTTCGCCTTCGTTCCTTTTCGCTTTCATCTGCTATCACATCTTCCATATCTCTTCACGGTGTGGATACCGCTCCTCCTGGAAGCTCTGGTGTTATTTGTGCGCGACCGCAGCCGCAAGAGGGCAATCTGGCTTGGCTGCGCATTTTTCATGAACGGGATAACCAGCGTCTCGTTGTTCTCGCTGACACTGGTGCCGGCCGCTTTGTGCGGCGCCGTTTTACTGACGCGTTACGGCCTGTGGCGCGACCGTCAATTCTGGCGTCGCAGCGCGGTAGCGCTTGGCGTGGCGGGTATTGCGCTGCTTCCGTTCATGCTGCCCTATTATTTCGTCTCGAAGATTTATGGCTTCAAGCGAAGCATCGAAGAAGTGAAGGCCAACTCTGCCTGGCCGATACATTGGGTTTCCGTTGAAAACCGTAACAAGCTCTGGAACAGAATGGGCGAAGGAATAGCAGGCGGCGCGCAGTTCAAACTTTTTCCGGGGCTGCTGCCGATTCTCTTTTCGCTGGCGTCGATGCTGGTGGTAAACCCGGGTGGAAATACCACACGCGCCGCTGACGTTGCTTTGTCCAGAAGTAAATGGCAAGACAAATTGCTCGCCCGGCTTGATGTCCTGATCCTCATAACCTTCGCGCTTTCGATTCTGGCGATTGGCTTTGAAGGCACTGACGCTTTCGGCAACTTCTTCTACTACGTTACGTCCGCGCGCGCTCTCGCGACTTTGACCGTTGCAGTCATCGCGCGCTGCTGCATTTCTTATCCTTCGTTTCTACGGCCCGCGCATCACAATCTCGTAGAAACACTGCGCTCCGATCGTCGTACCGACGGCTTCTGGCTGGGCATAATTTTAACGGTTGTGGGCTTCTGCTATTCGCTTGGTTGGAACTTCTTTTTCTATCGAATTTGTTATGACCTGCTGCCGATGTTTCGCAGCATGCGCGTGCCCACGCGCGGTGCTATGTTTGCCTACCTGGGCCTTGCCATCCTGGCGGGCATCGGAGTGCAACAGCTCGCGCTCCGCTTCGTAGCCAGGTGGCCCCGCTTGCGGCCCGCCACTGTTTTCGCGATCGCGTGCGCGCTGCTCTTAGTTGAGCTAAACGGAGCGCCCTTGAACATGATGCGCGGCGACGTTTTTCCTGACGCGGTGACAATGCGTTTGAAGGAAACGCCGATGCGCGGCGGCCTGGTTGTGCTTCCGGCCGGACCCGACTTTAATCATCGTCATATTTTGCGCTCCGCAGATCATCAAAAGCCGCTTATCGTCGGCACGTCGGGATTCAACTCGCCCTACGAAGATCAGATCGAAGCCTGGACTCGTGCGGGTACTATCCACGATCCACTTCTCGAATTCCTCGAAAAGATTCCGGCTTCATATCTGGTGATCCAGAACCAATTGATAACTCCCGAGCGCCGCGCCGATTACGAGACCTTCCTCGTTCGCGCAATTCGGGCCGGAACGTTGCGGTTTATTAATCGCTTTGACGGCCGCGACGATCTTTATGCGGTCGTCAAGACTGAGCCGGATGCAAAAACTGAAGCGCCGCTGCCATTTGCGATCGAGCTCAAGGCCTGGCAACAGTTGCTCGAGGAGAACCCGGTCAACATTCTCGGTAACAATACAACCTGGAGCCAAATTGCCTATCGAATTCATTTGGCCTCGTTTGGGGAAATGCCGCGTTATGCAGAATTTTTGTCCGACCTGAAATTAATCGGCCGCGGAGTCTTAATCAATACGGACAATGAACAAACACAAATCGATTCGAACATGAATGAGTTTGTTGCTGACTGGGTGAAACGAGCGAGTTTCCAGAAGCTCTACCAGTCAATGACCAGCGAGCGTTTGGTCGACACTCTGAGTGCAAACGCCGGGATCAAACTCGCGCCGCACGAACGGAGTTCATTGATTGATAAGCTCAACAGCGGGGCGACAACGCGGGGGGAGGCCTTGTTAACCATCGTCAAAAATCCGGAGTTTGTTAAAAAAGAGGAGCACCGTTCGCTTCTGCTCCTCCACTACTTTGGTTATCTGAAGCGAAACCCTGGCGAAAGTCCGGAGAAGGACCTGGAGGGGTTCAACTACTGGTTGAGAGAGATGGAAAAGTCAGGAGAAGTCGAGAGGCTACCGCGAGCGTTTATGGAGTCGATTGAATATAGACAAAGAAATGGTCAACCTTGATCATGAGTGATCAATGCTGAGTGGTAGGTAATGCGAGCCAATTACTTATAATGCAGCGAATGAATTACGCCGAATCAAAAAACCTGGACTCGTTGCAAGAATCTGAAAATCTGCCGTGCCTCTCGGCGGTGGTTCCTGTTTACAACGAAGAAGCAACGCTCGCTGCGGTGGTGCGGAAGCTATTGTCAGTGCCGTGCCTGCTGGAGATCATAATCGTCGATGACGGTTCCACAGATGGAACTGAACAGCAGGCGCGTGAGCTTGCCGCGGCACACGGGCAGGTGCAATTTGTGCGTCTCGAGCGAAACTCAGGCAAGACGGCCGCCTTGCGAACGGGCTTTGCGATGACGACCGGCGAAATCGTGATCGTGCAGGACGCCGATCTCGAATACGATCCGGCCGAGATTTACGGAGTTATTCGCCCGATTCTTGAGGGCCACGCCGACGTTGTCTTCGGCTCGCGCTTTCTCGTCAGGCGCGCGGCGCGCGTCCTATATTTTTACCATTACCTCGCTAACAAATTGTTGACCTGCTTTTCGAATATCCTCACCAATCTGAACATGACCGACATTGAAACCGGCTACAAGGCATTTCGCGGAGACATCATTCGTAACATGGTGATTGTCTCGAGCGGGTTTGGATTTGAAGTGGAAGTCACGGCGAAGATCGCAAAGTTGAAGGTCGCAATTTACGAAGTCCCGATCAGCTACTATGGAAGAACTTACGACGAGGGAAAAAAGATTGGCTTCATGGATGGAGTGGTCGCGCTCTGGCTGGTATTTCGATTCAACCTCTTTTGCAGTTTGCGTTCGTCCTTCCGCCAACTGCCGGAATTGAAAACCAAACCCATCACGATTTCCGGAGCGTTCAAAGCCCGGGGGATTAGCGAATGACCGAAGGCAATTCGGAAACCGGACAACTCACACACCTATCAGACAACGACGGGTTTACTTATACGGGCAGAGAACTCGAAGCAATGTCTGTCGCGGCGAACTATCATAGTTGGATACTTGGAATCTTTAATCCCTACCTCGGCCGCCACCTGGTTGAAGTTGGAGCCGGACTCGGTTCGTTTTCTGAACTAATCCTTAGTCATCACGCGTGTGACACTCTTTCCCTCGTCGAGCCATCGCGTGAGATGTGTGACCAACTGCGCGTGCGCGCTGAACAGATGCCCGCGCGCCCGCGCGTGGATGTCTATCACGCAAGCTTTCCCGCAGCAGCGCCACTCATCACTGCGAAGCAGGTGCCCGACTCGGTTATCTACGTTAACGTGCTTGAGCATATCGAGGATGATGAAGCTGAACTCACCGCGATACACGACGCACTTTCACCTCAGGGCCGCGTCTTCATATTTGTTCCGGCGCTAACCTGGCTCTACGGCGCTTTCGACGAGCGTGTTGGTCACTTGCGCCGCTACATGAGAAGTGAGCTGGAGGGGAAACTGAGTCGCACCGGTTTTCAGACGCTTGTTTCGAGTTACTTTGATCTGGCCGGGGTGGCGCCCTGGTGGATTAAATACTGCCTACTTAAATCTGCCACGATGGAAAGCGGCGCCGTGAGATTTTATGATCGTTACATCGTCCCCTCCGCACGCCGTTTCGAGTCAGTGATTAAACCGCCGCTTGGTAAGAACCTGATAGTTGTCGCTGAGAAACGATAACGATTTAATTCGGCGCTCTCGCATAACATGTTGCTGGGGATAGCATTTCTGATCGGCGCAACGCTGTTCGGGACTGGGCTGGTTCGTCGCCTGCCGCCGCTCCGCCGCTGGCTCAATCATATTGAGCAGGCAACCTGGGGAATGGTTGTGGGCTGGATGCTGACGACCATCGGGGCTTATCTCGTCGCGCGGGTGCTGGGTCGCTTGTCTTTCGGACCAACGCTCGGATTTACTTTTGTAGTCTGGCTCTCTGCAGCTGCGCTTTGGATCAGGACCTTGCGACGAATCCAGCGCGAAGGCCTTGCGATGAGAACGCTCTGGCGTGCTGAATACGCAGGCCTCGCTTTCGTAGTCGCACTCTTTGCGCCAATCTACGTGCGACTGTTTTCCAGTCATTTGATCGAGCCGGGTGGAGCGGGAGTTTATTCAGGAGGCAGCGCACGATATGACCTGCCGTTTCACCTGACGCTGATTACATCGTTTCTCCACGGGCACAACTTCCCTCCGCTCTACACGCCGTTTCCACCGGCCTCTCTCCTGTATCCATTCCTGCCTGATTTTCAAATCTCGGTTCTTGCCACGCTCGGGATGACCTTGCGGCCGGCGCTGCTGCTTGCGTCTATTCCGCTAGCCCTGTCTGTGACCGTCCTCTTCTATTCGTTTGCCCGGCGATTTCTCAGTTTATCGACGAAATCATCGGGGCCATTTCGTGCACAAGTCTCGGCTGCGCTTGCGACAATTATTTTTCTATTCAATGGTGGGTTTGGTTTCTACTACTTCTGGAGAGACTGGCGGAGGAGCGGAAACAATCTAACGGCTTTTTTGTCGCAGCTGGAAACGAACTACACAAACCTGGGCGAGCACCGGATTCAGTGGACCAATTTCATTGCGGATACTCTGCTGCCTCAACGCGCAAGCCTCTTTGGGTTTCCGATCGCTTTGATGGTGCTCACGCTCTTCGCCATTGCCTGGCGCAATTGGTCTCTTGACGAAAACCAACGGAACAGATGGTGTGGCGTAGGATTACTGTTGATTGCGGGAACGCTCACGGGATTGACGCCGCTCTTCCACGCTCACGTCTATCTCGGATTAGGTCTCATCAGCGGTTTTTTGTTTTTGCTGCAACCACGACGACAGTGGCTGGCCTATTGGCTTCCGGCCGTCTTGCTGGCTCTGCCACATCTGCTAACCCTGGTGGGACACGTTTCGGCAAACAGTTTCATGCGCTTTCAACCGGGCTGGCGGGCCCACACCGAGTCGGTATGGATTTGGTACCTGCTCAAGAATATTGGCGCGCCCTTGCTGCTCATTATTCCGGCGTGGTGGGCAGCGCCGCCCCTCTGGCGTCGCTTTTATCTGGCCTTCTTGTTCCTGCTCAGCTTTAGTTTGCTTATTGCCGTTTCGCCGAACGATTTCGACAACATCAAACTGATGTACTTGTGGTATGCGCCCACGAGTGTATTGATTGGCGCGTGGCTCGTGAGGCTTGCCAGCGTGGATCGATGGAAACTACCCGCGAGGGTTTTGGCGACTGCTCTTACCATTGTTTGCATTGCGTCTGGCCTGCTCGCATTACAGCACGAGCGTGTCAGCCACCATCTTATCTTTTCGCATGAGGAGATGGCTGCGGCCGCGTCTGCTCGTGAAACCACGCAACCGCGCGCGCTTTTTCTCACCGCGCCCACGCTATTCCAGCCCATCCTTAGCTTAGCGGGCCAGCCCGTGCTGCGCGCCAACACTGACTGGCTGTGGAGTCACGGCTATGAATTTGGTCAACGGGAAGCAGATGTAAAGTCGATTTACGCGGGCAGCGACGAAGCACTTAGTCTGATTCAGTATTACGGTATAGATTACGTTTACTTTGGCCCACGTGAGCTTGAGGCAGGCGGTAACCAGTCATTCTTTGATGACAACATGACGGCGATCTACCGGAGCGGAACGATTGTAATTTACGACGCGAACAGTTTGAGGATTCAAGAGAATGGCAGATTGCGGCCGGCGCAGGCAGGTCCGAGGGAATTTGCTTCGCGTCTGGATCGCGATCCTTATCAGTCACTCGTGGAGTTTCCGCGCGTCGGATTTGCGGTCCATAGTTTTTACCGGGCAGCGCTTGGAAGGCCTCCGCGCTATCAGGAATTCATGGACGATTTGTCGATTCTTGGCCGCGGCCTTTTTGTGGGTCTCCCGGGATGGGAAGAGACGCTGGAACGAAACAAAGTTTCTCTGGCTGAAAAATGGTCGCAGCGGGCAGATTTCAAAGCACGTTACGACGGGAAATCAGCCGAGAGTTATGTGGATGAGCTGATCAATAACGCCGGCGCGCACCAGTCGCGCGAGGAACGGCAGGCAGTAATAACGGCTCTGGCAAACAATTCTGAATCGCTTGCCGCAGTGCTAAATCGCTATGCGGAAGCTGCCCGAAATACGAGGCGCGATTACAACGCTGCATATCTCCTGGCCCACTACTTTGGCTACCTCCGGCGCAATCCGGAAGATCCGCCAGACAACAACTTCGTAGGCTTCAACTATTGGCTCGCCGATCTCAATCGCACCGGCGACTATCGCAGTCTCACGCGCGTGTTTATTGAATCAGACGAATATAGACACAAGAGCAGACAGCCGGAGCAGACGGCCGGAAGGTAGGAGCGGAAGGCGGAAGACAGAGAAGAAAAATCGATTTTCCAATTTTCTAATTTTCATTTGTCATTCGTGAATTCAATTTGGAAGTGCAACAGCTCGTTCTTCGCGGAACCAGATGAAAAATGAGGAATGAAAAATGACAAATGGAAATCGATGATTATCTTTCAGCCTTCTGCCTCTGCCCACTGCCTCATGGGGGGCCGAATCTGCTCCGATACTCAGAAGACTTGCTGAAGGCTTTAACCATTTCTGACGTTATATAATCTCCGTTAAAGCTATTGAGCTTATCGAGCCAGAAGTTGTAGCCGGACAGATTGTTGTCGGGCGCCGCATCAGGATTTCTTCGCAGATAACCGAAGTATTCCATCAACACGAAAGCGCGATTCAACTCATTCTGCCGGAAGTCTATATCCTCGGCGACAAATCGTAGCGCCTGCGCGCGCGTAATAATCCCGTCATTAAGAGCATTCGTCAGCGCATCGCGGATGAACCTCAGTTGCGGAATCTGGCCGCGAATTTCGCCGTCCGGGTGATTCACCGTGTGGACGTCAATGTAAAGTAAGCCGGCGCGCAGATCCCGATTTTGCTCGTTGATTATCGTTACGGGAAAGTCTGTAAACTCTCCATTTGGGAGCGTGTGTAGTATTGGCGCGTTTCCGGTCGCCGGTGCAGGCCCGTGAATGTGGGCCGCGATTTGCTGGCTGCTCAAATCTTTTAACGACATCGAGAAGCGAACGGTAACGATGTCGAATCCAATCTGGCCGACACTTAAGCCAATGGCCGGCGTGCTTACGGACGGCACTACTTTTCCCCCCGTCAATTGCGTCAGAAGCAGGCGCCCAGTCGTTGTGGCCAGGCCGCCTGTCGTCAGCAGTTCTAAAACAAACTGCTCGTTAGTGAGTCCGCCATACTTCGCAACGAACTCCGGTCGCGTTACAAATTCGTCAAAGAACGCCCGCTTGTTGGCTTCAAGCTGAGCGTCGGCGCCTGGCGCTCCGAAGACGAAGTCTTTCTGAAGTGCCTGGACGTCGCGCATGAATGGACCATAGCGCGGTAGTCCGCCGAATGCGGCTTTCTCTGTGAGGTATGCAAGCATCCCTGTCGTTTGAAATTCGATCGACAGGAAAAATGCTGCCGAGACATTAATCCGCTTGATCTCAATACACTGCTGATCATTTCCGCACGAAGTAATCTGACTGGTCCAAAAGTTGAGACCCGCAGGGTCAGGCTCACGGTTGAGAAAATCGTAATAGTGCTGGCGGACGAAGTACTGTTGGTCGTCGAGGATGTTAGGTGGCTGACGCGGCGTATCACCTTCATCGTCCAGTATCCGGAGCTTCGAGATATGTGCAGTAACGAGGGCTGCGCCCGTGGCATTACTCAGGACGAGATCCAATTCTGTTGAACTGCCGCCGGCATACGCATTGTTATCAACGATGAGCACACGAAAGGTTTTGCTGGTTTCGCCCGGATTGAAAGTGAGACGCCCGACAGCAAGTTCATAATTAGACCGTTGGGTCGCCTCGAAATCGACGGTCGCGTAGTTGACGGTGGCTGCACCGGAGACGTCAGCTGTGCGGGTAACCGCGATGTCGATGTGTCCGGCCCCTTCGGTGGTTGAGTAATCTGTGTTGCTAAACCGAATTGTCGAAGCGGGTATGCCGATCACCGGCTTGAGAGAGCCGAATAGTCCGTGGTTCTCGGAATAAATGCCGGCGGAAAAATAGAGCGTGTTTGGATCCCCTCCGTTTGTACCATTCCCGAAGACCAGCGCCCGGAGTTTGTCGATTTTGAGGGCGGCGCCGCTGCCGTCGACCATGTGGCCCAGGAGTGCACCCGTAGCAGGATTGAAGGCGCTGATTGAATAATCGAGAGTTCCAATGGACCGGAAGTTTCCTACCACCAACTGATTGCTGAAGGGACCAAAATTCGCCGGCGCCATCGCCATGCCCCATGGCGAAAACAGTGGGCCATTATTGATAGCGAACGCCACGTCGCGCACTCCGTTCATGTCAAACTTGCGGACAAAACCGAAGTCATCGGCTACGTGATTAAACTCCGCGTAACTCACATATAAAGCGCCGCCGAGGTTTTGAATGTTAAAGGGATGGAAATTTGCCGGGACGGTTGCGTCGGCGAAGTTTCCGCTGACCGAAGTCTGATTGAAGTCCTTATCGAAGACATCGATCTTGCCGTGGGCAAAGTCCGCCGCATAGAGGAGGTTGCCGCCTGCATTTGCGCCCAGCGTCAGGCCGGTATAGCTGTGGCCCCCGACGAACTTCACCACGATCGCCGTTGAACCGAGACCAGGGTGCCAGGCATTGATGCCCCCACTTAGCGTTGCGAAAATAAACTGCGCAGGCGCCGCTGGAGATGTTGGAGATAAAGCCACCAGAAAATCGTTGGTCGTGTTGGCAACTACGCCGGTTGGTTGAGAAGGCGCCGGAGCAAACGTCGGCACATTTGGAATACCGACGAATGGCAACATCAGATCAGGCGCTAGCGGACTTCCTGACACGTCGCCTCGATAAAGAGTGGCGCGATCTAATTTATTGTCCACCACCCAGAAGGGACTTGATGGACTGACCGCAACTCCCCATGGGTTTACGAGCTGGCGATCCTCAACCAGAGCGACGCCTGGTAAATCAGAAACCAGATTCGTCTGACTGTAGATGGCGCCAAATGTCAGGCCAGGGCTTTGCGGCTGAACGTCTGCGGAGGCGTGTTTTGCTTCAGAACCTGCAAACGAGATTGGCAGACTGCTTGGGACCAGCGTAATCATCAGGAGCGCGGCGAGCAGTGCTGAGGCAGCCAGCGCGCGCGCGAGCGGCGTGTGGGAGCGAAAATACTTCATTTACCCTTCCTTGCGTCAGACGAATTGTCGGCATTCTAAAACGATCGGCGCAAAAGCAGAAGGCCATAGATGCAACCAGCATGCAGCAAAGTTGCACCGTCTTCAGCTAGTTCTCGTTCAACGCAGAGACGCCGACAAAGCTGAGAGACGCCGAGTGAGAACTACGATCGGGCGCACCTTTTCATACCCTTGCAACAGAAACGATGGTATAGTCCTGTCCGCAAAAAGCTACAGTTGGAGAATTTCTCACTCTCTTTGCCGGCGGACCGAAGTACTCAAGAACGCTCGGTGAGCGCAGGTATCTTGCCTGCCTCAATTGACTTTACCAGCTGCTTGAGTTCAGTGATTACTCCGGCCTTATTTCTAAACCGTTGCTGAGGCAGGCAGGATGCCTGCGCTCCCAGCCTTCTCGCGAGGTTGTATTTCGCGCTTCCTAATTTAAAAGCCATGCCAAAAAAACCATTTACCGTAGCCGATTACCTTTTGACGCGCTTGAAGCAGCTTAACGTGACGGAAGTCTTTCAGATTCCCGGCGACTACGTGAAGCACTTCACCCAGGCCCTTGAATATTTCGATGGAATCAAAACCATTGGTTGCGTTAATGAGCTCGACGCGGCTTACGCAGCCGACGCATATGGACGCACCCGGGGACTGGCGGCGGTATCTCTCCAGTACGGTGTTAGCACCTTCAGCGCGCTAAATGCGATTGCCGGCGCTTATGTCGAACGCAGTCCAATTGTCGTGATCAGTGCGGCGCCCGGTGCGGACGCGCGTCAGATCACCAAAATGTATAACGTGCTCTATCACCACTCGACCGGCAATCTCGACGCCGACCGCGCAGTGTTTGAACACGTCACGGTCGCCGCGGAAACACTCACCACGTCAGCCGGCGCGCCGGAAAAAATAGACAACTTACTGATCGCCGCGATCACTCATCAGAGACCGGTTTATATTGCGTGTTACAAGGAAGTTTGGGGCGAGCCATGTCCAAAACCGTCCAGCAAAATCCTGCGGCCGTTGGTTACCCGAAGCGAGCCACTCGCGCTCGAGAATGCCGTGGAAGCAGCCTGGACACAGATAACCGCAGCGAAGAACCCTATGATCTTCGCGGGAGTGGAAGTGCTTCGTTACGGTTTGTCGGGCTTGTTGCAACAGCTGATCGATGCGAGTGGTTTTCTTTACACTACCACGACGCTCGGCAAGACGGTGCTCGAGGAAAAAGGCAACAAGTTTATCGGGACATATTCAGATGCTGCCTCCGTCCCGAACGTGATTGAGCTCGTTACGCAGGCCGACTGTTTCCTCACACTCGGCACGATCATCACCGACGACTATCTGATTTTCATCGAGAGTAAGTATGCCGACATGGTCCTCGCCACCACTGACGGAACCCGAGTCGGATATTTCACTTACGAGGGCGTGACCATGAAGGATTTCATGGAAGCCCTGCTGCAACGTTTCAAGAAGACAAAAGGTTATCCGCTTGCGACCGTGGCGCCGCCGCCTCCCCCTTATCCGGAGCCCTGGGTGTCTAATTCGGATCCCAAGTTCAACGCCCAACCGGAACTCATTACCTACAACCGCTTCTTCCAACACTCGATGAAGTTTCTGGCCGACAACCAAATGCTGGATGAGATTGTGATGACTTTTGGGGTGAGCTCCTCGTTGTATGTAGCCACGAATGCGTTTGGGCTCGCACAAAATAGCTTCCTGGGCTCCGCGGCCTGGCAGTGCATTGGGTTTGAAACCGGCGCAGCCGCGGGCGCGCAACTGGGAAGTGGGAAACGCGCCTGGACCGTAGCCGGCGACGGCGGCTTCATGATGGTTTGCCAGTCGTTATCGACGCTCGCGCGCAACAAGCTCAACGCCGTAATTTTCGTGATTAGCAACGGCGTCTATGCGATCGAGCAGGTCTACGTTGACCTTACTTCGTTTCAACCCGGGCCCGAACACAAATTCGATGCGTTCGACATCCTGCCAAAGTGGGACTACATGGCCCTGGCGCAGGCCTTTGGGGCGCGCGGGTATCGTGTGGAAACCATTAAGGAATTGAAGGCGGTGCTGAACAAACTGAAGAATATAACCAATCAGCCTACGCTGGTTGAGGTGGTGATTCCTCAGAAGGATCTTCCGTTGCAGATGTACCGGCTGGGAATCGAACCGTAAAAACCTCAACGAGCCTGCTCCGCAGGCGTTAACCAGTCCAATATCAAAATCTCTCTAAAAGGATTTAACTCATGAGCAAAACTTATTCAATCTTCGGCGCCGGCGCTGCCGGGCTTTACACCGCCTGGCGTTTGCTCGACGGCAAGCCCTCCTCGAAAAAAGATCAGGGAAAACAACTAACCAAAGGCGACACGCTTGAATTGTACGACTGGGGAAAATACGACTTCTCAAAAGAAGAGCCCGGCACGCGCGCGGCCGGCGCGCGTGTATGCACCTGGCACTACCAGAACAACAAGAAAAACTCTTATCTCGAGTTAGGCGGTATGCGTTACTCGGATTGGAATGGAAAAAACGATGCTTCCAGCCAGGGTCATCGCCTCGTCACCACGGTAATTGAGCAGCTCGATCTTAAAAAACATTCGGTGCCTTTCAACGAGTCGACTAATCCCTTGTTTTATCTGCGCACGAAGAACATGTACTTGAATCAGATCAGCTCAAGCGATCCAGCGCCCTACAATGTTGACCACTTCGGCGCGGCGACTTCACCTGACAATGGTTTTTCAGTCCTTCAGGATCTGACAATGACGCCCGACGCGGCGCAGAAAATAACCCGCGCGCAATGGTGTGATTTTTACCGTAACGGAACGATCGCCGTTGATCTGCCAGACGCCTCCGTTTACCAGAAGGGCGACAAAATGACGGACATCGGCTATTGGGATTTGATGTTCGATCAGTTGGGACCGGAAGGCTTCGCTTACACCGCTGATGGGAATGGTTACACCTCAAACATCATCAACTGGAATTCGGCGGTGGCGGTCCAGGCCAATAACGAATTCACTCCAGGCAACGAATACAAGACGCTCTCTACCGGTTACTCGAGCATGTTCAACGCCTTGTTTGAACGAATCGTGAAACTGGCAAAGAAGAGAGCGGTAAATTTCAAGTATCAACACAACACCCGCCTTCACTCTATTTTGCAAACCGACAAGGGAATTGAATATTCAATCGCCACCCGCGAAATCCCCAATAAGAAATCGGGCGGTGGGACCACCGATGCCGCCTGGCTGGCGATGCCGCGATACGCCATTGACCTGGTGGCCCAGGCAACGCGTTATGAAGACCACGCCGCGCTCGACGTGCTCAACAACCGCAGAGTGCAGTTGTATCTCGAGTCGGCAATCATGCAGCCATCGTATAAGGTCGGCATGTTCTTCGACTCGCCCTGGTGGGCTGACACGGCCGCAACGCCGGCTCCTTACCCGGCGCAAATCAGTGCCTGGGAAATCACGGAAGATGTGCTTGAAGAATTAAGGAAGCAGGGCTTCCCAAAGAGGTTCATCGCCGACATCAGAGCTGCAAAGAACCCCGACGGCACGCCGGCGATCGTTGAGTCGCCCTTCACGCCAGCCACCACCTTTATTCAGGCAGTGGAGCATGCAATCGAGGAAAGATTAACGGTAAAACAGGCAGAGCTGCTGCTGAAGGTTTCCCAGCGCAACACGATTGGGCCCAGTGTGACTGATACGCCGATTCGCCAGGTCGTCTACTTTGGAAATAATGCCGAGGATCAAAGCGGCACGCCGGTTTACGGAATACTCGCCAGTTACGACGACGAGCAGTTCACCAGCTTTTGGCAGGAAATGGAGCTCGGGCCCGACGCCGAACGTCATGTGCCAATTTCGGAAAACTACCAGCCGCTCGAAGGTCCTCGCACCGTGCCGCCGAGGATGGTAAAGATGCTGCGCAAGCAACTCGCAGCCGTCCATTATGGCCCGCAGTCAGACTACACAGACGTACCCGAGCCACTCGAAGCCAGCTACATGGACTGGTCTCTGCCGCCTTTCAATGCCGGCTACCACGCGTATGCAGACCACTATGATGTCTGCGACGTTCAACAGAAAATCCGCAAGCCTTCGCAATTGATTCCCGGCGCGGACGCCAATATCTTTATCGTGGGCGAAACCTATTCCAACGATCAGGCTTGGGTGGAAGGCGCTTACGGCACCGCGGAATCGGTGTTAAATGATTTCTTTGGCATCGAACCCATTATCGACAACACGAACTATCCATTTATCTGCCCGTGTAGTCCGAAGCGATAGAGGCCCGCTCCAATTAAAGAACTAATGGCGCAATGCTATCAGGGGATCGCCCTGACTACATTGCGCCATTTTTTTAACCCGATGTCTCACGTTGGTACCCACGCGCAACACTCAAGTCTATGAACCGAAGTTTAGTGGGCAAGATCGATCCACGTCAACAAAACGACGAAAGATAAAACAGGGGATTAAGGTTTGGCCGAGATTAGAGTCAACTTCTTGTGGGAAGCGCGGGCGCCCTCGCCCGCTTTCGGCGTCAGAGGCGGGAAATCACTGCTCATCCAGGTTGATATTTAGCGCAGACTGCGGGCGAGGACGCCCGCGGTCCCAGTGAAGAGCTTGAGCCCAGTCAGAAACGCCTGTCCTGTTTCAGTTTTCAATTAGATCCTGAATCTTGCCATTATGCTTCGAACAAGCGGCGTCCATGATCACGCGTATCCTTTTGTTCGAATCTTCGGGTACGCTAACTCGGTACCAGAGCGTGCAACGGTTGGGCGGCCAGGCAAATTTCAGGAGATATTTGCCCGGCTTGAGCCCAGAGAATTTGAAAGTGCTGTCTGCGTTCGCTTTTGAGGCCACGAGCCGCCGCTTTTGATTGCGAGAATACAATTCGACGGGATAGGTTTCTATGTTGTCAGGTGAGTTGTTTGTGAAATAGATGATGCCGGAAAGAGTCCGGGAGCCTTTGCCTGCGACGTACACGCCTTGAGTTGCGAGCAGCAAGACCACCAAAAGAAACTTGAGCATGGTGCGTTTGAATTTACCACCAACGGCCAGGGTTGAGCACCTGTTTTACAGTTAACTTTCGAAGACGGCGATCGCTCTCACAGGCGAGCCGGTGCCTCCACGTATCCGGAGCGGCAATCCAATAAATCGAAAACGTCCTCGCCCGATGAGCTGGTGCAAATTGATCATGTTTTCGTAGTGAGTGAAACCCAGCTCCCCGCAGATTCGGTGGACTTCTTTATTCGAACTATCGATCAAGCCAGGGCAAGCCGGTTCCACTCCAAACGCCGCGATTTTCTGTTCACCCAACCAACGCGCCCCTTCAACGCTTAACCCAGGCCCTCGGTGCCAATCTTCTGACGCATAGGCGCGTCGATAATGGTCGGTAAAGAATAGAACTGTATCGCCCGGTTTTATCTCGAGCGCCGCTACGGCGAGAGCGAGTTTCAAATCATCGGGCTCGATCACCTCGAGCAAACGTTTATGAGACAAGTCCAGACAGATCCCCTCCGTATAGAACATCGTCAACGGCATCGTGTCGATCGATTGTTCGCGATACTCGCGGGCCATATGGCTGATGGCGTCGACGTGAGTGCCGGTGTGTTCGCCCAGCTTTAGCAGGTTCACACCAGGTGAAATCGTGTCGCTGTCCGTGATACCGTCCCATTGCTCGTGCGTCGCATGTATCGTGACGGCCACTTCTGGTAGACCAGGAAAGACTGGCATACCAGTGAATATCTCCTGACTCAGATCGATTATTTCCAGCATTCGTATTTCTCCACGGGTTCCGAAAAAGTATCATGTCGTCGCCGATTTAGCATGGCTTCATTCGACTCGAGCGTGAAAACAAATACTTCGCAACCTTTTGATCCACGATCGTGATCAAAAGCAGACGGACTACACGAAAATTCTGGAGGCAAAGATGCAAGCTAACCCTTATCTCGGTTTCAACGGCCAATGCGAGGCCGCATTCAAATTCTACGAACAACTTCTGGGCGGGAAAATCACGTTTATGCAGACCTGGGGCGACTCGCCTGCCGGTGAACAGATGCCCGCGGAGGCGCATGGCTTCATCATGCATGCGACGCTTGACCTTGGCGGGTCAACCTTGATGGGCGCTGATTCACCGCCGGGCAGCTACGAAGAACCAAGAGGCATTTCCGTTACGCTGCATTACAAAGACGCGACGGAAGGCGAACGAATTTTTCAGGCGTTGTCGGAAGGCGGTAAGGTGACGATGCCTTTTCAAGCGACGTTCTTTTCCAAGGGGTTTGGGATGTGCGCCGATCGGTTTGGAATTCCCTGGATGGTTCATTGCGAGCAACCTGCATAACGCTCAGGGCCTAACCGCAAAGAGCGCAAAGATTTGCGCAGAGAACGCAAAGTAAACAAAAACACATTGTGCGCTCTGCGCTTCCTTATGCCCGTGCGTTGAAGATCCACCGTGAATAATAATTCGGGAACCTTGAGTTTTTCGGAGCGTTGAAATGATCACCACCCAAAACACCATTTGTGTGTTTGCACATAAGCCCTGAAATCGTTCGCTTCCGAGGAGATCCATTTATGTCGAAGAAAATACGGATGCTCGTTGTTTTGAGTCTGGTTATGATCGTCGCCGTTTCCGGCGCAATTGTAATAACCGACTACAGCGCCACTGCTCAGGCGGTCACCAGCGGGGAATGGACGTCTTCGCTCAGTAAGAAGGAAGACAAGATCAATCTGCATTTTGAACGACGCCCGGAGAAAGGCCGCAAGCATCAAATCGGCCAGAGTTACGATTTCTCCGAATTGCAGGGTCTCACTCGCGAGCAGGCGTCGCAGGATGGGCCGGTAAGATTCAGCCTGGTGCGTGAAGCCGGCACGGTTGAGTGCGAAGGCAGTATTCAAAATGGCAAAGGGTCAGGCACGTTTCGTTTTATTCCCAGCCAGGCATTTGTTTCGGCAATGAAGAGCCGGGGATTCGACTTCGAAAAAGACCCGCCCACGACGGAAGAAGGACGCCTCGAAGACCGGCTCTTTACCGCCGCGACGCTCAACGTCACTACCGACCTGGCTGACGATCTCAATTCAGCAAATTTCGGGAAGCTTGGCGTGGGCGACCTGTTTAAGGCCGCGATCTTCAAAGTTGATTCCGCGTTCATGCGTGAAATGAAAGCCACCGGCTACCCGAATATGGGCATGGAAGAACTAGTTAAAGCGCGGATTTTCAAGATCGACGCAAAGTTTGTGACGGAAGCTGCGCAGATGGGCTTTGATAAAGAACCGTTTGAGAATCTGGTGAAGTTGAGAATCTTCAAAGTCACGCCGGCGTTCATCGCCGAAGTGCGGAATGAGGGTTTGACGAATCTCTCACTGGAAGAACTGGTGAAACTGCAGATTTTCAAGATCGATGGCGAGTTTATTCGCAAGGCCAAAGCGGAAGGCGTACCGGTTGATGTTGAACGACTGGTCGAAAGGCGTATTGGCGTGCCGCGCACGCGCCATCGAGCGATCGATTAGTGTGCGCTGTTTCGCAGCTCTTACAAAAATCAAAGGCCACGCTCGTGCGTGGCCTTTTCAATTCGGTGCGCTTTTTTGACAACAGAAGCTTTTGTTAGCTTAAGGGCGCTCGTGGAATAGGCTTGAACCTTGTCAGCTGAAGTCAGAGCGACCGGGTAAGTCTGACAACAAGCCGGATGGGTTATTCCTCACGAGGTTCATCGCCGGTGTCTCCTCGCGGGCGTTTTACCCGGTCGCTACCGCTCCCGGTTCTGACTTCTTCCTGTGCTGTACGATGAACGGGCGCTCCGCCAGGAGCGCAATGTTTAGAGCGAACGACAGGATTCAACCCTCCTCTCTCCGTCAGGAGCGCAATGCTTCGCTCCTGACGGAGAGAGGATATTTTGAGAGGTGGCGTGAGCTATAAACATTTCGCTCCTGACGGAGCGAGGCGTTGCGGGCTAATCAACTATTTGGTAGGCGCTGTAGAATGAGATTCCGCTCGCAAAAAACTAAACGGATGCCGTCCGGGGTTATATGCGGCACCACTCAATAATCCATCGTTCGTAGCCGACAGAATCAGTGTTTCGCGCTCCGTTAGCGAAAAGGCCGCTCTCACGAGCGGCCTTTTATTGAGCAACGGTTATTGAAGCAACGGTTGCTATTGGCAGCCGTTCTCCAAACGAAGCAGACTAGAAAATCTGAACTAACCAACTCTTAACCAATTTTAGGGCCGCGCGGACGAGGTCTGTTGGCTCATGCCGCGATTAAGAATCATCTTTACTTCCACCCGCCGATTCTGTGCGCGGCCTTCCGCCGTTGAGTTGTCAGCTACAGCCTCAGACTTTCCGAAACCCATCGGCGTCACAAAACGTCGCACTGGAATCTTGTGCGTTATTGCCAGATACTGGACCACTGCATCGGCCCGGTCCCGGCTCAGTCGAAAATTCTTAGCTTCGCTGCCGGTTGAATCCGTGTGACCTGCGATCTCGATCATATACCCGCGGGCACTCAGTGCTTTCTCGGCGAGCGTGTCGAGTTGCAGTTTGTCCTCTGGTGAGAGCACAGCACTGTTCACCTTGAAATTAACAGCAACAGATTCATGGACGTCGTAATCGTCCAAAGCGGAAACGCGCTCATTTACCTCGACCACTGTTCGCTTGGCTTCTTCCGCGATCGCGTAGAGCTCATCCATCTGACCAGCGATACGTTCCTGATTAGCTTCAACTGGATTTACGCGAGTGTCAGTGGTGATCGCAGCTCTCATGTCTGATTCATTGAACCGGATCTTTTCGGCCACGAGCTGGCCTTGCGAATCACCGCGTCCTTCCACTTCGACAATCAACCCGCGCAAAATGTCAGTGACAGGGTAAGTTTTGCCGCTGCGAAGAAATCCTCCATGGGTCTTAATGCTGGTTCTGTCGGTTAAGAGAATTTGAAAATTAGTACGATTGCGGTCACGTATTGTGAAGGTATCAGCGTCGCGTGTGATGACGACACCTTTAAACTTCAGCTTCGCCCCATTGGGAATTGACTGAATGTTTGTACTCTGAATTCTGACGTCTTGCGGGGCCGCGTCTTGCGCCAAGACCTGAGGTGCTATCGTTAACAATAACGCTAAGCCGCAAACCACGGTCAACATTCGAACTTTCCTGGTTCCAGTAATGCTCATACTTCGCTCCTTATGATGGTGATTGAGAGGATGACAAAAGCATCCAGCGTGTTTTTTATTGGTCAACTCGCCTGCCGTTTGTTGTGCCGCGAGGTTGACCCTTGTCGTAGTTCCAGCCGAAGTCGCAGCCGAACAGAGGATTAGAAGCACTCACGAGTGTTGAGTGGTTATTGGCGACTTGCATTAAGCTTGTGAAAGGATTGTTATGACTGAGGCAACGTAATTGTCGGAAACTTCGACGTCAAATAGCATAAAAACACTCTAATCTCGGACAACCTTCCTAGCGGAGTTTTGACGGATTTGTTTTGGTATTCCTCCCCTTCCCTTTGGGAAGGGACAGAGGGAAGGGCTTGAGCGACGTCATGTCCTCTCCCCAACCCTCTCCCAGAGGGAGAGGGGGATAAAGGAGCATATTCAACACATCGGAAGCGCTTGCCAGGTGGGTTACACTTCCAGCTTGAATTTGTAAGTTGCAAATGGCGGCAGCGTAGATTATTGATGTTGTCATCGAAGCCGCAACAAAAAGCACGAGAGACGTAAGTCAATTAAAGTTGAAAATGAATCCGTACTCGACGTTGGCCGGGATAAACTCAGCGAATTCAGATGGCTTTGCACAAAAAAAGTAATTAAGGGTCGCGGGAGTTCTTCATAACCGAAGTCGCAGTGGAAAGTACCCTAGTGGGTCGTCAAATACAGAACCGGGAGCGGTAGCGACCGGGTCAAACAGTCAAGTTGGACTTGATCTTGCTACCCTTTTTAGGCTTTCGGATTGTGACGTTGAGTCTTGCACCCGGTCGCTACCGCTCCCGGTTCTGTATTTGTCGACCCACGAGGGTTGCTGTATTGCTCCTGGGCGTAACAGCGGCAGGGTCGCGGACTTTTTGTGCAAAGCGAATTCAGATAGTCGATTTAAGAGAGCACGCCATGAGATACGTTCAAGAGTTTGTTTATCGTTTGAGAGCGGCGCTTTTCGTGGCCGGATTACTGGCGATATTGTCGGCGACCCTCCTTACCGGGTGCACCAATAAGGCGCAGCAGGGCTTCGAGCGACCTCCAACCCCCGTCCAAATATCCGTAGCCACCAGCCAGGACGTGCCAACCTATCTGGATGCGATCGGCAAAACCGTCGCGCCTGAAGTGGTTTCTATTCAGCCTCAGGTGTCGGGCCGGATTATGAAGATTCACTTTGCCGACGGCGCTGGGGTTAAGAAAGGCGATTTGCTTTTCACGATTGACACCAGACCCTTTGAGTCAAAGCTTAAACAGGCCCAGGCCAACCTTTCCAGGGATGCAGCGCTGAAAAAACAGGCTGAAGCGAATTTGGCCAAGGAAAATGCGCAGGCGAAGTGGGGCTTAACTCAAGTTGAAAGATATCGTGTGTTGGTCGAGCAGGGAGTTGTGGCACGAGAGCAATACGATCAACTCCGAGCAAACTACGACTCGCTTCGGGCAAACGCTGAGGCTGCCCGCGCAGCGGTGCGGAGCGCGGGCGAAACGATGAAGGTGGATGCAGCGGCCATTGAGAGCGCTAAGGTTGAGCTGAGCTACTGCTACATTCGCTCTCCCATTACTGGTCGGGCCGGACAACGGCTTGTCGATACCGGTAATGTCGTCAACCCGGGGGGACAAAGCAACGCCGGTTCGGATGGCGGCAATTCAGGATCCAACAATTCCTTATTGGTGATCGAACGGCTCGATCCAATCTACGCTGACTTCACGATCTCGCAAAACAATCTGACTGAAGTGCAGCAACAGATGCGCGCCGGCACTCTCAGAGCCGAGGTTCACCTCCCCGACTCAACCGACGAGCCGGCCATCGGTCAGCTCACGTTCGTCGACAATGCGGTTCAGGCCGCAACCGGCCAGGTGACGTTGCGCGCGACGATCCCCAATGTGGGACATCGCTTCTGGCCGGGCCGGTTCGTAAACATCCGGCTCGTATTAAGCACAATCCACAGCGCAGTACTCGTCCCTGCCTCTGCGCCGCAGATGTCCGCCACCGGATCGTTTGTCTACGTCGTCAAACCAGACTCCACTGCCGATCAACGTCAGGTGTCGTTGGGCCAGCGACAGGGAGATCTGATTGTTGTCCAGAGCGGTGTAGCAGCGGGCGAACGCGTCGTAACAAATGGCCAGGTTGGGGTCACACCCGGTGGCAAGGTCCTGGTAGAACAGCCGCGCGAGGCGGGCAGCCCCGCGCCGGCCGGTGGTGGATCCTGAGCCATGAACCTTTCGGAACCATTCATTCGCCGGCCTGTCATGACCGCGGTGTTGACGCTCTCAGTCATCCTGTTTGGAGTACTGAGTTATTTTGAGCTTCCGGTCAACGACCTGCCCGCCGTGGATTATCCGGTGATTCAGGTGCAGGTTGGTTACCCGGGTGCGAGTCCGGACACGATCGCCAACAACATCGCCACGCCGCTCGAGCGGCAGTTCATGCAAATTAACGGACTGGAGGTTGTGACTTCCCAGAGTACTCAGGGAGTCGCGACCCTCACTCTGCAATTCGCCCTCGAAAAGAACATCGATGCCGCGGCGACCGACGTGCAGACCGCAATCTCACAGGCGATGGGCAGTCTTCCCGCCGACCTTCCCTCGCCGCCGACGTACTCCAAGAGCAATCCCAACGACCAGGCAATCATGTACATCGCGCTGACCAGCGATTCGGTCACGCCGGGCCAGCTCTACGACTATGCGAGCACGCAGGTGGGCCAACGCATCAGTATCCTTCCCGGTGTGTCGCAAGTGAATGTGTTTGGAAGTAAATCGGCGATTCGCATTAAGGCCAACCCCACCGCGATGTGGGCGCGCGGCATTTCGATTGACGACTTAAGCGCCGCCATTAAAAGCGGAAGCAGCTACACGGGAGCTGGTCAACTGGATAGCGATTCCGGCACTGCGATACTGCGACCCCAGGGCCAGCTGGAAACGGCTGAACAGTATGCGAATTTGATCGTCGGCGGGACCAGCAGCGCGCCGGTATATCTGCGCGATGTCGCTGCGGTAAAGGACTCTGTTCAGGATGAGCGGGCAAAGATGCGGTTTTGGGTGCGAGGCTATCCGGTACCATCGGCAACTGTGATCGTCGCGGTCAATCGACGGGCCGGCGCCAACGTAGTTGAGGTGTCGCGAAGTATTCACGGGGTTCTGCCGGTAATCAGCGCGGAGCTGCCAGGGTCCATTCGGGTAACGCCAATCTATGATCGCTCCCTGAACATCGTCCATTCTGTTGCCGACGTGCAGATGACTCTAATCATAGCCTTCGTGCTGGTGGTGATTGTAATTTTTGCTTTCCTCGGCAGGGTCACAGACACACTTATTCCGGTGGTCGCGCTCCCGCTGTCTTTGCTGATCACTTTCATTGCGATGCGCGCACTCGGTTACAGCCTCGACAACCTGTCGTTGATGGCGCTGACGCTGGCGATCGGTTTTCTGGTAGACGACGCAATCGTCTTTCTGGAAAACACCGTGCGTCGAATGGAGCGCGGCGAGCAGCCGTTTGAAGCATCAATCAACAGCGCGAAGGAAATCAGTTTTACGATCATGTCGATGACAATCTCGCTCGCGGCAGTATTTATTCCGCTGGTGTTTATGTCTGGTTTGGTCGGACGTATCTTTCGCGAATTCGCGATCACGATTGTCATCGCGATCCTGGCTTCTGGTTTGGTGTCGCTGACGCTTACTCCGCTGATGTGCGCGCGATTATTGAAGGAGCGCGGCGAGGGTACGAAGAAGACCTGGATGGAACGCGTGATCGGAGGCGTCGAGAAACGCGTGCTGGCAATGTATGGCGGATCGCTGTGGTGGTTTTTACGACACCGCTGGGTATCACCCGTGATCTGGGTTGCGTGTCTGGTGGGTACGATTGGGTTGTTTGTGCTCGTGCCTAAAGCATTTCTGCCGCCAGGAGACAGCAGTGTCATCTTCGGCGCCTTCATTGCGCAGGAAGGATCGTCGCCGAAGCAAATGCGCGCTCTACAAGATCGGGTGGACGAAATCCTGCAACAGGATCCGAACGTCATCACCGAATTCACGTTGACTGGTGCAACCGGATTTCTGGCGGCGAACCAGGGCATTACGTTTACTTTCGTGAAGCCGCCCGAGGAGCGGAAACCGATCGCTGAGGTGACCGCCGAGATGATGGGGAAACTCAACACTATTCCCGGAGTGATGACGTTTCTGCGGCCGTTTCCGGTTCTGGAAATCAGCACCGGAGTTACCAGTCAAAATCAGGGGCAGTATGCTTTTACTGTTTCCGGCGCCAACCCCGGTCAGGTTTATGAAGTGGGCCAAAAACTGATGGGCAAGCTAATGGAGTACCCGGGATTTCTGACGGTCTCGTCAGACTACTACAACAACACGCCCAGTCTGAACATCGACATTCGTCGCGACCAAGCAAAGACCTACGGAGTTTCCGAGGCCCGAATTCTAACGTTGCTGCGCAACGCCTATTCGCAAAACTATCTTTACCTGATCAAGAAGCCGGAGGACCAGTATCAGGTAATTCTCGAGATGGAAGATTCTGCTCGCGAGAAGCCCGAAGACCTGGGACTGCTCTACATCAAATCCGACGACGGTCAACATCTGGTTCCGCTCAGGGAGCTGGTCACCTGGAAATCAATACTTGGTCCCCAGACAGTTAACCATCTGAACCAGTTCACCAGCATGACGCTTTTCTTCAATCTCAAACCAGGCGTGGCTCTGGGCGATGCGACGAACTTCATCACTAAGTCAGCCAGGGAAACTGTGCCTCCAACCGTGCGTGCCGAGCTGCAAGGTGAAGCGCAAACGTTTAGCAACACCGTCACCAGCCTGACGATCCTGATGGCTTTGGCTGTTTTTGTGATGTACGTAATCCTGGCAATCCTGTACGAGAGTTATGTGCATCCGCTGACCGTGCTTTCGACTCTTCCGACTGCTCTGGTGGGTGGCCTGCTGACCCTGGTGGTGTTTGGTCAGGAAGCTTCGCTTTATGCTTTCGTGGGGATGTTCATGCTGATGGGCATCGTCAAGAAGAACGGGATCATGATTGTCGACTTTGCTCGCCAGCGGGTCGAGGCCGGCGAGTCGGCGATGCAGGCGATTCACGATGCCAGCATGGACCGGTTCCGGCCGATCCTGATGACTACTCTGGCTGCGGTTTTCGGCGCTCTTCCCATCGCCCTGGGCTACGGAGCAGATGGTTCTTCGCGACGGCCTCTCGGGCTGGTCGTTGTCGGCGGCCTGATAGTTTCGCAATTCATCACGCTTTACATCACGCCGGTGATTTATCTCTATCTCGAACAGTTTCAGGAAAACGTCCTGGACCGCAGCTCATTCTTCCGTTCGCGACGCTCACAAAAACAAACGGACGTCGCAGGCCGAGAATCGCTACCATCCGATCTGGCGATCAGAGACTAAAGGTATTGAGGTACATCGCTCGGGTCCTATGCCGTCACCATGAATTGCGTCGTAAATTTGATCGGCTTTGGATCGTGGGGTGAAATCAATTCGACGTCGGCCATTCCGGGTGCTAATTTCGGAACACGGCAAGTGATCGTCTTCGCATCAGCGCTGATTGTCACCATCTTTGCCGACACCCCGCCGAATTTCACGTCGACCTTGTCTTCGCCCGTGCGCGGCACAAAGTCCTGGCCGGTAATTTTCACCGAAGTATTCTCATTTCCCATCAGCGGTTGAACGGAAGAGATTTTGGGATCCGCCACTTTGATAATCACGTCGGTGCGAAATACCGGCACCCTATTCTCGGTCTCACGTACAGTGCAGGCAAGACTATAAACGCCACGCTCTCCTCCCAGGAACTTCACTGTGTTGACAAGGGTTTCTTGCTTTCCCCCAATCGTTACATCTGGAGTAAATGGGTCTTCGAAATTAGCCCTTACCGGAGTGGCGATCGCGAGCTCGACCCTTGCTTCAAAGCCAGATCTTTCCATTCGGTTGTCAACTGTGATGGGAATCGTCAGCGGCTCACCGCGTTTCGTGCGCTTGACTACCCTGTTAAGCATGAAAGGCCGAACCTGTTTGGCCAGGAGGTCGCGCTTGAGGTCAAACAGCATCTGCTTGATGACGGTGGTAGCGCCGAGAAAGAGTAACGTGCGTAAAGACACATCACCGGTGTCGGGGAAATCCGGCAGATGAAAGTGGCCCATCGGCAACGTTGTCTTACCCTTACGCGGCGGCATGCCTCGCCCGGCGTTGTCGCGCAAAGTCGCTACTCGGTAAAAGGATTCGTTCGACAAGAAGTTTCCGGTCGAGCTCGAAATCGAGGTATCGTCGAATTGAGGTGAAAGATCCTGTGGGTCAAGTGGCGGGTCATCACGATCTATCGGAGTTTCAATGAAGGCATCCGCAGTTTTCGGGGGTGAGTTCAACCTGCCAGGGTTGCGCTCGATTAGGACGCCACTGCGTATGGCCTTGAAGTATTGATTGAACTGAAGAGTGTTTCCGGTGCCCAGCGGCAATGTTAGATCATCACGGATAATTACACCTTGCCAGGGAAGAGTCGTAAATCGAAACTGATCATCGCCTGGTACTTCTATCTTGGGATCCTTGATATCGAGGTTATCGGTCTTATCTGTTGCACGAAACCTGCACGCCGACTGCTCAATGTCGTAACGTCCTATGTCACCCTTGCTGACGGTGAGAACGAGATCCGCCTTCTCGATCAGCGCGGAAGGTATTGCCTCTTCCACCACGCCTTCGCTTTTGGTTGGAGTTCCATCGAAATCGGCGTAGCGCACTGGCAACAAGCAGCTTCGCACTGTGACGGGAATCTCTGCGCCGTCTTTCTGATTGAGATTTAGCTTCGTCGAGCCGTTTAGGTAAAGTGCCAAAAGGCCAGCGGGATTCCCACCACCCGGAGTGGAATTCAAGGTGAACGGGTCAAAGCCCAGGATGGCAACTTTGATTCGGTCCGTGGGAGCAAAGGCAGGCATTGGGATGCCGCGGGAATGCTCTTCGAACTTCTTCAGAAGGTCGGCCTTTTTCAGAAGATCAACCTGATTGGGTTTCGCCTTCTCGCGCAACGCCTCTTTGATTAGTACGCGCGCCACCAATCGCGCCCAATACAGCGGCCGATCAGAACCATCGCCCGTGTTGTTTTGCACACTTTGAACCGCTTTCTGAAACATCTTGTCGGCGGTCGTCTCTATCTCTTTGATAAGTTCCTGCTCCGAGCGGTTTGTCGCGAGGCGATTGGCGAACTGAAGCAATTCCTGGTCATAGCTCGAACCGCGTGCTTCGACGCATTCGGTCAACACGCGCAAATATTCCTCGTAGTTTTCGTCTCGCTGGACCTTGAGCTTTGCGGGTACCGGGGCTTGTTCAAATTCCACGTCCTTAGTTTCGCTCTTAATTCGAAAGTTGAAGCGAACTTGAGTCGCACCCACCTCACCGTCAGGCGCTTTATCCGTTGGATTTGGACCGACCTCGAATCCGCCCGGCGGCACCAGAGCGTCGTAGACAAATTTTGTATTCTCCGGGCGACGCTTCTCTACACGGTTTGCAAGTAGAGACAGCTCTGGTAGAGGAATTGGGGTTTCTCTGACAAATTTGTCCCTCGGTATCTTGATCTTGAAAGTTTTCTTGCTAACCAGGTCCCCGGTGAAGAAACGAGCGATTCTTGTCTCCGCTGGAGCCATCGAGTTGGGGCGCTCTAAAAAGCGGCCTGAGGTTATAATACCGGTTTTGAGGGCCTGGCCCATCGGGTCTCTAAAGAACACAACTTCCCGTTCAATGGTCAGCTCTATGTTCGCTGGCAAGGTCTGGGGAATGTTGTCGGTAAGGGTCAAACTCAAAACGGTCGGATCGGGCGCCGGCTCAAACGGCTCCGGCCGTAGGATCGGTTTAAAGTCGAATCGCACCTTGATCTTTTCGCTCGGCGCGCTGACGTCTACATCGAGCGACGCGGAGAACGCCTGTGCTCCGTCACCGGTCACCAGAAAACCAAACACCGAACTCGGTAGCAGGGCCATTCCCGGTCCGGTGGTCAGGGCTGCCTGGATTTTTCCGGTCCCTGACTGCTGGGCCATGGCCCGAGTTTGGTTGCCGGGATCCGTCATGATCGTGATGGCATCTGCGCTGTCGAAGAAGTCGGGCACAAATCGAAACGTGACGGCCGGCGGCTTGATTTCGTCGCCCTGTCCGGTCGGATTTCCATTCTTGTCGACTGGCACCAGGACGGCCCGGAGAATCGCATCGCGTTTAGCGCCAGTATCGAGATCTAGTCTGGGCGGATTGCCTAACGCAGCCGGCTCAGAAGTCAAAACCAGCTTATTGAGATTTGCATTCTCCGCCACTTCGGAACAGATTCTCACTACGAAGTTGTTGTTCTCATCACCACCATCCTCTACTGGCGAGCCATCGAGAAAGTTTTTGAAGAAGTCGACGTTGAACTCCCACTCAGTGCACTCTCGTCCGGCGGCTCTGGCAAAGTAAAACGCAAAGAACGTTGCCATATCTTTCAAGGGGGAATCGGACGGAGCGGGAGCCACTAACTGAAGCCCATTTGTCCCGGTCCTCGGCCGAATCGAGTTGATGTGGGCTCGCAACGTCCCCGAACCAGGGATAGTCAGTGTCCGCTTATCAAGACTCAATCCAAAATCAACGTTGAGCACCAGCAGCGGCTTTAGGGTGTCATCCGGTAAGAGGAGAGCAATCAGGAAGCGCACGTCGATGGAGATGGAGACAGAGGTGCTGACAAAAACGAGATACGTTCCGAAGGCGTCAGGAAATTGACTGGCGAATTCATTGAACCCGCCAACAGACGACCCAATGAAGGGATTCCCCTGCCGAAAGATAAAGACGCGCACGTTAACAACTAACGTGATCTCGAGGTGGATGATCAGCGGTACGGCGCGCACCCGGCGCAGTAACCCGACTTTAGTACTTGTGCGGCCGAAGGCTGGTACGACGATCGACTCGTTTACCAGCTCGATGAAGAAGTCTCGAACGATTTCTAATACCGGCTGGTAGCTGAAGCTCGAAGCAGGGAAGCTGGGACTACCCGGCAGCCATACACCACCACCGCCACTGCTGGCGAGGGCGAAGAGGCCGACACTCGCTTCCGGCACAGTCGTCACTTGTTGGCCCGGCACAGGCTTCAGACGGCCAGCCGGTACATCACTATCTTCATTAGTCGGCGGTCCCGGCATTACGTCCAACGAGATTGGGCTTCCGATCTGCTTCGAACTTGCATCCAGCACAGCGAGACTTACGGCGCCAGTGCTGCCGGCAGGCACCATGCCGCCTTCGAGCGTAAGGCCAACAACGAGTAAGTCCTCACGATCGTCTACATAGTTCACAGGCAGCGACTTGCCGGAACTATCAACCACCGCGACCTTTGAGCCTTTAAGCCCACGACCGCTTAGCAAGATCATATTCGCGGCGCCATCAATAACCTGGCCGGTCACGCCAAAGGCAACGGGAGAGGAATTCGTGATGAGCGTAAATTGACCGTTTCGGCTCGTCTCAAAGAAGCGATCGTTACGAGCTTCGGGCCGAATGCTGGCAACGATGTAATAAGGCACACGTTGCTGAAGCGCCAGCCCCCCGATTCGCGAAAATTTGAGAAAGAAAGTGACCGTGTCTGCCTGCATCGCCGACGAGGTTGATACGTCCAGGTCCCGCATTTGAATGGTGGCGAAATTCTGATTCGGTCCACGTACAGCAAAGACTCCCTGCCGAATGGCCATTCCCAGGTTGCGGCCTTTGACGGTAATCATCGTGTCAGTTTCGAGCAGCACTGTTTTGGGCGAGATCGAGAAGATTCGCGCGGCCATCTCCTGCTGGGGACCCAAGTAAGTAAAAGCTGCCTCCAGGCTCCCTCGCTGGAGATCAGGAGCAGGATTGTCGACCCTAACTGCGACTACGCCCCTCTGACCCGGCGGCAGCATGCACGAAATGCTTGTGCCGTCGGGATTGACCTGAAGTGTGGTTCCCAACACGTCACCAAAACGAACGGAAGCACCCGGCTTGAAGTTCATGCCCAACACATTTACAGAAATACCGCCCTCGCGTGGCCCTTCTGGCGGATCGATTCTGGTAATGGTTGGAGGACCATTAAAGTTAAATCCATTCTCTCGTGCCGCACTGGTTTGATCTGGATTTGCAACCCTAACCCGCACCAGGCCAGCGGGAACGTCCCTGGGCGTTTCGACAGTCAGTTGACCCGGATTATCGAAAGTAACGCTCCTGGCGTCGACGCCTCCGAAGCGGACGTTACAATCGCGAACAAAATTCGCACCCGTGATTACCACCGATATGCTGCGAGTTGCCGGCCCCTCCGGAGGAGTGATGTTATCTATGCGAGGTGATCCCACCGGCGGTGGTGCTGGCGGGTCATAGGTGAAAGTGCCGATGACGGCCGGGAGAGTCGGGTTCTTCACTTTTAACTGCACGGCACCCGTCGCCAGTGCCGCCGGACTGTTTACGATGATTTGGGTGGCGCTCTTCTGGGTGATCACGCCGTCCAGGTCGCCAAACTTTACATTGACCTGCGGGTCGAAGTTCGCGCCGAGAATGGTGACCGGGGTGTTGCCGGTCACCGGCCCACGGCTGGGAGTGACGGAAGAGATCATCGGGCCTGCCGGTAGTGCTGGCGGGTCATAGGTGAAAGCGCCGATGACGGCCGGGAGATTCGGGTTCTTGACTTTCAACTGGACCGCGCCGGCCGCCAGCGCCGGCGGGCTGTTTACGATGATTTGGGTGGCGCTCTTCTGCGTGATGACGCCGTCCAGGTCGCCAAACTTTACATTGACCTGCGGGTCGAAGTTCGCGCCCGCAATGGTTACCGCGGTGTTGCCGGTCACCGGCCCACGGCTGGGAGTGACGGAAGAGATCATCGGTCCCGGCGGTAGTGCTGGCGGGTCATAGGTGAAAGTGCCGATGACGGCCGGGAGAGTCGGGTTCTTCACTTTTAACTGCACGGCACCCGTCGCCAGTGCCGGCGGGCTGTTTACCACGATCTGGTTCGCGCTCTTCTGCGTGATCACCCCGTCTATCTCGCCAAACTTTACATTCACCTGCGGGTCGAAGTTCGCGCCCGCAATGGTGACCGCGGTGTTGCCGGTCACCGGCCCACGGCTGGGATTGATGGAAGAGATCATCGGGCCTACCGGTGGATCATAAGTGAAACCATTGGACAGGGTAGCGCCCGGGACTCCAGTGTTTTTGACCTTAACATCTATCGGTCCGGCGACGCCGCTCGGGGTCGAGGCTTGTATCTGAGTGGAGCCCAGCACCAGAGTGTTCAACCCGTCACTGTTGCCGAATTTGACATTGCATCCCGGTGCGAAGCCTTTGCCGAAAATGTTCACCAATGTATTGCCTGCAACCGGACCACGTGTTGGCGAGATCGAGGTAATTTCTGTGTTCGCGATAATCACATTGCGGGCGGACGTGGCTTCGGCTCCGTTTGCGTCTCGCACTACAACCCGAACGATTGCTGCAACTAAGGGTTGCCCATCAGGCACGATTCCACCCGGAATCGACCATGCGAGCTGCTGAATATTTGGTCCCAGTCCAGTCTGAATCGCGTTGAAATTAACCCCGCCGTCCATTGAGTATTGAACTCGCTGAGAGGTCGCACCTGAACTGGTCCATTGAATGTTGTATGTTGTCCCAACATACAGCTTCTCGCCGGAAGCCGGGCTGGCGAGTTGGATGGCTGGCATTGTCTACCCCTTTTCGATGTAACTGAATGATGTGCTAACGGAGCGCCGTTGGCAGTAATTCCGACTCTGAATGATTGAAGGATCAAAAGCCGAGTGGCCCAAGACATTTGAATCATTTTGAGCCTTCGGCGCCTTGCTGACAGCGATATACAATTTCTTCAGTACAACAACTAATGTGCCAACAAGTTTAGAGCGGTCCCTGGAATGAGCAATTCGAATTCTGGCGTCACAATGTGCGGCTGAGAAAAGGAGTCCGGTTGGGTCGAGTCCAGAGGATTGTGTGCCGGAGTGCGACCAGAACAATCCGATCGGATAGTTGAGCTAATCGAAAAGATAGGAGTGAAACAGAACTGCCCGGATCTCAGGCGAATTTTAGAAGAGGAAAAAATGGAATGACTTCGCAGGCTAATGAGTGTCGGCTGTCATGTGAACCAAGACGGGTAGCGCTGCGCTGCCCGCTTCGATCGATAAATTTGGCTCCCCGCAGTGGACACTCTGCGCAACTTTAGAAAGTCATCAGGTTAGCGCTCCTCATTAAGTGGCCGGCGCTGGCTCGAGAAGACCTTTATAGTTGCCAATTGCACTGCGACGCCGTTAAGCCGTGAGCTTCGTTACGGGATATAGACCACGCCGAAGTGATAAGCGATCAACTCTCCTGGAATACCCGGGTCGCTCACGTCGATGAGGAAGTTGGAGGTGATTGCCCCGGTCGCATTTTCGAAGGAGCCTGTGCCCGACTCAATCGCCCACATCACCGTGCCCGCGGTAAAAGGCGCTTCAGGGCAGCGGTAAGCATTCATGTAACCGAAGTGGATAGAACTGAACGCTAGCGTGTTGTTTGCTTCAGGGTCGCCGAAGGTGACGACCCCGTGCTCGGTGAAGGATCCGTCCGAACCTGGTGGCGTCGGGGTGGTCTGCAACGACGCTGTCATTTGCTCCCTGAGCGGCTCGAACACTCCTGATAAGCCGACAGGCGTGATGATCGTGACTACACAGTTGCTGGCCGCGACTATCGGGTTGGGCTCTGGAGTTGTGCTGGCGGGCCGATGAAATTCAAGTACATAAGTTAGTCTGGGCATTTTTCTTTATCCTCGTCTCGTAAGCGGAGCTGTCTCAGGAATCGCGGCGTCAATCAAGGCGGTTACGGTGTTGAAGGTGCTTGAAGTTGCACCGAGTTGGTTGGTTGCGCGGGATTGAGCGTCACCTGATAGACCATGTTCGATGCGCAGGTAGCGCCGGCCGGATAAGGGGCAGTGGACGCGATACCGCCCACCATATAACCGACGATGGACGTGGAGGTGATGCCGCTGAGCTGTATCAGGCCCTGGGTTGCCAGCGGTACGCCGGTGGCGATCACGAATTTGCTCTCAGTGCCGCCGTAGGCAGCGGACACGTTTGAGCACAACGGAGCTGCCGAGGCCGGAGGAAACGTCTGACCGGTGTGCAGGTACTGGATTCCCGAATCGTTCGAGATGGGCATCTTCAAAGTGGAGATGCTGTTGATGAAAGGAAGGCCATCAACCGCGGGCAAATTCAGCGCGTCACGTTTCAGCCCGCTGGTGGCGGCGTCCCAATAATACTGACTGATGCCGCCGAAAAATGTTGTGTAGATCGTTCCTGAGCCGACTGAGCTGTCCACCAGTTGGATTGAGGCGGTATCGTACTGACTTAAGAGTTGAGTCGTGTTGCTGTTCACCGTCAACGTAACGGTTTTCGAACCGGAGCCGATAAACACAGGATTCAGAAATCCCTCCAGACGTCCGCCCTTGAAGACGCCCCCGTAGGCGACCAGCCGCCGATTACCGGCAGCATCGAGCGAAGCTTTTATAGTAAGGTCGCGACGGTGATACTGATTCTCCGGATCCATCTGCGTCCCGGGAGGATTGGGAACCGCCGTCAAAAAATTGAGTTTCGACGGCTTGGTGCTGTTCAGCGGGTAATCAAACTGAAACACGCGCACACCGTCGCTGTAGTTTTGATTCACCAGACCGCCGCCGGGCGTGTACTCGCCGTCGTACTGCTGGCCGAAGGCCAGAATGAAACTGGTGACGCCTGAACTATCCGGCAGGAGTTCGAGATCGCCGCCGGTAATTGCCAGCGCCAGGTGATCAAACTGGACGATGTTGGCTGCAGCAAATGCCGCATCGAGAGGCTTCTTGTTTGTGACAGCGTCGGCCAGCGCATCGAAATTGACGACGGTGACGTAGCCGAGCGTGGTCAGCGTGCCCTTTTTGGCATCGGGGCCGTAGCCGCCCATGATGTAGAGCCAACCGTTCAGCAACTCGTATTGCAGATTGGTCGCTTTCAACTGATTAGCCACCTTCACGGGCAACGAGCCTACCGGCGCGCTGCCGAGCAGTTTCTTGTTCGGCAGATCGAGCACGTAAATGGTGTCGTTCGCTTCCGTCCTGGGAAACGAAGGGCCTTTGGCAGCGTCGTGACCATCCGGAAAGCCGTGTAGTCCGTTGCGACGTCCGCCAAGCACTAACAGCTTTTCGGGACTGCCGGCGACGACTCCGGAATGGAGGCCTGGAAATCCGTCGATGGAAAAACCTGCCAGCGTCAAACTGTAGGGAATCGCCGCGGGCACTTCTGCGGTGGGCGATCCGCTAGTCGTCGTGGTGTTGCCGTTCGGAGCCGGTCCCGGCGTGGTGGTGCAGCCGGCGGCGAGCAGGAGTGACGCGAAGATGAGTAACAGGAGGGTGAGTCGTTTGTTCATGATTTTCTCTCTTTTGCGAATCCGCTGCCAGACTATTCTGGTGAGACTTGCTTCAGCCAACCAACAATCATGGCCATCTTGCTGGGTGACAGGTCGCGCGTGACGGGCATGTATCCCGCGTCGGTGATGTCCTTGCTCATCATCGCGTGGACAACGGGAGCGAAGGCGACCACGGTCGCTTCGTCAGAGATGTCCAGCCGGGATTTCATACCCGGATAGAGACGCGCGTAGGCGGCGAAGATCGGGCCAATGTCGCTCCAGGATGGATTTGCGGGCGCCTCGAACGCCGACCAGAGGACGATGGAAAGCCCGGGCGTCTGTGGGCCGCCGTCTCCGATTGGGCGCTGATTCGTATCCAGCATAAGAATGTAATAAACCTGGCTGCCGAGGGGTTGCCGCATCTGCGGCAGCGTAACGTCGGGGACGTTCACCGTGGTGGCGATGTCGGCCAGTCCGTTGGCATCTGTCTGTCCGATGTTGATCCCCACGTCGGTGGATGGACTGAAGTTGCCGCCCTGACTCCAATCGACGAGCTGAACACTCGAAGTTACCGGAGGCGTTTCGCCGACGACCGCTCTACCGAACTTCCTCACCATGATTTGCGACTTGCCGGTCTGACCACTGCCACACTCGAGCCTTTGCGAGGAAACGGAAACGTCGATCCAATATCCACTGGTGGCCTCCTGGGCCACCGTCGTGCCGTTGACCTGGATTGCCAGCGGGTTCGTCTTGTAGGTGTCACCATCGGCTGCAGTAAGCGGGATGGTGAACACGCAACTGTTCTTTACCAACATGCAATTCTTTGGCGTGGACGACAACTGTTGATATTGGGAAGCGATGGTGATGGCGCCGTTGACGAAGGCAACGAATTTCTTAGTCGCGAGGTTGAATATGCCGAGGGTGATACCGGAGTCAACTTCAAACGTTCCGTCGGAAGTGGGATTATCTGAGGTTCCCTGAACATTCAAAAAAATCGAACCGCCGACGTCGATACTGAGCAGGTTTTGCGAGTCTATCTGCCGAATTACGGCAAAAGCCGGATTCCATGGGTCAGGCGTGGGAGGGGCGGGGGCGTCGTCGTCGCGAACCGCGAGATTGCTTGTCAGCGCGCTGCGCACCTCGGCGAGCGTCGCCATCTTCGCCGCGACACGCTCGCGCCCTTGCACCAGTTGGTTGCTGGCTGCATCGGCGTCGGATAGGCTCAAAGCTCTTTGAGCACGGACAGTCTGCAAGCACCGGCCTGGAACAACTTGCGCCAATTCACCCGCGAGTGCTGGCCCGATGGAGCCGAGCACGCGGCCGTAACAAAACAGGTCTCCAGAGGTAAAGGCGTTTTCAGGATTGTTCTGATGTAGATCGACAGTGAGCTTCACAGCCAGCCCCCCACCGCTCGCGGTCTTCAACGCCGTCAGGAAAGAAGAGCCGGAGATGTCGCCGATCCACTTCACATCCTCCAGGGTTCCCATCCAGTTGCCGACGGCAGCCCAACTGCCGGCATTGACGGGAATCCTTCCATTCAACTGGCGCAATTCTGCAATGGTCATCAAGCCTTGCAAGCCAGCGCCGTTTGGCAATGTGACGGCGACGCGGACGCCGTAGAGGGCACTGCGACCCTGCTGATCGGGATCGAGATCCACCATCTTGGCAATGTCGTAGAACCCGCCTGTGCCATCGCTCATCGGTGTCTTCGGGCTGGGGCTTTCCACGAGCGCGCCAATGACCGCATCATTAGCATCGACGTCAGAGCCCGTCTGCCCTATGGCGCTCAAGACCGTACATTCTTCGAGCCACCATTGAGAGACGCCCAGGGGATTCCACACCGCATTCGGCAGATATTGTCCCTGGGCGTTTACCAGAGGGACACCCGGCGTATAGTTTTGAATGACGTTGTTGATTGTGCCTGGGCCGGTAAAAAACAAACCGCTGAAGTGAAGGCGGGGAAGATCCAGATAACTCATGTCGTCTCCTCGAGTCGGAACGTGATCGCAGTTAGGCGAGTAAGCTTGAGCTCAACCAGTCGACTAAAATACAAACCCATTGCTGAGTTGGGGTAAATCCGGGCCGCATGGTTTGCCTGGCAGGGGAACAAGAATTCAAACCTGACGGCGCCGGTAGACCGTGCCCTAACTTAAGCCTATTTTCCTTGATTATTCGCCGACGCGAGGCCTTCGCTTGTGAGTCGCACGTCAACGATGGTTGAGCAGGCAAAACATACTCCGCGTCTTTCTAAAGTGTCAATAGAGACTCGCAGCTCAGGAAGGCAGTAGCTGTTATTCGAGGCCGCTGCGGACAGTCGAAAATCGGGTTGACAGGCATCATCGACTGTAATAGTCTCCGCGCCTCACTCTTGAACGCAAACGAACTTTGCTGCTCACGCCACCAAAACTTTTGAGGTGACTCCATTGACAACTGAACTCACCACTCGCGAAGATTTAATCGACACGTTGCACCTCGCGGCTGAACTCGAGCACAACTTGATGTGCCAGTATTGGTTTGCCGCTTACAGTATGAAGCGCTCGACGAGTGAGGGCCTCAGCGAAGTGCAACTCGAGAAGACGCGCGGCCGGGATTCGCTCATGATGATGGTCGCGCGCAGGAGATGGAGCGAACACACTTACCGCAGAGACGCAGAGCGCGCCGAGTATAAGCAGAGACCTGAAATCAGGTCAGCACTTTCAGCCGGCGAAGTTCGACGGAGTAAGAAAAGTCAGGAGAGTCAGGATGTACGAAAAGAATCAGGCCCAGCAGGAATGGCTGGAGTCGTTCGTCGCCGAGCGTGACGGCATCGCCGGCACCGTGCATGTGCAGCGCGGCGAGGATCTGTATTTGACTGCTGCGCATAACATCCCGCCTCACGTGGTCGCCATCGTGGCCCACGTGCCGCACGGCAAGGGAATGGCTGGCGTGGCCCAGGTCAGGAAGGAGCCAGTGCAAACGTGCAACTTGCAAACCGACGAAACAGGTAACATCAAGCCGGGCGCTAAGGCTGTCAACGCGCAGGCCGCAATCGCGTTGCCGGTGCTCGATGCCGCGGGTACGGTGAGCGCAGTGGTTGGCATCGCGTGGAGTCATGAAGCTGAAATCGGAGCAGCGGAACAACAGTCGTTGATGGAAATGGCCGCGGCCTTACCTCAATAGCGATCTACACCTCGTTCGCTAGTCTCATCAATAAATCGGTAGCATATGGCGGCGCAAGGCAGCCCAATTCTGGAAATGCTGTTCGATGACCTTTCCTTCCCGACGAGCCTGGCGATTGGGGAGGACGGGACTCTCTATGTCGCGGAGTCGGGGCTGTCGTTCGATGGGCCCTCGCCGGGCGGTCGGATTTGGCGGCTTGAATCCACCGCCGCGCGACGCACACTGCTAGTTGAAAATCTACGCGCACCCGTCAACGGCCTTACGCTACACAACGATCGACTTTACGTTTCCGAGGGAGGACATCCGGCTCGCATCAGCCACTTCGACTTAAACGGCCGCTCACAGAAAGTGATATTGGAAAACCTGCCGGGTCCGGGAAACTACCACACGAACATGGTTGCCTTCGACGGTGATGGCAAACTTTATTTCAGCCAGGGCGCGATGACCAATAGCGGGATCATCGGCATCGACTCGTACGAACTGGGTTGGCTGCGCCGTCTGCCTCACAACCACGATCTGCCCGGTTACGACATAACGCTGAATCGAGTAAACGTTGAAACGCCAGACCCGCTGAGCTCGGACGAGGGTGCGCGAACGGAGACGGGTGCGTTTGTGCCCTTCGGAGAGCGCACGGATATTGGGCAACACATCGCGGCGCAGTTACCCTGCACCGCCGCTGTGATGCGTTGCAACGTTGACGGCAGCGAGCTGGAGCTGGTTGCGTGGGGATTGCGGAGCGCCTATGGACTGGGGTTTCTTCCTGACGGAAGACTGCTGGCAATCGATCAGGGAGCCGATGATCGCGGTAGCCGTCCGGTGGGCAATGTGCCGGACATGCTCTTTGAGGTACGCAACGGAGCGTGGTATGGCTGGCCGGATTTTATTGGTGATGTGCCCATTACCGACTTGCGTTATCAACCGGAGCGTGGCGCTGCTCCAACTTTCCTGCTCGCGAACCACGACCAACTGCCCCCGCCCGAAAGGCCTCTGCTGTGCTTTCCGCCGCACACGGCTGCGGCGAAGTTTGCGGTCGCGCCCCAGAGCGCGGCTCGCTGGGCCGGACACTTGTTCGTCGCACTCTTCGGGGATGAGGTCCCCTTGACGGCGCCTTCAGGGCCGAGGGTCGGACGCTCGGTGGTTCGCGTCGATCCATCTGATTGGAGTCTGCATCCTTTCGTGCCTGAGGGACTGCTGCGACCTATCGATGTTCGTTTCAATTCTGTCGGCGACGAACTTTATATTTTGGATTTCGGGCACTTTGAAATGCTCGACAACGGAGCGGTCAGCGCGAAAGCAAACAGCGGCAAGCTCTGGCGCTACCGCTTGCCTGCGTGAAGTCCACCTGGGAGGGCAGACTGTTGATGCACAAAAGTCGAAAGTTTAAGGGCTCGTCCGAAAACGAGTTACGCTGAAAGCGTTATTCACTTTCTGTAGTCTTCACAGAGCGGTTAGCGTTTCGATTCTTTTGTAAAAGCTAGTGAGAAATGGGAACTCTACTTTTATTAGGATTCGTTCTGAGCCTCGACAGCTTTCGCGTCTCGCTCGGACTGGGTGCGTTGAAGCTGACTCGGTTGCGGCAGGTACAAATCGTGCTCGCATTCGGACTGTGTGATGGACTGGCTCCGCTCGTCGGGCTACTGATCGGTAAGTCGCTTGTCATGTACATTGGCAGGTGGACAGAATACCTTGGCCCCCTTGCACTCTGCGCCTATGGCGCTTATGTGATCTATGTGGCGAAGCGCTGCGCCGGGGAAGAAGAACGGGAAGCGGGCCGCTGGATTGTGCTGGGTCTTCCGCTCTCGCTGAGTCTGGACAACCTGATTGCCGGGGCGAGTCTGGGATTGGTCGGTTTTCCGTTATTGATTTCGGTAGCCGTCATCGGTTCGATGAGTGCGTTGATGTCCCTGACGGGTCTGTGGCTCGGAAGCCTGGCGGTTAAGTTCTTGAGGATCAACACCGGATTTTTCGGGGGCGTGACGCTTGTCTTGATCGCGCTCGTGCTGGCGATTGAGAATTTCTAAGACTGAGTCAGGTGCGTGATAAATTACTAATCACCCACTCACATTTTCTGAATCGCTCGTCGACGGCCGTCACGGCGGACACTCGTCGTTGATCCACTGTTGGAAAAGTTGTATTTGGTCGGGCGTCAGCGGATCCATCGGCGGCGGCGGCATCTGATAGCCCGGGTCGTTGATGCGCGAAAGGATGAGTGCGGCGTTGGCCTTCACGTGGTCATAATTTGTGAGGTCAAAGCGCCACATCATCTGCCCTTTAAATTGACTGAAAAGGGGCTGGATGTCATTGCTGAAAGAAACGGCCATTATCGTTCTCCCTCATTTAGCTTGTCGTCACTGCGGAGGTCGCCGGTCGAGTCGCTGCTTCAAATTTCTCTGTGTAACTTCGCCCAGAGTTAATTCAGATTCGGGACACTCCCGATGTCGCCGTTAAGAGAAATGCGTTGGTAGACATCATGGTTGCCGCCGCGGGCCTACTTCGTTGACGGCGGCAAGCCGTAAATTCTCAGTATTCCGCCGCCTTCCCTGCCAAACACCAGCGCCCCCGCCACTACATAATTCTTCCAGATGGCGGGACCGAGGCAGTAACCATATCCGCCGTTGTAACCGTCGGTCTGCATGCCCAGGTCGTCGTTCCAGAGCAAAGTGCCGTCGCGCACGTCGAAGGCGTAGATGGAAATTTTGCTCGTCGAACAGAACACGACGTCATTTACTACGGCTGGAGAACTCAGACCGCTCTCGCCGGCGCTGGCATACATGCCCACGGTTTGGCCGGTGGTAGGGTCGGTGCTGGAGGTGTTCTTATACAGGGGCGGGTCGCCACTGTCCGTGGGCCAGGCATCGTCGAGCGTTGGAGAACTAAGATCGATTGCCCTCATAAACGGGGTGGTTTCGTGATCGATACCCGGATGTTGCGAATGATAGTTTGGCCCGCCCATGCCAAAGAAAATGCGTGGCGAGATTGTTTCCTGATTGTCAGCTGAACCGGGGTAAAGCGCGCCGGTGTTGAAGACCCCGGAGAAGTTTTCGTTGGGTACGGCATCGGAAAACTCATTGGACAGATGAGGATTAATCGTCGTGTCCTTGGGGTCAGGGTGCGCATCCACCGTCTCAATGCTAGTTCCATCGTTCCGCTTGGGCAGCATCTGTCGCTGGTTGATCCACTCTAGAGTGGTGGCGTCCAGGACGAAGCAGCTTCCGTTCTTACAAGCGAAGCTGACGACCTTAATCCCGTTTAATGTGAAAAGCACCGGCGCGCCGCCGTTATCAATGTCGATGTCAGACGGGCGGTAGTTACTGTCGTGGGGCACCTGATAGAAAGCCTTAAACGCACCCGTCCCCGCATCGAGAGAAAGTATCCCGTTTGAATATCCCTTGCTGGGTAGTTCCGGATGGAAGTAGGGCGGAGGCGGAGGCGCCGTCCCCACGCCCGGCCAATCGGCATTTGGTTCGGGCTGCTGATTACCTGTGCAGCAGTAGATAGAATTCAAATCAGCGTCGTAAGCAATTGCGCCCCAGACTGAACAGCCCATGTGCGGCGTTGCGTTTGAAGTGCTGAACATCGGGGGCAGAGTTGATGCGTCCACTGCCGCAGCCGGTAACACGTTCGGCAGGTTGTTTTGAGCGTCGTCAAACTGGTTCGTGCAATAAATCCAATTGACGTTGCCGGTTGCGGTATCGAGACAGAAGACGAAGCTGAAGAGATCCGGATTCTCACCTTCACCGCAACCGACATAAAGGCTTTTGCCGTCGGCAGTGATTACTGGAGATGACCATACGACCGCTGGTGGGCCGCCGGCGGCGACTCCGGCGTTATTAGTGATGGGTTGGTTTTTTGTCAGGTCGGCGTTGCGCAGATCTGTAATCCAGACTGGCTGCAACGTCTCCTGATCGAGACAGTAGAATTGCCCATTGAAGGCCCCGAAATAGACACGTCCATTCACGATGGCCGGCGTACTCCCCATCCCCGTGAAGCTATGCGCATCGCGAGCCGCAGTGCCTAAGTCCCAATTGAAGGTCTTAACAATCTGGCCTGCCTGGATGTCTATTTTGAGCAGCGCGCCGCCGTTACCGCCCTGGGCCTGTTGCGAATTCGCCAGGCCGACATAGACAAATCCGTCGGTGACGGCAGGCACTGAAAGCACCGGACCCTCAAGTGAGAGCGTGAAAAGCGTCGTGAACTGCGGCGCGCTGCTGCCGCTCTTGAAGTTGGCACTGGTCAGGTCGCTGTCGGAAACGAAACCGGTGTGGTCCGGACCGCCGTGATACATCCACCAACCTGTGGGCGTCTGCCCGGTGGTGGGTGCGGGTGGTGCGGGAGCAGCGACACTCAGAGGCGGTGGTATGGGTATCGACGGAGTTGCTGTTAGCCGGCGACCTGTGGCCCGCGCTAATTCAGTCTTCTTATCCATTAGTGTGCTCTCCGGTTCAGGCCCCAGCTAAAGTCAGATTGCCCGGCCCTGTAATGACAACTCATGCAGCTATTGCCGCCGGCTCCGGCGGCATCATTCTGAGTTTGAAAATAAGTTTCCATGGTCGTGTTGACTGCTCCGTTCACGGGAAACGCACTGCCGGCGTTCTGCGGGTACACACCACCGTTTTGCATCAGCATGAAGGGGTTGCCCTGGCCGATGCCGGGATTGAAAGGCCACTGCGTAACGACCAGTTGGTAATACTGCCAGACTGTCCCCTTCAAAAGCTGCTGGTAAAAAGCATTGACTTCGCGCGTGGACTGGCCCGCCGGAGTACTTGGAATGGGATTCACCCGCGTCACCTGCACTGGTGACGGGTTGGGTGTAGGTGTGAGCGCCGGTTTGTAGTTGTATCCACCGGTGGTGCTGGGATTGGTCGTGCCGTTGTTGAACGAATAGCCGTTTGGTGGAACTGGCGGCTGCGGCTGTATGTCGGCATCAGGCGGCACATTGTCTATCTGCTCAAAGGTTGACCAAACCCATTCGGTAAACGGATCTATCTTGTGCGCGATGTGAAGTCCGACGAGCAGAACCGTGACGGGCGTACATTTTTGAGTTTGGGGATCGAGAGTCTGTGCGGCGGTCGTGTAGAACCGACTAGTGTCGTCCTTGTCGGTTTTGATCCGCCAGGCAGCTTTCAACATGATGGAGCCGAGCGTGCTCGCGGGCGTCGCTGTCGGGGTAGCCGACGGGGTTGGCGCCGGTGACGGCGCCGTAGTCATCGGCATCTGCACGCCGAACTGAGCCTTCTCCTTCGGCGCCAGGTTCTTCAATAGGTAGAGCCATGAGGTGGAGTCGCTTTCCTGACCGCGAATGAAGTTGTACTGCGCCTGGTCATAACGAATGTCGTAATAAACGTAGTTGCCGCGCTGGTCGACTAGCGGGAACGAGAACGCCTGCTTGGTCTCCATTAAAGGCGTATTGCCCTTGCTGACAAAGATCAATGTCTTCGCACCCGGCTGTCCGTTTGCGCAGGGACTGATGGGGTTGGTGTTCGACTCCCAGGGACTCGGCCTCTGGTCCTTCTGTCCAAAGAGATCGAATGAGTCTTTGTAAGTTCCCCAGACTACGGGGGTGCCGGCGGCGGCGTTGAGAAACACGCTGGAGTTGTTGGGCTGGTTAGGGACGCCGCGAGCGCCGGTTGCCGCCGGCCAGTTTAAGGCGATGAATGATTCCCATGAGAAGTAATCGAAGTACGGTCGAATTTCCAGAGGTGTCGAAAAGGTGCCCGGCAATCCAAGTCCGGGTAGCAGGACCTGCTGCGGAATGTTACCTGACACGGCAGCCAGAGGCATGTTTGATGGGAATCCTGACGGCCAGGGAGGTATCACGATCTGCGAAGGACTGGGAGCAGCCGTCTCGACCCTGGCGTTCTGGTTCGGATTGCTCGGCGTCGATGGTTGACAGCTGAAACTCATGAACGTTATCGAAGTTAGGCCCAACAAAATGAGAGAGGCCCTTCTGTTGTGAGTACGAGTCGTGCGCATAGGCTACTCCTGCGGTTTTTGACGCTGTAGGCCAGACCGAAACATCATCCCAGTGCGGTGAAACTTACCGAGAAGATATGGGGCAGGCCCACCTAAATGCGCCTCGGGAGGTTGAACAGTACCCAGCAGCAAAAAACTGCCGGTTACCGGTGAAAACTGAGAGACGCAAAGCGTGATCAGTGGCGCGTGGACGAGGGAAGCACGCCGGTGTTCATCGTTAACGCCGCGCATGTTATTCCCAGTACCTGAATCAGTCAATAGTAATCCGGCAGATGCAGTCCGCGAGATGGCCGCCTAACGGTTTCGCCTGCTTCTTTGGGATCGTGCCAAAGTCTTTGGCGCATTCTTGAATTCAACCACCAGCACGTGAGTTTGAGTGTAGCCGACGTTTTCCTCACAGTGGGTTACTCCAACTTTGCTGTTGATCGTCTCACCGGCCTTCAGGATCACCGTTTTCGGAGTAACACATTCGTCGGTGAATAAGCGCTTGGCGTCGCTCAATACGTAGACGAAGTAGGGTGGGTGTGAATGCTTGGGAACTTTGTGCCCTGGCGCATCCTTGAATTCTAGTATGCGCACGCTGTCGTTTTCCATGATCACCTTATAGTGCCGTGGATCTACCTTGACCGGGTCTTGCGCTCTGGTTGTTTGCGTTAGACAAAACAGCGCTGCGACCAACACTAAGACCTGCAGGATCGAGTGTACGGGATTTTTCATGCTTCTGACTCCTTATCGATGGAAAGGAAAGCTAGGTTGACTGAGTGTTGCTTTGCCGGCCACTCAGTTGTATTTTGGTGGCTGGTCTAAAGGGGAGCGAGACGCCCGCGTTACATGATGCTAATTGCATTTTCCCCAAACCTCTCAAGGAGCACCTAATGAACTCAAAACCTAAGAAGCCCTCTCTCAAAAGTCTGCGGAAACAATTGGCCGGCACATGGAAATTAATTTCGGCCGAAGACCGCGCCTCGGCCAGCGACCCGTGGGTACCGTACACGTTCGGCAATCCCCCGTCGGGTTATTTCATTTACGATGCGACCGGCCATGCTTCGATACAAATCATGACAACGCCTCCCGTCGCAATCTCTTCGGACCCTCCGCCGGCGGAGGAGGCGCTCGCCATCTACAATGCATACATCGCCTACTACGGCACGTACACCGTTGACGCGACAAATATCACCGTGCAAGTGGAGGGCGCCTGGGATCCAACTCAAGTAGGGTCAGGTCAGGCAAGGCCGTATGAGTTAAACGGGGACACCTTAATCATCGGCGATCAGGTCACCTACATCCGAACCCTGACGCGAGTTAAGTGAGCGTCTTTAATCTCGCACCAACTTGAGACTGCTATTTGCCTCAGGCTGTTCTGCGTCGCGGCGGTTTCTTCTATTGCTTAAGATACTATCGAGTAGTCTCCCTGCTAGCCAGAATGAACCAGTCACCAGTAGGACGGCGCCGAACATCAGCGCCGTACTCTGGAAGTTTACGACGGTCGCCCCGGTAAGAGCGTAGATTAGAGATGGTGGCAGCGAGCCGACCACGGCGGCCAGCGCCAGGCGGCCCCAACCAAGCGGTGATGCACCGGCCATGATCGCAACGGTCTCGGCGAGCAACGGCACCGGTCGCGTCACAGCTATGGCAAGAGCTCCCCAACGAGCCAACAGCTGATCGGCACGAACTCGTTCTGCCTTAGTCACAAGGCGATCGAGCAATTTCCCGCCGCGTCGCCCGATGGCAAATCCTACAAGTGCCGCGCCCAGGCTCCCGAGCAGCGAAAGAAAAGTTCCTTTCACGACTCCGAAGAGCGCCCCATGGGCCACCATCATCAGACTGGATGGCACCGGCAGGAGGACGTCCGCAACCAGAAGACTTACGCCCAGAATGCCCGCCAGGATGCCACCCTGTTGCATCCACGGTGTTGGGTCTTGCAGCAATGAAACGCCCAATGCTTCGACCGCAAAGAACAGCATCAGGAAGAAAGCAATCGTTGCCGCCACGATAAGTAAATAGCGTTTCATCTTTTTCGAGTGTCAGTCCTCAACCTGAAATTTCCAAGTCGCACCCCGGGGTCCTGACCTTCCTTAGTAATCCCTGCCCTTCGGCTCCGGAGGGTTAGCGTCCGGACTCGCTTCCGGGCCAAACGGTGCACCCAGGTCTAACCATTTTAGAATCATGTTCACTTTGTCGCGCGACATATCGCGGGTCACTTGCATGTATCCCGGATCGGTCTTCGGCAAAAGGAACACGCGCTGGATTGCGGCGATCCTCGCTACCACATCGTTGTAAACAGAAAGATCGATGATACCTCGCATGTAGGGATAAAGCTTCGCATATTGCGCGAAGATTGGTTGCACATCTTGCCAGGTTGGACTGTCCAGCTCTGGGTAACTATTGAAGACCAGGACGCTAAGGAAGTTTGAGGGGTCAGGGTTTTCATTGCTCTGCGCGAGGGAATACGACACCCCGTAAACCTGGCCGTCGATAAACACCCTCGGATTGCCAGGATCGGAGGCGCTCAAGGTTAGCGTGGCCTGCCCTAGTTCATTCGTGGTCAGTGTTGTCGGAAACGGTCCGGACGCGGTGGCGAGGGCGTCGGCCGGTGTGCCGACGGGGATGTTCGTCGGATTGGGCGGAGACTGCATCTCGTTGACCATATTTGCATCCTGGGCCAGGTTAATCTGCTGTTGAGCAGCCGGCTGTCCGAATTGAGTAGCCCAGAAATTGACATCCGCCGTCTCACCCGGATTGAGTCTAAAAACGAAGGTGTCGGCTCTGACAAACAAGCCCTTCGAATCCTCCTGCAAGAGAGGCGCGCTAATGGTGCCGTCAGCATTCAGTTGGACGATGCCCAACTGATTGTTATTCACGGGAAAGTTCTGCACGGCAAATTCCTGGATTCCCGCCGTATCCGGATACCAGTTTGGCGCCTGGTAATTGACTTGGCCCATCAGCTCATTGCCAGGCAGGATCGCCAACTGCAAAACTCCCAGCGTTGGATTGACTGGCCCTCCCGGCGTCGTCGTCGAAATACTGTTGCCGAAGTCAACCAGCACTACTTGTCGTTTATCGTCGACCCGGAAGGGCGCGAAGAACATCGGTGACGCGGGTGGCGTACCTTGGAGCGTTATCGGCGGATTAGTAGGGTCGGTTCCGGGCGCGCTACGCAAGAGCCGGCCGGCGACAAAGTGCTTTGGCTCATCGATAGTGGCTGGCCCAATTGTGCCTACAACTCTGCCCTGCGTGAAAGTCGGCGTACCCAAACTCATGTTGATGCCGTCCAGATTAAACTTGATGGATAGCAGGTCAGGGCTGGCAGCCATCAACTGCTCCAGGAAGCGGGAATTTGAAACGTCGCCCCACTGGATGTTAGTCAACACGGATTGATAGAACGCGCCCATCGGTGCATCACCGCCTCCTACTGTGGCGCGAAACCAGATATCGGAAAAAGCGGCGACTTCAAAGTTTCCGACAAGTGCGGCGGACCCGGAGGAGTTGTTAAGTTGAACTTGAAAGCCGTAAATTTCTGAGACCATCTGTTGCTCTGAGTCCAGGTCTACCAGCTTAGCGATCTGCGGTTGGTCCGTTCCCTGGACTGGACTGCCAATGACTGGGTCGCCGGTGCCGATACTCCCATCGTTATAGACGACGCTCTGCACCTGGCAGTTCAAGAATTGCCAGTGGCCCGTGCCGTTAGGGTTCCAGCCATCGTTTTGCGAAGTGATGACAGTTGCCGGGTCAAAGTTTTGTGGCGTGTTGTTGAGGGTGGACGGATCCGCACTGAAGGTTCCGGCAAAATGTAGTCTGGGGACATCCAGGTAACTCATGGTTACTCTCCTTATGAAAATCGGGACCCGGCAATGAGGAATAGCCTTAACGTTGGCGCGGCCGCCCGGGATTATTTTCTTAACAAGTTGAAGAACTCAATCGTCGTCCCGAACACTATGGAACGCCCCGGCGCGGGAGCGGTTTGAAAGTGTTCGAAGTAAAAGCGATTCGTTAAATTTTCTATGCCGAGCGTGAATGAAACTCGGTGATCTTCCTTACGGTAAGTGTAACCGCCCCGCAAGGCTTGGACCGCAAACGAATTGAGACTAGCCAACGTACCGTACTGAGTTGAGATCGCAGCCGTAAGATCCTGTGGGTCGGCGCGAGTGACGCGAGCTTGATAGCGGACCTCATACTCACCAAACCGCCGACGCTGAAAACTGTCGTAGCGAACGCCCTGGATCGTGCGAAACGGCGTAATGCTTGATAACGGCACGTCGTTTACCGAACCACGCAACGGCACCGGCGTGTCGGCACGATTATAGAATTCCGCGATAAGTTTCACCGTGTTTTCATCGGGCGTCGGGTTTGATCCTTTAAGCCATCCGAGTGTGCCAAAGGGCGAAATGGTTCCGGCACGGCCCATCGAAAAACTCGCGTCATAGGCGGCCTCAACGCCTCGAATCCGCGCCCGCGCGGTGTTGGTGCGCTGCACGTAGAGCACGCCGTGAAACGGGAAAAAGGGCGAGATCGGATTTATGCCGAGGCTGGGATCGGGTGGCACAAACAACGGCGGCGCAAAAGCCGAGCCAATAAAGTCTTTGAGATTGTTGACAAAGTAGCTGGCTGAAGCGCTCCAGCGAGGGCGTCGAATTTTGATACCGACGTCAAACTCCCGGCCCCGCTCAGGCTTCAAGGCAGTATTCGGAATGACGAGCACGCTGAATGTCGGATCGCCAAAGTCGCGCAACAGGTAACGCTCTGTAATCCCGGGCTCGCGATAACTGTTCCCAAAACGAAAATATGGGTTGATGCCCTGGGGCAAACGTATGACGACTCCGGCGTTACCCGTCACGACAGTGCGGCTGGTGTCGATGCCTTTGCCGCCCCTAATTAGATCAATTACTCCGGCAGCTCCGGCGGTGTTGATGGGACCGGGATTATTGACCAGGCTGTCAAATGAAAGATCGAGGAGCGTCGATTCCACACCCAGCGGGAACCCGCGCGTCACGCGCGCCTCGGTCCGCCAGTTGTCGACGCGCAATCCGCCCGTCAGCCGCAACCAGGGCGCCGGCTCATACTCGAGCAGATTGAACCAGCCCCAGTTACGATAAACCGAATCCGGATTGCTGGCGCGGCTGCTGATGACTTTGAATGGTGGGACAAAATCCTCGCGCGAGAATTCATCCGCCGAAGAATCGCGAAAGTATCCGATGCCCGTCGTCAACAATGCGCCGACGGATGGCGCGAATGTGGCCTGCGCATCCAGAGCGTAGGTCGTAATGGAATTTTTGTTGTCGGAGAAACTGGCATTGGTAAAGGTTGACCGATTGCCAGTCAGGAGGGCCACCACGTTTTGCGGCGCATTTGGATCGGGCGCGAATGTCCAGCTGCTTCCCAGCACGATTGGAGAAGTAAGGGTGCCATCCGGGAAGGAGTATTTTTGCCGGTACAGACTCGCCGTCAAGCGGGGCAGCCACGTTTTCAATTCTCGGCCTTCGTAACGGAGGCCATTCTTATCCAGACGCCGAAAGCTGTTGGACTGAGTTCGCTGATCGAAGGGCGGCGTAATGAATGAGAAGCCGAGATTCTTATGTTGGCTATTCAACTGCCGATAGCGAACGCTTTCATTTTTGCCAGGGAAAAACCATAGATCAAAGTGATCATTAAATCCGTGTGCTTGACCGTTGGGAACCTCGGAGCTCGGGGCCAAACTCCAGACCGCATAAGTGCGCGCGACGCTATTGTCAATCGCATTCCCCATATCTGTGGCCAGGTTACCCAGTCGCACGACTTCGTCGAGGGAGATGGATTGATTGCCAGAATGGTAGCTGGCGCCGCGAAAGAGTGACCCTCCCAGGCGTAAGGCGAAGCGGGGACTGCTCCAATTGAAGGTAGCGGCGCCGCGACGGAAACGACCGTTGGCGCGATAGTCCCCATTAAAACGCGCGCCGAGGTGGTTAAGGGAATCGCTGCGCACCGGGCTCGCGGTTATCAAGTTAATAATTCCCGCCATGGCGTCCGAACCATAAAGGCTCGATCCCGCGCCGCTGAGTACCTCCGCTGACTCCAACTGGGTAACATCCACGACGCTCGGAGATACGCCCGAGGTGGGATCGCTGCGCATATTATTGAGCCGTTCACCATCGAGAATGATTAAGAGCCTGTTTGAACCAAGACCGCGCAGGCGCGGCCGCTCAAGCGCGGGATTAGCAATGACCGGCGTGAGGTTTGGCGCTCTCTCGATGGCTCGAAATGTTGACGACGGACGCCGCTCTTCTATCGTCAATCGATCGGTGACATGGACGTTCTGCGGCGTTTCATCTGCTAATCGTGCGCTGCCCTTACCTGCCGTGACCGTAATAGTGCTTTCGATATTTCCGGGCACGAGAGAAAAATCTTCTCTATACGCTTTGTTTTCACGCAGCGTGATCCCTCGCGCTGCCACGGCAAAGCCTCCGCCAATTACAGACAGCCGATAGGAACCAATTGGCAGGCCACTCAGCTCATACCTGCCGGAGGAATCCGTCTTCGTCAGCCGCGCCTGGCCGCTGGCGATATTCAAAATCTGGACTTCCGCCTTCACTATGACGGAACCGGTTGAGTCTGTGATCGTTCCAGCGACGGTCGCACCACCGGATTGAGCAATGGCGATGGTGCTGAACACCGCGCAGACTACGATGCAAACAAGGAAACGTGTCATGTGGGGCCACTATCCGATCGGCTTCGAGAGCCAGGTCAAATTGCCGCTTTCCAGCCGCATTGTGGAATTCTTTTTGAGCGCTCGTCTTTTAGTAGCACTCGCGTCCGCGGTCCTGGAGGTCAGCACCTTCGTTTAACTTCTGAATTTGTTTCGGCGTTATGAACTCTCGAGCGATGGACCGGTGTGTCGGAAATACCTTTTCATTAACCAGACGGTGGCCACAATTAATGTCAGGAACACAAGTATCCAAAGGAGCGTCCATATCCAACCACGTAAGAATGCCCCTCGTACAGATCCTGCATAGATCAACTCCTGTTCGAAGGCAATTTTTACGTTGGTGCCCATCGACCCGAAGGGAATCAAGAAGTTTCTTGTGTAGCTGCCATTCAGGTCGTCCTGGATCACAGAATCGGCGGGGAACCCGGGGACTTCGATCGTCAGCCGATCTCGGAAGCCCGGGCCAAGAGAGTTTCCCTTGGCATCAGTCGGTTTGACCTTAAGGGCTACGAGCCATTTTCCGTCCCGTGATCCTAAGCGGCTGGCGGAGATATTTGAGTAGCCCCGATCGAATCTCGCGTGCCGTACGACGGTGCTTACTTCGTAGCGCCTGCTGAAGTCGCGCGACCGCGCCGATTGGCCCGTTAGGGAAATGTCGGCTGCCACCAGTCCGGGAACACGAGCTCGGCCAAGCCTTGCCGAATATACGCCGTCGTCGGGAAGCGAATCGGCGTGGGCGGCATTGCCATCGTCAAACAACTTGATGGTTTCGCGTGTCGGCTGTACCCGCCCCGCAAAGCCAGGATCGGCGAGGGCGAGGCGAAACTTCGCTTCGGCGCGATCAGTCGGCAGATCACTTCCGGTGTTCAGCGCCCGCTCAATTTTCCCGGGATCCACTCGCTCCTTCGAGATCAAGTCGCCGAAGTTAACACTTGCCTTGGTAACCACCGCCGAGATAAGGCCCAGGCTGCGCACGGGCTCAGTGCTTTCAGTCGCGGCCACGTGCAGGGTGACCTCCTCTCCGGCGCGGTAGGTGCTCTTACCAAACGCTACGTCAAAATCCGTGTGCGGAATGTCCGCGATGAGGTAAACGCGATAGTCGACCGCCTCGCGCCATTGCTGATTTAGTTTCTTGTTTGAAGGATCTGCTGCTGTGTGACCCGCGCGCCGCACAACCATTTTCCAATTTCCCGTGTGACTCACCGGACGTCCATCACGCTTGGCCAGGGGAAAGTAAGCCGTGGCAATCCGATATTGTGGGCCGTCAGTTATGCGCAGCAACGGAAGGGCGTTGGATCCGTCAGGCGCCAGGAGATCAAACTCGAGCCGGCCAGGCAGTTGGGGGCCGGCCCAGGAGAGAATGAAAGTGGACTTGGTTGCGGCCAGGTCCAGGGTCAGGTCTTTCGTCTGTGAATCAGTTTCTGGCTCCAGGCGCATCTGCTCTTCGGCGAGGATTTGCGGGCTAAAACCGCGCAGGCTCGCAACCAGGTTATTGAGAAAGGCCCCTTCCAGTTCGAAGGGCCGAGAGATGAACTGACTAAGTGCCGAGGTGTTTGAAGCAATATCGGAAATCAATCGGAGCCAACGATCGTCAGCAGTCTGGGCGACCCCGATGCCGATGGTGTGTATTCTGGTACCCAGCGAATTGAGAAGAGTACCGAAAGCCGGACCGCCCGCGTCGGTCACCCCCGAATCGCCAAAAACGCCGTCAGCGAAGGAAACCGGCTCTGAAAGTATCCGATAGTTTCCTCCCATGTCGGCCCGGACCATTGGGCTAGAGTTTTGCATGCCATTGGTAAAGACAATTACCTGCTTGCGTCTGCCCGGCGCTCCTCCTTGCAGCAAATTAAGAGCACGCTGTAACCCCCCGCCCATCGCGGTCGCGTTGCTGGCCGACCGAGCACGGATTGCGGCAATCAGATCATTGATTCTGGTCTCGATCGTTGTCCCAAGCGGGAGCGTAGCAAAGTCTATTAAGCCACCACCCTCGACAGTCACATCACTCGAAAAATAGACCACTCCAATTCGATCCGTTCGCACGGCATATTGTTTCCAGGTGGTCAAAAAAAGGTCAACGGCATCCTTGAGCACTTCAATTTTTGGCGCGCCGCTCGTAGGTGCGGGATCATTCATGCTACCTGAGAAGTCGAGTACCAGGACCAAGTCTACCGCGCCCCGAACTGCGTCCGCCGCGTTGGGGTTGGTCGCCGCTTGAAACTCCGCATAATTTGAACGTCCGTCGCCATCCAGATCACCGTTGCGACCGCGATCGCCGTTGGGGTCATTGGGATTCAATCCAAAAGCCGTTTCCCAGTCGTCAGAAAGTCCATCCTGGTCCGTATCCACGAGTGCGACGCGAAGTCGACGCATTTCCACCGGCGGCACTTTTTTCTTGTTGTCAGGCATCGCGTCGCCGTTGAGATCAAAATCAAACGTGCGCCAGGCATGCTCCAAAATATCTCCGCGGGAAAACGCGTTCGCGCCACCAGCAGCCGGATACAAAAGCGTTCGTGGGCTCGCCGCAACCAACTCCTCAACATACTCCTTGCTGACGGATTGGTATTGCAGCCGTATCTCGGCGATATCGCTCGCGCCTGGCACTGGATACGGCACTTCATCGAAATTGTGGGTACTTTCGATCACGGGCGGCGACGCGACTGGGCCGCTGACAGAATCGTGGTACTCCATCTGCGACGTGGTGTAAGCGGGCGCGATAACCTGTTCCGCATTGTTCGCCTGGTATAGCGCCTTGATCCAGCCGAGCGGTGGTATGCGGTTGTCGCTGACGCGTTCATTGTTCTTTATGAAGTGGAATTCAGTTCCCGACGGCATGTGGTGCATCCGAGCCTCATAGACCTGAGTGCGCCTTCCGAATGCTATGGGTGCACCGCTGCCATTAGTATAAGTGACGACATCGTAAGCGCGCGGACCCGCGTCGTCATTCATGTTGAAGTCGTGATAGAGTTCGCCAGTGTCGGCGTTGTACTCACCGGACTGACCTTCCAGGGTCTCGGTGCCGCTAGCGGGATTCACATTTAGGAAGCGCACATCCAGCCACATTCGTCTCCCCTCTGGATAGCCGGTCGGAAGTTTATGGCCGGTCATGTTCCAGACGCGAACTTTGAGCGCTTCATCGACCTGACGTGTGGCCGAGAGTTCCGCCGCACGCTGGAGCGTGGCAACAGTTCTGACAGATGCATCGGCGTAACTGGCGGCCGCGAAATTCAGGGGCTCAAGCTGAAACTCACTGGTTTCCCAAAAAGCGCCAGCGGGATACAGAGCCTTTAGCGCCCGGGCGTAGTTGGCTTCGAGAAAAGCATCTCGCTGCGCTTGGGTACCGCCGATTACCGGGCTCAAACCAGGATCCGGACTGTCCTTGGTATTCTGAAAACGCTGCACCATTGCCGCAATGAATCTGGGAATCCAGACATTCCCTCCCGTGAAATCATGTACATGGATATCATTCAGGTGCTGGTTTGAATTCCCGACACTACTGGACGCAGCACCCGAAATCACCCCATTCAAGGCGCCATTCATGTGGCAGCTCTGGCAGTTTCCCGCCTCGCCTTGCGCGGAATAAGCGCTATGCGTCCATTCTGTCCAAGTCCTTTCTATAGGGAAATTGAGTTGAGCATTTCCCTTCGGCTGTCCAGGGGTCCAGACCGGGTTCGATACATCGTGACAAGTGCCGCATAGATTTCCCGAGCGAACAAAAGCTGAATGCTTCAGCGGGTGATTGTTTGACTCATCCGGAGGCCAATCGGCTGGGTTTACGAGGAACTTCGGAATGAGGCTGTCCCAGGCGATCTGTGCCGGGCCAAAAGGACCGCGTCTTACATCGTAACGATCTACGACGTACATCCCGTTGCCGTAGCTGGGCGGCACGCGCAACTCGGAGTCGGCGTGACTATTTAGCCCAACAATCATGTTTTGGTCGATACCATCCGCGGTGGTTGCGTCGCGGTCGACCAAACGGTGACACAACTCACACTGGACGCCGAAGAGGTCCTTTTCCTGCATTGCCATTCCGCGGAGCGCATTACTCAAGGCTGGGCCCGGTGCTCCCGAGGACCTGCCCTCCAGCCAGCCTTTTGGTATGTGGCAACGCAGGCAAATGTCCCGCGCCCCGGCAAGATTCGGGTCGCTACTTTCGTCGTTTTCAGCGACGTCAAGTTGGGCCCAAAATACCGGATCGCGTGCCGAGTTTCCCATCATCGAGCCGCTCCAGGGGGCGAATGGCTTCGCTTTTGTTCCCGTGAAGTGGCAAGCCGTGCATTCGTCGGCGGTCTTAAGTGGAGTCGCAAGATTGAATGCCGCGCCAGGCAGCGTCGCGCTCGCCTGCGTCCCGGGCAGCTCCATTCGATCGGCGATCCCGTTGCTGTTAGCGTCTTGAGAATAAACGATAACCGGGGTGCGCATGAGCCAAAAGGCGGCCACACTGACGGTCATCAGGATTACAAGCGGAGTTAGCTTATGCATCTTGGCCCGCATCGTTTAAGTCGAAGCCCAGGGAGAAGATAGAAGGAACATCACGAACATCAAAAGGAAGATCACGATCAGAATGATCAAAATCCAGAGCAACCATTTGCGCAATACTTCGCCCGCATTCAACCCAGCTTGATTGTTATCCCGTAGATTGTCGAACAGGTTGGTTAAGAGCTTCGCCAGTTCCTTAATTGCCCCCTGCTGACCTTCGAGCAATTCAGTGATCTGGTTAACGGTGGTGTCAGTAAGGCTGTCCGCCGCAGGATCCAATACGACTCCGCTCAGCGTCTGTTCGCGTTGCAAGGGGAAGTTTCCGGGTGTCTGACCGGCTGCTCTAACAACGATGCTGTAATGACCGAGCATCTTGGCATCGTCGAGCTTGGCCTCGAACCGTCCGTTTCCCATATGCGCCATCGGCAGCAGCGAAACGACGCCATCTGGCCGTGTCACTTGGGCCAGCAGATTCACGCGATCAGCAAGCGGCTGACCGGACGCTCGGAGGAAGGCGACGACCGACCGATCAAGGCCCGGTTCAAACCCGCGTTGCTCGATCCTTGTTTCCAACTGGATGCTCGAACGAGCGGTCACCAGGATGTGATAATTGACAGCGGTGTTCAAATTGCGGGTGAAGCTAGGCTGTCTTCCCTTACGCTGGCCCTCGTTGGCAATCCGCATCTTCAACGCCTTTGCTCCAAAGTACTGGGGCGCGCCTAAATACTCGATCACAATGTGCCATTTACCCAAGGCCCGACTAAAGTCACTGGCGAAGACTGGCAAATGCATTCGGTAGTAGTAACAAACCGGTCCGGTCACGAACTGCCCGTTGAACGAGCCCACGTTTGTTGGATCGATGCGCGTGCCATCCGGCGCTTCAAGCGTAAAACGCAGCATGGGGTACCGCGTTAGCAGCGCGACGTCGAAATTCACGTCCGCTTCTGTGATGTAGAAAGGGGTCCTTTGTGTCTGGCCCGCATTTATGACGCCCGGCGGATCCAGCACCACGCTGTTGCCGTGTATTCCGGCGAGAATCTGCGCGTAATACTTGTGCAAGCGGAACTCGTTTTCTTCAGGCCCGCCAGTCACAAGCAGGTAGCCGCCAGTGTTGCCGGTGACTGCGCTCAGTTTGGCAACGTTTATTCCTTGAGGGACGCCGAGCCCGATTGCATAGGCCCTTACACTAGCGCCCAGCGAAACAGCGGCGATGAATCGGTCCCGATTCTCCTTGCCATCCGTCAGCACTACGAGAGCGTGCTTATCGGCTGTGCTCCCAGGCGCGGTCAACATTTCATTACCCTCGAACATCCCATCACCTATTGAGGTGTTCCCCGCCGGGTTAAGGGCCGCGAGGTCCAATGATGCGCTTGCGTCAAACCTCCCGGTTCCCACGCCTCCCGTTTCGGGGCCGGCTTCCTGAAACGGGAAATGCACCTGCGCATCTTCATTGAAGCGCACGATGCCGATGCGGTCGGTCTCGCGCAGCATCTGAATAAACACTTTTGCAGCCTCGTTTCGGAGCTGTGCCTTACTCATGAAACGTCCAGGGGTGTTCACCCCCGGTTCAGTCATGCTGAAGGAGCGGTCCAGAACGAGCACTGCGTCAACCTTGGTAGGAGCGATCGAATTGCCCGTGAGGGAAACCACAAGACCAACAGTCAGAGCCGGAGTCGCGGTCAGCGAGATCGTCTGCGAACTTACGCCGGGTGCTCCGGCAACGAAAGAGATCAAGAGGAACCCAATTTCACCCGGTGGAAGTGTCACTGGGGCAATGGAAACCGCCTCGAAAGGAAGCGACAGTCCCGGCAAGGCGATCTGAACTTCAGCAGTGGAGCGATTCAGCAGAACGATCTGCCGATTCATTCTCATGCCCTGCTCGACGTTGCCGAAATTGATTGTCGAGGTCAGCAACTCAACGTCTAGCGGAATGCAACCAGTCGCCAGGGTTTGCGTGTTGCCCGACCATGATCCTTTGTAAGTCACGCCGTCCGCGCCATTAGTTCCTGCATGCAACTGCAGCTGCCAGATCGTTTCCTCTGCAAAGAGCTTAGCGAAACCGATCTGTGGCGGCGGATCGAAAGCTGTGCCTTCGCACAGGCCCAACGCGCTTCCCTGGGCGCCCGGTTGCAAGATGCGGTAGACAAGCTCTCGCGGAAGCACACTGGCTTCCGGAAGGAACTCTCCTACCAGAGACTCACCTATCGAGGAGATGGTCCAAGTCGCCGGTGGATCTGCCGGATTGGCGAGCGTGGCCTTTGATACGACCAGCCGGTCAAGGTCATCGCTCACCGTCACCACACACTTTTCCGAAGTCGGCGACCCGCCAAGAGCGGCATCGATGGCCGCCGTCGTCATCGCAGGGATCGTCAGCGCATTGAACGGCGACGCTTCGCGCGATTGAATGTTGTAGATGCCTTTCTGGAGTGGAGTCGCGTCGAAGGCAAGGTCCGCAAAGATGTTGCCTTCCACCTGGCCGCGAAGTTCATCAAGGTGGAAGTTGGCGAAACTTCCAATAAAGGTAAAGGAGTCGTATCCCGCCAGATACGACAGCACACTCGAGTTCGATGGCTGGAAGTCGATCCCGGAGTCAATATGTCCTCTATACGTTACCTGGACTGGCCAGCCAAATTGACCGCCTACGCCGAGAGCCGCCAATTTATTCAAGCGCGTGGTGAGGTTCTGGCCCACTTGTGCGGCCTGTTGAGCAGGACTCAGCAGATCAAACTCCGCCTGCAGGGCGACCCGCCGGTTCTCGTTAAACGTACTCAAGTCCTCGGCGTCTGCAAAACCAGCGATTCCGAATCCGCGGGGACGGTGTGACGCGGGAGCGGAAGTCCCTGAGAACACGTTACTGATGTGGAACTCAAACAGACCGATGGGAGACTGACCCGCCCCTACCGGAGGATCTGCGGTTGCAGGGTTGCCGGCCGGGCGAGGAGAATTCTCTGCAAAATAACTGTTGGGGCCAAGATTAACTGGTAGTCCAATAACAGCATCACCCACCACAAATTCCTCAGAGGTCCCGCCCATTCCTCCGATCTCGCCCACCTTGCCTTTGATCACAAATACCCGAACGCCGAGCTCCCGCACATGTGATCGGTTGACCGGCGAGTTGTGAAATCGTATTACCCGTCCTACCGGTTTATCGATTGTGTCAGGAACACTGTCGGCTGGAACAAAGTCAGGCTCTCCGTCAAGGGCGAATGCATTACCCCCGCTTGTCCCACGAGGTTCGTTGTAGGGGTCATCATCCGTTGCGAACCTAGCCTCGAAAATGCCTTTGAACCAGACCTCCGGTTTCGAAATGGCGGTAAGATCAAAGCTCGCCTGGACTACCCCTCCCACCACCACCTCCAGGACGGTGTCGTTGCGGCTCGTGCTGGATGAAGTAGCATGAATATCGACAAAGACTTCCGTTGAAGAGATGTCGATTGACGTCGCTGCGAATGAGATGCCAGCCACGCCACCGGCCGCAATCTGCAACGTTGCCGACACGTTTGTCCCGTCGTCGGTTCGTAGTCCGACTGCGACAGGAAACGTCCGCGCGCCGTCCGGGGCTATTAAGAAACCTTCTCCACTATTGTTTCCGTTTACTTGAATTAGAACAGCCATGAGATCCTCCTGACGGTCTATCTCGGTTTGTAAGGTGAGAGCGTGGTCGGCCAGCCGGGTCTGAGGCGAACCACAAGCTCGCTGTTATGGAAAGTGAACCCAGATGCCTATCGCGCGAAACAATCTGAGAGCCTCTTTGTCAGTCAAGCGTTTCGGGATAACTCGACATGCGCAGTTCCGCAGCGTTGAATAGGCCCGTTAGTTGCCAGCCATGAGAGCTGAGCGGGTAATCTGGACTAGGATGCGAGGTGGTTGTCGCGTTGGGCCGAGGCTCAGTGCCAACGAATTCTGCACGTGCCCTTTTGCTCTACAGCGGGGAGAAAACCAATCGCTCGCACGCGAGGTATCTTGAGTAATTCAAATGATGAAAAAGATGGTACCAGCTGATCTTAGCGAGTATGCATGTGGTCGCAGGGGCTCGTGAGAGGTCAGCCTGTTATGAGAACGGTCGCACACTATTCTCTTTCCAAATGAAAGTCAAGAATTTTTCTGGCGTTGTAAACCCCAGGTTGAAATGTCACCCAAATGCGCAAAGTAGAAATGTCCCTACTTGCGTAGAGTACAGAGCTCGGCGCGAAGCTCAGTGGCCTGTAGCGAGTTGTTAGTAAATTCGAAGCGCGCCAGAGTTTGTGTCGACAAACTCGAGTCGACAAATCACACAGTCTCCACTTTTACTTTCAGTTGCCTGGTGAACGGGAGACTGCTGCACTCACGGCAACTTTCGCCGACTCTAATATTCTTGCTGTTATTGTTCTGCGTGGCCAAGAGAAAAGGCCGCCGAAAGTAGTTCCGGCGACCTGTATCCAGAGTTGGCTGCGCAGGTTAGTCCCGATAAATCGGGAGAACCTACAATCCCGACGTGTCGGGATACCGAGGGATATACGCAAAACATATTGGCCAGCTGGAGGTGTAACAAAACAGGCAGCCTGTGCTGCCCGTTTTCGTTTGAAGAATTTGGCTCCGCAGGTAGGACTCGAACCTACAACCCTTCGGTTAACAGCCGAATGCTCTGCCATTGAGCTACTGCGGAATAAGCGCCCCTGTATAGCCCGAAATAGCTAAAAACTATGCGCGGGGCGCGAACGATTTTTATAACAGAGGCGTGAAAGAGCGTCAAGGCAACGGCAAGGCGAGCCGCTGATTGTGGCATGCATCCTGTACGTGACTCGCGGCTGTCATCCCTGCCACTCTGCCTAAGCTTGCGCTCCGCAACAAACTGCGAGAATATTTCGCACGCAAATCAGCATATCAACAGTTTCAATAATTCAGCACGTTGAGGCTAGTCACCTCCATGCGGGACTGCCTTGCGTGATGGTCAATGAAAGGTATCCATGGAACGCCGAATAACATCCTGGTTTAGTCAGAACTTGCAAAGCGAAATGCCGCTCGTGGCCTATGGACACGCTGGCCAAACTCTATTGATGTTTCCCACTGCAGCGGCTGATTATCTCGAGTACGAACGTTTTCATCTGGTCGACGCAATAAAACCGTTGATAGAAGCCGGTCGCGTGCGCGCCTACTCAATCAATAGCGTCAACCGTTACAGCTTGCTGAACGAGAAGATGCCGCCAAACCTTAAAGCCGAGCTGCTAACGCGCTTTGATCGCTACATCGTCGACGAGGTGTTGCCGCTGATTCGCAATGAAGCAGGCGAAGACGCTCGTCCGCTGACTACGGGAGCGAGTTTGGGCGCGTTTCTCGCCGCCAACGCTTATTTCAAACATCCGGATCTGTTTCGCGGCGTGATTGCGATGAGCGGAAGCTACGATGTGCGTTCCTATCTCAAGGACTATTACGACGACAATGTCTACTTCAATAATCCCGCTGACTACCTTCCAAACTTAAACGATGATCACTACTTGCCGATGCTGAAAGAGGCCGACTCGATTCACATTCTTTCAGGCCAGGGGAATTACGAAGCTCCCGAACGCAGCCAGCATCTCTCCGACATTCTTACTTCGAAAGGCATCCCTCACAAACTTGATCTGTGGGGCGCTGACGTGGACCACGACTGGCCCTGGTGGCGGAAGATGCTGCCATACTCGTTGGAAAGAATCCTGGGGTAGGACAGGCATTCCTGCCTGTCCACGCTAGACAGCAAAGGATGCCAGAGACTTGGCATCCACCGATTGCTGCTCTTTATCAATCAACGCTTTGAAACAACTTGAGGACAGGCAAGAATGCCTGTCCTACTATGTTTTACAGAAGACATCTCCCGCACTGGCAGAAAAGAGATAGCGCGCTTTTCATAACGTGGCGACTCTTCGGCTCATTACCTCGTCACGTTGTAGGGTCGAGTCTGAGAGAGAAAAATCTCGGCAAAAGGTTTTTGATTCTTGATCGCGAGTTAGACCAGGCGCGTTATGGTCCGACATGGTTGAAGGATGCTCGCTTGGCGCAGATTGTAGCCGACTCTCTACATCATGGCGCTGAGCCTCCTTAGGCTCTATCGGCTAAGTGCCTATGTGGTGATGTCTAACCATGTACACATTCTCATCTGGCCGATGGCACTGCTGTATCGGATTACCAAATCCGTTAAGGGCTACACTGCGCGCGAATGTAATAAGTTGTTAGGCCGCACGGGAGAAAAATTCTGGCAGGACGAATCCTTTGATCACTCAGTACGGAATGAAGATCAGTTTTATCGTATTGAGAGTTATATAGAACGGAATCCAGTGAAAGCTGGATTGGTTGCCACCCCTGAGGAGTGGCCCTGGTCTAGTGCCGCGAAAAGAACAGCGTAGGACAGACATTTCTGTTTGTCGCTGGAATCGATGATGAGAACCTGGACAGGCAGGAATGCCTGTCCTACTTACGGTTCGTCGTCGCCCTTCTTGCCCTTTTTCTTCGCCGGATCAACTTCGCGCGGGCGGGAGGCCGGCGGTGGCGGTGCAGTCTCGATTCGAGGCGTTACCGTCTCCACTTTTGGTTGCGGGTTTGCCGGACCGTCGTCCACTTTAGGAGGCGGAGGCAGCGTCATCTGTTCCAACTTTGGTTGCTCGTTGGGGTCGGTAGTCGTTGCTTCCTCGTCAGTTTCCTCTTCGTCGGTCTTAAACTGGGCCCGCTCGGCCATGAGTTCACGTTGACGCTGCCGGAATAGTTCCTTCATGTCTTCCGGCATCGACGGCGCCTTATCGAAAGTCTCTTTCGGTTTGTCCTTGAGAAAGTCCTTCATGAAATCGACGAAGAAAGGAAGTGCGCCCACACCGCCGGTCATGCCGCTGCCGAGATCTTTCTTCTTGCCTGGATACCCCATCCAAACTCCGGTGACGTACGTTGGGGTGAAACCGATGAACCAGACGTCAGTGTGATCATTGACGGTACCGGTCTTACCGGCAACCGGAACACCGAGCGCCCGCGCGCCCGTAGCGGTCCCACCGTCGACCACACCGCGCATCATCTGGACCATAGTCAAAGCCACGTATTCATTCATCACCTTGTAGGTAGTCTTTTCCCATTCCTGAAGCACAGCGCCATCGCGATCCAAAACGCGGCGCACCAGATGCGGCTCCACGCGAATTCCTTTGTTGGGAAACGCGGAATACGCGGAGACCATTTGATCCAGCGGCACTTCGGTTGCGCCCAGCGCGGATGACAGATACGGCGCCATGGGTACCTTGATACCGAAGCGACGGACCATTTGCGATCCGGTTTGAATGCCGACCGTTTGCAACAAGTGAACGGCCGGAATGTTCATCGACTTTGCGAGGGCTGTTTTCAGCGGCAAGTCTCCGTTGCCGAGCGAGCCATCATAGTTGTGCGGATTCCAGCCGCCGATGCTGATGGGCGCACCGCTGACGGTCGTATCCGGCGTCATGCCCCATTCGACCGCCGCCGTATAAACAAAAGGTTTGAAGCACGAACCCGTCTGGCGATACGCCTGCGTGACATTATTAAACTTGCTGGCGGTGTAAAAATCATAACCGCCAATCATCGTGACGATCTCGCCGGTTTTGGCGTTGAGCGTCATCATGGCTCCAGCCACTGCCGGAATCTGGGATAGTTCCACCTTCAGCCGCCGGCTCTTCTTGTCAACTTCCTTGATCTGAAACTCACTTAGATATCCAGGTTTCAACTCGCTCTTCGGTTGGCGGGCGGACCAGCCCATGTCCGCTGGGCCAACAGTCGCCGTGAAATTGCCGAAGCGAACGGTGGCTTCATTCCTGGCGTGGTCAACCTTAGTAATCAGCCCCGAGAGGTAGCGACCTTCAGTGTAGTCATTGCCGGTCCAGTCTGGATCCTTGTAATTGTTTATCTCCTGTTGGGTTGGCTGCCCGTTGGCCGTGGGGATCAACTTATAACTCGAGCGCCAGCCACGCGACTTGTCATAACGACGCAACCCCGCGCGCACAACCTCGTAAGCCTTTTTCTGAGCGTCAATGTTGATGGTGGTGTAGACGGACAGTCCACCCTGGGCCACGCGCGTTGTATATTTGTCCTCCAGCTCCTGCCTGATTACTTCTACTGGATAGTCAAACGCACTTGACTTGGGTTGTGCCTGGGAATAGGCCGTATCCGCAAGTTGAATTGGCTTCGCTTTGGCGGCGTCTACTTCTGACTGCGTGGCAAACCCGTGGCGGGCCATCAGATCGAGGACGAGATCGCGACGTTCCTTGGCCTTCGCTGGATTCGTCGTCGGCGAATACTCACTGGGAGCTTTGGGAACGCCCGCCAGCAAGGCCGCCTCGCCAATCGTCATGTCCTTCGCTTGTTTGCCGAAGTACGTTTCGGAGCCGGCTTCCACGCCATATGCGTTCGCGCCAAGGAAGATGTGGTTGGCGTAAAGCTCCATAATCTGGTTTTTGGTGTAGTAGCGTTCGATCTGAAGCGCCAGGGCCCACTCGTTCATCTTTCGTTTGTAAGTTTGTTCCTTGGAAAGAAATAGGTTCTTGGCGAGCTGCTGGGTGAGAGTAGATCCCCCTTCAACCTTGTCAGTGGTCAGGTTTTTCCAGGTAGCGCCGATGATGCGTACCGGATCGATTCCTACATGGTCATAAAATCTCGCGTCTTCCACGGCGAGGATCGCGTTTTTCATGAGGGGCGGAATATCTTCGTATCTAAGAGGAATGCGCTTTTCAAGAGCGAACTCTCCTATGACGGTTGTTTCATCATCCGCGTAGACTCGTGTAACTACGCTCGGCCGGTAAGTCGCTAGGGCGGCGACCTCATTCGCGGCGCGGGAATAATTAAGTTGATAGGCAGCGACGATCCCTGTCAGTCCTCCCGCTGCGAGAGCCAACAACAAAACTGCGGGCAACCAGAACCTGCGTAAAAGGTGTCCGCGTTGTGCCGGCGGAGCATTCACGATTGCCATCGGTGAATATGATTTCAACTTTGAACCAGGGATTTTTGCAGCCATTTGAATTCAGACCTCTCTAACGACTAAATTGCCTCAAAGTGCAGCAAAACGACAACGTGGATTCCCACAGTGGCAAGGTTGTGCTAGGAGGCAACGCAAGAATTAAGACCCGCTGGCTTCGAATCGATGGGGGATCGTGAACAGCGTGCCTAGCTTGAGACACACGACAACAGACAAAGTCTTGAGAGGGGGCAATAAATCCGGCGACGACACAATTGCTTAAGAGTCAATTTAAGGTGTCTGGTGTTTCCGGCGCCGGACCATCACACATGTTTTGACATTCTATTCGGCAATTGACCCGATTGTTGTCGCAAATAAACGAAACGTTATTCTGCATACAGGCTTGATGCCGATCGTCACAACGACCGAGGCAGTACTCCATTAGCGTTAGGAGAGCAGGACAGTACAGGCTGAGTTGTACGCTTTCCCAAGCCAGCGGAAGTCCCAAGCACAACAAAAATTGCAACACCGAACATCACCCTTAGTGCTCTAGGCATGGACAAACTCCTTTGGTAATCTCACGTTGCGAGAAGGCTCTGCCGAACCACACACTGTGGCCTAGGATTTAGCAGACCCGAATTGAGGAAACGCTGACCGCTGCGGATTATAACGCAGGCTCTGGTATAATTTCCAAGCAAACGGGGGCGACAGGCTTCGACAGGGGTTTCTGGCGACCGACGGATGTCATGCCGAGCATCTCTATGCAGCTCGTTAAAAAGCGTAGGGAAAAAACAATTGCCAATAACAATGAATTGGCTCTAGCTGCCTAATTAGCCGCTAGCGTCTCGCCGCAAGTTGCTTATGCGCGCGGAGGGAGATGTCACTCAGATAAGCTGGCCCACCCTTTCGGTCCGTGGGGGTGGGTGAGACAAAGTCGGACTAGGTAGCACCGCGGTCTTGTCGCTTCACTTACTCGGTGTCTACTGAAATTCTGATCACTTCGGTGATCAGGCAAGAGAAGCGAATAAGCATGTAGAGTCTTTCGGCGACAGCTCTTGGATCCGAGTTCAATTCTCGGCGCCTCCACCATTCTTTGAATTTCGGATTTCGGATTTCGAAATGCGGATTTGAAAACCGATTCGTTAACATCGAGCACGGCGCGATCGTGAAATCCGCAATCCGAAATCCGCAATCCAAAATCAGCTCCCTTCCCATCGGAATCTTTGACAGCGGCGTCGGTGGGCTCACGGTCTATCGGGCGCTGCACGAACGCCTGCCTAACGAACATTTTGTTTACCTTGGGGACACTGCGCGGGTGCCCTATGGCACGAAGTCGCTTGCAACCGTCGAGCGCTATGGAATTGAGAACGCAAGATTTCTGGAGGCGCACGGGATCAAGCTTTTGGTAGTGGCCTGCAATACGGCGTCGGCACTGGCGTTGCCGGCCATTCGCGGCGCCGTCACGGTGCCGGTGATCGGCGTGATCGAGCCAGGCGCCCGCGCGGCAGTGTCTGTTTCGGGGGGTAAGACAATTGGCGTGATCGCTACCGAGGCGACGGTAAAAAGCGGCGCCTACGCCGGCGCCATCGCGCGCATTGATTCGTCGATCGGGGCGATGGAACGCGCTTGTCCGTTGTTTGTCCCTCTCGCCGAAGAGGGCTGGGCTGACACCGACGTGGCGCGTGCGGTGGCGGCACAATATTTAGTTGACTTCAAAACCGAGGAATTGGGAGCGCTGGTTTTAGGTTGCACTCATTATCCAATCCTGCGTGATCTAATTCGCGATGTCGTCGGGTCGGAGGTGCCGCTGATAGACTCCGGCGAAGCGGCGGCTCGCGTGGTGGAAGAGCTTTTGGACTCGGATAAGTTAAATGCGTCAGCAAGTGAAGCGGAGCAAAGTGGTGCGATGTCGGAGGTCGAAGCCGCGAAAGGCGCAGCTCGCCAATTGTGCGATGACCTCGATCATTTCTACGTGACAGATGCGGCGGAACGCTTCGCAAAAGTAGCAGAACGATTTTTGGGAATGTCGCCTTCAGTGCTGGAGGCAGTGGAAGTGTGGGGACACGATGAGCTTCGTACGTACTGACGGCCGCGCCTTTGACCAACTGCGCGACGTAAAAATTACTCCGGGTTTTCTGCCCTACGCCGAGGGTTCCGTTCTGATTGAGATGGGCCAGACGAGAATCGTTTGCGCAGCGTCAGTCGACGACCGGGTTCCGCCATTTCTGCGCAACAGCGGGCAAGGATGGATCACGGCGGAGTATTCCATGTTGCCGCGTGCCACCCAACAGAGGAAGGCTCGAGAGATCGGGCGCGGCGGCCCTTCGGGTCGGACGCACGAGATTCAACGTTTGATTGGTCGCAGTCTGCGCGCCGCCGCGCAAATGAAGTTACTCGGGGAGCGCACCATCACGCTCGATTGCGACGTGCTGCAGGCAGACGGGGGCACACGAACGGCAGCAATTACCGGCGCCTACGTCGCATTTGTCCTGGCTGTTAATCGTCTAATAAAGTTGGGCAAACTCCAGCGCACCATAATCACAAATGAAGTCGCGGCCATCAGCGTCGGAATAGTGGAGAATATCCCGCTCCTGGACTTAAAATACGACGAGGATTCAAAGGCGGCAGTTGATATGAATATTGTTTGCACCGGCGACGGGCGGTTCATCGAGGTGCAGGGAACTGCGGAAGGCGAACCATTCACACCGGAGCAAATGGAGCATCTGCTGGCGCTGGCCAGGCGAGGGCTGCAATCCCTCGTGGCCATTCAGCGTGAAGCTATCGCTGCGGCTTCGTAGGTGCGGTTGGCAGAGGACAACGAGTTTGAGTCATACCGGCATCGCAAGGTTGTTCAAGATTGCCTCAGCCGGCGTTGGATGATTCACCCAGAGCAATTGACGAGGAGTTTAACTATCAACATGAAACACCTAATAGCTTTTTTAGTCATCACTTTGATCACGGGCAGTTTCTGCCTGGCCGTGTCACAACAGGTGTACACCAGCAGCGCTGATGGTTATTCACTCGAACTCCCTTCAACCGAGTGGCGCGCTATCTCTGAGGGCGACGGCGAACGTGAGCATGCGGAATTCGTCTACGGCGATCGCTTGCAGGGATATCTCCAGATTCGCAAAGAGGCCGTCGACGCCGACACCAAACCTTCCGATGTCGCCCGCCGGGACCTGGATCAGAAGTTGAGATTCTTGCCGGGTTTCGTGGAAGGAAAACAGGAAAGTTTTTCAGGTAGACTCGAAGGCGTTACAGTTTCGTATGAGTTTGTCAGGACCGGCAAGCCGATGATGGGCCGCATCTATTATCTCCAGGCGGATAACCGCACTGTATACGCACTGCGTTTTTCGGGTCTCCGCGACAAGCTGGCGCGCATTCGCAATCAAACAGATTTCATTGCGCGTAGCTTCAAGCTTAAGCAATAGCATGCGATCCTTAGTGTGATTTCACGGTCGCGCCCGCGATACTTCATGACGGCCGCCTCGTTTCTCGAAGACGTTGGCGGTCGAAATTTTTGTTACCACGGCCATGATTGGTCCGAACTCGCAAACTCACTGTTTGCGTTACAATCAGAAAATGAAACTGAAGCTTGCCCCAGGCTTATCAATCAAGAAGTCGACAATCGAAGGCCAGGGATGTTTTGCTGAAACCAGGTTTACGCGCCGGCGGAAGATAGCGGAGTATGCCGGGGAAAAGATCTCAAATGCTGAAGCGAAGCGCAGGGCGGGCCGGGAGCGCTTGCGCATCTGCGGAATCGACCATCGTTGGAGCCTTGATGGCAGCCGCGGTGGAAACGGCACCCACTACATAAACCACTCCTGCGAACCCAACGCCTTCATGAAGATCGCTTATGGCCACATTCTTTTTATCGCCTTGCGCGATATTGAGCCGGGCGAGGAGATCACAATCGACTACGAGTCAACGCTTCATTCCAACAAAAAAAGGTGCATCTGTGGAGCACCCTCCTGTCGCGGTTTAATTAACGATCCGAAGAAAGTCTAATTAGGAAACAGCTTTGCCTTCAGGCCTAGCTTGGCGGACAAAATCCTGCGAAACACTGGAATATCAGCGGACTGATGAAATCCTTGCTTCGGAACAAAACCAGCTTCGATGCGATTCAGATAAAGTACAAAGTAAGCCGGCTTTTCTTCCACTTTAAGAATGTCCTGCCAGGCTACATGGCTAAAGCTGTTTCCGTAGGTCACGTCGTAACCATCCGTTTCCGATTGAAAACGATATTGGACTCGACGTTGAGATTCGGGAAGACCGCGCACAAATTTTCTGCAGATGGCATGCAGCCGGAGGATTTGGCCTCCGACTGATGCGAGCGGCAAACCGATGAATAAAGGGGACAGCTGTAGCAGAATCTTCTTCTCGTCAATGAGCACGAAAAAATAACTCAGGCCGACAATAGGAATTGCTGCGACAGCGAGGCCGAGCAAGATTCGCCACTTCGCCAGATCGAGGTTCATTCGAAAAAGGTCACGGCGGTTTACTTCAAAATCAACCTGGATTGACGTGGTGTCGTTGGCGGACATGCTTTTTCTGAAACCTACTCGATTCGAGCCCTGGCTATTTGGTCATAGCCATACCGCTCAGAACAGACTTGGCAGACTCCTCATTCATGAACTTTAAATCCGTCACTTCCCATTTGTCTCCACGCTTCAGCAAGGTTGCATGGCCCAGATATTCCGTCTTGCTGTCCCATTTCAAAGTGGCAGCTGCCTGCTGGGTTGCGTTGCCCATCAATTGATAGGCAGCACTCTGAGGATCGAAGTGTTCACCCAACTTGTTTGGACGCCAGCGCCAGCGAAACGTGATTAACATTAGTTCCACTCCACCGTCGGCAGGTGCAGGTTTGACGCTCTCGATTCGCACCAGCTCATGATCTCCGATTGGTATCCGCCACCAAGGAATTGTTTTCGCCTCAGAACCGACGTTGAGATACGGCTCATCAGTCTCTTTCCAGTTGACGGCCTCCTGTTTGCCTTTTTCTGTAAGCTGAATCGCGAGGTGTTCCGATTTCACTTCATGAAGGGTTGGTTGGGCGTTTTTGTATATCGCCCCGCCCTGGGCATCGAACTGGGGAAGCCATTGAGGGACGGCGCTTTTGGCGGTGCGCACGGTAGTGTCAATTGACTTGGTTAAGAAACCAATTGCCTCAAGGACGTCCGCCGCTTTCACCGCCGTCCCTGGTTTCGATGCGCCACCAAAGTGGGTCAGCGAATAGTCAAAACTCGTCTTAATCTGACGGCGATTGACTCGGATTGTGACCGGGTTTTTGAAATCCTCTGCGCTGGTGATAGCCGCAACGTAGCCTGGTGTCGGGTCCCAATATTGATCGAGTTTCTGCTTGGCGAAGTAACCACCACCAATCAGAAATGCAACGCCCAGAAGGGCGGCCACACCAAGCAGCTTTTTCCGGCTTCCACTCGTCTCTTCCGACTCATAGCTGACTTCCGGAATGTTAGGCGCTGTAAACTTTGGTAAATCTAACGATCTACCGCAACTCTTGCAGTTGTTTGCCAAAGGAAAGCCGACAAATTGGCAATTGGGACATTTAACTGCTTTCATTTTCGAGCTCCTTCCAGACTGGGCCGTTATTAATTGCACAAATTCAAAATCACAACCGCGGAAGAGTGAAACTGAATTTCGATCCGCGTCCTACTTCCGATTCCACGTCTACTGCGCCGCCGTGTTGCTCAATCACTTCGCGCACGAATGAAAGCCCGAGGCCGGTCGACTCCTCGTCCTTGTCTTCGCCTTCGCGAACGACTCGATAAAACTTTTCCCACACCCGGTCTTTCGATTCGGCGGGGATGCCGTATCCGCGATCTTCAACGCAGAGTCTTACCGCGTCAGCCTCGAGCAGCGTCGATACGGTTACCGTGGTGCGCTCGGGACTATATTTGATTGCATTTCCGACCAGGTTCTTGATGGCCTGCGTAATCATGCTCTTGTCGGCAGCGACGGGAGGCAGTCGTTGGGTAGGCTGTTCGACTAAACGGATGCGGCGTTTCCTGGCGACCGGTTGCATACTCGCAATCGTTTCCTTCACCACCTCATCAAGCCGCAGAGGAATCTTCAGAACTTCCTGACGATCTTTCCGTTCGAGTTGTGCGACCGTGAGAAACGTATTGATCATTCGCGACATGCGTTGCGCTTCATTCGCGATGATCGTCACAAACTCCCTGGTTTGTTCGGAGAGACTCTCGTCCGTTGTTAACAACTCAGCGAAACCATTAATGCTCGTCAGCGGCGTGCGCAGTTCGTGCGACATCAGCGAAATCATGTCGCTCTTCAGCTGCTCGTGTTCTTTGAGGACTGTGAGATTTTTGATTACCAACGCCAGGCAGAGCGGTTGCGAAGTTGACTCATCTGCGGGCTTTGGGGCCACGAGGGAGATGCGCAAGCCATAGGTTTGATTGCAATCGCCCAGAGGCAGCTCGCGCTCATATGCCTCACCAGTTTGTAAAACCCGGCGCACCGCAATCGCCGGCTCGTCGAACACTCCGCCGCGAAAGTGGTCCAACAGTTCAAAAAAACTAATGCGTGAGACATCGGCTTCCGATACCCCGGCGAGTGCGAGTAACGGTTTGTTTACATGCGCGATTCGACCGTCGAGATAGGCTAGCGCTAAGCAATCGGTAACTTCGGAAAGTGCGCTGACGCCAACGCTTTGTTCCAACATGGCGCCGTTGAGAACGTAGAGCGATTGGAGTTTTCGAAGCGCCGAGCGGACTGAGAAGAACGCCAGGGGGCTGGGCTTGCGTGTCCTCGCGTAAACTTCTTCCCGCTGGAGGTTGCGAGCCATCTGTCCTCCCACTGCCATCAGCAGTGCGCGGTCATCTTTGTCGAAGTCCCTGGTGACCCGTAGCAGTAACGCGCCGACTGTGCGGTCTTCATGACGCAGCGGGAGGGCAATGTTCGCGATCGTGGTTCCGGGTTCCCGGTTATCAATCTTCTCGCCAACTTTTTCAACCAGGATTTCCCCGCCGGCCATTGCGCGTTCACATAAACTAACGCCGCCGCGCCATGCCGAATTGCGTTCAGTCTCCAGACCATTCGAACCAGGTGCTGAGCGCAGACGGGCCGTTGAAACAAGATGACCCATGCTGTCTCGGCGAAAGACGACCGACTCGATCGGAGCGAGTACGGTCTGGACCAGTTGCAGTCCGCTAAGTAGTCGATGTTCGGCCTCGTTAGTTTGAAGAGAACCCATTCTTGATGAGGCGCGAATAAGCTTCTCGGTAAACGCGAGGTCTTCGTTGCGAAGACGGTTTAACTGAATCGCGAAAACCGCGATCACTGACGCCAGGGCCATGGGAACGAAGAGAATGTCCAACTGGAACAGTCGCGAAGCCGCGAGGCTGACTGCGGCCAGCCCCAGAAAGCCTGCGCCCACGAAGGGGAATGCGCCCCGGCCTCCGAAGCGAGCCACGGCCGTCGTCACGGCGAGGGAAACACCGCCGATCATGAGTGCGCCCATCCAAAAACTCGGACTGATCAGCGATACTTCCTTCGTAGCGGGCAGCACGATAAAGGCGTTTTCGAGTGACTCCAGCAGGCCCATCAGCCACAAGCCACAGCTAATCAGCGCCGCAGCCGCAGCCACGATCAAAGACGTGCATAGGGATTTGAGAGGGGGAAAACGTGCCAAAGCGAGAAACAGACTGAGAAGAGATTGAAAAACTGAGGTTTGACTGTTAAGGGCTACTCTTGCTGGGATAACAAAAGCAGGTTGGAGTATACACGCTCAGTAGTTGTAAATACCAGAGAAAAACAGCGGTTTTCCTGTTTTGCAACGCGATGAGCGGCCGCAGGGAAGACGAGATGAGCCACCAACCGGCACGAAATGCCACGAACTGGTGGCTCTTTTTTGTGTTGCTTAGTGTGTATTCGTGGATCCTTCTTCCAAAGCCTTACCCGCGAACTGCAAACTCGGGCACGCCGAAGCATTGCCCATAGGTTTATCAGTCCGCAAAGCGGACGAACGACAGTAGCCCAGCAGTTCACTGCTGGGACGAAGGCTAACAGGATTTGCAGTCCGTGAAGCGGACGGCTATGTAAGTGGGAATCGTTTCAGCCGTCGGCTTCACGGACTTCCTCTCAAACTCAATGCCAAAACCCAGCGCTGAAGCGCTGGGCTATTTTCAAGCGTCCACTAACGCGGACTCAGAAAAACGGCACCTCTTGGGCAAACCGCCGCGCCTAGTTTTCCAGCGCCAGGACCGCGTCTAACAATTCTGGTTCTTCCGCCGGGGCGACGGTGCGGAGGTCGAGCAATACTAAACCGTCCGAAATGCGGGCGATGACGGGAGACGATGAGAGTCTCAGTTTCTCCTCCAGATCATCCGCCTTTAGCTTTTCATGTTTGAGCGCAATTAGGGCCGTCGCTGGGTGAACGTTGGGTCCGGAACCGCCGCCGATAGCCGACTCGCCGGCGACGATTGTTGCCGAGATGAGCCCTATCGTGTTCTTCAATAGTTTGCTTATTAACTTCTTCGCGCGCTCTTCAATTGCGTCTGCCGATAGCGACAACATGTGAAGTACCGGTATCTCCTCAATAGCTTTTCGTCGATGCGCTTCAAGCGTTGCCTCGAGTGCCGCCAGGCACAACTTGTCCACTCGGAGCGCGCGGTAGAGGGAATGCTTCCGCAGTCGATCGATGATCTCGCGACGACCAACAATCAATCCGGCCTGCGTAGCGCCCAGTAATTTATCTCCGCTAAATGAAACTACGTCCACGCCCGCGGAAACTGACTCGCGAATGATTGGCTCGTCGCTAATCCCGTAAGCGCTGAGATCGTCGAGCACGCCTGAACCTGCATCTTCATAAAGGTACAGGCCCGCACTGTGTGCGAGCGCCGCAAGCTCTGAAAGTTGGGGAGCGGCAGTGAAGCCAACGATCCGGTAGTTTGAAGGATGTACCTTCATGATCAGACGGGTGCGAGCGTTGAGGGCCTTACTATAGTCTTCGAGGCTGGTTCTGTTTGTCGTTCCTACTTCAACCATGAGGGTGCCCGAGTTTGCCATTACATCGGGCACGCGAAAGTCGCCGCCAATCTCGACCAGCTCGCCGCGCGAGAGGATTGTTTCGCCATCGCCCGCCAGGACCGTCAGAATCAACAACGCTGCCGAAGCGCAATTGTTGACGACCAGAGCGGCTTCAGCTCCCGTAAGTTGCGTAAGAAGTTCTTCAGTCCGTTGGCCTCGCTTCCCGCGAGAGCCGGTAGCAGGATCGTATTCGAGTGTGCAGTAGCGCGAGGCCTGCTCAACTGCATTGCGGGCCGCTTCTGAGAGGGGAGCGCGGCCAAGGTTGGTGTGCACGATCACGCCGGTGGCATTTATTACTCGTCTAAGTCGAGCAAGCTTCTCTACCAGGCTGACCTCATTCAGTCTCTTCGCGGCGAGCGCCAACAAAGCCTCCTTCGAGTCTTCCACCAGGCCACCCGCTTGCGCGCCAGCGCGCATTTCTTCAGTTACTTCCCGCGCGATCGCCGTAAGACGTGGCAGACCGATGGCAGGGCGAAGTCGCGCTGCGACATCAGTGTGCAGCAGTTGGTCGACTGACGGAATGGCGCGCAGCGTAGAGGATTTTGCATTGGTTGAATTTGAGGTTGAACTGGTCATCTGTGTTGGAGAATTGGGTGTTGTAGGTGTTTGTAGGATAGCTGTTGATTGGCAGGCGAGTAAACCTTATGTTGTGCGCCATTACACTTCATGATGCGCCTTTTTGCCGAAGGTTTTACATGAGAAACCTGCACTTGGATCGCCATCAAAATCATGTTTCTCGTTGACAGCGAGACATGAGAGGAATAACCTCGCGCTTTCACACTGCTTTGCTGGCGACAGACGACGTCGTCGGCCTCACTGATCCAACTCAAACACAACCCTGGAGGAGCCCCATGACCTACCACTACTACCAGAACAAAGCGGTTCTCATTATTATCCTCATTGCTGCGATGTCGATTTGCGGCTGCCGAGATGTTAATAAAGGCGAAAGGGTATCCTTACGCACACAAATCGATCGCATTGAAGCGGATCTGCCAACTCTCAAAGAAGAGCAGGCCCAAGCGTCTCGAGAGAGCGACGCACTTGCCTCAGAGATCAAACTAACATCTGAAACGCTCCTGCAACATCAAAACCGGCAAACAAAACTAAAAGACGAATTGGCTCTGTATATATTGGACCACAAGATGACCACTGCGGTACTCGCGATGACTGCCGCCAGTGTAGCTGCGGTTGTCAACGAGAACGCTGATCAGGAAACGAAAGATCAACTCACAGGGCTCGGAGTATTGGGGATCGTGGCGGCCGTCGCGTATTGCTATAACTACGCCGAAGAATGCGCCAGTGTAACTGCGAAAGTAGCCTTTTTCGGCTCTCAACTCCAATCGGAGAAGAATACGATTTCGACCATTACTGCCGAACTGTCCCAAAAGAAGTCGCAGCTGCAGCAGCGCCAAAGCAAATACGCTTCCTTAGCCGAAACGATCGCCAAGAAGTCGGCTGAGCGCCAGGGCCTCCAGCAGAAACACGATTCGTTGGTGTGTACATTCTGTATCTGACCGCGACATTCGTTGTTCGCACAGCAACCCTACCACTTGAGTCAGCAGCCCCCGGTCGTAGGAGGATACGTCTTTCAGAAAATAAATGCGGACGATGGGTTTAGAAGTTGTTTTCGAGTTAGTTGTTGACACAAGTGTTTTAAAACCCCTAGACTCAGGCTAGTTGCGCGCTCGCGCGCCACGCGTCCCGCCCAGTCCTTCCCGCCTCGTAAGGAGATCCAAAGTAGTGGCCCAAAGTAATAACAACAAGCTTGCCCGCACTCAATTAAGAGCAAAGAATAGGATTAAGTATGCCGTCGGCGAGAGTGAACCCACGCCGGAAGAACTGTTGAACCGGTTGGAAGAGGACATTCGGCGGTTGAAGATCGAGTTTGACCAATTTTTCAATGGGGCTGCCAAGCGGCCACCTTACGACACCAAAGGTCGTGTCGAGACACAAATTAAGCGTTTGGGCGACGACCGCTCTCTTAATTACGCGAACCGTTATCGTTACAACTCGCTGGCGTCGCGTTACAACGCATTCCGCGATCTCTGGCGCCGAACGATGCAGGGTCGAGAGGAAGGCCGCGATGTAGGCGCGACCGCACGTGCGAGCGCCAAGCAGGAGGCGGTGGCGGCGTTCAGAAAAACCAATTTTGTCTGTGACGACGCGCACAAGGATGTGGAACTGGTAAAAAATCTGTACAGCACTTTGTTGGAAGCGAAAAAAGCTTGTGGCGAACCTACTGAAGATTTTTCTTTCCCGAGGTTCCACCGCTTGATTGCGTCTCAGGCCGATGGACTGAAGCAACGGCTGGGCTGCGACCGAGTCTCTTTTTCGATTGATGTAGAGGGCGGCCACGTCAGCTTCAAGGCTAAAGGCGAACGCAGCTGAGGATCATTCGGCCCGGGCCACACGCCCCGGGAGCTGACATTAATGGAAAAAGGCAACCCCGACGTTTCGGAGTTGCCTTTTTCTTTGTGCGCTTACCGGACCGGAAGACCGGAAGCGGTCAGTGGCGTTGCCAAAGCAAGCCGGGGAGACTACACCTTCGTTACCGCTTCAGCCTGTGGTCCTTTCGGACCCTGGGTAACTTCAAACTCAACTTCCTGGCCCTCTTCGAGGGTCTTGAAGCCGTCGCCCTGAATGGCGCTGTAGTGAACGAAGATGTCGGAGGAGCCAGGCTGTTCGATGAAGCCATACCCCTTCGAATTGTTAAACCACTTGACCTTACCGGTTATTCTAGACATAACAACGAATCCTCCTAACGATTCGGTAAAACGGGCGAGAGCAGCTTCCGTTTCGCATTGCCATTGAAACTAACTGGACAATGTGAACTTTGTTCTACTTTTGCGCCGACCTGAGGTTAATGCTTGTGAGCCGGACGCGCTTGGAATGTGGCGCTTTCGGAAACACACAACCAACAAAAAATGCATGCCGAAAGGCGCTCAGAGCGCGATTCAACATGCACAGACTTACGGGGGGCGAAACCAAGAAACTCATTGCTGTAAAGCTTGCAGTACGGAAAAATCCTTTGCGGGTGACTAACTACGAAACCCTGGGAACGGGGCGCATACTAAGCGAAAGCCTCTGAACGTGTCAAGGAGAAAAAACCTCAAGTTTCCTGCAGATTTTCCGCTTTTCTGCCTGGATTGCCCACCAATGGCAAGGGCGACCCGCCCGTGAACACGCGCCAGATGCGCGTGCTACAAGCAAACTGATCCCGTTTACGCGGCGCGCCGAAGTTTTGCCGGCATATCCTGGATATCCATTTCCTTGAGCAGATAACCCGCGCCGCCAAATTTGTCGAGGAGAAAAAGAACGTACCGAATATCGACGGAGATGGTTCGTCCTTTTGGCTCGTTGTAAAAGAAATCGTTTCCCAATCCCTCGAAATTGCCGTCGAAAACGATTCCTACCTGGTGTCCCCTGCCGTTCATTATTGGCGAGCCTGAATTGCCGCCGATGATGTCGGTGGTAGAGAGAAAATCTACCGGCACGTCGCCGCCGCCGTTAATCGCATAAGGACCAAAGTCTCGCGCACGATAAAGCTGTTTGAGTTTCTCAGGAACGTCAAACGGTTCGCGGCCCGTGTCCTTATCAATCACGCCCGAGAGTGTCGTGAAGGGTAAATAGAGTGCGGCATCATGTGGCACATATCCCTTAACTTCGCCGTAGGTGAATCGCAACGTTCGGTTTGCATCAGGGTAAGGCTTTGTGGCGCTCATCTCGCTCATTGCGCGAACGAGCAGTGGCCTCCATCGCGCCACGGCAGCATTGAACATTTGTTGGCGCGGTTGAGTGCGCGCAAACTCGGCGCTCAGGTCAGCCGCAAAGTCCAGCAGCGGATCGTGCAAATCCCGCAACTGGATCGCCGAAAGGTTGAGCAGGTCGGACAGACTCTCGCTGGTGGAGTAGCGCTTGCTGTCAACTAATTCGCGAGCAAAATCTTCCTCGGCACGACGTCGTGCTTCACCCTTCAATTGCCCGAAACGTTTTTCGATGGCTTCGATTTTCTGGTTGGCGGGAAGTTCATCGGCGCGCCGCAACAGGTAAGTGAGCAGGTCGCGTTCAACAGTCATGTTGCGCCGGGCAAGTATTCCGGAAATCTGGGATCGGACCCGCGCAACGCCGCGCTCTCCAAGGCCGGGATTGCGTTCGCCCTCCGGTTTTTCCTTGTCGGCGGCGACGCGTCCCGCAAAAGACGCTATAGCTATCAGGTCACTGGAATTCAACAATTGAGGCACCAGCAGATCGTGGGCAGCCATCGGCGTTAGGCCCTGGTACGCCTTCTCGAGCCCCGGCAAGACCTCACCGTACTTCGCCTTGCGAGCTGGATCCTCATTTACCCACTTGGTAAACGCTGCTTCCTGGGCCTGTTTCTTCTCAACCACGTTCGCGCGCCGCATGGACATCACTGAGCCGGTGAGATTCTTCAGTTCATTGTTGAGACTGAAAATAGTGCTTTGCAGCTTGATTCGCAGCTCAGCATCTTTCTTCCCAGCCTCTTCGAGGGCTTCGATCTGACGCGAGTAGATGTCGATACTGAAAGGCATTGCAACGTCCTGGTTGTAGGCGACTGAATAACTCTCTCTATAGCGCCGCGTCGAACCCGGATAGCCCATCACCATGGCGAAATCGCCCTCTTTGATACCGCCCATTGAAAGAGACAAAAACTTTTTTGGTTTGTAAGGCACATTCGCGGTGGAGTATTCGGCGGGCTTGCCGTTTGGCCCGACATAAGCACGCATGAAGGTGAAGTCGCCGCAGTGACGCGGCCACTCAAAATTGTCCGGGTCGCCGCCGAAGTACCCAATGGATTTTGGCGGCGCGTAAACAATGCGAACGTCAGCAAGTTCCAGGTAGGTAAACTTGTAGTAATAAAGGCCTTCGTTCATCGCCATCACGCGAACGCTGACTCCTTCAGCCTCGTTGGTTCCCGCAGCTTCCAGATCACGCAATTTGGTTTGAATGGTGCGATTGCGATCGGCGGGGGACGAGGTTTCCGGAATTCCGTTCAATACTTCACTCGTAACATCCTTTAAATCCTGGGTGATGGTCACGGTGTATCCCTTCGCAGGCATTTCGTCCGTGCGCGTCAGGGCAGTGAAGCCGCTGGCGCCATAGTTGTTGGTTTGGCTTGATGCGGCCACCAGCGCGTCAAAGGCAACATGATGATTCGTCAACAGCAGACCTTCTGCCGACACGAATTCACCAGTTCCGCCACCAACAATAACGATCGCATCCTTGAGGCTGACGCCGGCAGGATTGTAAATATCAGTCGGAAGAATCTTGACGCCGCGCCGCTTAAACTTTTCCCACGGGAGTTGCGCTACCTTGTCGGGCATAAACATGCCCTCGTCGCCGAAAGCCCACACCGGCATAAGGCCGATTACGATGAACATGAGTAACGCTAGAGCGGTTGATCGCACGTATCGATCGTGTCGTCGAGTTCCACGCTGCATAGTTTGGAAATTCCTTCGAGTGGTTGGATTGAAATTTGGAGTCGAATATTAGCAGAGGCGCACAGGCTTTTCGAAACTGGAGTGCAGCCAGGTCGTAAAAGCCTGACGGAGCGGCAGTCTCCCCGAAACGTTAGCGGAGTCCTTAAGAAAGCGTAGGGGCACCGCAAGCCGTGCCCCTACTTTTTTGAATTTCCGGATCGCCCGAAGCCGTGCTTAGTGACCCGCGCTGGTGAGTAAGTACTGGAGCGGATTCACCGGTTGATCGTTGATTCGTACTTCGTAGTGCAGGTGTGGTCCGGTGGAGCGGCCAGTTGAGCCGACGCGTCCAATAAACTCACTGCGCGCGACCGTTCGTCCCAGGGTTACGCCAATGTGCGACAGGTGGCCATAACGAGTGGTCAGGCCCCCGCCGTGGTCGATCACCACGAGCTGTCCATAACCATTTTGCCAACCGGCAAAAGTTACTTTGCCACTGGCCCCGGCAACCACTGGTTCACCAGATGGCGCGTCGATATCCTGGCCGGAATGAAACTCATAAGATCTGCCGCCAAATGGATTGCTGCGTCCGCCAAATCCGCTCTCAAGCTTTCCGACCACCGGCCATACTGTTGGGGTAAAGCCTCGGTCGCGGAAGACATTTTCGTAGGCTTTCATAGTGCGCTCGAGGTGGCCCATCTTATCGTCGAGGGCTGCCAGACTATCGGCGTCCAGAGGTTCGGCCGGTCCGCCGGAACCAGGGGTAACGGTGTCTTCAGGGGTTACGCCGGACTTCTCAGCCAGTTTGCGAGACGTGTCCTCGACCGCCTCGACGCGATCGCTTAATTGGTTCAATTTCTGGCGTTGCTTCTCGTTTTCCGCGCGCAGCCGCTGGTTCTCAATCTCGGTGCGGAAATGTGCCGCCTGTTGAGTCAGGCCGTAAAAGCCGTAAAGAGAGGCGCACAGACCCAGCGCAGCTACCAAAGCTAAAATCCTCAGCGATCTCTTTTCAACGCGAAATCTACGGATGCGGGCGCTTGAACGGGGGGTGTGGGCGATAATGAAGGCGTAAAATCGATCATCTTTCAACATACAGGATGTCTCCAACTTACTAGCGCACAACACCGCGGGGGCTTTATTGCGATTGTGCACGTGCCAAAAGCACAGCCTCCACAAAGAGGCTTGTGTGCGGATTACTGTTTTACGAGGTTTAGTTTGACCCGCTTGAAGATTGCAGCGGATGAATAGATCTTCTAACTTTTGAAGCAAATCCACCCTGCCATGCCGCAAAGGAAGGCTGACCCTATCATACGAGAAAAGTCATTGCAACCGCCCGAGGCAGGTTAAAGTTGCGACCATTTTAGGTTTGCCTGGGAATTAAGCAATACCCAAACAACATCACGAAATCGCAATAAAACTATCGATTTAGAGATCGGGTTTGGTGCAGCGTGGTGGGATTAAGAACCTGAATTCGATCAGAAGCTTACTTCTTCGCGCCGCCGCCGTGAGCGGTCGCGGAGCATCGAAAACACGATGAGCACAATGACGGCTACAAAAATCGCCACGATGGCAAACTTGATCACCGTGATTAAGGCACCGCCTACCGCAATCAAACTACTGAACAAAGTGATTGCGAGCAGAACTAATGCCGAGATGCCGGCGAGTGCTTTTAGTATCAATGCCATAATTCTGTTTCTCTATCTGAACCTCAGAGGCTCATGAACTTCGTTTGAAGGGAATGCTGTTCAATTCCTTCCGCCCAAACTGCGTCGTCTCGCCGGTACTAAATCGCGGCGCCTCAGCCACCACGGACGGTGGCGGCCGGCGAGAGTCAAACCGGATAATTCGATTTGACGACCCGCGCCCGCGCGCGTAATCGAAAAGCATGTATGCGCCAAGCACCACCAGGGCGACCGGCAGCAGCTTTTGAACCGGGAGTTGTACTCCCAGCAAGGTATGAAGCAGGAACAGCGTGCCAATTACGATCAGAGTTGCGCCCCATGCAAAAGGATTTCCGTACAGGCGACGAGTAATTACATCTTCTTCGGTATCCGGGGCAAAACCGGCACGCATTAGTTGGGCTGTGCGACAAGCGTCAACGGCCGCGAAGAGCCAGGTGCCCAGCACGCCAAGGATAAAAAGGTGCACGCCGGTAAGCACCGCCATTTGGAAGAAACTGGCAAACACGGCGAAGTGAACCAAAGCTTTTGCGGTCTGGCCGTTGTAAGCCGCGCCCAAACCCGGAACGAATGACAGCAGCGTAGCGACGAAGGGCGAACTTTTACGATAAGTTGTGGGAGCGGTTGGAGACTGTGATTGCTGCCGCAACAGTTCCACCCCAGCGACGATGCAGTCCTGGCAAAACGGAAATCCGCGAATGCGATGATCACAGCCGGCGCATAGCCGCCGCGCACACTGGTTGCACTGGACGACGGCCGGATTCTTGGGGTGATATGCGCAATACAACATTTGCTGATCTCAGTTTCTCTAAGTCGTTACGCTTTATTCCGGCGCTGTTCGTTGCCTGCGCCGTTCGGTTTTGCCGGTTGTTTCGGCTGACCGTTCCCCGCGTCGGGCTTTGGAGTTACAGGCTGAGGCTTAGCCGGCTCGCCGCGTACAAGTTCTTTCAACCCATTCGTGATCTTCTTCATTCCGCCAGTGGAACTCGAAGAGCTCTGTTCAGCCAGACGCAGGCTCGCAGAGTAGACACCGCTGATTGAGCCATCCGCGGAGACCGTGTTGGTGAGCACAAACACTGCGACGAGCAGCATCGTAGCCACCGTTGCAAGCTGCGGTGAAATGATTGGATCGAGCCATTGTCTGAGCCACGATGCTAATCTGGAACCAAACGGTGCTCGCACCTCTTCGGGTATTCGATTTCCCAGTGTCGCCAGAAGAATTCTCTCGTTGAGTCCGGCGGGCACAGGTTTTTCCTCCCCCATGTAGGTGTAGCACGCTCCGATTGAGCGAACGACCTCGCCAGGAAGTTCAGTGCAGTTCGCACACAAAATCGAGTGACGCTCCCATCGATGGTAAAGCGGCGCCGGGAGAAAACCGTCAAGATAGTCAGTCAGACGTTCTTCAAAGTCCTCGCAACTCATTGCGGTTTCAGGCATCGTGCTTAACAGTATCCGCGCCTCGAGATCGCGTGGAGCCTCCAGCGAGTTTGCGGCATGACACGCCTGCATCGCACTCTTCACTGAGCTCAGCGTCTCGTGGCAAACGGGGCAACGCAACGTATGCTCGGCAAACGTCATGTTCAACTCTGGCGGCAACATGCCGTCGAGGTAGTCAGTCAACCTGTCTTCAAATTCGTTACAAAGCATCAATCTCTTCTTTCCGCCCCTGGTTCCTTTAAGTCCGGCCATCTCGTCCCCCGCGACGAAAAGCCGGGTAACAATTAAGCTTCGCTCAAAGCCAGCACTTTCATTCTCCGTAATATCCTGGCCAGTTCAATTCGTCCCCGATTTATCCGCGACTTGACAGTGCCTTCCGGTATCTTCAAAAGATCAACGATCTCCTGGTAGCTTAACTCTTCGATATCTCTAAGGATCACGCAGGTCCGCAAGTCGGGAGAAAGTTTGTCGATGCCCGCCTGGACCTGAGCGCCCAACTCGTGACGCTCCATCTCCTGCTGCACTGAACGTGACGAAGTATGGAGATGATATGTGTGATCTGAAAGATCGTCGGCCTGGTTGTCGTGTGGAGTTCGCTGTCGTTTACGGTAATCGTCGATGATCAGGTTGCGAGCGAGCCGCATGAGCCAGTTTTGCAAGTCGCCCTGCTTCGCATCGTATTGATCGAGAGATTTATAGACCCGGATAAAAACTTCCTGGGTCAAATCCTCGGCAGTGTCCGCTCGCGACGTGAATCGATAGGCCAGGTTGTAAATTCGACGCGAATAGCTGCGCACAATTTCTTCCCAGGCCGCACCATCTCCAGCGCGACACTTACGAATTAATTCGGCTCCGTTAGCAGCCAAAGCTCTTGCAGCCCCCACTAAAATGCCTCTCCACCAACGTTTTACCGAGCTGCCAAATTAGTGACGGCGGCTCGTCCAGCCCAAGTTACGATTCGCGGAAAGGGAAAGTTCCGGCAAAGCCAGTCGGCTCAGCAAGATGTTTCGACAACCGTTCAATTGCCGCCTGCGATTGGGAAGGTCGAGGCCTTGCTCCCCGAAACTTCGAGCTTTCTTGCTCGACGTAATGAACTGTAGTAGCCTTCGCTCGCGGCCCAATATCTTGTGGTTCAATTTCCTGGCAAGTCAAGCAGCTTACTAATTCTTGAAGAGCAATATACGCAAATACGTAGAATTTGGGGCCCTTTGCCTGTTGGCAGTGGTTATTCTCTGGTGGTTTGGACGCTCCTTGAACTGGTCCGAAGTTCGGGAGGCGGTCAGTCACGCGAATCCATACCTGCTGGCTCTCGCCGCCTTAGTAATCAGCTTGAGTTACCTCTTCCGTGCTGCTCGCTGGGGAGCGCTACTTGCGCCCCTGTCGCCCGCAAGTCTCAAGAATCTCTTTATTGCTACGACAGTGGGATTTGGTGCCGTTTTCCTCGTAGGGCGGGCGGGTGAAGTTGTTCGCCCAGCAATTTTGCCGATGCGCGATCCCAAAATCCGCGCGAGCGCATCATTCGTCACGATCCTCATCGAACGTATCTATGACCTGATCGCCGTCGCGATTCTTTTTGCCGCTAATTTGCTGTGGTTCACGCCGCCGGCGAATTCCGACATCGAGTTCGGCCGCGTGCGAATTGCTGGGTTGGTCATGCTGATCGGAACTTTGCTCGGCGTGTTTGCACTAACTCTATATCGAAAAAAATCTCCACGGGTAATTGGGTGGCTAAAACCAAAAATCGACGGGCGGCGGTTTGTCCCCCCGCGGCTGGCGCGTGCCTTTATCAGCATACTCGAGCAATTAGCTCGCGCTTTGCGAGTTTTGGTAGACGCTCGTGAACTTGCGATTACTGTCGGATGGACGGCGGTAGTTTGGCTGAGCATCGGCGTGGCCAGCCTCCTGGTCTTTCGTGCTTTTGGACTACCTTTTGGCATGAGTGAAACCATATTTGTACTTGGTTGGGCACTCGTTGGGTCGCTCGTTCCGACCCCCGGAGGCGCCGCCGGCGCTTTCCACGCGGCGACGGCCGCCGGACTTATCTTTTTAGGTGTGCCACGCGAAACTGCAGCAGCAGTGGCCATCGTGCTGCACCTGATCGACTTTAGCCCAGCGATAGTCTTCGGCTTCATCTACCTGGTGAAGGGCGACATCAATCTTTCCCGTTTGCGATCAGTAACCTCTTCTGAAGCTGTGGAGCATGCGGTTGAGGATGAAGCTATTGTGTCTGAGGAGATCTTTGTTGTCAGCGAACTGGAACCGGTCGCTGCCAGAGATTGACTCCCTTTTGACTCGGCGGAGCCCCGATCCGCCTGCGAGGCCAATTCAATGAAGTGTCCATTCTGTGGCTATCTTGAAGACAAAGTGGTTGATTCGCGCGAGTCGCGTGAGGGCGAAGCGATCCGCCGCCGCCGCGAATGCCTTCGCTGCGAACGACGATTTACTTCGTATGAGCGCATCGACGAAATCCCTTACATGGTGATCAAGAAAGACGGGCGGCGCGAACCCTTTGATCGAAATAAGATCATGGCTGGATTGCTGCGCGCTTGCGAAAAGCGGCCGGTGCCTTCGTCTAAGCTGGACTCGATCGTAAATGCCATTGAGAAATACGTTCAGGAGTCGTCTGAGCGCGAGCGACCCACGAGCAAAATTGGTGAAATGATAATGCGACGGCTTAAGGAAATGGACAAAGTCGCCTATGTTCGTTTTGCCTCCGTCTATCTTGAGTTTGAAGATGTTTCAGAGTTTATGACGGAACTAAAGCACCTCGTGCAACGGCGTGCGGGAACGACCGGAACCAGGAAGAATTAAGTTGATTGCTGCAGCAGTCGGTCATGATAACTGCCAGATGGTGATCGTGCGATGATCAAACCGTCACGCGCAACAGGGCTTGAGCGCCTTGAGTTACAGCGTCTTCGCGATCGCGTGGGTCGTTTGTTTGCAGCATTGCAGGAGGCGACGGTGGCTGAGGATCCATTGGCGGCGGAAGCCTGGGCGCCCCCGGTTGATCTCTGTGAGACTGCCAAAATGATTGTTTTGCGCGTGGAGTTACCCGGATTGACGGCCGAGCAGGTGCGGATTGGAGCGACAAATACACAACTGAGGATTTTCGGTGAAAAGAAAAGGCGCGTCGCTCGAAATCGAATCCTCTCGCATCTATGTTCCGAACGTAGTTACGGGAGATTTAGCCGGATCGTCCCGCTTCGTTGGACAGTCAGCGTGCAAGACGCCAGCGCTGACTTGGGAAACGGCATTCTGACGATCCGGCTTCCCAAGATTGAGGATCGGCGGGGAGTGGAATTCAAAATCCCGGTAAAGGATGTAAGCTCAGAGTAAGTTCTACGGGCAACAATGTAACGGAAGTCGTGGTGAAATTAAGATGGCAATCATAAAAGAAGCAGATTTGGTCGAAGATCTTGAAGGGGCTGACAAGGCTCAGGAATTGCAAATTCCAACTGAACTACCGGTGTTGCCACTTCGCGACATCGTTATCTACCCATTCATGATCGTTCCGCTGTTTGTATCTCGGGAGAAGTCGATCCGCGCCGTTGACGAGGCGCTCGGCGAAAATCGCATGATTCTGCTTGCTTCGCAGAGAGATCTCGACAAAGAAGAACCGTCAGCCGAGGATCTTTACAAAGTAGGCACAGCGGCGGTCATCATGCGCATGCTGAAATTGCCCGATGGGCGCATCCGCATACTCGTTCAGGGTCTGGCCCGCGCTGAGATTCAATCGGTTGATACCAGCGGCGCATACATCCGCGCACAGGTCGAAGTAATACAGGAGGTTCTGCCTCCGGAGCGCTCGCTTGAAGTTGAAGCGTTAATCCGAAACGTGCGCGCGTCGATGGAAAAGGCAATCAATCTGGGCAAGAACATTTCACCCGAGGTGATGGCGATCATTGCGAATCTTGACGACGCCGGCCGGTTGGCTGATCTCTCCGCGTCAAATCTCGAATTAAAGGTCGAGGACGCTCAGTCCGTGCTGGACATCGCGGACACGACGGCGCGCCTGCGCAGAGTAAATGAGTTGCTCAACAAAGAGATTGAAGTCCTGACAGTGCAGCAGGAAATTAATACGCAGGCACGAGCGGACATCGATCGTTCGCAGCGCGAGTTCTATCTGCGTCAGCAGATGAAAGCAATTCAAAGCGAGTTGGGCGAAGGTAACGAGCTCGCGGAAGAGGTCGCCCAGTTTAGAGAGAAGATCGAAGCTGCGGCTATGCCGAAAGCTGCTGAAGATGAGGCACTCAGACAACTCAAGAAGCTCGAGCGCATGCATCCAGATGCCGCCGAAACGGCCACGCTGCGCAACTGGATGGAGATCATGACTGATCTGCCGTGGTCAAAAGCCTCCATCGATAACCTCGATCTCCTGAAAGCTGAACGCATTTTGAATGAGGACCATTTTGGGTTGGAAAAAGTTAAGGACCGAATAATTGAGGCACTGGCGGTGCGCAAGCTAAAGGAGAAACCTAAAGGTCCGATTCTTTGCCTCGTGGGTCCGCCGGGAGTTGGCAAGACTTCGCTCGGACGATCGATTGCGCGCGCGCTGGATCGCAAGTTTGTGCGTTTATCTCTTGGTGGCGTCCATGACGAAGCGGAGATTCGCGGCCACCGCCGAACTTATGTCGGCGCCATGCCGGGCCGCGTCATCCAGGCGCTCCAGCAGATCGGCACCAACAATCCCCTCATCATGCTCGATGAGATAGACAAAGTCGGGGCCGACTTCCGGGGTGATCCCTCGTCAGCGTTACTTGAGGTGCTCGATCCTGAACAGAACAACAGCTTTCGAGATAACTACCTTGGCGTAACCTTTGATTTGTCGAACGTGATCTTCATGACCACTGCCAACGTGCTGGATACGATCCAGCCGCCGCTGCGTGATCGAATGGAAGTGATCCGTCTGGCCGGCTACACCGAAGAAGAGAAGCTCGAGATAGCGCGTCGACATCTGCTCCCGAAACAGATGGATGAAAATGGGATAACCGCGAAAGATGTTCATCTTTCGAAGACCGCCCTGACGGCCATCATCCAGCAGTACACTCAGGAAGCCGGCTTGCGGCAACTTGAACGAGAGATTGGGAGGGTCTGCCGTAAAGTGGCCCGACGCATTGCCGAGGGAAACAAGGTTGCGATTAGAGTTTCGCAAAAGAACCTGCATGAGTTTCTGGGCGCTCCCAAAATTATTCCGGAGGAAGTGCTTAAGAAAGATCAAATTGGAGTCGCCACTGGCCTGGCCTGGACGGCAGTGGGCGGTGACGTTCTGTTTATCGAAGCGCTCAAGATGAAGGGCAAGGGCAACCTGGTGTTGACGGGCCAGCTTGGCGAAGTGATGCGCGAATCAGCGCAGGCGGCGTATTCATACGCGAAGTCACGAGCGAAGGACCTGGAAATCAATGAGGAAGATTTCAATACTTACGACCTCCATATTCACATTCCTGAAGGGGCGATTCCCAAGGATGGGCCGTCAGCGGGCATAACTCTGGCGACTGCAATGGTCTCCGCGCTTTCGGGCCGGGCCATTAGAAAAGACGTGGCGATGACGGGCGAGATCACTCTGCGCGGCAATGTGCTGCCGGTGGGTGGGGTGAAGGAAAAGGTGCTGGCCGCGCGACGTGCCCGAGTTTCCACAGTAATTTTGCCGACGCAGAATCGGCGCGACATCGAGGAAGTTGCGAAGGAGCCGTTTAAGGACATTCGTTTTGTTTACGTAGACAACATGCGTCAGGTGTTCCGGGAGGCACTGAAGGAGAAGGTGGTGCCACCTGTTACGGCGGGTCCACGCCCGCAGAGAATGCCTCAGGCAGCGGGCGCTCGACCGGTGTGACGACCAGCACCGTTATCTGAGGGGCTTTTCGGTTTTATAGGAAGCTCGCCGAGGTTAAGCGTTTAAGAGACTAGGGTTCGCCTCCGGTACAAATTAGCAGCCGCCCCAAACAGGGCGGCTTTTGCTCGTATCCGTCAGGTCGGGCGATTGCGCTTGGCAGTCTGATCGCAAAACCGGGAGCCCCGCAGCGAATGCGGAGCAGCATCCCCAAAGCGAAAGTTTGCATCTTGGTTTCGGATGATGGCAAGAGCCACTTTCCCACGAAAATCTACGATGCAAGATTTTTTACATTGACCTGCGCGCGCTCTCAACTGGAAAATCTTGCAAGGGGATAGAAGAGGCAATTAATATCGCCGTGCTTCGGACTTGTAGGGACTCTCACTTCTAAGAGGCTTTAAACTTTTATGAAAACAACCTCGCCATCAAGGCAGGCCCTCTCGCCCGTTACTGCTGACGAAGAAGCGTTGCTGCGTTGCGAGAACGCAATGGCGTTTAAAGACCAGGCGGATGTCGGGAGCGCCCTGAAAGCGATGCGACCCCTCTGGCGCATGGGTGAACGTCCGAAAATGGATGGTCTCGCTTCCTCAGTTGCCGCTGAGGTATTGCTGACGTCGGGAATCCTGACCGGTTGGGTCGGCGGTAGAACAGAGAACAAGGAAACTCAGGAAGAAGCAAAAAACCTCATCACCGAAAGCATCACCTACTATGAGTCGGTCGGTGACAAAAAGAGAATGGCCGCTGCTCGCTCGGAGATCGCCTTTTGTTACTGGCGTGGCGGGCAATTGGATGAAGCGCGAATTCTACTTCGCGAAGCTTTGGAAGATTTGCCTCCTGGAACTTCTCGCGCCAGAGCGCTGCTCAAGTTAATAACCATCGAATCGTCAGCCCTGAAATTCGACGTCTCTGCCAGGATTCTGGACGAAAACGCCGCTCTTTTTGAGAACGTTTCCAATGACACGATTAAGGGTTCCTATCACAACGAGATCGCGATTGTGCTGCGTAATTTCGCCCGGGCGGAGCCTGCGAAACGCGACGAATACCTGCAGAAAGCGCTCAGCGAATTTGAAAGAGCCGATCATCATTTCGCACTTGGAAGAAATAGTGTTTATCGCTGCGTGGTAAAAAACAACGTCGGACTGATCCTTTTCAATCTTGCCCGTTATAAAGAGGCGCATAAATATCTTCTCGAGGCTCAACGACTCACGGCGAGTGTCAAAGACAAGGTTAGAGTTGCGCAAATCGACGAAACGCGAGCGCAGGTCTTTATTGCCGAAAACAAGCTCAGGGATGCGGAGGCTGCGATCCGCGAGGCGATAAGGGTTTTTGAGAAGAGCGGTCAGCACGCTCTCCTGGCTGAAGCGCTGGTTACTCAGGGGATCGTTTTGGCTCGACTCAAACAGGACGAGCGCGCTCGGTTTACCCTGGAAAAAGCCATCGACGTCTCGAATCAAATTGGCGCTACTAACGTAGCCGGACTCGCGGCTTTAACAATGATTGAGGAACTAACCGGCTTGTCGCGCGCCGGGCTTCAGGCTGCTTTTGAACGCGCCAGTGACGGTTTGGCAACCTCTTTGAATCAGGACTTGATTGTCAGATTCCACGCGGCAGCCAAAAAGGTCTACGCGGCGCTGAATCAGGAATTAGAACCCGAAGCCGCACCCCTGGTGATTCCAAGCCCCTGTGATTTGACGGCTGAGGTGTTGAAGTTTGAAGGCACGCTAATCCGACGGGCACTGGCTGAGGCAAACGGCAGCATCACACGTGCTGCGTCGCTGTTGTCTTTAAGTTATCAGGCGCTGGCTTACATCATCGGAGGCAGGCATAAGGACTTGCTGCAAGAGCGCACTCCAATTCGACGGAGGCGTTCCCAAAAGAAATTGCAAGCGAAAGAGTTGCAAGACGTCCGTGGCAATTCCGATTCAGTGCGTAGTTCAACCAGAAGCTTTCGTTGATATCGCACTCATCAACTCCCCACCAATCGTCAATGAACTATTGATACATGTTAGGGAAGCTTTTCGTCTGTTTCCACTCAATCCCAGCCACGTTGGCCGAATCCAGACCGAGGATTTCGGCGCTAATCTCGTCGGTAGTCACCACTGGATTTACATCCACCTGGTAAGTCAAACTCCCCAGCGGCTCTTTCGAAGTCTCGCGTTTGATCGCGCGAATTTCCGCAACGAAGTCATGTTGTCCAAGTATCTTCCGGAGAACAATCTGGGTTGCTGCAACTTCTCTGGTTGTAACCGTGAGTTCCATTGCACGGGAGACTTGCTCAGCCTCTTTATGTTCGAGCAGCCAGAGCACTAGTAAAGAAAAGAAGGTTAGAATCAGCGACAACTCCCAACGCCCCACACCCGCGCCCAAACCTACCGCCAGGCTGATCAGCAGTACCGTAACTTCTTTCGGATCGCGAATGTTCGTTCGAAATCTGACGAGCGATACAGCGGCGAAGATTCCGAACGCGCGGGCGGCATTATCGCCGACGATAATCATTAAAGCGGCTGCCACTACCGCGAGCAGGATTTGAGTTTGACCCACGAACGGGTTTCGCTTCAGAGCCCGTAATCGCCGGCGCGGCCGAAAGGCCAACGCTGCACCCAGCAAAGCTGCAAGTAGCAACCTAACCGTGATCGCGGCTGCCGCTTCGCCGACAGACTCATGACGAACCACCGGGCCATTGGCGGACGCGCCGAAGAGTTCGTCAATGATTGTTCCGTTGGCGCCGGCAACCGGCGGGTTTTGACGGCCGTCCGGAGTTTGTGCGACCACCGCCGGCGGAGTTGTCGATCTGGCTGCTTCGTTGCTCGCTTTTTTCGCAGCAACCAGGTAGACCACCAAAGCGCTCAAGCCGAGCACCAGCACAAAGACAGTTACGAGCGTCAGGATTTCTTTTTTTCTTTTAGGATCAGGTTGGACCATATGCTTCAAATGAACCTTTTGGAACTCCCGAGAAATACGCTCCCCCGGACAGAACGTTATTGCAGACCAGCTGCTCCTTTGCCGATGAAAAATCTTTGACTATCAAACGCCTCCTCGTTGGGTGCGCGTTCGACCGGAACATATGATCCATCCGACTGCAGCAGTCGAGCCTTGACGTTGTCGCGAAGGTAGGCAATCAACAATTGGTCCTTCAGATAGGCCTTTGCCGCCGGCTCTACCACCGGAGTTACAACTTCAATTCGATGCTTCAGATTACGAGACATCCAATCGGCGCTACCAAGGTAGAATTCTTCCTGTCCCCCGTTTGCGAAGTAGAAAACGCGACTATGTTCCAGAAAACGGCCAACGACATTGCGCACCGTGATGGTTTCGGATAATCCCGGAACGCCCGGCCGCAGCATGCAGATGCCGCGAACAATCAAATCGATTTTTACGCCAGCCGCTGCCGCTTCATAAAGTTTCTGGATCATCTGCTTGTCTGCAAGTCGATTAATCTTCGCCATGATGTGGGCCGGCCTGCCGTTTTCCGCATGATCGATTTCCCGGTCAATCAAGGCATTCATCTTTTCGCGAAGATTGACCGGCGCGACGAACAGCTTGCGATATTCCATTTGCCGGGAGCAGCCAGTCAGGTAGTTGAAAAGCTCCGTCGCGTCGGCGCCGATTTCATCATCGGCAGTGAATAATCCCAGGTCGGTGTAGGTGCATGAAGTCGTCGGGTTGTAATTACCCGAGGCAATATGCATGTAGCGCTTCAGGGCCTCGCCTTCGCGGCGGATCACCAGCGTAAGCTTACCGTGCGTCTTCAGACCAAGAATCCCATAAACCACATGGACGCCGGCTTCATCCAATTTTCTCGCCCATTCGATATTGCTTTCCTCGTCAAACCGCGCTTTCAACTCAATCAGCGCAGTCACCTGTTTGCCCTTTTCAGTCGCTCGAATCAGAGCGGGTGGAATAGGCGAGTCGGGCCCGGTCCGATAAAGGCAAATCTTTATTGCCACGACCTGCGGATCCTCAACTGCCTCGTTGATGAATTTTGTGACGGTTTCGTAGGCGTCGTAAGGGTGATGCAGCACGACGTCGCGTTCTTTCAAAACGTCGAAGATAGATTCTTTGCCAGCCCAGGTTGGCCGCGCCGCTTCAAAAGGGTCGTCCTTCAGATCGGGACGATTCAATTTATAGAGCGACATCAAATCCTGAACCGCGAGCGGTCCGTCAGTGACATAGACATCATCTGCGGAAAGGTCGAGCGAACTCAGGAGGTAATTAACCATTTCCTCCGGCATGCCGGCGGAAACTTCCAGCCGCACCGGCAGTCCAAACGGCCGGCGACGTAACTCTTGCTGAATGATTCGCAAGAGGTCTTCGGCCTCGTCCTCCCTGATTTCGATGTCAGCATCACGCGTCACCCGAAATCGATCACACTTTCCGACAATCATTCCAGGGAAAAGCGTGGCACTATTTTCCTCAATTAGATCTTCGAGAAGCACAAACTTCTTACCTAACGCGCCTACCTGGACCAAACGCGGCACGACGGAGGGAACCTTGATGCGCACAAAACGCGGTTGGTGCCTATGCTTCGGATCCGCCGCCGACTTTCCTTCCGGCGCTTCCACTTTAAGGGCGAGGTTCAAACTGAGTGGTGAGATATACGGAAACGGATGACTCTGATCGACTGCTAAAGGCGTCAGAATTGGAAACACCTTTTCCATAAAGTAAGTGCGCAGCGATTCACGCTCGGGTTGGGTCAGCGTGTCATAGCCGACGATGTGTATACCTGCTATTTCCAGTTCGGGAAGAATTTCGTTCTGGAGGCATCGCGCCTGAATATCGACCAGGGGAAGTACACGTTTCCTGATTTCGGCGAGTTGTTCGCCGGGAGTCATGCCGTCGGCGGAGAGTTCGGTTATGTTCTCTTCCAATTCCTCTTTGAGTCCGGACACTCTAATCATGAAAAACTCATCGAGGTTCGACGAGAAGATTGAAAGGAATTTTAGTCTTTCCAGGACGGGATTAGAGTGGTCGAGCGCCTCTTCCAGCACGCGGCGGTGAAACTCGAGCAAGCTCAATTCGCGGTTGAAAAACAATCGCGTGGCGTTGTCGGCAGTCGGCTGCAGCATGGGAAGCCGAGCCGTTGCTCGCTGAACTGAAGGCGTTTCTTTGGTTAAGGCAGTTGACATTTTGTAATCCCGAACGCGGATGATGTTGTAGTTACGATTTCATTTGCCAGGTGGAGAGCTATACCGGCAGTAATTTTAGCAAGGTCTGTTCCAAACGCGACTACGAGGCGTTGGATCAACGAAACGTTTGCCCGATAAGCGAATTTTAAGCTGATAAACGCACAATTAGCATATAAGTGTACGATATTCAGTCTGTTCGAAGTGAAAAGCCTACTGAATCTGGCGGTGAAATCGAGCGCGCGGTCGGTCGTACACCCGTTTTGCGGGAACCTGAATCACCTCGTCAGTTTCGAGTATATATGCTGAAAGGCAGTTGCCATATACACAGCCCGTGTCCAACCCAATTGCTCTCGGGCCGCGACGCGGCTTGGCGGATGGCCAGTGACCAAACAGTAGAATTTTCTCACCTTCGTAAACTTCAAACCAGGGAGTGCCCTCTCGGCTCGTACGATCTGCTCCCATCGTCCGGAGTTCTGTTAGATCCGCCGGCAACTGATCCTTGAACGGGACCCCGGGCCGGACCCCCGCGTGAACCACTGCATGTGTTCCCAGGTCGATGATATACGGCAAAGAGGCGAGATACTTCTCATGTTGGTCCTTTTCAGGTTCGAGTTCAAGGCGAGCCTTATGTTGTGAATCTTTGAGGTAAGCGGTCTTACCCCGCCAGAAGTTAAGAATAGCGAGATCATGGTTTCCGATAACTGAACTAAACCGTGGATCTTTACTAAAAAGCTCCAATACCTCTTTGTTTGCTGGCCCTTTCACAATCAGGTCGCCGACTGCGACGAGTTGATCCTCAGGTCCGAATTCAGCTTTCTCGAGGAGGGAAACCAGCTCGTCAAAACAGCCGTGTATGTCGCCGATTACGATTGTGCGCTTCATGATGATTCTCGTCGTGAGAGTCAATTTTCTACCAGATTACCTCGGGATTGTCAGTGCGCACGAGTGCCGCAAAGCCTGCTAAACGGTTAATTTTGTTCATTATGATTTGCCCTATGTGACCCAACCATTTTCGACGCTCCGGCATCTTTATTCCTGCCGTGATTATGGTGGAAAACTTCACCAATTTAGCGTTTATTTGACTGAGACTTGTTTGACTCCCCTGAAGGCCGTGTGATAACCTCCGGACTGACTTTGGGGCTAGGTTTACGGGAACTTTCCGGCCATTCATACCATCAAGGTAGCCCCGAAGACCTCGCAAATTACGGAAGCGGTATGAACGCGCTTCCGAAAGGAAAATAATCTGAAAAGCACTAATCATACCGGCGAAGGAGAACGACGATTGATGATAACGAACTGCCCGACCCTAATAGCGAGGTTCATGCTATTCACGGTGCTCGCAGTGCCGGCGGTCAGCGTTGTCGCTCAAATTCCAGAGGGGTCCTCTGCTCGTGATATTCCCACGGTGCAGCAGAGTGCTGAGCCCCAGGTCACCAAAGTTATTTCCGAATCGGAAATGCATTTCCGTCAGGGCAAACTAAATCTCGAAAAGAACCTGCGGGAAGCCGCTCGGGAAGAGTTTGACAAGGCCGTTGATAAGATTCTCGAATCGGGTCTCGACGTTAGGGCGAGTCATCGACTGAACAGTTTCTATGTGAAGCTGGTCGAGGATATTTATCGTGAAGAGGTTCCCCTGACCCGAGTTCCAGTGCAGGCAAATATGTCAGAGCTGGTTGCGCAAAACACTGGCGCTCAGCAAAAAAATGATCCGCCGCAAATCGGGTTTCGTGATCAAAAGTTTGAACCGTCGCCGCTCGATGAACTCAGCAAACTAGTTTTGACTGAAGACGAGAAAAACGTTTCGAGCGCCGATGTGATCGCGCTCGAGCAGGCGAAACAAAACGTAAACTTCGGATTCACCATCAATCCCCTGATTCAACAGTACATCAATTACTACCAGGGCCGCGGTCGTTCCACCATGGAATCCGGTTTGCGCAAGTCAGGTCGCTACATGAAGCTCGCGCGCCAGATTTTCAAGGAAGAGGGCGTGCCCGTGGACATCACGTGGCTGGGTCAGGTTGAAAGTGCATGGCAGCCAAAGGCGATGTCGTGGGCAGCTGCATCGGGTTTGTGGCAGTTTATCCCTGGCACCGGCCGTCAGTTTGGACTCAAACAAACTGCCTGGATTGACGAACGCAATAGTTTCGAACAAGCCACTCGCGCCTCCGCTCGTTATCTGAAGTCCCTGGCCGCTCATTATCGCGGTGACTGGGAACTCGCAATGGGCGCTTACAACACCGGTCAGGGCAACATCGACCGGGGAATTTCTCGCGCTGGTAAAGCTAATTTCTGGGCCATCTACCCCTATATCGCCCAGGAGACTCGAAATTACGTGCCCAATATTCTGGCTACGATACTGATTGCCAAGAATCCCGAAAAATACGGCTTCAAGGGAATTCGTCCGGAACCAGCGCTTGCTTATGACGTGGTGCAGGTGTCGAACTCCACCAGCCTGCAGCTCGTTGCTGAAGCAACGGATGCGAGTGTTGACCAGATTCGCGGCCTAAACCCGGAACTCAAACGTGAAGTTACGCCCCGGGGCGAGGCTTACAACGTTCGTGTTCCCGGCGGCAAAGGAAAACAGTTCTACGCGATCCTAAAGCGCATACCCGCGGAACGTAGGGATTCGGCCAGGGTTATTTCGATTACCCCAGGCGAAAACCTGCAGACCGTAGCAAATCGCACTGGAGTGAGTGTGGCCCAGCTGCAAGCGATGAACACTGGTGTGGATCTTTCATCCGCTACGAAGTTGGTAGTTCCCAGTAGTGGAATCCGGTTAGCGAATTGGCGTCGCGCCAAGCCTGGCACCGCAGAACCTGCCAGCTCCGGCTTGACTAAAATTCGAGCTCGCAAAGGTGATACGATTGCCAGAATCGCAGCTGCACGAAATCTTGACGCGACCGAAGTTGCCCGCCTGAACGGTGTAACAGCGAACGTTGAGCTTCGTGCGGGGCAGGAAGTGAAATTGCCCGCGAGCGCTGGTGTTACCCCTTCTCGCCGCAAGTAAGTCTGCTGCTTTGAAATTCTAACGCGTCTACCTCGTTCACTACGGTGACCGTGGAAACTGTCGAGCGCGCTTTCGATCCGATCGTAAGCGCGCTCTTTTTGTTTTTCTACGACCTAATTTCAGCTTTTCCATCTGTTTGCAGAAGGGAATCCTCCCATGCTCTTTCGCACGCTGTCGGCCGCCGTCTACGGCATCAATGCTGATCTGGTTGATATCGAAGTTGATCTGACGCCAGTACGTGGCGAAGCAGAGAACCCTCAATCTGTAACCATCGTCGGACTACCCGATGCTGCCGTGCGCGAATCACGTGAACGCATCCGCGCCGCAATTACCAATTGCGGGTTCTTTTTTCCGTTTCAGAGAATCACCATAAACCTTGCGCCTGCGGATGTAAGGAAAGAGGGCGCGAGCTTCGATCTCCCAATCGCGCTTGGAATATTGGGTGCCAACGGCGACCTGTCCGAAGAGAACAGTCTGACTCATCTTCTTTGCGTTGGCGAACTCTCCCTGGATGGACGCGTGCGACCGATTAAGGGCGCTCTTCCGATCGCGATCCTGGCGCGCGAAGCTCTGATCAAGCATGTCATATTGCCGGACGAGAATGCGAAAGAGGCAGCGGTTGTTTCCGACGTAAACGTTTACCCTGTTTCTGACCTCCGGAGCGCCGTTGAATTGGTTGCAGCTCTGCGTTCGCCGAATCCGCCCCAGCCGCTCAGAGTTGATCCAAAAGAGATTCTAGTGCGCTCAGACAAATATGCAGTGGACTTTCGCGAGGTTCGCGGGCAACTCTCGGTCAAGCGCGCGCTGGAAGTCGCCAGCGCCGGTTCTCATAATATTTTACTGATTGGGCCACCGGGTTCGGGCAAGACGATGCTGGCGAAACGGTTGCCCACCATCCTGCCACCGCTTGAATTCGAAGCGGCGCTGGAGCTCACTAAAATCCATTCGGTCGCAGGGCTCACTGGCCGTTCCGGTCTGGTAACGGAACGCCCGTTTCGATCGCCACATCACACGATCAGCGACGCCGGGTTGATCGGCGGGGGCGCCGTGCCGCGTCCAGGAGAAGTTTCCCTGGCCCACAAAGGCGTGTTGTTTCTGGATGAATTGCCGGAGTTTGATCGTAGCGTTCTCGAAGTATTGCGCCAGCCTCTTGAGGATCAAAAAGTTACGATCAGCCGCGCGGCGATGTCGTTGACCTTCCCGGCATCTTTCATGCTGGCGGCGGCCATGAATCCGTGTCCCTGTGGTTTCTGGAACGACCCGACGCGTGAGTGCCGTTGCACTCCACTCCAGATCCAGCGTTATGTCGGTCGGATCTCCGGGCCTCTCCTGGATCGCATAGACATTCATATCGACGTGCCAGCAGTTAAGTTTCGCGATTTGACTGGAGAGTCTCCGCCTGAGACGGACGATTCGGCGGCGATTCGCGAGCGCGTCATGGCTGCCAGGGAAAGACAGAGTTCACGATTGGCTGGAGAGAAGATCTTTTCAAATTCCGAGATGACCCCACGAATGATCCGTACTCACTGTCGAATCGACGCAGACAGCGAACAAATGCTGGAACGGGCGATGACGCGGATGGGTTTGTCAGCGCGTGCTTATGACCGTATCCTGAAAGTTAGCCGCACAATTGCCGATCTTGAGGGCACCAAAGAAATCCGTTCCGCTCATGTAGCTGAGGCAGTGGGGTATCGTTCGCTCGATCGCACTTACTGGATCTAAACCAGAAACGCGATCACTCTCGGCGCCGTTTGATGCAAAGGGAAGACTACGAAATCCTGGCCGCTTTGGAAGCAAACCTCTGGTGGTTTGCAGGCATGCGGGAAGTGACTGCGTCGCTGCTGGATCCAATCCTGCCGCGTCACCTGGACCGAAGAATCCTTGACGCAGGTTGCGGCACGGGGGGAAATCTCAAATGGCTTGAGGCTTATGCCGGTAACGGAAAAGTCATCGGAATTGATCTAGTCTCCGATGCGCTTAACTTTTGCACTCAACACGGATCTAAGAATCTCGCTCAAGCTTCAGTAACACACCTGCCCTTTTCAGACTCAAGCTTCGACGTAGTTTCCAGCTTCGACGTTCTGGTCCAATTGCCCGGAGAAGACTCGGATATGACCGCGATCGGCGAAATGTATCGCGTCCTGCGCCCGGGTGGTTCTGTGTTTGTGCGCGTTGCGGCGTATGACTGGATGCGGAGCAGTCACGACGAAGCTCTCGGAACTCAACATCGTTACAGCCTTCCTGAATTGCAGCGAAAACTTGAGTACGCAGGTTTTCGAGTCAGGCGTTCGACTTATGCAAACTTCACGCTGTTGCCTCTGGCGGCGCTTAACCGTTTGGTCCTGAAGCGGCTTGGACTAACCAGCAAAGGATCCGACGTGAAACCGCTGCCTTCGCCGTTTCAATGGCTGGATGGGCTGTTCAAAACGGCGCTGGCTTTAGAGGGCCGTTGGCTCAGTCAGCCAGGCGCGAGCTTGCCGGCAGGCTTGTCCGCAATCTGTATCGCCGAAAAGCCAGTCGAACGTTAATAGAGATAGTGATTGCTTAGTGCTGCGAGTCCGTTTCAAACTCGACGACCGCCTGCGCCACGGCTCGCACTTCGCTTTCAGTAAGCTGCGGGTAGAGTGGCAATGAGACGATGCGATTCAGGAGGCTCTCAGCGACAGGCAGGGTGAGAGTTTTTGATCGCTGGAAAAGTTTTTGTTGGTGCAGCAGATGCGGATAATGAACCATCGTTTCGATTTCGCGTGCCGCAAGATAAGCTCTTAATCCTTCACGATCATTGTGAGCTACAACGTAAAGATGAAAGACGTGCGCGTGCGGTTCTCGCACAACCGGCCGACGCACGCCGGCGGCGGGAGCGAGGGCATCCTTGTAGATCGCAGCCAGGTTCTTTCGTCGCTGATTCCAATCGGCAAGATGCTTTAGTTTAACGCGCAGCAGTGCCGCCTGAAGTTCGTCGAGTCGCGAATTGCGTCCTTCTAACTGTCCTGACGAGGCAGGCTCATGTCCCCCTTGCCTCAGTATTTTGATCTTCTCGATCAATCGCGGGTCATTTGAAACGACTGCCCCGCCGTCGCCAAATCCGCCGAGGTTTTTTGTTGGATAAAAACTGAAGGCGGCGGCCATTCCGAAGGCCCCGGGTGAACGCCCGCCTTGACGAGCGCCGTGCGCCTGAGCTGCATCTTCGATCACGATCAACTGATGTCTGTCCGCGACCTTGCAAATGGCCGGCATGTCGGCCATCTGTCCATAAAGGTGCACTGGAATAATTGCGCGAGTGCGCGAAGTCAGAGCCGTTTCGATCGCATTAGGATCGAGGGTATAGATGTCGGGATCGATATCCGCAAAGATCGGGACGCCGCCGGCGTTCAAAACGGCCAGCGCGGTGTAAGGCGCCGTTAGTGTTGGAACAATAACTTCATCGCCGGCGCCTTTTCGCACTGCGCCTGATGCGATGAGCGCAAGTGACAATGCATCTGTGCCCGAGGCTACTCCGGCTGACGCGGCAAGATCACAAAAGCCAGCCCACTCCTCTTCAAACGCCTGGACTTCAGGCCCCAGAATGTAATGACCGCTCGAATAAACGCGCACCAGGGCGGCGCTGGTCTCCGCTTCGAGTTCCGGATTCTGCCTAGTTAGATCGAGAAAGGAGATGGCCATCGGGTTCCAGGTAATGCTTTCCGTACTTCTTGTAGTAGTCAATGGTCAAAGCAAGCCCGGTTCGAAGTGATGTGCGTGGGCGCCAGCCAATTACGCCCTCGATCTTGCGGTAGCTTGAATAGAAGTTGCCGATATCGATCAACTGCCGTTCGGTGGGAAATGGCACTGCGCGAATCTCGCCGCGGCCAGTTAGCGAGATTAGTTCCTGCGCCAGTTCCGCGACGCTAACAGGGTCCGGAGCGCCCAGATTGTATATCTCGCCATCCGTCGCTTCGCTGGCGCCGGTCAATAACAAAGCCTCCACGACGTCGTCCACGTAATTGAGATCGCGGCGCTGCTTGCCGTCTCCAAATAATTCAAGCACCTTGCCTTCCATTGCCCCGCGAATGAACCACGGAATAAACCCTTGTCGATCATGACAAAGAAGTTGCCGTGGCCCGTAGGTATTTGTTAGTCGCAGGCAGACTGCGCGCGTGCCGTAAATTCGATGATACAGAAGATGATAATGTTCCGCCGCGAGCTTGTTAATTCCATTTACATCGAGTGGCGCCAGCCGATGTTGTTCATCCACCGGCAGGTAAAGCGGCTTACCGTAAACCTGACGCGTGCTGGTAAAGATGATCTTCACATGGGGATTGTATTGACGAATGGCTTCGAGGAGCGTGAGGTGCGCTACACAGTTGAGTTCCAAATCCAGTTGGGGGTTCAACATCGACTCCAAATGGCTGACGTTCCCCGCGAGGTTAAAAACGTAGTCTACGCCGCTTACCAGGTGGTTGAGCAGGGCAGCATCCCGCAAATCGACCCGGTGTAATTCGATGTCGTTCTCAATTCCGTGGAGATTAAAAAGACAGCCCCCCTGTTCCGGGATAAACGAGTCCACAATGGAAACTTTAACCCCGCCAATGGCAACCAGACTGCGGGCCAAATTACTGCCAATAAAACCGGCGCCGCCGGTAATCAAGACAGAACAGCCTTTGTAAACGCTGAATCGATCTGGCATTTGGGAATTAAAAATCAGGAATCTGTCTGTCGCAACTGATTGCGAACTCTGTTAGTGCCCGCCCCAAACGTCCTCCACCACAACCGTGAAAAATCAATCGCGGTGTTCAGGACCCGGCGGTACGTGAAAAACTGCGAGTTACCGTAAAGGCGTGGATAATGACCTACTGGTGCTTCTGCAAAAGTGCATCCTGAACGATGCAGTTTCGAAATTAACTCGACGCACACTGCGCCGGTTGAAGAAGTGATCTCAACTTCCTGGACCCTCTGGCGGCGCATTAATCTGAAATCACAGTCGACATCTCGAATGGGCAATTGAAACATCAGCCGTGCTGTTTGGTTATAAATTCCTCCCAGCAACTTTCGACTGGCTCCGTCAGAGCGCTTAATTTTGTATCCGTTGACGACGTCTACGTCATCAGTCAGCAAGCGTCTCAACGTTGACAATTCGCGAACGTCATATTGACCATCACCGTCAGTGTAAAAAACCAGTTCCTTCCGGGCGCTGCGAAATCCTGTTTGCAGAGCAGCCCCGTAACCCAGGTTTCGTTCGTGGTGAACAATTCTCACCTGCGGATGCTTGCGGGCTATCAGATCGAGCACATCCGCCGTGGCGTCAGTGCTGCCGTCGTTAACCACTATCACTTCATAGTCGTCTGTTAGGGCGGGAAGAATCTCCAGCGCTACGTCAACCAGGCCACCGATGGAGCCGGCGTCGTTAAACGCAGGGAAAAAGACACTGATTCCAGGTTTATTTAGAATGCTCATGTCCATTTATTTGGTTCGAACCGGACTGGTTCTGAAATGCGTGTACGCCTTGTAGCTTATAAGCCTTTCCGCTCAATGCGTCAAAAGCCCAAGCCGTCAATTGCGCCCTCTCAGAAGCGATTCTTTCCCGCCCGAATGACCTCGACCAGCGCGCGTCGCCATAATTGCCGCGCCCAATCAGCGCCGAAACAAGGTCCCGACTCCTGTTTACGGGCGCAATTGCAAATATCACCGGAGGGCTATCGCCGTCTGCAAAAGCCAGCAGAACAGCGTCAGCGGGCTCATCGCGTCCGGGCAGTTTGGCCCAACCCGACGCTATGTAAGTCCCGTTCTCTGCAGGCGCAAGTCCCTGAAAGGCTCCCAGGCTATCGCGACCCGAGAATTGCGAGTCAGCGATTTCCTCAACTCGATTGGACTTCATCAGTCCCGGTCTAATAAATCCTAAACGATTAGTCTGATTGATGTTCCGCATCAAAACGTCGAGATCTGGAAATACCTGTTCAGTGAGGCATTCATCGTCGAGGACGTTCACAAACAACGAACACCCCTTCGAATAGAGCGCGGCCGTTCTAAAGCTACTCATTTGACGGATGCCCATCGCGTAGATGGCGAGATGAATGATCACGAGCGTGACAGCAGCAAAGGCAACAACGCGAGCCGAAATCCTCACACTTAACAGGCGGAGCTGACGGAAGTCATTTCCTCCATTCATCGCAACGAGATACACCAGCGCGACTGGCAGAAAGATGGTGTAGGTGGTGTAGCGCGTTGGGGCAAGAGCGCGTGACGCATCATGATCGAGTCTGCCGATGGTAAGCAGGCCTGTTGTCAATACCGAGTAGGCGCCTAATGTCAACCAGGTTAATGATCGTCGAGCGTGAGGCGACGAGCCGCGCAGCGCCTTAACAAATCGCGCCCCGGTCCACACGAAAAGCAAAATCAAAACCAATCCGACGGACACTGCGATAAACGTGCGGCCGGGTGCCAGCGAACGTCCCAGCGTGCCCAGATAATACGCCAGAGTGTCAGCCGGATTGGTTCGTATTAAAGCAAAGGGGTCATTTTGGACGGGCCTACGGTACCCCTTGAAATAAAGAGCGAGCGTGGCAGCGAAGCCGGCGATCCAAAAAATCACCCACCATTTCTTCCGCCAGAACTCCGAGCTGGATGTTGACCAGGCGAGCAAGGGAAGCAGCAGAATCCAACACAGCATGCCGTTAACGGATGAAAAGCTGGCGATGATTGACAGCGCAGCGCACAACAAAAACCTGGTGCCGGTACGCAGTTGACCTGTTGAGGTAATAAGTAGGGACGCGGTAAAACAAGCGATGGGAAGAAAGTAAACGAGCTGCTGGCCCTGAAGCCAGTTTTCATGTTGCACGGGGGAAAAAATTATTAGGTTGGCGATGAACCAGGTCCACGGCGCACGCAACGGGGTCTCAGGAAGTGACCACTTACCAAGTCGGTAAATACAGAAAGAAACGACTGCGGCCGCAACGAAGCTGGCCGCCATCCACGAGCGCACATCCCAGCTAGTGAGCCAGCCTAAGCCAACAAAAATCAGATTAGGGAAAAATTGGCGATACTCATTCTGCTGCGCAAAGAGATCGCGGAATGAGAGTGTGCCCTGAGAGAACTCATGGAGATAGCCACCGATCAGCCATTCATCCCATAGCGGAGTGTCTACGGCAAAAATGTAAATCGAGAGGCCTGTGAAAATCGGCGGAACGACAGCCAGGATTAGGGGTAGAGCTGAGCGGAGACGCTGCTGCTTCGTTTTGTCGGGCATGATTTAGGAGAGAGGCATCTTAAGCGAAATCCGGCTAACTCAAAAGGAAGTTCGGTCGCGGAGCGGAGCAGGGACAAGCTGGCGGCTTCCAACCCGATCGAGGTCCTAATTGCCGGTCAAACTTGTCAGAGGGCGCAGATGACCGTATCTTTAGGGCCGGCCGTACATCCGAGCTGATCTCTAAATGTTGATGCGGCTGGAGAAATTCAATATCTTTGGTCGGGAAAGGCAACGACGCGCTCAAAACGCTGCATCACACAGCCGCGATGAGGGTAACCATTTAACCCGGAAAATGGCCGGGTTTAGCGAAGACAGGGTTGCTGCTCCTTTGAAAATTGGGTCTGTGATGCTCGTGGCGAACAAACGCTAAACGGCAAAATACATTTGTCGCTTGCCTCAATACGAACACGTGACGGCAGCCGAACTCGAGACGCAGCAGGAAACCGATTACGCGCTGGCTCAAAAGGCGGCTCAAGGCGACATGGGGTCGTTTGAGCGACTTTACCAGCGTCATAATCGTCGAGTTTACTCTCTGTGTTTGAGGATGACCGGTAATGTCTCCGAGGCGGAGGATTTGTCGCAGGAAGTCTTCATCCAGCTCTTTCGAAAAATTGGTAGTTTTCGTGGCGAGTCGGCGTTTACCACCTGGTTACATCGTTTGACGGTAAACCAGGTCTTGATGCATTTTCGTAAGCGCGGCGTCAAGATGGAACAGACCACGGATGATGGCGAGACCCCGACCCAGATAGTTAAGGGCACTGAGAATCCCAATGCGATGCCCGTCGTGGATCGTATTGCGCTCGACAAAGCCATCGCTCAATTGCCTCCCGGCTACAAGATGGTATTTACCCTTCACGATATTGAAGGACACGAACACGAAGAAATAGCACGGATGTTGGGTTGCTCGGTTGGGACTTCTAAATCCCAACTGCACAAAGCGCGGATGAAATTGCGCGGACTTTTGAGGCAACAGAAGATGACAGACTAGCTTCCAACAGACACGGCTTGCCGGTTCATTCCCCTGGACCTGCCCGGAAGTTGAAAGCTTCACTGACTGTTTCCCCAAGATTAGTTGTTAACGCAGTCTCCCCTTGATCGCAAAAGAAAGTCGCCACCTGCAGTGGTGTTTGGAAACTCGGAATTCAGGTGGCAGGTTAGAGGTTCGATAACGATGAACTGCGAAAAGTGTCAGGATTTGATAGAGGATTTTATCGATGGCTCCCTGGGCCAGGAAGATCAGGCTAAGCTCAACTTGCATTTGGAAGAGTGCCTCGGCTGCGCAGATGTCCGCAACGACCTGCAAGCAATCGTGAGCTTTTGCCGTGAGCACCGTGGCGAGTATAGTGCGCCACCGAATGAGCGAGCATTGTGGCTGCGCATTCGAAACATGATTGAAGCCGGAGAAAGTGTCCCGGCGTCGCGGCCCGCGCGCGCGTCGTGGGGGAGCTGGATCAGTCGCAGTTGGGAACTCTCTTTTTCACAACTCGCGGCCGCAGCAGCGGCCATCGTTTTAGTAGTTTCGCTTTCTACCGTGGTTGGCCTGCGTCGCTGGCAAAGTGGTGACGCTCAGTTTAAAGCTTCCGGCCCTGATGCGGGGTTACAGGTTGGCGCTGCAAATGTACGCGACCGCGTCTCTCAGCAACAGCAGCTGATTTCATATTGGAACCAAAGGGTAGAATTCAATAAGGCGCGCTGGAATCCCGAGATGCGCGAAACCTTTGATCGAAATCTGAAAGTTATTGACCAGGCAGTCAACGAATCTTTTGACGCTCTAACTCTCGATCCTCATGATGAAGTGTCAGAAGAGATGTTGAACGCGGCCCTGAATGAAAAGTTATCATTGCTGAAAGAATTTGCGGCGCTCTGATGCGTCTGCTGGAAACGCCCCGCAAGAGAATACAAGGACACTAGTTGTTGGAAAGTTTCACGCTGATGAAAACCCGAACGGCGTCCGCGCGACCAGTTCACCCCCGCGCTCGTCAACTTAACAGGCTCGCCTTGTGTGCCTTGCTTTTTGTCTGCGGAACGTTGTCCGCAGGCATTACGCAAGGCCAGCAGCAATTGTCGAAGCGGTATCCGGCCCCGAAAAATGTTCGCGTGGTGCTCAAAAACATCTCAGGTACCATCACCGTCGAGTCGTGGAACCGGGACGAAATAAAACTCACCATGATCCTGGAATCGCCAAAAGCGAATGTGGCGCCGCGGCATAATGGATCTGGCCTAACCATTGACGTAATGGCCGACAATCCGGGACGCAGCGACATCGGCGACGTCAATTTCAAACTTCAGGTGCCGGTAAGTTCGTCAGTTGATTTGGAAACAAAGCGCGGGCAGATTACCGTCAGCAATATTCGCGGCGACCTGGTGCGGGCCCATGTATCCCTCGAGGGCGACATTGAACTGAGGGGCATCAGCGCTTCGCAGGTGTTCGCCCAGAACACGATCGGAGATATCTATTTTGACGGGGAGTTTGCACGCAAGGGAACTTACCAGTTTCAATCCGGCAAAGGGCACATTACCATTCGCATTCCGGCTGAATCAGCCTTTCATTTGACAGCAGCAGCGCCGACGAAACAAATAAAGCTGGGTGAGTTTTGGAACGATAAGTTTAAGAACCTGGGTGGCGGAAGAAAATACGAAGGCGAAGTGGTTGACGGCCGCTCGAAGGTAAACGTGACTAACTTCAACGGCAGCATCACCTTCATGCGTCGATAGATATTTACAATTTCTGCCGGACTGCAGGACGCCAGGTTCAGTTAGACCGGGCGTCCATTTTTATTTGAAACCTCCCTCGCGAACACTCGATCGCGGTCGTCTCCTGATTGTGGCCTTTACAACCCTCTTCGTTTGCCTCTCCATGCGTGAACCACTTCGTGATGCTACTATCGCAACGGACAAGCAATGCATGACTCCTGGCCGAGTTTAATCAGAGACAACTCATGAAGCGTTTATCAATTTGGACGAGTTTGCTGGTGACCGCCTTAGTGTTTTTCATCGCGTTACCTCCGTTTCAATGTGTCAGCGCCCAAAAAAAGAAGTTACCCGATCCGAATCGTGTGCCCACCCTGGCGCGTACTACCAGCCGGCATGAGGTCCGCCGTCTCAGTTACGGTGGAACTCTTACCCTCGTCGGTTCTCCGGCAGGTTCAATCAGGATCGAAGGCTGGTCAAAAAGTGAAGTGGACATAACCGCGGAGATTGAACTGCGGGCAGACACCGAAGCAGACCTCGATCGCCTCGGAGTGCTTAATACGTTCATGGTCGACGACGATTCAAATCATGTAAGGGTGATGACAGTCGGCACGCACGACAAAGCCTTTATGCGCAGGGCCGCAAAAAAATTCCCGAAAGAGCTTCTGGGTCTGCCATGGAAAATTGATTACCGGATTCGTGTGCCTGCGGCGATTGACCTGGACATCAATGCCGGAAGGGGGCCGGTAACCATTTCTGGAATTGAAGGTGACGTTCGGCTGACAGCTGCTGAGAGTGAAACCAATCTTAAGCTGGGTGGCGGGTCACTGGCCGTAACGGTGGCAACCGGAAAAGTGAATCTGACCGTTCCTTCCAGAAGTTGGCGCCGCGGAGGAGTGGACATTCGCGTGGCTGCGGGAACAATTACGCTTGAACTCCCGCCAGGTTTCAGCGCCGATTTCGACGGCGAGGTCATTCAAAGCGGGCAAATTAATTATGGTTACGCCGGTCTGGAAGAACGAGAGAAGCCCGGATTAACATCGCGCAAGATGAAGGGACGCGCCGGGTCTGGCGGCGCCTTTATTAATCTCACCATGGGTGCGGGGATTATCAACATCAATAAAACAACAATCAGCAATCAATGATCAGCACTTAGCGCTCTTCGTCCTGGCTGATTGCTGTTTGTTAGTTGTTTTCTCTTGTTGCTGTTTGTCGTCGCCTCGCGGTATTCTCTCGACTCATTTACGCCGAACACCGCAACCCAAGATGAGCATAAAATCAGATAAGTGGATCCGTAAAATGGCCAGTGAGTTTGGCATGATCGAGCCATTTGAAGCTGGACAGGTCAAGGAAATCGACGGCCGGCGCATCGTTTCCTATGGGACCTCGAGCTACGGATATGACATTCGCTGCGCCGATGAATTCAAATTATTTACCAACATCAACAGCACGATCGTTGACCCGAAAGAGTTTGACGCGAAGAATTTTGTCGATGTCAAAGGCGACTCAGTGCTGATTCCGCCCAACAGTTTTGCGCTCGCCCGCACGGTGGAATATTTTCGCATCCCCCGAAATGTGCTGACGATTTGTCTCGGCAAGAGCACCTACGCAAGATGTGGAATTCTGGTGAACGTCACTCCGTTTGAACCTGAGTGGGAAGGTTATGTAACGCTCGAGTTTTCAAACACGACTCCGCTGCCCGCCAAGATTTATGCAAACGAAGGCGTCGCCCAGGTGGTGTTCTTTGAGTCAGATGAAGTTTGCGAAACCTCCTACAAAGACAGAGGCGGCAAGTATCAGGGCCAACGCGGTGTTACGCTTCCCAAGATGTGAGCGTGTCGGTTCTCATAGTTAATGAAATCCGCGCCATGGCTTTGCACAAAAAGTGGTCTGCACTTAGTCGGCCCTAGCGGACGACTGAAAATAGCCCAGCGATTCATCGCCGGGATCGACGGCAGCCCCAGAAGAAGTCCGTGGAGCGGACGGCTGAAAAAATTAGAGAACTGGCCGGAATAATTAATCGTCCGCTTCACGGACTTTGAATCCTTCCACCTCTTTACCCCAGCAGTGAACTGCTGGGCTATTATCAATCGTCCGCCTTGCGGACTAATAACATTAGTTTTGGTGCAAGGCCCCGCGCCATAGTTCCGTTCGAGCTTACCGAGGGCCCAGCCGACGACGATTCTAGCTGTCAATCGGCCGGACGGTTCTCGGCGTCAAGGGCCTCGCCTGATGGAAACGAGAAGATGACCCTCGACATTACGCGCGTGATTCTTGAAGAGATAACCGGGTGCTTAGTTAGGCAGTTTGAACACTCCCTTAAACCAAACCTGTGCCGGCACTACTAGCCCGTTACATGGCGTCAGGTTGCTGGTGATGTGGAACTTTCCATGGCCTTTCGCTCCCGCGCGCCCTCCAGTGCCCCCAGTTACACGAAAAGGGACGCCCTGAGCATTTGAGGCGGAACAGTTGGCAGGGTTTGGCGCCAGCACGAAGGGATCCCCTTCGATAAAGACCTGATCGCCGCTTTGCACATACGTATCGGTAGCTTTCAGGTCGAACACCAGGTTGGTTGTGGTGTTGGTGCACGCAGAGAAAACGGCGGTATTGTAGCCGCCTTCAGTGTCAATTCCCGAGCCCTGGAAATTCAGCTCGATGTTATCTGGAAATGCCCCGCATCGAGGGACATTTGGTCCGGCACTTGCCAGATTGAAGCTTGAGCCGCCTTTGTAGTCGGGGTTAACGTATTTGTCTCCAGGGGCTGCCGAACTTCCTCCGCTAACTTGGCCGGCGAGTATCACGAGCCCGGTGACTGTGAAGAGTATTACTGTGAGTCTGGTTTTCATCGTTTAGATCTCCTTTGTGGGTTGCGTAGGTTATGACTTGGTTTGTTCTCAGCTTCAATCCTGGCGATTGAGAATGCCAATCTGAAGCGACAGTGCTTTTACAACCCCTAAGGCGTAAACCTTGCGCTAAAACTATCATCGGGGAACAAATATTTAGTCTTCTTACTTCGACGAGATTTGAAGAACTATGAGAACCTACAAATGATGACTATTAGTTCGTCGCCGCAGCTGTCTTCAGATTCCTCTACCAATCCGTCACCCCTTCATTTCAAGCGACTCGATCCGCGTGCGGTTTTACCAACGCGTGGAAGTGTGGCGGCGGCCGGCCTTGATCTCTATGCCATTGAAGATTTAGCAATTGGGCCGGGTGAACGTTGTTTGGCGCGCACCGGTCTTGCTGTCGCCATTCCTGAAGGTTACTACGGCCGGATCGCACCGCGTTCGGGTTTGGCCACGAAAAATGGACTCGACACCCTCGCCGGTGTGATTGATGCGGACTATCGGGGAGAAATTCGCTGTCTCCTCTACAATGCGGGCAGCGAGACGATTCAACTAGCTGCCGGCAGCAAGGTCTGCCAACTGATCATCGAGAAAATAATTACACCCGAACCCGCCTGGGCGGATGAGATCGACGAGACCGATAGGGGCGGCGGCGGCTTTGGCTCTACCGGATAAAGAAGTGTTAGCGACAGATTTTCACGGATTCGCACAGATCCAGAAGACATTAATTCGAATTTGGCAGGTTTGTTCAGATCAGTGTTGATCCGTGTGTATCTGTGGCCAATCTACTGAAGGTTAATTGAGCGGAATCTCGACTCTTTGCGGAAGGCCGTCAATGCTCAGCACCAGCCCCTGAGGGCTCGCCACCGGTTCTTTTTTCGGCGTTCGGAAAAATAGAAATCCTTCGCGGCGTCGATCCGATTCTGACAAGGGGGATTTCAAGTCCAGCGCGTAAGCGGCAAACTCTTTTTCGAACTGTTTACGTGAATTTGGGTTGTAAACGTAAACCTCGTTTGCTTTCAGCACGAGTGAGATGGCGTCCTTTGCCGATATTAGTTTCCATTCCTTCGCATCGCTGTCGCGTAAACGAAAACGCGCGCGCTTCATTTCAACTGCCACGCCGCTTTCGAATACCATTTCGACGCGCACCGCCAGTACTGCGCTCAAAGGAAGATTAGCTTCAAAGAGATCCTGATTATCTTCATCGCTGAGCAGCGGCGAAGCGCGTAACGCGACACCGCCTGCGCTCACGCGCTTGAGGTTATCCGCGAGCGGCGGAAGTTCTATCGCGGGCTTCACTTTATATAGAGCGCCGCCGCATGAGGTTGCTGACAGCAACACAGCCAACACGATAATCAAGATAGGGCGCCGGTTGATCATGATGTCAATTTAGCATAGCCGCACGACCCAGCACAGACCGAGAATCCGTAGCGATTAAGCCGAGGGCTCATGAGATGTACGCGGTCCCGATTATGCTACTATGACGCAAAAATATGATTAGACCATTTCGCGGAGTTCATCCGCAGATTCCCGCCAGTGCATATGTTGATGTGAGCGCGCAGGTGATTGGCGACGTTCAAATGGGCGAAGAGTCGTCAGTCTGGTGCAATGCCACTTTGCGTGGCGACATGTATCACATTCGCATCGGCAATCGCACGAATGTCCAGGACAATTCCGTAATCCATACTCGCACCGGGTCTCATCCGACGATCCTTGAGGACGAAGTTACGGTGGGACACAGCGTTACCCTTCACGGTTGCTATGTCGAACACGGCGCGCTGATTGGGATTGGATCAATCGTGCTAGATGACGTGCGCGTGGGGGCGCAATCGTTGGTGGCAGCGGGTTCATTGTTGTCGCCGGGGACAATTATTCCACCTCGTTCGTTGGTGATGGGCGTTCCGGCAAGAGTAAAGCGTCCGCTGACGGACGAAGAAGTTGCGGGGCTCGATATGTTTTGGCAGAACTACGTTCAATATATTCCGCTACACAAGAGTGAGCAGTAGGCGACGGGGCAGTGGCCCGACCGTGAGGGAGGGCGTAAGCAGAAAGCAGAAAGCATTGGGATCCAACACTCAACCAGCGCGAGGCATGCGCGATTTTCTTCCGGCTGATGTCCGGCGCCGTGAATATGTCATCGGCATCATCAAGGAAGTCTACGAGCGCTATGGATTTGAGCCGCTTGAAACTCCGGCAGTTGAAAACATTGAAACGCTGATGGGCAAGTATGGTGAGGAAGGCAATCAACTCATCTACAAGATCCTCAAACGCGGTGAACATGCAAAAACTGGCGAAGCTGATCTGGCTTTGCGTTACGACCTAACCGTTCCGCTCGCGCGAGTTGTCGCACAGTATCAAAACGAACTGCCGAGGTTTTTCAAGCGCTATCAAATTCAGCCAGTATGGCGCGCGGACCGTCCGGCACGCGGGCGGTTTCGTGAGTTTTACCAGTGCGACGTGGACATCCTCGGTTCACGATCGATGCTGGTGGAGTCCGAAATTTGCTCGGCGGCTAGTGAAGTTTTGACGAAGCTTGGCTTTCACGATTTTGTGATCAGGATCAATCATCGGTACGCGTTGACCGCTTTGCTTCAAACTGCGGGCATCGCAGCTGCCCAACATGATCTCGCAGTCGTGGCCCTGGACAAGTTTGACAAGATCGGTCGCGCAGGGGTCGAAAAAGAATTCAGTAATAGAGGAATTAATAACGAGGCGGGGAATAGATTGTTGAATTTCTTTGCGGAACTCCGCAGCCTGGATCACGCCGCCGAACTAACGGCCCAGGAAGATCTTCCACAGAAGAGCCGAGTCCTCAATGCAGCGATTCTCGGGCGGCTGGTCGAATTTGTCGGCGACAACGAACTGGGTGCAAAAGGAGTTGAGGAGTTGCGCTCAATTGTAGAGTTTGCCGGCGCAGAAGGACCTGGAGCGCGCATCCAGATCGATCCAAGTCTCGCGCGAGGGTTGTCGTATTACACGGGCTCGATTATGGAGATTAACGTCAAAGATCTTCCCGGCAGTCTGGGCGGTGGAGGTCGTTACGACAATCTGGTCGGTCAGTTTTTCGGCCAGGAAATTCCAGCTTGCGGTTTTTCGTTGGGTCTCGAACGGATCATCGTGGTCATGACTGAGCGCGAAATGTTTCCTGGAGAGATCGTGAGTTCGCCGGCCGATGTGATGGTTAGCATTTGGAACGAAGAATCAATAACAGATTCAATTGCGCTCGCTCATGAGTTGCGCCGGGCAGGGCTGCGTGTGGATCTCTATCCGGAGGCGGACAAGGTTGGAAAGCAATTCAAGTATGCCTCCGCGCGGCTGATTCCTTTCGTGGCCGTGATTGGCGACGAAGAGCGCTCCCGAGGCGAAGTTTCAATCAAGGACATGCGATCGGGGACGCAGCGCAGCATTAAGCGCGAAGACTTGGCGGCGATCTTGCGAGGATCCATATAGGTAATGGAAAAGACGCTCAGAGTCCTGAACAGAATGGTAAAGGATGGCGTAGTTGAGCAGTACGCCATCGGTAGGGCAGTCGCAGCTCTCTTCTACATCGAGCCAATCAACACGAACGATCTGGATGTTTCCTTCATGTGAAGGATCTGCGTGCTGGGTTGGACATGGATCAGAACTGCTGACCGATATTTTGGCGCGACATGGACTCATCAAGGAATGGGAACTGATCCGTAAGAAAATAAAATGAAGAAATACCCCGATGTCACCGAGTTGTTCAGGCAGAAGGCGCAACGCCGAAAGCGTTTGGCCCACCTGTCGTTCGAAGAGAAAATTGTAATCGTCAACAAGTGGCGAAGGTTGACCCAACGCATTCGGAAGAGCCAAACCGCCGTGAGGCCACACATCGCAGGTGAACGGATTGTCAGCACAGAGAAGATCGAGCAATGAACGAATCACTAGCCACACACTATCTGGAAGACTCAATCGCGAGTCTCCGTGCTTACAAGAAGCTCGCCGACAAAGCGCTGGATCAACTAAGTGATGAGGAGTTTTTCATCACCCTCGATGAAGAGGCAAACAGCATTGCCGTGATCATGAAGCACATGGCTGGCAACATGTTTTCGCGCTGGACGGATTTTCTAACCTCAGACGGCGAAAAGCCCGATCGCAATCGCGACTCAGAGTTTGTCATCGAACCGAAGACCGGCAAGGAGGATGTGCTCGCGTATTGGGAGAAAGGATGGCAACGCGTTTTCGAAGCGCTCGAGCCACTGGGCGCTGACGATCTGGGCCGAACGGTGATGATTCGTGGGCAAGAGCACACGGTGATTCAGGCAATCAACCGCCAGTTGATGCATTACGCGAATCACATTGGTCAGATCATTTTCCTGGCAAAGCATTTCCGCTCAGCGGAGTGGAAGTCTTTGAGCATTCCTCGCAACAGATCGGACGACTTCAATCAGTATCTGGACCAACAACCGGCAGGAGAGTTGAAGCAAGACCCGTTGGACCAGGCGGAAAAGTTTAATAAGAAATCTCAGTAGGAAACGAGCGCTCGGGCGGAAGTCAAAATCCGAGTGGCTACTCGACGAATCAAAAGCTTTGTTTGAGGAGAGGTTATGTTTCTTGGACTACGAACGGCAATCTACCAGGTAAAGGACATCGATGAGGCGAAGGCCTGGTACAGCTCAGTTCTGGGGTTCGCGCCTTACTTCGATGAGCCGTTTTATGTTGGCTTCAATGTTGGCGGCTACGAGCTTGGTTTGCAACCGAGTGAGGGTGACGCAAGTCAGAAGTCAGCTGGCTCAGTAGCTTACTGGGGCGTGGACAGCGCCGCCGCAGCAGTCAAGCACTTGATAGACAAAGGTGCAACTGTGCAGGAAGAGCTTCAGGATGTTGGCGAAGGCATCAAAGTGGCCACGGTGAAGGATCCTTTTGGGAACGTCTTTGGCGTGATTGAGAATCCTCACTTCAAGCTACCGTGAGCGAGTGCGATTAAAGAACCACGCGCAAGATGCGCGTGCCACAACTATGCCCATCGGAATTGTTCAACTCGATCACGTCAACGTCGTGGTTTCGAAGTCTCTTGAGGCTGCGGCGAAGGAGTTTTACGGTTCCATTTTAGGTTTGAAGGAGATACCTAAGCCGGTGGAATTGCAGGGTCGCGGCGGCGCCTGGTATCAACTCGGCAGCGTGCAGCTACATCTTTCCGCGAAAGCCGACGCAACCGCCGAACCGCGCAAAGGGCATGTTTGTTACACGGTTGCCCGTGTCGGTTTTGCGGAAGAGCAACTGCGTGCAGCCGGTATCGAGATAATTCCCGACGATCAGCCGATGCCGGGCAAACCGAGATTTTATGTTCGCGACCCCGGCGGCAATCTAATCGAACTCGCGCAGTCAGTTTAGTCTGCTGGCATCACCAGCCTCACGCGGTTAATATTCAAACATGCTCGATAACCTGGGAGACCTCCAGCGCACGCACTCCTGCGGCGCCTTAAGAACCGACGATGTCGGGAAAACAGTTACTTTGATGGGTTGGGTGGCCCGCCGCCGCGACTTTGGTGAACTGACATTTATCGACTTGCGAGACCGCGACGGTATCACTCAGGTCGTCTGCAATTCGGAAGATGCACCAGCAGCCCACGCTCGCGCCAAAGAAGCGCGCGGCGAATATGTAATTGCAGTAACCGGGAGAGTATTGCTACGTGATGAAGCTTCGCGGAATTCAAAACTGCCGACCGGCGATGTCGAAGTGCGTGCCGCTGAAGTGTTGATGCTCAACGATGCCCGCACGCTCCCCTTCCAACTAGACGCGTCAAATGAATCTCTCGCCAGCGAAGACCTGCGCTTGAAATATCGTTATCTGGATCTGCGCCGGCCGCAGTTGCAGGCGAACCTGCGTTTGCGGCATCGCGTGTTGCGTGAAATCCGGAGTTACATGGATGAGCACGGCTTTACTGAGATTGAAACTCCGATTCTGATCAAGTCAACTCCTGAAGGCGCGCGCGACTACGTTGTCCCATCTCGCATTCAGCCGGGAAAGTTTTTTGCGTTGCCACAGTCTCCCCAGTTGTTCAAGCAGTTGTGCATGATCGCCGGCCTCGACAAATATTTTCAAATTGCTCGTTGTTTTCGCGACGAAGACCTGCGCGCTGATCGCCAGCCGGAGTTTACCCAACTCGATCTGGAGATGAGCTTCGCCACGCTGGATCAGATCTATTCGGTCACTGAAGGATTGTTTGCGCGCGTTTTCAAACTAATCGGCGTTGATTTGCCGTTACCGTTTCTGCGTTTTACTTACGCCGAAGCCATGCGCCGGTGGGGATCGGATAAGCCGGACCTCAGAATTGAAGGCATGGAGTTGCGGGACCTTTCCGCCGCGCTCGAAGGAACTGACTTTGCACCTTACGCTTCGGCTCTCGCCGCCGGCGGCCAGGTGAAGGGAATTGTGGTCCACGGAGGGGCCGGACTTTCGCGCAAGACGCTCGACGAGCTACAGGAGTTTGCCAAGCGATATGGAGCAGCGGGGCTGGCCTGGATAAAACTTGGCGATGAAACCACCTCTTCTTTGTTAAAGGCTCTGGGTTCGGAGACTGTGTCAGCGCTCGCAAAAACGGCGCTGGCGGAAAAAGGCGATGCTGTCTTAATCGTTGCTGGTAAGCCTAAGACGGTGGCGGCGAGTTTGGGCGCCTTACGGAATGAAGTCGCGCGCCGCGAAAAATTAATTCTGCCAAATGTTTACGCGCCGTTGTGGGTCACCGAGTTTCCGATGTTTGAATATCATGAAGATGATGATCGTTATTATGCGATGCATCATCCTTTCACCTCGCCCGTTGACGAAGACCTCACGTTGCTTGAACGCGCCGTTGATGGCGGCGAAACAACATTGCTGGGCCAGATTCGGACCAAGGCCTATGACCCGGTTATCAATGGTGTGGAATTGGCGAGTGGATCGATTCGAATTCACCGGCGCGACGTGCAGCGTCTGGTGTTCAAAGCCCTGGGGATGACGACCGAGGAAGCGCGCTCCCGCTTCGGGTTCTTTCTTGATGCGCTCGAATTTGGCACGCCGCCCCACGGCGGCATCGCACCGGGAATTGAGCGGCTGCTGATGGTGCTGGTGCCCACCGAAAACATTCGCGACGTGATGGCGTTTCCCAAGACCGCTTCTGCCGCTGACCTCATGATTGATGCACCGGGGGATGTCGACGAGAAACAGTTGAAAGAGCTGCACCTGAGAATAAGTGATAAAGAATAGAAGACTTGCGCTGAGCGCGGCTGGGTCGAAAGCGGCAGTTGGTCTGATCATGTAACAATTTCTGGGCCCTGCTATTAAATGTTCCAAACGATGATCGTCCTAAAGCCTTCACACCGTGATCAGCTTTTTGCGCACGCCAGGGAGGGAGCACCAAACGAGTGTTGCGGTTTGATCGGTGGTAGTGATGATGGCCTCGCACAAAGCGTCTATTCGCTGCGCAATGTAGCTGCCGACAAAATCGTTTCCTACGAAGCAGCGCCGGAGGATCTTTTTGCCGCGCAAAGACAAATGCGCGAACGTGGCGAGAGTCTCCTTGGTATTTATCACTCGCATCCTCGCTCAGTTGAACCTGAACCTTCGCGAACGGATGTTCGCCTGGCTTACTACCCGCAGGCAGTCTATTTCATTATTGGTTTAGCCGGCGCTGAACCGGTGATGCATGCCTTCCGCATTTCGGAGCGCGACGACCGGTGGGAGCAGGTTGAGTATGGTGTGGGAGGCGAGTAAGATTGAACCAAAGAAACACGATGAACGTAGGAACTCTTGCATGATGGAGCCCAAGAGAAGCAAATACGACACTAATCCGCTGGACGAAAACGAGGTTCGGAAGACGGAGAAAGTGTGGGGACAACCCACGGAAGGTGGGCCGCAAACAAAGGAAATGGGAGCCGCCACTCGCGAACTTGGTGCTTCCGCAAACGAAAGCGCACGCGAGAACATTTATTCTGAAGCGCCTACTCGTCGTTACGACGCTCCCCAAATCGATTCACCCTATCCATCAGTTTTCGTTCCGCCAACCTATTCGCCGCCAACTCCTTATCAGCCGGCGATCGCGCCGAATCTGCCTTTAACACAAAAGCCAGGCTCCCGAACCGTGGCCGGAATTGGCTTACCCGAGAAGTGGGCGATGATGTTGCCTTACGCCCCTTTTTATATCGGAGTGGTCGTTTCCCTTCTGGAGTTGTTTTTGACGCCACGTTCAGAAGTCCGCGTAAGATTTCACGCTTCGCAGGGCCTGGCTCTGCATCTGGCGATTCTGGTGGTCCAAACGCTTTTTGGAGTGGTAGGGGCAATCACTGGCAATTCTGTCGGGGGCAAACTGTTTGGGTTGGCCGCTTTTATCTTTCTCGCGGTTTCGATGATACGCGTTTGGAAGGGCGAGCCGCACCATATCGCACCTGTAAATGAATTTACTCAGTGGTTCAACGAACATATTAAGCCCCGGACCAAGTCATAGTCGTCAGACCGCTGGGATCAGGCGTTTGGCACCGACCTTGCAACGTACTCCTCGGAGATTGGCAAGGAGTCAACTTGAACAAATTGCGAACTGAAATCGTGCTAACGGATGCAGCCGATGTTGCATTTTGGTTCAGCTTGAGTTTTCAATTCGCAACCTACTGCCAACCTGGGTCAGGCAAACGCGAGGTTAATCAGTTTCATCGAACGCAGGCAAAGCCGAAAGCTCTCTTCCCCGTGCGCGTTCGGACAGAAAAAAGAATTATTCCGGGGGAGGATGCTCGAAATGAAAAATAGAGCTGCACACTCGCCCGAGTTCGCGGCTCTTTTATTTTGCTCAGGTGAGTTTGATTGAGTTGCGCCAGTTTATTAGCGCGGTCCATTGGCAGTTTCACTCGCCAATCGCGCGGAGGAGAAAGATGATTAGAAACTATTACTACAGAACCCAGCGGCTAATGGCAGCGTTGGCGGCTTTGGCGCTTCTTGCGATGCCACTCTCGATCCTTGCTCAGACAAGAATCGAGATGCCGAAGAATAAATATAAGATTTCGGACGATGTGGAGCTTGGCCGCAAGGCGTCACAGCAGGTCGAACAGCAAATGCCGATACTGCGCGACCGTTCTATAGACGATTACGTTGAATCAGTTGGGCAGCGCCTCGTAGCTGCAATTCCGGAGCAGTTTCGACACCCGGAATTTCGCTACAGCTTCCAGGTCGTAAACGCGCGAGATATCAACGCGTTTGCGCTTCCCGGTGGTCCGATGTATGTGAACCGGGGCATGATCGAGGCGGCGCGAACCGAAGGCGAGATGGCCGGAGTTATGGCCCATGAGATTAGCCACGTGGCCCTGCGCCACGCGACTGCCCAGGCCACCGAAACCCAGAAATTTCAAATTGGCTCTGTCCTTGGACAGATTGCCGGAGCCGTAATTGGCGGAGTGCCGGGCGCGATTATCGGCACGGGAAGTCAGATTGGTTTTGGAGCAGGGGCCTTAAAATATAGCCGCAAATACGAAACTCAAGCGGACATCCTCGGCGCGCACATCATGGCGAATGCCGGCTACGATCCGCGCGATTTGGCGAAGATGTTTCAGACCATTCAACAGCAGGGAGGTGGCAGCAGCGGCGGTTGGTTCAGCAGTCACCCAAGTCCGTCGGATCGCTATGCAAAAATTAACCAGGAAGCTGCGCTGTTGAGAGTGCGCCCCGGCTCTGGTAGCGACTCACGCAGCTTTCAGCAGGTACAGGCGCGTCTGCGCGGAATGGGACGGGCGTCCACAATGGAAGAAATCGCGCGGAGCGGGCAACGCAATCCGAGCGGCGAGAACACGGGAAACTACCCGACGAACGCACCGGTTGGTCGAGTCGCACTTCCTTCAACCCGTTATCAAACGTATTCCGAATTCGGTGGAGCCTTGCGCGTGAATGTGCCAAGCAACTGGCGCGAACTCGGCGGCTCCAATGAGGTTTGGTTTGCTCCGGAAGGCGCTTACGGACAGGTTCAGAACCAGGTTGTCTACACACACGGTGTGAACTTCGGCGTGGGCCAAACCCAGAGCCGTAACCTGCAACAAGCCACTCAGGAGTTTATCAATGGGTTGGCGCAGGGGAATGCGGGTCTGCGTCAGCGGACCGGCTTACAACGCACAACGCTTTCCAGTAGGACTGCGTTGACGACGAGCTTCAATAACGTCAACGAAGCAACCGGGCAGGCGGAGGTTGTGACTGTGGTAACCACTCAACTCCGCAATGGCCAGTTGTTCTACATGATTGCGGTGGCGCCGCAGAATGAAGCCCGCAGTTTCCAAACTGCATTCAACAACATTCTGCGTACGGTGCAGCTGAGAGATTAAACCAGGGTCACTTCGTTGACATCACCCTCTCCCTTTGGGAGAAGGGAAGGGAGAGGGGTTACGCTCGGCTAAGGCTCTTCCCCTTCCCAAAGGGAAGGCGATAAAAGACATCACGATTCACAAAGGCCCGCTTCCGACGCGGGCCTTTTTGTCTGCTTGTTTGTTCGATATAAGCGAGCTTACTCACGCTTAGCCGATTGCCAGAGTTCTTCCATCTCTTCAAGTGAGGTCGCGTCGAATGACTGAACGCGCTCCTTCAGCTTGCTTTCGATATAACCGAAGCGGCGGCGAAATTTCCGGTTCGTTAGTTTCAAGGCCGCTTCAGGTTCAACCTGTAAATGCCGAGCGATGTTTGTTGCGGCGAAGAGCAGATCGCCAATCTCTTCTCGAACCATTGTGTGATCAGCTTCGCTTTGTGAGGTTGCGTGCGTTTCGATGGCCGCGCGGAGTTCTCCGATTTCCTCTTCAAGCTTCGCAAAGATGTCTTCGATACTCTGCCAGTCAAACCCGACGCGCGCTGCCTTGGTGGAAAGCTGGTGAGCTTCCATTAGCGCCGGCGCTTTTGATGACACGCCATCCAGCAGCGATTCTTCGCGTTCACTTTTGCCGGCAGCGCGACGTTCTTCCGCTTTCATCGCTTCCCAGTTTAGAAGCACCGTTGCCGTGTCACTCGCATCCACTTCACCAAAAACGTGCGGATGGCGTCGCACCATCTTCGCGTGAATGGCACTCGTAACATCGTCGATTGAAAAGTCTCCACGTTCTTTGGCCACCTGAGCGTAGAAAACAATCTGGAAAAGCAGATCGCCAAGTTCATCGCGCAGTTCACTCGGCCGGCCCTCACGCGCTTCTTCCACAGCCTCGAAAGCTTCATAGGCTTCTTCGAGAAGCATCGGGGCAAGCGTGGCGTATGTTTGTTCACGGTCCCAGGGACACCCGTCGGGCGAGCGCAGTTTGTTCATCAGCTCGATCAAGTCGTTAAAGTTTGCCGGCATGGAAGTAGTCTAAAGTCCAAGGTCTAAAGTCCAAAGTCAACGCGACGCGGATCGCGTTTGCCACCGCTCCGAAACTCGATTTTTGGGTAGTGGGTCAGTTTGGAAATCGAAACAGTTTTCCTTTGCGAACTTTGCGTTTCAGCTTGGCGGTCTTTGCGGTTTTGTTTTGTACTAAAGCCTTACCGCAAAGGTCGCTAAGGCTTTCGCAAAGGACGCAAAGCAAAC
>DATMDU010000151.1:0-1775 GCA_035557535.1 Pyrinomonadaceae bacterium
CCAATTCTCAGATCCTCGGCCGTGCCTTCCGGCGTAGTCATCCTCGTTGACGCTGCGGATCTCATCATCGCGGACGATGGTGATCTCACGGTGGACGCCAGCCAACAAACGATGCTGCAGATGGTTGATGATCCATCCGACTCGGCAGCGCAGGGCGTGTCGCTGTGGCAAACGAATCTAGTGTTGCGTCCTCGAAATAACCGGGGTTTTCTTTTTCCGGTTTCGAGGCGCGGTGCAGCCGGGTTTGATCTGCTCAAGCGTGTCACGACAACGAGTGTGTTTAGCGAGGATCGAATCAACGGTGGCAGTCCAGACAAATGGCTTGGGCTGCTCGTTCCACGCCTCGAGGAACTGGCTGATAGCTCGTTGCAGATCATCGACACTACTGAATGCGCCGCGGCGCACCGCCTTGGTGGTCAATTCTGCAAACCAACGCTCCACTAAATTCAGCCATGAACCCGAGGTCGGCGTGAAATGGAAATGGAAGCGCCGATGACGCTTCAGCCACGCTTGCACATTGGGATGCTTGTGAGTGCCATAGTTGTCCATGATCAGGTGCAGCGCGACATCCCCAGGAAACTCCCGATCCAGACGACGCAGGAACTTCAAGAACTCCTGATGCCGATGGCGACCGTGGCACTCGCCGATCACTTTGCCTTGCAGGACTTCAAGCGCAGCAAACAGGCAGGTCGTGCCATTGCGCTTGTAGTCATGCGTCATCGTACCCCATCGCCCTTTCTTAAGTGGCAGTCCCGGCTGCGTGCGATCGAGCGCCTGAATCTGCGTCTTCTCGTCTACACACAGCACGATCGCTTGTTCCGGCGGATTCAAATACAGCCCGACCACGTCGGTGAGCTTCTCCACGAAGCGCGCATCGCGCGAGAGCTTGAAGTTCTTGACGCGATGCGGCTTCAGATTATGGCTGCGCCAGATGTCGCTGACCATGGACTTGCCAACACCCTGTGCTTGGGCCATGTCGCGGCAACTCCAGTGCGTCTTGCCGCGGGGCTTGGTGTGCAGAGTGGCCTCGACGATCGCCTTGATCTTGTCCGGCCCGTAGACCGACTTGCGGCCGCGCCCCGGCGCCACATGCCACAGGCTCTCAGGCCCCGCTGCGATAAAACGCTTGCGCCACAGCGCGACGGTCTTCACATCAACGCCCGTCTCGATGGCGATCGTCACGTTGTCCTCACCGCGGCCCGCCGCCAACACAATACGGCAGCGAAGCGCCACTTGCTGAGGCGTCGTATGCGCCGTCGCCCACTGCTCAAGCTGTTCTCGGGCGTGCGGCGTCAAATTTACAGGCGGAGCTGTTCTCGGCATGCTTCAGCATAACCAAGCTCCAAACGAAGTACAACTCATTTCGCGGACAGTACACTAGTTGCCTTTAACAGTTGATTCAAGAGCACCGATCGTCGTCCTCTGCACATTGAGCGAATCCGTGACGCCACTACGGATTCTCACGTTACAGTCCACTAGCTAGATTACGGATCGAGAAAGCGTGTGGCGATGGGTTAACTAGTGGTGAAGCTCCAATAGTTGTTACCGTTCATTCGGACTGAGTCTGAGAACCTGGGAGGGTGCGACCAACCCAACCTCTCGGGAGTTCAGCCGAATGAACATTCACAAGAATGCACGACTCACGCTCATCCATCGAATCGACCTGGTCCGAATGATCGTCAATCAAGGGTTTACGAACGGAATGTGTCAATGACTTTGAGACACCTCGTTGTGGAAATTAGTGAGCAACGCGGATGTCGTGGTCAGATCATGGG
>DATMDU010000152.1:0-1207 GCA_035557535.1 Pyrinomonadaceae bacterium
GAGACGAGCTCAATCAGCTTCTCGCGCAACTTCGGAGCGGTGTAGACGTCGATTTCTCCCGAGACACTGACTACGGCGTATGAGTCGACTTTCGAAACGTCGATCCCCAGCTCCATACTTCGTTCCTTTCGTTGCCCGTCATTTGCTTGATCGTCGAAGATGCGTCAGCATACCGCCGAGATCTCAGGGCGCCCCGCCTGACCAGAAGGCGAAATGCGCTCTTATCGACAATCCGTGGTTAACCTCATCGCAAGAAATCAACACAAACTCACGGCCCGCTGAAGTCTGATCTCACCAGGAAAGGACTTCGCTTCCTCTCGCGGCCCAAGGGGGAATCAGGCAGTGACAGCCTCGACATCACAAGAGTCCAAACGAAAGCCTTGGTGGCTGCTTGCCGTGGCGATCCTCGCCGTCGGTGGGCTCGTTGCTGCCGCCATGGCCATGACGACCGATGACGGTTCCAGCAACTCGAGAGGGCCGTCGCCTGGCAGCATCGGTGACCCGGAGGTTCGCCAAGCCAAGTGGAAGCTCACGGTCAAGCGGGCGGCTCCAGGCAAGAAACTGTCGAAGAAGCAGAAGGCATCACTTCGTAATCAACGCACGAACCTCAAGTCGATGACACAGGAAATCTTTGATGCACTGTTTCTTTCGCCCGAGAAACTGAACAAAGTCCTAAGGACGCACTTCACAGTCGAAGCACGCAACTCATTTCAGCGTTTGCGAGTGGGGGCGCCAAAAGGTGCCGAAGATGTCCGGGTCCGACGTCGGTCTGCCTGGATAGTCATGGATGAGACAGTCCGCGCAACGATGAAAGTGTATGTCCTTGCGCGCGGTCGAACCAACGAATCGCCCTTTGCAACATCGAACCGCTCTGTCCTCTATGTCGACCGAGACAAAGGCGATTGGAAGGTCTTTGGTTACGAGGTTGACCAGCAACCGTTCAAGAGGAAGAAAGCCACTAACAAGGACGACAAGGCCAAGGAGAAACAGGGCACGTCACAAAAAGACAAGAAAAAGGAAAAGAAGAAGAACAAGAAAAAGCGATCGGGTGGCGGGAACCAAAGGGGCGATCGTTCGTGATCAAACGTGCGGTGATACTCATAACGCTTATCGCGTCGGTCTGTGTGCTGGTTCCACTCGCGGGCGAAAGGTCAGGAGGCGGCAACAGCATGGCCGCCGCTCCCATCACGGCTGGACGCGTGCACGC
>DATMDU010000153.1:0-1491 GCA_035557535.1 Pyrinomonadaceae bacterium
CACTAGTACTCCGTCAGTCTGAAGTTGAAGGGTAAAGCCGATGCAACTTGCGGCGCGCATCTTCGCTTGTAAATCGCCACTCAATCTTGGCATAAGCGGCATTGCGTTCTTCTTCCAACTTCTTGATCTCACTTTTGAGCGTCTCTTCATATCCAATGCGCCGGTCAAGGCATTGACGACTAAAGACGCTCAATTCGATCTCTGCGATATTCAACCAACTACCATGCTTGGGCGTGTAGTGAAACTCCAACTTCCTCAAGATACGTCGCGCTTCATCAGGCGCGAATGCCTCATATAGCGATGCCGCTCGATGTGTGTTCAAGTTATCAAGCACTACTCGCACCCGCTCTGCCTCTGGGAAGGCTTCGTCAACAAGCCATCTCATTTGCCGCGCAAAGTCCTGCATCGTTCTCTGCTCGGTGACAGCAACGTGCCGCCATCCTCGCTTCGGCTCGCACACCATAAACAAGTTGCGTACGCCTCGTCGCTCATACTCATAATCAAAACGAGTGACTTTCCCGGCACGGGCGGCCAGTTGCCGCCGGGTTTCAGCGATCAGTTGTTTGCTCGTCTCATCGAAGCCGACAGTGGGGCGCTTTTCATCGTAATCTTCGGCGTACAAATCAAGCACGTCTTCCATGCAAGCAACGAACTCGGAGTTGACTTCGCCTATGCACCATTGCTTTTTCAGCCACGGCTTGAGTTCGTTTTTTTAAGCACCTGGCGTATGGTTTCACGGGCGATAGAATCAGTGAACTTCAACTCCACAACCTTGTCTGCAAGTAGCCGCAAGGTCCAGCGCGCCCGTCCTTCTGGCGGCTTGCTACAGGCGACGGCGATAATATGCGCCTCCTGCTTGCCGGTCAACTTGCGTGCTTGCCCACGTCGGGGGCGCTCATTGAGGCACCCCAATCCCTCTTCAACGAAACGCTTGCGGGTGCGCTCGACGGTGGCGAAGGCTGTTTTGAGAGCATTGACGATGTGCTCATCGGTTAAGCCATCGGCAGCCAACAACAGAATGCGAGCGCGAGTGACTTTGCGAGAAGAATGTTTGCCGCGCCTGACGAGCAGGCGCAAAGTTTCGCGTTCGTCGGCAGATAAATCAACGAGGTACTTTTTCTTGGGCATAGATGGTCAGACTCCATTGCATGATCTGAACCAAACTATACCCGTTCAAAGAGCTAATCTTCAAAACTAGACTGACGGAGTACTAGCACATGAAGCTCACAAACATCCCTCTACTATTCTAAGAGCGATTGAGGGGCGAACCGTATTAATTGAGCGGGATGGAAGTGAAGAGTTAATTAGGCTAGATACTTTCTGTAGCAGATCTATTGTTGCCAGAATCATCAAGGCAATTGTTCATAAGCAGCCTCATCTTAGCGACCAACAGATCTGCGAGATTCTACACAAAAATAACGGAGTAAGTATTAAAAGGCGAACGGTCAACTACCACCGAGTTCGGTTTCAAAGGCGGAGGCAGCTACAATC
>DATMDU010000154.1:0-1052 GCA_035557535.1 Pyrinomonadaceae bacterium
TCCTCGCTAGAACCACCAGGCCGGCGAAGGACAAAGATACGAAGCAAGCTGTTTGGTCTTTCATCTCATGGCTGGGCCATGAGGATCATTTTCATGGACACTGAAAATGAGAGCAATCAAGCCAATCGAACGATTAGTACCGGTAAGCTACATGCGTTGCCGCACTTCCACACCCGGCCTATCAACGTGGTGGTCTACCACGGTTCTCAAGGGAATACTCGTTTTGAGGTGGGTTTCCCGCTTAGATGCTTTCAGCGGTTATCCCGTCCGTACATAGCTACGCAGCACTGCCGCTGGCGCGACAACTGCTCCACCAGAGGTACGTTCATCCCGGTCCTCTCGTACTAGGGACAAATCCTCTCAAAATTCCGACACCCACGGCAGATAGGGACCGAACTGTCTCACGACGTTCTGAACCCAACTCACGTACCACTTTAATCGGCGAACAGCCGAACCCTTGGGACCTGCTCCAGCCCCAGGATGTGATGAGTCGACATCGAGGTGCCAAACACTGCCGTCGATATGGACTCTTGGGCAGTATCAGCCTGTTATCCCCGGCGTACCTTTTATCCGTTGAGCGATGGCCCATCCACACGGGACCACCGGATCACTATGACCGACTTTCGTCTCTGCTCGACTTGTCAGTCTCGCAGTCAGGCAGGCTTATGCCATTGCACTCAACGAGCGATTTCCGACCGCTCTGAGCCCACCTTCGCACGCCTCCGTTACTCTTTGGGAGGCGACCGCCCCAGTCAAACTGCCCACCATGCACTGTCCCGGATCCGGATAACGGACCGCGGTTAGACATCCATATCAGTAAGGGTGGTATTTCACATTTCGACTCCACCCGAGCTGGCGCCCAGGCTTCACAGTCTACCACCTATTCTACACATGCCGATACGAATGCCAGTGCAAAGCTACAGTAAAGGTGCACGGGGTCTTTCCGTCTGACCGCAGGAACCCCGCATCTTCACGGGGAATTCAATTTCACTGAGTCTATGTTGGAGACAGCGGGGAAGTCGTTACGCCATTCGTGCAGGTCGGAACTTACC
>DATMDU010000155.1:0-1808 GCA_035557535.1 Pyrinomonadaceae bacterium
CCATAGATCCCCCAGCATGTGCATTGCGCCGGTGATGGTCGTGTCAGAGATTGAATCAGGACTGTGGTGAGCCAAATAGGCATCAACCAGACACGCTCCGGCTTCGGACTCATCACCGGCGAGGATCAATTGCAGAAAATCATTTGGAGAAGGCCGTGGCTTAGCCTTCCTTTGCCAACCTTAACAACCTGCGTAGCCGCGGCATGCAGACGATCTCGCGGTTGTCCCGCGTGTGGATCTGAATCGTTATGTCGGTCGCTGGTACGAGATCCAGCTTGTCCGGAAATTCGTAGAAAATAATTTGAGAGTAGCGACTCTCCAACCAGGGGCGTGATAGCCTCTGGTCTAACTTTTGCCGAGTTAAGAAAGGAGAGTCGCTATGAAGAGAGAATACCGTGTAGCGGACGAGCTTGGGAAGCAAAGAGCAATTGGCAAGTTTCGCGAGTTCGCTGAGGATGGAGCGAGTGTGCAGTTGGTGTTGCCGCTGCTGGAGGTAATGCAGTTGGTCCAGGATGGCTGCGGCCAGTTGCTGCGTGAAGCCGGTGTGCGGTTGATGCAGTTGGTGATGGAAGAAGAAGCGGAACGCTTGGTTGGACCACGTCATCAGCCGGATGAACAGCGCCGAGGTTATCGCTGGGGCAACGAGGCTGGCTACTGTGTGGTGGATGGACAGAAGGTGCCGATCGAGCGGATTCGCTTGCGCAGTAAAGACGGTCGTGAGTTACCGCTGGGGAGCTATCAACTATTTCAGCGCAGCGCGCCGCTCGAGGATGGGGTGTGGTGGAAGATGATGCGCGGGTTGACCACGCGCAACTATGGCGCGGTGACCAAGACTTTTCGCCAGGCTTACGGAGTTGAGAAGTCAGCGGTGAGCGAACGATTCGTGCAGGCCAGCAAAGAGAAGCTGCGCGAGTTGCTGGAACGATCACTGGCAGATTTGGATCTCTGCGCCATGTTGATCGACGGCACGCCGGTTAAGGGACGGCAAATGATTGCGGTAATTGGCATTGACCGCAAGGGAATGAAGCACGTGCTGGGGCTGCGCGAAGGAGCCACGGAGAATGCGACGGTGGTGCGCGAACTGCTCGAAGACTTAGCTCGGCGCGGGGTGGACTTCACGCGCGCACGGCTCTATGTGCTCGATGGCGCCAAGGCGTTGCATACGGCCGTGAAGAAAGTGGCTGGCGCCAGCGCTTTGATTCAGCGTTGCCAACTGCACAAGAAGCGGAACGTCAGGGACCATCTGCCGAAGCAGCATCAGGCCTCCTTTTGGCGGCAGATGAGTGCGGCCTATGCGATGCGCAACTATGAAGACGCACGGCAGGCACTGGAACGATTGCTACGGGAACTGATGCAGCTGAATCCGAGCGCGGCGCGTAGTCTTGAGGAAGGACTGGAAGAGACGTTGACGATACATCGCCTCAAGCTGCCGGAGTTGCTGCGGCGTTCGTTGGCTACCACCAACATTATCGAATCAGTTTTTTCTGGAGTGGAGGATCATTGCGGACGCGTGAAGCGTTGGCGTGCTGGGGATCACTTACAACGTTGGGTGGCCTCCGCCTTGCTGAAAGTGGAGAGCCGCTTTCGCCGTCTTAAGGGCCACAAAGAGATGCCGGCGCTGTTGTCTGCTCTTGATGATTATGCTTTGCAGAACGGGTTAGTGCAGCAGACTAAAGCTGCGTAGACTGGGAAACCTGGAGAGCCGCAACTTTCAACGAAAAAACGGACAACCTGACGAGATCGCGCGGTTGCCTAATAGTTTTGAGAAGAAATGTGCGGACTCAGTGACCGCGACTTACACCTTAAGA
>DATMDU010000156.1:0-1640 GCA_035557535.1 Pyrinomonadaceae bacterium
CACACGTACTGGTCATTGGTCGAAACGGTCCGTACCGCTGACGGTCCAAGGCAACGCAAGCTTTGTTATCTGGGCGAGCTCAATGGGAACACACAAGCCCGTTGGCTCAAGACGATCGAGGTTTTCAATGAACAAGGAGAGAGCCGGCAGTTAAAGCTGTTTCCTTCGGAGGTGGAGCCGCCGCAGGACGACCCGAATGTAGCCCGGGTACTGGTGAACAAGGTTCGCCTGGAGCGAGTACGTCAGTTTGGCAACTGCTTTGTTGGTCTGGAGCTGTGGAAGCGTTTGGAGCTGGATCGGTTCTACGAGCAGTTAGTGGATGGGGAAGCAGCCGATGTTGCCTGGTCGCGGGTAGCAGCGGTTCTGGCGATCAATCGACTGTGTGCGCCTGGGAGCGAGTTATCAATCGAACAGCGTTGGTATCCGGACACGGCGCTGGACGATCTGTTGCGGATCGAGGAAGGAAAGATCAATGACACGCGGCTTTATCGCTGTCTGGATCGATTACTGCCGCACAAAAAGGAGTTAGAAAAGCATCTGAAGCAACGTTACGGGGAGTTGTTCGGGGCAGAGTTCGACGTGCTTTTGTACGACTTAACGAGCAGCTACGTAGAAGGAGCGGCGGGGCGAAACCCGATGATGCAACGAGGGTATTCGCGGGACCATCGGTCGGATTGTAAGCAATTGGTGATTGCCCTGATCGTTAATGTGGAGGGATTTCCGTTTAGCTACGAGACCTTCGATGGCAATCGCAGGGATGTGACGACGTTGGAAGCAGTCCTGCGCCTGGTGGAGCGCAAGTATGGCAAAGCGCGGCGAGTGTGGGTATTCGATCGAGGGATCGTGAGTGAAGAGAACCTGGCGGCTTTACGCAAACGAGGCGCGCAGTATCTGGTGGGGACGGTGCGCAAGAAGCTCAAGGAGTTTGAGCGCGAGATGCTTGAAGGGGGATGGGAACAGGTACGGCCTGAGGTGGAGGTGAAACTGGTGACCCTACCGGCAGGGGAGGAAACCTACGTGTTGTGTCGCACGGCGTCTCGAAAGGAGAAGGAAAAAGCGATTCGAAGCCGGTTCTCGACACGGATGGAGACGGCTCTGAACAAACTTAAGAAGCGGGTCGCCGAAAAGAGGCTCAAAGACCGCAACAACATCGAGCGACAAATCGGCAGAATTCAAGCCCGTCATCCGCAGGTCGCCGACTTGTATCAGATGGAGGTAAAACAGAGCGCCGAGGGGCTTCGCTTCGAATGGACGGTCTTAAACGACCGCCACTCCTGGCAACAGCTGCGCGAAGGAGCGTATCTGCTTAGAACCAATCTGAGCGGTGAGAGCGCCGAAGATTTATGGAAGAAATACATCCAGTTGACAGAGGCCGAGGCGGCCTTCCGCGCGCTCAAGAGCGAGTTGTCGATTCGTCCGATCTTTCACCAGCTCGAAAGACGGGTTAAGGCGCATGTGCTGGTGGCGTTTCTGGGCTATGCCTTGTGGGTGACGCTTAAACACCTCCTGGCTCGAAAGAATCTGAAAATATCTCCTGCCAAAACGTTGTCGATGCTATCGGGGCTGCGCAGTGCCGACATCGTTCTTCCGACAACCGACAGACGGGAGATCCGACTTCGCAGAATCACCACTCCAGCACC
>DATMDU010000157.1:0-290186 GCA_035557535.1 Pyrinomonadaceae bacterium
ACCATTATTCCGCGCTTTCAGCGCTTAGTATCTTTGCTCTCGATTGACTCCTGGGCCGCTGGCCCAGGCTATTACATTTCGCGCCGTTGGCGCTTGAATGCAGATACTACCTAGACTCGAATCCTACTTTTTGTGCAAAGCTCAGAAAACGAAAGGCTATTTTATGAACCGCTTACTATTTTTGATCTCACTGCTGGTTGCATCTCTCGTAACTCTTAATTGCCAATCGTATACCACGGGTTTGGAGCAAAACGCCGGCAGGGCAGACGAAGGAGCCGTGTTCGCCCAGATGCGCGCCATAACCCGGGCTCAGTCTGCGTACAGCATCACCAACGCGAACGAATACGGAACCTTTGAGCAACTGGCCGCGGGCAGTTACCTGGATGGGCGATTCAACACCAGCGGGCCAAAGTTTTATGGTTACGTGTTCACAATGAGCGTTACTCCGAAAACAGGTTCGAGCGAAGGCTCATATCGACTTAATGCCGATCCGGATCCGGAACTCAAAGGCACCGGCCGACACTTCTACATCGATTCAAACTCGTCAAGGATTCATGTGAATGCTACTCAGCCGGCGAGTGAGACTGACGAAACCGTCGCGCCGTAGGAAAAGTGTGGCCCGAGCATCTTGCAGCGTGATGACGTAGGCCTAACGTCGAGGGCGGGACGCCCGTGCCACTTTCGCGAGATTTACGGAATGATTTCCTGTCCGTCGGCATCGCGCCGAAGTTGATCAAGCATAGATCTGATCGCCGGAGCGAGACTGCCGTTGGGCGCTAGTTCCAAATACTTCTCGTAAGCAACGATTGCCTCTTTGAACTTCTGCTGCTTCTCGAGCACCGCTCCCAGAAGTTGATAAATCACCGGCTCTGAATCCGAAAGCTGAGTCAGCGCCTTGCGAAACTCAGCTTCAGCTTCGGCAAACTGGCCTTTATCTTCCATCACGCGGGCGAGTCCGACATGTGCCTCAGGCTGAAAGCCCTTGGCTTCGCGAATCGCCCGGCGAAACGATTGAATAGCGTCGTCAGTGAACGCAGCCTCGCGGTTGATGCGACCCTCGACCGCCGACGCTTCAGCGAAAACAGGACGTGCGCGCCGGGCCGCATCAATCTCCGCTAACGCGGGCTGGTATTTGTTCAGATCGAGGAGCACCCGCGCGAGACCAACACGGGCGGCAGGAAACGCCGGTCGTAGTTTCAATGCGTTTCGATAAAGCTCTTCCGCCTTCCGGCGCGCTTCGTCGTCCCTCGCCTGCTCGCGCGCGAGCTCGGCTTCCTGGAAAGTTAACTCAGCCTGATCTGACGTTCTGACAAGTTTTACGATGAGACTCTTGCGCCCGGGCAACAAAGGTACGGTGGACTCCCTGAAGCCAGCTGCGCGGACCCTAACTGTATGCCTGCCGGGAGAAACCTTCTTCAGTTCAAGGCGACCCGAGGTATCCGTCGCGCCGCGGCGAATTTCATCCAGCCACACGATTGCATTGGGTTCGGTGTTGACTGTGACAGACGTGCCGGCAGCTGAACGTCTCTGAGCTATTGAATGAACAGGGACAATCAGCAGCAGGAAAAGAACTGGCAGGAAAATGCTACGCAAACTATTCAACATCGCTTCGCGATCTGCTTTCTCAAGCTCACTCGCCGCGCTCGTTCCCACTCACGCGCCGCTTCCGCACGTTTGACTTCTCGGGCTCTGCCGCCGGCGTTGAGCTTGCCACCGGCTGTTTCGTCACCGCGCGGCTTCCCACTTCTGGTCGAAAACGTCCATGCTCATCGTAGAGCCGCAGATACTGCAAGCGATTGCGCACCACTCCCTGAACATAGCCTCTCGTTTCCTTGAAGGGCACGGCCTCGGCCCACTCATCCATCTCCGTCGGCAGAGAGGCGCGCCATTGCACAGCACGTCCGGGGCCGGCGTTGTAAGCCGCAGCGACGTATTCGATCTTTCCAAACTTGTCGATCTGATCGCGCAGGTACGCGGTGCCCAGTTGAATGTTCAAACGCGGCTCGTAAAGCGTCTCCTCGGAGATCGATCGATCGATGCCATATTTCCTGGCCGTCGTAATCGCGGTGGGAATAAGCAACTGCATCAGGCCGTAGGCTTTCGCATGCGAACGAGCGCGCGTCATGAAAACTGTTTCCTGACGAATCAAGCCGGCCACCTGATAGGCGTCCAGGTTCTTCGCGCGCGATTCCTGGGAGATGATCTCCCAGTGTGACAAGGGATAAAACACGTCCCACTCCTCGCGCGTCATCTCCTCCGGCTTCATCTGTGAATAGTCCGGGAAGCTCTTCTTCAGCACATTGAGCGCGCCTACATTGTTTTCCTGCGAACGATAAACGCGCGCTATTGCCAGGTTAACCTTCGGACTACTTCCGGCGGAATCATTCGCCTGTGCCAACTCCTCCAGTGCCCAATCGTCCAGTCCCGCGATATTCAGCTCGTCAGCCTTAGCCAGGGCTTTATCCGCAGCTGGCCCGGCCGTTTCTTCGGCAACCGTAACTGTTTCCAGATTCGCGACGGCGCGTCCCACGATGGAATCAGAAGGGAACGACTTCGCCGGAATTGTCGCCACCCCGCCGCGCAGCATTGCGCTCTGTCGCTGCTTCGCCAGGTAGCCGTACCAGTTGGCGTCGTAGCGTACCAACACAGCTTGATAAAGCGCACGTGCTTCGGCGAGTTTTCCGGCTCGTTCGGAATCGCGCGCAGCCCAGTAGCCGGCGCGGCCGCGATTGTCCGTGTTCTTGTCGGCATAGAACGCCAGGTGCTGAGTCAGAAGTTTGGACGATTCGCCGTAGTTCTTGTTTTCGTGGGCCTGCCAGGCCAGATCAAACTGTGCCTGGGCCACTTCGATGGAGTCGGGATATGAGCTAACTGCAAGCCGCGAAAAGTAAGATGCGTCGCCATCGTTCTTCGCCTCTTTGGCTATCTGCCCCACGCCTGCCATCGCTCGCGGCGTGAACTCGCTCGAGGGAAAAGAGCGGCGCAACTCGTCAATCGTGGTGCGCACCTGTTCCCATTGACGCGAGCGCGCGTACGCCTGGGCCACATGATAGAGCGCTTCCGCGCGCACCTGTCCCTCGGACGATGGAATAGTGTTCAGCCCGCTGGCGGCATCAGCAGTCTTTCGCGAACTTGCCGCGGCAATTACGCGTCGAAGCTGGGCCTGGGAGTTTATTGAACTGGAAAATCTCGCGAAGGCGTCGCTGTAGGCAGGTGCGGCTTCGGAAAACTTTTTCGCGTAGTAGAGTCTATCAGCCCGCGCCAGCGCTTCTTCGGCGGCGGCAGGGGCAGTGTTACTGCCCAAACGCGTTAACGCTATCGCCGCTTCCGCGCTTTGGGAGGACGCAGGCGCGTAAAAGTAGGCGCGTCGGTAAAAACGAAGCGCGCGCGTCGGGTCAGAAGCTTGTTCGTGCGCGCGAGCGGTGAGCAGCAAGGCTGCGCCATCATCTTTGTCAGCCAGCGTTTCCAAGATTCTGATTGCGCCCGCAGCGTCGCCACTTGCAGACATGATGCTGGCGGCGTCCAGCGTTGCTTCTCGCGCACGCAAGGAGTCGGGATAATCGCGAGCGATTTGAGCGTAGAGAGCGCGCGCCTCCGCCGTCCGTCCGTTTTGCTCGAGGGCATTTGCACGCATGAACAGCGCGTAGTCGCCCAGCAAACTGTGATCGCGGACCAGGTTGGAATCCAGCAACAAAGCTGCGCCCGCGTAGTCTTTCGCTTTTATTTTGATCCGGGCCCGCACCAACTTCGCGAGCGCCGCGGCCTTCGTTCGCGGAAACTGCGTTTCAATTCGAGCAACTACGTCATCGGCGGGCAACACAAGGTTGTGCGTCATGCCACGCAGACTTTCGAGTGTTCTTATTTCAGCCGGAGTTTGCTGTCGTGTCTGACAGCTTGCAGTCATGAAGGGCGGGAGAGACGCGCCCATGATGATGGCCAGGCCGACGATAACAAGCGTCAGCCGATACTTTTCAAATTTCCGCACGAATGAATTACTCCCTGGTCCCGTTTCAAGTTTCGCGTTCCGTGTTTCGAGTTTCGAGTTTCGAAGTCGCCGGTCGCGCAATTAGATGCGCCATAAGCGCCGTTTCGTTTAATTAGAATTAGGCTGGAGCTCGAAACCTGAAACTGGGGCCTGAAACTCGAAACCCGAAACTGTCTTACGCCCGAACCGTCGCGCCCGGGTAATCACCGCCGAGCTTTGCCACGTCGCCTTCCGCGAGTGTGTTGACCAGTTCATGATGAAAATAATCGTATCGCTCGGCCACTTCGGGCTTCACGCGCTTGTCATACATTTGCCGTGAACGATCGATGTCTTCGCGCAGACGCTGGTAGAGATCCATTCGGTTCCGGCCTTCCGCCACTTTCTGCTCGTTATAAAGTTTGACTTCAGAAACGAGCAAACGGGCAAACCGGCGTGCATCGCTGTGAAGACGTCGCTCTTCATCACTTGCTACTTCAATCGGCAATTCAACATCTGCACCATAACGGCGCCGCGGCTGGGCTGCGACCGGTTGAGCGGGCTCGAATGATGCCGGCGGCTCGGGGGGCGCCACTGGTGCCGGCGGCGGTTCGGGGACAGCCTCGACTGGTGCAGGAGTCTCGTATGGAGTTTCTACCGCGGTTTCTGCCGGCGGCTCTGGCGCCACTTCATAAGGAGTGACGGGGACTTCGGGCTTGACCTCCGTAATCGGCCCGGCTACTGCTTCGTATTCCTCCGCAACCACCTCAGGCTCAGGCACAAACACCTCGGGAGGCGCACTTTCTTCAACGACCGGAGTTATCTCGTCATACTCGGCGATAGGTGTGTAAGCGGGCGCTTCGTATTCGCGCGTAATTTGGGGTTGGGCTTCCGGCGCGGGTTCTTCGGCCGCCACTGGTGCGGCTGTTTTCGCCGGCGCGGAACGAGCAGCCAATAACTCAACCGCCATTCCGGCGACACTAACGAGCGTTTCGAGCGCTTCCAGATTAATCGCGTCGGTATCAAGCTCGGCAGAGTCGGCATACAAAACTGCAACGCCCCGATCGCGAACAACCAGCGGCAACGCAACGATGCGCGCGGGAGGATCGTCTCCCAGACGGTTCAGTATGATGTGGTCTTCGGCGTGAGAGCCGGGTCCACCACTCCAGGTGTCGCACGATCTCGCCGCGTGGCCTATCGCCGTATCGGCGCTGAGCGAAAAGGAAATCTGATGAACGACATTGTCACCGACGGTTCCTTCAAAGCCGCGCGACCGCCATCCGATCACCTGGTCGCTCTTTACTACGAAAAATGCGACTCGCGGTGCGAAGGTCGAGGCGCGATTGACCAGGATAGTCAAAATTTCGGCCTGGGAAGTCTGTTCGTTGATTTCGGAGATTGCGGCCTTGACGATGGCCATGTCGCTGGAGGCTTTGGCGCGCGATGATTCCGAGGCGGCGAGATCTATACCTTCTTCGTGGGCGGCTCGGAGGTGTTCCATGATCGTAGCCGCCACGCCACCATCCAGTTGGACCGCAGATTGGCGGTCCAGAAGCTGACTGAGTGCCTCATTGAGTTGGCTTTGGAGGGCCGCGATTTCCTGTTTGACTCCGCTAAGGCGCCCTTCGATATAGCTTTCTATATCGTGGCGCAAGCTATCTTCGAGTTGTCCACTAACCACAGTTTCTTCCTCCATGACGGATCATCTTGACAGCACACTGTTGGTGAGAATCATAACTGAGATGAACGCGGTTGCTGAGACCGGGCGGGGGGCATTACGTCTCTGAGCGATTATGGACGCGTGGTAATCGGAGAGTCAAGAAGTCGTTTTTGGGGTGGTCCCTCAAGCTTGACAATTGAGTGGGTGGAAACAAATCGATTCACGAATTACCACGAACGAACCTAAAAAACCCGATTAGTGGCATTTCGTGGTATTTCGCGGGTCGCTCTGATTCTCGCCTTGCCCTGACGGTCACGGCTACTTCTGCGAAATCACTGCTTGTTGTATCGAAGGCGGCAACTGGTGCATCTCGTTTCGCGTGAAGCCCGCGTTTACAAGCATTTGTTCCAACTCAGGAAACGTGTAGGCATCGCCGCGGGGTGTGCTGCCCAACATCATCATACTGAAAGCAGCGGTGTCGGGCGGCGTAATGCGATCTTCATTTGGCACAAACTCAAGCGTGACTGCGCGACCGCCGTCAGCCAGCGCCGCATGCACTTTCCGCAGCAACGTTTCGTTTGTCGGCTGATCGAAGTGGTGCAGGAAATTGGTCAGCAGGACCAGGTCATAGCCTGTGCCGTAATCCATATCAAACGCGCTGCCTTCAATGGTCGAGTATCTCTCCATGACCCCGGCGTTCTGCGCGTTTTCTTTGGCGACCTCAAGCACCTTGGACCAATCAAGCGCGACGACGCTCGCCAGCGGATTCTTCTTCGCAAATTCGATCCCGTAGAGCCCGTGCCCGGCGGCAATATCCAGAATCTTAATTTCGCGATCGGCGGAGGGGTCGACTAATTTCGCCAGCAACTGCGCCGGGAGGGCCATAAGCGGCGCCATGGCCCTGGCAAACTTCACCCAGATGGGGTTGTCTGGGGCGACGGTGCCGCCCTCCTCATCAGTGGTCCCTCCCTTGCGAACCGCTTCGGCAAGGTTCCGGAAGTTACCGGTGAGCTTTTCGGTGGCCATGAATTCCAGGGCGCCGCCCAGGTAAGCGGGCGAATTCTTATCGAGAAACACGGCGGAATCGAGCGTCAGGCTGTACTTCTGATCGGCTTTGTCAAGAAAACCGATGGTGCAGAGAAAATCACAAAGTATGCGCATACCGCGTTCCGATGTTTTGCATCTGCTGGCGATTTCCGCTGCCGTGGTATTCCCTTCACCGATGGCGGCAAACAGCTCAAGCTCGATGGCGGCCTTCAACGCTTCAGTGCGTTGATATGCATTCATGGTGGAAAAGAATAATTGCGGCGACGGTTGTTGTGCGGGTGAACTGGACATGGATGCTCCTTGAATAATTTGTAACGCAAACTGTTAGTTTGCGTCCCATATTTATGACTACTGACCAATCTGCAAAATCGCAAACTAACAGTTTGCGTTACATCACTACGCAGGCAGCCCATTGCGCGCGATCTTTTCCATCACGCGGCAAAAGCGATCAAGCTCGCCCAGCGTCGTATAGACGTTTGGCGTGATCCGGATCCCCTGGAATTCCTCATGAACGATCGGCGTCGTAAAGATGCGATGCTTATCAAACAAATAACTACCGATGGCCGAAGGATTCATCCCGACTATCTGCACGTTTGCAATCGCGCAGGATTGTTCGGGGTCAAACGACGTGTTGAAGCGGACCTTCGGAATATCCTTGAGCTGGTTCATCCAATAACGCGACAGATATCTGAGACGCGCTTCCTTGCGTTTACTTCCGATGCCGTTGTGAAAAAGCAACGCCTCGCCAATCGCCAAACGCGGCGCGGCCGAGTGTGTCCCGACCTCTTCAAACTTTCGTATGTCGGCGGCGTTCTTCGACTCAGCCGCCATCAGCGGCCAGATCTTCGGGATCTTATCGCGCTTGACGTAGAGCATTCCCGTTCCCTTTGGCGCGTAGAGCCACTTGTGCAGGCTGGTGCCGAAGTAGTCGCAGCCAAGATCTTTTTGTTGGAACTGAAACTGCGCAAACGAATGCGCGCCATCGACGATGGTTTCAATTCCTCTCTTGCGGGCCATTTCGCAAACGGCTTTCACGGGAGTTATCTGACCCGTGACGTTTACCTGATGCATGATGAGGATCAGCCGGGTGCGGCTGGTGATTCCCTGCTCGAAAGCCGAAGTAATTTCGCTTAGGTTCTTTGGCGGAATTGGTATTTTGATCAACTTCAACTTCAGGCCCTCGCGAAGCTCTCGTTGCCTGAGCGTCGTCAGCATGCGCGGGTAGTCCTGAGTGGTCGTGAGGATTTCATCACCAGGTTTGAAATCCATCCCCATCAAGAGAATCTCGAGCGACTCGGAAGCATTGCGCGTGATGGCAATCTCCTCGCGATCGCAGCCAAACACTTCGGCGAGGCCGGTGCGAATTGTTTCGGATTGGGGCTCGAGTATTTGCCACATGGTGTAGGCCGTGGCGTCTTCCTGTTGCCAGATATAGCGAACCAAAGCTTCGGTGACGATACGCGGGCTGGGTGAGACGCCCCCGTTGTTGAGATTGATGATCCCGCGCGTGACCGAAAAGGAATTCTGAATCACGCTCCAGTAATCTTCATCCATTGCCACCTGCTCGGGCGAGAGATGCGCAACTGTACTGCTCGCCGCGACAACCTCTTTCAAGAGCGACGCCACTGTGGCCGAAGACAGCGCAGCGAGTCCAAGACCTCTACCGGACAGGGAAAGAAAGTTTCGTCGCTGTATTGCAGTTGAGCTCGTCATACGTGGCTTACCTCACGCGACATAAAAATGGTGTGATGACAGTTTGGAAAAACTCAGCTTCGACCGGAAAGTTTCTGGCGCTTCAGTTTGCACGGGGAGCTACCACCTCGTAGCCCCGAGGTGCGATCACCTTTAGCTTCTCTGTTTTGGGGTCAGTGACAATTTTGACTTCCACTTTTCGAAAACCCGGGTTTCCATCGGAATTCGTGGAGCGGTACCCGACAACATATTGGCGCTGTAAATCATGGGCAATTTCGGCGGTTGCCTTGTCCAAATCCCCAATAGTCGTTGGAAGAAATAATCGTCCACGACTCTCTTTGGCGATAGTGGTCAAAAGTTTTTCCGCCAGCTGGCGGTTACTGAGTCGGATCCTCCCCCCGTCCTGATCGAGTTCGGTGACTAAACCGACAATGAACACCTGAACATTTGTCTTATGCAGGAGTTTGACCAGCTTTTCAATCGTGTAAAAGCTGGAACGGTCTTCGCCGTCAGTAATGAGGACCACGGCCTTGCGTCGCTCAGGCTGTGCGCGCTTTGCGATGTGTTCAATTGCTAAGTAAGTGCCATCGATAACTGCCGATTGTCCCCCCTCTGGCCGCATCTTCTTGAGAGCTGACCGCAGAAGTTCCTTGTCTGCGGTGAAATCCTGCAGCGTCTCAATCTTGTCGCCGCTAATGAATCGTTCGATAAAGATTTCATCCGACGCGCGCTTGTTTTCAATTATTAGCCTCACAACCTCCAGCAGGGCGCCGAATATAGGTCGCAATGACTCGGAAGTGTCGACGGCGAGGATATAGTCAATTGGCCTTTCGTCCTTCTCAAACAGCACTATTGTTTGCTGAGTACCGCCCTCGAATACCTGAATGTCTTCCTGGCGAATGTCGTCGCGTGAGTGATTAGCCTGATCGGTAACAATGAGGTTCAGTCTTACCAATCGGCCAGAAGCGATCTTCGGCGCTACGGTGTCGGCATTCTGCCCAGGCGCATTTGCGCCGCCTATGAAAACCAACGCAACAAAACCTGTGAGAATCAGCCGTAAGAATTTCATACTCACTTTCCCACCACGCCGAATGCCGCCCGGTAGTCACTTCACTTCGTGGACGATCTCGGCGCCAATTACCGTCATCACACAACGCGTTTTCAAAATCTCCATCTCCGGAATCTTCATGATGTCCGCGGAGAGAATCGTGAAGTCAGCCAACTTTCCCACTTCAATTGAGCCGCGTTGTTTTTCTTCAAACGCCGCAAACGCGGGCCAGATGGTAAACATCTTCAAAGCCTGCGCGCGAGTGACAGCTTCTTCCGGATGCCAGCCTGCTCCGGAGAATCCCTTCATGTCTTTGCGCGCCGTAGCGGCATAAAACTCGATCATTGGTTCGCCGCGTTCCACTGGCGCGTCTGAGCCTCCGGGGATGATCGATCCGGATTTAATTAACGAAGACCACGCGTAAGCTCCGGCAAGTCGGTTGATTCCCAGGCGGCTCGGCGCAAAGTGTAGGTCGCCAATCGCATGTGAAGGCTGCATGGATGGAATAACGCCGAGTTTGGCAAAGCGCGGAATGTCGGCTGGATTGATGATCTGCGAATGCTCGATCCGCCAGCGCGGTTCGCGAACCTTGCGCTCGCTGACCGGCACCGCCTTGAAGGCCTTCTCGTAGGCATCAAGAATGAACCGGTTACCCCGATCACCGATCGCATGGGTTTCAATCTGAACGCCTTTACGCAAAGCTTCTTCAAGAAACGGTCGCAGATCTTCTTCCTTGATGGTCATGAAGCCTGAAGTGTCAGGCTTATCCGAGTAAGGTTCGAGCAAAGCGGCACTGCGCGAGCCCAGCGAACCGTCAGCATAAAGTTTGACTGCCCGCACAGTCAGTCGTTGCTCGTGTTCACCGAGGATTGGTCCTTCGCCGAAGAGCCGTTGCGCTTCTCTGCCGGGGGCCGAGAGCGCTCTGTAAACGCGCAGCTTGATCTTTCCTTCACCGTAAAGTTTTCTCAGCAGATCAACTTCGAGATAATTCCCACCCGCGTCCTGGATCTGGGTCCAACCCAGTTCGACGTTGCGTTTTACGCCAAGCAACAATGCCTTTTCAGTTTCTTCGGGAGTTGGCCCAGGGATATGGCGCTGGACCAGGTCCTGCGCCGCGTCGAGCAACATTCCATTCGGTTCACCGCTGTTGTCTTTGGAGACTTCACCGCCAAACGGGTTCGCAGTGTTTTTATCGATGCCGGCGAGTTTAAGGGCGGCGCTGTTCGCCACGGCACCGTGCCCGTCGGCGCGATCGAGGAAGACTGGATTGTTTGGCGCAATCTTGTCCAGGTCTGCGCGGGTCGGGAAAACTGCAGGCTTCCAGAAAGTCTCAATCCAACCGCGGCCGGTAATCCATTCGCCTGGGCGAGCCTGGTCAACTCGCGCCTTAACCTTGGCCAGGAAATCATTGAGACTGGTGATGCCTTCAAGATTGAGGGTTATCTCGCGAAACCCGACACCAAAAAGATGATGATGCGCGTCCGTCATTCCCGGCACCATCGTCTTGCCCTTCAGATCAATCACGCGAGTGTTCTGGCCGACGTACCTTTGCACTCCGACGTTTGACCCGACAAAAATGATTCGGTTCTTGTGCACGGCTACTGCTTCCGCCTTCGGACGCGCGTCGTTGACGGTGTAGATGTTGCCGTTTTTGAAAACTATGTCAGCGACTGTGGGCTGCTGAGCGGCCAATGAAACTGGAAGAGCCGAAAGCACTACGATCAGAATCCAAACGAAGACTTTCATATGTTTTTTGAACTGAACGACGCGGGACGGGATTACAAGAGCGAAAGTTTTATATCACTTGCACGTGAGAAATTATAGGGTGCACTTAACGTGTGCGTTTGTTCATTTGGGATTCTGAGGTCCGAAGGGCCGACAATTAGTAGCCACGTCCGCGAGGGCGTGGTAGATCGGGGGCTAGTTGCCGAACGCCGAAAGTGCGACACAATTGTGTCGGCCCTTCGGGCCTCAGGGTTTTGAAACGAATGCGTACCCGCCCTAACGGGCGGGGCTGCTAACTAACGGTCCTTCGGACCTGGTCAATCGGCAATTAGCCCTGACCAACGCGAAAGAGGCTGTCTTCTTACGACGTGGCCTTAGTTGACATATAATCACGACAAATTAACTTGATCAGAGAAGTTCCCCGGAAGCTATCATGAAAACGGAAACACTTAATCTCAACCCGTCGCGCGGCGCCACGACGGCGCACGTCGCACGTCCGGAAATCGAAACAACCGCGGCGGTCGTGCTGATTCAGGAATGGTGGGGAATCAACGATCACATACGCGACCTTACCCGCCGTTATGCAAACGAAGGCTATATCTGCGTCGCCCCCGATCTCTATCGCGGCAAGCTCGCGAAAGACGCTGATGAGGCCGCAATGATGATGCATGACCTGGCGATAGATGATGGAATAGCGACCATTGAAGCGGCGATTGCCGAAACGAAGCGAGCTTACAACGTGCAGAAGATTGGGATCACTGGTTATTGCATGGGAGGTACGTTTGCCCTGCGCGCCGCCTGCGAGATAAGTGAACTTGCCGCAGCGGCGCCTTTCTACGGCGACATCCCCGACGACGACGTCTTGCAGAAACTAAGCGTGCCCACGCTCTTCATCGCCGGCGAACGTGACGCATGGATCAATCCGGAAAAGGTTAACAAGCTGAAAGAGGCGGCGCGGAAGTATGATCTACCGCTGGAGATTATCAGCTACGACGCCGACCATGCTTTCTTCAACGACACGCGTCCAGCGGTTTACGACGCTGAAGCGGCAGCAGATGCCTGGCGACGTGTGCTTGAGTTGTTCAGGACGCACCTCCTGCAAACAAAGAACCACGCAATGAGGAAGTGAGATGTGGGTTATCGGTTCAATTTAAGACCGAAGGTTTCAAGGCGTCAGGTCATCTGGGGCTACACGCGCTCGTGGATCCTCTACGAGTAGACCTTCAGAGAGGGCGGCTTGGTTTAGCTCATCATCAGCTGAGACCAGAGTGAGCGCCGAAACCCCAACGGCAGGCATTCCCGAAGACAAGACTAGATCATTAAGTTCAAGAGCAGCGGCAAGTTGCACGCCATCATATCCCCTCAGCTTATGAGACTCTATGAGCACCATAGCTCGGGTAACGACTGCATCAGTGATCTCGATGATTTGGTATTGGTTGGCAAAGTCGAGCCTGAAATCAGAAATGAATTTTGCCACATCCGCTACGGCAATCTTTCTGTCGCGTACCTTTTTCATGAAAGCCGCCACAGTCTCTGCACCGGCTATTCTGGCTATGTAAATTGGGTTTCCAGCTGCAGGAGCTGTAACAGCCTGTACCCATATCCTGCCGTCTTCGAGGGCGTACCGCTTAACGAGCGCGCTAGTGTCGAAGAAGTAGAGGGCCATTTACCTCCGATTTTCGATCACGATCTCTGAAAGCGACTCGTTCCCAACAGGCATGAGGATGCGGTCTTGGTATGGACTGAAATCCTTGATCGGTCCCTTAATTTCCTTCATTAAGCCCGACACCTTCAGTTTCTCATCCAAACGTTCCTGGAGAATTGCCTGCAACTGATCGCGTGCGCCGTCGTCAGTGGGATTGGATTCCAGAACCTCCTTAAGGGCCTTAATCGTTGCTTCGTTGTGCTGTTGATTGCTTTCGCGAGCGGCGAGATCTTTAAGCGAAACACCTATCAAATGTAAGTAAGCCAAGAAAGCGGCTAAGTCTGTACCAGCAAGTCGGGCAGCTTGAGCGCTGCTTAGCCACCCTCTTTGGAAAATTCTCACTATTAGATCGGCGATAGCCTCAACGGAAGGTATATATTCCATGAGGGGCTGGAGAGTCTGAAGAAGGTCCTCGGAAGTGAACGCATCACCATGATGTGAAGCAGGGATGTTTTCGTATATCTTCTCCATGGCTTGGGCGATTTCATCCAACAAGTCTTCAGAATGTACCGGGGTTGCGTCCGTAGAAGTCTCCAGTCGTTTCCACACTCTCGACCCAAGCCAATGTCTGACCTTCGCCAACTCCTCTTCTGTGACACGTAAATTGTTCGCGGCGTCGTCATTCGCTGGCTGAATCTCTAAAACGTGGCGAAACTCTTTGATTGCAGCTGCCCTGCAGCCCATCAAATAGTGAGTGAGGCCAAGGTTATACATCGAATGTGTATCACTAGGGACATATTCTAGCGACGTCTTGAAGGCCTTCTCAGCGTCTTCGAGAAGTTCGCGAGCAGTTCGGTTTTCTTGGGCCTGATATATCTTCAGTGACGCAGCTCCGAGCTTTTGGTAAGCCTCACCCATGCTAAGCTGCAAATTCGTTTCAATGCTCGGTGCGATCCGCTCCAAGTGTTCTAATATGAACGATTCACCTGCTTGCGTGAGGCGTTCAAAGATCTCTTTTGCCTCGCGATTGCGGTCAGTGTCCAAGTATGCTGTGCCAAGGTTAAATAGTCCGAGGATATGATTGGAATCTAGTCTTATGGTGGCTTCGAAGGCTTCGATTGCCGGTTCGGGTCTTTCAACCACCATGAACAAATAACCAATTAGGTTGCGAGTGTTTGCGTCTTTAGGACTTATCTGAGACCACTTGCTGAAGGCTTCTATTGCCTTGAGATAATACTGGTCTCTTTCCGCCTCGTTCTCATCGCCTAGTCGAATGAGAAGCCGAGCTAGTTCTTGGTAAGCCTCGGGTGATTGAGCATGAGACTCGGTCTCGGCGTTGTAAGCATCTATTGCCTTGTCCCACTTCTCCAATTTTGCATAGAGGTAACCAAGATAGAAGTTTCCATGTAACAGCCTCGGCTCAAGTTCCAGCGCTCTGCTGATTGCATCAATCGCCTCTTCAAATCTATTTGACAACATAAGGGCCGTACCCAAAAAGAGGTGCGCAAATTCGGCATTTGCATTGAGCCGGATTGCCTCTTTGAAAGCCTTAATGGCGGCCTCTTGATTCCGCGCTCGGGTGTGAACCATCCCCATCATGGTGTAAATGGCTGAAAGGAAGTTCGGGTGGGGATTCAATGCAGTAACTTTGCGAAGGGCGTCGAGAGCTTTCGGCCACTCCTTACGGTCTATGTATTGACTAGCTTGAAAGTAAGCCTCCTGTATTGGTGTGAACCGCTTGCGGTTGCGCGTCATAGTGCCCCCGGGGATCTCTATTTCGACCAACTCGATATCGCGCAATAGTCGATCCGATATCTCCTCGAAGCCGCGCAAGGGCAACAGACCACCCTGAAAGCCCGCCGAACCTAAGATTCTCCATTGATGTCTCATAACGAATTGGCTTTAGTGTAGCAAACACGAGTCGAAATTACTCTCATGATGGAGACGGGCCACCGCAAGATCAGAGCTAGTGTCTAAATCAAGCCGCCCTTAGGTGAATTGATAGCTCAAGATGGGTGAAATCGCTCTGACGGTTAGCTTTAAGGTAAGAATCATTCACTCAATCACAATCTCATCAATGAAGATCCAGGCTTCGCCGCCTGCGCCCGGATGCCAATCGGGGATCCGGCCGAAGGTAAACGCTTTGACGCGCACGTAACGCGCTCTTCGCGGGGGAATGGGTTGGACGAAGTCTCTCACCGAGACGCCATACTCTTTCTCTGAGACCGCATTGGCGATCGCGGCTGCGGGCGCAAAGGTTTGGCCGTCGATTGAGAGTTCAAACTCCACTCGTCGAGGCATCCAGATCCAGGAGCCAACGTCCTGCAAAAAACCCGCGCCCAGGTTTCTTATTTCCCGGACTGTTCCCAGATCGATCACTGCGACAAAGTCCTGCCCCTGGTAACCCTGCCACGCGCCGGTATGGAAGTTCCGATTTCCCCTGACACCATCCATCACTGCCAGATCGCCGCCGGCAGCATACTGCGAAGCGTAACGAGAAAAGAGACGGATGCTCCAATCGTGCGGGATTTTTTTAAACACCGCACTGGTGATTAAACTCTTCGCTCCATTCGTGCCGACGGCAAGCGCTTTCACTGTGGTCGTATTGCGGATCACAAACGACTTTTCAAAAACTTGCGAACTAGTGCCGGGTTGTGACCCATCGGTGGTGAAATAGAGTCGCTCGCCAGTGCCGCGCGCCCGAAGTACGACGTCCATCTGGCCTTTGAATGTGTTTGCTTCGGCTTCAATCAAGGGCGCGGGAACGATTCTGATAGGCTTCACAGTCTTTTCCGCGGCAATGAGCGAGGTTGGAATATCTGCGCTGCTTGAACCCCAATTAAAATTCGGCCTCTGCCCCATTTGAAAAATCAACTCGCCGCCCTTCATCAAATCCTGGTGCAGGAGATATGAGCGGCGAAAGGGTCTGCCATTGAACGTCGCGCTTTGAATGTAAATATTGGTTGCCGAAACACCGAGCGCTTTGACCACGAAAGACTTTCCGTTTTCTAGATTGAAGCGTAACTCGGGAAATAATGGCGTGCCGATAGCATAGAGTGGCGCGCCCGGTGTAACCGGATAAAACCCCGCTGCACTCATTACATACCATGCCGACATCTGCCCGCAGTCTTCATTGCCAATCAGCCCGTCGGGTGTTGGCGAATAAAATCCGTCTATTATTTGCCGAACACGCTGTTGCGTCTTCCAGGGTTGGCCCACGTAGTTGTAGAGATAAGCCATGTGATGGCTGGGCTCGTTTCCGTGTGCGTACTGGCCAATCAATCCGGTAATGTCGGCTTGTTCGCGACCTGTAGTTTTGCTTTCCATCGTGAACAGTTCGTCGAGTTTGCGCGCAAACTTTTCTTCGCCGCCGAACAGTTCAATTAAGCCTGAGACGTCGTGGGGAACGAAGAAGCTGTATTGCCACGAGTTGGCTTCGGTGAAGTTGAAATCCACTTCGCGCGGATCGAAGGGCTTGAGCCAGCCGCCATTCCTGCGCGGCCGTGCGAAACCTACTCCCGGATCGAAAACGTTGCGGTAAAACTGCGCGCGCTGAATAAATGTTTGGTAGTCAGCTTCGCGGCCGAGCAGGCGCGCCATCTCCGCAATGCACCAGTCGTCGTAAGCGTACTCGAGCGTCTTCGACACCGACTCGCGCTCATCCTCCATGCTGATATAGCCGCGGTCCATGTATGCGCCCAAACCAAAATGCTTCAACTCCGCACTGTGCTTCATGGCTGCGAACGCCTTCTCTCGCTGAAAACCTCCTATGCCTTTTATTGCGGCGTCGGCAATCACTGAAACCGCGTGATAACCGATCATCGTATCGGTCTCGTTGCCTGCAAGTTCCCAAACCGGCAGTCGCCCGCCATAGTCGTATTGCGCCAGAAACGTATTGATGAAATCAGTGGTGCGCTTTTGATCGATGATGGTGTACAGCGGGTGCGCGGCGCGAAATGTGTCCCACAGTGAGAAGACTGAATAGTTGGTGAAGCCGCGGGCAGTGTGCGTTTGCAAATCTGTCCCGCGGAATTGACCGTCTACATCCATGAACAGATTCGGCGCGATCATCGTGTGATAAAGCGCCGTATAAAAATTCTTGAGCTGATCTTCGCTGCCCCCGCCGGCCTCGATCCGATTAAGCTCACGGTTCCAGGCGGCTGAGGCACCCTGCACTGTGTGTTCGAAATTCCAGCCGGGCAGCTCGGCCACGAGATTGCGACGAGCGCCTTCGATGCTGACTGGAGAGATCGCAACCTTTACCAGCAGGGGTCCGCGCTTTGATTGAAAGCCAAAGATTGCTTTGACGTTTTTTCCACGCGCTTCTTGCAGACTGTCGTCCGGCTTGCCGTCCAGCGCGATCATGGTCTCAAACGGCTGCGAAAACTCGGCGACGAAATAAACAACTTGATCCCTGGCCCACGCCGACGAGCGCCGGTAGCCTTCAATGTGCGTCGAGTCAATGACGCGCAAGTATGAATCGAGCACCTGGTCGCGGTGAACTAAGTCGAGAATGACGCTGCGGCTACCATCATTCGCAAAGGTGTACCGATGAAAGCCCACGCGATTCGTGGTTGTGAGTTCAGCCTTGATGTTGCCGTCGTCAAGCAGCACTGAGTAATAACCTGGCGTGGCCTTTTCGTTTCGATGATTGAACGGCGACGCGTAGCCCTTGTCTGTTTTGCCGCCCACGAGTGCATCGAAACTTGGCGCACCGGTCATGGGCATTAGCAGGATGTCGCCATAGTCAGAGATGCCCGTGCCGCTGAGATGTGTGTGGCTGAAGCCGTAGATAACGTGGTCGGAGTAGTGATAGCCGGAGCAGCCATCCCAGCCGCTCAGGCGTGTGTCGGGGCTGAGCTGGACCATGCCAAAAGGCATCGTCGCGCCGGGAAATGTGTGGCCATGTCCGCCAGTGCCGATGAAAGGATCGACATACTGAACTGCATTGCGCTGAGCAGAAGCAGCAACGGGAAGAAACAATAGCCACAGCAAAAGCAGGGTAATGAATCGCATGTTCCAGCTAGGGGCTTTCTTCAGCAATCTGCTCCAGGTAATTCTTCAGCTCGGGATGCCCGCCATAGTCTGCCCAGCCCGCGGCCGTTCCGCCTACTTTCGTGTCTTTGATGTTCACATCCGCACCCTGTGCAATAAGGAACTCGACCATGGCGCGATGGCCATTGAGCGCCGCGTAGTGCAAACCCGTGCCTGAAAAATCAAAGCCCGGGGCAATCTCATTGATCTCTGCGCCTTTCTCCAACAACAAGCGCGCGGCATCGATGTGATTGTGCATGCAGGCATAGACGAAAGCGTTGTTGACTATGCTTTGCCGATCGTTGGTCCAACTCGCGAGCTTGGCTTGCAGCTCTGCCTTGATCTTGGAGGCATGATTTGATTTCTCTAGTCCGCCAAAAGGCCAATCGATCTTGCCGGCTTCCGGCTTCAAGCTGCCGTCACTCTCGAAGAACCCTTCGATCAAATCTATTCGACCAAGGCCCGCGGCAATGCGCAGGTTATGAATAGTGGCGCCGCGCTCGAGCAGTAGCGCCACCACGCCCTGGTTATTCCAATACAGGGCTTCCTCCAACGGCGACCAACTGCCCGCGCCGTTCAGCGCTGCTCCGCTATCAAGCAGCAACTCAGTAATCTCAACATTATCAATGCATGCGGCGGCGCCGAGCGGTCCATTAATCTCAGCGCCGGCGTCGATTAACGCTTGCGCGAGTTCAACTTTGTTCGAAACGTGCACAGCATCCTGCGCCAAAGCCTGTAGCAAGGTGGGATGACTGCATGATGATCGGGCAGTGGCCAAAGAAGGATCCTGGCGCAGCATGGTCCGCAGCCCTTCAATATCACCGGAGATGATTGCTGTTATTGCCGGATGAAACTTTGCGTCCATATTTGAAATTTCAGATCTTAAATTTGAGATCTGAATTGTCCTTACTCATCGCTAGGATTTCAGAAATTCATTTATTTCACTTTTAGTCGGCAGCGCGTTGCGCGCTCCAAGTGATCTACATTTCAACGCAGCCACGGCATTCGCCAGACGCAGGCTCTCCTGAACATCCTTTCCGCACAGTAGTCCATACAGAAAGCCCGCATGAAAAGCATCACCAGAGCCGGTCGTGTCGCGACATCCGCCTGGCACTTCGTAAGCAGGCGATTCTATAAACTCGCCTTCGCAATACACCAACGCGCCCTGATTGCCTTTCGTTAAGCCCACGATCTCGCAACCGTAACGGGCTTTTAGTTCCACGAGCGAGGCGCGTTCATCAGCCATCCCGGTCATCCGGTGGGGAAACTCCTTCGAGGTAATCAGGATATCAATCAGGGGAAGCAGCTCAGGCAGGCCGTCGTAGATATTGTCTATGTCCGCGGAAACCAGAGTCCCCTCAGCGCGAGCGGCCACTGCCATGCACACGCAGGCAGGCGGATCATGCGCGTCAAGATGCAGCACCCGACCTCTGGCAGCCAAAGCTACCGGCGCTTCATCGGCCGCGTAACTCACCCGCTCGTCGCGGTCCCAGATAATGGTGCGCTCGCCGTTTCTGGCGTCGATAATGATGAAAGCGATTTGATTACGCGCGCCTTCGATCACCTCAGCAAATTCCATGTCGACGTTTTCCGCCTTGAGTGCGGCAAATCCAAACTGTCCTTCAGCGTCTGAACCGAAGCGACCTGCGTAGGCCGTCTTTAGTCCTAAGCGTTGCAGGCCAACCATGGCCGTAGCGGTTTGTCCGCCTGCGCCTTGCTGGTGGTCCACCAGTCGAATCTTTGTATCGAACGCCGGATATTCGGGCACGACGATCAAATGATCGACAGCATTGAGGCCAAAGCCGACTGCATCAAATGGTTTGTTATCTTGAAGTTTGAAAGGAAAGTTCATTTAGTGTCCAAAGCGCCAAAGGCGCGAAATGTAAAAGCCTGGGCCAACGGCCCAGGATCGGGAGCGCTAGAGACTCCCTGAGGGCTGAAGGCGCGGAATTTAACCGAGCCTAAGTCGAACGCTGTTGCATTAATATTAGAAATAGGGTCGATAGAATTGGATTTATTCCGCGCCTTCAGTGCTTGTCTCCTGCATTGAAATCCGACCTGGGGCGTTGGCCCAGGCTTTTACATTTCGCGCCTTTGGCGCTTCAGGCGACGGAAAACCTTCACCGACCTTGCTAGTTTCTGAGCAGACAGCCTGGAATGAAGGGTCGTGGTCTTCACTGGATTGCTGCGTTAGAATGCGAGTCGCAAGTCTAATCAGCGGTAGTATCAAGCAGTGACATTAGCCGAAAAGCTCAAAGAAATTCCAGTTTCCGCCGGCGTCTACCTTTACAAGGACAGCGCCGGCAAAATCATCTATATCGGCAAGGCGAAGCGCCTGCGCAGCCGCGTGCAATCGTATTTCCGAGAAGCGCGGCCTTTTGATCGAAAAACCGATGCGCTGGTGAGACAAATCGCCGACGTCGAATTCATCGTCACTGACAACGAAGTCGAAGCACTAATACTTGAAGCGACGCTCACCAAAAAACACAAGCCGCGTTACAACGTCAATCTAAAAGACGACAAGTCGTATCCACATCTCAAGCTGACCATCAATGAGCCTTTCCCGAAAGCTGTGATCACGCGCCGCATACAGAAAGACGGCGCGCTCTACTTTGGTCCGTTCCTACCGGCCAGTATGGCCCGCAAAACAATCGACGTTATCAATCGCACGTTTCAACTGCGGACCTGCGATATCGAAATCGACGGCAAGGCGCCGCGGCCGTGTCTCGAGTATCACATCAAACGATGTCTGGGACCGTGCGTTAAGGGACTCTGCACTGCAGATCAATATCAGGAAGCTGTGCGCGACGTGCGCCTGTTGCTCGAGGGCCGAAACACGGAACTGGCGGACACACTCGAAGGCCGCATGGAGCAGGCTTCTACTGAACAACGCTATGAGATGGCCGCGAAGTATCGCGATCTGCGCAAGACAGTCGTCAAACTTTCCGAGCAGCAAAAGATGTCTACTTCGCCCGATCGTGACGTTGATATCTTCGCTTACTACCGCGAAGGCCAGCGTCTCGCGTTGCAGCTCTTCACTATGCGCGAAGGTCACATCGTGGGACGGCGCGAATTCTTCTGGGAAGACCTGTCCGAAGATGACTTCGATCCGGCCTCATTCTTAAGTGACGTGCTGGCTCAATATTACTCGAGCGATTACGTCCCGAGAGAAATTCATGTGCCGGTTGATTTCGAAGATCGCGAGCTGCTCGAAAAGGCGTTGACGGCGCGGCGCGGAAAGCGCGTCAGGATTTATTACACGCAACGCGGTGAGAAGCGCGACCTGATCGATCTGGGTGAGAAGAATGCAAAGCTCGCTTTCGAACAGCGCTTCCGAGTGCTGAAGCCTGACATGAAACGAGTGCTGGAAGAGTTGCAGGAAACTCTGGAGCTGCCGCGCTTTCCGGGCCGGATTGAGTCGTTTGATATTTCGCATATCCAGGGCGCGGAGAATGTTGCCGGCATGGTGGTTTGTGACAACGGCAAGATGAATCGCGCGGAGTATCGCAAGTTTCGGATCAAGAGTGTCGAAGGCGCAAACGACGTTGCATCGATGCGCGAGGCTGTTGTTCGTCGCTACCGCCGTCTGCTCGACGAGGGTAAACCCATGCCTGATCTGATCATGATCGATGGCGGCAAGGCGCAGCTCAATGCCGCCGCGGATGCGATGGCTGAGTTGGATCTGGAAGCCGTCCCGATGGTCGGAGTGGTGAAGCCTCCTTTAAAGCACAACCAGGTTTCTTATCTGTTGGTTAAAGGACGTGAGCACGAACCAATCTTTCTCGATCCGCATTCGCTGATTCTTCGTCTGCTGCAAATGATTCGCGACGAGACGCACCGCTTCGCGCTTAGTTACCATCGCAAGCGCCGCGAGTTGCGCGACTTCACTTCCGAGCTTTCGGCAATTCCCGGTGTCGGCGAGAAACGCAAAGGACGACTGCTGCGCCACTTCGGTTCGATTCATCGCGTCAGCGAAGCGACGGAGATGGAGCTGACACCGTTTGTAGGAAAGAAAACTGCGCGCGAGATCGTCGAACATTTCGCTCGCCAGCGCGCCTTAGTGGAAACGGGCGCGGCCCCCACGGAAAGCGAAACCGCTGCCTGATTTCGTGACCCTGACAACCCGGCGTCAACATGAATCGGGGTAAGGTGGCTCCGCGCGCTAGGGTTGTTATCTTTCCGGTCCCTGGGGCTCGCTTCGCTCACCCAGGCTTTATGCTTTCACCCGCTTCGCGGGTTTGTGTGGAGGAAGCTTCAAGGTTTGGCGCTGACCGGGCGAAATGCTCCCGAAAATGCGACAACCGTCGGAATCCTCGGACTCAACGAACCTGCAATCCTCGGAATTTGCTCAATTTCCCAATGGCATCGAGCTTGCCACTCATTGGCGGGACTCAGGCAACGAATGTTAGACCAGTTGCCTCTCAGTCCGTTCGTTTGCGGCATTTGGTCCAAGAGATGCCGGTTAATCAAGGAGGGGCGATTTCGGGTTTTTGCAGGACCACTAGGTCGGCTTTACCTCATCACTCCCAGTACTCAATACCAACAGGAGAAGTTAAATCATGTATAGACTATTGTTTTTGGCTGTTTTAATCGTTAGCTGCGCTTCGATGGCGTTTGCGCAGTCGACTGATTACAACAAGGTCGAGTTTTTTGGCGGTTTCTCCCATAACCGCGTGGACACCGGAATTGACGATTCCGAGCCTGAACTCAGCGATATCATCAACGAGCGCGAAGGCTTCAACGGCTTCAACGCCTCAATCGTCGGCAATTTCAACCGGTACGTTGGCGTAAAGGGTGACTTTTCGGCCCACTTCAAGAAAAAGAACATTCCGCTTGGTGGCACCTCGGAGAGCCTGAGCATCGACTCGACAGTGTTCAACTTTCTCGGCGGCGTTCAGGTAAAGGACAACGCGAAGGAAGGCACTTTCAAACCGTTCGCTCACGCCCTGGTCGGCGCGGCGCGCGTCAGGAATAAAGTGGATTTCAGCGGCGGCTTTTGCGCTGCTATATTTCCATCGCCCTGCCCCGGTGATTTCACCGACACAGAGACCGGCCTGGCCGGAGCGTTTGGCGGCGGAATCGATATCCGTGTCAATGACCGGGTAGACTTTCGCGCGATTCAGTTTGACTACAATCCGACTCGCACGTTTGATTCAACTCAGCACAACTTCCGCATCGGAGTGGGCATCGTTTTTCATTAAACTGATTCTTTACTCTGGTCCATATGATGACACCGCCCGGACTTCTTTTTGAAATCCGGGCGGTGCTCTTTTCAGGTCAGTGAATGAAGACCGTCAGCCTATTGGCGCGTTTCCTTTCGCTCCATTGAAGTCGTACGTAATGTGCAACCGCAGTGATCCTTCCTGAACCTCAGCGCGCACATCTTTCACATTCGCCTTCACCGTGCCACCACTGGCTTTAATTGGCAGGACCATCTGCAACTGCTGCGGCCGAAGTATCTCAATCGGATTGACTCGGCTGTCAATTGCCGTCCTGACGAAGACAGTCACAAAAGTATTCGCAAACGGCGCGACATTTTCCAGGTTTACTCCTTCTACATTTACCCTGCCATAGAGCGTTTGCTTTGGCTGATCGAACGAAAGCTCAATCGTGGTTTGAGCCCAACCTTTAAGCGCGGTGCAATTTCCCAGGAGGTTGTAGTTGCCGCTGAAGACCAGTGGTGCGGTTATTTTCCCGCCCGCAAACTGAACCTGGGTTTTGGTGTTGTTGCCTTCATGGGCCAGGGTGATGGTGTTTGTACAGCCGCCCTGGAAAGCGGCCTTCTGAATTTCACTTCCCTCCAGCCGCGGCCCAGCGCTCCCAAGTTGAAACGAAGGCGGTCCCAGGTCTTTGAAGATTGTCCCGAGCAACCCATCAAAAAAAGTGTTGCTTAACGAAATAATGACCGTCGCCGGCGGATCACCCGCAGCATCGGGAGCCTTTACCGCCACTCCGGGAAGGGCGCTCGCACGCGGGCTTCCAAGAAGAAAGATCGTGGCGCCGACTCCGACCCCGAGACCCAGCAAAAGTATCAGAATGTATTTCATCGGTTTTCTCAGTGGGCCGGCGGCGAAGTAGTTGCTGACGACGGCGAGACGTTAGACACAGGCGATGGCCCTGTGGTCGCAGCCGGCGTGTTCATAGTACTGACTAACATCTTCACCAGCGCGGCTATCGTGTTGGTAAATGCGTCGATCTGCTGGCGCACCTGCTCCGGTGGCACTTCGTTCAGTCCGGGCGGGATTTGAAACAGCGAATCCTCGACCGTGGTCGTGATGTCGCGCATCTCAGCCACGACCTTCACGCCCTTTACACCTTGCACGTTGCCACTGGCTTCCGAATAAACCTCAGTCCTGAGGGGCAGGCCGGTTTCTTTATCTACAAAAACGAAAGCCTCGCTTTTGACCGCGCCGGCGGAGGTAGAAGTGTTGGTGGTGGTCGAGTAACGATACTTGTCTGCGATGCGGCCGTTGAGCGTCTCCTCACCCACGCGTTCGACGCCTTTTAGTTTTTCGATGTAGGAAACGATGTGGCCCGGCGTCATCAATTTCTGCATTTGAAAGCCCGTGGCTTCCTTAGTCAGTTCAGCATACTGCTTGCGCCCTGGCGCCAGCACCATATGCTTTCCATCATGGTCCAGATAGACCAGATCAGATCCGTCGGGCAACTTAAACGCAACGCGCCGGTCAGCGCCGTTACGCGCAACGTCCGCGGACAACGTCGGTATACCGATAGTCTTCTGTCCGCCTTCGGTCTCAGCGCTGACAACCAAAGTCGCGCGATATCTTTCGGGCTCGCGTGCGGCGATTAATGAAGCCAGTGCCGGTGAAGCGCTCGTGTTGGCGTTTGCTGGCGTGTTGGCATTTAATGTCACGTTTGCGTTCACGTTGGGATCCGTCTTCTGGCAAGCGCTATTCGCGAGAGCGAGAAAGCAAATCGCCAGCAGCGATATTGAAGTCGATAAGGCTGTTCTGAAGTGCGCAGTTTTCATCTTGGTCTCCGAAGAATCGAGCGCCGTCGGCTCTAACATTTTTTGCAGGGGTCTAAGAGGGGAATTCGTAGAATAACACGGCTGGCGCGGCTGTGTAAGCTGGTGCTGTCTTTGCCAAGCGACTTCGTAAAGCATACCTCCGCAGATTGCGCAGATTACTCTGATTTGGAAACCAAAGGATCAAACCAGGCAAGGTTGGTGTGTTCCCTGTTACGGCAATCTGTGTAATCTGCGAAGTCTGCGGACAGTTCCCCATTGACTTGGAACGCGTTTTGGCTTAGAAGCGCACTGCTCTTCCAGTTTCACTGCAAGTGAGTGTGGTCCATGAAACAAATTCCAGTTTTGCTTTTCCTTGGCCTTGTCCTGTCGCTTTGCAATCTTGGCGACAAACTTAAAACCGCGGACAAATCGACAGACTCCGGCAAGTCGGCGTCTTCCGACTCGGGAGGCGACGCTGAAAAAGCGACGCCAACTGCAGCGCAGACACAAGCGTTGGCAGGAGGCACGACTGCCAACTGGGAGAACCAGGGCATGTCATGGACCGTGCCGCCTAACTGGAAGGAATCGAGTAAGGAATCAAAAATGTTGCTCTGGCGTTCGCCCGGCGGTGGCGATGCGGCAAATCTAATTGTGAGTATTTCCCCGTTCGATGAGAGTTTTCCCGTCGATGCCAGCATCAAGGCGTTTTACGATGGCGCGATGACCCGCTTCAAGAATCACGAGGTTGACGAGCTCAAGTGGTTAGAGATTGACGGACTGAAAGGCGTCCAGTTTCGCGAGTCGGATCCGGAAACGCCTGACGGCATTCGCCGCATGCAATGGTTGGCTTATCGAAAGTATGCCGGCCAGGTGCAGATGGTTAACGTAATGCTCTCGACCAGCGGCAAAGATTTTCTGCGCCACCAGGATGCGATGTACGGCGTGCTGTATTCGACGAAGATTGCACACTAATCGCTCAGGCCGCGGTCTTATGCTCAGCCAGACACCACCCGCTACCGCGTGGTGGTACTGACGTCATCGGACCGCGGCCTGAGTGCCTCTACTGTTAGTTCTTCTTGATGTAGTTTCGGTGAATCCACGCGTCTTTGTTGGCCCGGTCACGAGTTTCAAACAAGATATTCTTCTCGTCTTCCGCAGTAACCAGGTCAACCCGCGCGCTAACTTCCTTCTCAACCGCTTTCGCTTTTTCTCCTTCTGAAAGAAACGCTTTGACCTGCTCAGGCTTTGCCGGCGCAAACTTGTCCTGCTGCAACTCAGCAATTGCTTCAATCGCGTTGGCCTTTAACAGCTTGGGCCATAGCTTCTTGAACAACGAACTTGAGCCATAGACGTCTGCACTGTTTACCTTGCCATTGATCGCAAACACATAACCGATAACATCCTGGCTGCCGTTCACGATATTCGAGAGCGCTTTCACGTAGCTGTCGGCGGTCTCGCGGACTTTACTATTCTCAACCGCAAGTTGCAGGCTGGAGGCTGAAACCGGTGAATTAACACGAGCGCCGACGTTCTGGCTCAGTTTGTTCTGGACCACCGAAACGCTTTCCCAGACGCCGCCCTGCGAACGAGATTGCTTGGCCGCCAGTTTGATTTCCTTGGTTGAAACAACGTCAGACGAGCTGCTGAAAACGGTGGTGCGTTCATTACCACGCCCGCTCCACCTGCCACTCTCGACGCAGAACGCCGCGATGGGCATTTTCCCGGAACGACGCGGAACGATCAGGTCAACCCCAATCATGCGATCCTGTTGTCCGCCTTTAACGATGTCGCCAGACTGCACGTAGATGTCCTCGTTCGATATATTCTGAATCGCGAGTTCGTTGACGCTCTTCGTCTCATAGACCACAACTTTCTTCTGTACCATCGCCTCCTGCAGCGTCAGGAAAGTCTTCCCTTCAAACATGTTCTTTCCGTGAACCAGGAAAATGGTGAGATTGTTATGCGTGTAAGGGCCGGAAAGGCGATATTCGCCGGCCTGAATCTGAGTGGGCTTCGCTGCTCGAGCTGCGCCTCTTCGTTGCGCCTTCATGATCATCCCCACGCCTGCCATCAGTGAAAAAAGAACTACCCCGAGTGTTAATACAAAAGCCTGCTTCTTCATTTCTTTGTCTCCTTAAGCCCACAAGGACTTTTCTGGGAGCTGCTTCTCCGCAGCTCTTGTTTTTTACAAGGTTGGACCAGTCCGCATAAACTTTCCCCTCACAATCGAACTGCCGCACTTTCAATGAATACACTTCGGCACCGACCACACATGGCCCACCCTGCAAGATTAAAATTCTTGACCGGGGAGATCGATTGGGGAGATGGCCCCTGGTAAACCCCTGGAAGTCTGGGGAGACCGTGCGTTAGCACCTGACTGGTTGGAAGAACGAGCTACGGGAGTATTCTTGCATTGAGACGATCACGTTGGGCCGGAGCGTTGCCCCGACATGGTTAATCCGCGAGAGGTGTATTGGAGATTATTTTCGAACGAAGGTGAGAAACGTTTCGCCCGGTTAAGTCATATCAAGTAGACATCCAACCGCGCAGGCTCTTCACGGTAATAGGCCGCTTGCGGCTCTCCTCATCCCCCGTGCCGGCGCTCCTTGAAACAAAATCAAATGGAGCGCCGGCTATCCTTTGAAGAGGAAAATGATTTCGGAATGAAGCCGGCAGATCAGGCGAAGTTTCTGATCAGGACGATGTCTCTGATTTTTGCTCCACGCGAGGCGATCAGTTGTCCTTCGTTGTCCCAATCGTAATAGAAGATTGCGTCTTCAGTGAAATTTGTGACCTGGGAAGGAGGCGAACCGTCGAGTGGTTGCCGCCAAACGTTAAAAACTCCCTGGTTCCGATCGATGAAATTGAGATCCTCGCCATTCGGAGACCAGCGGATCACCTGGTGATAAGGATAAGGGAGAGCAAACTCCTTTAGCGGCGTGCCGCCGTCGGCACTCAGTATTGCAATCTTCCACTTATCCGCTTCATCCTTGCGGTAGGTGCACGCGATGTTCTTTCCGCAGGGCGAAATTACAGCCTTGATCGCCATTCCCTCATGCGTTAACTGCTGCGGTGGACCTCCGTCGATCGAAATTCTCCACAAGGTGTTACGATCTTTGCCCTGAGGTGTGTAGACAATTGAATTGCCGTCAGGAGCGACATAGGGGTAGCTCTCACCATCGCCAAAGGTCAATTGCTTCCTGTTTTTTCCATCAGCATCGATCCGCCAAATGTGATGGATGCCGCCCTCGGCGGAGACAAATACGACAAAGCGACCATCACGCGAAACAGAAGGAAACAGGCACCCATCGTGAGTGAGACGCTTGATCTCGCTGCCATCCTCTTTCATGCTCCACAAATCAGGTTGTTGGTTTTCAGTGGAGGCATAAAACACCCGTCCGTCGCCTGCCACCGCCAGACCGTCAAAGCCTTCGGTGCGCCCTGAAGTTATGCGGCGGGGCGCGCCAATAGTGGGAACTAACCAGATATTTGCCAGCCCATCGGTCTGCATTGTCACCAGCGTCGGCGGATCCAATGCCAGGCTCAATTCTTCATAGCTGTTCGTGTCGTTTGTGATTCGCCGAGCTTCACATTCAGGATATGGGAGCCGCCAGATTTGTAAGGAATTGGAACTCTTAGCAGTCGCGGAAAAGTAAAGGTTACTGCCATCTTCATTCCAGGCCACTGCGCGCAGATCCTTCCAGACCCATGCGCATAATTCGATGGGGGGAGCGCCGCTGAGAGGCACAGCCAGTAAGTTAAACTCCAGTTTATTACTCCGGCTGGCGCCCACCGCGATCAATTTGCCATCCGGTGACCACGAAGGACTGGAGAAACTGAATTTGTTTGGGTGCTGTCGAGACGCCACTTCTCTTTCATCACCGCCATCTACATTGGCAACAACCAGCGCATCTCGATGTTGACCGGGAAAACTGCGGATAAAGGCCAGCTGAAGACCGTCAGGCGAGAGAGCGATCGGCGAATCAACATTGACGACTATCTGCTGCGATTCCTCTGAATCGGCGCTTACCGCAACGCAATGCAAAACGCTGACTGTGTTGTTAGGCTGGGTAATCGTGTAGTAGAGACTGGATACATCTCGAGTGAAACGGAGGCCCCAACAGAGCGCCGGATCAGGGGCCAGCACTTGCCGCTTTTCGCCCGTTTCGAGGTCCCAGAGCCACAAGCTATGATTGCCTGCGTCGATCGGAACATAAGCCAGTAAACGCGCATCCGCGGAAATCGCCACATCCAGAATGCGCCCTGCGTGAGTCAGACGCACGATTTCCATCGAAGTAAAACTTTCCTGGACCGACCTGCCGTTTCCCACCGTTTTGACAAGCGGGACAAAGCGATAGCCACGCTTAGGCACCGTCTCGATAAATGCGGTTCCAGTGTCGGTATCTCCCAACGCCCGCCGCAACGCCCATATGGTCACAGTCAGATTGGAGTCTTCGACGTCAGCGTGAGGCCAGAGCGTTTCAAGCATTTTCCCCCGGGAAACGACTTTTCCGCTATTTTGAACGAGGATTTCGAGGGCCTGAAAGGCCTTCACCGCCAGCGGAAGGATTGCCCCCTTCTGCCGCAATACGCGTTCAGCAGTGTCTAACTCAAAGTCACTAAATCTGTATTTATCATCAACCGACATATTCAGGGTGCTTTATTTTGATTTTTAATATTTTCTTTAGGACTTTCTCAGCTAAGACCTTGTATGGTTGCGACTCCACTGGGGAGGGATCACCCCCGCTAACGTGTTACCTCAATAATTCACGCTCCTCATGCTGCTCGCTATTGCTGCACCCCAGCACTAGCGGGCAGCATTGTATCTGGGCATTTGATTGAAACCAAAGCAATTTGCCGTTCGATGATCGCTCAGTGCCCCGGCTGCGCGAGCGATTCGATTTTGTCTCGGATAACAGCAATAAATGGAGAACGTGGCCTCCGGGTCTGAAACACCCTGAAAGGCCACGCCTTCGGGAAGAACTTGAATTTGAGTTCCGACCCTCCTGCTAGTCATCTTTCCTCGATTTATCTGGCGAAGCGCCCCCGATACTCATCCGAGTTTATGAACGCCTTGACCATCTCTGCCTGCTCAAAATCTCCGCTAAACTCGTTAAGCTTGGTGAGCCAGAATTGATAACCGTTCGGATCAGGATCGCGACGCAAATAGCCAAAGTATTGCATCCTCACGAAGGCCGCGTTCCTCAATTTGCTCACGTAGCGCTCATCTTCCGCCAGTCGAAGCAGGACTACTTCACGAGTCAATCTTCCGGTTTCCAATCCCGTTATCAAGTCAGCGCGCTCGCCAGGGGCAAAGCTTATTCCCCGCTGGACCAGCAACGTGTCAACATAACAATCACTGGACGAGCCTTCGAAAGGCCCACGCAAAAGATCACGCTGCACAAACTCTGCCACAAAAGACTGCTTGTTTGCGGTTAGCTGAGATTCCCAACCCGTCCGGCCCACCACAATGTCTCGGGCAATCGTTTGGGTATCGGGAATAAACTCGTCATAAGTTGGAGCGCGTCCCAGACTCATTTGATAAAGAGCGTCTATCAGCCCGCCCGTTTTTTGAAACTCGATGGAGAGAAAATAAGCCGCGGAGACATTGATCTTCCTCCGTTCGACGCAGCCGCTGTCGGTGCAGGACGCGATTTGCTGACCCCAAAAATTGAAGCCGGCTTCATCCGGTTCACGCCCGAGGAAATCCAGATAGTGTTGCCTGACGAAGTATTCAGACGTATCGAGTAAATTCGAATTCCCGCCATCTGGTATTGCGGTGAATTCAGCATCGGTGCCGTTGGCAAGCTGACTGAAGGAACGCTCGCCGGGCGTGAAAGAGTAGTTAGCTCGACTCGGAGAAACCGTATAGAAGCCTCCCGTCGTCACGCCTGCGAAAGTGTAGTTTCCGTTGTCATCCGTGATGACTTTCCGGTTCTGACTTCCAGCCAATCTCACTACGGCACCGGCTACCGGCACGTCCTGCGCGTCAGTTATGCGTCCCCTGATCTGTCCGGGCGCAGCGGTTTGGAATCCTGGGCGAACGCCGACAGTAAACTGCGAAAGCGAAGGGGCGTCAGCGCAAAGGATTTTGGCCGTCATATTTTTCGAACTGGTAAGCAGTTCAGTCCAGATTCCCGCGACCTTGTGTAACATTCTCAGGTTGTTGAAGGTGTTGTTGTCCGCGATCGACGGCAAATACATGCAAATGTGAATCGGGGTTGTCACCGTCGCAGTTGTGGAAAGGTCGTAAGCGGGCCCGATGAAAGTGATACCTACGGGCGCTCCGGTCTGTGCTACTGCCGGGTCTAACTGGGTGAGCGAAGTGGTTCCGGCGCTCACCACAGTTGGAAACTTAAGGTTGACGCCGCCGAAGTCTGGGCGGATGTTCGAGCCGACAGGGGTGGGTCGTGTGATCGTCCCTCTGGTTGTTGAGAGACAGACATTATCCACCGCTAGCGGGAAGAAATTTATTCCCACGGCTTCGGCAAATCGCAAGCGTGTGGTCACGCCGGCAAAGCCGCTGACGTCAAATGTCATCAACGTCGGCGCCAAAAAATTGGGATCGCCGGGCTTGGTCTGAAATAACTTAACCCATACGTTGCTGGCGGCGATTGACTCATTCGGCGTGGAAGGCCTGATTAAATCAATCCGCGCCTGCTGATTACCAACGAAGTCCAGCGTGTTGAGCGATATAAAACTCGTGTGCAAATTATTGTAGGCGAGGTAGAAGGATAGCGTTCCAGACTGGCCCAACGGGACAGTGAAGTCCTGATAAAGCTCGTGGGTGGTCGCGGCGGTTTGATCGGTAGTGGCCGCGCGCGTCCCCTGCGGCGGCGCGGAAATTGTATGGATGCTCAGTGGTGTCATTGTTCCCGTGTAGTTGTACCAATTGCCGATTTCATTACTTCGGTTGTATTGCGTCCAACCGGTTAGATTGCCGGTTTCAAAGTCACCATTGGTGAACATGCATTGACCACGCGCCGGTTGAACCGGCCAGATCAGAAATGAGACACCTAATGCAAAGACAGTTGTGACAAAAACTCGGATGGAAGCGTGCACGTTGGTTCCTTTCGCGCGAGGCGGTAGCTTCGTTGCCGTTAATCTTGTAAAAACTTGGGTCTTTCATTCGTAATGTCGTTTTGCGCGATTTCATTTCACGCCAGGCGGTTTCACGCATCGAATTTGCGAGTCTCCTTTGGTAATGCGTCGAAGATAGCGAGTGGCGGATCAGTGGCCAGCTGTGAGATCTGACCTGCGGGTCTGAAATGATTTCATTCCAAACGACATATATAGATGGAAGGGAGAATTGGAGCGAGCGAGAGTTAAAGACCGGCATACGGCCTGGGAAGTAACTCAGCGCCCTTTCGAGCATTTATTGACAAAAATAGGAGATGGGATTACTTTTCGTCCTGTTTCAAGTCCACCACGCAGCTGTCCTCGGCCTTAATCCGTTTCCGAAAAGACAACTGCTTCTGAGTCACACTTCAGTTCCACTGACGTTGTCCTAAGCCAATTCGTTGATCAAATTTAGTCGGACTGATCCCTGTCCGACACATCCTTTGGAGAATAAAATGATTAAGCGCCCCCGCACCTCATCGAAGAGTAAGAATGGAACCCGCCAAACAAAAGAGTTGCCCGAATGGACCGTAATGGTCTATATGGCGGGTGATAACAACCTCAGCGCCGACTGTGTTTGGGCGCTCACCGAAATGCATCGAGGCATGAGTTCGGACAAGATAAAGGTCATCGCTCAATTTGATCCCTGCGACGGAATGGCCAGAACCAGGCGATACCAGATCACCAAGCAGGGCGTAATCCTCGACGATAGCGGACGCAAAGGCGCCAAACAACCGAATGCAGCAAAGCCGCAAGGCCTTGACGACCTTCCCCAGGAGTCCGCCGGGTGGAATCCCTGGACGGAAGAGGTGCACTTCCCTAAGGAGAGCCGGAAGGCCAGCGATTTGGCCAGGCACCGACGCCTTCTAAACAAGAAACACTGGAAATATGCTCAAAGAATAGTGGAAAAAGGAATGGCCCTGAATGCCAACCTGAAGCCTGATGATCTTGGTGCATCTCGCAACGATACCGACGCAGCGTCTCCCATCACTCTCTATAATTTTCTTAGCTATGGAATTGAGGTTCATCCCGCTCGCCACTACATGGTCGTCCTTTCGGGACATTCGGCGGGGATCGAGCCTAGTTATTTGTTGAAGGATGACAGCTCGGGCGGCGCTATGACTTTTCGGCAGTTGAGGGTTGTCTTTGACCAATTGCAGAACGACCTGGAAGAAGACTTCAACGACGATCGTGCCAAAAAAATCGACATCCTGGGCTTCGACACCTGCCTCATGAGCATGGCCGAGGTTTGTTGTGACCTCATGGATAGCGTTGACATAGTGATTGGCTCTGAAACTTACACTCCATCGTCGGGCTGGCCCTACCAGACAATCCTGAAGGATCTTTGTGAGTCAGTGGAGCCCTCAAACGGTTCTAATCCCGCACCTCTGGATCCGTATCAACTCGCCGAGGTGGTGGTCAAAAAGTATGTGGCTTTCTATCGAGCCTACGTCAAATCGGGTGTTTCGGTTGCGCTTTCAGCGCTCGATGTAACGAGAGTAGGTCGGCTGGCGCCGGTAGTTAAGAGATTAACCTCCGCCTTATTGAGAGAACTGAAAGCTGAGCACCCGGAGCTAAAAGGGAAACCGGAAAAGAAAAAACGCCCTTTCACCGATGCCCTCGTTCTGGCCCACTGGGAGGCGCAGTCGTATAACGGTGAATGGTATGTGGATCTGGTGGACTTCTGCGAATGTTTGAAGAACCGTTCCGCCAAAAAGGAAATTCGAACTGCGTGTGACGCGGTCATCAAGTTCCTAAAGGATACATTCGTAATTGAGTCCGACTTCACCGGAGCGACTTATCAACATTCTCATGGGGTTGCGATTTACTTCCCCTGGTCCAGCGTGGCTGCTTACTTTTGGGGATTCGAGTTTGCCACTCTCTCGGGTTGGGGCGACTTTCTCGCATACTATACAAATGTTACGCGGCGCAAGTTTCGCGTGCCTGAGAAACCCTGGAATCCCGAGGAGCAGGCACGAATTAAAGAGCTTGAAGAACAGGGCGGGAATTTCTTCAACTACATTCGTAACGCTGACAAGCTGGCGGTGAAAAGGACCTCCGATAAGAGGACCTCAGACAAACGAACTTCTGACAAACGAACTTCCGACAAGCGAACATCTGACAAGGGACCAGACATCCTGATCTTCAACCGAATGTCTTCCGACAAAAGGACTTCTGACAAGCGAACCTCAGACAAGATGGCCTCAGACAAGATGGCCTCAGACAAAATGGGTTCGGATAAGTCGGGAAATCCGATTCATAGCATGCGCAATCCGCCGGTCGTTTCGATTGACTTTGATTTCTGATCTGACGCAATAAACTGGCGCCGGCAAGAAAATATTGGTGAGAGTTTGTTATACGCATCGCTGGAGAGGGCTGGGATTATTTCGCATGCCCTACCCCGCGATGTGTTGGGGCCTGCTTTTTCTTCTCACCGTGGCTATTTTGGCCTACCCGTCACTGACCACCTCCACCTCTTCAGCTCATGGCCCAGGTGAATCATCCCAATCGGAAACGACGGCTGCGCAGAACCTCGTTCTTCACCAATGGACTGATCGGGAGATTGCTTCCGATGAGGTTCACTCCTACCAAATCGAGTCAGATGCCGATCAATACTTTTCCATCGAAATTGAACGTTGGGGACTAAGCATCTCTGGAGGCGTCTCCAGTCCAGCCGAACGTGAAAGCACTAAATTCACTTGTCGGCCTGACGACGTTACGCTCGTCTCAGTAATCACGTCGACGAGCGGCAAGCACGTGATCTCGCTGCGAGCGGCCGCCAGTCCCCTCAAAGTCGGACGCTACCGAATTCGTCTGAAGGAAAGCAGAGTCAAGTCTAAATGGGACCCGGATCGAGTTGCGGTAGAGAGCATGCTGGCTGCGGCGGATCAATTGCGCGCGACACAGACGGACGATTCGAATCGTAAGGCCATTGAGAAATACCAGGAAGCATTGGCTTTGCTAAAAGGTCTTCCAGACCCCCAGCTGGAAGCTAACGTGTTGAAAGGCCTTGGCCAGACCTACGAGGCGTTAAATGATAACAAGCTGGCAGTTACTCACTATCGGCGAGCCCTCTCGCTTTCGCGAAGAATCAAAAACCACAAATCCGAAGCTGCGATTCTTAACTGCCTGAGCTCTCTCGAGGTTCTTATTGGCAACAACAGTCAGGCTCTTTCGGGAGCTGAGTCGGCCCTGCGATCCAGTCGACTGGCCGGCAGCCGCACCGATGAAGCTCGGGCGCTTTTTATTTCCGGCGAGGCAAACTACGGGCTTGGTGATCTGAAAAAGACGCTTGAGTTTGACCAACAGGCACTAAATATTCTGCGGGAGTTTCGTGATTACCACGGCCAGGCAGAGGTCTTGCTAAATCTTGGTTACGCATATTCGAGTCTGAGCCGGACCGAAGAATCTCGCCAGTCCTATCAGGAGGCGGTAAGGTTGACTGGACTGGCGCAGGATCCACGCCTGGAAGCAAGAAGTCTGCGCGCACTGGCCACCTTTCAAGCCAGACTTGGCGAGTATCAGCAGGCGCTCGATCTCTTTCAAAAGTCTCTGAAACAGCTAAACAGCATTGACGATCGCTTGACGAAAGCCACTGTGCTCGGGGGCATGGCGTTTACTTACAAGAACCTTGGAGAACTGCAAAAGGCCCTTGAATATATCAATCAGTCAATTGCGTTGTTTCAGGAGATCGGTAATACCTGGGGTGAGGCTGAAGCCCAAATGGATGCCGGGCGAATCAGCTTTTCGCTGGGCAATGGCCAGGAGGCGCTGTCCAGTTACGAACGTGCTCTAACACTTTTTCGTCAACTGGGGATGACTCGGCTTCAGGCGCAGACTCTGCGAGACATGGGGGTTGTATATGATTCCTGGAATAACCGGGATGAAGCTCTCAAGCATTACAACCACTCCTTGCGGCTGACACGTCCGGGCCAGGACCAGAGATATCAAGCCTATACCTTCAATTACATCGGCCGCGTCTACGAAGCCTCGGGCGAAAACTCAAAGGCCATCGATCATTACCGGCGAGCCTTGCAACTGAATCGCGTCGCAGAGGATCCCGCCGGCGAAGCGCTGTCTCTCTTCAATCTTGCACACGTCCAGAGAGACATGAATCTCCTGGATGATGCCCGCGCCCAAATCGAAACTGGGCTCAAAATCTCCGAGTCCTTGCGAAGCAAAGTTGCCAGCCAGAATGTTCGCGCTTCGCTGGTTGCTTCCACTCATCAATATTTCGAACTTCATGCGGACATCCTGATGCGCCTGCATCTTAGCCGCCCTAATGAAGGTTTTGCTGCAGCTGCCTTTGAAGCCAGCGAGAAAGCACGAGCGCGCTCTCTGCTTGAGTTGCTAAGAGAAGCGCGTGCCGATATCCGTCAGGGTGTTGACGCATCGCTGCTGGCCCAGGAGCGCAGGGTTGGACAGGAACTCAATAGCCAGGCTGAGCGTCATGCGGAGTTGATTCTGTCCGGTCAGAAAGATGAGGCCCTGAAAGTTGCCGGAGAGGTTGATCGGCTGACCGGCGAATACGAAGAGATAGAGACCCAAATAAGAACCACGAGTCCTCGATATGCAGCACTGACTCAACCGGAACCGCTGACTCTTAAGGAAATTCAGCGGCAGGTTCTGGATGACGATTCGTTGCTGTTGGAGTATATGCTCGGCGATGATCGCAGTTATGTGTGGGCCGTAACGCGTCATGAGATTGCAGCCTTTGAATTGCCGGGACGTGAGCAAATTGAGGATCAGGCGCGCGCTTTTCACAAGTTGTTGACAGCTAACCAAGCGGTGCCCGGTGAAACAATCACCCAGAACCAGGAACGAGTTAAAGAAGCCAACGCGCAACTGCCGAAAGCAGCCGCCTCTTTCAGCCGGGTGGTGCTCGAACCAGTGCTGACCAGGCTGGGGAAGAAACGCTTGCTCATCGTGGCCGATGGGGCCCTGCAATACATTCCTTTCCAGGCATTGGTTGTTCCCCCAACCGCCGGGAACTTCGCGCGCCCTGAACACACTAGCGTTCACCCGATTGCGGACGATCTAATTCCACTGATTCGTGATCACGAAATTGTAAACGAGCCCTCGGCTTCCACTTTGGCGCTTTTGATGGCTGAGGCCAGGAATCGAAAGCCGTCACCGAGGAATGTTGCGGTGCTGGCTGATCCGGTATTCGAAGCTGATGATCCGCGGATTGACGGCGATCAAAACGGCAACCTGCTTACCGCCGGCGCCCAGGAAACAGAGGTTCGCCGCGTCTTGAGGGACGTGAACATCTCGGGACAGGGCGGTTCCATTCCCAGACTGTTTGCCTCCGCTGATGAAGCCGACGCAATCATGTCTGTGACCCCCTGGAGGTCAGGCTTCAAGGCGATCGGATTTGATGCCAGCCGTGCCACTGCGATGAGCAGCACTCTCGGTGATTACCGCATCGTTCATTTCGCGACGCATGGATTCGTAAACAATGACTACCCCGCGCTCTCTGGCGTTGTTCTTTCGTTGTTTGATCAAAAGGGACAACAGCAGGATGGTTTTCTGCGTCTTCACGATATTTACAACCTGAAGCTGCCCGTTGAATTGGTAGTCCTGAGCGCCTGTAACACCGGTCTGGGAAAGGAAGTCAAAGGAGAAGGATTTATCGGTCTGACGCGCGGCTTCATGTATGCCGGCGCCTCGAGTGTGGTGGCGAGTTTGTGGAAGGTCGATGATCAGGCGACTGCTGAACTGATGCGACTCTTCTATACCTACATGTTGCGAGATGGTCTGTCGCCCGCGGCCGCGCTCCGAAAGGCCCAGATGACAATGTCGCAACAGAAGCGCTGGGAGTCGCCTTATTTCTGGGCGGGTTTTGTGATTCAAGGACAGTATTTACAATCCGAAAGGCCAAGCCGCTTTCCGATCTCTTACCTCGCCATCTCGCTACTTGCCGGGGTCGTTCTGGCCGCTGCCGGAATCTATGCTCTGAAACGACGACGAAAGTTTGCTCTTTAGTCTACAATGCTGCCAGTCGGCCCGCTTCTGCCGGACCGCAACTTCTTACATCCCAATCTTACGGACCAAGAATGAAGAAAGACTGGATCCTAACTCAGGAATCTTTTGATGCCCTGCTCGACTGGCTCGATCCGTCGCGTGAAGAAGCAGGACGAAAATATGAGGAGATTCGGGTTCGACTTATCAAGATTTTCACCTGCCGAGGGTGTTATGAATCGGAAGAGTTGGCCGACGAAACCATAAACCGGGTCAGCGACAAGCTGCACAAAATTGAAGCCACCTATCAGGGTGCCCGTGCCCCTTACTTCTATGGCGTGGCTAATAAAGTGTACCTGGAATACCAGAGAAGGCCGCCGACCCCTATCCCGCCCCCTCCGGCAGACGATTGCGCGCTTATTGAACAAGAGCATGCGTGCCTGGAAAAGTGCATTGAGAAGCTGACCTTCGAGAATCGCCGGGTTGTGCGACAGTATTACAAGGGGGAAAAAACCGAAAAAATCGATCAGCGCAAAAAGCTCGCGAAACGACTGGGAATTGCCCTAAATGCCTTGAGAATCCGCGCTCATCGACTCCGAACCAAATTGCAGGACTGCGTTGAATTTTGCCTGGAGGAACCCGCCACGTGAAATGAACTGGCTTAAATTGACATTAAAGGTAGGGGCGTTTGGCGCGGAAAGGGAGAGCATTAAACTTGGATCCTCATGAAACTCAATTAATACGGCGATATCTACTCGGGCAGTTGTCATCGGACGAACGGGCTCAGGTCGAGCAAAGGCTTTTGGCGGAGAGTGATTTTTTCCAGGAGGTCTTGATTGGTGAGGAAGAGCTGGTCGACGATTACGTCGGTCATCAGCTTTCGGCTACTGAAATACAGGGTTTTGAAAGTAATTTTCTGGTAACTGCAGAACGACGCAAACAGCTGCACTTTGCACGTCGTTTGGCGAAATACCTCAGCGAAACCAACGAAACGGAAGTTGACGAGCCGGTCAGCGAATCCTCAGATAAGCCGTCACGCGATTCCGCGGGTTATTCGGGAAAGGCTGACCCGGAAAAGAAACGAAACTTCTTCTCGTTTTTCCCCGCGCTCAGCCCGGCTCTCTCTTATGCGTTAGCGACGGTGATCCTTGTGGCCGTTGTAGGAGTCACCTGGTTGGCCGTGAGAGATAAGACAACGCCCGGCGGCCGCGCCGGCACTACTTTGGCAGTAACCCTGACGCCCGGTCTCACACGTGATAGCGGCGAAATCGCGCGGATCAAACCAACAAATGAAACTGCTCAGGTTGAGATTCGGCTCATAATCCCGACAACTGGCTACAAAGTTTATCGCTCCCGACTGCTCGCAGATGACAGATCTGAGGTATGGGCCAGCGGCGATCTGACGCCGGTCGAAGATTCGGCAACCTCCACGACGACGCCGGCAACCAGCGGTACACGATTAGTCATCTCGACGATTCCTGCCCAACTGCTCGTTCCGGGCGACTACCGCATGGCTTTGACCGGTCGCGCTACCGACGGCACCTTTGAAGACGTCACCACCTACCCTTTCCGGGTGACGCGGTAGACCTCTCTTTGTCGCTCGGTTTGCTGAATCTCGTGCCAGTCATCAGCCTCCGAATTCGTTCGTCGGGAGTAGCAAGGACGCGAAATTGAAATGCGTTAACCGAGGAGCTCGGTCAGAATTTCCGGGGATTCATGTATTCTTCACTACGACTTGACTGGAGCGCTGACCGGAACCACTGCCTGTTTCCCCTCTGCGATCCGCTTTAGATACTCAGGACTGAAGTCAACTCGGAGCTCGATCCACATCGGCAGGTGATCGGACATCTGATACGTACGCCAATCTTTAAACTTACCGGGTGCGCCAGCCTTTGTCTTAGGAATGGCCTCTGCGTACACACCCTTCTCATCATCGCCTTTGGTGTAGACGTACTTGTAAAAATCGAAAACGCCGGCATTGCAATCCACCAGCTTGTCTTTAAGGTCTGGAGCGATGAAGGCGATCTGGTCGAAGATTTTCGACTGATCGACGTTCGATCCGGTTCCCACTAGCTCTGGGTGAATTTCGAATCCGGGCTTGGTTAAGGCTTCGTAAGTCTCATCGCCTTTCTTGAAGATGTTGAAATCACCGAGCAGAATCATGTTCTTCGCCCATGAGTGCTCCTTCTCCACGGCTTTGGCGAGATAGTCGGAGAGCTGTCCGATCTCCCACACTCGCTGTGGATCGTTCGCTACGCTTTTGCCGTAGTAGATGTGCGTCGTGCAGATGGTGAATTTGAACCACCCGGTGCGGAACCCGACCATGAACGGCGTCCGCGCAAACTGGGGTGCAGGCGTTTGCTTGTCCACCGGCGGGACGACGATCTCTCCCGCCAACCCGCCGAAGGTCACCTTGCGGGTGTCGTAAACAAACGCCATTCGCTCAAAGTTTCCCTGTCGCCCCTCGGTGACGTCGGTGAGCAGGTAGTCCCACTGGCTGCCGAGAATGCGCATCACCTTTTCGAGCGACGAGAGATCCTCGCGTACTTCCTGAAGCGCGACAATGTCGAAGTGTTCGATGATTTCGGCAATGTAGTAGAGCGCCTCACGTTGGCGCGGGCCATATTTTTCGGACTCGAATTCGCGGATGTTCCAGCTCGCCAATAGCAACCTGCTCGCGCGCCTGCGTTCCGGCACAGCTTCCGTCTTGAACGCCTCTTTCAAGCGCAGCAGCCCGGCGGCGGTGCGTTGCGCGTGTGCTGCGGTGAAGGTTTTGTCGAGTTTGTGCAACTCGTAATAGAACGCCATGACAATTTCTCCTTTGCTTGAATTAGAAACAGTCGACGAGCGGTGCTCACTTTGCTTTGAACTTGCGGGCGACCACTACCTTTACCTTCTGTTTAGTAACAGTGTCTTCGAGAGTCACAATGGAAGCAGCTTTTGGGTCAGGGATAGTAAGAACCGCTTCGGTCGCCGACTTGACGGCTACTTCGAGGGCCTTCCCGCCAACTGAAGCGCTTAGGTTGTCACTGAACCCGCTACCGGTAATCTTCACAACAAGCGTGGCATTGGGTTCATCCTCTGTGGCGAGTTCGTAGCTGACCACTTCAACATCGGCAATGCTCAGAAACACCGGATTCGCGATCGAGTCCGATTCCGCCGTTTGCTTCTGAAGGTTCGTCGACACCAGGGTTACCCTGATGGTCTCGTCCGCAATGATCGGGAATTTGACGGTAAGCCTTGTAGGCGATACCCAGGTCGTCGCTGTCTCTTCTGTTCCGTTTACAAAAACTGTCGGAACATCGGCCGCACGGCTACCGAAACCGGCACCACTAACCTCAGCCGTGAGCTTCCCAGCGGGTCGACTACGAAACACCCTAACCTTGTCAATCCTGAACGGGTCCGGCCCCGGCCCATGCCCGAACATCTTTTTGGGATAGTCGGCCAGCTTTGTGCCAGGAACTTCATTGACTTCTACGTTCGGGAGCGAGTTGATGTCTGTCGCCCTTCCGGGAGCGATTAACGTGATGGTCGGAGTTCCCTGAAAATCGGAAGGCATCTTGAAGGATAGCAAGACCTTGTTAGAGTCGATGCGCTCGAGATAGCCCACGATTTCGGCGGCCTTTAAGTCGTCGGCAGTGGCTCGTCCCGTCGCGCTGTCGTCGCGTATGAGGGGTTGGGCCAGGCCGATAGAATGAACGAGCGGAACACCGTTGATGAGGGCGCCGATTTGAGGCGAGAAATTCTTGCCTGAAATTGACACCACAATGCGCTTTCCCTTTGCCACGTTCTGAAATTGAATACGGTCAACCCAGAATTCGTTTCCGCCGTTGAGGCGGGCGGCCGGGATCGGCACGACAAAGGCTCTGGCCGTCGGACCCGAGCAGTTACGGCTGGTGCGATTGGCGGCATTCCAGTCATCCGCAAGAGTGTCAGCAAAATCATTAGGCTGGTAGGAGGACCTGGGGAAATAGCAGCCGGTTGATTCAAGCACTAAAGACGTCGCCACCTCTGGAACGACGACAACGGCATAGGTGGTGCGAACGCCCGAATGAAGACGGTCAGTGCCGGGCATCGGAGTGAACGTCCAGCCAAACTCGCGAGCACCTTTTCCGAACGCCGCCGAGTAAAGTTCCTGCTGAACAAACTGTGAGAACTGCTCGCGCTGGCGCTGAGCCTTGAGTTGCGAGCCAAAGCCAAACAGCGTGGAAAACACGAAGTTCAACGCGCCCGCCTTCACCTTCAGATTCATGTCGTTGACGTTGAGCGAACTCTGGCGTGGTATGAGTTCGACCGTGCGCACACTGCGGTTGTCCAGCCTTGGTGAGGAGGGATTCTTAGCACGATCTAGATAATCGTTCAACGCCGTTCCGGCTGGAACAACATTCTCCTCCTTCAGCGGATAGAATTTATCCTCATATTTGGCCTGCAGAATTTTTGGCGTACAGTTAAGCTCGCTGGGCTCTGAACACGGGCGTAGATTCGAGGTCGGCTTAAGCCGGACATCAATCTTTTTTCCCTCGAGGATGGAGTTGACGTCATCGAGTGTAGTTATTGGTTGAGTATTCTCATGTGGCTGGGGCGAGGGTCCTGGTGCCGCCATTGCCAGGGCTTCGCCACTCAGCTCCCGCCTGGTGTAACCAGCAATCTTCCACCATGATTGCGCCCACTTCCTTTTCGACTCGTGATGAGCGGCGTTTACCGTCTGAGGCAGTTCGAGAAAGACCAGGCGCTCGCCCGGACCGACTTCATCGCGCAGCAGCGAGAGCTGCTTGGAGATGATCTCGTACTGCATCTGCAGAAAGTTATCCAACTTGAGAGAGGCGTTGAGCTGCGGAGATTGGTTGAACTTCTCGATCTGCTTAGCCGCCGCAGCTTTGAAGGCTTCGTCAAACTCGCTTTTTGGTAGCTTGCTCGGATCGAAGGTCGCTCCACCCGAGGTTGCGGTGGGTTGACCGGAGGGTGCGTTTAGTGTTGTCAGCTCGCCGTTGAGGGTTTCTATTTCTTTGTCGACCCTGGCCAAACGGTTGGTCTTCGCCGCGATCTTTGCATCAAGAGTCTTCTGCGCGTCTTTGTCTTCGGTACCCGCCTTCTCCGTTTCCAGTCCTTCAATGTCGCCAGCCAAGTTCACCGACTCCCGGCGCAATCCGTCTCGTTCCGTGAGCAATTGCTGGCGGCGTTCGGAGTTAAATGATTGATTGGCGGAGAGCAGACGATTGGATACGAGGTCGGCCTGATTGAAGGTGGCGCCGAATTCAACCAGCATCCGCATAACGTCGAAACGCAGACCGGCGATCTCGTTCGGATCTAATTCTTCAAGACTCTTCGCTTTCAGATCCAGATTTCGTCGGTGCATCTGTGCGAGCAGGTAGTGGGCCTGCTCCAGCGTCCAGAGATTTGGCTGATCCGCGTTGACAACGATTAATCGTTTTTTCTGGGCGCTCACGGGTAACAACCCGCCCATCAGGCCAATCAAGCTATTGAGAACCAGCGTGTAGAGTAGAAACTGGGCGACCAGCTCCTGAGTTCCGGATTTCTTGTTCTTCATTCTCTTGCTCCCTAAGCACTAAGAATAGGGAAATGCTCGAATCCCATAACCCTGGGCCGCCACAAGCATTAATGCGCCGAAGTAGCATCTCCACCCTCTATGGTCGCATGAAGAAAAATGTGTCACTCCTGGAGTGAAATATTTTTAATGCTTAGCAGCGACGGAGGGAAGAGGGATGTGAGAAGACTCTCGAAAGACGAAACATGAGGAAAAACCGAGGGCTTCGTTTGATCCTCAATATTTTTCCTGAGCAAAAATCCTTGCTATTGATTCGTGGTCTGAGATAATTTCTCGCCGTCCTCAGACACCGATTAAAAATCCGAAGGCGCTTCGCCTGGGAACTTCCACAAGAACTACGGGTTTACTGATTAGGAGCAAGTTGGCTAACTCACCTGACCCATTCGACGCCTTATTAGCCTGGTTCAATCCCGATCGCGATCTTGCGGCGCGGCAGTACGAAACCATTCGCACGGGCCTGATTAGGGTCTTCATCGCAAAAGGGTGTAGCAACGCCGAGGATCTGGCCGATGCGGCAATCTCACGAGTTACTCGCCGATTGCCTGAAATCCAAGAGAGTTACGTAGGGGAACCGGTGCGTTACTTTCACGGAGTTGCTCGCAACCTCATCCGTGAAAGTTTTCGGCCAAAAGAAATCGCTACAGCAGATTTAATCCCGGTGGCATCGATCCAGATTACAAACAGCAGCGACGAGTATGAATGCCTGGTTCGGTGCCTCAAGTTCCTGGATCCGGCAAAACGTGACCTGATTTTGGATTACCACGTCTACCAAGGTCACGACAAAATCGAGCAACACGAAATCATGGCGCGGGAACTCGGTATCTCTGAGGGAGCCTTGCGTGCTCGGGTTCATCAGATTAGAGCCAAACTGGAAGTATGCGTACTCAAGTGCACTCAAAGTCTTAGAAGGGAAACAAAAGGTGCCGCGGAAGCATAGTAAATAGCGGTGCCTGGACTCGGAGCGTCAATCATGGCCGGGGAACAAAATAAGCTTAAGGAATATCTGCTGGGCCAACTCACCGAGGCCGAGGAGGAGCAGGTCGAGTTGCGTCTGCTCACCGAACCCGACTTCGCTGAGGAGTACGACATGGTGGTCGACGAATTAACCGACGACTACGTAGCCGGCAAATTTGCAGGGAACGAACTCGTGCAAATGGAACAGCATTTTTTCAAATCTCCTGAGCGGCAAAGCAAGTTGAAATTCGCTCAGGCACTAAGATTGCGAAAGTCTAACGTGGAGCCCCCCAAACCCGTAAGCTGGTTCAAACCTCTTCTGGCAATTGCAGCCGCGCTCGTCCTGGTCGTCGGTGGCTTTTACATTTGGCGAATCCGCTCCAATGACTCTGAACTCAATCAGGGATTAGCCGCCCTGCAATCAGCGTTTCGTGATGCAAGACCAGTCGAAGCCCGCCTTTCTAGTCTCCACTATGCGCCTTACTCAACTACGCGCGGACCAGGTACAGAGAAGATCAATCAGGATGAGTTGCGTCGCGCCGAACTGACGCTACTGAATGCTGCGAAAAATAATCCGACGGCGGCGGTTCATCACGGTCTCGGCCAAGTTTATCTGGCAAAAAAAGAATTTGATAGAGCTATTAAGGAGTTTGACGAGGCCCTCAAGGGTGATCCGACGAATCCTCAACTCTACAGCGACCTTGGCGCGGCATGGATGGAGAAAGGAAAAATCGATCTCAACGGTAAAGAGCCCGGCAAAGGCATGGAGGCGTTGGGTCACAGCCTGGAGAATCTCAACAAAGCGCTGGGACTAGATCCTAACCTGCTTGACGCGCTGTTTAATCGTGCGCTCTCACGACAGTTGCTGAAGAACGATCAGCAGGCAAAGACTGACTGGCAGGAATACCTCAGAAGAGATCCAAGTTCTAGCTGGGCCGAGGAAGCAAGGCAGAAGCTTCGCCTGATTGAAGAGCGGGAGGAGAAGACCTCTCGCAATAAGGAACGGCTCCTGTCTGATTTTGTCGCCGCCTATCAGGTTAAGGACAGCGAAGCTGCCTGGGGGGCCATTAGCAGCGGCCGAGAGCGCAAAGGAAATCTCATTGTTGAACAACTGCTCGACGACTACCTGCAACTATCATCGCAACGTCCTACTGGTGAAGCCGATGAAACGCTTAAGAAACTCTTTTATGAAGGGTGGATTGAGGAGCACAAGGCTGGCGACCGATTCACTTCTGATCTTATTGCTTTTTACAAAAAAGCTACTCCTCAGCAGCTCGCGCTTTCGATACAAGCTAGACGAGTCGTGCAGTCTGCAATGGAACGCTACTACAAGGCGGAATTCGAAGCGGCCCTAATGTTGTTCCAAAAAGCCCGAGAAGTATTCACACTTGCCGGAAATGAATCCGAAGGGCTGTTTGCAGATAGCTGGACCGGTTATTGCAATCTTCGCATACCAAAGGTTAAGGATGCCCTCGAAGCCTTTACGCGCTTGTCGCAGATTTATGAAAGGAAGAGTTACCGGTCGTTGCATGCCCAATCTCTCAATGCACTCTCAGACGCCGAACTAACCTTAAATGAATTCTCAAAAGCTCTCGCTCATGCTGATCGCTCTTTGATGATATCAAAAGAGATAAACGACACGGTTAATGTAGTCAGAACCTACGGGCAAGTGGCATCAATTCTTCTCAACCTTGGCAGTTATCGCGAGTCGCTTGGTTCAGCGTTCCAGGGTCTTAGCGTCGCCGAAACCTCAGTGTATGACCCTTCTCTATTGTGGCGCTTCTACCACGAGGCAGCCCTTGCCTTCTACCATAGCGGATTACAGTCAGCAGCTCTTGATAGCGAATCCGAAGCAGAAAGACTGGCAGATATCGCGGCCAATCCATTGTTGAAGGCTCGATCCCTTGACCGGCGGGCCCTTCTTTATGAGCAACTTCATGATTATGAAACGGCCATCATGATGTTGCATCAGGCCCTACGAGAGGGCGAGAAGATATCGGGAGAATCAAGCCGGGCCGTCACTCAGATTCATACAATGCTTAGCCTTGGTCAGCTTTACCGGACCACCGGCAACCTGCCTCAATCAATCCAGTATTACGATCGCACTCTTGAATTTTCAGAACGGCTGAATAACCTGGAAATCTATCTCTACCGGGCCCGAAAAGGAAAGTTGCTCGCCCTGCTGGATATGCATGACGACTTAGCCGCTGAACAAGAACTGGGTCGCGTCGTTTCACTGTTCGAAGCATATCGCGACAAAATTGTCGACGAAAGTTACCGCAATGGTTTTTTCGACATCGGTCAAAACACCTACGACATCGCAATTGAATTTGAATACTCTCGAAGAGGCAATGCTGAGAAAGCCTTTCAATATGCCGAAGCTTGCCGCGCGCGATCGCTGTTTGATTTGATGACTAACACATCACGGGTTTTGAGCGATGCTGATCGGCCGGACCGCTTGATGTCAGGAACCAAACCCTTAACTCTTCTTGAAGTCCAACGGAGTATTTCGGACCAGGTCCAGATCCTTCAGTATTCAGTGCTTGATGACAAACTGCTCATTTGGGTTGTTACAAAAGACGGCCTGAAACATGTTGAAGCGAAGATCAAAGCAACGGTTTTGGACGAAACGATACATAGATATCGGACGTTGTTGTTGAAAGAAGGCAACACTCGTGAAAATGAGGACATAACAGCGCTTGCCAAACAGCTATATGATTATCTAATTACCCCAGTTGAGAGTCGTGGTTATCTAAAGGCTGAGCATCAACTCTGCATCGTACCTGACAAGAGCCTGAACTTTCTTCCATTCGCGGCACTAATATCCCCCACATCGGGCCGTTATTTGATCGAGACCTTCGCGCTCGAGCTGGCACCCAGCGCCACGATCTTCGCGATGAGCACTCAAAACGCGAAGCTGCGAGCTCAACCACTGCAAGAAAGTCTTCTCAGCGTGGGCAATCCAAGCTTTGATTCGACGAGGTTCAGCGATCTACCTAACCTACCTGCCGCCACGCGTGAGGCGCAGCAGATTGCTGCTTTCTACAATTCAAGTCCAGTGATCGAAGGACTGGCAACGCCAGCAAGAGTGAAGCGGGATCTGCTAACCGCTGATGTCGCACACTTCGCAACGCATGCACTCCTGAACGAAAAATCGCCCTTGATGTCAGGGCTCTTGTTGGCAAATGGAGGGTCGAGTGAAATCACCGCACACCACTTGTCACCAGGACTCCTGCAAGCTTCTGAGATTTACACCATGACACTACCGCGGACTCGGCTGGTCGTGTTGTCGGCCTGTCAAACCGGAATCGAAAGAGCGTACCGCGGTGAGGGAGCTATTAGCCTTGCGCGTCCGTTTCTGGCGGCCGGCGTGCCGCTCGTGGTGGCCAGTCTGTGGCCGGTTAATTCCGAAACGACTGCGGAACTCATGATCAATTTCCACAAATACCGCAAAGAGGGCCGCCTTTCTACAGTCAGGGCTCTCCAACAGGCTCAGATCGATTCGATCAAAAGCCTTTCTCAAAACTCGCGAGAGCCTAACACCTGGGCCGCCTTTGTCCCCATTGGAGGCTACGCTTCATTCTAAAAGGAGGAAACTCATGCCATTCAAGCCCAATGCTGATCACAACTTTCCCACCGTACGCCCTGACGTCGAGATCCGCTTCGGCGGTCTGCTACTTCTGGTTCCGGTTTTACGGGACGACCAAGGAACAAATTGCATCGTCGGTGTCCTACAGGCGCAAGAGCATGCTCTCAAGGTAACGGTGACCGATAGAGGATCACTGGGATCCATCCCAACTCCAACAGGGCGTCCCATCACCACTCCATTTAAGATCTATGCCGGAAACAGCGGTGTCACGAAATTCGTCTCAACTCCGGTCGAGACTGCGTTCCCCGGAACTGAGCGAGACCATCCAAGGGATTTTAGATGGTCACTTGACCTGAAGGCCCTACATCAAAGCTCGACACCCGCTTCGAGTCCTGGGCGACTCAACCTGGCGGCAACATTGTCTGATGGACTCTTGTTTACAGCTTTGCGCACCGAACCAGCCAAACTCGCAATCCATCTAAAACATCCCAGCACCGGCCTAAAATGTTGGAATCGGATCGCGGCCGAATTAGGAGCATTCATACAGCTCGCTGCTAATCAAAAATTGACACTTGAATGGGAAGACCAAGGTACGAGGAAGCTCGAGCTTGCGAAGGGAGGGGGTACAGGGGGCGAGGGTTACTTGGTTCGGATTGACAACTTGCCGGACGACGCCTCCGCACACGACGATTTCGAAGCCTACTACGATTATGCGATCGACACGGCCGACCCACGTTATGACTTATTTTTCTACAGGAGAATTGGCATTGATATCGGCGCTGGTGTAGACGCGCCCTGCATGTCCGGAGCTCAGGATGGCGATGGTCGAACATAGAGCATCGTCATGTGTGGACAAGGAAATGTTCGGAAGCTCAATTGGGCACCATAACTCCTTCATGCTGAATATACTTAACTGTGAATGCAGGTGAACCATGGCAAAGAATTCAGACGACAAGCGGAAAAACCCTCGGACGTTCCAGGGCCGGCCCATCGTCACCATGAAATGGAACGGACAAGAAGTCGAGGCTGTTCAGGGCGCTTTCGTGTATCGAACTACTTCGAAAGAGAAGGTTTCAATTGAGGAAGCCGAGAGCGCCCTAATGGTCAAAGTTCAGAACGTCACTCAACCCGATGAACTGGGAATCGGGCTCATTTACACGGATGCAACGTTGGAGGCGGAACAAATAATCGCGGCCGCAGACAGGTGGGGCCCGGAAGTGCTCTGGATTGAACCGGTTCTGATCGATCACGGCACCCTGATTCCGAACGACACGCATTTTCATCAACAATGGAACCTAAGGGATATTAAAGCCTCGGGCGCCTGGGACATTTGGAGTGGCGATCCCGCGAACGTCGTTCTGGCCGTGCTTGATTCGGGGATTCCACTGGAAAACAGCGCCCTTTCTCATCAGGATCTGAATGACGCTACTCGTTTCTTCCTAGGCGGGGATCTGGTTAACTACGATGACGACCCCGCCGACGACCATGGTCACGGAACTCATGTAGCGGGAATCGCCGCAGCAACTACCAATAATTGCACCGGCATCGCGGGACTTTGGCCGGGCCCCTTGTTAGTCATGAAGGTTTTTGATGCATCGATCACAGGAAGCAGTGAAACTTTCAAATGCGGTGTGTTCGCGGCGGTGCGGTTCGCGAGGGAGCACAAAGCCAATTTAATCATTAACTACAGCGGCGGCGGCCCTGCCCACAAAAGCAAAAAGACTGCTATAGAACACGCGAACGATAACGGAGCCTTGATTGTGGCGGCAGCCGGAAATCACGAGGTGGGCAACCGGATTATTTTCCCCGCCGCCTATTCAACTGAGTGTTCAAACGTCATGGCTGTTGGAGCGGTGAACGATAAACACAAGCGCCCCGCGTTCGCCAGCAAGGGTCCCGAAATGACTGTGGTTGCGCCAGGTGTCGACATCATCTCGTCCCTCCCAAATTACTTTGTGACGCTCAATAGCGAGAAGGGTGTGCCAACAAAATATGGCTCCTTGAGCGGAACGTCCCAAGCTGCTCCTCTGGTCTCTGCCCTGGCGGCGCTGGTTTGGTCAAAATGGCCCCAGCTGACAGCAACGCAAGTGCGCGACAAGATCATTAAATCGGCAGATCGGTTACCCGGCTCATTCAACGATTTCGGGCACGGTATGATCAATGCCCAAGCGGCATTGTCATGACCGACAAGGTTCCTTCCGAAAGCACAGCCCGCAGTTTAAATCAGGGGGATCAACGCCGGAGGTTTCTCCTCAATCAGCTCGTTGTAAAAATGAACCAGGAGTTTGCCTCTGACCTTGCTGGTCGTCGCTAGTGATTAGCCCTTCCTAAAGAAAGCTCGATTACGCAGGATGTTGATGAACTAGGCCTCGCCGTAATCGAGCTGCCCAAGTGAACCGACCCGTCTACGATTGCTCAAGCGCTCGAAAGTCATCAGTTCGCAGACTAAGTAACGTTGCGTGTTGATGGCAGCCACCGCAAGTCGCAATGCGAAGGGCTTGACCCGAGAATGCTACCTCAAGGATTTCTTCCGCCTACCAACACCCGCAGGCATGCACGGGATACGATCTGTGCCCGGGCTCACCGGAATTAAATAACTGGCAACCATGAACCTCTCTCTTCCGGAATCGGCGGTTGCTGAAGAGACTGCATCACTGGCAAGTTTGAATTCGTACCATTCAGCCTTTGGTTTGGCGATTAGCCGATAATAGTATTGAAAGTGGGTGAAGGTCGATGCAACGTGCTCAAGGTGTGCAAGCGGTTCATTCTCGATAATGATCTCATAGGTGGTATTCGGTTTTTGCTTCAACCTCAGAATCTCCTTCCCCGATTTTCCCGATCTCAAAACTACGTCTCCGGAATTGAGGAAAGCGTCAGCCGCAATTTCATCTGCGGCGCTCCCGAAGTATTGGAACGTGCCGTCACCTTGATTTCGCATCAACGGACGTGTTTTCGATTTCGTGTAGAACTCGCCGCTGGTAACGCGGAAGACCGGGCTAAGTTGATCGGTCTTGGTCGCCAACTGTTGGTTGTAAAACTCTCTCCCCTCCAGATCAACTGCCCAGCGGAAATCCCTTTCATCTCCGATGCCGCGCTGTCTATCGAAAAACCCGTTCCGGTAGAAGCTGACACGTCGGCTTCCTGAACTCGCAAACTCAAACGACCAAACATCCCGTTCCAGGCTCCCAAAGGGCCCTAGTGGTACCGAATAGGTTGAAACGACCGTCGGGGAGTTTTCCCGCACTTGTATCCTAAACTTATGCTCCTGAGCTTGCAGAATTCCCGCTTCGAAATACTTACGTTCTGGATCAGGATGGAAGACCATCAACCCTCGAAAAACAATTGTGACCGTCGGTCGCGAACGAGGAAGCGCCTTTGCCTCCAGCTTTACAGCCTGCTGTGACAGGCGGATTTGTCCCACGTGCACAGCGAATGGTAGTGCGGTCCATGCCAGGAGTACGACAAAAGCAGTTGAATAGGCGGATATTCTCTTCATGGTGAACAATCCTTTCTTGTAGTTGAGTTGCCGGTCGCAGCGAGGACTAGGACGAGTTAACGGTGAACGGGGAAATTCTGCGCCATCGCCAAGGGAACTTCAAGAGATATTCTCAGCAAACACCCAATTCAGTCTTGATGCACGGTCGGCGCGTCGGCGTGCGGGACGAAGCAACCGCGGCAGCGGGCTTCGTACATGTCGCCGCCGCCGACCGCTACACGTTCTTCGGATTCGACGGTGCGTTGCGTATAGTTCGCCGGCTGGCCACACTTCATGCAGATGGCGTGGGTTTTGGTTATGTACTCTGCGATCGCGAGCAGTTGCGGCATCGGTTCCCACGGTTTCCCGGTGTAGTCCTGATCCAGTCCCGCGATGATTACGCGAACTCCACGCTTCGCCAATTCGTTCGCAGCGTTCACCAGTTCGTTATCAAAAAACTGTCCTTCGTCTATCCCGACTACTTCTGTGTCCGCGTCTACTTTCGCCAGCACTTCCGCTGCGCTGCGAATGTTGGCCGACTCATGACGCATCTCAGAATGCGAGACGATGTGATCCTGTGAAAAGCGAGTGTCTATTTCAGGTTTGAATACCTGCACTTTTTGGCGCGCTATTTTTGCTCGTCGCAAGCGACGGATCAGTTCTTCGGATTTACCCGAAAACATCGAGCCCGCGATAACTTCAACCCAACCTGCCGTCGTGCGCGGATGATGACTTGGTTCACTGTCATTGGTCTGTGCCATTAGTTCGTCCATAGTAATTTCGCAACCCTGACCATTTGATCTTCACACCCTAGGTGTACAACTCCTTATTGTAGAATGGCGCAAAAGCCGCGACGAGGGCCACCTCAAAACTCATCGAACGCGTAACCAGATCGCGCGAAAGAATTCCCCAGGCGCCCTGCCGGCTGCGGATGTCCTGAATTCCTGCCACTTCATCAATCACCAATCCCAGTTCCCGTCGCCCTTCAATTACCTTCTTAGCCAACTCCGCCGGCACACCGATAGAGGGTGTGGCGCCAAACGCTTCAACCGTTCCATCAGTTGCGTAAGCCCAACCCTTTAGAAAAGTGTGCCACTCGCCGCTGAGTGAAACGGAATGAAATCCACCCTCGAGTCCCACAAAAATATCGGCGTCACGCCTTTGCTTGCGCAGTAGATCCCTAACCGCAAGCGCCCTCTCGCGAGCGCCCTGCATTAGCTCCCAATCGTTCAGAGGCATCGCCGGCACGTTGGTCTCGACCGGGCGGGCAATCAGATTCGCGTCAAGCCACGAGGAATCGATTTCCGCAACGCGCGAGATGCTTGCGCGCACGGCCATGATCTTGGCGGCCCGATCAGAGCCTAGCGCGATCGTCTTCACATGGGGCTGGGCTTGCGGGTTCAAAGTTAGTTGATCTAACGAAACTCGTCCCTGGTTTAGGCGCGTCAGAGGCTATAACAGAGCCACGTCCGGCGTCAAAAGAGCCCCGACATTGCGCGGCTTGACATCGATAGCGGCAGGTTGCTGTAATCAAATTTCTTCCCAGTTGATCATGCAGTTTCAGCTTGGGGTTTGACGAACGTGAAAGCCGCAAGCTGAAGGTTGTAGTCTGAACTCCAAGAACGTTCCCGGAGGTTTCGATTGTCGCTTGCAGAATTAGTTTACGATTGGAACACCATCGATCCGTTGCTGATCCCGCCTAACCGTCCGATCAGTTTTGATGATGAAACTTTGCGCGATGGGTTGCAGTCACCTTCAGTGAGCGAGCCCGCCGTCGAGAAGAAGATCGAACTGCTTCATCTGATGGACGCGCTCGGCATCGACACTGCTGACATCGGCTTGCCGGGGGCGGGTGGGACTCACGCCGCCGGAGTCGAACTCATGGCTCGCGAAATCGCGGATAAGAAACTGAAGATTCGGCCAAACTGCGCCGCCCGCACTCACCGCAACGACATTCAACCCATAGTCGACATCTCGCAACGCGCCGGCATCCCAATCGAAGCCTGCACGTTCATCGGTTCTTCAGCGATCCGTTTCTTTGCCGAAGACTGGACGCTGGAAAAACTGTTGCGATTAACTGAAGAAGCAGTGACGTTTGCCGTGGGCGAAGGACTGCCCGTGATGTATGTCACGGAGGATACGACGCGGGCAAATCCTGACACTCTCCGCGCGCTTTATACGACGGCGATCCAGTGTGGCGCGAAGGCCGTATGCGTTTGCGACACGGTGGGACATTCTACTCCCGATGGCGCGCGCGCAGTGGTTCGGTTTGTTAAGAACATCATCGAAGAGCAGGGCGGCAACATACGGCTGGATTGGCATGGCCATCAGGATCGAGGTCTCGGCGTGATCAATTCGATCGCCGCGATTCAGGGCGGTGCGGATCAGGTTCATGGTTCCGCACTAGGTATCGGAGAACGAGTGGGAAACACTCCGATGGATCAATTGTTAGTCAACTTGAAGTTGTTGGGTTGGATCGAAAACGACTTGTCACGTTTGGGTGAGTATTGCGCACTCACTTCTGAAGCCTGCGATTGGGCCATTCCGCTCAATTATCCAGTCTTTGGACGGGATGCATTTCGCACCGCGACCGGCGTACACGCCGCGGCCGTGATAAAAAGTTACCGCAAGGGCGATACGGAACTTGCCGATCTCGTTTATTCCGGCGTTCCAGCCGGACAGTTTGGACTCGAGCAGGTGGTAGAAATTGGACCAATGAGCGGCAAGTCAAATGTCGTTTATTGGCTGGAAAAGCGCGGACTGGACGCAAGCGAAGAGACAGTAAATCGGATCTATGAGCGGGCTAAGCAGGCGTCCTCGGTCTTAACGGACGAGGAAATCAGACAAATGTTTTAGCCGGCCGCGATCGCCAACCAGAAATGAAATGGCCACGCGACTGGACTAGCCAACCTGGATCGTCCGTCTCGTGGCCCTTTTGTTGTTCAGTCGTCTGTGACTAATGGATGGGAATCGTCACAGTTGCGGATCCGGCTTTCCCTGGGGGAAAACGTTTCTGACGCGCAATTCTAACCGCGCTGGCGTCGCCGCCGGAGGCCTGGGTCACCCGACCCGATTCGTCGTAAGTAACCGTCACAACTACTTTCTTTGGACCACTCTTTGGCTGAGCAGCGGCAACGGGCGTTGGAATGGGAGCAGCCGGATTCGCCACAGTTTGCGCGTCAGTGGCTGTCTTCGCTTCGCGGGCTTTCGCTCGTTCCATATCTCGGCGGCGCTTTGCCGCAAGTGCAGCGTCGTTGGGTTCCTCGGCTGATGTCTCCGGAACCTCGCTGGTCATCTCCTCTGGTATTGTTACTGCAGTAGTGTCCGGCACGGCCGAGCTATTCGGCTGCGTCCCTGTTGGGGGGCTAACTGCCGCTTGCTTGCTACGACCATACCAGCCCGCAGGCACACCCAAAGCCGCTACGCTGGCAATGACTGCAAACGCCACGGCGGCGGCCACCAGGCCCTTTCGTCTTCCGCCAGGTTCAGCGTTAAATGAAAGAAATCCCGGGACTCTCAAGCTTTCCAGATCAACGTCGGGAATCTCGCTTTGAGGTGGTTCGGTGTCGTTGGTCTCCGCAGCATAATCCGGGGGAAACGCATCCGAGGGAATGATACCTTCGTCTAACCGACGTAACCCTTCTAATACAACCTGGGTCCAGGGTTGATTGATCGTTCGCTCGACCGGTTCATCGGCGCCGCCAAACTCAAATCTAGCGTTGGGCAAAGTTAAAGCAAAATAGACTGCGTCAATTCCGCGCAATACTCCGATGCGGGCGTCCACCACTGAGCCCGCCTGAAGGTAGAAGGAGCCATAACCTTGCGGATAGAGGACCTTGAGCTGTCCGGACTTTCGTTGGTTGCAGAAGAATTCAATTAGTTCGGAAAGCGAAAGGTCGCTCAGGTGTCCGGTTAGTGCCATCGGAAATTAGCTCCTCTAAGACGAGAGATTCATAGAGATGAATCAGGACGGAAGGATTCCGCTTGAACGCGGTGGTCCATGAAGACTAAGGCGAGAGTGTAAATTTGTAGTTGATTGTTCCCGACACCTTGACTGGTTGTCCCGAGAGTTTCGTGGGTGAAAAGCGCGCTTTCATTGCGGCTTGAACCGCCACCTCGCGCAAGGCCATAGGACCACTCGTAGCCTGGGCCGAGATCACCTTGCCCGTTTCATCAATGACAACTTCGATCGTAACAGCCCCTGATACCCTCATGCGCCTCGCCTGGTCGGGGTAGCTGGGAGACGGCAGACTGACCGCATTTCCGTTGAGCACTCCCCCAGAGACAGGCTTGAGGATTGGCCTGGGCGCTGGCGGCGGCGGTTCGCCTTCGAGTTTGACCAAAACATTTGATGAGCTTGAGGCTTGGCGGTTACCTAATTCCACCGATCCAATGCCGTTGACCTTGTCCATCGTGGCGGCCGCTTTCGGCACGGTGACTGATTTCTGCACTGCGGTCGAGTTGTTATTCGGCGATGCAGTACCGCTGTTCTTCATATCCACCACTGGACTCGACGCATTTTTAGCTGCCGCGACCGGTGCTGATGCCGGCGCTGAAGCAGGCTGGGCCATGCGCAGCATCCTCTCATCGAGGTAATACATGATTGAACGGTAAGTTACTTCGGTGGGCTCGAATGAAATCTTTCCTGCATCGATCACGGCGACCGAAGTACTCATCTTGTTCCAGTTGCCAACAAAATCAAATTCATACTTGTAGATTTCTTTGCTGACCAAGGATCCATCCCCATTGGTAAGGGTCATCTCGCTAATGTTGCCCTTATCGTCATACTTATAGACCTCTTTGCCGGTGAGGTTCGCTCCAGCAATGGGAAAGTACTGGTTTTCAATCTTGGCGCCTTTTATGTCGTAGGCCACAATCTCCAGCACCGCGCGCTTGCCTTCCGCAAGCTTTCCAGTCTCGCTCGATAGCTTGACGATCTCCGTGCGCACACGTCGCACTGGTCCGACTAACCCATCTCTGGTGCGATCGTTTTCCTCAACAGCGGAAACGGGCGAGGGAGGGGTAGTAACCTTAGCGGTCAGCGTCGACTGTGCGAACGCTGACATCGACAAAGCGCCGAAGGTCAGCGTGATTGATATTAAACCGATGCTGCGTCTCGTTCTGAACATTGATTGTCTCCTGACTGGGAGCGGTGTGACTTTTCTGAAGCCTGTGAGACCGGTGCGCCTTGGGTTGGATTGACCAACCGCAGAATGGCTCGCTAATAATACTTGGTTAAACGATGTTTGTCTATAGCCAACGTTGGCTGGCCGGAAGGGTGCGAATTTAGTGAGATTTGCCTTCGGGTTGGCCGAGACATTAGGGTGTGCGGCCAAAAGGTTCAATATTTTGTCAATGAGGCTGCTTGTGTTGGTTCTTTGAGTTTGGTCGTTGCACATGATGGAGAAGATGAAAATCTGCCCGTCAGAGGCGGTGAGGTAACCGGAAAGCGTGGTGTCGTAAGTTAGAGAGCCCGTTTTGGCTGACACGCGATCCGTGAGCGTCCTGAGGCGACCGGCCAGCGTTCCGTTGCGCCCGGATACCGGCAGTGACTCATGGAAAACCTTATAGGAATGCGTTTTAGAGATGGCGCGCAACAGGGCAACGGTGGATTCGGGCGTGACCAGGTTCAGACGCGAGAGTCCTGATCCGTCGTGCAATGCTAGTCGCTCCGTCGGCACCCCAGACTTCGCCAACCACACGCGTATTACCGCCAACCCAACCTCAGCATCTCCGCGTTCCCTTCCAATCTCAGACGGTAACGCAGCGATTTGTCCCCGCTCCCGGCCAATGGTACGGAGAATCAATTCCGCATAAAGGTTGTTACTTTCCTTGTTTGTCTTTCTGACGATCTCACTCAGCGGCAGGCTATTTACAAATGCAAGTTCAACTGCTCTGGCCGGGTCAAACCGTTGACTCGCCGCCCATCTTGAGTCTCGCACTTGCGCTGGCCCTGCCACTGTTATCCCGCGCGATTGGAGCGCATCCCTGAACATGGTGGCTGCCCACAAAGCTGGGTTATGCACCGAGAGACGCGCGCCCAATCCTTTGCTGCCTGGCGGAAATTCTCCCCACACCCGCACGTTGTTATCCGAGAGGCCGCGATGTACTCCAATCGTCGGTCGCGCGCCTTGCTTCCCGGTGACCATTCGGTTTTCGACTTTGACGTAAGCCGAAGGCTCTGCAGCTTTCAACTCGGGAGGATCGCCTGCTTTGGGTGATGGAATCAGATTAACGCCCACTTCATTTCCATTTATCGAAAGAGCGCTCGCTTCAGCAGCGAAGTACCACTGAAGATCGGTCCACTGCCAACCTTCACCCAGCGGGTCGCCTCGAAAATAACTCTCGTCTCCGATCACATTGCCATCGATCCTTCTAACCCCGCGCTGGTAGAGATCCTCAACCAACTTTGCCATCGACCCGCGTTCCTCATTCTCGCTGCGGGCGACAAAATCAGGCGCACCGCGGCCGTAGAGGACGAGGTCCCCCGCAATCCGGCCGTTCGCATCAGGCTGCGAGGTTGAATATACAGACGTGCGCCAACGGAACTCGGAGCCCAGCAAATCGAGGGCGACCGCGGTCGTGTAGATCTTCATGTTTGAGGCGGGAGTGAAAAGCTTGTCGGCATTTCGCTGATAAAGAGTGGATCCATCTGTCAGGGAAATTACGTGAACCCCCCACCGTGCTGACGCGAGATCGCTTTCGTCTATGGTTTGATCAATCTGACTCGACAATTCCCTGCCCGCCGAAGATGTCGAGGCAGACTTTGCCGTGCCTGCTGCGGCCGGTCTCGAAGATTGCGTCTTGTCGCTGGCCCGACCCGTGGTCGCAGATCGAAACAGAGGGATGCTCAGCGCCGCGACCACAGCCACCACGCTGGCCAATAGAACTACTCGATGTTTGCTGTACAGCTGATGCATTATTCCTGGAGTCCCTTTTGTCATGGGTCACAACCGCTCGGCGAATTGAGCGAGGGCAAAAGGGAGAATACTAATCGACTGTTGCGTGATAACCGCGACCGCTTAACCCGCGAACAGATCCGCCGTGCGCTCAGACGCGAGCACTGATCGGGTCGCTTCATAAACCTCTTCCACTGCGATATCGGTGATGACACTGCTGTAGATAACACGGTGGCGGTCGCCCTGTGGCAAATAACTTTCGGGAGCCCGTTTATCAAGCAGCAGCACTACGGGCGTACCGACGGCCGAAGCAATATGCATGGGACCTGTGTCGTTTGAAACAAAAGCGGCGAGCCGCGCCTGGGCCGCAGCGAGCTGGGGAATGGTAAGTTGGTCGAGAATTACTACGGAGCGGGGAAACCGTTGCCGCACATCCTTAGCGAGTGCGCTTTCTTCCGGGCCAAGAAAGACAACGACCTTCACTTGATCATTTCTGACCAGGAAGTCTGCGAGACTGGCAAACTGTTCAAGTGGCCAGCGGCGACTGGGATGACCGGCGCCGGGGAAGAGACCGACCAAAGGGGCTCCCGCATCAGCCTTTGCCTTGCGCAGCTTTCTCGAAATGGCGGCGTCGTCGCTGGGCTTGGTTTTCAACATTGGGAGCCGCTCAGCGTCCGCAATTTCAAGCGGAATCAAAACGTCTAGATAGCGATCGATCAAGTGGCGCGCGCGATGGTCTGTTTCTATTGGAGGGCGCGGCTGAAAGTTCGCCAGATAATCGAGGGATCTGCCCGGCCGCCGTGAATAGAGGCGTTTGGGTGCACCGGAGAGAAAACCCAGGAGGTTTGTTTCCGAGAGGCTGTGAAGGTCAATGACGAAGTCAAACTTCTTTCGTCTAACCTCCTGGACAATCTTGAAAACGCGGAAAACCGAAACGGGCTTAAAGCCGTCACGAAGGGCCACGCGATCCACTACGAAGGTTTCGTCGGCATAACCGGATAACGCGATCACCTCGGCTCCGGGCTTGCCGACTGCCACGGTGATTCGCGCTCGGGGGAATTTTTTCCGAATCGCGCGCAAGGCCGGCAAACTGAGCACCACGTCGCCCAGTTGACCGAAATCTATAACCAGAAGGTTGCGCGGATCGAAACTCACACTTGCATTCTAACCGTTGAGAAGTCGGAGCTCTAATTCCAGGACAGGATTGCTCCTCTACGATTCGCGCAGATCGCGCCCAGTCATGTCCGTGGGTTTTTCGTTGCCCATTAAACCAAGTATGGTTGGGCCAATATCTTCAAGCGCCCCACCTTCGCGCATTTTCAATCCTCGTGAGGCGTCGTCTACCAAATGAAATGGGACGGGATTGGTGGTGTGGGCGGTATGTGGGCCGCCGGTTTTGGGATCAATCATCTGTTCTGCATTACCGTGATCAGCAGTGATTAAAGTGATGCCGCCACACTGCTTTATGCTTTTCGTAATCCAGCCCAAACAGGTGTCGATATACTGGCAAGCTTCGATAGTCTTATCGAGTTTACCCGTATGACCCACCATGTCAGGATTCGCGAAGTTAACGATGAAGATGTCCGTTTGCGCTTCCGCGATTGCCTCCAAAACTTTCTCGGTGACTTTGAATGCCGACATCTCCGGTTGCAGGTCATAGGTCGCGACCCTTGGCGACGGCACCAGCAGCCGGCGCTCACACTCATGTTCCTTTTCCACGCCGCCGTTGAAAAAATAAGTCACATGCGCATACTTCTCGGTTTCCGCCAAACGGTAGTTGCGCACGCGGGCGCTGTCCCAAACTTCAGCCAGCACATTTTTATGATCATGTGGCGCAAAGGCGACGGGCAATGGGAAGGTACGATCGTAGGTGGTGAAACAAACAAGATCGATCCGCGGTCTCAGTGCAGATTTTCCGCCAAACTCGTCAAAGCCCGGCACCGCCAATGCCCGAGTTAGCTGGCGCGCCCGATCAGGACGGAAGTTAAAAAAGATCGCGGTATCACCGTCCTGGATTGTTGCTATTGGTTGCTGATGTTCATCAACTATTATCGCCGGCTCCAAAAACTCGTCGGTAACTCCGCGCTCATATGACCCGAGAATTGCGGCAACGGGATCACTGACCCGAATGCCAATCGCATTTACCAGCAGATCGTAAGCGCGCTCCGTTCGCTCCCAACGCTTATCGCGGTCCATTGCGTAATAACGGCCCACGAGCGAGGCAATTTTCCCAAACCCAATCTCGGCAATCTTAGCTTGCAGTGCGGCCACATAATGAACGGCTGATGAAGGAGGGGTGTCGCGTCCGTCAAGAAAGCAGTGGATGTAAACGCGTTCAAGTCCACGCTGCTTCGCCATTGCCAGCAATGCGTAGAGGTGATGTTGGGAGGAATGCACCTGACCGTCGGAAAGAAGTCCCATCAAGTGAAGCGCTTTTCCTGTTTGCTTCACCCCATCTAGCGCGGCGACTAACGATTCATTCCTGAAAAATCCACCCGTAGCGATTTCGTAATCAACGCGCGAAACGTCCATACGAATTACGCGCCCCGCGCCGATGTTCAAGTGTCCGACTTCTGAATTTCCCATGACGCCCGCCGGCAAACCGACACGCTCGCCAGAGGCTTCGAGCATTGTATAAGGATAGGTCTGGCAAAGTTCGTCATAGTAGGGCGTGGCCGCAAGCGCAATCGCATTGCCTTCACGCGACGCCGAATAGCCCCAACCGTCGATGATGATGAGAGCTATCGGCCCTTTTGAATCTCCCAAACAAATCTCCTATTTTGAATTCACTCGATCAGTCAGGAGTTCAAACTTTAGTCTGTGTTTTTCGAAACGCAGCAAGCTAAAGCTTGAACGCTAAACTGCTCGCGCGGGAGCTCAATTATCTGGCGTGTCTTGCCAATAATCCGGCGCTTCCAACATGTTTGGATCTGGGCGCTCCATCCACCGTTCCGGTCGCTTCAGTTCGTGGAAACCAAACCGGCGGTAAAGTCCCTGCGCGTCCTTGGTAGCCAGGACCCAACGGCGAAACTGCTGCAGTTCCGGATGCTCGAGGATCGTCTCCATCAGCCACTTTGATAAGCCCTGCCCACGATGTCCTTCCAGAATGAAGACATCGGCGACCCAGGCAAAGGTCGCGTAATCAGTTACAACGCGCGCAAACCCAATCTGCTGCTGGCCTTTGTAGAGCCCAAAGTTCAGAGAATTATCGAGCGCACGCTGGACAGTTTCGATCTGGCGCCCTTGTCCCCAATAAGACTGATTGGCGATGAAGTCGTGGATAACAGAGACATCGAGAAGAGCATCGTCGGTACTGATGGTGTGTTCGTTTCGTTTCCATTCGCGCGCGGGCCCGGCTTTCATGCGATTCATCCTCAAGAGGTCTAGCCTCTGGCAGCGCGAACTTTCCGAATCCTATTCGATACCGCGGGTTTAAGCTGACGAAACGCCGAACGGCCCGGGTATCGGGCCGCGCCCCGCAAGTCTTCTTCGATACGCAGCAGCTGATTGTATTTCGCGATTCGGTCCGTGCGCGAAAGTGATCCGGTTTTGATCTGCCCGGCGTTGGTCGCCACGGCCAAATCGGCGATGAACGGATCCTCTGTTTCACCCGAGCGATGAGAAATCACCGCGGTCCGCCCGTTGGTACGCGCGAGTTCAATGCAATCGAGAGTTTCGGTAAGCGTCCCGATCTGATTGACCTTGATCAGAATCGAATTAGCAACGCCGAGTTCAATTCCCTTGCGTAGAAACTCGGTGTTGGTGACAAACAGATCGTCACCGACAAGTTGTACGCGCTGGCCAATCTGGTCCGTCAGGGTTTTCCATCCGTCCCAGTCGTTTTCCGCCATGCCGTCTTCAATCGAGATGATTGGATACTCTGCAGCCCAGCCGCTCCAGAAAGCTACCATCTCATCGCTGGACAATTTCCGCTTGTCACTCTTCTTGAAGACATACGACTTGCCGTCGTAAAACTCACTGGCCGCCGGATCGAGTGCCAGCAAACAATCTTTCCCGGCGCCGTATCCCGCCTGAACAATCGCTTCGAGGATGGTCTCGATCGCTTCTTCGTTTGAGCGAAGATTCGGCGCGAAGCCGCCTTCGTCGCCTACGCTCGTAGCGTAACCTTTTTTCTTCAGCACGGTTTTCAGGGTATGAAAGATCTCCGTGCCGATGCGCAGGCTTTCGCGGAAAGTAGATGCTCCCACCGGAACGATCATAAACTCCTGGAAGTCCACATTATTATCAGCATGAGCGCCGCCATTGATGATGTTCATCATCGGCACCGGCAAGGTGCGCGCATTTGGTCCGCCGAGATACTTGTAGAGGGGAATCTCCAAATAGGCGGCGGCGGCTCGGGCAGTGGCCATTGAAACCGCAAGCAGTGCATTCGCGCCAAGTTTGGATTTAGTCTTGGTGCCATCAAGATCGAGCAACGCGCCATCGACTTCTGCCTGATCGAGCGCGTCAAGTCCTTCAAGCCCCGGAGCGATAATTTCGTTGACGTTCCTGACTGCCTTCAAAACGCCCTTGCCGCCGTACCGTTTTTTATCGCCGTCACGCAACTCAACAGCCTCGTGTTCTCCGGTTGATGCTCCCGAAGGTACCGCCGCCCGGCCTACTTCGCCGCCGACAAGCGTGACTTCGGCTTCCACTGTCGGATTACCCCGCGAATCAAGTATTTCCCGTGCTGCGACCTGATCGATCCAACTCATTTGCATTCACTCCTACAACGCCCCTGATTTCTAGTGTGCCGCTCGCACGCTTTCGGTAGCGGGCGTCGATTCTGACCTCTCTTCCGGTGGCAACTGAAGACGCACACGCATTACTCGGCGGCGTTCGACGCGTTCGATTGTAAAGACCAAACCATTGTATTCAACCGTCTCACCGGTTTTAAGCAAGTGGCCCACGGCAGTCATCAGGAAACCTCCGATAGTGGTGTAAGTTTCCGATTCAGGCACAGAGAGTTTCAACCGGCGGTTCAAATCTCGCACGGCCAGCCCGCCCTCAAGCAGGAACTCGCGTTCGCCGGCGGGAGTTATCTGCTCGTTAACCTCTTCATCATGCTCATCCGAAATGTCGCCGACAATCTCTTCGAGCAGATCTTCGAGGGTTATGATCCCTTCGAGTCCGCCATGCTCATCGACTACAAAACCGAAATGCACCTTGGCTTTCTGCATTTGTCTGAGCACATCTTCAAGGCGCGCCGTGTTAACAACGTAGAGCGGGGACTGTAGCACGTTCTCCAAACGAAAACTTTGAGGTTCCAGCAGGTATGGCATCACATCCTTGCTGTGGATAAAACCAATAACATCGTCGATGGACTCACGATAAACGGGCAATCGCGAATAACGGTTGTGCTCAAAGGCTTTGGTGATCTGTTCGAGATTGCTGTCACTGGGAATTGCCGCGATGGCGGTGCGGGGCACCATCGCTTCCCGCACCAGAGTGTCGGAAAATTCAAAAACCTTGTGAATCAAACGCCGCTCTTCAGAACGCAGGTGCCCGCCCTCTCGAGATAGGTCGATAAGCTGACGCAGTTCGGCTTCGGTGTAAGCCGAAGCATGTTCTGAAGTTGCCTGTAAACCTACGAGGCGAACGGTGCGCGCGCTGGCCCAATCGAGAGCGCGAATAGGCCACTGGAACACTCGATAAAAAGCCAGCATTGGCAGCGACGTAGCCATCGCCACCTTTTCAGCCAGCGCAAGTCCAACCAACTTGGGAGCCTGCTCGCCGAGAACGATATGAAGCGCGGTGATAATTGAGAAGGCGATGAAAAATGCGAGACCGTGTCTCCACGCATCCGGAAGACTCGCAAACACGCCTTCCAACATCCTCGCGAAAACCGGTTCACCGGCATAGCCCAATCCGAGCGAGGCGAGCGTAATGCCAAGTTGCGAGGCCGAGAGATAAGCGTTGAGGTTATTGAGCAGGCCGAGCAGTCGCTTGGCCGACCGATTCCCCGCCGCGGCTCGGGCTTCGATTCGTGAGCGCCGCACCCCGACGAGCGCAAACTCGGCCGCCACAAAGAAGCCGTTGGCTGCGACCAGCAACAGCACGATGACTATCTTGAAAAATATCGCCGTGGCGCTGAGGGATGCGCTGGGATCGGCTGCTTCGATCACGAGGCTAAGCACATAACTTGGAGGTTCTGACATTCTACAATCGAGAGGCGACGACAAACGTCCTGACCTTTTTCACGATGGTGAACCGCGACGAATCATAACATGCAGCAGGTTTCGAAGCATGGCAGAAGGTTAGACCAGCAGCGAGGCCCAGTTGGAAACCAGGAGGGCCACGTCCTTGCGGTCGCGCTTCGAGACCTACATGACAGCAGGGCCTGCCAGTCGGGCTTCTGATTGAATTGGATTTTAGTGACCTGCGGTTGCGACGGCAGCACGTGCCTTGACGGGACGGCCATCATGTTTGACGCACGCACGCTGTAGTGCCTGCTCAACTCGCGGCTCAATGTTGCATTGGGGTTGTCGGCAAACCGCCGCCAATTCAGAGATCACCAAATAGCGGGCCCGCTCGAGCATTCGCTGTTCACGAAATGAAAGGGGCTTGAGCTGATTCAGATAAGTGAGATGTTTGAGCACTTCGGCAGCTTCGAAGACATTGCCGGTGCGCATCTTGTCCGAGAACTCCTTGAAACGATCTTTCCAATCGTTAGCGGGACATAAAAAATCAGTTTCGAGTATCTTGAAGAGCCGTTCGCACTCGCCTGAAGAAATCGGTGAACGAAGTCCAACTTCCAACGCATTTGAGACGGGTACGAGCACGAGGGAATTATTGGCAGCAAGACGAAGCGTGTAGAAAGGAAGTGAGTTTGCTCCGATTTGCTTTTGTTCGATTTGTTCGATGGTTCCGATACCGTGATTGGGATAAACGACTTTCTGGCCGACTTTGAAGCCCACGCAACACCTCCGTTGGTTGAGAAACTCAGACTGCGCCGCACGCGGGTCTGGGGGAAAATCCGAAGCGGCGCCAGATAAGCGCCGGGCCCTAACAGGTAAGTAAATCGAGTCTAGCAACTCGCGTCGTTAAGCGTCAAGCTCATCAGTTGCAGCTTTCAGCGAGTGAAAAGTTGGGCAATGTGTGAAGTTCTATCCGCTTGACTTTATCAAATTACCGGTGTCGCAGAAGCAGCTAGCGAAGGTGCGGAAACGCACACGAGATTGACTGCAATATTGACAGCAATAGTTAAGGACCCGGTGCTGCGATCGGCATTTGGTAGTCGGTCACGTTCTGGCAAGGCTTAAATTCAACGCGGGTTTTCGCCGCTTCAGCTGCGCGCCGGATTCGGGTCCTTAATTCCGTTTCCGGTAGCCGCAGCTTTGCATCCGAGGTCCACTCATTTTCTCTGGCAACCCTGGCCACAACCCAGTAGTTTCCCGGCGGCAAATTATTAAACGCAAACGTTCCATCTGCGTTTACTCGAGCGGCAAAAAGCCGTAACACATCTTCGGCAACTTCCTTCTCAGCCGGAACCAGATGCACGGAGAGCTTCGGCGGCACACTTTCTCCTGGCGCAAGCTTGATCATTCCTCGAAGCGACGCTGCGCCTTCAGCCAAAGTAATGTTGATTCCGTTAACTCGCTCACCACTTTTCAGGTTTACTCCGTTTCGGGCAAGGTCGAAGCCGCGGTTGGCAGCGCCGGCCTTTGCGGGGGGTCGCTGTGCCGGAGTGTCACGAGCTATTGAACGGATGAACCAGTACTTTGCAGAGAAGCGGGTGTGCAAGGTGTAATCGCCCACCGAAAGATTTCGCAGCATAAAATCGCCAGACTTGTTAGGTGACCCCTGTGCCACTGAAAACGCCAGCGGAAAAGCCTGATCCTTCTCGGCGGCCTTGAAAATCTTTCGAGCTGATATCAAAGTTTCAGGAAACAATGGTCTCCGCTTGTTCTGACACTCGGGAGCCGGCGAAGGCTCCAAAACCAGGCGTCCTTCAATCGAGCCGAGCGGCTTTACCGCCAGTTCCACTCCGGTGATATCAGCGCCTTTGACCGTCACTCGTCGCGGATCCGAAACCAGTAGTTGTCCCGGGGCCAACGAGAGTTGAGCGACCAAATCGTAGTCGCCGTCGCTCACTCCATAAAAGCTAAAGCCCTTGCTGTTTGGTGACTGAAAGGCGAAAGCTGTACCTAAAGGAACTCCATTGGACACGAGCGTTAAGTTAACAGTTGGCTGCGACGTGACGGCGGGATCGATTGGGCCAACCACCACCCCCGAGATTACGCGCCCCGGATCCGCGCGATATCGAATGTCAACTCCGGTGGTTTCTTCGCCTGCCTTCACGGCGATCTCGGCGGCCGTATCGCGGGTTGAAGATGGGCTGAAGGTGGACGCATCAGTGTCGAATGCGCCGGAGTTAACGCCAAATGTATTTCGTCCACCGGCGGAAACGAGATAAGTGCCCGGCAACAACCCATAGATTCGGTAAAGGCCCCGATCGTCGGTTGACCTTGGCATGTGGTTCAACGGAAACCGAGGTGGCTGACCATTGGCATCCCGAATCATCATCGCGCGCACGGCAATCTGCACGACCGGCTCTCCAAACGCAGACATCACTGCTCCGGTTATGACACCGCCCTTGACCAGACTGACGTCGACTGAATCGCCAATTCGATGATAGGTCGGGGGACTATCCGGATCACGAGGCGGCGAGATGAAGCCCGGAGAAAATGCCGAAACCGCATAGAGCTCCGCGCCAAGTCCGCCAACTTGAAAATTCCCTTCGCTGTCGGTTGCCACCATCCGAGGCTGGGAAAGTGGCGAAGAGCCTCTCAAGGAAACTGTTGCGCCAGGCAAGGCCTGACCTGAGTCAGTGATAACGCGACCGCTTATTGTTCCGGTAGTGGGCGCCGCCGAGGTCTCTTCTCCGGGCGATTGCGCCGCCAACGATAATGACAGAAAGAAAAGCAACGCGATTACCATGGCGAAGTTTGCAGCACCAGTCTTTAAGGCGGAATCCTTCATTACTTAAGAACCCTGGGAATCTAAGGATTTGGAACCGGATCACGCTTCGGATTGAGGCCGAGGGTCACTGCGACTTCGATTGTTGCCCCATCCGCCACACTTACCGTTTGCCTTGACGATGGCGGACGCTGGCGTGAGCCGGGAATAAATGTGCTGACAAAAAGTTCGTAGGATCCAGCCGGAACGCCTTCGATAACGAAGTGACCCCGGGAGTCGGCCTCTTGCGGCCGCAGACCCTGCGAAGGTTCACCAGTCTTCGCGAGCCTTACCATAATCCGGGCCCCGATCGGAAGTGGGCCATTTGCGATGTTTACATTGCCTCGCACAATTCCGGTCGCGTAAGTGAAAACTACCTTGACTCCCGAAATTTGTTCTCCGGGTTTAACTTCAAGACCACGAGCTTGCACCACGCCATTCAGCTCAATCCTCGCGAGAGAAAATCCTTTCGGCTGAGCAAAGTCTTCCCCGAAAAGTATGAAGTTTGCCCTGCCAGATCTAAGGCCTCCCACGCTGAATGTACCGTCCGGACTGAGCTGGGCCTGTTGATACCCACCTGAAAAATTCCCTTCGTTCTGCATGTAAACCTGAAGCTGGAATCGCGGGATCCGCGTAAGCACTGCTTTGTCAGCAGTGCCCTCAATCACTAACGTTCCCGCGATGCTGGCTCCTTTTGAGGTTCTAACTGTTATCCCCGTTACATCCTGATCAATCACGTCGAAACTTACCGACTCGGCCTGCACCTGAAGATTCGGCTGAGACATGATGGATACAGCGTACTTGCCGGGTAAAATATTCTCGATCCGGAATTCACCGCGTTGATCGGAAACGGCACTTGCTCCGACAAAAGCTCTCGGTTGGCCCACCACTCTTTGCAGGCCCAACCGCAAATTGGTCACCGGCTGGTTTGTTTCACCATCGAGCACTAACCCCACTGCAGTAAATCCACGCAGACTTCGGCCCACAGTAATATCGATGTTGGCCGCTTCGCCTCCTTCGCTCAACTCAATTATTTTGGCCTCATTGACATCACTCACGTCCGGATAGAACACTCGTTCGAGCACCGGACGACCCCGGCCAATTCCCATTACCGACCCTTCCGCCGGTTGGCCCACTGAAATTTTGTATTGACCCGCAGCCAGTCCGAAGATTCGATAGACGCCTCGGTCGTCCGTTTGAAAGCTCAATGCACCATTGAAGAAAGGACCGACAGGATCCTGTCTAACCGGCGCGATTGATATGCGTTCTTCGATTACTGGTCGCCCATCGGAGTAGGTGACCTTGCCTGTAATCACGGCCCCCCTGGTGATGGAAAAGTCGACGTCATTAACCGTTTCACCTTCCGCCAGATTGAGAGCCTTACCTCTCGAACCAAACGAACTCAGGTTGACTTCAGGCACCACGTAGTCTGGCGCGAGCGGAACGACGCGATAAAAGCCCGCCGGGACGTCTGTTATTCGATAATTGCCGTCAGCGTCACTGGTGGCCTTTATCAGTGGCCCAGACTGTGGTCCTGTTCTTTCCGTATTCAGGGCGATTACGATTCCGCCTTTACCTCTTCCCTGCAGGGTAATCCGGCCGGAAACAGTGCCCGTCGGAGTTTTTTTGATCGATTTTGTTTGCGAGGTGACAGTACCGTGGAGTTGCGCACAGCCCAGCAATAAGCCGAAGACGAGCAGATAGCGAGTGAGACCGGATATTGGCATGGAAATAAAAATCGTTTGGGAGCTGCGTCGAATGATAAACGTATTAAGTTGTCACCGCCAAACCATGCTGTTAGGATCGACCAAGAAAGTTTGCGCCAGCTTCGACAGCTGATCTGATTTGACCGATAGCGGACTTCCCACCGCTTTTCTCCGGTTCATTTAGTCATGGCATTTCTAAAGATAACTGATGCTAGCGGCCGTCAATGGCAATATGACTTTCAGCCAAACACTGTCTGCACCATTGGCCGAGCACCCGACAACGCTGTAGTGCTCGACGATCCGCGCGCCTCGCGTTATCACGCCCATATTCAACCGACTGACGACGGGTCTCTCATGCTCGTTGACGGCGCAATCATCAATGGCCAACTCCGTCGCAGCGCCAACAAGGTTTTTGTTAACGGCGGGGCGCATTCCGAGTACCGTCTGAAAAATGGCGACCGCATAACGATCGGCGCCAGCACCCTGCGTTTGGATCAGCAAGCGGAAGAACGCACGACCGATGTGCGTTACGACGATCGCCCACTGGGCCATACTCAACTCGTCGTCTCGGCCAACGACGTAATGTCCACCGTTTTAGGGTCCAGGACATCCGAGACGACGCCGGCGTCTCCGGCGCGTGACAAAGTGCTGGAAGCGTTGCAACGAAAAGCAAATATTCTCAGTGCACTTTACGAGATGAGCAAGACGCTAGGTTCCGTTTTTGACCTCGAAGCGATATTCGCGAAAGCCACCGATGTCATTTTCCGTTCAACGCCGGCCGATCGCGTTGTGGCGCTGCTGGCAGAAGGTGATGGTAAAGGCAATCCCGAAGACGTGGTGCTAAACCCAATTGCGATGCGGGCCCGCGACGAAAGCCTCAATAACCATGCCCGCAAGCTCTCGATTGGCCGGACTATTACCCGCAAAGTCATGAAGGATCGCGTAGCGCTGCTATCTCAGGATGCGGCTTCCGATGAACAGTTTGCCGGTGTGGATTCGATCGTATCTCAGGGAGTCCGCTCAACGATTTGCGCACCGCTGGTGGGAGAATCGCGCGTGCACGGCGCAATCTACGCCGATAGACTTGACCCTTTCGCCGCGTTTAAGCCTGACGATCTCGAGTTGATCAGCGCCGTGGCCGCTCAAACTGCCATTGCCGTTGAAAACGCGCGGGCTCACGAGCGCCTGGCCCGCGAGGAAGTGGCCCGGGCAAACTACAGCCGATTCCTGCCCGAGTATGTAGTCAAGCAGATGCTCGAAAATCCCGAGTCGTTCAAGCTTGGCGGGGTTAATCAGACAATCACAATTCTCTTCGCTGACATTCGCGGCTTCACCGCTATCTCAGAACATGCGCCGCCGGAAAAAGTTGTAGGTCTGCTCAACCGATATTTCTCGGCGATGACCGACATCATTTTTGCGCACGGCGGCACGCTCGATAAATATCTCGGCGATGGCCTGATGGCTCTCTTCGGCGCTCCCACAACTACGCCGGAAGATGCCTCGAATGCGTTGAACACAGCAGTGGCGATGCAGCGCCGCATACTTGGCATCAACATGGAGCTGCAGCAGGAGGGATTGCCCGAGATTGGAGTTGGCATCGGCTTGCATACCGGTGAGGTGACGGTGGGTTATATCGGTTCCGAACGCCGCTCCGAGTACACCGCCATTGGCGATTCGGTAAACACAGCTTCACGTCTTGAATCCAACGCGCTTGGCGGCCAGATCCTGCTCAGCGATGCAACTGCAAAGGCCGCCCGCAGCCGTTACAAATTAAAAGCGCGCGATCCGATCACGGTCAAAAATCGCGAACAACCTGTGGTCCTATGGGAAGTTGATTGGCAAAAGGCCAGCGGCGCGTTCTGACCGCATCCGCCGATTGCGGGCGAGGGCGCCCGCGGTCCCCAGTAACTGGTCCCAGTCAACCAGTCATGAAATTTCCTGAGTTCTTCAAACGACAACTAACCATCGCGCGCGTCTATGGTATTCCTGTTCGCATAGATTACCGGTGGTTTGCGGTCGTCGTGCTGAGCGTTTGGCTTATCGCCAGTAACCTGCAAAGCCATGTTTTGCAATTAGGCAATGTGGGAGTGCCTCCACTTGCTCCTGCCACAGCCTGGATCCTCGGTTTTATCACTACAGCCGGACTCTTTCTTTCAGTCTTCGGGCATGAACTTTCACATGCCCTGATGGCCCGTGCTGAAGGTATTGAAATCGAAGAAATCGTTCTCCATCCATTCGGAGGGCTCGCCCGCCTCAAAAACGAACCTCAGAATCCGCGCGCGGAATTGCGAATCGCGGTAGCTGGTCCGGCCGCGAGTTTTGTCTTTGCCATCCTTGCCTTCGCGGCCGCAAAGATTGCCTCGATCGGAAACTACGAAGCCACCTATATCGTTTTCTTTCTCATTGCCTCCGGTAATCTTCTGCTGGCGCTGTTCAATCTGTTTCCCGGCTATCCGCTTGATGGGGGTCGGGTGCTGCGCGCGATTCTCTGGCGCTCGAGCGGCAGTATGCAGGACGCAACACGCAAGGCGGGGATTTGCGGAATTCTGATCGGCGGCGTCCTGATCCTGTTCGGAATTTACATCATGGTTGCGCCAAACTGGAGAGTCACCGAGCCTTACTTCATGGGGGGCTGGTCAATACTCGTGGGTCTCTTTCTGCTCGACACTGCCACCAAAGTTGTAAAGGGCGCGCAAGAGGCTAAGTTGCTGACAGTCGCGGATGTGATGTCGAGGCCGGTTGCGATTGATCCGGCGCTGCCTATCAGTAGATTTGTAGACGATATATTGCCGCTTCATCGGCAGACGAGTTTTCCCGTCGCGGCTGACGGCAGGCTGCATGGAATACTTTCGCTCGAGGACATGAAGCTGCTTCCGCGCGAACGTTGGCCGAAAACCCAGGTGCACTCGGTCATGCGTCCAATTGTTCCGCAGTTTTTTGTGGGCCCAACAACTACCCTCGATTCCGCGCAGGAGTTAATGAAAGCAAACGGCGTCGGCTCAATCGCCGTAATAAACGGTAAAGGCGACCTCATCGGATTTCTGTTCAGCGGAAAAATCAGGCGGGGCTCGATAAAGAAAACGCGCTCCCAATAGTTTCAACTTATAACTAACTGGTTGCGGTTAAATCGGTGTTGCTGACTCCCATTCAGACCTGGTCTGCAGGCCATCGCTTGTTCCCAATGAGGTCTCCTTACATCGGATCCGAATTTCGTACCGCTGTACACTTTTGGCTGCGAGAATTCTTAACTGGTTCTAGATCGAGTCGAGATTGCCAAGAGATGGAGAGGCAATTATGATGCGTCAGGTGTGACTCCAAACGACGGGACCGCACTTGTGGACACTCTGTCGCCGAATGGAGCTTCGAGCTACGAAACCCCTAAATAGCGTCCGGGAAGGAGTAGCATTGTAGCCGTGGCGAATTCTTCATTCACCATCTATGCGACCGACAGCCGCATTTCCAAAGGTCTCTTGGCCATACCACGAAGGTTCGGCGGCGAACTTCCTGCAACCAAGGGAAAGATCCTTGTGGTCTTCGACGATGGAACCAGAGTTGAACCTAAGATTTACGTCCCCTTTGATCCGAAGATCAAAGAGTGCAGAGTCTTTGGTCTCAGTCGTTGGTTTTCAAAGCGTGAGGTCGTCGCTGGAGATGCAATAACGATTACTGTAGAAGATCCGATAAAGGGAATTTACAGAATCGCGCTCGACAGATTCATCCAGCAGCGTCGAGCAGTTGAGGCCAGGCGGCAGTTATATACGACCGACTCACCAGACATAGCAAGTGAACAATTGCGTAGGCTAGCTGAATCTAAAAAAGAGAAAGTACAAGAGATTGCTTTTCAAGAAATTGTGCTCATTGCACAAAGGCCGTTGCTTGAAAGAAAGCGAGTTATAGTCCTACAAAGAGGTCGGGCAGAAGCCGTGCCACCGGCTCTTCGTGCATTGCTTGAGGCTATTCATCAGGGCAAATGCCAAATCTGTGGCTTTACCTTTAAAAAGCGAGATGGAAAGCCTTATTTCGAAATTCATCATCTTGAACCTGACAAAGGGCATCATCCCATGAATGTCTTAGTAATTTGCCCTAACTGTCATGGCAATTAGAGAACGCAACTGTGACCGAAATGGAACGAGCGATTGGCTGGCTCGTCGCAGTTAGAATTAACGGCAGACGCTTTAAAGTTCGTCAGCCCTTTGTGAGGAGACGCTTGCCTGACATCGTTGCAGTGCTTACTGCATTAGGAATTGCAGCCCGCGTTACCGCTTCGGTTAAGCTCGTATGATAGTGCTGCGATGGGAGGTAAAGTAGATGGAGGATATGGAGCAAAATCTGCTCGACTGGACTGAGGATATTTGCGAGGTTTGCGGCGCTCATGTTGGCTATGGGGTGCGACTGTTTCACCTTGGCCGATGCGATGAGCATTGCAGTGAAGAGAACGGCGCTCAAGTAGGGGCATTTTCTCGACCAGTGTAATTTTCTGACGGGTTTGGGGCCTTAGCGACATGCTGGTTCAGCCCACTTCCGTAAAGTCCGCTTGGTCCTTGTCGGTTTAGAAGCGGACGGGCATCTAACTCCTAAACGTCAGCAACACGCAATTACCCAGTCCAAATCCTCAGCATTGCCACAGTCCCACTTTTCCGCGATAATCCTTGCGGAACAATCATTTTCGACAGAAATCCTGATCAAGGCGCACGCGAACCTGCGAGACGACCCGGTGAACGGCGACATCGTAAGGAATTTGTTCCAGAGCACATCGGTTACCACCGACGAAACGGTTTTGGGGACACTAACTTGTCACTTCTAAAACGCAGAGCGCTATTCCCCAGTTTGAACTTAAGAAATGCTGCTACTACTGCCATACACGGAGTATCTCGGAAGACTCGGTGAGCCGCGCAACATCGCGGACGTTGTTCTCGTCTTCTTGCTTGTGTATGCAGTTTTGAAGCTCGTGCGCGGAACTCGCGCCGCGCCCATGGCCGCCGCCATCGGAGCTTTTGCCCTCCTTTACTGGCTCGCCGTCCAACAAGACCTTGGAACCCTCGCCTTCATTCTGCGAGGCGCACTGCTCTACATCGGCGTCGCAATCATCGTCCTCTTCCAATCCGAAATCCGGCAGGCATTGATCACCTTTGGCAATCGATTCAGCATGCCGTTTTTGCGCCGGCATCACGGGCAATTTGGCGAGGGTGTCTATGACGAAGTGGTGCTTGCCGCCACGAGCCTCTCGTCAACCAAGACCGGCGCGCTGATCGTCATCGAGCGAAATGTCGGCCTCAAAAACATCATAGACGGCGGTGTTAAGCTCGACGCCGAACTTAGTTACGACTTGCTGGTCAGCATTTTCAATCCGGAGTCGCCGCTTCACGATGGCGCTGTGATAGTTCGTCGCCATCGCGTGGCAGCTGCCTCGTGCTTTCTTCCGTTAACGCTGAACTCGCGGTTATCGCGAGATCTGGGCACGCGCCATCGTGCCGCGCTCGGCGTCACAGAAGACACTGACGCTGTCGCGGTGGTCGTTTCGGAAGAATCGGGTTTGATTTCGATCGTGAAGCGTGGCGAGATTAAGCGCGGGCTCGATGGACCTAAACTGCAAGCTGCAATTTTACAAGCTCTCGAAATCGTGCCCAGACGCGAGAAGGTAAAACAACTTGAGAAGCCACCCGAACCGGACGCTGACACCGAAGAGGTGGCCTCCCTCTGAATTCTGAGTTCTGAATACTGGTTGCTGAATTCTGCGATCTGAAATTTGAGATCTGAGATCCGAAATCGGAGATCCGAGATTAGCTAATGCCCTTTCAGGACATAGACGACGCAGCGGAGACCCCGCTGCCGCAGCCACCGACGCAGTTTGAGTTGTGGCTGCGTAAGATTTTTTTGGAAGACTGGGGTCTGAAACTGCTCGCCCTGGGAATTGCCGTCGTGCTTTGGCTCAGCGTAACCGGACAAAACAAACCTGTCACCCAGCGGCTCTCAGGAGTCCAACTGAATTTTCTCAAACACCCCGGCCTGGAAATAAGCAATGACCCGATCAGTAGTGTGGAGGTGACCGTCAATGGAAGTCCGGGGCTGCTCGACCAGTTGAAACTGCGGGACCTGGTGGTGACGGTGGACATAAGCTCTCAAAAGGCCGGCGAACGGGTCGTACGACTTTCACCTGAAAGCGCCCAAATGGATCTGCCGCCCGGAGTGAAGATATTGTACTTCCGGCCGGCTACGATTCCGATTCGCCTTGAACCAACTGTCGAGCTGGCGCTTCCCGTCGAAGTTAAACTTGAAGGCGATGTTGTCGAGGGCTACGAAGTTACCGGTACGAGTGTGAACCCAGGCAGAATTAGAGTTCGCGGGCCGGCAGATCGCGTAAATATTCTGCAGAAAGCGACTACCGAAACGGTGAGGGTTGACGGAAGAAAGGAAGGTTTTAGCCTGGCTCGCGTCGCCATAAATATTTCAGATCCGAAGATCGAGATACTTGATCCCAACGTGGAGGTCCGCGTTGAGATAGCCGCGAGGAAAAGCGACGACAGCAAAGTTGGCTCGCAAAGAGCCGGCGCCCCATACATTATTGCTACGGCCGTACCGCATCATCGCCATTAGCTCTCCGGATTCCTTACATGAAGAAACTATTTGGCACCGACGGCATTCGCGGCGAAGCGGGACTATTTCCTCTCGACGCCCCAACCATAAAAACTATCGGCTCGTCTCTGGCCACGCGTCTCAAAGAAAAACTCGGGAAGTCTCCCCTAATAGTAATAGGCCGCGATACGCGTGAATCGGGCGAATGGATTGAGCAGGCACTCTTCGATGGAGCCTCGCACGCCGGCGCCGATGTTAGATCTGCCGGCGTTATCAGCACGCCTGGTGTCGCGTTTCTCACCCGCTCGCTAGTAGCAGATGCAGGCGTCGTGCTCAGCGCTTCACACAATCCGTTTCAGGACAACGGCATTAAGATCTTTGTTCCTTCGGGTCGGAAGCTGGATGAGGAAACCGAGCGACTCATTGAGCGCGATGTTTTTGAGTCAACAACCAGGTTTCCACCAACAACCGCCACCGGCGCGTCCGAGCCTGGAGACGAAGATGGTTTGAGGGAGTGTTACCTGGATTTCCTGGCCAATGAAATTGGAAAGAACCTTTCTTTGAGCGGATTTCGGATCGTAATCGATTGCGCGAATGGCGCCGCATCGAATATTGCTCCGCAGTTGTTTCAGCGGTTTGGAGCGACTGTCACAGCCATCAACAACATACCTGACGGCCGCAACATTAACCTCGACTGCGGCTCACTTCACACCGAAAGCCTTCAGGAAGAAGTGCAAAAACAAAACGCTGCTCTCGGCGTGGCTCTCGATGGAGATGCGGACAGGTCGCTGTTTGTTGATGGTAAAGGTCAACTTGTAAATGGAGACGGCACCCTCTGGGTGCTGGCGAAATATCTTCGCAACCAGGGACGCCTGCAAGGAGACACGGTCGTGGCGACCGTGATGAGCAACATTGGACTTGAGCTGGCGTTGAAGTCACAGGACATTGAGCTGGTGCGCACCGATGTCGGGGACAAGTATGTTCTGGAAGAATTACTTCGGACGGGCACGAGCCTCGGTGGTGAGCAATCGGGGCACATCATTTTTCCCGAGTTGAGCCTCGCCGGCGATGGCTTAATCACGACGCTTTGTCTCTTGAGCGCGATGAACGAGGAAGGAAAACCGCTTCACGAATTGACGGCTGGTTTTCAAACCTACCCGCAGATACTTTTGAATGTGAAGGTCAAAGAGAAACAACCCTTTGATGAAGTGGCGACAATCCGGAAAGCTGCACGACATATTGAAACGCAACTGGGATCGCGCGGGCGACTGCTTCTGCGCTACTCCGGGACCGAACCGCTGGCGCGCGTGATGATTGAAGGCGAGAGTCAAAGCGAAATTGAGAGCCAGGCACAAGAGCTTGCCGGCGTCATCCGCGAAACGCTGGGAAGCTGAGCGGTTGGCCCTGGTCGCAATAGAGTTTTTACCCGAAGCTATGGAAAGATTTACACGACGGTGCGCCGAGTAGCACCTTACCCTTCCCGCTGATCTAACCCGAACAACAGAAAAATCCCGTTTTGCAATGCCTGGATCAGAAAGTCTCGTTCGGCACAGGCGTTGCCATAGGGCTCGCGGGGCAAGAAGAGACGGTTGGTGAATCCTCCGTCTCAGTGGTTGCTGGGGTGAGGACAGTGACCACGAATCATGAATGGGCGCGACAAACTTCCAAGTTTTCGCGCCCATTCTTTTTGTCAAATAACCTGGATCGAGCCTGCGAGTTAACCACGCTTAACGGACGCGGGCATTAAGCCCGCCTCTACCAACCTAACCGTTGTACTCACGACAAAGCCCTTGCTTACCCGCCTGCTTCTGCTTACGCTGTGCCAGCGAGAGGAGTTTGTTTATTTGCCTCGACTACTCGTCCAGACGAAAGCGCATCAGCATAAATACGAAATAAGAATTGGCCGCGGACTCATGGCTCGGGCAGGCGCAGCGGTGCGCCAGGCGGTCGGCGGTGCGGCGCAGCGGACGGTGCTGATTTCTAACAAAACCGTCTTTGCTCGCTACGGCCCAGCGGTGATGAGTAGCCTCGAAGCGAGTGGGTTTGACGCGTGGCCATGGTTGATTGGCGATGGGGAAAAGCACAAATCGACCCGCACCGTCGAGAAGACTCTTAGTTTTCTCAGCGAGAGACGGCTTGAAAGAAACGACTGCGTGGTGGCGTTGGGCGGTGGAATAGTGGGCGATGTGGCCGGTTTTGCCGCGGCGACATATATGCGTGGTATCCCCTTGGTTCAAATTCCCACGACGCTGCTGGCCCAGATTGATTCTTCTGTCGGTGGCAAGACCGGAGTAAATCTACCTACAGGGAAGAATCTGGTGGGAGCTTTTCACCAACCAAGCGCCGTCATCATCGACATTGAAACGCTCTCAACTTTGCCTCAGCGCGAACTTGTCGGCGGCTGGTGCGAAAGCGTAAAGCAGGGCGCGGTAGCCAATCGAAGACTCTTTACACAAACAATCAATTTCCTGCGCGGACTAACTGCGGGAGGTCCTTTAATAACCTCTCAACTCGAAGCGCTGATCGGTGCACACTGTGCCTTCAAAGCCTCGATTGTGGCGGGCGACGAACGCGAGGATCGCAATCGTAATGACAGACGTTCACGAAGAATTCTGAATTTTGGTCACACCGTTGCGCACGCACTTGAAACCGTCACCCAGTATCGCCGCTTTCGGCACGGCGAAGCTGTCGGGTACGGAATGCTGGTGGCGGCTGAATTGTCAAAACATCTAGGCTTACTGCCATCCTCAGAGTTAGAATTGATTCGCGAAGGAGTTGCTCTCTGTGGGCCGCTCCCTCCGGCGAACGATTTAGACCTGCGCGAGATCGCAAACGCGATTGGCCGTGACAAGAAAAACGTCGGTGGACACCTACAGTGGGTCCTGCTTGAGGCCATCGGGCATCCGCGAATCCTGGACGGCAAAGCGATCAGCGTGCCTCTGTTGCAGCAATCATTAAATAAGGTTTTGAGAACACGGTAGAGGGGACTGGAATGTTATGACGAATACAAACGCAAGACGGGGTGAAGCTGGGGGAGCAAGGCTCAAATTTATCATCGTCGTTCTGGTCATTGCGCTGGTGGCATACATCGGCTACCTCTACATTCCTGTCGCTTACCAGTCGTATCTCTTCAAGGATCTAATGCAGCATAACGCTGACGTCGCGAGCACCCAGGGATATGAACCGGCCTGGGTTAAGAATCAACTCACCAAAGCAGCGCCCGAGTACGGCATACCTGCCGATGCTGTGATTTTGCCGGAGCGCAAAGATAATCGAATGGAAATTACGGTGCAGTTCACGAAGCCAATCAACTTTCCCGGTTATACATACAATTACACGTTTGACCACACCGTTAAGAGCACCGCCTTCCTCACGTTCAAATAAAAGCAGGACAGGCATTCCTGCCTGTCCTCAGCTCGATTCGGATAATAATATTAATCGCTGGGTGAGAAGCGATTTTGCGTCTTCGTGAAAACGGACAGGCAGGAATCCGTGTCCTACCCGAGGTGCTGGGTGTTATCCAGGAAGGCTTTTAGTTTTCGAGAACGCGATGGATGGCGAAGTTTGCGAAGGGCTTTAGCCTCAATCTGGCGAATGCGCTCGCGAGTCACGGCAAAATGTTGGCCCACTTCTTCCAGCGTATGCTCAGAACCGGTCGTGCCGAGTCCAAAACGCATCTTGATAACCTTCTCTTCGCGCGGCGTCAGCGTTGCCAGGACTTCGTCCGTAATCTCGCGTAGGTTTGAAGCTACCACGGCATCCGCGGGATTCAGGATCGACTTGTCCTCGATGAAATCGCCCAGGTGAGAATCTTCCTCTTCGCCGATTGGCGTTTCGAGTGAAATCGGTTCCTGCGCAATTTTCAAAACCTTACGCACCTTCGAAACTGGAATGTCCATCTTTCCGGCAATCTCTTCGCTGGTGGGCTCGCGGCCCAGTTCCTGCACGAGCGAGCGCGACGTCCGAATCAATTTGTTAATCGTTTCAATCATGTGCACCGGGATACGAATGGTGCGTGCCTGATCGGCAATCGCTCGGGTAATGGCCTGGCGAATCCACCACGTCGCATACGTAGAAAACTTATAGCCCCGGCGCCACTCAAACTTGTCCACCGCCTTCATCAAACCAATGTTGCCTTCCTGAATCAGATCCAGAAACTGCAAACCGCGGTTCGTATATTTCTTCGCTATTGAAACAACCAAACGCAGGTTTGCTTCAACCAGCTCGCGCTTCGCCTGTCCCGTCTGCTGTTCGCCGACGCTGATGGCCTGCAGCGATCGCTTGATCTCGAGAGGGCTGATGTACTGTTCCGTTTCAATCTGGTGAAGCTGTTTTTTCGCGGCCGCAATGCGGCGCTTGCATTCTTTCTGATCTTCCAGCCTGATCCGCTTGCGACTAAGTTTTTCGGTGCAACTCTCGATCTCGCGCTCCGCCTCGCGCACTTCTTTTTGCACAGTGCGGATTGAACCAATCAGACGCTGGCGAGCACGCTCAGTAATGGTTAGCCGGCTGATCTCCTGGGCTATCTCAACTCGCAACCGCGCCACCTTGCGACGAAGACGGAGGACCTTGACGCTCTTTTTCCCGCGCGCAGCCTTTTGTTCGGCGTCAAGTTTCTCCCAGTCTTTAAGCCCATGTATGAACACCTTACTGATGCTCTGAATTCCTTCGATGGTCCAGGTTCGATATTCCTCCGTCTTATCGGTGTCTTCGTCGGCGTTTAGTTCGGCCTGCTCTGAAAAAACTACCAGCTCACGGATGTTGGCCTTGCCGGCTTCCAGTTCCGCGCCGACTTTCAACAATTCGCGGACAGCGATGGGCGAGCGCGCAATCGACTTTCTGGTTTTGAGTTGGCCCCGCTCGATTCTCTTGGCGATCGCCACCTCACCTTCGCGCGTCAAGAGAGGAACCACGCCCATTTCGCGCAGATACAGCCGGACCGGATCGTTGGTTTTGTCCATTGAGCCGGCCGAGAGATCGAGTTCTACATCTTCCTCAACCTCATCGTCGTCGTCTGCAGTAACGGCGGCTGCCTGTTCCAACAATCTTTCGTCGGAATCCGCGATGGCAATGTTTGAGCCTTCGAGTTTTTGCAGTACATCTTCGATGTCGTCTGGAGAAACGACACTGTCAGGCAACTCGCGATTCAGATCGTCGAAGGTGAGATACTTTTTATCGCCGCCCAACTCAAGGAGCCGCTCCATTACGTCGTCGCGATCTTTTTCTTCGATAGTCAACTTCGATCTACTCCAAAACCTCGGGTTGCTTAGTTTCCAGTTTGCATTGTCTCCGGCTTGGGAAGCAGTGTGCTTCGCCGCCGGGCAAGATCCAGATGCTCCGAGGATAACTTATCCCGGCGTTCGGTTTCTCCATTGCGTTCCGCCGCCGCAATCTCCGCCCTAAGGTCACCGATGCGGCGATCTACGTTCATCAACCTCAAGGCGTCAACACATCGTTGCGCTGCCAGGCGTCCACCATCGGATGGCTTCTCCTCGGAATCAGCACTCTCATGCATCAGCAACGCCGGCAAGAGTTCGGTAACTGGTTCGCCTTCAGTTTTCCTGCTCAGGAAATCAAAATCAATAGTTGCTCCTTCACGTTCTCCATCAATCAACGCGTGAAAAACTGGTGCCGTAGGTAGCTGGTTATAGTCTTCGGGCTCAAGTTTGGCGAGTACCGACCTGCGAAGCGCTTCATCAGCAAGCAGCAAAACCAGCAATTGCTGTTCGGCAACTGTTGGCTTGCTATATGAAAGGGTCGCTGTCTTTCGCCCTACGCGCCCACCGTCGACCACACTTCCGCGGATCGAATACCACAGCTCTCTCTTTATCGACGCATCACTGACCCGCAGTGAATCCATCGCTATATCAAAGTATTCGCGCTTCTGTATCCGGCTGCGAACAGCACGAACGTAAGGCAGCACCTCATCGATCGCAGCTTCTTTGTCAGCCGGATTACCGAGCTTGCGATCACCCACCGCCTGATCGATCACAAATTGTATGTGGGGCTGGGCCTCGCCTCGACGTCGATGATATTCGGTCGCGCCCGACTTTCTCAGAAACTCGTCCGGGTCCGCGCCGTCCGGAAGAACCAGAATCTTGACTTCAAGATCTTCCGCGAGGAGAATTTCGATTGCCTTTTTCGCTGCCTGAACACCCGCTTTGTCGCCATCATAATTGACTACCACTTTGCGGGCAAACCGGCCTAATAGTTTCACTTGATCCGGCGTTAAGGCCGTGCCCAGGCTGGCCGCAACGTTACGAATTCCAAACTGATAAGGGACAATCAAATCCAGGAAACCCTCGACCAGAATGACGAATCCATTTCGCCGAATCTCATCCCGCGTCAGGTTCAGTCCAAATAGATTTCGTCCTTTGATGTAGGCTGCGGTCTCGGGTGAGTTGATGTATTTCGCGTCTTCGTCCTTAAGCGTGCGGCCGCCAAATGCAATTGGTTTTCCCTGAATATCCAGCACCGGAAAAATCAGCCGGCCACGAAAACGATCGTAGGATCCGCTGCCACTGTCCTTTTTCACTACCAGCCCACTGCGCTCAATCTGATCCTGCGTCGCGCCTTTCTGCCGCAAATGGCTGGAAAGCGCTTCCCAACTGTCCGGCGCATAGCCCAGCCGAAACGTTTTCACAGTCTCTTCAGTAATCTCTCGGCGCAACAGATAGTCGCGAGCAATCTTCGCCTCCGTGCTCGTTTCGAGCTGCTGTTCCCACCACTCAAGCGCCCACTTATTCAGTTCAATTACTTCTTCCGATTCCAGCCGCCGCGCCTGAAACCGGCTGTCATCAACCATCACCGGCAGGGGCACTCCGGATTTTTCCGCCACCAACTGGATCGCTTCGGGAAAGGAAACGCGTTCCATTTCCATGACGAAGTTGAAAACGGATCCGCCTTTGTGACAACCGAAGCAGTAAAAAATTTCCTTTGCCGGACTAACGGAAAACGATGGCGTCTTTTCTTTGTGGAAAGGGCAACAGGCCATCCAGTTTGCGCCCTTCTTCTTGAGTTGGACGTAGTCCTGGACCACGCGAACAATGTCCGCCTGGCGCTTGAGGTCGTCGATGAATGTTTGGGGGTAACGCATCTGATTATGCTACTGCTTTAGCTCAACGAGCGTAGCGCCCGCGCCACCCTGATCCTGCGGAGCCGAAATGAAGCGCGCAACGTGCGGATGGTTTTTTAGCATATCGGCAATGGCGCGGCGTAGCGCTCCGGTGCCGTGGCCGTGAATGATTCGCACCTGGGCAAGGCTTGCCATAGAAGCTTCATCGAGAAACTTATCAACCGCATCAACTGCTTCGTCCGTCGTTTGCCCGATCACATTGAGTTCGGAGCGACCATTGTTCGACGTTGGAGAATTAACCTCGACGCTGCGCGCCTTCTGAAGTCCCGCGAACTTCGCGGTTGCGGTTTTCGCCGGCTTAGTTAACTCGAGCAGCTCCAGATTTTCGAGCCTCTCTCGCAAGCGAAGTGATTTCACGCGCACTTCCGCTTCGCCATTCTTGATTTGATCAACTATACCGATTGAGCCGTACGATTTTAGCCTTACCTTGTCGCCGACGGCGATATCGCGTTGCTGCTTCGCCGCGCTGTAAGCCTCAGTTTCACTCGCCGGCGTCTCGGAAAGCTCGACGCCGCCGCGGACAACTCGCACCCCGCGAGATTGCGGCGTCAAGCCCACCTCCGGACTACGCGTTACGCCGGAGACGCCGCGACCCGTCGCGACTGCGCGTTGCGCTTCGCGTTTTAGTTCCGCCACACGACGTTGGGATTCGCGCTCGATCTTCAACCGCGCTGACCTGTCCTGAATCGTAGCGACGAGTTCGCGCGATCGCTTTTCAAACTCCTGAATTGTCGCAGCCAGGGTCTTTTCAAATATGGCGTCGCGCTCGCGCTCTTTCTTCGCCGCTTCCTTTCCGAGTGAAGCAAACTTTTCGGCCACCGCGCCGCGCTCTTCCTCCAGCGCTTTGCGCAAACTCTCAGCTTCTTCGGCTTCTCGTTTGATTCGCTGCAGGTATTCGGTAGACTGCCGCGTCGAATCCTTAACCGATTCCAGCGCGACATCAATCACAGCGCTCGGAATACCGAACCGCCTCGCGATTTCCAAACCCGAAGACGAGCCAGCAACCCCGACTATTAAACGGTAAGTTGGCCGCAGCGTTTTCTCATTAAACTCAACGCTTGCATTGAGCACGCCCTCTTCGTTTCCAGCGTACATCTTCAGCCCACTGTAATGCGTGGTGGCCATCACGTGAGCGCCGCACGTTTTCCGAAAATGATCAACCACAGCGACGCCCAACGCCGATCCTTCTTCAGGGTCCGTTCCAGTCCCGACCTCGTCGAGCAAAACGAGCGCGGGCGCCTCGCAGATTTCGATCATTCGCGAGATGTTTCCGACATGGGATGTGAATGTCGAAAGATTGGCCGCCAGCGATTGATGGTCGCCAATGTCAGCGAGAACCGAACGGTAAAACGGGACGCGTGCCTGCTTCGCGGGAACTGACAGGCCGGAGAGGGCCATTAACGTAAGAAGTCCGGCGGTCTTGAGCACTACCGTCTTGCCGCCGGCATTTGCGCCAGAGATGACCATAGCGTCGTGCTTGTCATCAAGCGCAAAGCTAACCGGTACGACTGAGCCACCCGAGGCTCGCAGATTTTCTTCCAGAAGCGGATGGCGCGCTTCGGCTAACTCCAGAGTGTTACCTTCTCCGGCAACTTCCGGAATCACGCAGGCAAATTTTTCATCAAACGCTGCCTTCGCATTTATGAAATCCAGTTGCGCAACTGCTTCAGCCGCCGTCTCAAGGGCGGGGAGCTGGGCGCGCAGTTCTTCAGTTAATCCCGCCAGGATCTTCCAGATTTCGCGAGCCTCCGCTTCGTGCAAGGCCTGCAATTCATTGTTCGCTTCAATTGTCTCGAGCGGCTCGATGAAAGCCGTGGCACCCGATGAAGAGTATCCATGGGCCACGCCATTGACTCGCGCGCGATGATCGGATTTCACCGGAATTACAAAACGATCGTTGCGGATAGTTACTAACTCGTCCTGGATCGCTTCTTCCGATTTGCGCATCAGGCTTTCGAGCGTGCGGGTGATGCGCGATCGCAAGGCGCCAATTTCGTGGCGAAGCCTGGCCAACTCGGGGCTGGCGCGATCATCGATCTCTCCGTTCGGCAGGATTTTGTTGGCGATGCGTGCGCCAAGTCGGCTTAAGTCCACCGGAAGACTTTCAACCAGCGCCCACAACGCCGGCGACTCCTCGCGTTCCGCGAGAACAGAGGCGCGAGCAGACATCGCCTGTTCGCTGAGTTGCTTGAGCTGAAGCATTGCTCCCGGTTCCAGGGTGGCTCCATCGATACGCAGAAACGCCAGATTTTGTGAAGGATCGGCCAGCTCGCTGAACGTCCATCTCGCTCCACGTTTCCGTAAATTTACACACTCGGCCAGGGCCGCGAGTTCTCGCCGGAGATCGTCCAAATGTTCCAGAGGCTCGAGCGCGTCGACACGTGCTTGACCCATGGGCGTTTGGGCGCCGCGTCGAATCAGAGCGCGCAAGGATTGGTATTCAAGAATCGTGAAGGCCTGGTCGAGCATTTTTTGATAATGACGGATAGTCTGCAGGACGAATGGAATCGGTCGGGGTTTCCAAACGTGCTAACACTTTTAACTGCGGTCAATTCTCCTGAAACGGTTCTAACTTGAGTCTACCATCGCAGGTGGGATTTCACACTTGGTGCACGATTCTAGAAACGGCGGCGGCGGCGCTCGCGTCCATGCAGTGCAGCAGCAAACAATTCCGAGACGTTCAGCATTCTCGCGTCTGCACCTGAATGAGTGAAAACGCAACTGACAAATCGTTCGATGCCGTTTGTCCTGACGCCCGAATTGGAAGATGAAAAATCCACTGTGTCACTAAGCGCAGACGCAGCCAGGGCGAGCTGTTCGTCACCACGTAACGCAATTATGTGGCGATACGATTCATCCGAGATCACAGTATCGATGCCGCATAGACGCGCGAGATCCAGGACCGTCAACATCCGCCCCTGGATACTGACAACTCCCAGCACCGATTCGGGCGCATGTGGCAAAGGCGTGGGCTCGCGCCACTGGGCGAGTGTGGCAACGTATTCTTCAGAAACTCCAAAGTGCAGCGGGCCAGCGCGGAAAAGCTGCACTTTGCAGGTTGCAACTTGCGGGTGTTCCGAATCTTGCGCACCGTTACTTAATCCGTCTTTCATATCATCCGAATCTTTGCACAAAAATTCTGTCCAGGACTACTAAATCTTCACTAACGCTCCGTTAGTGTGTTGGTCAAACTCCTTGGAGTTAACGGCCAATACCGTTGCGGGGCATTGCCAAATCTTCGTTCATCTGGCGACTTCTGCTGCGCGCGGATAGAATACCCGGCACTGACCAGAAAGGGCATTCAACGATGGACGAATTCGACCGCTATCGCGCGAACATGAACGAAAAGCTGCTGGGCAGCAATCATCTGGGAATCAAGCGATTCTTTGCGCTCGATACGCAAGCTTACGAAGACGGGGCGCTCGACCGGCGCACGAAAGAGATGCTGGGCCTCGTCGCTTCAATAGTGCTGCGTTGCGACGATTGCATCACGTATCACATCAAGCAAAGCGTGACGGCGGGAGTAACGCGACCCGAGTTTCTCGATGTGTTTAATGTCGCGCTCGTAGTTGGCGGGTCAATAACGATTCCGCACCTGCGCCGGGCCGTTGACCGGCTTGACCAAACTCTCGCCGGAACCGATGGCGAGATGTCAGAGCATGTCCATGAATAGCGAACCGGCGGTCAATAAGGCTACTTAGGAAGGAAACCAGCAGGCCAGTCGCCGCTTGCCCCTCATGAATCCGGCGAGTAACATCAGACTTCACCTAATTCAATCCGAGGAGTGAAAGCCGTGGCTGACCAACCAGGAGCAAAAGCCGTGACCGATAAACCATTTCTGACCGACATCAAGACTTTGCGTGAGCGCGCTCGCCAACATATCGAGAATGGCGCCGTCACGGAAGGGTATACCGCCGATCGTGAAACCGCAGTGAAGATCCTGAATGAAGCCCTCGCGACTGAGATTGTCTGCGTGCTGCGTTACCGCCGGCATTACTTCATGGCCTCCGGAATTCATGCGGAAGGCGTGGCCGCCGAGTTTCTCCAGCATTCAAATGAGGAACAGGTGCATGCCGATCAGATTGCCGCGCGCATCGTGCAGCTTAACGGCGAGCCGGATTTCAATCCCGCCGGCCTGTTGACGAAGAGTCACGCCGAGTATGCCGAGGGAAATACGCTGCTCGATATGATCAAGGAAGATCTGGTAGCGGAGCGCATCGCCATCGATAGCTATCGCGAAATGATCCAGTATTTCGGCAACGACGATCCCACTTCGCGGCGAATGCTCGAGGGCATTCTGGCGATGGAAGAAGAACACGCCGACGATCTGGTGAGTCTGCTGGAAACAGTGGGCAGCTAGCTGCGAGCTTAGCCGTATCCATAATCAATTTCTAGGCAACGTTGAAGCTTCCTTGCGGCGCTTTGCGAACCCCTTGGTAAACATCCCGGAACAACCGCAAAGTTTCGCGAAGTAAGACGCAAAGTTATTCAAAGAGAATCCAGACCGGTTCAAAACTGTGGCAGCACCGCACGTCAAGTCTCGTGCAAGAAGCCGGCACTTGTGATATACAACCCGCAGATAAGTCATCAACTTCGTCAAAGCTTTCTCATTGCTTGACGCGGATACCAAGGTACACAGCTAGTCATACTTTTTTTAACGGCACTCAGTGCTGTTGCTTGCATTCTCACTTTGACCCGCTCTCAGGGCACACGCTCCTGTGATTGAGGTCATTTACCCCGAAGGAGAATCTCATGAAAAACGAAAGTAAGCGCCGCCTGCTCAAATGCCGAATCGCAATTGGCCTCCTGTCAATCATGCTATTGACACCCTCTCTCTCGCTGGGTTGGGGAGCCGGAGGACACATGATGGTGGCGTCAATCGCCTTCAAGCGGCTCAACCCCAGAGCCAGGGCCAAGGCAAATGAACTGCTTGCGATCAAGATTGATCCGGCAGCAGTCACCGCAAAAAGCACTAACTTTATTAACGCTGCTCATTGGGCTGACGATCTCCGGCCCTTCACACAGTTTGACCATTTCAAGGCACTACATTTTATCGATCAGCCCTTCTCAACCGACGGCACAGCTTTGCCCTCCGGCGTGCCCGAACCCGATAACATCGTCAAAGCGCTGGAGGATAACGTCAACATCTTAAAGACCAGCACCGACAAGAACGCTCAGGCGCAAGCGTTGCGATTTATCATCCACTTCGTCGGTGATATTCATCAGCCGCTGCACTGCGCCACGCGCGTCACCAGCGCAAATCCTGAGGGAGATCGCGGCGGCAACCTTGTGTCGATAAAGATTCCAGGAACCAACGGCCAGCTCAAGACGACTAACCTTCACAGTTACTGGGACGGTGGCATTGGCACGTTTCCAAAAACCGGCGCCAATTTCGCGCCGCCGCCGCTTAAGTTGATTGGCCCAGCGACGGTCATTGCCATGAAAGGAAATCCCGCCACGGCCGCCGGCGTGAAACTAAATGATCCGTTTAACTATGCGGGCTGGGCGGAGGAAAGCTTCACACTTGCGAAGACTACGGCTTACAAGGGAATGATGAATGGCGTCAAACCGAGCGCTGCATACAATGCTGCCGGCACGAAGGTGGTGCGAAAACGCGTGGCCTGGGGAGGATATCGGCTGGCTGCGTTGCTGAATTCTATCTGGCCCTAGGTCGAAGATCAGGAGCAAACGATCCACGAAATAGCACTAACAAGATTTTCGTGTTACCTCATGTTGTTTCGTGGATCGATCCTGCTGAGTCACTCTGATTTGAAGATGCTGCCGCAATCTCTCGTTACCGCCTTCTCCTGATCTGGGTGTAGAATCGCCTCCGACATTCCAAAGTTTGAAGAGATATTGAGCGTGATGCTTTTATTTAAAGCATCACGCTTGTTGGCGTAAAGCGCTTGGCAAGTAACCTTCCCAACGAACAAAGTCCAAACACAAAGGCTGGGCGGCCCAGCATGTGTTCCAGTTGCGGCTCGATCATCGGAGCCGGGCAGACGGAGTGCGCTGTCTGTGGCGCGAGTGTTAGCGGTCCTGCAAGTTCGCGACCCGGTGCCCCTCCAGTGGACAACGAAACGGTGCGCTTCGCGCGGGCTGTCCTCGACCGTCCTTATAAGTTCACCATTATCCTGCTTGCCGTGAACGTTTTTATTTTCATCCTGATGTGGCAAACGAGTGGAAACAGTTTCAGCATGGTGACGCCTTTGCCAAACGAAGTGCTCATACCGTTCGGGGCCAAGCTAAACCACTATATTCAGTCGCGGCACGAGTGGTGGCGTTTTATCACGCCGATGTTTCTCCACATCAATCTGCTTCACTTACTCGTGAACATGTACAGCCTCTGGATTGTCGGTCCTTATGTTGAGAAACTTTACGGCTCAGCAAAGTTTGTCCTCTTTTGGGTGATCACCGGAATCGCCGGCGTGGTGGCGAGTTATCTCACGGTCAGGCCCGGAATATCGGGTGGTCCATTGGTGCGGTTCATCTTCAAGAGTGTGGACGAGCCCTCGGCGGGAGCTTCCGGCGCACTGTTTGGACTCGTAGGCGTGCTATTTGTTTTCGGAATCAAATATCGGCGTGAGTTGCCGGAGGGTTTCAAGCGCGCTTTCGGTACCGGCTTGTTGCCGATGATTCTGATGAATCTATTCATCGGTTACGTGATGCGAGGTTTCATTGATAACGCCGCACATCTGGGTGGGCTGGTTTCAGGCGCAGCGCTGGCGCTGGTGATCGACTACCGCCGGCCGGGCGAGAAATCGGGAATGGCGATGGCGTGGCGAGTACTCCAGGTTGCTGCCCTCATTCTCGTCGTTTTCAGTTTCGCCATGACGGTAAAGCGTTTTAGAGATCCCTTGCCGGCAAGTTTGATAAATCAGCCGGAACAAATTACAGATCCCAACACGCAAAAGTTTGTGGCCTGGGCCAAAGGGATGAATGCCGCCCAGGAAGCTTTTTACCAGGCAGTGAAGGACCGCGACGCGAGCAAGATTGACGACGCCGTCAAAGCTTTGGAGTCAGCGCCTGCGCTGGATCCGAAGGCGGATGATTTGCGGGAACGGATGAGAGCGTTCCTGCTCCGAGCGAAAGAGATAAGCGCGGGCGACGAAGAGTCTGCGGGGTCTGTCCCGAAAAAGAGCCAGGCTGGCCTTCATCAGTTGACTGAGGATTTTGTCGCCTGGAGCAAAGAATATAATCAATGGCTAAAAACCAACGGGAAAAATTACGGCCTCTTTGAAGCAGAAGAAACAGAGCCGCCAAAATAGTTGCAACGCAAACTGTTAGTCTGTGGTTTCAATTCCAAATCAATTGATGGTTCAGTAGCGACGCAAGCTAACAGTTTGCGTTACGAAGAAGAGGAGAAAGAGTCGAAATGGAAATAAAGAAGGTTGGAGTGCTGGGTTGCGGGCTGATGGGTTCGGGCATCGCGCAGGTGGCCGCCAGCGCCGGATTTGAGACTATAGTTCGCGAAGTTTCTGACGAACTGATTCAAAAAGGTTTTCTGGGAATCGAAAAGTCGCTCTCTAGATTTGCGGAGAAGGGTTCGATCACCGCCGAACAGCAAAAGGCAATTCGCGATCTGCTGACCGGCACCACCTCGTTTGATGACCTGGCAGACTGCGACATCATTATCGAGGCAATCATCGAGAACCTCGACGAGAAAAGGAAAACCTACGCGGAACTCGACCGGATTTGTAAGCCTGAAACGATCTTCGCATCCAACACTTCGTCGATATCTATTACTGCGATGATGACCGCGACGTCCGTCGCGCGCCAGCAGCGTTTTATTGGATTGCACTTTTTTAATCCCGTCCCCTTGATGAAGCTGGTTGAAGTGGTGCGCACGATCCTCACTGACGATCCGATCTACGAACAGGGCATTGAGTTTGGCAAGCGTCTGGGCAAAGTCCCGGTGCGGGCCGGCGATCGCAGCGGTTTTATTGTGAACCGTCTGCTGGTGCCCTATATGCTGGATGCGATTCGCGCGCTGGAAGAAGGCGTCGGTTCGATAGTAGACATCGATACTTCGATGAAACTCGGCCTCGGCTATCCGATGGGGCCGTTCACTCTTGGAGATTTTGTCGGGCTCGACACTACCTACTACATCGCTGAGATCATGTTCGACGAATTTCGCGAGAAGCGTTTTGCGCCGCCGCCATTATTGAAGCGAATGGTGCTGGCTGGTTTGTACGGACGCAAGTCAGGCCGGGGCTTTTACGATTACAAGGATCCGAAGAATCCGACACCGATGAATTTGGTCTAAAGGTTCCCAGTTCCTCATTTGAGTTTCAGGTTCCTTTTGGGACCGCACCCAGACAGATGTCCAGCTATGGATGTAAAAGTGGGTTCAGAATTCATCAAAGAACAGCGGCGCAGCTCAATTGAGATTATTCAATTGAACCGTCCCGAAAAGTTCAATGCGCTTTCGCGCGAGATGATCGTCTCGCTAAGCGACACTTTCACGAACCTCGCACGCGACGCCCAACTCCGCGCCGTCATCCTTACCGGCGCGGGCGACAAATCTTTCTGTGCCGGCACTGACATCTCCGAACTAACTCAGCTCACGGAACGCGACGCCAAAACAGTTTCCGAGCGGGGCCAATCCCTTTGTAATCAGATTGAAAACTCTCCGGTACCGGTTATCGCGGCAATCAACGGCATCGCGGCCGGCGGCGGTTGCGAACTCGCGCTTGCCTGCCACATTCGCATCGCTTCAAACAACGCGCGTTTCAGTTTGCCGGAAACGAAACTGGGAATTATTCCGGGTTATGGCGGCACACAGCGGCTCGCGCGCGAGATTGGAGCTGGGCACGCGCTGGAGATGATGCTAACGGGAAAAACGGTCAATGCTGAAGAAGCTCTCCAAAGTGGCTTGATCAACCGCCTCACCAGCGCCGGAGATTTGTTAGCTGAAGCGGAATTGTTGGCCCATGAAATTGCGCAGCTGGCGCCACTCGCAATTCGGGCTTGCCTCAAAGCTATGACGCTCGGCCTTGAACTTCCGCTGGCCGAAGGATTGGCATTGGAAACAGAACTTTTCGCGGGTCTCTTCGGCACCGAAGACATGCGCGAAGGAACGCGCGCGTTTTTGGAAAAACGCCGGCCGGTCTTCAAAGGCTGCTAAGGTAGGACAGACATTCCTGTCTGTCCTGAGTTGAGCTAACTCAGGTTATCGAGCTGAACACGCCGGTGATATTTTGTCTCCGCCTCCGCTCTTTAAACAAAATACCGGGACAGGCAGGAATGCCCGTCCTACAAAACTGACTCTAACTTGCCGCTCCTAAACTCATCACCTATACTCGAAATGCTCTCACGAATTGAGGCGCATCGAGTATTCGGAGTCGTTCACGCTTGCAAACAGCAATACACGAAGGTCAACTTAACGGGCAGGGATTTCGTTTTGCGATTGTCGCCAGTCGCTGGAACGATTTCATTAGCTCGCGTCTGGTCGAAGGAGCGCTCGATGCCCTCAGTCGCCTGGGTGCAGATGAAAAATCTGTCGAGGTTTACAGGGTTCCGGGTGCTTTCGAAATTCCGCTTTTGGCTTTAACTCTGGCCGAGTCGGAAAAATTTGATGCTGTCATTTGTGTGGGAACAATCATCCGTGGGCAGACACCACACTTTGAATACATTACGGCGGAAGTCACGCGCGGTATCGGCGAAGCCGGGTTGCAAACAGGCGTGCCCGTAGTTTACGGCGTGGTAACGGCAGACACGGTGGACCAGGCAATTGATCGCGCCGGGGTGAAACTGGGTAACAAGGGTTTTGAAGCCGCTACAACCGCGGTTGAATTGGCTAATCTTTACAAGACTGTGAAAAGTGAGAAGTGAAGAGTGAAAAGTAGAACCTTGCGGCTGCGTATCACCTCTCACCTTTCACTTTTCACTTTTTACTTTTAACTGGTGTTTTATGGGTTCGCGACGTAAGGCGCGTGAGTGTGCCTTGCAAATGCTCTTTGCGGCTGATGTTGCCGACGCTGTGCCGGAAGACGTATTACGTCTTTACTGGGCGCAGCTTGGCGATGCCGATGTGGAGGAAACGGCGCGCGACTTTGCCACTCGCCTCGCGCGTGGAACACTGGCGCACCTTGCTGACCTTGACGAGCGCATTCGTTCGCGCGCCGAACACTGGCGCATCCCGCGCATGGCGATCGTTGATCGCAACATCCTCCGCCTCGCGGTTTACGAGTTTCTCTTCGAACCTACTCCTCGCACGGTAGCGATCAACGAGGCCCTCGAGATCGCCCGCCGCTTTTCCACCTACGAAGCCACACAATTTATTAACGGTATCCTGGATGCCATCAAGCGTGATCTTGATGAGCAACAACCGCAGGAAAACGTCGAGCCTGAAGAGTCTGAAGAATCGCCAGACGATGAGGTGGAGCAATCTGCCGAGAAGGAACCATCCGAGTAGAAACAACAGTTTCGAGTTTCGAGTTTCAAGTTTCGAGTTCTGAACCAAAACAGGTGATTGGTCGACCTTCGCGAAGTGAAAACTGAAACTTGAAACTCGGAACTTGAGACTCGAAACTCAAAACTCGCAACTTTGTTTTCCTGATTCACCATTTACCATTTAGTATCTTTTCTGTGGACCAAACCCAACGCGAGTTTTTGATCGAGATCGAAGAACTGGTGGAACGGCTTTTTGTCGATCTGGACAGATTGCGAACCAGCGCTGCTGGCGAGAGCTCGCCACGTAAGGTGCGCGAGTCAATCGACCAGATATTTCGGACAGTTCACACAATCAAAGGCTCAGCAGGCACCAGCGGTCTGGAAACTGTGGGCGGGCTGGCCCATGAATTTGAGAATGCGCTCCATGCGTTGCGAACCGGGAAGATCAAACTCGATGCCGGCCTGCTCAACACGTTTGTAGCTACTGCGGAGGCGTTGGGCGAGAGCGTCAGAAGTACGGCTTCGGATACAACGGCACCGTCAAATTCCGCACTGATTGACCAGTTGCGCGCCGCCGCCACTGAAGTCGACGCCGGGCCGAACCGGCCCGCCACAACGATCATCGAGAAGCTCGAGTCTGAATTGTGGCGATCATTAAACGACACGGAAAAACATCGCCTGCGGAGCGCCGTCGACGAAGGAAGCCAACTCTTCACCGTCGAGACAGCTTTCGATCTAGCCGACTTCGATCAGAGATTCCAAAAATTCAAAGACAAGCTTTCGGCTCATGGTGAAATTGTTTCCACCTCGCCCAGTGTCGACGATCGACAACCCGACAAGATCAACTTCCGCATCCTGTATGCGAGCGACCTGCGACTAGAAAAGTTGGAAGCAAGTGTCGCCGAGTTTCCCGATGCAGAGTTCACGCCAATTCCAGACGGATCGGCAAAGAACTGCGAGCCGGTCTCAAACACGGTTTCGACGTCGGCGCCATATTCTCGTCTTGCCAGCTTTGTCCGAACTGATCTGGAAAAACTCGACCGCCTCATTTCGTCAACTGATGAACTGTTTCGCTCGAGCTCGCGCGCGCTCGATCTGGCGCTTTCTCAGGATGTGAACGCAGCAGAGCGACAGGAACAGTTGCGAGCGCTAAATGATCAAATTCGAAAACAGTTTCTGGGCGTCGAGCATGAGTTGATCAACCTGCGCCTGGTGTCGCTGGATCCGACTCTTCAACGTGCTGCCCGGGCGGGCCGCGCCGCGGCCCGACTGGTGGGAAAGGAAATCGATTTTGACATTTCCGGCGGCGAGCTTCGTGTCGACAAGCTGATCGCTGATGCCATAGCCGATCCGCTCATCCATCTTGTCCGCAATGCGGTGGACCACGGAATTGAAGATGCTGCCGCGCGTGACGCGGCCGGGAAAAAGGGCCGGGGTCGCATCAGCATTCGGGCGATCAGCGAGGGCAGTCAATCTCGGGTGCGAGTCATGGATGATGGCCGAGGTATCGACCCCCTTGAAATTGCCGGCGCCGCCAAACGACTCGGGTTGACGGCCGTTGTCCCTCCTGACAGCGAACGCATAGACATTGATCGGAGCCTGCGTTTGATCTTCCGCCCTGGATTCACGACGCTCGACAAAGCATCGGAAATTTCCGGCCGCGGCGTCGGTCTCGACGTCGTCGAAACTGCGATTGAACAAGTTGGCGGAGAGCTGAGAGTTTCAACTGAACCAGCCCGCGGCACGACCTTTGAGATTCGCCTGCCTGTTACTTTCGGAATAATTGCGGCAAACGTGGTGGTCTCGGCCGGCATTCGTTATTGCATCCCCGCCGATCAAACCCTCGGGATCGACGCGATCGATCTGGTTGATGGCGCTTCCGGCGCCAACCAATTGCGCCAGGTATCGATGCGCGACCTCCTGGGCCAACCTGACGACGATGAAGATGCGGGAAATCAGATGCACCTGATTACGTGCCAGTTTACGGATGAACGGGCCGGGCACGAGCCGGAATCGAAGTGCCTCGGCATCGTCGTTGATCGAGTGGAAGGGCCGCAGGAAGTTTTGGTTAGAAGTCTCGGTCGTCACGCGGGACGCTGGTATGGAATCGCCGGCGCTACCGCACTTAAAGACGGGACCCTCGCGCTGGTCCTCGATCTCCCCAGGCTTCTAATCCGGGCAAAATGAGACTTTCACGGACTGCCAAATAAAGGCTATGATCACCTCATTCCGCCACAAAGGACTCCGAGAGTTTTTTGAAACAGGGAACAAACGGGGGATATCGCCCGGCTTGGCGGCCAGAATCGCGCGCCGCCTGGATGTGCTTAGCGCAGCTCAGCGACTAACGGACACAGATGCGCATGGTTTCGACTTACATCGACTCAAAGGCGATAGACAAGGTGAGTGGTCAATCTCGGTTAGTGGTAACTGGCGAATAACGTTTCGATTTTGAAAAAGGCGACGCCTTCGATATCCATCTTGAGGGTTATCATTAGGAGAGAGTCATGGCAAACAAGACAAATAGGCGACCAACGCATCCGGGGGAACTCTTGCGCGAGGAGACTCTGCCCGCAGCGCGAGTGACGCAGTCCGAGTTGGCTTCGCGGCTCGGTGTATCGCGTAGCACCGTCAGCGGTCTCATTCATGAACGCCGTTCGGTAAACCCTGGCTTGGCGCACCGGTTGGCTCGTGTGTTTGATACAACTCCTGAGTTTTGGCTGCGGCTTCAAGAGGCTGTTGACGTTTGGGAAACTCTCGAAGCGAATCGAAAGAAATATGATCGACTCAAGCCACTTCGGGAAAGGGCAGCTTGAGGTGAAGAAGATCCCTGTCAATCGTGGAGAAAGCATATATGAAGCTGCGAGCAAGGTCCGTCGATCACATTGACGGCAACGGCTAAACAACACGCGCGCGAATCTTCGACATCTGTCTTGTGCGGAACAAGTTAAAAATAGACGATTCCGCTAACCTCTTGGACTCTTCACTGCCTAGTAGCATCGCACCCGGACACCACAGGAAATAAGTCTCCCACCAACCTCAGGGGTTGGCAGCCTCCCCCGTCTTATCAAGTTCCGCCGAGATGAGAGTCAATTTCTGTTCGTAATTCTTCCCCAATTCATTTGCGCGGCGCAGGTTAAGCAAATCTTCCTGTGCCTTCAGCAGGTGGGAACGCGCTTCGGCGAACGCGACGGAACCTCCGCCCGGTGTGGCGGCGGCAATGGCGAGATGCGCCTCGCCAACTTTGCGGTTTGACTCGCTACGCAGCACCACGATCTGCTTGTGTTCGTTGAGCGTGGACATCCTTGCGACGTAAGCCGCGCCCTTCCGGTAATAGGCGAGTGCTTCGGTCAGTCTCCCCTGCTTGAGGAAGATGTCACCGGTCTTGTTGTAGGTCAGGTGCGTCTGTTTGAGAAACTCGAAGTTTGACGGATCGTTGGTTGTGATCTCTTCCAGAATCCTGAGCGACTCGAGATTAGCCTTCACAGCCTCGCCGCTCTGGCCCATGGCGTCGCGCGCGAAGGCCATATATTGCCAGGTCTCGGCTACGTCACGCTTGGCTTCGTTGTTCTTCGGATCGCGCTCGGAGATCTCGCGCAGAATTTCGAGCGCGCGCATGATGTAGGGTATCCCCTCTTCACCTTTGCCGACTCGAGCCATCGCCGTGCCAAGGTTGATACCGGCGGCGGCGACGAAACGACTGTAGACTTCCACCTGCGGGAAGTCGCGCTGCAATGCTCTGCACATTTCGACTGTGCGGCGGTGCAGCGCCTCAGCCTCGACGTAAAGCGGCATGATCTGGTTTTCGGGCGCGCCCACCTCGCGCAAGTGTTCGGCGCGGAATTCGAGCCGGGTCCCGAGGCGCTGGAGGGCTGTGGCCAGCGAGCGACGGCCCAATTCATCCGCGGAGTTTTTTGCGAAAGCCTCCTCACCCGCGCGCACGGCGCGGCGGAACCACTCGGCGGTCTCTTCGTCGCCGCCCGAAAACTCCACCGTCTCGCCCTTCACGTGGTAGCTCCTCACAAGCAATATCCGGTATTCCAGATTATTCGGATCGAGTTCCATCAGCCTCCGACTGATGTCCAACACTTTCTGGCCCGTTTCCTCGGCCTCCTTCCAGCGCTGGAGTCTCACCAGTAGCAGCGCCGTTTGGTGGCCTGCCTGACGGAGGTTTTTCAGGTACCCGACGTTCCCGGGGTCCTTGCGAGCTAGGTCTTCAAGAATCTCTAAGCTCTTGCGGTAGCTGACGAGCGCGCCCGCGGAGTCGCCGAGGTTGGCGCGGTTGGCCTCGCCCTGCACGTTTCCGATCTTGAGGTAGGTGAGGGCCAATTCCTGCGCGAGCTCGGGGTTGTCCTGCGCGTCCCGCGATAAATTGTCGAGGTATTCGAGCGCGTCTTTGACCAGCATCTCGCGTGTGGCGGTCGCCCCCGGCAGATCGGCAATGGCGTCGTGATACTTGAAGACAACGTTATTCGCCAGTTTCCGAACCTGATTAAATCTTTGCTCGGCGCGCTCGCGCTCGCGCCGCGCAGCGCGCGCCTGATAAGTGGTTCCCACAATGCCCGCGATTAGCGCAATGAAGACGAGCGACGCGGCGACCACGCCCACTCGGTTGCGCTTGACGAACTTCGACGCGCGATACGAGAAGGTGTCCGGGCGGGCCGAGACCGGAAGCTCCGCCAGATAGCGGCGCACGTCCTCTGAGAACTGTTCGACCGACTCATATCTTCGCTCCGGCTCCTTCTTGAGGGCCTTCAGGACGATGTTGTCGAGATCGCCCTTCAACGATTGTGGATTCCGGATTGCGGATTTCGGATTGCGCGCAATCCCATCTTGAACGTATTCGTTGCCTTCAATGCGCTGAGTCATCGCCGTTGAATCCGCAATCCGTAATCCGCCTTCCGCAATCGCCCGGCTGGGGCGCGGCGGCTCAGTCTCACAGACGAGGCGCAGCATCTGATCGAGTCGAAGGCCAGCCAGGTTATAGGGCAACTCTCCAGTCAGCAGTTGATAGAGCACCACGCCGAGGCTGTACACATCGGTCGCAGTCGTCACTGGTTCACCGCGGAATTGTTCAGGGCTGGCGTAGTCGGGCGTCATCAGACCGAGTTGGGTAGCCGTGCCGCGCGCGTCACTCCCTGTCAGCGAGACGACTTTGGCGATACCGAAGTCGAGCAGCTTGACCTCGCCCGCCGCCGTGACGAGGATGTTCGACGGCTTGATGTCGCGGTGGACGATGAGCCGCCGGTGCGCGTAAGACACGGCGGCGCAGACCTGCCGAAATAGGTCGAGGCGCTCCTGGAGGGAAACGTCGCGCGCGCGACAGTAGTCATCAATGGGCTGGCCCTCGATAAACTCCATCACGTAGAACGGCAGACCGTCCTCGCTCATCCCGCCGTCCAGGAGGCGCGCGATGTTCGGGTGCTCGAGCGAGGCGAGTATCTGTCGCTCGTTGCGGAAGCGGCGGGCGATGGCGTCGGTATTGAGGCCACTCAGTATGACCTTGACGGCGACCTTTTGCTCAAACTCGCCGTCGTCACGCACGGCGGCGAAGACCGCGCCCATGCCGCCGCGCCCCACCTCACCCGCGATCCGATAGCGTCCGATACGCCGGCCTTCGAGGCGCGCGCCGTCCGTAAACGAGTGGGACGCAAGCGGTGAGCGGTCGAGTCCCGTGTCGTTATCGGCGGCCAGCATGCGCTCGATCTCACGGCGCGGCGCTCCGTCGGGACAGGCCGAATCGAGAAAAGCGTTTCGCTCGGACGGCGCTAGTTCAACGGCCGCGTCGAAGATTCGTTTGATCTCTTTCCAGATTTCGGGGGACATTTGACTCATTCAGGGTTCTACGGAAGGGTCAGACTCAGGTTAGCTGCGCCGCGAGCCAGGCCTTAGCGCTGCGCCACTCGCGTTTGACGGTTGATTCGGACCTGCCGAGGACTTCGGCCACCTCCTCATTGGAGAGGCCCGCAAAAAACTTCATCTCGACAATACGCGCCTGCACCCCATCAAGGTCAGCGAGCCGCGTCAGTGCCTCGTCGAGCAACACGAGATCGACGTCGCGACGTTCGGGCAAGCTCACGGCCTCATCGAGAGCGAGCATAGTAGCTCCGGCGCCGCGCTTGTCGGCGCGACGGTTGACGGCGTGGTTGACTAAGACGCGACGCATCGTCTCGGCAGCGATGCTGAAGAAGTGTGCGCGGTTGCGCCAGTCAACCGAGTGTTGGTCAACGAGACGCAGATACGCCTCATTGACGAGCGCGGTCGCTTGTAAAGTGTGTCCGGAGCGCTCGCCCGCGAGCTGGCGCGCGGCAATCCCCTTCAACTCTCGGTAGACCAGCGGCAATAGCTCGTCGAGAGCAGCACGGTCGCCCGCTTGCGCCTGCCTGAGTAACCCCGTCACGCCCTCTGCCAGTTCTTTATCCATCCTTCATATTCTGCGCGACCGTTTTAAACGATTCATGTTGCCTGCGCGCGAATGTCCCTGCCCCTTCTCTTGATCTTGACCCTTCCGACCCGATTTTTTTGCGATTGGTTATGAGGCGCAATTTCAGCGCCCACGGGGAAGCCGGCGAGACCATCGTTCGTGCCCATTATAGGTTGAACGCAGCGTTGCGGCTAACTTGCGCCGTGAAATTTCTCCCCGCGTCACGTCCTAGAAAAAATTCAGGAGGTTCTCAAGATGTCCGCTCAACCGTTGCCCCTCAAGCGTAGCTTATCCGAAATTCCCGCCCGCCGTATGAACGAACCCTGGTGGGTTGGCGTTTCATATCTGATTTCCGCGCTCGTCATAGGCGCGCTCTTGGCCGTCTCTACACAGGCAGCTCCGCTCTGGACGCATAAGCCCACAACCGACATCAAGTGGTATCGCGTAACCGATGTCGGTTCCGTCCTCGTCGGATCGAAGACCGGGCTCTACACACTCGATGGTGAAAGCGGGCAGACGATCTGGACGCGAAACGATCTCGCGGGAACGGAAGAGTTTGAAGTGGAGATGATCGCCGGCACTCCGCTACTGTTTGTTTCCGACACTTCGGGGACGTTTAGCAAAGGAACTAAGCTCTTCGCGCTCGATCTGCTCACGGGACAAAATATTTGGGAGACAGACAAGCTCAAAGGCGCCACGGTCGCGGTTGAACCCGTCTATGAAAAAGATCTCGTCCTGCTCGTCACGGTCCCCAGCAACAATGCGAACAAAGCCAAACCGAAGATTAGTGCCCTCCGCTTAACTACCGGCGAACTGATTTGGGAAGCTGACTATCCAGACAGCGTCGATCTCTATGGCATTGAACGCGGCAGCAAATACTTTCCTAAGTTTGATCTCTCCGGCGCAAATGAACCCATCCACGACAGCGATTCAGTCTATTTCACATACGGCGGATTGCATCGCTACGCGCTTGAGGACGGGAAACTTTTGTGGGGCGTGAAGTATGACGTGACCGAAGGGTCGATCAAACGCGGTAACGGCCAGGCGCTGATTGTCGGAGACACCGTTTATACCTCGGCCAAGGGCCAGTTGCGCGCCATCGACAAACAGACGGGCACGCTCAAGTGGACCAGCAAAGACTTTGGCGGCGCGGTCGCCGAAGTGAAGCAGGTCGATGACGTTATTTACGGCCGGCTGGGCGGCGCCTTTTACGATTTCAGCAAACGCGAATATGTAAACAAGAAGCCGTTTGGCGTAGCCGCTGTTAATCGTCACACCGGAGCAACGCTCTGGTATTACGAAGGAGCTAAGGACAGCGTGACAAACATGGTCGTGCTGCGGGAGCAGAACCTGGTCCTGCTTGCGGACGCAAAGAATGTTATCGCGCTCGATACGGCCAGTGCCGGCAAAGCAAAAGAGACATACAAGATGAAGCTTGAGTTCAAGAATAACCTCGGCGCAGCGGCCACCGCGGCGAAGGTTGTGAAGTTTGGCTTTGGCGGACTCTCCGCGCTGGGATCAAAAGGCGGCGACACCACCGATGAACCGGTAGCTCTGTATCGTCGTGAGAATGGCACTGTCGTGGTGCAAGGCAAGCAACACTTGCTCGCCTTCGATCCTCGCTCGCGCAACATCGCATGGTCAGTGAAATATGAAGCACCGGGTGTTCCCGGCTGGCAGAAAATTGCGATGGCGGGTCTGACAGCGCTCGCCTACACGTCCGCGACGGCTTCGGCTGCAAACACCTACTACGGCACCTCGCAAAACCGTTGGGCGAATAGCCAGCGAATCAATTCTCTCGCCGCCTACGAACAGTTTGTCAGCAAGCGCTATAGCGCGACCAAGAGCACGGGTAATTACGTCTATGTGCTGACGACGGTGAGGGAAGGAAAAGAAAAGGGCGCGGGTTTGATTGGAGTACACATGGAAACCGGACGCGCGGATCGCCAGATCATGTTTAAAGACAAAGAGCCGGACTATCAGGTTGACGAGGCGGTGGGACGCGTTTTCAACCTGCGAAACTCGAAAGAGCTTTCGGCATTTTCAGTCGACAGTGCACCGCCGGTCGCGTCGAAGGAATAACTCAGAAGGTACGAATTAGTTCGGAGTTCAAGTTCTAGTGTCGTGTTTCTAAAGTATGCGCAACTAGAAAGCCTGCCGTTTCCAGCGTGTCAGACTTCGGTCCCGGAGGGACCAAATGTGTCCAGCTGGTGGTGCTGAAAGATGCCCTTAGCTCCGGAGGAGCGCAACGTACCTCCAATAAGCGAAATTTCGCTCCTTCGTAGCTTTGGAGTTCTTTGGGGTGCTGATTCTATAAACATTTGGTCCCTCCGGGACTGAAACCAGGCAATCATAACGTTGGCCCAAGGTGTTGAGCGGGTCCGCATATTAAACATTAAGGAGTCGTCCACTCGTGAAAAACATAAGTAAGCGCATCGTTGTAGTCTCAGTCCTCTTGTCGTTGACGTTATTGATAGTTGTCTTCGCGGATCTGCATTCGGCCAGTTCAGCGGAGGGAGGAGGCCCCTCGGCAGACGCATTAACCGCTTTTGCGCAGCAGGGAAAACTGACGGCGAGCGACGGCGCCACTGGCAACTTTCTCGGCTTCAACGTCGCCATCAGCGGCGATACTGCGATTGCCGGCGCTCCACGCAACGTTGTCAACGGCAATCCGAATCGCGGCGCGGCCTATGTGTACGTTCGCACCGGCTCGACGTGGACGCAGCAGCAAAAACTAATTTCCTCCGATGGCGCGGCAAACGATCAATTCGGTTACAGCGTGGCAGTTTTCGGCGACACGGCGGCGGTCGGCATGCTCAACGACCAGGATCTGCTCGGCACTCGCAGTCGGGGTTTCGTTTACATTTTCCAGCGCAGCGGCACGACCTGGTCGCAAACGCAGGTTCTCACCCCGAGTGATCACACGGCCGGCGATACGTTCGGTCTGTCGCTCGCGTTTGAAAACGACACGCTCGTCATTGGCGCTCGCAATAAGACTAATGGCTCGACGCCGTTTGTCGGTGCAGCTTACGCTTTCACCCGTCCGGCCGCCGGCGGTGCCTTTACGCAACAAGCAAAGCTTTCTCCGAGTGATGTTGTGTTGGGAGAGTTCTTCGGTAACAGCATCGGGTTGAGCGGCGATACGGCAATCGTCGGCGCAGTGGGACTGGCTGGTTTCAGCAATCCGAACGGCAGAGCCTACGTGTTCACTCGCACGGGCGCGAGTTGGACGCTGCAGCAAAAACTTGTCGCGGCAGACGCGGCCTCAGGCGACGCATTCGGTTTCTCCGTGGCGATTTCGGGCGATACAGCGATCGCCGGCGCCGTCCGAAGAGTGACGAACCCCGGCATCAACTCGGGCGCCGCTTATGTCTTCCAACGCAGTGGTGCGACCTGGACGCAGCAGCAGCGAATCGTCCATAACGATCCGGAGATTAACGACGAGCTGGGCTACTACGTCGCTCTCAAAAACGACACGGCGGTTGTCAGTGCTCGATCCTACGAGGTGCCACCAAACACTGCTGTAAATCACGGCGCGGTTTTCGTTTTCACGCGCAGCGGTGCGACCTGGACGCAAACGCAAAGGGTAATTCATGGCGATGTGGGCCCGGACGGGCTCGGCACCAGCGTCGCATATGATGGAAACTCGATAATCGCCGGCGCGCCGAACAAGAATGACGGCACTGGCGCGGCGTATGTCTTTGCCTTCGAAGCTGCTCCCACTCCGACACCGACTCCAACTCCTTCAGCGGTTAACACAATTCAGTTTGGTGCAACCACCTTGGAAGTGAGTGAAGGGCCGCCTGGCTCGATACCTTCAGGACTCGCCTCCGGCGAAGTGAATTCATGGGAAGCAGCCGGCGCAACCTCGCAAGGCTCGGCAGTTATTAATGTAACGCGAACGGGTGACACGTCGGGCGCAGCCAGCGCGGATTACTCAACGCAAGACGGCACTGCATCTTCGCGATCTGACTTCAATGCGGCTCACGGCACCCTGCGTTTCGCCGCGGGAGAAACGTCAAAGTCGATCGTCGTATTCATCACGGACGATCGTTTCCAGGAGAGCAGCGAAACTTTCTCCGTGGCCCTTTCAAATTCCAGCGGCGCCACTATCGGAACTCCGGCAACCGCAACTATTAACGTTACCAGTGATGACGCAGTAACTGGCTCCAATCCCGTCAAGGATCCAACCTTTGACTCAGACTTTTTCGTGCGCCAACACTATGCTGATTTTCTCGGTCGCGAAGCCGACGCCTCGGGCGTGAACTTTTGGAAGGGTCAAATCGATGAATGTGAGACGAGGCCGGCAGCCGAGAGACAGGGGTGCCGGGAGGTCAGGCGCATAAACGTTTCCGCCGCCTTCTTCCTTTCAATAGAGTTTCAGCAAACCGGATACTTCGTCTATCTCTTTCATCAGGCTGCTTTCAATAGCCGTGAACAATTGCAGCTCGCCCGGTTTCTGGCCGATGTTGGCGAAGTCAGAAACGGAGTGATTGTGGGCCAGGCAAATTGGGAACAAACTCTCGACGCGAATAAACAATCTTACGCCTTGAGATTCGTAGACCAGCCGGGCTTCCTCAGCAGTTACCCTGTTTCAATGTCGCCCGCGCAGTTTGTTGACGCCTTGAACACCAACACTTCGGGATCGCTTTCGCAGTCGGAACGCAACGCTCTGGTGGCTGAACTTGAAGCTAACAATACCAACGCAGGTCGCGCGTCAGTTATGCGCAAGATCTCCGACGACGCTGGTTTTCGGGCCATGGAAACAAACCGGGCCTTCGTTCTGATGCAGTATTTTGGATATCTTCGCCGAGCTCCGAATGAGTCTCCTGACTCGAACTTCGAGGGCTACAATTTCTGGCTGAACAAGTTGAACCAATTCAACGGGAACTATATAGAGTCGGAGATGGTGAAGGCATTTATCACCTCGAGCGAATACTTACAACGATTCGGGCCGTGAGATTAGGCCCAATCCATCTTTGGATGTTGTTCTCGTGGATTGCGCCTTTTCTCTTCACCGGGGGAGCACGCGTAATCACACGATCTGGAACTGCAATTCGCTCGGGTTGAGGCTGGGCGTCCGTTTAGAGAAGTTGAGAATCTCAACACCCACTACTTGATTCTAAGGGTACTCCAATCCGGATCTGTGAGGGATTCGATTAGAGCGGGGCTGGTTAAGACGTTCTCCAACCAAACCTATCTCTGGGCTTTGCACAAAAAGTAACCCTTTAGGGCTCATAGTCTTTTCTTGAAGCGCCAAAGGCGCGAAATATAATAGCCTGGGCCAGCGGCCCAGGGTTCAGCCGATGCGAAAGATCCAAAGCGCTGAAAGCGCGAAATACCTGGTTCGCAAGTAATCGCTGGATTGCGCACCTTCAGGGCTTAGAGAATGCCAACACATCACCACCCAGGCCGTTGGCCTGGGCTCTTACATTTCGCGCCGCGCTTACGACAACCGTGAAAGACTTTTTGTGCAAAGTAGTATCTCTCGGCTTTGCCCTAATAGTTGGAAACAGAGGCGGCTTATGGGTCAGGGGGCTGACTTATGGTCAGTCGCGCTCTCGACTTTCTGGCATTTGCCGCAGTTTGGGGCTGCCGCGTCGTAGTCCCTAAAGTTGTTGAAAGTCGCATCCCAGATCAACCGAAAATCGCGGCCGTGCCATACCTTGCGGAAATCCCGGTAGTGGGTCTTGATAATCACAAAGATGTAAGTGCGGCCCGAAGCGAGGTCGTTTTCCAGCTCTGTGGAAATCCTAAAGTCAGAACTTCTGTATCCGAAGGTACGGGACTCACCAGTTGGAAAAAATGTATTCTCCAGATCGTGCCATTCAGTACTAAGGTCAAAGGCTTGACCGCTCTCAAGTGTCTTCCCAACCACAGCTTTAGCCGTCGAGTGGCAGTGCCACGCTGGTGTCTTGCCGCCATTCGTGAAGGTGACTTTAACGTAAGGGGCGTAATAGTCGCTCGCAGTAAAGTACTCTGGTGCGATCTTGGCGATCCCAAAGTAGGGAGCTTCGCCAACGTGGAATGCCTCGCGCGCGGTCTCCACGCTAGTTTCAGCCGCCACGACGCTCCGCTCATTTTGGGCAACCATCTTTCGCGTTTCCTCAAGCGCGGCGAATTGAGCTTGCTCCTGGTGTTGCATAGCAACCAATTGGCCTTTTGCCATTTCAGCCGCGTCTTGCATGGCCTTGAGTTGTCCATCCATTGCCTCGCCTTGAAGCACCATGTTCTTCATTTCGAGATTGTGCGCATCGTGTTGCTCTTTCAAGCCCAAGGCCATGAGCTCAAATTCGTTGTGCATAGTGCGGGCTTGTTCGCCAGCGTACTCAGCCTGTTTTGTCACGGCCCGCAAAGTGAAGAACGCAAAGATGGCAGCGATAACAAAATTCAGAGCGGTCGCCCAAAATATTCTGTCACTAGCTTTGGCGATGATCTGGTTTTGCGCAAACTGATCCGCTCTAAACTCATCATCTTTGGCGTCGCGTTCCTTGCGGTAGGCTTCGCGTGAAGCTTCGGCGGCGTCGTTGACTGGCGATTGGAGAACTGGAGAGGGCGTGCCAGCGGGTTGTTGCTGTTGGCGTTTGCTGTTGGACTCGTTTGGCTGGGACTTAAGCTCTTGTGCTGCCGCGAGGAAAAGGACAGCAACTAGAGCGCAGATGAAACCGTAATTACGCATTCAATGAGTCAGCTCAGAAGGTCGGATCATTCGAAGCTCGAAATGGATTGTATGAGGCAGCAGATATTGTGACACAGAACCTTACAAAGAGCTTCATTGATGTGCGCGGGTTTGGTCTTGCTGCCCAGGCATACGAAGAATCGCTTGGAATCAAGCGCTAGAGATGAAACATTTACTTCCAAAGAGTGCGACAAGAGCGATTAGGTTGCGAGCGGTCAACCTTCCGGCTATCTCAATTCAGTTTCGGATTCATCGTGTGCCACTTCGTAGCGCGTTCATAAGCCAGCGCGACACGGAGTGGCACGCTTTCGTTGTAGAGTCCACCGGTGAACATGACTGACTGCGGCAGACCGCTCTTCAGAAATCCGCAGGGAACGCAAACTGCCGGATGGCCCGTGAGGTTAGTGACCAGCAGACTCGCACTGCCGGGCGCGGGTGAAACGAACACATCCCACTTCAACATCAGCACGGCCATCTCGCGCATCAACAGTGTCCGCGCTCGTTGCGCCCGAATGTATTCCACCGCCGGAATGAAACGTGAACTACGAAAGGTGTTGGGCCAGTCGTTCGGTTCCTGTCCGGAAAGCTGATCGATGCCTTTGTTTCGAGTCAGGTCGTCAAACGCTGCGGCCGCTTCAGCCACCAGGATTAGTCGTAAAGCTGCGGCTGAGAACCTGGGCAGCTCGATCGGCTGAAGGTTTGCGCCGGAAGCTTTGAGGTCGTTTAGTGCCTGCTGGTAAATCGCCTTGCGCTCAGGATCCTGTTGCTGATCGAATTCATTCTTCAGATAACCGATTCTCATGCGCGCGAGTGGGAGCGCCGGGTCCCAATTGAAAGGCGCATTTCCGACGGTAAGATCTTTTCCGTCGGGGCCGTAGATTCCATCGAGCACCGCGGCACAATCCTCGACGCCACGGCAGATCGGTCCAATCTTATCCATGGTCCAACTAAGCGCCATGGCGCCATACCGGCTGACGCGTCCATAAGTAGGTCGCAGCCCAACTACACCACAACGCGACGACGGCGAAATGATCGAGCCCAGAGTTTCCGTGCCGATAGAAAAACCGACGAGTCCAGCCGAGGTGGCCGACGCCGGTCCGGCCGAAGATCCGCTGGAGCCGGTCCGATCTTCGGCAATCTGCCAGGGATTTCGGGTCATGCCGGCAAACCAACGACCGCCCTGGGCGAGTGCGCCCATTGAAAGCTTCGCCACTAAAACGGCGCCCGCCGAATGCAAACGCTCGACGAGCGTAGCGTCGTAGTCAATCAACTGATCGCGATAAGGCTCCGCGCCCCAGGTCGTCTTAATTCCCTTCGTAGCAAACAGATCTTTCGCGCCCCAGGGAATGCCATGCAACACGCCACGATACTTACCATTGTTGATTTCGCGTTCGGCGGCGGACGCTTGTGAAAGCGCCAGCTCTTCGGTAAGGGTCACTACGCAATTGAGTTTCGGCCCAAAGCGTTTCAGCCGCGCGAGATACATTTTGGTAAGTTCAACTGGAGAAACTCTGCGCGTGCGGATCAACTCAGCAAGTTGAGGCACTCCGGAAAACGCGAGATCGTCCAGCTCGTTGAAACGCACCGCTTCAGGGCGGTTCAGCTTAAACTTTTTCGGCTTACCGGTAGCGTTGCGATTGGTCGCCGCCGGTCCTGGGCTGAATTCACTGCCGGGAAGTGCGGGGTGAAAGAGCGTGGCAGGCTCAATGTCGAGCGGCACATCGATCTTTCGCAGCGTTTCATAGCGCTCGAGATTTGTATTCGCGTTAGCGAGGGCCATTGCTTCCTGAGCGTCGGTGAGCTCGATGCCGATCAGCTTCTCGGCTTGCCGAAGCATGTCCTTCGTTACGCGCAAAGGCGTCGGCGAAGGGGATGGGGACGATGGGGACAACAATGGCGAAGGACTCGGAGTCGGAGTTTGCGCCAGGGCCGATGGGATGTTCAGGTGCGGTGTCGCGATTGCAGCGGCCCCGAGCGCTGAGCCGAGTTTTACGAAGGTGCGCCGATTAAGGGTTTTGGTTCCTGACTCGGTTGGCGCTTTCACACCAGGCTTATTGTTCAAATCTGATTTTTTCATGCTTTAGTCTGGCCCGGCCCGCTACCGAGCCTCTGTGAAGACTCTGTCAAAAGAAAGCATCACCCTCTCCCTTGGGAGAGGGAAGGGAGAGGGGTATAGCCTTGGCTAAGACCCTTCCCCTCTTTCCCCTTCCCAAAGGGAAGGGGATGAAAACGGCCCGCCGCTAACGCAGGCGGTTCTGACCTGACGGCCGCCCGCTCCGTTCTGCCCACTGCTCACTGCTCACTGCTCACTGCTTCAGTACTTGAGTTTCAAAAGTTTTGTCGAACCGTCGCTCAGCACAGTCAGGATGAAGAGATTGTCGTAGTCTGTCTCAGGGATGATCGGAAGTTTTGGCCCGCCCAGCGCGGCGATAACTTCCGGCACGGTGTTGTTATGACCGGTAATGAAGATCACCTGTCCGGGACTCTGAGCGCGAATTTGCTTTACCAGTTCCGCAGTGTTTCTGGCGTCAACCTGAGTCACCGGCAACCCAAGTTTGTCCGCCAGTGGCTTGGCAGTTTGCTGCGTGCGTTTGTATTGACTTGCATACACAGCTGCCACGCCGGCGTCGCCAAACATTTTCTTAAGCACCTCCGCGCGCGCTAATCCCGCGGTGCTCAGATCCGGATCCTTGTTTTCCGGTGGCACTACTGCCTTCTCGGCGTGACGAACCAGGATGATAGTCAACGGAGCTGAGACTTCGGGATTCGGGTTTCTCGCGAAGACAGTCGTCGTTATCATGGCGATTGAGAGCGCACAAAGGATTGCCAGGCGCGTGCCGGCAAAGCGAAAGGGGTTTGGTTTTTTCATACCTTTAGGAATTTGATATCAAACTGAAGTGGTCGCTTAAGATACCATTTGGCGGCGGGCTATAGAAGACTTCTTAGAGCTGTAACCAGATTAAGTCAGAACCGGGAGCGCACAATCCCCGCCAACAACTTCAATGTCACCGCCGCAAGGGCCCGGATGCAAACCGCTCTCGAAGGTGATAATCTATTTGAAACCACGCCGCCGGTACCTGACCGTATTTTATCTGAAGGATGTGAGAGTTGGCTCAGCCTGTGAGAACTGATTTATCTGAAGTAATCGCCGAAAATTTTGGCGCAAACGCGAGCTATGTCGAAGGATTGCTGAACCGATTTCAGAGTAATCCCGACCTGGTAGACGAATCCTGGCGCTCCTACTTCGCTGAGCTACTGGGAAATGGTGATGGGGCTGCACCGGCGCCGCCGGTTAACGTCTCCGAACCCGCGCCTCAAGCTTCGCCTTCGACCGGCGCATCGCCGGCTGCTGTCAAAAGTGAGACTGCCACAGGAACGGCCCAGGCTACAGCGAAAACCGGCCCCTCGCCGGCATCCATTTCGCCGTCATCTGGGACCAAACCGTCCCCTGTACCTGTAGAACAAGTCGAAGCAAAACCGATTCGCGGCGCCGCGCTGAAGATCGTTGAGAACATGGAAGCCAGTCTTTCCGTTCCTACCGCAACTTCGCAGCGACGCATTCCAGTGAAACTCCTGGATGAAAATCGTCAAGTCATCAACAGGTATCTCGCCGAAAATCACCGCGGCAAGGCTTCATACACGCATGTCATCGCCTTTGCGCTGTTGCGCGCGCTGGAAGAGTTTCCGCAACTTAACGATGGCTATGAAACGGTTGATGGAGTTCCGTCGCGATTGGTCCGCCCCAGCGTAAACCTGGGCGTGGCTGTAGATCTGGAAAAGAAAGACGGCACGCGCAGCCTGCTCGTTCCAAATATCAAGAGCGCGAACAAGCTGAGCTTCTCGCAGTTTCTCGCGGCTTACGACGACGTGGTAAAGCGCGCGCGCGGCGGCAAACTACAAATTTCCGATTTCCAGGGCACAACCATCTCCCTCACCAACCCGGGCACAATCGGCACTGTCGCTTCGACACCGCGTTTAATGGCGGGTCAGTCAGTAATTATCGCGACGGGCGCAATTGAACATCCGGCTGAATACCAGGCGATGGCGCCGGAAGCCTTGTCACAACTCGGCATCAGCAAAGCGATCAACATCAGCAGCACCTACGATCACCGAATTGTGCAGGGCGCCGAGTCGGGCGCGTTTCTCGCGCGCGTGCATGAACTGATCATCGGCAAGCACAATTTCTACGACCAAATTTTCCAGGACCTTGGGATTGCTCATGCGCCGTTGCGTTGGAACATCGATCGCAATCCTTTGTTCTTACCCGGCGACCAGGTCAGAGAGCAGGCAACGAAGGAAGCTCACGTAATCGAGCTGATCAATGCTTATCGCGTTCGCGGGCATCTGATTGCCGATATCGATCCGCTGCACGCGATGCCGCTGCTCTACCATCCGGAACTGGACATCGAAACTTACGGACTCACAATTTGGGACCTCGATCGCGAATTCATAAGTGGCGGACTGGCCGGGCACGAGGTCGCCACGCTGCGCCAAATTCTCGACATCCTGCGCCGCGCTTACTGCGGCAAGGTGGGCATCGAGTATCGCCACATCCAGAGCAAGGAAGAAAAGCTGTGGCTTCGCGAGCGTGTTCGCCAGCAGTGTGTCGAGCCCGAACCCATTTCAGTTGACGTTAAGAAACAGCTGCTGTGGAAACTGATTTCAGCTGAACAGTTTGAACGCTTTCTTCACACGAAGTATCTCGGGCAGAAAAGGTTTTCGTTGGAAGGCTGCGAGACGATCATTCCCCTGCTCGACCAGCTAATCGAAGGGGCGGCGACTCGCGGGGTGGAAGACATCACGATGGGCATGGCCCACCGCGGACGTCTCAATGTGCTGGCAAATGTGATTGGCCATTTTTGCGAACGCATTTTTGCTTCGTTTGAAGGATCGGTTCATCCATCGTTTCCTGCTGACGAAGGTGACGTGAAATATCATCAGGGCGCGATCGGCGAACGAGAAACTGCCAACGGGAAAAAAGTGGTCCTGACTTTGTCGCCCAACCCGAGCCATCTCGAAGCCGTGGATCCAGTGGTCGAGGGAATGGTCCGCGCCAAACACGATGACTTGAAGGACCGGCTCGGCCACCCGCGCGAAGAAGCGATCGACCTTGCGCTGCCAGTGTTATTGCATGGCGATGCCGCGTTCGCCGGCCAGGGCGTGGTGATGGAAACGCTCAACCTCGCCAGCCTCAAGGGCTATCGCACCGGCGGAACAATTCACATCATCATCAACAACCAGATTGGGTTTACCACGTCGCCTGAAGCCGGGCGTTCCACGATTTATTCAACCGACGTGGCGCGGATGACGCAGTTGCCGATTTTCCATATCAATGGCGACGATCCCGAAGCCGCTTATCGCGCGCTGCAAATCGCGCTCGACTACCGGCAGGAGTTTAATAAAGACGTGGTGCTGGATCTCGTGGGATTCCGCAAGCTCGGCCACAACGAAACCGACGAACCGAGTTACACGCAGCCCCTGATGTACGCGCGCGTGAAAGCCCATCCCGGCGTGCGCACTGTTTATGCGGAACGGCTAATACGCGAAGGAACAATCACCGAAGCCGAAGTGAACGAACTGATCGCGGAACGCGTGCGGCGTTATGAAGACGCGCAGGCGCGGGCCAAGGCAATCGTTGCTACCAAGGATCCGATAGTCAAGATCGCGCACATTGAAGAGCTGGATGGCTCGGCTGTGATTGAAACCCCGGTGAGCGCCGAGCTCATTAAGACGATTGCCGAGAAAATTGCGCTCGTGCCACAGGATTTTCATGTCAATCCCAAGATGGTGGGCCAGCTCGCTCGCCGGGCCAAGATGGGCACGGGCGCGTTGCCAATCGACTGGGCCTTCGCGGAAGCAATGGCGTATGGATCGCTGGTCGTCGCAGGATCGCGCGTGCGTTTGAGCGGGCAGGATTCAGGCCGCGGCACTTTCAGCCAGCGTCATGCAGTTTTGTACGACACGCAAACCGGAAAATCATGGGCGCCGCTTTCCGAGTTGCGTTCAGAAACCCGTCCGGACGCTCGCTTCGAAGTGTTTGACAGTTCGCTTTCGGAAGAAGGCGTGCTCGGGTTCGAGTATGGTTACACGGTCGTGGCGCGCGAAGCCCTCGTGCTGTGGGAAGCGCAGTTTGGCGATTTTGTAAACGGCGCCCAAACAATTATCGACCAGTACATCGTTGCGTCTGAAGACAAATGGAAACAGACGTCGCGGCTCACGATGCTGTTGCCCCACGGCTACGAAGGCCAGGGCCCGGAACACTCGAGCGCGCGACTCGAACGTTTCCTGCAGTCGTGCGCAGAAAACAATTTGCAGGTGTGTTACCCAACGACGCCGGCTCAATACTTCCATCTTTTGCGCCGGCAGGTCAGGCCCGGCATGGAACGGCCACTCATCGTGATCACCCCGAAGAGTTTATTACGACTGCCGGCGGCGGCATCTGCGCTCGACGATCTGACCACCGGCGGGTTTCGTCCCGTCATTGACGACGTTGAGGTCAAAACACCGGAGTCTGTCAGCCGGATCATCCTCTGCAGTGGCAAGATCTATTACGATCTGGCGGCGGCTCGTAAAGAAATGCGGGAGTCTGGCAACGCTGATGTCGAACGCCTCGCGATCATCAGGCTCGAGCAGTTCTATCCGTTTCCACTAACGCGTTTGCGCGAGATGCTGGAGAGATATTCGTCGGCGACCGAGCTGGTGTGGGCACAGGAGGAACCGAAGAACATGGGCGGCTGGACGTTTGTCGAACCGCGCCTCGTAGACTTCGTGCCCAATATCAACCGTCCGATTTACGTGGGCCGCAGCGCTTCGGCGAGCCCGGCGACTGGTTCCTACTCAATCCATCAGGCTGAGCAGAGCGAGTTGATCGCAAACGCATTGCGCGTGACTCCATAGGCTACTTCTGAAAAATGTGCGCCGAACGACAACGCTCGTTCTCAGGTACGAAAGACCGTTCGTTAGTAGCCACGCCCGTGAGGGTGTGGTAAGCAATCCTGATCAGTCATGAGCGCCGAAGGTGCGCAACTGGTGTCGGCCCTTCGGGCCTTGGCGATCAGGATTACAATTGTCCCCGTCCTCACGGACGGGGCTACTAACTAACGGTCCTTCGGACCTGAAAGCCAGGCAATACAAATCGTTAGAGCTCAGCGTTTGCAAGAGATCGGCTCCCCAGTACTTAACCACATAAAGGCAACTACACCAGTGAAACTAATTTTGGGACTAATGACGGCTATTCTTCTGTTCTCTGTTTTGGGTTCATCCGGAACCTCATCGACGATCAAACCGCCTCGCAACCCACCGTCAGAGCCCAACGAAAGACATCTCGCAAACGTCAGGCAGCTGACTTTCGGCGGCGAAAATGCTGAAGCCTACTTTTCGGCAGATGGGAAGCAACTCATCTTTCAATCCACTCGTGAAGCGAGCGAATGTGATCAGATCTACACGATGAGTGTGGATGGTTCGAATCTAAAACAACTCACCAGTTCGGGCCGCACTACCTGTGCTTACTTTCTTCCAAATGGGAAACGGGTACTTTATTCGTCAACACACCTGGCGGCAAAGCAATGTCCGGAAAAGCCTGACTTCTCCAAGGGCTACGTGTGGGCAGTCTATCCCTCGTTTGATATTTTCACTGCCCGCCCTGATGGTTCTGATATCAAACAGCTCACCAAAACACCGGGCTACGATGCGGAGACAACGATCTCGCAGTCCGGCAACCTGGCCTTCACTTCCATGCGGGATGGCGACCTGGATATCTACACGATGGACGCAAACGGTAAACGAGTGCGCCGTCTGACCACCGAGCTCGGCTACGATGGCGGCCCATTCTGGTCGTATGACGGCAAGCAGATCGTTTATCGGGCTCACCATCCGAAAACGGAAAAGGAAAAGGCAGACTACCTGGCATTGTTGAAACAGAATCTGATTCGCCCTACGACCCTGGAGATCTGGGTGATGAACTCGGACGGATCAAACAAACGCCAGGTCACCCAAAACGGCAAAGCCAACTTTGCTCCCTACTTTTTTCCCGACGGCAAACGAATACTGTTTGCTTCAAACATGGACGACCCCAGGGGCCGCAATTTCGACATTTACAAAATTAATGTCGACGGCACCGGCCTCGAGCGCATTACAGATAACGAAACCTTCGATGGCTTCCCGATGTTTTCGCCGGACGGGAAGAAACTCGTCTTCGCTTCAAACCGCAACGCGAAGGGACGCGGCGAAACGAACGTGTTCATTGCCGATTGGATTGAGTGAACTAACGCGCGCCTGAGGCGTGGAAGCAGATGGCCAGGATCAGCGCATTTCGGAAGGATTATCTATGAAATACAAATTACCATTCCGCACGCCGTTTGTTCTGGCGCTGATCGCTGCGATTTCAATTGCGGTAGCCGGTCAACAAACCACACCGACCGCGCCCAGCGTTGAACGGCTGCGCGCGCACATCCAATATCTTGCTTCCGACAAACTGGCCGGCCGCAAAACTGGCGGCGATGGGGCAAATCTTGCCGCGGAGTACATCGCGCGCGAGTTTGCCCGTCTCGGTTTGCGCCGCAGCATTGGTCACGACACTGCCGGCATGTCGATTTTGGAGGCCGACTCACCCAACCGCTATCTGCAGAAGTTTCCTTACGTGGCCGCGGTTGAACTGGGGAAGGGTAACAGCTTGACGTTTAGACCGGGCCAGAATACTTCGCCGACGAGTTTGCGCGTTGGTGAAGATTGGCTGCCGTTAAGTCTTTCGCTGAACGCGAAGATCGAAAATGCGCAAGTTAGTTTCGTTGGCTACGGGATCACCGCTTCAGCACTCAAATATGACGACTATGAAATGCTGAATATGAGCGGGCGAATAGCGATTGCCTTGTCCGGCAGGCCTGACAGCGACAATCCTCATGGAGCATTTGCGCGCTATGAGGACGTGCGCTGGAAAGCGATCGCTGCACGTAACGCGGGTGCGAACGCCTTGATTGTCATTGCCCGCGAGGAAGACCTCAAAATTGATCGACTATCGCGCCTGCGATACGACAATAGTGCGGGGGATGCAGGACTTCCGGTCGTTGTGATCTCGCGCCGGGCCGCCGCGAGTTTGTTTGGTATGCAGAGCCCGACGCAACTCGCCGGTCTTGAAGGAGAAACGAATCGTGTTGCGCTCGCGAGAGTGGCTCAGCCCGGCTCCGCTGCGAAAATAGACAGCAGCTATTTTTCCTTTGTTCCAGATAGACTCTCACTCTCGACCGACATTGTCCGGCGCGAGGTTGCCGCCTCCAACGTCGTCGGCATCCTCGACGGCTCCGATCCCAAGTTAAAAAGCGAAGCGATCATTATCGGCGCGCATTACGATCATCTCGGCCTTGGCGGCGACGGCAGCCTCGCGCCCAAAGAAGGCGAGATTCATCATGGCGCTGACGACAACGCATCTGGGACGGCCGGCATGCTTGAACTCGCGCGACTGTTTTCCTCGGAAGGCGCGAGACCTAGACGAACCATCGTCTTCGTAGCCTTCGGCGGCGAAGAAGAAGGGCTGTTGGGTTCGAACTACTATGTGAATCATCCGATCGTGCCGCTCGCTAACACAGCGGCGATGTTCAACATGGACATGATTGGGCGACTCAAGAATCAGAACCTAATCGTCGGCGGGATTGGCACGGCCACTGAGTGGCGGCCATTGGTTGAAGCCGCAAATCTTTCACAGGGTCTAACAGTATCGCTCACTGGAGTTCCTGTGAGCGTCGGCGGCGTGGTGCGAAATCGGGCTCCTATCGTTGTCGCTGCCAACGGGCAGACCATCGTTACCAGCGATTCTTTCCGTCAGTTTCAGTTGACGTTAAATGAAGACGGCTTCGGTCCGAGCGATCACTCGTCTTTTTACGCGAAGAAAATCCCGGTGCTATTTTTCTGGACCGGCACGCACGAGGATTATCACAAGCCTTCGGACACGGCCGACAAGATTAATTACGAAGATGAAGCACGAATCCTGAGCTTAGTCGCAAAGATAGTCCGCGACGTCGATGCGGAAGAGAAACGTCCGACCTATGCAGTTGCCAAAAGCCAGGCTGCTGGACGGACTGGCGGATTCAGCGTATCGCTCGGCACCATTCCCAGTTACGCGGATTCAACCGATGGCCTGCTTATCGACGGCGTTCGCGATGATACCCCAGCGGCAAAAGCGGGAATCAAAGCCGGCGACAAAATAGTAAAACTGGCGGGCCGCGAAATTCGCAACGTCTACGACTACACCGCGGCGCTCGGAGAGATGCGAGCCGGGCAGGAATACGAGGTTGAGCTAATGCGCAACGGTGAGCGCATGAAAATGAAGATCATTCCGGCGGCGCGGAAGTAGCTTCAGTAGTCCCCTCTCTCGCCCATCGCACCCAGAGGTCAAGCTGCAGTTGCGCAAACGATTATTCAACCTCCTCACAAGTCGATTTGGGGCTTACGCCCTGGTCGCGCTAGCGGGGTTGGCTGCGTTGATTCCAGCTATCGTCTCAGGAATTCCGGCAGGTCGTGACCTGCCAAGTCACCTCCGGTTTGCCCAGCCTTTCTACAATGCTATCTCTGCGGGAACCCTTCGGCCGGGTTGGGGAGCGGAGGCAAATGGAGGCTTCGGCGATCCCGGAATCCGATTCTATCCTCCCGCTCTTTACTACCTGCTGGCTGCCACCAGAGCAGTCTCCGGAAGTTGGTACAATTCGATACTCCTTGGTTTTATAGCGCTTTCAGTTTTGGGGGCCATTGGTACCTACTTCTGGGCCCGCTGCTACCTGCCGCGAAACCTCGCCATCGTCGCAGGCGTGCTCTACGCGTTTGTTCCCTACCACGTAAATGAATTCTATGGAGCGTCGCTGCTGGCTGAGTACGCCGCGGCGTCGATTGCGCCGTTCGCATTTGCTTTCGTCGTGCGAGTTTGCCGAGGACAACGCCTGCCGGATATTGCGGGTCTGGCGATATCGTTTGCGCTATTGGTACTGACAAACCTCCCAGTTGCGATTATAGGTTCGCTGTCACTCTGCTTCTATGCGCTTTGGAATATCGGGAAGAAGACTCGGTGGCGAACTCTGCTTGTGCTCGTCGTTGCAGTTGCTTTGGGCCTGGCAGCCAGTGCTTTTTATTGGAACACACTGACTGCCGAACTCTCCTGGTTGAAAAACGCCTCGCTAACACGTAATGAAGAACTTACTGTGTATTTCGACTATCGCAGAAATTTTGTTTTATCGCCTTTCACTCTCGGTAATACAAACTCCTGGCTCTCAAACATGTTTACCCTGGCGACGCTCTCGATGGCCTTCGCACCATTTGTAATGTTTTTCTCTGCCTACAGAAAGAAGTTAGATCGCGGACTGATGGCTGTTTTTGCGCTCTTCGCTTTTTCGTTGTTCATGGCTACGGATCTGAGCCGGCCACTATGGGCCATGATTCCGAAACTCAAGGAAGTACAATTTCCGTGGCGCTGGCTTGTGATTTCGTCGTGTGCCCTTCCCTTATTAACGGCCGCCAGCATTCCTTTCTGGAAACACCAGATGCGAGGCAGGTTTCGATGGGCCGCGATCGTTGCGGTGGGCGGAGTGCTCGTTGCCCTCGCGTACAGCGGAGCGCGTATGCGCGATGCGAACTACCTACCTCGTTTTGAATTTGAGTTTGGCAGCAAAGCAAGCTTTGCCAATGATAGTCTCGATTACTGGTTGCCGGTGTGGGTGAATGAACGTCCCAAACCTATCCCCACGGAGGTTGATGCGGGAGAAAGGACAGTTGCGATCAACTCCTGGAAGCCGCAGTCGCGGGGCTTTTGGATTGGCCCAGGTGCGGCTCAGGAGGTCCGAGTCCGAACCTTCTACTACCCACACTGGGTGGCTACGAGCTCGGGCGAAAAACTTGACGTCCGACCTGCTCACGATGGTTCCCTTCTAATATCGGTGCCGGCCGAGCAGTCACTTGTGCAGCTCGAATTTCTGGAGCCTCCACGAGCCCGAGTGGCTGGCATCGTGAGCGTCGCCACCTGGTTATTGATATTGTGTTTATTGTTTAGTGGTTTGGTCGGACAGCTGGGACTGACAAGAAAACTGGAAGACGTTGAGGGTTAGTCGACCGTAGGGTTCTCATATTGGGAACGTTTACTAATGCGCAACGGCGAATGCTTCAAACTGAAGATTGTTCCCGCTGCTCACCTACCCAGGGTTTCGCTTCGCTTCACCCTGGGCTGCATGCTTTCGCCTGCTCCGTAGGCTCGTCGCATCGGACTCGTAAGTTTGGGGAATCGTAACGACCACATAACCAGGGACCTTCCCGATTTCCCAGTTCTGCCTCGTTTGGAATATATTGCTTCACAATCAAGTTTAATCAATTCGCGAAAGGCCCTGTTTAGATATGTCTAAATCTGTCCCCATCACTGTCGCACATGGCGACGGCATCGGCCCCGAAATCATGGCGGCGACGCTCCACATTCTCAAGGAAGCCGGCGCCAACCTTGATATCGAAACAATAGACATCGGTGAAAAAGTTTATCTGGCCGGGAACAGTTCGGGTATTGAACCGAGTTCGTGGGATTCTCTTCGTCGCACCAAGGTGTTCCTCAAAGCCCCGATCACGACACCGCAAGGTGGTGGTTTTAAGAGTCTCAACGTGACTGTGCGCAAAACGCTGGGTCTCTATGCCAATGTGCGTCCCTGTGTCTCCTATCATCCGTTCATCGATACCAAACATCCGGTGATGGACACGGTCATCGTGCGCGAAAACGAGGAAGACCTTTATGCCGGCATTGAGCACCGGCAAACTGAACAAGTGATGCAGTGTTTGAAACTTATCTCGCGACCAGGTTCGGAAAAGATTGTGCGCTACGCTTTTGAATACGCGCGCCGGAACAACCGCAAGAAAGTCACCTGCTTCACCAAAGACAACATCATGAAGTTGACCGACGGTCTCTTTCACAAAGTGTTTGACGAGATCGCGACCGAGTATTCCGAGATCGAAAACGAGCATTGGATAGTTGATATCGGTGCCGCGAAGCTGGCGGATACCCCAGAAATTTTCGACGTGCTGGTGATGCCAAATCTTTATGGCGATGTGCTGTCAGACGTTGCTGCTCAAATCGCAGGTTCAGTTGGGTTAGCCGGTTCAGCGAATATCGGCGAACACGTTTCGATGTTTGAAGCGATTCATGGATCGGCGCCCCGTCGTGCCGGGCAAAATTTAGCAAACCCTTCGGGGCTGCTGCTAGGCGCAGTGATGATGCTGGTCCACCTCGGCCTCACAGAGGAAGCGGAACGAGTGCACAATGCCTGGCTGCGCACGATTGAAGATGGCATTCACACTTACGACATCTACGAGGAAGGCAAGAGCAAGGAGAAGGTAGGAACGAAAGAATTTGCGGAAGCTGTCGGCCAGCGTATTGGCCAAAAGCCTCAAACTCTGAAAGCTGCGGCTTACAAAGCGGCTGCTGAGGTAAGTGCAGTTGAGGAGGTAGCCAGGCCCGCAAGGCCTCGCGCCCGGAAGGATCTGGTAGGCGTCGACGTGTTTCTTGATTGGACCGAAGGCACGGCCAACGATCTTGGGGACGGTCTGTCGAAGCTCGGCGGCGACGGGCTAAAGCTGGAAATGATGAGCAACCGGGGCGTCAAAGTATGGCCGGGCGGCCATGCCGAAACATTCTGTTCCGATCACTGGCGCTGCCGGTTCATTTCAGACGCGAATGGAGCTGTGGCCCACGCGCAAATTATTTCCCTGCTTAAACGCGTCGGCGATGCGGGTTACGATTTCATCAAGACCGAGAATCTCTACAACTTCGATGGTGAACGAGGGTATTCGCTCGATCAGGGCGCATAAGTTTCTGATCGGCTGGTAATCAGGAAGGACAAATACAATGAATCAAGACGAAGGAAATGCTCCGGGACGTTCTGAAGTTGAGAAGGGCCCAACTGAGGAGCTTCGCGACATGCAGAAACCGAAAAACGAGAAACTGGTTCCAGGCGGCGAAGTGCCCGGGGCCCAGAACCCGGACAGCCCGGAAATTAAGGACGAAAAGAACGTCAACACTGAATAACTGGTAGGACAGGCATTCCTGCCTGTCCTTTTGTTCGAGGAACGATCTGCTAAAGAACGGACAGGCAGGAATGCCTGTCCTACTCAAAACCAATTGGAGAAGCACTAATCAATGAGTTCCCAAGCCTCAAATCCATTAGTCGCAGTCATCATGGGCAGTAAGTCTGACTGGGACACGATGCGCCATGCTGACGAAAAGCTGACTGAGTTTGGAATTGAACACGAGTGTCGTGTCATCTCGGCGCATCGCACGCCGCAGTTGGCAGCTGAGTTTGCATCGGGCGCAGTCGCGCGCGGGCTGGAAGTTATGATTTGCGCGGCGGGAGGAGCCGCTCATCTGGCCGGTGTCTTCGCCGCGCACACCACCCTGCCGGTGCTCGGTGTTCCCATGAAAAGCGATGCGCTCAACGGAATGGATTCCCTGCTATCTACGGTCCAAATGCCGGCAGGGATTCCTGTGGCGACATTAGCGATCGGCAAACCCGGCGCAGTCAACGCCGCGCTCTTCGCAGTTTCTATCCTGGCCAACAGTCGCCCGGAATTGCGCGCGAAGCTGGAAGAGTTTCGCCGCGCTCAGGACGAGCAGGTTCGCGCTGCATCACTGCCCTGAAGAAGCGAGGCGACTTTCTCTCATTAGATCGCGGCGGCGTAGCCGCTGAACTACAAACGTCCGCAACTCAAGAGGGAGGACATTAAATGACACAGAATTCCCACTGTGGGATATATGAGGATACTCAATTCAACATCGGTATTCTTGCAAGAGATCCGAGCGATCCACCACTTGATGGCGATTCGCCACCTGACGATGATCCACCGCCCAATGATGGCGACGAAGACCCGCCACCGAATGATACTGACGATGATCCACCGGGTGACTATAACAAAACGGGGACGAGTGGCGGCTAGAGCGCAATCCTAATTCGAGCATAGCGTGGCGCAGGGATGCTCACCGGAGTTTCCGCGCCACGTTCTTCTTAACTGATTAATAAGCAGCATCGCCCGCGAACGAGTTGCTAAACTCTGCGCCGCGAAAGCAGGCCGATGACCGCCACGAACAACGCCGCACCGATTATCGACCAGACGATCGGGAAGCCTACTCCGCCAATCCGCAAGGGAAGAATCTCAGGCAATCCCAATTTGGTCGCGAGCCATGAGCCCAGCAGCGCGCCAATAAATCCCAGAGCAATTGATACCAGACAACCGCCCCGCGAAAAGCCACTAATCGCCTGCCCCAACGCGCCGCAGAGTCCGGCGATGATTAACAAAACTATCAAATCGATTAATGTCATTCTGTCTCCTTCATTAAGTCAGAACCGGGAGCGGTAGCGACCGGGTAAGCATTGGGTTAGAAGTTCCAGCGGATCACGACCCGGTCGCTACCGCTCGCCGTTCTGACTTAATCACTTATCGTGGCGGTAAATCTCCCCGCCCTTCATTACGAAACGCACTCGCCGCAAAGCGGTAACATCGGTCGCCGGATCGCCTTCGACAGCGATTAGATCAGCGAGTAGCCCGGCTTTCACCTGGCCAATCTCATTTTCCATGTGCAAGACGCGCGCATCGATCGAAGTGGCGGAACGCAGGGCGGCGACGAGCGGCATTCCCCAGTTCACCATGATTTCAATTTCCCGCGCGTTATCCCCGTGGGCAAAGACACCGACGTCGCTGCCGCTGGCGATGGTCACTCCCGCTGCCAGAGCCTGCTTGAACACGATCTTCTTCCGTTCGACATTCGCGCCGGAGGCAACTGACAACGTCGGACAGAACGCCACGCCGTGTTCCTTCATCAATCGAAACAATTCCGGAGTGCCGCCATCTCCGTGCTCGATCGTTTCGACGCCGGCGAGAATTGCGCGGCGCATTCCTTCCGGGCTCGTGGCGTGCGCGGCAACTGGAACTCCTGCGCTCCTGGCTACTTCGACGATTAGTTTCAGCTCGTCCAAAGTAAAAGTCGGATGCGCGGTTCCACCGGCGCCCCATCGATAGTCAGCATACACCTTGATCCAATCCGCGCCTTTGCTGATTTGTTCACGGACGACGCGTGTCAGACTATCAACTCCGTCGGCTTCCTCTGCACCCTGAGGAACACTCCACTCCGAAGCATAGCCTTTTGGTCCATATGTGCCGGTGGCCACAATCGCTCGCGTCGTTACTATCAGGCGCGGGCCAGGAATAATTTTCTGTTGCACTGACTGCTTCAGTCCGACGTCCGCGTAACCCGCGCCTTCAGTGCCAAGGTCGCGCAGCGTTGTAAAACCGGCCTGCAAGGTGTTGCGCAAATGGTTGGTGGCCCGTGCAACACGCAAACTCAGGGCTTCGCGTGCAACCTGATCGTTCCAGGAGGTTTCGCTGTAAGGATGGAGCAGCACATGCGAATGCGCATCAATGAGTCCCGGCATCAGCGTCATTCCGGGTAACTCGATCACCTTCGCATCGGCGGGAACTTTGATTTCGTTCGGACGGCCTACCGCTTCAATCTTCTCACCACGTACGAGCACTACCCAGTTGTCATGCAACTGCGCCGACTGGCCGTCGAAGACGCGGGCAGGCTTGAGTAGATAAACGGTACCGGGCTTTGCGGCTGACGCTTGAGCTTGCGAAAACGCGGCGCTCGGGAACAGCGATGAAACAATGACGATCAGAATAAGGAGCTTTCTCATTTGCTTCTCCAAAGCTCAACTAACGTGGTCCGACTAATTCGGAACCGGGAGCGGTAGCGACCGGGTCGTCGTGAATCGCCGAGTTCAGGAATCGCCGTATTTACCCGGTCGCTACCGCTCCCGGTTCTGACTTCTTCTCGGGCCAATTAATTCTTATTACTTCAAAACCCCTTGCTCTTTATCCACTCGCGCACTACTTCCGCTTGTCCGCGTTTGTTCGCATCCACTTCGTAGTTTAGTTGCCTCATCTCGTCCGTCGATATTGCGCCGGCGAGTTTTTTCAGTACCTCGGCGAGCGTCGGCACAGCAGTCAAAGCAGTTGGCCGCACCAGGTAAACAGCTTCGTAGGGCGGAAAGTAGCGGCGATCGTCTTCGAGTTGCACCAGATCCAGCGCTGCGATTCTTCCTTCGGTTGAATTGCCGGCGATCAGATCCACTTGTCCGGTTGAAAGCGCAATGTAAGTCAGCGATAAATTCATCTCGCGCGGCTGGCCGGCAAACTTCAACCCGTAAGCCTTGCTAAATCCTGGATAGCCATCGGCGCGCGACATGAAATCCTGTCCGAAACCAGCGCGCCACGCGCGCGCATGAGGCGCGACATCAGAGATCGTTTTCAACCCCAGCCGGCGAGCGTCGGCGCCGCGAACTAAAATCGCAAACGTGTTCTCAAAACCCAACGGCTCGCTCACCGCCAGTTTGAATTTCTCCGCATATTCCGTTTTGACCTGTTCGTAGACCACTCGCGGATCGGTTATCGGCGGATGTTTCAGGATTGCGGTGTATGCCGTGCCGGTGTACTCCGGATATAGATCGATTTGACCCGCAACCAGAGCGTCGTGCGGAAGGTTTCCGCCCAACTCAAACTTGCGTTCGACTACGACTCCGCGCGCTTCCAACATTTGCGCGACGATCTCCGCGAGGAGTCCCGACTCCGTAAAATCCTTCGAAGCCACCACCACGCGTCCGGCGCCGGCAGCTGAGCGCGGATCAGGACGCGAAGCGCTCCACGCGCCATAAGCTCCGACCAATGCGATTAGCCCGATAGCCCCGAGGAAAATCCGGTTCACAACCATGCGTCGCCGGCTGGCGATCTTCGTGTCTACCGAGAAACGCTGCTCAAGTAACCCTAGAGAGAAATCGGCCGTCAGGGCCATTAACGCCGCTGGAACAGCACCGGCCAGCAGAAGATTATTGTCATACTGTCGCAAGCCCCGAAGGATGTAGACGCCCAGACCACCGGCGCCAACTTCCGCCGCAATTGTAGTAACGCCTACGGCGATCACCGTCGCCACGCGGACTCCAGTCAGAATTACTTTCATCGCTAACGGCAGTTCCACTTGCCAGAGAATCTGACGATCCGTCATTCCCATCGCCACCGCCGCCTCGCGCACGTTGCGATCGACGCCGAGAATCCCGGTCACAGTGTTTCGCATGATCGGCATCAGCGCATAGAGCACGAGCGCCACAATCGCAGTGCGCGCGCCTATGCCGCCGATAAAAGGAAGCGGAATAAGAAACCCAAAAAGCGCCAGGCTGGGAATCGTCTGCATCACATTCGCAACCCCCAACACCGGACCGCGCAACGATTGTTTTCGAGTTAACAAAATGCCGGTGGGAATGCCGATGGCAACGGCAATCAACGTCGAAATAAAAACCAGCCAGAGGTGCTGGCGCAAAAGCGTCAGCAGTTCCGGCCAGTTTTGCTGAAGGAAATTACCGAAGGTCACGGCCTTTCCTCCCTCGACCTCTCGTGAGCTTTTGCCGGAAGTTTAAGCGTTTCGAGGTAAGCAAGGGCCCGAGACTCTTTCGACTTCAGAAAATCTTCAGGGGTTTCGAGCAGCAGGAGCTTGCCTTCATGCATCAGGCCAATGCGCGAGCCGAGCATAAGAGCTTCGCGCACATCGTGAGTAACAAGTATGGCCGTCTTATTGAGTTGCTTTGTGATCGCCGCAAACTGCGTCTGCAAGCTGGCGCGCGTGAGCGGATCGAGCGCGCCGAATGGTTCGTCTAACAAGAGCAACGGCGGCTCGGCAGCCAGAGCACGAGCCACTCCCACACGCTGACGTTGGCCTCCGGACAGCTCTCGCGGATAACGATCGGCAAAGACATTCGGCTCAAGGCCCACCATGGACAAGAGTTCATCCACTCGCCGTTTGATTTTTGGCTGATCCCATTTTTCCAGTGCCGGGACCAGGCCGACATTTTTGGCGACAGTGAAATGCGGAAATAGACCGCCGTCCTGAATCACATAACCGGTGCGGCGCCGCAAGGCGATCGAGTCCCAGGCCGTCGTGGTCCTACCTTCAACCGTGACTTTCCCCGCAGTCGGCAGCAGCAGGCGGTTGACGAGTTTGAGTGTAGTGGTCTTGCCGCAACCTGATTCGCCAAGCAAGACAAGGATCTCGCCGCGTTGAACGGAGAAGTTAAGAAGGGAGATTACCGGGGACGCAGAACCAGGATGAGTAAAACTAACATCGTCAAACTCAACGAGGGGATTGTCGGCGACTTCAGGCATTCGGCGTGAGATCTGGTTCAATGACAGGATTTACAAAATGAACATGATTGCAAATGGCGGTCTCAAATTTATTATCTTGTTAATTCTGTAAACCCTGTCCGCGATTGTTTACACCGCCAACAGCAGGTTGCTGCTGAAGCGTTCCTCAGAATCCAGCCAGGTGCGCCCTCGAGTAAAACCTGTTTCGGCGGCCAGGTTCGCTATGTCGGATAAATCGTATTTGTAAGAATTTTCGGTATGAATCTGCTCGCCCTCGGCAAAGTCGACTTTCATGTCGAGCGCACTAATCAATACTGATTGATCGCGTATGCTTTCGATATAAATCTCTACGCGGCCGCGTTCTTCGTTGTACAAAGCCAGGTGCCGAAACCCGCGCAATTCAAAATTTCCGCCGAGCTCGCGGTTGATGCGGGCCAGCACGTTCAGGTTAAACGCCGCAGTGACGCCCAACGCATCGTTGTAAGCAGCTTCAAGAGTCTGGCGGTCTTTCTTCAAATCAGCGCCCAGCAAGAGCGCGTCGCCGGCGTGCAACACTTGTCGAAGCGCATGTAGGAATTTCAGGGCTTCATCAGGATCGAAGTTACTGATGTTTGAACCGAGGAAAAGGGCCAGCGTGCGAGCCCGAGTTGTTTTTTCCAATTCCGCGAGTCCCGCAAAATAATCTCCGGCATATGCGTCGATGCTGAGCTGCGGATACGACTGCAAGAGTATTCGCGAACTGCTGTCCAGCGCCGAGGCGGAAATATCGACCGGGATAAATAAGAGCTCTCGCTGCTGTCTGAGTAATGCCTCGATAATCAGTCGCGTCTTGGAAGCGCTGCCGCTGCCCATTTCTATCAGCGTAATCTTGCCGTCAATTTCAGCAACGATATCATCAGCATAGCGGGTAAGAATCTCGTTCTCCGCCCTGGTAAGGTAATACTCAGGCAGGAGACAAATAGCTTCAAAGAGCTGCGAGCCCAACTCGTCGTAGAAGTACTTCGGTAGAAAACGCTTAGGCTGCGAAGAGAGACCACGCCGCACGTCTTCAGCAAGCCCCGCCCGCGGCTCGCGCGTGACGAGGTTATGGATTGAGAATTTTACTTCCGTGATCTCTGCCGGTTGAGTTCTCATCTGCGCGCCCCCATGTTCCCCCATGCCGCTAAACCAGATAACCCGCAGAGCAAGCTGTGAGTGGTTTTCGTCGTACTGGGTCCCGGTATGATAGCGGATCAATCTCGATTCGCCACCATTACTTGCATTGCTGCTTGCTCGGTGACATTCGAAAGTGTGAACTGCGGTAATCGCGAAAACCGAAGCCACGCGATTCACCCAAGAAGGTCTATGATTCGTTTCGGGTTGTAGACGTAGTGCAGGTTATGGCGTATTCCAATACGAAACGAAGTGATGTTGTTGTCGGCGATTACTGAAGCGGGGTGCGTGGTTACATTAACTAAACGTAGAGGCACGGCATGCCGTGCCCCTGCTTTTTAATCTATATAGTTTGCGGGTGGAATCTCATTCGAGTTAGGCGCGTCCTTGACCCGCAGAGTTGGCTCGGGCAAGATCGCAGCCTATGTTTTACCGCAAATCCCCCGCGGCCAACCCTGGCCGCAATAAGTCTAAAAAAAGAATTTTCGGCGGGATAATCCTGGTGCTGTTGTTGGGCGCCACGGCCAACCTCGTTCACTCGCAGAGCTACCGGCGAGAGATGGAAACCAGCGACAAGGTTTCGCTTTCCGTTAAGAGTCGCAGCGGGCGCGTGAGCGTTATCGCCAATGACGAGCAGGTCAAAAATGTGATTATCGAGGCGAGCTCAGCGGGCTTGGCCATCGATGCGACGGATGTGCGGGCCGAAGGCAAGAAAGGTTCAATTGAGATTGAAGTTCGCGAGCGGCCTGACAAAGATCGTATTGATCTAATTGTGCGGATTCCCGCACGTTCGAGAGTCAAGGTGGAAAGCCAAGCGGGCTCGGTTGATATCGTCGGCAATGTCGAGAGCGCTGAGGTCAGCACTAACACCGGCACCATCCACGCCGACGTTCCCCTCGAAGCGCTGAAATTTGATTTTATGTGGAGCGCCAGCCGGCCGCGATTTTTGAGCGACGTCGAACTGCCGGAGATCAAAGAAAAAGCAGGCGGCATCTTCAAGATTTCCGGCAAACTCGGCGAGAAGAAACCGGCGAAAGAAGATCGAGTGCAACTTGATTTTCTTACGCAGCGAGGCGTGGTCCTGCTCAACGTTGATCCCGCCATGGTGCCGAGCGATCTGCGCGAGCGACCTCTCACCGAAGCGGCCCGGGCTATTGTGCGCAGCGGTGATAGCCAACTGATCGACGCAATTCGCAAAGTGTCGCCGAAAATGTTTGGCGACTACGCTAAGACCCTGCCGCCGCCGGGACGCGAGCCGACGCTGATGACTCGCCGTGCTCCCGGCAAGTTTGTAAGCGAACAGTCGCCGCAAATGATGCGCTTAAACGCGAGCGTTACCGATCGCAACGGTCGCGCCATCGGCGGCATGAATGAATCCGATTTCACCGTTTTTGAAAACGGCGAGGAGCGCCAGGTAACAAAAGTTGTATCCACTCGCGAGCCATTCAACCTGGTCTTGTTGTTGGACGTCTCGGGCAGCGTGGAAGAAAGAATCGATTTCATCCGGAAAGCGGCGCGCGACTTTTTGAGAACTGCAAGCCCACAGGACCGCATCGCCATCATTAGTTTCCGCGACGACATTCAGATTATTTCTGACTTTAGCTCCGACCGCCGGATGCTGTCGGAGAAGTTGGAAGACATAGATGCGGGCGGCGCCACCGCACTCTGGGATTCCCTGGGCTACGTGCTGGCAGACACTTTAAAACAACTCCGCGGCGAAAGGACTGCCGTGGTGATTCTTTCCGACGGCGACGATAACAAGTCCTTCGTTCCATTCAACGCGATTCTGGAAGCGGTGATTGAATCAGGCGCGCTCGTCTATCCGTTGTACGTTCCTTCCGGATTGATTCCGGAAGCGAGCGTCCCCAAACCAGAGGTCACGATCGATCCACTGCGCACCCGCTACCTGACATTGACAACTCGCGCCCACGAGGAAGGCCAGAGGCTCGCCGAAGCTTCCGGCGGAGTTTACTATCCGATTCGTCGTCTCGAAGAATTACAGCGCGCGTATGATGATGTAGTGGTCCAACTGCGCACCGCCTACACCATTACCTACGCGTCCAATTTAACTCCTGCCAATAACCCACGCGTACGCGTTCGCACCAAACGCGAAGGAGCTTCGGTACGCCTCAGTCCGGTCGTGACTGTGGCCACACCTTGATGAGCTCTAAGGATGATAGGTGAACGCGGCTTCACCGTCTGATGTGCGGCATTCAAATGCGTTTCCGGAAGGTCGGAGACCTTCCGCACCTCAGAAGGCGAAGCCACTTCCAACAAGTCCTTGCTCACTTGTAAAGAGACTGATCGCGTGAGAAATGAGACTGTTGCTTTTTCACCCCTCATCCTTCATCCTTCATCCTTCCAATGTCTGAGCCACTCTTCGCATCTTTGTTTGACGAAACTGAGCGCCGCCCGTTGAGCGTCAGCGAGCTGACCGAGTCAATCCGCAAGGCAATCGAGGCGCGTTTCTCTTCCGTCTGGGTCGAAGGTGAAATTTCAAACTTCAAAGCGCATTCTTCGGGCCACTGGTATTTCACCATCAAGGACGAAGGCGCTCAGCTGCGGGCCAAATGTTTTCGTTCGGCCAACAGTCGCATACGCTTTCGTCCCAAAGATGGTTTAAAGGTGAGGGCGCGCGGCCGCCTTTCGGTTTACGAAGCTCGCGGCGAATACGAACTAATTGTTGAGGCGCTCGATCCCGTTGGCGCAGGGGCCTTGCAGGTCGCGTTTGAGCAACTCCGCGATCGGCTCCAGGCGGAAGGTCTGTTTGCACCGGAATTGAAACGCCCGCTACCGATCTTTCCGGGACGAGTTGGCGTAGTCACTTCCCCAACTGGCGCGGCCATTCGCGACATTCTCAACGTCATCTCGCGGCGCACTCGCACAGTTCACGTGCTCTTCTCTCCTGCGCGCGTGCAGGGGGAAGGCGCCGGTCGCGACATCGCGCGGGCCATCAAACTGCTTAACGAGCATCATGAAAAAGCACGGCAAGCCGGACGGGAGGCAGATTTCGTCGATGTATTGATTGTCGGGCGCGGCGGAGGTTCAACTGAAGACCTTTGGGCATTTAACGAAGAAGAAGTAGCGCGTGCGATTCGGGCGTCTTCAATCCCCGTGATTTCGGCGGTGGGCCATGAAACCGACTTCACGATTGCAGATTTTGTGGCTGACCGGAGAGCAGCCACTCCATCGGCCGCCGCGGAACTGGTTGCCGCGCGCGAAGATCAGATCTGCGCGCATCTGGCGCAAGCAGGCCAAAACCTTGCGCGGTTGATGCGTTACCAGATCGTCAGGGCTCGCAGCCGCGTGCAGGAACAAGCATTGTCTCAGGCTTTTGACGAGGTGCGCGGACGATTGCGCGATGCCGGCACCGCGACCAACGCAGCTCAGCATCGCCTGAGAATTCAAATGAGCCAAACGCTCAGGAGCGCGCAGCTCAGAGCCGATGCGCTCAGTAGCAGCCTCGCGCCCTCCCATATCCGTGCTCGCCTGGCCGAGGCGCGCGCGCGCTTCGAGTCGGCGTATAGTGCTTGCCATGCTTTGATAGACAAGCAGTTGACCGGGGCCGAGAAACGATTAGGATTAGCCGCTGCGTCGCTCGATGCGTTGTCGCCTCTGGCAGTGTTACATCGCGGCTATGCGATGGCCCTGAAGCAGGACGGAACAATTTTGAGAGATGCCGCCTCGGTTTCCATAGGCGACTCGATCAGGGTGAAGTTAGCCCGCGGGACACTTGACGCCCGTGTTGAAGCCAGTGAGGATGAAGTTTAGAGTTCAACGTCTACGTTGATCCTGATCAGCCGCAAGCTAAAGCTTGTACTCTGAACAACGCCCGTGAGGATGAAGTGGTGAATGAAAAACGATAAGGAACAACCGAAGAGTTTTGAAACGTCGCTCGAGGCGCTCGAACAAATTGTTCAGGACCTCGAACAGGGCGAACTGCCTTTGGAAAAGAGTCTGGAACTATTTGAACAGGGTATCCGCCTTTCTCGTGAATGCCAGGAGAGACTGAGCCAGGCGGAACGCCGCATCGAAATTTTATTACGCGACAACCAGGGCCGCGTAACCGTCAGCGAATTCGAACCTGTGAACGCAGCGGACGAATAGCAGATCTATGACCACGCCTGCAGAAACAGCAGAAACGTCTGACGTTACTATCGAACCGCAGTTGCGGCAGTTCCTCGTTCAGACAAGGAGCAGGGTCGATGCTGAGCTCGATCGTTTGCTGCCGGGTAATTCAGTCGAGCCAGTCAAGCTTCATGCCGCCATTCGTTGGAGCGTGTTTGCGGGAGGTAAGCGATTTCGACCGCTGCTAACCCTCGCCGTGGGCCAAACGTTTGGCGTTGATGAAAAACTCCTGTTGCCCACCGCTTGTGCGCTCGAATTGATTCATACCTATTCGCTGATTCACGACGACCTGCCCTCCATGGACGATGATGATCTGCGACGCGGACGTGCAACTTGTCATATTCAGTTTGACGAAGCTACTGCCATTCTCGCGGGAGACGCGTTGCAGACGCTCGCCTTCCGCATAATTTCAGCAGACGAAAACCTTTCGGCCGAAAAGCGATTGCAAGTCATCAGTGATCTTTCGCAATCGTCGGGGACGCCTTTCGGTATGGTGGCGGGACAAGCGCTTGATCTTGAGGCAGAGTCGCGCGAGGTGAGTCCATCAGAGCTTGAACAAATCCACCGGCTGAAAACCGGTGCGTTAATTATTGCGGCTGCGCGATGCGGCGCGATCATCGCGAACGCAAAAGAAAGTGAGCTCAATGCGATAACTGAGTATGCCGCGCAGTTGGGATTGCTGTTTCAGATTACGGACGACGTGTTGGACGTAACCTCAACTGCGGAAGCCATCGGCAAAACTCCCGGCAAAGATCAACGTTCCGAAAAGGCTACCTATCCACACCTCCATGGAATCGATGCAGCCCGCAAGTTGGCACTCCGCGTTCACGGCCGGGCCTGCGCCGTCCTCGATCAAATCGAGCGCCCAACTGAGCGGCTGGCTGCCATCGCCGACTACATCCTGAATCGCACCACCTAGTCCAAAGCAATGCCCGATCGTCAGGGAAGGGCTAGGATTGCAAATCAATCCCATTTGAACTGAGAAGTCGAACGACGACTATGCCGTCTGATGTGCGGTGGAGGCTCCGCCCCACCGGCAGGAAATTCTGTTATTAATTCTGGAGCTCCGCCCAGAGTTGGGCATAGCACAAACCAGTCTGCACGCTTCTCGGAAGGTCAAAGACCTTCCGCACATCAGATGGCATAGCCATTTCGAAGAGCCCTTGCTTACGCACGGGCTTCCGCCACATCGGTCTACACGTGCTGATCTACCAGAATCGTGTTTCCATCCGGATCCTCAATCATGAAACTACCGGGACCCGTGGAGCTTTCGTCTGCTTCTGCAATCATGGTCACGCCGCTCGCTTTGAGTTGCCGCTGCAACTCTCGAACGTCTGTGAATTCACCGAGGGGCTGAGCGTTGCTATTCCAGCCCGGGTTGAAGGTGAGAATGTTGTTTTCAAACATGCCTTGAAACAACCCAATATTCTGATCGCCGTTCTTCATGATTAACCAATTCTGCGATTGATCTCCGCCGAAAACTGTAAAACCGAGCTTTTCGTAAAAGGCCTTTGACGCCTCGATATCTTTTACCGCTAAACTAATCGAAAAATTTCCGAGTTCCATGACTGCCTCCTCAAAGAGCGATCGATTTTTCAGGTTTATACTGCAATTGTGAAAGTTCGTTGCGGCGTGGTCCGGAATGATTGAGTCACCGAGGGACCCCATTCGCAGCCGAAGTCCTTGCCTACGCGTGGGCTTCTACACTTGAAGGTCCAGGCTTCCTCCGCAGGATAGCGGCCGAGATCAGTGTGACCAGCACTCCGACTGGAAAGGGTTCCGTGAAGGTTAGGGCAGCGTTGATCAGAGGGTTGTCTAACATTACCTTCAGGTCCTTCATCTGCTGAAGCGTCGCGTCAATTGCCTGTTGGTTCGCGCCGGAGGCCATGGCTTTCTCGACCATGTAAGCCGCGTACTTATCCACGAAATCCGGAATGAAATTATAGTAAGCGATCTCCCACACCACTACGTAGCAAATGCACGAGATCACAGTAATGAGAATGCCAACCGCAAATGCTCGACCGAAAGTGATGCTGCCGCCGCCAACGTTTTCGCGGTACGACCTAATGCCGAAAGGTACCAACAGCAGGGAAACGACGATCGACGTGTAACCTACGATTATCGCCTTGTCGAAACCAATCTTGTCGACAAGAAAAATCATTAACAGCAACATCAACAACGAAGATATGGCCCCGGAAATCAGCCCGAAGGTCAAAACAGTTTTCTTCATACGTTTTCTCCTATACTGAAAAGTATTTCAGCGGTCGGGCGAGAAAGTAGCTTTATCGAGCAGGTTTTGTCGTCATACTTTCGGATGATTTGGGGCGTGAACTGAAAAACAGTACTTTAGTTTAGAGCACTCAACGAGCGTGCGGAGCCCGCGAAAGCTTCCCGAACGACTGGTGGGTCTTTCAGGGAATCAGACCGAGTTCCTTACCAATCTGCACTGCCTGGGTCCTTCTCCTGGCGCTGAGTTTATCGAAAAGCCGGCTGGAGTGGGTCTTGACGGTGCTCTCGCTGACGAAAAGCTTTTCAGCAATCTCGCGGTTACTCATGCCGCGTGCGATTAGTTCGAGTATTTCCAACTCGCGCGGCGTAATTGCAAGCTCACGCAACTTCCCTTCATTGAGTGAAAAAGGCCCTGCATCAGAAACCCGAACCTCCTTGAAGACGACCACTTCCTTTTTTCTGGTTAGTTTCAATCCCAACCATGCGCCCAGGAGCGCGAACAACAGGGCTATCAATCCGCCGTAAATCTCAACTGAATGCTCAACCACCAGGAAACGATACTCAATCAGCTTGAGGGCCATGATCAGGATGCCGCCGGCGACACCATACAGAAGTCCATAGAGAAGTGTCTTTTTCTTCATGGAGAAAACAGGAGCCCGACTCTAATAAGGGCTCGGGTCTCGTTGCCGGATGGCTAACCGTGCGGCTCATCACTTCTGGTCGCGATAGATCCTCCCGGTTAACTTCAATCCGAGCTTGCGTCCCGGCCGCCAACCAGGCGAATAGTTTCCCTACTTAAAGTATCAACTGAGCTTGCGCCTTTGCCGCCACACAGTGCGGTGAGGCTTGCCTCACCGCGGCGGCAAGCCGCAAGTGAGTTAAGCCGTCCATTTCTAAACGCGCTTTTGCTTAAACGGAGCCCTTGCTTACGCGCGGGCTCGAGCTTCTGCCATCTTGCTCACCTTTCCGCTGCATCGCTTTCAGCGTATCCGGGATAAACGCCGTGATGTGATGTGTCTCATCGTGACCATCGGCAAAGGTTTGATATAGCGAAAAGTCAGGCAGTGAAAGGCAACTTAGCGGCGACTGCAGGTTGTAGCCGGTGTCGATGCCGATAGCGCTATGAGAGATATAGATTCCATGGCGACCGACACGCCCCCACAAGGGGAGCAGCGGTGTCGGAGTGTGACCAAAAATGCAGGGCTTGCCGCGGTAGTTTTTGTAAAACTCCATGTCTCTCATCCATAGCAACTCCTGCGGCGGAGTGTCTTTCGGATGCTTGGTGCGATCCAGGCCCGCATGCACATAGATCGCATACTCATCTTCATGGAAAAACGGCAACGCGTGAATAAAGTCGAGGTGCTCGGCTGGTACGCTGTTTTCGATCGCGCGGCGAGCATCGTCAAGATCCTGCTCTTTGTCTATTCGCAAAGCCTTGCCTGCATACTGCTCGTAGGTTCGCTCGCCGCCGGTAACGGGCGTGACCCAGAGGTTCGCGCTGCCCTCAATGAAATCCAGGAGCATCTGTTCGTGATTGCCCCGCAGACATAACACCCGGTTCGGATTCTCCCGCTGGAGCTTCATTACAAAGTCGACACATCCGGGCGCATCAGGACCTCGATCAATCAGGTCGCCCAGGAACACCAGCGTGTCCTCGGATTCATCCCGCGGAATCAATTCAATCAGGCGTTGCAATTGGGCGTTGCGCCCGTGAATGTCTCCGACGACGAAAGTTTTCATAGGTTTTTTTACGACTGACGGCACATTGCGGCATGCTGGTTCATCTGTAAATATCATTATTAGCACCACACTTTAGTGCGGTGATCGAGCGACTACAATTGATGTAAACGTTTCAACGGTTTCCAGCATAAACCGTTAAAACGGTTCTGAGACCAGTCGAGCATCGTAGTCACCTGACTTAAGTCAGGTGCTAATGAGATCATTCGTGACAAACACAAACTGTACCCTCTACCAGACTCTGCTGCCCAAGAGTTCTTCAGGCCGCAGTGTCCTCGCGTTTTCCGAGTGAAGTTCGCACCTTTTGCATCAGATCCTTAAAACGCGGGTCATCATGCAAGTCAGACCAGTTTGGATCCGACTCAAACCATAAATAGTTTTCGTTACCAAGTTCAATCGCGGTTTGCAGCCACTCCAGCGCCTTCACCTGCCGGCCCTGCAGGAGATAAGCCGTGCCGAGCCAGTAAGCAATGTCGTGGTCAGCGGCTGCGGCAGTCTTCACGCGATCGGTCAACTGTTTGTTTGCTTCTTCGTGCCGGCCCTGGGTACTCAGGCAGATGGCCAGGATTGGCCGGATCCCGTCCATGTGCGGTTGGCGTTCCAGCAGGTGCTCGAGTATGCGCCGGGCCTCCTCGATATCACCGCGATAGTCGAGTACGCGCGCGCGCCAGGTTTGGATCATCGGGTGATCCGGTTCTAACGCGGCTCCTTCGTTGAGTTCGGCCAGAGCTTCGTCGTAACGCGTCTGATACATCAGGATGCGCGCGCGATGATAACTCGCCACCACGCGTTCCGCCGGATTGAGTCGCACCATGCGTTCAAAACTGCGTAAGGCCTTTTCATATTCCGCATCAAGCCGAGCCAGATAACCGCGGACGAAGTGTACGCCGACGTCGTTAGGATACTCTTCCCGCAACAACTCAACTTCGGCACGCGCTTTCGGCTTTTGCCCGCGAGTGATGTAAATGAAAACGCTCTGCAGCCGTGCTTCCAACAGTTTGGGATCAAGCGCCAGCGCCCTGCTGAACGCCTTTTGCGCCTTGTCGTGATCTTCAGTTCCGCCCAACGCCTTGAGCACCCGATGAACGTAACAGCTCCCGAGCGCTGAATAGGCTAGTGCAAACTTTGCATCGAGTTCGATTGCCCTTTCGAAGTGGGCTATAGCCGAATCCAGATCTACGCGGGCGGTAGTGTGGTAGATAAACTGACCCAGACTATTGCGCCCGCGCAAGTATTCTTCCGACGCTGCCGCATCCGTAGTGGTTCCCCTCGCCAGGCCCACTTTTTCATCGGGCGTCAATTCCAGGCGCAGGCCATCAACGATGTGGTGCACAATCGTGTCCTGCACCGCCATGATGTCGCTGGCATCGGCGTCGATGCGATCACTCCAGAGGATTTCGCTGGTTCTCACGTCTAACAGTTGAACTGTGACGCGCAGATGAGCGCCCGCACGCAGGAAACTGGCAGTGAGAATCGCATCCACGTCCAATTCGCGGCCCACGTCACCCGGATCAAGCTGCTTTCCCTGATACTTAACAATAACTGACGATGGCCGCACCACCAGATTTCGCACGCGCGCGAGCTCGGTTATCACCGCATCCGCAAGTGAGAATTCATAAAAAGCGGTTTCCGGATCGTTGCCCAGGTTCTTGAAGGGCAGGATCGCAACGCTCTTTCTGTCCCGATCGCCAAAGGTGGTTGGCGTTTCGTGAGCATCACGCGGCTGCGAAGAGCCGCTGGACATCCGGCCGGAAGAGGCTGAGCTGTCGCCGCTTTTCACACCAAGCCAGCGCAGCACCCGCGATACCGGCCCTTCGTTATGCAGATGGCGAGGGGCGACAGGCAGGCCGCTTTCGTCGATCACGCCGCCTTCCGATATTGCGGTCTCCCGCACGAGGGTCCGCAGGTCATCACGAAACTGAGACATCTGTTGATAACGATCTCGAGGATCCTTCTTCAGCGCGCGATCGAGTATCTGCTGCAGGCGCGGCGGCACTGGATCGGGTCGCGCTTCGCTCAGCGGGATCGGCGCCGAATGCAACACTGAGTGACGTACATCAACCGCAGTTTGCCCGCGAAACGGCCAGGTGCCGGTCAACATCTCATAGAGCAAAACGCCGGTGGAAAAAATGTCGGCCCGGGAATCTACTCGATCACCTCGCGCCTGTTCGGGCGCCGCATAGGTGGCGGTGCCATAAGGGACGCCGACTTCCGTTAACTCGGTGTGATGAATGCCGGAAGTTCTGGCTGCTTCTTCGTCGAGCAATTTTGCCAGGCCAAAATCCAGCACCTTCACCTGGCCCTTGCTGTTCACCATGACGTTTCCTGCCTTCACGTCGCGATGAATGATGCCCTGAGCGTGGGCCACGGCGAGCGCGTCCGCCACCTGAATGGCTATAGACAGTGCGCTCTCAAGCTGGAGGGGTTTACCGTTTACGAGTTGCCGCACATTGCGCCCTTGAATGTACTGCATGGCGATGAAATGCACGCCGTCAATTTCATTGAGGTCGAAGATTGTGCAGATGTTCGGGTGGTCCAGCGATGAGGCCAGGCGGGCCTCTCGTTCGAATCGTTTGCGGTTGGCTTCTTTGGCAACCAGCTCTTCAGGCAGAACCTTGATCACAACCGTGCGGCCGAGTTTTGAATCGACAGCTTTATAGACAGTTCCCTGTCCGCCCGCACCGATCTTTTCGAGAATCTTGTAATTCCCTAATACAGTTCCAACCATCGCTTTGTGCTTTCGTCTTATTTAACTCCCAATGGCGGTCGCTCGGCAACCGTGTCCAGCCGGATCGAGCCAAAGACTCCCTCTCCAAAGGGGTCCAGACTTTCCTGACTTTCTTTAGACCCAACTCTGCATCTGCGAGGAGAATTTGAGGCAACAACTGTAACGAAGGGAAACGAAGAAGATTATCTTACAACCCTCATATCAGCGCAGAGGGACGAACTCCCAGTAGAACTCAGGACCACTCACCCCCGTGCCGGCCAGAGTCTGGGTGTAGAACCGGTCCCCCTTCATCGTTTTCGCTGGATTGAGCTGCACAATCCATAAGGCGCCATCGTGAATAGAGATCAGTCGGTTGAGTATTTGACGGACCGTGAGATTTTCGCCGGAAAACGAAATCTTGACGACATGGAGATTGTTGTTGAGTCCCATCCCGCCATACCCGCCACCGTAGCTTTGGCTGGGATGAAGGGTTTGCGAAATGGCTAGCTGAAGATAGTACTTAGCACCAAATAGGTTTTGATCCGTGATTTCATATCTCCGCAGCCGAAGGTTGAGAAAGTTCTTGTAATCGTTGACCAAGTTGATCGAATACACATTAACAACGCCGTCGCTTGAGTCAAAGTCATAGCCTGGCTGGTGTTGAATGATTTTCCTAAGTACATTTATGGCCGTATCATTCTGGGCACGGATTGGCTTTACGGGTCTTTCATTCCCCGCGACCAGTTCAAGCCCCATTGGTATTCCGTAACTCTGCGCGAAATCTATTAATTGCCCTCGTAGCGTAGTACTTTGAGAATTGAACTCACGGGTTTCCTGTAGCTTGGCGGCAACCGATTGTCCACTTACCTGCGAGGCCGCCGACAAGACCAACAGAGCGAAACCCGCAATTTGTGCCGACATCTGCTTGCCCATTCTCTGGCTAGTCTCCATTTAATTGCCGCAGGTGGCTCCGCAAGGCCTTAAATGTGGGTTCCGCGTCATAGGTAGAACCATCCGTAAATGTGACCTTCACCACCATTAAGATTGCCACTCCTAACATGGTGCCGAACTTGAGCTTCTCCCGCAACTCTTGTGTTAAAGGCACGATCTCCAACGGTCCTTCTTCATCGAATGGCACCAAGCCTCCGGGCATTACTACTTCGTTAGTTAGCTTTCTGGGCCAGGATGTCGTCGAGCCAGTGTCTACCGAACTCCATGTCGCCAATGTGACCGCTTGTATTGCTTTCGTTCCTTGGTTGCGTACCTGATAAATTCCAGCCCCGCCACCGTTTGTTCCCGCGAGAAGCCTAGCGTTCTCAATTTTCAGCGGGCAATCAGGCTGAGAGGCTATGACAAGAAGGATGTGTTCCGGTGGAACCACAACGTATTGCTTTTTCTTTAGCTCTTCGCCCTGGGAAACGCTCACGGCGCTAACCAAGTACGAAACCATAAGAAGGAACACGATCAATTTGTTTCGCATAACCACTTCTGTGTGTTGCTCAAGAGCATATGAGATTCACGGCACTGGCGACAGTGAGTTTATTGCCATTCTGGTACGTCGCTTCTCGGATCTTCCTCGGTTGTGCCTTTCATTGATTTCGCGGCCAGGTTTCATTCCTTAGCACAACCCGCATAGATTTTTTCAAAATAATATTTCAACCCCTCAAATGCAGGTTCCTGAAACCTTGTCCCGTCCGCATATTCAACTCGCACGACAACTAAGACAAGGACATTCTTCATTGATCCGCGCAGCTTTAGTTTGTCCCGCAATTCTTCTGTCAGGGGCACGATTTTATCCCGACTGTCTTCATAAAGGGGTGCGATCTGTCCGGGCATAACGTGCGGCCCTGAATCCGGCTCCAGTCCCCACTCACCGCTGCCGGCTGCGGCCACCGTAAACGCGCGGATAGGCTTAGTGCCCCGATTGCGCAGCCTAAAACTTGGACTCCATAAACCAGTTGCTACATTAGCAACCAGTTTAACGTCCTCGAATCTAAGTGGGGAGTCAGGCTGCGGAGCTATCAATGCCAGACCCTGATCCGAGGGTACGACAACAAAGCGGTGGCGGTCTTGGGCGTTACTCTCCTGAAGGTAACCAGCGCTCACCATAAAACCACATAGAAGACTGAACAAGAACCATCTCATCGTCATCCTCCGGTTTATTACGGACACTCTATATGTACGCTTGCCGGGGTGCTGAAGCCTTCGCTGATTACACTTCCCTTAACGGTAATCCGGACTGCGTTATGCGGCGGCGGGCATCAGGCAGCTAGGTTTCGGCTCATTTTCGCTTTTTCTCCAGATACTCCAGCCGTTCAAGTTTGAACTGTAGGTCTTCAAGAAATGCACATAAAGCGTTGTAGACGGCTTCATCGTCAAAGACAGTGCCGTCTGTAAATTCAACGCGAATGACCATCAACACGACTGTTGCCCTCATGGGCCCCTGCAATTCTAGTTTTTGGCGCAATTCCTTCGTCAAAGGAACGACTTCCACCCATTCTTCCTTGCTCCAGGCGGGATGAGTTGTCCGGGCATAACGGGACCCTCTTCGGCCGATACGCCCCAGGTCCATCTGTTTCCACTGCTCGTACCTATGGTGATAGCGCGCACCGGTTTCGTTCCGATATTCCGGATGTCGTAGCTCTCCAAGCCGCCCCCGTCAACGCCGGCAAAAAGTTTCGCGTTCTCGAACTGAAGCGGGCAATTTGGTTGATAAGCTACGGTAATCAAGCCAACCTCTCGCGGCACCACGACAACACGCTTGCTTCGTTGCGGCATAACCTCTTGAACGCTTGCAAAAGTGGCCCCGATCAACAGAAATAACAAAGTGCTAAGATGGAATCGCATGACCAACTCCTTTTTACTGGTTACAGAGTACTTTCACGCGCCCTGGAGTATCAATTGTTCCGACCTGACCCGTCTGGTTGGCGCCAACTATGAAACGAATGCCAGGACGACTGTCTCCTCCGTCATTTGCTCGCCGACGGACTGAAATAGACATGTGACCCTTTTTAAAGAAACTGTCATCCATCACGCATGTTACTGTTCCGACGTCATAGTATTGATCAGGGATTTGTTCGGGCTTTGCACTGCAACGCGACGGTACGAGTTGCCCTCCTTGAGGTAACGTGAAGTTTACAGTGATTGTGAATAACTGCGGGTCATCGCCATCACAGATTTCCGCACCGTGTGAGCTCGATCTGACGTTCAAGCTCGCAATGCGATCGTAAACGCTCAAACCGCTGAAGTAGCCGGTTATCTCGTAGATTTTTGCATTGTCCAACGATACCCCAGGGATTGCCGCATGGGTATTACCCAGGTGAACGGACTCATCGGGTCTCGAGTTGTAGATCCCGGAAGCAACGTAATACCAGTCTATAGGCTGGCTTCCAGCACCCGAGAAGAAGTATCCGAGATAGTCCGGGTAATAGTAATAACCGGGGTGTAAGGGTCTTCCTCCTCATATTCGATGTTCACATAATGGTCAGTCAGCGCGGAATAACTTGACTCGCTGAAGTAGGGCGTCTGAGTGTTCCTGGTGGCGCTGGCGAAGCCGCCCCCACAAGCCCTGACTACTTCAGCTCCATCCTTGTAGAGAGAAGCGCAAACGTATGGGCGGTAATAAACGTCAGTATTGTAGTCCACTTCCGTGCGGTGATAGCCACGGACAACACTGCCGTCCACATAAACCGAAGTGTAACCGTAGGCATAGTCTGTCGCGCGCGCTGGCGACGCGAATAAGAGGTAACCGGCGCGGTCAGCAAGAGAACGCTAATTCTCACTCTCATTTTGCGCCTCCTTCTGTCGTGCCTACGCGACTGCTATTCAAACTCGCAGCCTGCGTTCGTTCTGAGAACCTCGACTGAAGCGCCGTTGGCTCGATTTGCGAAGCGACTCGCCGTGTCACAAACCCTTCAAAACGCTGAAATTCATCCTCGCCCAGCGAAAGGCGCAGTCGCTCGCGGGCGCGCAGGATCATTGCGTCGCGCTCTTCCTGCATTTGCTTGAGTTCGGGCGGAGGTGGCGGAAGCTTGACGCCGGGAGGGAGTCTTCCGGGAGGAAAGCGCACTTTGAAAGCGTTGATAATCATTTGGGCGCGCGCGTCCTGCGCCGCCACCTCGCGCACACAGTCCGTCGCAATCGTTTCAAGCAAATGCCCCTGTACGTCGCTCAGATCTGCTTTTTGCCGAAACATGGAACGCAGCGAGCTGGCGTCTCTGCCCTGGCGCTCTTCCGCCTCAGCTTGTTCCTTAACGGCTACGACGTGATGAAACAAGGCGCTATAGACCACCTGCGGCGGAGCCGAAACTCTTCGCGGTCGCTCCAGGGCTTGGATCTCCCGCGCTGCGGGCAGGGCAGCTTTGGGCGCAGGCGTCCATAAAAAGATCGCGCCCGTTAGCAGCGCGGCGAAGCAAAGCGAGATCGCTAACTGTCTTCTGTTCATAGGAACCTCCGGAGGAAAGAGATTTCCAGGACGAGCACGAAATGCACATCTATTGAAAATGCGGATGAAAGGAGAGTTAGGAGGAGCGAGGTCCTTTTTTTGGAGACGCCGGACTCCGGCTAACCTTTTAATGCGACAGTCCGCTTATAAGCTCCCTAAATCCACCTGTCAACAAACAACCGTAGTGGGTCGGTTTGATTGTTAAGAGCAACTTTTTACTGGGAGCGCGGCGTCCCGGACTGGTTGGAAGTCACCAGCTTCGAAAACATCAACGAATAAATAAAAGGAGTCCGCAATTGCGGACGTCTGAACATAGCCCAGCAGTTTACTGCTGGGTGCCGCAGGACGAACACAAATACGTCCGTGGAGCGGACGACTGAAACATCTGTTCAGCCGTCCGCTTCACGGACTCATTGTCTCTACCCTGCCTGCGCCCCAGCGATCAATCGCTGTGCTATTTTCAAGCGTCCGCTTTGCGGACTGATCAACCCTCCCTGACGGTCGGGCTTCTGCTTCCTCGGGCTGCTGCTTGTTACTCCGCCAGTCCCATCTGCCAAAGCATGAAGGCGTAGTCGAAGGCGACTTCCTTCAAATAATCATAGCGCCCTGACGATCCGCCGTGGCCAGCGCCCATGTTGGTCTTGAGCAGCAGCGGATTGTGATCTGTCTTCATTGTGCGCAGACGAGCCACCAGTTTCGCGCCTTCCCAGTAAGGCACCTGACTGTCGTTGAGCGACACCTTCACCAGCATCGCGGGATAATCCTTCTTCGCGATGTTGTCGTAGGGTGAATACTTCTTCATGTAGTCATAGGCGGCCTTTTCGTTGGGATTTCCCCATTCGATGTATTCACTGGTCGTCAAGGGCAAACTCGCATCGAGCATCGTGTTGAGCACGTCAACAAAAGGAACTTGCGAGACGACGGCTTTGAACAAATCAGGACGCATGTTGCTTACCGCGCCCATCAACAACCCGCCGGCGCTGCCCCCCTGGATCACCATGCGGTCAGACGATGTATATTTATTCTTAATCAAATGCTCGGCGCTGGCGATGAAGTCCGTAAACGTATTCATCTTCTTCATCATCCTGCCCGCCTCGCGCCATTCTTCGCCCATCTCACCGCCGCCGCGTATGTGCGCAATCACGTAGACTGCGCCGCGATCAAGCAAACTCAAGCGGTTTGACGAAAAGCTCGGCGTCATCGAGGCGCCATAAGAACCGTAGCCATAGAGCAGCAACGGCGCCTTGCCATCCATCTTCGTGCCGCGCCGGTAAACAACCGAAAGCGGTATCTTTGTTCCGTCGGCGGCGGTCGCGAAGATTCTTTCCGACTGGTAGTTTGCTTTATCGAAGCCGCCCGGAACTTCGGTCTGTTTCTTGAGTACGCGCGTCTTGCTGTTCATGTCGTAATCAAAAACCGAGTTTGGCGTAACCATCGACTGGTAACCAAAACGCAGCGTGGGAGTGTTGAATATCCGATTAGTGCTGACAAAGGCTGTGTAGACGGGTTCCGGAAAAGTCAGCCGGTGCGTTTCATTGTTCTTGAGGTTTGTGATCCGGAGGTGTTGCAGACCACCCTCCAGTTCGGAAACGACCAGATGATCCGCGAAAAGATCCATATCGTCGATTTTTACTACCGGGCGATGCGGGATGATCTCTTTCCAGTTTGCCTTGCCGGGATCGGAGACAGGTGCGGTCACGAGCCGGAAATTTTTGGCGCCCTGGTTGGTGCGGATGTAAAAAAGCCCAGCGCGGTGATCCACCGAATACTCGTGGTCTGCCTCGCGCGGGAGAACTACTCTCGGCGCGCTTTCTGGTTTGTCGGCGGGTATGAACTGATACTCCGTCGAAGTCTTGCTTCCCGAGGCGATCAGAATCATCGCCTTGTCGCGCGTGCGCCCGCCATAAACGTCGAACAACTCATCCTTGTCTTCGAAAACAAGATCGCTTTTGTCGGTCTTGATTACGTGACGGAAAAACTTGTCGGAGCGCTTGGTCGTCGCATCTTCAGTCGAATAGAAAATCGTCTTATTGTCCGAAGCCCACAAAACTGAGCCGACGCGTTCAATGTTTTCCGGAAGCATCTCGCCCGTGCGCAGGTCTTTGATTTGGAGTTTGTACTGGCGATATCCCGTGGTGTCGACGGAATAGGCCAGGTAGTTGCCGTCATCGCTCACCGCGTAAGCACCGAGTCCGAGATACTTCAAACCCTTAGCCATCTCGTTCATGTCCAGAGTGATCTCTTCTTTGGCCTCGAGGCTGCCGCGCTTGCGGGCATAGATGGGATACTGCAGTCCCTTGACCGTGCGCGAGTAGTAGAAATAATCGCCGTCGCGGTATGGAACGTTTTCGTCCGTTTCTTTGATGTGGCCCACCATTTCGTTGTAGAGCTTCTCTTGCAGTGCTGCGGTGGCCTTCATCGCCGCATCGGTATGGGTATTTTCTGATTCGAGATAGGAAATGACCTGCGGGTTCGACTTCTCGCGCAGCCAGAAGAAATCATCAACAATTGTTTCGCCGTGGATTTTTATGGTTCGGGTCTTCTTTTCTGCCATTGGTGGTTTTGGCGCCGAGGCGCCTCCTCCATTAGTTTGGGCCAACGCCGCCGAACTACCGGTCAAAAATAAAACGGACAGCGCAAAAGCTATCAGGGTATTCGATTGTTTTTTCATGAGGGACCTTCTTTGCCAGGAATTAAAGTCTGCGGTTTTTCGCAATAGACATAAAGAAACGGGGAGTTTCGGTTGCAGTTGCAGATCGAGCTAACTCGATTTCAGATAATCTCAGTTGTTTGTTACCCGCCCACGGCCGGTTAGTCGTGGACTGTTCAACCACGCGGTGGATCGCCCCAGCCTGATCCTATGTATTTGCCGTCTTCGACGATGCAAGGCACCGTTGGGTCGCCGTCCGAAAATGCAAACATTTCCGCGCGGCGCACCGGATCATTCTGCGCATCATAATCAATGAAGGGAATTCCCTCCGAATAGTAATGCGCGCGGGCCTGCTCGCAATAAGGACAGCCCGGTTTTGTATAGATGACCAGCGGCAACTCTCGACCTCCGTGTGCCGTCATTTTAGCAATGTCTACCGATAGAAGCGAAACCGCGCGGGACGATTCCGTGCTTTCATCTGTGTCATTTCCCAAACGAAACCGCTATACTCCGCGAACTATGAGCGAGCAGACTTACCCAAAGCCTCCCGTTTCAGAAGTCGAAACCGTCCTGCCCCCAGAAAACGAACTGAGCGATTTACTCGACCCCTACGAACGTCTGGTCTCCATCGAAATCATTGGGAAAACTGTCAGGGTGCCCGAGAAGAATCGTCTATTGAGATGTTTTCAATACCTTTCGCTCAACACAATTTCCTACGGGGATTTTTGCTGGAATGGCGACTGCACAAACTGCCAGGTTTGGTATCACACCGAAGGCCAGAGTAAAGACGACGCCCGGCCGGGACTCTCATGCCGCATGGAAGTGATTGAAGGGATGTCGATCATCGCAATGAGCCCGTTCATCAAACTCGAAGGGATAACAAAGTAGGGCAGACATTTCTGTCTGCCCTGGTTTCTAAAGCACAAAGTGTTTCCAGGCAAAACCTGGACAGACAGGAATGCCTGTCCTACTTTTAGTTTCTGCGAGCGTCGCGCCGGTCACGCCGGTAGTCGCGAACGTCCCCGCGCAAATCGCGACGATCCTGCCGCACCTCGCGATAGTCGCTACGCAATTCGCGCCGGTCGGCATGAATCTCACGCCGGTCTGCACGAAGCTCGGCCTGCGAAGCACCCTGGCGTTTATCCTGTCGATACTCGCGGATGTCCGACCTCAGCTCGCGACGATCCTGGGTGATCTCACGTCTGTCAGAACGGATTTCTCTCTTGTCCGCCCTGATTTCTCTCCGGCCAGCTCGAAGCTCCTGGCAATCCCAGGGAGCGAACCGGCAGCGACCAGAATCTTGCGCCATCGCCGTGGCCGAGAAACCAACCAGGGAAATAGTAATTGCAAACAAACTTCGTAATAGTGTTCTCCTCATTTTGCTTTCCTCCATTGACTATGTGTTCCAAGACTAGTACTGGCGCACTCGTGCCAGTTTCTGAGTTCGCCGAGAGCATGGAGGAGAGACAACACTCCGCCCTGGGACACGCGACGCAGATGCGCTAACGAGTCCCGGTGGAATTGGTCGGCATTACTTCGGGAAGACCCCTTGCTGAAACTTAGACGCGTAGGGCGTGCCGGTGGCCTGAATTTTCTGGTAGTCGGATCAGTTTCAGAACCGCGGGGCGATTATGAGCGGAAGAGGCACGAGTTCTGTTGCACCCGCCTGCGGAGCTTGCGGTTCTGCATGTTCAAAAGGAAGCTGTCGCCGTTAATACTTCGGGACGCTGGGATCCACTTCATTGGACCAGGCTATGATGCCACCCTTGAGATTGATGAGATTGCCTCCATGACCGGAACGCTTCAAGGCTTCGATTGCCCGGGCGCTGCGGCCGCCCATCTTGCAGTGAATAACCGTCTCGCGCGCCGGATCAATTTCAGAAGCGCGCGCCATCACCTGACCTAACGGAATATGGACCGCGCCAGGAATGCTTGCGATGGCCACTTCGTCGGCTTCGCGCACGTCAATGAGTTGGATGTCATCGCCGTTATCCATGCGCTGTTTGAGTTCGGTGGCGGTAATCTCTGGCATTGCCTGACTGGTTCCGTTCATGTGTCCTCCATGGGCAGATCTATTCTGAGAATGACTTCATTGATGACGGGGCATTCTATCCACGCGCGGATGGGTGGACAAGTGTAGTTGACCAGGTGGATTCCAGATTAAAGATTTAGCTTAGCGAAAAAGCCCGTCAGTGGTATTTCGTGGATCGGTTTCGCCGGCTTCGGTAAACTAACTTACACTCGTTTCTCGACTCTGTTTCTATTCCGATGAGGCGCCATGCACTTTGAGTTTTATCATCCCGGTCTGGACGAGGTGCCCAAACTTTCCGTTGACGGCACCGTTGATAACGCCCTCCATTTTTCACACTGGCAGGGGAACCAAACTCCCGCCGAGCTGAAGGCGGATACTTCCACCGAAATTGCGCTTAATCTCATCGCAGCCCCAAACAGAAATGAACTCACGCAAGGTATCGAACTGGTCACCAACAACCATTTCGACACCGACGGAGTGCTTTCAGTTTGGACGGTTCTGGCTGGTGAGCGCGCGTTGGATCTTCGCGAAAAGTTGATTCCGGCGGCGGAAGCGGGAGACTTTTCCGAGTTCACCAACGAAAATGCGGTGCGCGCAAGTATCGCCATTCAGGGTTCCGATCAGGTAACCCCTGGAGAAGAATCCGGTTCGCCACTCGCTCTCCAATTGGCAGGAGCAGGCATCGCAGACGACGCCAGAGCGTACGAGTTAGTGTTGCCTGAGATTGAAAAGCTGTTAACTCAAACGGATAACTACGAGTCGCTTTGGCGACCTGCCTGGGACCGAATCGCCCGGGCTATTGAAAGCTTCGAGCGCGGGAAATCCAGCGTCAATGAGTTTACAGATAGAGGAATATCAATGGTCACGCTGGCGCCGGAAGTGTTTAGTGCAAATGGTTTCAACCCGACACGCCACGCAGCGCCGTACACGGCGATCTCGCGTTATGCGAAGGGCCAGCTCTTCATAATCACCACTCCGCTGCAGAACGGTTGGGTTTATCGAATTGATTATCCCTACTACTCGTGGGCAGAAACGGTCGTGCGGCCACGCATTCCGCGCCGGGATTTTTCGACTGTTCTTGCTAAGCTGAATCGATTGGAGGACGACGCGGAAGGTTCGTGGAAACTGGATGACGGTGAAATGACCTCCGCGATCAAATTTCTCGGCGCCGATGGTAGGCTGGGAGCCTCAAAGTTGACGCCCGACGAAGTCGCAAACGCTTTCGGCGCAAGTGCGTCTACTTGACCTCCGACATACCTGTCTTGTCGTTTAGTAACTGTGGTTTTTGTCAGACCATCTACACTCAATGCTTGATGTCGTAATTATTGGCGCGGGGCCGGCGGGGCTTTCAGCAGCGCTCTGGTGCGATGAGCTCGGTCTCGACACCCTGGTGCTCGAACAAAGGGATTTGGCGGGCGGACAGTTACATTCCATCTACGGTCCAATCCAAAACTATCCCGGACGGCGCGCAAGTAACGGTGCTGAGTTTTTCGAACGTTTCGCTGAACGAGTCACTGAGGCTGATTTCGATCTCTGGACCGGAGTGGAAATTGAAAACGTCGATCTAAATGCGAAACGAATTCGACTGGCGAGCGGGGAGGATTTGCAATCGATCTCGATCATCATCGCTACCGGCGTCCGACGCCGCCGGCTCGGTATTCCAGGCGAGGAAGAGTTTGACGGACGCGGTATCATTGAGTCACCGAGCAGGGATCGAGAGCAGTTTGCCGGCAAGGACGTCTGTGTGATTGGAGGCGGGGACGCCGCTGTTGAAAACGCCCTGATACTCGCTGACGTCTGTCCCACCGTTACGCTTGTACATCGACGAAGAAGGTTGAGGGCGCGGGCAACATTAGCTCAACAATTGCAGGGCGCGCACTCCATCACTGCTTTCCCGGAGTCTCGGGTCACCAGAATCCTGGGTAACGACGCGGTCGAGGCGGTTGAAATAGTTCGCAAGGACGCGTTAAAACCCTTTCAGATGGCCGTCCAAGGCGTGGCCATTCGCATTGGCGTCGAACCAAACACGGAACTCTTTCAGGAATTGGATTTGAACAATGAAGGTTACGTTATGGTGACCAGCGAACATGAAACGAACGTCGCAAATGTGTTTGCTATCGGCGATGTCTCTAATCCGCTCGCTCCAACAATCAGCGGCGCAACCGGCGCGGGCGCAACCGCCGCAAAATTGATTGCCTCTCGATTAAATAGCTGAAACACTCCGCAGTCGTTTTAAGGAGATCTCATGTTCACTCGAACAAGTCTAATCATCACCATTCTTTTGTTCTCCACCACCGTTGCACTGGGCCAGGTTGATCCTCCTCGTTTAGACCCGACGCCCTCGACGGGACAACAAGCGCTGCTTATCCGAGACGGAGTGAAACAACATGATCGAGGAAACTATGACGCTGCGATCAAACGGTACGAGGAAGTGCTTAATGAGAACCCCAACAACGTCGAAGCGATTTACGAAATGTCTTTTTCCTATTCGATGAAGAACGAACCTCGAAAAAGTTTGGAGGCTGCTTACAAAGGCGCCATGTATAAGTCTGACATGCTGCCGGCGTTTTATGTGCAAATCGGAAACAACCTGGATCTGCTGGGTGAGCCAGAGAAATCCATCAAAGTCTATAAAGCCGGTATCAAGATGATGCCGAAAATGGCTTTGCTCCATTTCAACCTTGCGGTTACTTACCGCAATATGGGCAAGCTGGACGACGCGAGGAAAACCGTCAAGCATGCCGTTACGCTTGATCCACAGCACCCCGGCAGTCATGCCGTCCTCGCAGGCATGTGGCATGATGGACGATACAGGACCCCGTCCCTATTTGCTGCCGGCAGGTTTCTGGTGCTCGAACCGCGTTCTCAGCGAGCAGTTGGCTTGCTCAAAATCGTCAAAGAGGTGATGGGGGCGGGAGTGAGCGCAGGTCCCAATAACCAGATCAATATTTTCTTCGACACGGCTGCGAAAAAAGACGAAGGCGACTTTGGCTCGATCGATTTAATTCTGGGGCTCGGCAAAGCTGCCAGCATGACCGGATCGAACAAGGGCAAGTCTGAGATGCAGTTGCTGGTCGGACAATTCGAAACATTCCTGGCGATCATGTCAGAACAAAGCGGCAAGGCTGACCGAAGCAAGTTTACCTGGAAATTCTACGCGCCCTACTTCTTTGAGATGAAGCAAAAGAATTATGTAGAGCCTTTCGTTTACTACATCACGCAGGTAGACGGTAAAGAAGAGACAGCGAAATGGCTGGCCACGAACAAGACTCGGGTGGCAGATTTTCTCGCCTGGTCAAAATCTTTCAAATGGCCGGAAAGCGAAAAATAGATCGGTTAGCGTCGTCGGTGCTGGTTGGTCGCGGCTCAGATCATGACTCCTGCAACTTCAGACATACAGAACGACTCTGAACCTTACACTGACGCCCACATCGCGGCCTATCCGGTCGAATATATTGCTGGAATTGATCTGTACAATGCCGGGGAATTTCATGCAGCTCACGACGCGTGGGAAGATCGATGGATGGGTGAAGTGGGCCAACAGGAAAAACTTTTCCTGCAGGCGATGATTCAATCAGCCGTAGCCTTTCATCATCTGGAGATCGGACGGCCGGGCGCCGCGCGCCAAATGCACGAACGCGCCAAAGAGAAATTCGCGCGCTTGGGTGCCAGCGTATTTATGTCGCTTGATCTGATTGACTATCAGGCGCAACTCGATCGGGCGCTGTCCTGGTTATGGACCGTCGCCGACCCTCGTGAGTTAACGCCCCCAAGTTTTCAGGTTCCGAAAATTAGATTGTTACCCGAGATTAATGACTTCGACTAGGAGCAACTGACTTGTCCGTGCTGAATAACATGCGTCTGCTATTGCTCGGATTGTGGCTGGGCGCCGCAATTTTCTTCAGTTCCGTCGTGGCGCCCGGAGCCTTTCGCGTCTTACGGACGTTTGACCTGCCAAATCAAAGCGAGATTGCCGGCGCTTTAGTGAGCCACACGCTTTCTCGCATTAATCTTTTTGGAGTGATCATAAGCATGCTGGTGCTGGTCACCACGTTCGCTCTGAGGCAAACGCTGACGCGGCGCACATTTAACCTTCAGATCATCTTGTTGCTAATCATGGCCGTTGCGACCGCAGGGGGAGAATGGGTGATCGCTCCGCGCATGCGCTTACTGCGCGCCGCGTTCCGGCTGCCAATCGATCAAGTGCCAGTGGAAGATGCCGGCCGGATAGCGTTCGCAGCGTTGCACGGTTATTCTGTCGTCGCGCTTTCAGTGGCAATGATTGCTGCGTTGATAGCGTTCTTTGTGATCTCGAAGCGTGTTCGAATTGAACGCGGGTAGGAAGGCATGGAAGTGGATACTATTGAACACATTGATGAGTGGCGTAAGCGTTTCGCCGATTGGCAAAATTCACAAAGCGCGAAGTCCGGCAGCGAAGAACTCGGTGACTCCTATCCATTTGTCAAAAACAAACGTGCGCCTTTCTCTCCCGCACGTTGCGCTTTGCCCATGATCAACCTTGCGGTTATTTCCTCAGCGGGCGCCTACCTCGATGGAACTGATCCTTTTGACCTGACCGCGCCCGGCGGCGATTTTAGTTTTCGTGAAATACCTTCCCTGGTAGATCCGGAAGACCTGCGATTCGCGGCGCGAGGTTACGACCCGGCCGACGTTCACGCCGATGCAAATTCACTTCTGCCTCTATGGCGACTCTCCGAGTTTGAAAGCAATGGAATTATTGGGCGGCTCAACTCGGTGTTTTGGAGTTTCTCAGGATTCATTCCGGACGCCGCGCGTTTTGTAGAGGACACAGCGCCACGCATCGTCGAACGAGTCCGAGCTTATGAAGTGCAGGCGGTCCTGCTGATTCCCGCCTCCCGGCTTTGTCACCAGTCAGTCTCACTCCTGGCGCGTTCCCTTGAATCCGCCGGAATCACGACGATGACCCTGGCCGTGGACCAGGAAGTAATCGAAAGCGTGCGCCCGCCGCGCGCAGCTCTTTACGGAGGCGACTTAGGTAGCGTGGCGGGGGTTCCAAACTGGCCCGAGCATCAGCGGCGCGTTCTCGATGAATCGCTGCGATTGATCGAACCAATGGACCAGCCCGGCATCCGCAAGCTGGTGGTGGCTCTCGAGAGCCAGGTGGAAAAGGCGCGCGGTGAGAGATAGCAACCGGCGGACGTATAAACCCTTCCTTCGACGTAACAGCCAAATGAGCAAAGTCAGACGCGTCTTTCTTTTCCTCGCCGTTCTGGTTCTCGTCACAATTCTCTATCTTCTTCTCTGGCCCGTGGCGATCTCGCCAGTTGCCTGGACGCCCCCGCCAGCTCCTGCTTTGACTGGTTCCTATGAACAAAACTCAAGACTCGCACACGTCGAACGCCTCGGAATCGTTCCGCCGGCGAAAGGTTTCGCTCCCGAAGATCTGGCGCTCGATGCCGAGAATCGTGTTTACACCGGCTTGGACGATGGCCGAATTATGCGGCTGGAAGGGACGGACGGACACTGGGCAAACTTTTCCGACACTCACGGACGCCCGCTCGGCATGGTATTCGACTCCGGGGGTAACTTGATCGTCGCTGACGCAATCAAGGGACTGCTCTCCATCGGTCGCGATGGCTCAGTATCTGTATTAACTACCTCGGCAGACGGAGTTGCTTTTGGCTGTACGAACGATCTCGATATCGCAGCCGACGGCACTATTTATTTCACCGATGCGTCGTTCAAGTTTCCGCTCACGAATTACAAGGCCGACCTCATGGAGCACCGCGGCAACGGACGTTTCCTCGCTTACGATCCTAAAACAAAGACAACCCGCACGCTGATGCGAGACCTCGTGTTTGCGAACGGCGTAGCGGTTAGTCCGGATCAGTCGTTCGCGCTCGTGGTCGAGACGGCGAAGTACCGCGTCCACCGCGTTTGGTTGGCGGGTCCGAAGGCGGGACAATCGGAGATTTTTATCGACAACCTCCCCGGGTTTCCGGATGGCATCACCAGTAACGGTAAGGACCGGTTTTGGCTGGCGCTGGTCACACCGCGGGATGCGACCCTGGACAGACTTCTACCGCAGCCCTTTCTGAGGAAAGTGGTGATGCGCCTGCCGAAGTTTCTGCAGCCCGCACCCAAGCGTTATAGCTTTGTCCTGGGTTTGGACCTTAACGGGCAAGTCACTGACAATCTGCAAAATGGCGCACCCGATTGCTACGCTCAAATCGCCAACGCCGTGGAGCGTGACGGCTCACTCTATTTCGGCAGCATCGGCGAAAGCACTGTGGGCCGCTACCGCCTTCCAACGAGGCCCTAACTTCACGAGCCCGGCCGCCGCCGCCGCGATTCATTCGATACCCAACCCTAACCCCCGAAGGTACCTGGCGTTCTGTGCCTCTGAATCTCTCGAATCCCTGAGTTCCTAACCGCCGCTAAGATTCGACCACCTAGCATTACTAGGCCTCTGAATCATTACAACCCCACCGCCCAATTTATCAAGTCTGTTAGTCCCACGGGATCTAACGTACCTGCCAAGTCCCATGCGACGGCGGAGGCAAACTGAGCATTTGTGGGGGGGCAGGGGCCCTCGGAGAACTCCATTGAGTATGGGGCAAGAATAACTGCAATTCCATAAAAGACGTGTCCGCCTGGTCGGTCGATTGGATGATGCCCATAAAGTCTGTTTGCTGCCCATAAACTCACTTCGACCCTTGCCTTTGTAGGCAAAGCCGTATCTCTGTATCTCTGTATCTCTGTATCTCTGGGCTTTGCCTACAAAGGCAAGGGTCGAAGTGAGTTTATGGGCAGCCGCCAGACTTTATGGGCAGATGTTGGTGACCAGCAGGATTGAGGGAGGCCTGAGGAGGTTTTCAACGGTCAGAAAACGCATCGGACACCCAAGGCTCTTTTCATCTGAATGGAAGCGCTCCATATACCAGCCGGCTACCGAGGCGCTGGTAGGCCCTTGGGCACTAAGTAGAGCTCCACTAAGAGTTCGTCGCTACAATCACCCTCACTTAGGAAAATCCGATTAGGTTTAAGCCGACGAGTATTGATCAAGTAGTTTCTTAGATATCGAAGCTTGGCAAATCCTTTTTTTGCCTTTCGACATTGAGGATATACGATAACGAAGCCACGCATTTCTTTATTACGCCTTAACTCAATAGCAAAGTTATCGAGAATAGCGGATTCCCTGTCTTGCGAGATTGAGCCATATTTTTCGACGGGTGCGATCAAGCGATTTGAACTGTTTCCTTTGACACGTGAGCAATTCAAATCTCGATCGTCCTTAGCAGTCGGAAGGTAATCTAGACTGACGACTACTAATTCTGAGCTTGAAGCACTCGAACTAATGGTATAGCGCAGGCCTTCCTCTTTATCGCTGTAGTGAGAGATCAGGGGGTCTATTGGATCAACCTCTATTTTGTATGGTCTCGAAGAATCGAAACGCAATTCATTCTTGGGAATGGCGCGGATACTTAGGACTGTATCTTTTGGTACTCTCCAGCTATTTGTGAGACCAGCACCACAGGGTGGACCGCTCGCATAGATTACTTCTACAGTCTCAGTGTCCAGAGCGTAAGTACTAACGTACTTTCCCTGACTAGGAGGCCTTCCCAAAAGTTTTTCCACATCCATTCTGGTAGAGTGTAGTGGCGTGATGCCCCTCCAGTCCTTACCGCTCGCAACTGAAAAAACGGCCAGCAGCATGGACATGCTGAGAAACCGTCTAAACCACGTCATAAAGCACTATACTCCTTCGACTGATTAGGGGGCGCGTTTCGCAACCCGACAAATCTATTCAGTCCTTGCTGGTAAGTAACCATTAGCGACCAGCGGGTTGTCTGGCCATATCTGGCATACACTTCAACATTAGCTGGTTGTCAAAGTAACTGCTCCAATCCAACGCTTTGTTCTCTGAACTTGGAAGCCCTCGCGTATTACCGGTTATCTTGAATGCTGCCCTTCCAAGCGCTTCATCAGAATAAGCCGCATAACTGCGGCCAATAAAATGAAACGACTCGTGAAACGCTGTAGCTAAGTATGAACGTCTCTGAAAGGCGAAGTTGCGTGCAATAGTCCTAGGACTATCGGTAGTATAGAACCACCGCGTTCTGATGACTGCCTGAGCATTCCCTTGATCTATTGAGGTTGTGCCTCTTCGGGCCAATCCGTTCACGGGATATCCTCCAAAGGTAATGTTGGGGTCCAATACGTATCCTCCTTGACCACTGATGTTCTCAAAGAGATCTTCCATGCCCAAGTTTAACCGTTGCGCCTCCGGAACTTTGCCTTCAGCTTCTGCGATCACGCTGTTTACAAAATCTGCACACTCTTTATTACTGAGTAGCTTTTTGAACTCTTCTCTGAGCTCATTCGCACTCTGAAGGGGAACCGGCAGTGAGGCTTGAAGAATTGGCAAGAGGCTGAGCCACTGAACTCCGCCTTCATCCGCATGGACTTCAAAATGTCCACCATCTCCAATGTAGTAATCACCAGACGAGTCACCTGTGCCCTGAAGATTCGGATTCCATTGGTCTTTGCTGTCATCAGGCACCCAGGTGTTTACGATCCTAGGGAGCATCATCCCAACGCTCCGATGAATCTCGATGCCACTGGCAAACTTGGCCATCTTCATCACCGCGTCGCACGGCATCATATGGCCATCCATAGCACAGCCCATCTGGAAATCAGACGCGTCTCCGTTTGAGGGGTAGCTGCCCAGCCCGCCGTCCTCGCCATTTTCGTAAGGGTTATCCACTCCCAGGTCATTACCTAAAGAATCGAGAACAAGCGTGCGCATCACTATTGAGTTGTTCGACTCCCACTCACCACTATTGTCAGGAGCCTCATGAACCCAGGTAACCTGATTCAAGGTCTGCTTGGCCAGTTTTGCGCCGTTAGCATAAACATAACCGGATTTCTTAACTCCCAACGAGTCCACCTCAGTTATGACCCGAGCTCCGAGTACGCTTGACCGAATCTCATAGAGGGCTACGTTGTTCTGCACGGACCTGATTCTTCTCCCGTCGCCGTCATAATCTTGTGTAATAGTTAGGGTTGGCTGACCCGATCGCCTCGGGTCCTCGGATGTTGCAGTCTGCCGCCCCGCAGCGTCATAGGAATACTGCCGAGTGACCTGAGCATTGGCCTGCTGCAGGAGATCACCATCTGCGCTGTAGTGCCACAAAGCGTCAATATTGCGATTGTTTTGATAAGTGGCCGAGTGCGCCGCCTGATTAACTCCCCAATGATGCCCTGTCCTACTGGTCAAATTACCCCAGACGTCGAAATTGTAATTTTGTTTTGATGGGTCAAATCCCGGGACGACCGTCTCGCCGCGAGCTTCAGCGCCGGTGAGCATTTGAACCAGACGCGATGCATGGTCATACCTGTAGAACCGTTGATGCCTGGTGTCGTTCAGTTCAACCGATGATTCCAATTGACCGTCAGGGTAATAGTCGTATTCGGCGCCGGTTGTAACGGTATTAACGACTGTATAATTAATTTCGTAGCGGCTTATCTGCATTCGATTAGTGTGCGTCAGCGATACATCGTGCTGGTGATTGTTACCAAACGAATAGCGCTGCACCCCACCCCAAGCTCGAAACCCGATATTGGATCCATAATTTGACACTCCTGCATAAAGGGCATCAGAACCGGTAACCCCAAAGGTTCGGCCGGAGCTATCATATTCGTAGTTGATTGTCCCGTTTGTTGGGTCAGTTATTTTCTTTAATTGGTCGCCCAGGTTATAGGAGTAGGTAAGCGGAAACGTACCGACACCCGTAAAGGTGCGAGCCTCCGACTTCATTCGAGAGAGCGAGTCATAGGTATAAACGACCTTGCCAAGACCGTCCGTCATGGAAATGCGGTTCCCGTTACTGTCGTAAGCAAAAGTAACAGGAGCGGTAGGGGTAACCCCGGGTAGCACTGAGTAGCCGATGCCGGTCAAGAGATGGCGAGAGTTGTAGCCGTAAGTAGCAGTTATGCCCCGCGCATCGGTGACAGTGTGAGTCGTATCGTCGTCGTTATATGTCCAGGTTGTATGATCTGATGAAGCACTGTTGTAGGGATCTACTTGCTGACTGGGAATGTGCTTTGTTTTCAATCTCCCGTGGCCGTCGTAGGTCATCGTCGTCTCTTGATAGACGCCGGTTGGTGCTGCGCCCTGGTATTGTTTGGCGCTGGTAACCTGATCACGCGCGTTGTATTCGTTTACGACCGTGGAATAGACGCTGCCACCTTCCCAGTTACGCAATTCCGTCTTTACGGTGCGGCCAAGAACATCCGAATAAATTTTTTGTTGCCGACGCTTGAAGACGCCTGCATCCATCGTGCCTTCATCGGTGAGTGTTACCACGTCACCACCCGCGCAGCCGCAGCCGCTGTAGGTAGCCTCTTTAATGGTGCCGTCAGTATTAGTAGTCACCAGCGGCTTTCCCTGCCAGTTGTAAGTCTGTTGTGTAAACAGGCAACCTGTATCGTCGTCACCTGCTGGACTCCAGACACTATCAATCTCCGTCGGATTCGACTGTTTAACCGCGCGACCCATAAAGTCATATTGAGTGAGTTGCGCTTTGTATCCTCCCGTGCTGCCAGGATGATGGCTTGACGTGGCCATCACTCGTCCGGCTCCATCGAATGCCTGAATCGCATACGCTTCGTCAGCAACGTTGTTCACAGTTCCAAAGGTTTGCACATAGTTTGGGCCGTAGACGAAGCGCTGGTACGCAGAATTGTTCGTGGTCGTCACGCGCTCAATTCGAGCAGCAGCGTCATAGACGAAGATGTGAATTGCGCCCTCAGGCTGGTTGTCCGGCGCTGGTCCTTCGGTGCGGGTCTTTGCGCCAATGTCGTAATGGTACCGCAGATAGGAACTATTACCAGCAGGATCTGTAATGGTAGTCGGAAAGGCAAACGTAGCGAAAGAACGTGGTGCGTCTAGGTTGGCGCCATTCGCCGAGAACGAGTCGACGTAACTAAGCGTGACCTCATGATTCAGTGGATCTTTAGTCGAAACCACGGCGCCGGCCGTGTTGTACTTCATGCGTGACAAGCTGAACTGCGAATTGTCGGTTACTAAAACATCGTAGCGCTTCACGCTGCTCAGATTCCCGCGACCTATAATAAAGTTGCCGTCATACGCGTTGTCATGTCCTACGGGCGCATCCGAGCCATCGATCGAGCCGGACTCGTCATACTGAAAACCGACTTTGGACATGGGTATCTCGCCGCTGGTATTAACTTCAAAGAGGCTCTTTTCTTTCACCAGGCCGAGGATATGAAGATTTAGATATGTAGCATCCGCAACCGGATCCATGCGATAGCTAGTATGCGTGTGTCGCAAGGCTGTACTTGCAAAGCCAGCGTACTCGCGAGTGTCGGTCGGTAGGGTGCAATTCGCGCCGGACGGTAGGGCGAATGCCTGATAATCAATAGTCGTGCGGCGATGGTTGCTCGCATCATGGACATTTGTTTCGGATATGCGCGGGTTTGTTTGATAAGTGATGCCCGGGCTTTCGTTGTCTTGCCTCCACGTGTTGGTAGTCCACTTTTGCCTCACTCCCGCCGACCACACTTCAGATTGGACTGTTAGTCCTCGCTGCCAACCCGTTCCATAGAACTCCTTGTATAGTGTGCCGTCCGGTGCCGTCACTGTATGCGATCCGTCGCCTGGATCGCTGTAGGTCGTCACGACTTCATTAGGCACACCATTGATGCCCGTCCAATTCTCGGCTGACACGCGTGTGTTAAAGAGACGCGGACAGTCATCTGCAATTGATTCGTAATTATAAGCCGTCGAAGAACGCTGCTGGTTGTCTGCTGTATGACGGCGAATGAGTTTTACCTGACCTTCTGGCGTGTATTCGAAGTTATAGCGAGAGCCATCATCGAGGCCCACCTGGTTGAGCATAGGCATTGAACCATTGAACGCGCCGGTTGCCATCACACCAGAAGAGCTTGACTGAACGGTTCTTGTCTCCCATCCAAACGTGGCCCATGTGTGGGTCGTTGGCACTCCGTTCACTGCCCAAGTTTGAGTAATTGACGTCAGGTTGGCGTTGGTGTCGTAGTTAAAGGTAATCGGGCGCGCGAGGGTGTCGATTATAGTGGTGATATCCCCCCGCCAGTCGTAGCTGACTGTCAGATAGTTGCCATTGCGATCCTTGATTTGCGTGCAGTGCCACCCATCGTTAAAAGGTTGATAGCTTAACTGCGTGCCGTCAGTTGTGCGCACCAGGAGACTGCCGCCGTTGTCGATCAACTGCAAATAGGACGAGTCGGCTGCTTCGTAGACGTTCGATGTTCCCACCTGCCGGAGCGAGACGCGGCTCCCGCCCGTGATCATCAGATAGACATTGTCGCCCGCCTGCGCGTCAAACACCTTCCCCTGAATTGTGGGGAAGCCGAGACGGAAGCCGGGACTCGGCCAGCCATTGTCTTCGTCGAAATAGATGTAAGGGCCGGAACGCGTCCAGACCAGTGACGTGTAAGAAAGATGTAATCCGAGATCAAGACCCGCGCGACCTGGTAGATTCAAGAGCGGCACGCTCCAAGCCGTATCTCGAGCGGTTAGACCATTCCCGGGCTGATTGAATGGATCGACCCGCGCCGAAGCGACCGAGGTTACAGCACTCGATGGAGAGCCGACCGGTGTCAAAGTAGCCACGATATTCCCGAACTCTATGCTCTCATCAAAAGCCCCACGCAATTGCTCGCGAGTCAATGGGTTGACGGGCTTGTTGAGTTCGTTTTCCCACCATGCCCAACCGGGCGCATCGGGCTCGCGCATCAGGTACGTCTTGTAAAGATCGTAGACATACCAATGATTATTGCGATTGCGAACGGCGTAATCAGCAGATTCGAAGAGAGTCTTGCCCATCTCGCGAACCGCGAGCAACTTGGAGTTCTGGCCGTTAGCATGCGCGGCGCGCAGGATATCAAGCCAATACGCGGATTCGTTCGCGTAAGGCTCTCGCGCCAGGGCCGACAGATTGAAGTTTGCCAGATAGTGCTCGCCACCAGCGGCGGTTATGTTGACGCTCGTGTTGGCAGTGGCCTGCGCACCCTGATTGTCCGTCACGGTAAGCGTGACCGCGTAGTTTCCAGTGGAAGCATAAGTGTTGGTAGGGACAGCGCCCGAACCGATATTTCCGTCGCCAAAATTCCATGAGTAGCTGACTATGGAACCGTCGGGATCAAATGATGCCGAACCGTCGAATGGCACGTTCTGCGCCACAACGCCGCTGTAGGGCCCACCCGGGTTAGCGATTGGCGATTGGTTGGCCGTGCCCGTGTTCCAACTAGGACTGTAGTCGCCAAACTCATTGCCATTGATAAGCGTTTGACTCGTGCCATCGGCATTCATCGTCCATAGTTGTTGAGTTGGGTCGTAGGCTTCGCGTTCACGGTCGCTGTGAAAAATGATCTGTGTGCCATCAGGTGACCAGTATGGTGAATCGTCGTTTTCCAGAGTGTTCGTCAGTCTTATCTGATTACTGCCGTCGGCATTCATCTTATAGACTTCTTTGTTGGTATTTACCTTGCTTCTGTTCAGAGCCCCTCCCTCATCATCTGTTTCCTGCCACGTCTCGATGACGCTATCGCGCGTGCTGACGAACGCGATTTTGGTTGCATCACGTGACCAGTTAGGCTGTTCATCGCGGAATGGTTCATTACTAAAAGTAAGTCTCGTCTGATTCAAGCCATCCGAGTTCATTACATAGACACTCGGTCGTCCGGCATGATCACGCTCGCTCGCGAAGGCGATCTTTAGCCCATTAGGAGACCATGATGGTTGAGTGTCAGCCGCGATGCCATTGCTGATGTTCAACTGATTCGTGCCGTCGGCATTCATTACGTATACCTGGTAGTAGACGCCGTTGCGGAGGCTCTGGAAAACAATCTTGGTGCCATCGGGCGACCACACCGCCGAGCTGTCATCAGCAATATCGGTTGTCAGGCGCGTCTGGCCTGAGCCGTTCGCGTTCATCACGTAAACGTCCGCGTTGCCAGTCTCGGGGTTGTCGCGATCGCTCTGGAAAAGAATCTTGGTGCCATCAGCCGACCAGCGCGGATGGTCGTCATTGAAGTCGTTGGTGGTAAGACGACTGAGACTACTGCCGTCTGCGTTCATGGAATAGATCTCTGCGTTACCATCCCGATTGCTGGTGAAGACTATCTTTGAGCTTCCCGCTTGCGGCACTGGCATCGCGAAGAAATCGAAGCCGAGGTTCACGCGAACGTCTGAGCCGAAATGAAGCGAGCGCGATAGCGGTAAATCAGAAACCACTCTGCCTCGATCAAATAATTGATCACCAAATGACTCGATTGGAGAGAAGTTCCAGGCGAGCAGATTACCCATCATAGTCCACTCGGCGCCTTGGGCCGCGCCCAGCCACGGTGGCGATGGAAGAGGTGAAGGAACCGGCGAGCTACGAGGCGATGGAAATGGCGATGGTATCGGCAGAGGGTCACCGACACGTCTTCCATTCCTCGACACGAGCGGTTTGCGCCGTGAGCGCGCAGTTGAAGGTATGGCCTGTGGCGCGCGTGGTCGTACAGATGATCGTCTCTTCACTTCATCTAGATTCGGGAAAACTCCTTCCGGCGCCCCGCTCCTCGGCGTTACTCCATCCTGCACAGTTCTATGCGGTGGCAGAGCTCGTCCTGCTCCCGCCATTACAAGCGCCGCAATGGGAATCTGCAAAAGCGAGTAACAGACTACGACGGCTACGCTTATCGTAAGGGTCCGAGTCGAGAAAAATTGAGCCAACATCAAGGGGGTCTCCGAAACTTAAGGCGGTGTGAATGCTGAGCGATCTGTCTACCGAGAGTAGACTCCGTGAGCACAGTGTCAGCTAGAGGCGTGCTTCGCGTAGGATCCTTGGAAGCCGTACACGCTAGAGCCTGCGGATTATCAGGCAATCGCGACCTGAATCCGTCAAGGAGATATTCGTTTCGAATGCAAGAGTCCAGATAGCGGGAGGGACTCTCAGTTGAAGGTTAAGAGAAGTCGTTCAACGCGAGACTTACGCCGGACTGAGCCGCACGCAAACGAGGGAACTTTGAATACGCGGCGAGAATTTATGCCAAGAGATTATTGCTGTCAAGTTTAAAACTGCGCAGTTTTAAAAACTGCGCTTCGGTCAACATATTCATGCCAGCGCTCTTATCGAGCCCGCTTCCTTCTCCATCATTTGAATTGGCCGAGAATTCTTCGCACTCAGGAAGTGCTGTAGACGCGCGCTGCAGAAGTTCACCTCGTGGTTCTATTCCACAGGTTACAAAATCCGTTTCGATGCAAGCGCGTTCAAACAACAATTCTTTATTACCTCGAGAACTTCGCTCACCCAGGCTTACGTCCAACAACATAGGTGCGCTTACATGCGAGCGCGACACCTAGACCCGATACCATTCCTTCAAACAAAAGGCGGTGAGCACCCGCCGCGTGGAATTATGAGAACAATGTTTTGACAAAAAAAGGCCCTGACGGCGCGAACCATCAGAGCCTTTGAAAACCAAACGCGATTGCTCACATTCAGTCTCCGATAAAGTCATTGTGAGCCAATCGCCCTAAGAAAGGCAAGGCCTACATGACTGAACGAGAACTGAAAGCGCTTGAGATCGCGGCTAAGGCAAAATTACAACGAAGCGGCGATCGTTGGTTTGTTCCTGCGCAAACTGGAAAACGGGGAACCTACTACACCGTTAAACCGGATACTGTTCACCCACACTGCACTTGTCCTGATTTTGAATCGCGCCAGCTGCGCTGTAAACACATTTTTGCCGTCGAATATACGATCGAACGCGAGCAAACATCTGACGGTGAATCTTTAGTTACCGAAACACAGAGATACGTATCTCTGTATCTCTGTATCTCTGGGCTTTGCCTAAATAGTCTCGTTTGCCTAAATAGTCCGATGCTTGCCCAAAAAGTCATTTTACTCACTCTGGGTCTTGCGGTACTCTCTTACCGTGCAGATCAAGCAATACTACTCGCCACGAATTGCCGGGGAAGTTTCTGGCGAAGCTATGATCTTCAAACGAGGTGCCGGTCAACTCTTGGACGAGATTCGACAGTGTATTCTGCAAGCTAAACTAGTCATTTCAGACAAACCCACCATCACTACGTCAGGCTCTGGAACAACAGGCGTCCCTGGTCTTGCGTCCGGACTAAATAACGGCCTCGCTGCATCTTTGCGCAGTCTGGGTTGGGACCAATTGAGAGCCCCCGGCGCGGGCGGTGCAACCGCCAAAGTAGATTGGTACAAGTCGATCCCAAGCGGGATTTCCTATGGACCGCCTAACATTGGACTTGGAATGGAAGCGCAGTTCGGAAATAACTATCAATTCGGAGCGGACCTTCAAAGGTTATCTGAAGCAATCATCGATCAATCTATCATCGCTGGTGTTTGTGTGGTGGCTTCGGATCAACTAAAAAAATACAAGGCGGATCGCGGGGCGTACTTCACTAGCGAGAAGCAAAAACTTGACCGTCTCTTAGCGTTACTCATCGGTTCTGGCGCGGCTATCCTGCCGGGGTTGGTCTTAATCGGGATTGAGCACGATTCTTTCGGCTTTGAGGATCGAACGGACGGGTTATTTACCTTGGAAGCTCCGATATTTGACGGGACTCTGGGCATCCAAGCGCCACCTGTGAGTTTTGAAACCTTTGGGGTTACTGAAACAACTTAGAAGCCGATCACTTTACTTTTGCTTGCAAACTTATCCATAGAGCCGCTGACTTCGCCTATCTTCCCAACCGCGCTGATCGGACGCTTATGACCGTTGACGCTGGTCTTGAGCGCGAGCTGTTGACTATCGGTAAAACAACTCAGCAGTCTCTGAGAAGGCTTGTTGGTTTCTGCCTCACCGATGAAAGTGGCAATTCTCTGGAGGGCGGCAACAGGCTCGCCAAGCTCCCCGCCAATCCAAAGACGGTCGTGCATATGAGCCGCCTGTAAGGTGCTGCCTCCGCCAACAAAGCAGTCCAAAACAACATCGCCCGGATTGCTCGCCATTAGAATAGCCCTTTCAGGGATATGCAGTGGCAACTCGTTGATCTGGAGCTCGCGTGACTTGTCTTGCCGTGCCGGGCGAGTATCTTCCCAGAAGTCGCTTATCTGAACCCAGGGCACGCCCTCGTCATCTTCAAACTTCTCAAACTTCTTCCGATAGCCTCCATAGTCTCTGACTAACCCTCCGCAGTGCCGACAAGTCGGAGACTTGTGACGCACGACATTGAACGTTGGACGCGCTCCGCGCTTCACATAATAGAGTAAGCCGTAATGTGCGGGGTGAATGCGACTGCGGATCGGAAAACCACTTTTCATTTTCAGCGCGATCCAGCTCTTGTACTCCAGTGCCGGGAGCGTATTCAACCACGCGCCGATCTCCATCAGCCACCGGGGCCAGTGATAAAGGAATAACGCGCCGCCGGGCCTCAAGACTCTAGTTAACTCCGACAACCACGCGCGACACCAGCTCCGGTATGCCTCTGTTTCCATCTCGTCGGAGAAGTCTGTGTTGTACTCTTTTCCCAAATTGAACGGAGGGTCAACAAAGGCCAAATCCACCGTGTTTTCCCGGATATTCGCCAGCATATCGAGACAGTCTGCGCGGAATAGAATGCCATTCTTGCTGACGTAGCTTGCCTCAATTTTTGACCGCGTTGGCCGGTTTCCGTTTTGTTTCACAGGTGAAATGTATCGCCTAGCCGATATATTGTCAAGCTGGTTTTGGTCCGGGCTTGGGATTATTTTCGACATACTTCAAAAGGCTTTTAGAATCAACTAGCCAGTCTCTCCCCATCTTTTGACCGACGAGCAATCCTCGTCTGAGCAAAAGGCCGATGTGGTCTTGCGAATACCCGGCGAGTGCAGACGCTTCTGACGTTGTGAGAAATTGAGCCGTGCCGGCGGACACCTGTAAAGGTGACTTACGTCTCTTTGCGGTCATGCCACGCTCAGGCGCTGCCGTTCCTGGCAGACAGACACTCCAACAGATTGTGTAGTGGACTGGAGTGGGACCCAACCTATTGCGAAAACCGGCAGGATTGTAGTCGAGATCGCCTACGTGCGCAAGGTCGTAATACCAGAAATCATGTAAGGGTTTCTAGCGATTCCTCAGCCCAAAACTTCGTCTCGATTTTCAGTTCGAACATACTCTGGATCAGGCAGCAAATGTTATGAGCCAAAACCTTGCAGAGAGCCTCATTTATCTGTGCGGTCTTAGTCTTGCTCCGTAGACTATCACCAAACTTTGCCTTGATCATGCTGAAGGTTGATTCAACATTGCTTCGCTTGTGGTATTGCTGGAAGAACCACTGCTGGTTGAATTCATAATAGTGATACATCTGACGCCAAAGCTTACTCTTACGTCGCCACTTCGCGTTTGTGTCCTGACCTCGCTTTCCAGACAGACCGCCCCACTCGGATGCGCTGTTCGACTTGAACGGGATATAAGGCATTGCTGCATGGTCTACTACGGTCTGAAGGTTCTGCGCAGACAAGTACGCTTTATCCGCTGAGACTTCCTGCATGATGAAATTCTTTGCCGTTGCGTCTACTAAATCCTTGAACTGTGGGCAATCGGCTGCGTAGCGATCAGTGATCTTCACCGCAGTAACCACGTTAGTTTTGACACCGCACATCAAATGCACCTTGACCCACTCGCGCTTAGTCATCAATTTAGGGTTGGTATATTTCGCCTCAACCCATTGCACAAACCGACAAGTCGAAAAGCCGGATGAGTCAACCGCAAAGTCTGATTCAATGGCAGTAAGAGGCAAACTACTTTCCTCGATCAACATTTCGAGATAAGGCGTCAATGCTTCATCCTCAAAGTAGTTGAAGATCGAGTTGTAGCAGGGGAGTTTTGAGATATGCCCTTTCGCTTTAGCATCCCGAAGATCGCTCATAAATCGGCGTCCTGAGACTGTCGAGTCTGCTTGCTGGTATGCAGGATATTCTCAGCAAGCGGACAAAACCTATTTCTGCAGTGAGAGAAGCAATTCGTAAAAAGAAATCGCAGCGTTAGCACGGGGAGGGTTTTCCCATGGCATTCAACTATCAAGTTCTGCTCACGACGACAGCCGAGCAGGACTACGAACGTTACAGCGATCAATCGGAGCAAGGCAAAGACGGAAAACCAATCGGCTTGATCTCGACAATCGACAAAGCCATTGACGAAACACTGGCTGTTAGTCCGATCAACTCCGCCTTCGCACTTGCTGGCTCGCTCTCATTTATTTTCATGATGAGCCTTGGCCCGGTCTGCATCTACTACATTGCCTACGCCGAACACGGCGTGACCTATATTGTGCATATAGGTGACAACCAACAGGGAGCTGATCTGTCTTTCATCTATCAACCGGTAAAGGACGGAGAGGAAGAAACCGAGGCTATGTTGCAACGCCTCGGCATCGAAAGCAGCTTGCTCCTCGATGATGACAAGCCACTGCCGTGGCTTAACTAACCAATCCTACTTCCATGACCAGCGGGCCGCTTTAATCAGCGGCCCTTTTCTTTTGTACTGCTCTCCTTTTTGGGCAACGTCACGACTATTTGGGCAAGAGCGACTTATTAGGCAAAGCCGTATCTCTGGTTACCTGCTACACAGCTGTATACCTGCTAATCAGGTCACTAGCGCAGGATTCCTCAGTAATACCTTCGACCCAGAATCTTGCACGAATTCTGGATACACAGTATCCAGTTTCTCCTTTTAACCGTCACGACTCACCATCCCCATAAGCCCTGCTATTTCCACGTTTAGAGTCGGTTGGGGCATTTCGCCCCCATGGCACACGCTTTGATAACAATCCAAGTGAATTATTAGCATTTCTAACCGCCGCGGCCGACCGAAGCGGACATTTCCAATCCCCCAGGGAAAAGCAACGACCATGATGAACTTACTCTCAGCAGCTACTTCAACTCCGAAACACGCATTCCAAACCACTGATCTTACGAGCGCACTTATGCACAAGCTCTCCCCCGAGCTGATCAATACCATCAATTCGCTTGGCGTCGAGCAGCGATATTCGGTGATGGATAATTACCCCGATTTCCTGGCCGGCAAACCGATGCATGCCACCAGCTCAACCACCGACCTTGGAGTCGGCGCGACGAAGCGCTGCATCGAGCAATGGCAAGGCGACCCCTCGCAGATCGGATTGCTGATTGCCGCTACCAACACTCCGGACCAAATGCTTCCCTGCCTCGCCTCCGAAGTTATTGGAAAAACTCATGGGCTCTTGTCCCGATCAATTCGAACGGTCAGCATGCAATCCCAAGGTTGTTCGGTCCTGTTGAAATCGATCGAAGTTGCGCAGTGGTATTTGGCTGCCAACCCCGGAAAGATGGCTATGGTGCTTATGGCAGAAGCTCACACGCCTTATGTGGCGCCCCTGCTCAGAGAAGAATACATCGGCTATCGCGAAGTCGTCCGAATGCGAAAGGAGCAGAAAGTAGATCATGCCGAGTTTGAACAAAAAAGGCTGGATACCACCTTCGTCATTCAGTCCATGCTTTTTGGAGACGGAGCAGTAGCGTTGCTTGTCGGCTCTGAAGAAGGAAAACCCAGCTTTGGACCAATCTCCCACTTAACCAACGAAGAAACAGAAGACCTGAATCTTCTTACAATGAACAGCAAGAGTTCACACCCCTTCCTGAAGGGCAGGCCTCAGTATTTCATGCGTCCGATGGTGCCCTCTCGGGGTGCGCATTACGCGGTCTCGACTGTGAAGAGCGTATTGGAACATCCGGACTCGCCGGTTTCGACCCTCAGCCAGGTAGACAACTGCCTGATTCATACCGGGAGCAAGAAGATTCTCGATGGCGTCTGTTCCCAGTTGGATCTTGAGAAAGATTCGGCGAAGGTCCACGGCTCATACGAAGTTCTAAAGAACTACGGGAATCTCTCGAGCGCGTCCACCGGCTTCATGCTGGCTGAGAAAAACGAATGGAAAGGACCTGCAATGGTGGTGGGTTTTGGCGTAGGGTTCACCGCGAGTGCCGGAATCATGAACTACAACTAACAGGAAGACGCGCGCCTCACCGTCGCAGATTTAGGCCGCGGCGTTTTCCAGGGTGGGCTCGTTAGCAACGACACTGAGGATGGTTTGGCTTATCTGGTTAAAGTCAAACGGTTTTCCGATGATTCCGTTGACGAGCCCGTCTTCTCCAGCGGGTGGCCGCGTTCCCGATCCATAACCGGTCACGAGAACCACACTCATTTCGGGCCAGCGTTTGCGAATCTCTCGGCTCGTTTCCCATCCATCCATTTCCGGCATCGCCAGGTCAGTAAACACCAAATCACAAGCGTTGGCTGCGAGCGATTGCAATGCCTTTTGGCCGCCATCGGCCAGCATTACGCGATGGCCCATGGTCTGAAGCATCTCCGCCAATGTTTCTCTTACTGATGGCTCATCGTCAACAACCAGAATTGACAGCGACGGCATTTCCGGTTGTGCGACCACGACGTCGGCACATTCTACTTTTGGCACGGCAGCCGGCAGATCGATGGTGAATACAGTGCCGCCTCCGACTTCTGAGGTTACACGTATCGACCCTTCATGACGCTCAATTATGCTATGACTGACGGAGAGACCCAGGCCAGTTCCCTGTGTTCCTTTGGTTGAAAAGAACGGATCGAAGATTCTCTGCCTGACATCTTCCGGCATCCCCGTGCCGTTATCGGCAAACTGCAAACGCAATCGGCCATCCGCCGGCACACAACTAATCTCGAGCTTGCCGCCCGTCGGCATGGCATCAACCGCGTTCACGATCAGATTGACGAATACCTCGCGCAATTCAGAAGCGCTGCCAATTGTATGCAGATTCGCGTTTGCATCGAGCGTTACGTTGTAGTCCAGTCCCCGCAACCGGGCTTCGTTCTGCCATCGTGTGCGAGTAATTTCAATCGCGTCGTTAAGCAATCCAGCCACGTCAAGCATTTCAAATTCCTTAGCTGGAGACTTCCGAGCAAAGGTTTGTATTCGGCGAACAGTCGCGGCCGCGTCTTCGGCAGCAGTCTGAATAATTTCCAGATTGCGCACGACAGCTTCGTCTTTTGTCTGGCGGCGAATCAATTGCGAGCGGCCCAGGATCGCGGCCAGTGAGTTATTGAAGTCGTGTGCGACACCCGACGCCAGTTGGCCCAGCGCGCGAAGTTTGTCAGCCCTGGCGGCTCGTTCGCGTTCGGCCTTTTGTTCAGTGATATCGCGCGCAATCCCCAGCACGCCCGTGATTCGCCCCTCAACCACGAGTGGCGAATTGTCCACTCGCGCATAGCGCAAATCGCCGTCCTTCGCCAGAAATCGCATTTCATAAGTTTGCGATGCTCCCAGAAGCGCCAGGCCGAGTTTTGCCGCAACGGTCTCACGGTCGGATTCATGAACAAAATCGGGGAGATACCGGCCAATAAATTCTTCGCGCTTCAGCCCCAGCGCCAGTAGCGTCGCGCTGTTGCACCACTTGAAACTTCCATCCATATCCACCGCATAAATGGATTCGCGTGCGCTCTCAAGAATATTAGTGAGAAGAGATTGGTGTTCGCGCGCTACCGCCTGCACATTACGCAATTCGGAAAGGTCACGCGCCGTACACACCGCGGCAGTTACCGTGCCGAGTTTATCCAGGACCGGCTCAATTGAAACCAGAATTGGACGATTAAGACGGTCCGGTATTACTTCGATAGTGACGCTGCGGCCTTCCGCGATCGCCTTCTCCACTACGCACGTCGCAGATTGAGTGCTGGTGCGCAGCACGTCGCAACACTTTTTCCCAAGCAGGGCGCGTGGGTTTGATGCTTCCATCGCAGCGCCGGCGCTGTTCACTCGCTTCAGATGTCCTGAGCGATCGAAAATAAAAATGCCGTCAGACATTGAGTCGAAAGTGGTTTCCCATTCCGATTTGCCTTTGGCCACCATTTGGAAAAGTTCAGCCTGCGCCATACCAATAGCCAAACATTCGGCGACGCTGTGGACCAGGGATAACTCGTCCTCGGTCCAACGACGCACGCGATCTATTTGGTGTATACAAAGCACTCCGCGGAAAAGGCCTTTTACGATCAGCGGGTAATCAATTTGGGAGCGCAAGTTGACCTTGCGCGCATGTTCGCGGACGGCAGAGCTGAATTCAGCCGATTCTTCAGTGAAGTTCAGTGAATCATCGACCACAAGCGGCTTGGCCATCCCCAGGAGATGCCTGCCGATTGGATCTTCGTAACTGACATGGAAGGAACCAATGCTGGCGCAACCCGGTGCGACGTACTCGTGGGCGACTTGGGAAATCGGATCCTCCGCATCGTAAAGATGCATGTGAACCCTGGAAGCATCGAGGGCAAGGCCAAGCTCTCGGGTGGCAGTGCTCAAAACTTCCGGCAAACTTAGCGAAGCACGGATGGCGGTCGTGACACTGTTAACCAACACTTCACGCTTCGAGGTCGCTTCGGCCTTCTGGTAGAGTTCTGCCTGGCGGATGGCAATGCCGGTCTGATCAGCTACTCCCTTGGCGAGCGCAACATCGGAGGCGCTCCAGTGTCGCAGTTCGCGCGTAGTGGAGAGCGCAAATGCCGCGGTCACCTCGTCACCTACTCTAATCGCCACGTACATAATCGATTTCACATCGGCCTTTGACAGGATCCGCTGGTAGACATCGGCGATTCTCACGTCGTGAGCAGCATTGTCAAAACAAAGCACACCTTTTTCATCAAGCGCGTCGATCAGGGCTTTCAAATCGGCCAGGGCAAAATCGCTGGCCGCCGGAAGCACGCCTTCGGCATGATACTCAGCCACGTTTCGGGCCCGGTTTCCTTTTTCATCCTTGACGAAGAGGGAGCATCGATCGGCGTTTAGATATGACCCCAACTCTCGCACGGCAGTCGAGAAAACTTCCAAGCTGTCCAGCGAACAACGGACCGCCTGTGAGATACGGTGCGTCATCGCTTCGCGTTGAGACTGGTAGGCCAGAGCCTCTTCAGAACGTTTACGCTCGGTGAGATCGCGTCCAACGCCCTGAACTCCGACCGGCTTTCCATCCTGCAGAATGATTCGAGTACTGACTTCCAACCGCACTCGCCTCTCATTCTTGGTAACAATTTCAAGTTCGTAAACGGTCGGCGCCAGCTCGTCCGTCTTCTTGGTCATCATTTGCCGAGCCACTGCCACGTACTCCGGTGCAAGCACATCGGCGATATTCATGCGGGTCGCTTCTTCGCGGCTATAACCGGTCAACGCCTCACCGCTACGATTCAGAGAGGTAAAGTTCCCAGCGAGGTCGTGGGTGTAGATGATGTCATTGGCATTTTCGAAGAGTTCGCGATAGCGCTGCTCGTTGTTCTGCAGTGCTTGCTGCGCTTTCCGACCGTCGGTGATGTCGACTGCGACCCCGATGACGCCGGCGATGTTACCGTGCTCGTCAGTAAGCGGTGTGTAGCGAGTCTGAAAGGTGAAGTTTCCAACGTCTACTGCGCTGGAAAACGCTTCACCCGCGAGGGCTCGTTGAAAATTCTCGATGATTGCTGGATTGTCACGATAGATACTGGTTACTGGTTGCCCGACAACTTTTTTCGGGTCTAACCCCAGAACCGTTAGGCCTTCGCCTTCAAGCAGAGTGAACACGCCACGCTGATCGAGAACAAACAACACGAGCGAGGCACTGCCAATAACCGTCCGCAATCGGGCTTCCGTTTGCTTCAAAGCTTCACGGGCTCTTACAGGTTCGGTGACGTCACGAATCACTGCCTGCACGGCGGGCGCGCCACGAAAAAGAAACGGCATCCTTGTGACTTCGACATCGATAACCTCACCGTTCAGCTTTATATGTTTCAGAAGGCTCGATGAAACAGGTACTGCTTGTTCCTGAATCCCACGAATGCGTTCCGCCACCAGCCCCCGATAGTCAGGATGGACCACGTCCAGCACCGGCTTGCCCAAAAGCTCTTCAGCGCTCAACGCACCCCACAAACGCACCGCAGCAGGATTAACGTAAACAAATTTTCCTTCGCTCTGGACTACTATCGCCTCCGGTGAAACTTCAACCAGTTGACGATATCTTTGTTCACTCTCTCTGAGCGCTTCCTCGGCCAGCTTCTGTTCTGTAATGTCGCGCACGACACCACGGATGCCGGTTGCTCGTTTATGACGATCGCGTTCGATCGTAATTACGCCGTCAAGGTAGCGGCCCGCGCCATCGCGATCCTGAACGTAGTAAACTGAACGCAGCGGTGAGTCCGTGACTGCCTTTTTTGTCGCTTCAACATCTCGCTCTGCAGCTTCGGCGCCGATTAGGGTACTCAGATGACTGCCGAGAATCTCGTTAACGGTTTTTCCAAAAAAGCGGGCGCCCGCGCCATTGATGCTCGTGACGTAACCGTCGAGGTCACGGGTATAAATGATATCGGCTGCTTGCTCGACAAGCTCGCGATAATGCCTTTCAACGCGGCTGCGTTCTGCCAGCCTGGCAACCTTGACCAATAGTTCTTCATGCCGAAATGGAATGGCGAGATAGTCGTCGGCGCCGGCAGTGAGCCCTTCGATACTGTCATGTGACCCTTGGCGGAGGCCGCTCATTAGCAGCACCGGAATGCTGGACGTCTGAGCTGCACTCTTAATCTTACGACAAAGCGCTATCCCATCCAGGACAGGCATGACCACATCACTGATTACAACATCAGGCTCAAATGTGTGAACCTGATCAAGCGCACTACCGCCGTCGCTCGCTGCGGCCACTTCGTAGCCTTCCTGCTCAAGAAGTTCCACCAGAAACGAGCGTACCTTCTGGTCGTCGTCAACGATCAATACTCGACATTTCTCTGAAGGGGTTTGAATCATCGTTCCGGGCTTTGACTGTGAGCGAATGTTCTGGAGGCCTGGCAGATCAGGACTGAAAGAGGAGGCTCAGGACTTAAGCTGAAGCGGAAATTCTGTGAAAAGCGAGTTCGGGAAAGTCGGCTGGTCACTCACCGCCGAGTGAGTATAACAAAGTTGGCTATGGTTGTCATTCAGGAACTACGGTCTGAAAACCCTTATTTTTGGGGCCCTTTGCCGACTGAATACGGGTTATGGTCGTTTTTCCTGCGTAGCTGGGCGCTCCGGCGTCCGGGCGAAGTAACCAGGGCGATAGCTGAGTTTCAGGTTCTGCTTGCGAAGTTCCGGGTCGATTACCTCGATCTGAATCTTCCGGTAAGAACCGTCGCGGGCCTTGTTCGAAGGTGAGTAGGCGAGGAGATATTGTTCGCGCAGATCTCGTTGAATTTGGGCAAAGGCGTCACGAAGCTCTTTCTCGCTATGGGGAAAGTAAGCCCTGCCTCCCGTCTGTTCGGCAATTTTGCGGAGTGAACCCATTTCTACGCCGCCGTGATAGCTGTCACCGATTCCTATCGCGTAAATGAACACATCAGATTTTTGGGCCCGTTCAATTGCCTCGTGAATTTTCAATTTGCTCGAGGTGTCAACGCCATCGGTAAGCAGGATGATGGCGCGACGAGTGTTCTCGGCAGAGTCTTTCATCAAGTCGTTGGAGCAGACCCAGACTGCGTCCCAGATCGCGGTTGATCCTGCCAAGTCTCTATTCACGTCAGAGATCGGCGGGGTTGGTTGAGCGCCGCCTGATTGAACTACAACGTTGCCACCCACATAGCCTGAGGGCGGCACGAACTCCACCTGGTCAATTGCCCGCCGCAGGCGTTCGATATTCCCAGTAAAGCCCTGTTCCAGCGTGACGTCGCCGGTAAAAGAGAGGATGGCCGCCTCGTCGCGTTGCGGCCGCACGACTGCCTCCAGAAACGATTGGGCTGCCGCCTTTTCATCCGGGAGTGTTCGTTGCTCCGAGATGCTGGTATCCAGCAAGATGGCAATCGAGAGTGGCAGGTCGATGCTTTGCTGAAAGGTAAAAATCTCCTGGGGTTGACCATCTTCCAGCACCCGAATGTTTTCTTTTTTCAGATCACTGATAAAGCGTTTGCTGCGATCCGCAGCAGTGAAGAAAATATTCGTAAGATTGGTTTCCACTCGCACCACATCGTCAGACTCCATGGGCGCTTCTTCTTTCGGCGGAGTGGGCGACGGCGACGCGTTTTCAGAAACTTTTCGCGTTCGCGTTTTTTCCTGGACGTCCGGCGCAGACTGAGTTTGGGCCAGCATACCGCCCGGCAACGAAAACACCGGCAGCAGGATTGCCAAACCCAAAGCGAATCCAAAAGCTCTCAGAACCGTATTGAACATCTTCATAATACCTATGGTCTTACACTATCAGCGATGGCTTTGTAGCCGCGCTTGGTTCGTACTTTTAGGTCCTTGCGTCCTTCCACCAACTTAACGTCGATCTTGCGGAAGTTGCCGTCGTAGCGATCATTAACCGGCTTGTAGGTAAGCAGGTATTGCGCCCGAAGCTCTTTGGCTATTTTGGTAAATGAGCGTTCAAGCGTAAGCATGTCGCCGCTAAAAAATGCGACTCCACCAGTTTCCTCCGCCAAGGTTGTAAGCGCGCGATCCTTCGAGTCCTTCACCTGGCCTGATTCCACTCCGGGCACTGTTGAAGTAAAGCCGCCTTTAGTGGAAATGGCGAAGATCGTGGTCTCGGTGCGTTGGGCAATATCAATTGCGTCACGCAGGTCGGCGCGGCTGTAAGTATCTTCGCCATCAGTGATCACCACCAGTACGCGGCGCCCTGCAGCTGTTCTTAGCTTCTCATCGCAAAACTGCCAGACGGCATCGTATAACGCAGTTTGATCTCCGAGTTTCTTTACGCCGCGCATCGCCCGGTCAAGCAGATCGAATTTGTCAGTAAAATCCTGACGCAAATTCACTTCATGATCGAAGGTGGCAAAAAGGACCCGGTCCCGGCGCGGCCTGACTACCGACTGGATGAAATTCATCGCAGACTCTTGTTGAAACTTGAGCTTCCCTAATACCGACGGCGACGTATCCATCAGGACGGCCACATAAAGTGGCAGAGCTTCACCTTGATCGTCGGAGAAGGTATCAATGGTTTGCGGTACTTTGTCTTCGAAGACTTGAAAGTCGGCTTTGGTCAACCCTGAAACAAGCTGACCTTTCTTGTCGATTACCGTTATCGGCAGTTGTACACGCCGGATTGTGACTCTTTCTATCGGGTCCTGATCCTGACCTGCCGGCGGCGTCGGACTCGGGGTTGACTGCTGCGCCTGACAAACTCCGGCGCAAATCACGATAAGGAGCAACAGCCGCGGTAAAACTCTTGCAGGAGACAGCGTCATAATTGGTTGATGGATAAGATGGTTACAATGCCTGGTGAAATTGCGGAGACCGGCGCTTTGATGCCCGGCCACTCGGAGCCCGTTGCCCTCTGTAGAGTTAGCCCGTTTGTGCATTCAAAGACTATAAAGCATACAGCCGACAACAAACAAAACACGACCGCCTGTTAGCCTTCTTAAACAACCCTCTTTGTATTTGTTAACTGCGTCGCGGTGCTACAATGCGGACAGTTCCCAAGCTGAAGAAGCTTCACGTACCTTTCGCGAGAAAACTTCGCCAATGTCAGGCCCGGAAGACAAAAACGTTTCTAACTCAGAAATCCCCAAGCTGATCGCGCATTATCGCATTCTCAAAAGGTTGGGCAAGGGAGGCATGGGAGAGGTCTTTCTTGGGGAAGACACGCGCCAGCATGGTCGCAAAGTAGCACTGAAAGTGCTCCCGACAGAGCTGACTCAAAACGAGAGCCGTTTGCGGCGCTTCAAGCAGGAAGCTCGAGCGGTGCTCATGCTCAATCATCCAAACATTCTCACCATCTTTGAAATCGGGCAGGCCAATTCCATCTACTACATCGCTACAGAATTTATCGAAGGCGAAACTCTCCGGCAATGTCTGTGGAGAGATCCAATCAAGGTCGATGAAGCATTAGGCATTGCCATACAGGTTGCTATGGGTTTGGAGGCGGCGCATGCAGCAGGCATTGTCCACCGGGACATCAAACCGGAGAACATCATGCTGCGACCCGATCGTTTTGTTCGCGATCGGTTTGTGAAAGTGCTCGACTTCGGATTGGTGAAACTTACCGAGCGTGAATCGCCGGCTCATGATGCTGAAGCGGTAACTATTCCGGTCAGCAAGACGAGCCCGGGCGCCGTGCTCGGCACCAGCGGTTACATGTCGCCGGAGCAGGCGCAGGGAGAGGCAATTGATGCTCGCACGGATATTTTCAGTCTGGGCGTGGTGCTCTACGAAATGCTGGCGGGTCATCCGCCCTTTAGTGGTCCAACAGATAGCCATGTGCGGGTTTCAATCATTGATCACGATCCTCCACCCCTGATGACACAGTCGACTGACGTGCCGCGCCATCTTGAGCGCATCGTTTCGAAAGCTTTAGCAAAGGACAAAGCGAAACGGTATCAAACCATTACGGACTTAAAAATAGACCTGGAACAACTGCGAGAGGAGCTGCAGCTGTCCCTTGGCGAGCGCACGCAAACACATGCGACGGACCTGACGACAAACGTGCAAGGCTCCGGCAGTCTGTCGCGTGCAAATCGAACGCGCCTCGACACCGACCCTGTTTCGGCCGCCTCAACTGTGGCAGGCGATGACCAGATTTCTCACCACAGCAGCCGTCGAAAGATAGTAGCTATTTCGCTCGCAGTTGCAGTCCTCGCGGTTGCCGTCACAGCTTTCTACTTTTACTCATCGCGGCGCACCATTAATTCCGTAGCGGTCTTGCCCTTTGTAAACGACAGCAACGACGCCAGCGCGGAATACCTTTCCGAGGGAATTACTGAAAGTATTATTCGTCGACTTTCGCATTTACCGAACCTGAAAGTGATGTCGCGGACCGCCGTTTATCGTTTCAAGGACAAGAACCTGGATCCACAGGAAGTGGGCCGAAACTTCAAAGTGGGCGCCGTTCTGGTGGGCCGGCTAGTCAAACAGGGCGACCGGCTGGTCATCAAGACGGAGCTAATCGACGTAGCTGACGGTTCGCAATTATGGGGCGGTGAATACAACAACAGCCTCGCGGATATCTTCGCCGTCGAGGATGAAATCTCCCGAAGTATTTCTGAAACACTGCGAGTGAAGATTACCGGCGCCGACGAGGAGAAGCTGGCAAAGCGCTACACCAAAGATGCCGAGGCCTACGAACTTTACTTGAAAGGCCGCTATTACTGGAATAGACGCGACGAAGAAGGCCTTCGAAACGGTATCAAGTATTTCCGGCAGGCGGAGGTCAAGGATCCGCAATATGCACTAGCCTACTCCGGTCTCGCGGACTCCTACTCGCTGCTTTCAGATATTGGTAAGGTCAAACCCGACGACGAGATGCCAAAGGCAAAAGCAGCGGCGCAGCGTGCCGTGGACATTGATCCCTCGCTCGCGGAAGCGTACACCTCGCGCGGCTTTGTGAAGCTTGCTTACGACTGGGATTGGCTCGGCGCCGAAGCCGACTTCAGGAAAGCGATCGAACTCAACGCAAAATATCCTACGGCCCATCAGTGGTATGCGTCTTACTTTATGCAGATGGGTAAATTCGAGCGGGCTAAGCAGGAGATCCACGAGGCCAGGCAGCTTGATCCATTTTCACCGATCATTAGCGCCAATCTCGCCCACTACTCTTATTACGAGCGGCGCTTCGACGTTGCCATCGAACACTGCAATGAAACGTTAAAGATGAGTCCAAACTTTTGGGTGGCGCGTCATTATCGTGCCCTTGCTTATGCAGCGCAGCAGAGACACGCGGAGGCAATTGCAGAGCTCAGAGATTTGATTGGCTCACCGGGCGAAGGCCCATTAAAAGACGGAACGGTTGAGGCCAATCCGGAGCTTGCCGCGTCGCTTGGCTTTGTTTACGCGAGAGCGGGAAGCCGCCAGGAAGCACAATCGATCCTCACCCGGCTCACGGCGCTTTCGGAGCAGCGTTACGTTTCCGGACTCTACTTCGCAATCCTCTACACCGGCCTGAATGACAACGCTCGCGCGATCGATTATCTGAATAAAGCGTTCGCCAGTAAGCACCCCGGGTTGGTGCTCATCAGAGTGGAACCGCTTTTTGACGGCTTGAGATCAGACTCGCGTTTCAAACAACTTGTTAGTCGCTTCGAACCAATCCCCTAAACTGTTTCCAACTCGTCGAGTAGTTGAGTGAGCGCCTCAGGCAAGGTTGCGGTGAAGCGCATCTCCTCTCCGGTTTCAGGATGGTTAAAACCTAACCGCTCCGCGTGCAGAAACTGGCGTTTCAATTTTCGAATCAGCGCGCGCCGGCGCACGTCGAGATTGTTCTCGCGTCCCCCGCTGTAGAGTTCGTCGGCTACAACCGGATGCTTCATCCACGCCAGATGCACGCGAATCTGATGCGTGCGCCCGGTCTTTAGTTCAACATCGACCAGGGTGAAAGAATCAAAACGCTTTCGGACCTTATAAAGCGACAAGGCTCCGCGCCCACCCGCGACCACAGCCATGCGCGTGCGGTTACCCGGATCGCGAGCAATCGGTTGTTCGATACGTCCGCTCTCCTCCCTGACCACTCCATAAACCAGCGCCACATAACTTTTGAAAACTTTCCGCGCGCGAAATTGATCGGCGAGGTGCTCGTGGGCCGATTCAGTTTTCGCAGCTACCAGCAATCCAGAAGTGTCTTTGTCGAGTCGATGCACGATGCCCGGCCGAATCGAGCCGGCGTTTGAGAGTTGCTGAAAGTGGAAGGCCAGCGCATTAGCCAGTGTTCCTGAATTAACGCCGGCAGCAGGATGAACCACCAGGCCGGCAGGTTTATTGACTACGATCAGTTGATCGTCTTCGTACACGATATCGAGGGGAATGTCTTCGGCTATGAAGTTTGCGGAAGCCGGAGGCGTGAGTTCGACTTCTATTTCATCGTTTGTTCTGACTTTAAGTGAAACCTTCGCGGTTTTGCCGTTCACAAGAACGTCTTCCTCTTCAATCAGCCGCTGCAGCCGCGCGCGACTCCAGCCATCAATCCGGGCTGCGAGATATGCATCGAGCCGGGTGCCTTCGTCGCTTTCATCGACACGCAGCGTGATGACCTCATTGTCAGCGGCGCCTGGTGTAATAGTTGAATCCATTCCGACCCTATTTTAAAGGCAAGGCTTGCGAAGAAGACGTAATGGCCCGCTAAGCATCTACGGCCTCGCGGCGTGATGTGCGGAAGGTCTATGACCCTCCGTGCTGTCGACTAAAGAATCTGGGGCCATGCCCTGACTGGGCACAGCCCCGAAAGAACTCAGTCGGATTTGGCCGGTGGGGCTGAGCCACCACCGCACATCAGGGGGCGGAGCCCGCGGAAGTCTTCGCGGAAATAACAGAATTCAAATGTTATCCCGCGTTATCCGTTCTTCTTTTCAAACTCTTTCATGAAAGCCACCAGCGCCTGAACACCGTCGAGCGGAAACGCGTTATAAATTGAGGCGCGGACGCCGCCAACCGAACGATGGCCCTTCAGCCCATCCAACCCCGCGGCGGTCGCTTCCGCGGTAAATTTCTTTTCCAGCTCTTCGGATGGCAGCCGGAAGGTAACATTCATGATCGAACGCGAATCAGGATCGGCGTGTCCGCGGTAGAATCCAGTGGAATCAATTGTGTCGTAGAGCAAACCCGCCTTCGCTTCATTCTCGCGGTGCATCGCTTCCAGTCCGCCTTTTTCGAGCAGCCATTTGCAAACCAGACTAATGATGTAAATACCCCAGGTGTTTGGCGTGTTGTACAGCGATTTGTTTTCTACGTGCGTGCGGTAGTCGAGCATTGTATGCAAGCCGTCAGGAATCCGCGTAAGCATGTCGTCGCGCAGGATTACCAGGGTCACTCCGCTGGGCCCCATGTTCTTCTGCGCTCCGGCATAGATTAGTGAATACTTATCGACCGGAATCGGATGCGAAAGAATATCGGATGAGGCGTCGGCAACAAGCGGAACCTCGCCAACCTCCGGTTCCTTTTTCCACTCCACGCCTTCAATCGTTTCATTTGTCGTAAAGTGAACATAGGCCGCTCGCGGATCCAGCTTGAGTTCATCGTCTCCGGGCACGCGGGTGAAGCCGCCGTCAGCAGTGGTTGCCGCGACGCTGGTGGCGCCGGCACGTTTGCCTTCCTTCAGTGCTTTCTTTCCCCAGCTCCCGGTGATGATGTAATCCGCACTGCCCTCAGCCGGCAAAAAATTCATCGGGATCATCGAAAACTGAAGACTCGCGCCGCCCTGCAAAAAGAGGACGTGATAATTGTCCGGCACCCCCAGCAGTTGACGCAGTCCTGACTCGGCACGGCCAAAGATCTCGTCAAAGGTTTTCGAACGGTGACTAATCTCCATCAGCGACATGCCCACACCGGGAAGACTCAACATATCGCGTTGGGCTTCTTCCAATACCGGCAGCGGCAGGACCGCTGGACCGGCGCTGAAGTTAAATATTCGGTCTGTCATTCAGTTCTCCGTGGAGGTAAATAGTAAATCGTAAATAGTAAATGGTTTTCATCCTGGCATCGTTCGTTCCCGCTGAACGTTTCGAACCCGGTCCCTACCATTTACTATTCACCATTCACTATTTACCTTCTTTCTCTTCATGCTGCGAACGCATCATGCGGCCGGCCACCCGCGTCACCAGCGAACGCGGCGCCAGGCGTTCGCTTTGGGTCATCACAAAATTTGTCCAACCGGAAATGATGTGACTCTTGCCGCGATTGAGTCCGCTGATAGCTGTTTCCACAACTTCTTCGGGGGTTTGCGCTACGCGGGCTGGTGGCTTCCGCCCTCGCGCGGCCTCAAAAAAGTTTGTTTCGGTTACCCCCGGACACAGCGCCATCACCTTGATTCCAAAAGGCCGGTTCTCCTCCCACAGCGCTTCGGAAAACGACAGCACAAATGCTTTTGTGGCCGCGTAAGTCGCCATGAAAGGTACACCTTGAAACGCAGCGGTGGATGCGACGTTGATGATTGCTCCGCGCTTGCGTTCGCGCATTGGCGCTAGAAACTTGTAAGTCAACTCGACGAGCGACTTGATGTTGAGATCGATCATGTTCAACTCGCGCGCAAGGTCGAGTTTGGCAAACTCACCCATTGACCCAAAACCGGCATTGTTAATAAGCAGATCAATTGTCAGACCGCGTTTCTCGGTTTCAGCAAACAACTGTTTAGCCGCATCGGGCTGGCTCAAGTCAAGTGCTACATACTGCGCGCGAATGCTGTTCGAGCGGCCCAGCTCATTGCAAAGCGTGACCAACTTATCTTCGGAACGCGCAACCAATAAAACATTTCGCCCGCGGGCAGCCAGCTTGCGCGCGAAAACTTCGCCGATGCCGCTCGACGCGCCGGTGATGAGCGTGGTGTTCATTGACTACCTAATTCAAGCAGGTCCAGCTCAATAATGTCAGCACCACCTGATTGCAGTTTATCCAACAACTCACGTGAGGGCGCATTGTCGAGATTGATGCGCGCCACCGCCGCCGCCGCCCCTTCGAAAACGATATTTTCCATTTCCTGCACGTTAATGTGTTCGCCTTTGATTGCGTCGAGGACTGCAGCCAGCACGCCGGGACGATCAAGATGTCGTACAACCAGTCGATGCGTAGCGGGCGACTGACGGGCGAGGTTTACCACGTTGGGCACTTTGCCGGTCTCCTTAAACTCCCGAACGATTCTGACTGTCTCAGCAGCAATCGCTTCCTGTGCCTGATCCGTGGAAGCGCCAATATGGTGCGTTCCGTAAAGACTGGGCTCGGTGCGAATTTCGTCGGTAAACTCCGCTGTGCTCGATGAAGGTTCTCCAGTGAACACATCGAGGCCTGCGCGAATTCCTCGCGATTTCATTACCGCAATCAAAGCGGTCTGATCAACCACTTCACCGCGCGCAGTATTAATGAAGTAAGCGCCCTCGCGCATCTGACCGAAGAATTCCGCGTCCAAAAATCCATTTGTATCCGAATTCATGGCGACGTGAACGCTGACAATTTCGGCTTCGCGTGCTATCTCAGCAGGCGTCGCTTTGTATTCCACGCCCAGAGCGATGGCACGTTCAGGCGTCAGGCTGCGGCTCCAGGCAATCACAGGCATGCCAAAAGCACGGGCGCGCGGGATCATTTCCTGGCCGATCTTTCCCACGCCGACGAGCCCCAGCGTGCGGCCGAAAAGTCCGCGCGCTTTGGAAAACTCTTTCTTATTCCATTGGCCCTGCCGCAAGGCAATTACGTTATCGGCCACGCGTCGATCTAAAGCGAGTATGAGCGCGAAGGCCAACTCCGCCACCGCGATTGAATTTTTTCCGGGACAATTGGAAACGTAAATGCCGCGACGCGACGCAGCGGCAACGTCAATCGTGTTGAAACCAGCTCCAGCTCTGACGACGAGTTTGATTTGGCCGGCCGCCAGCATCGGTTCCGTTACTTTGGTCGAACGCACTACCAGAACGTCGGGATTCTCGGCGCGAATCGCCTCGACGAGACTCTCTTCTTTCAGGTCTGGTTGAAATGAAACGTCGCAGCCGATGGCCTTGAGACCATCGCGTCCTGATTGTTCAAATTTGTCAGCGATTAAGACAAGCATTGGTATCGTAGGACAGACATTCCTGTCTGTCCCGGGTCCTCATTTGGCATGCAGGACAGACAGGAATGTCTGTCCTACTTAGATCGTATGAATCAAGAGTCCATCTCGCAGCTTCGGCTCAAACCAGGTAGACTTTGGCGGCATGATCTCTCCAGCATCCGACACTCGCAAAAGGTCTTCAATCGTGGTGGGAAACAATGAAAAAGCTACCGCCGCTTTCCCTTCGTCGACTATCCGCTCCAGTTCCTTTGTGCCGCGCATGCCGCCGATAAAATCTATTCGTTTGTCCGTGCGAACATCCTTAATGCCCAGGATTGGATCCAGCAGACGGTCCTGAAGAATGCTCACGTCAAGTGAATCAACAATTCCATCCGGCGGCGCCACGCCAGCCGGAAGTCTTAATCCGTACCAACGACCATCGAGATACATGCTCCACGTTCCACGGTTTGCCGGTGCCGGATTGCCGTTTTCCGTCAACTCAAAGCTCTTTTTTATTTCCTCAAAAAACACTTCTTTGGACAGTCCATTCAGATCCTTCACCGCGCGGTTGTAGGGCAAGATTCTCAACTGCTCATCAGGAAACATCACCGTCAAAAAGAAGTTGTATTCCTCGTCGCCCGTGTGGCCAAAGCTTTGTTCCCTGAGCTCTGCGCGCGCGCGCGCGGCGCTGGCGGCGCGATGATGACCATCGGCTATGTAAAGAAAGGGCACTTCGCGAAAAGCGTGCACAAAGCGCACTGGATCAGGGACCCGCCAGACAGTGTGTTGAATTCCGTCAGGGGCGGTGAAATCGAAGATAGCGTTTGCCATCATCGTCTCCATCACCATCGTGTCTATCTCGCGGTTTGCCCTGTAGGTTAGAAACACGGGTCCGGTTTGAGCGCGGAGAGCGATTAGATGACGCGTGCGATCGTCCTCTTTATCTCGCCGCGTGCGTTCATGCTTACGGATCAAATCGTTGTCATACTCGTCAACCGAGGAGCACGCAACTACCCCCACTTGTTCATGGTCACCCATGATCAGGCGGTAAAGATAGATGCTGGGCGTATCCTCAGTCTCCAGCGGGCTGTCTTTGCTTAGTTTTTCAAAATTGTCGACTGCTTTGCGATACACCTGATCGCTGTAGGGATCGGTTCCGTCCGGCAGATCTATTTCCGGTCGAGATACGTGTAAGAAACTAAGAGGATTATCCGCAGCCAGGGCGCGCGCTTCGCCTCTGTCAACGACATCATAAGGCACACTTGCTACCTGGCCCGCCCGTTCAGCCGTAGGGCGTAAAGCTTGAAAAGGACGAATATCCGCCACTGAATCCTCCCCCGCGCAGCCAGTTTATCTTCCACGTAAGGGCAGACTCGGGGCGGCGCACTTTTCGAAAACGTATGATGTTGCAGAGGGCTTGTTTGTTAAGACTATCCGCTCACCCGCGGTCTTAGCAAGTGGAGAAACAAATCGATTGCTGGCGATTTTGATTGTGGCTGGCACGCTCGGCGCGCAGATCATTGTTCAACTTCACCTCGGGCGTCGCGTGGCTACGGCAAAGGAATTCCCGGGTGTAGAATGAAAGTCTCTGGTGTGTATCATGGTCGGCCACTGCAGCGGAGAATCTTCCATGACGGAAATTGAAAGAATCAAAGATCAATCGAAGCGCGTCTTTGACGGCGACGCCTGGCATGGGCCGTCTTTGATGACGATCCTCGCAGATGTAAGTCCGTCGCAAGCGGCTTCGCGCCCTTTTAGCGGTGCGCACAGCATCTGGGAACTTGTCCACCACATTGCAGCATGGGAGAGAGCGGGAATCAGAAGGATGGCCGGCGATCCTGCCAATCTGACGGACGATGAGGACTGGCCCGCCGTTTCCGATACCAGCGAAATAGCCTGGCAACAAACTAAAGATATGCTCCGAGCTGTTCACAATGAATTTCAAGACGCGATTTCAAGGCTCGACGAATCGAGATTGGACCAGCCAATCGTTGCCGGACTCAAAACAACCTATGTAACGCTGCATGGAATAATTCAACATACCCTCTATCACGCAGGTCAAATCGCAATTTTGAAGAAAGCAATCGGCGCAGGCGCAAACAAATGAACGAACTAGCAAGTAGAAACTGTGTTCCATGTCGCGGCGGCGTGCCCGCGCTAAAGGGTGAGGAAGCTACAAAACTGCTAGCCCAGATCGAGGGATGGGAAGTTGTTAATGAGCATCACTTGCGCAAGGAATACAAATTCAAGGACTTCAAAGAGACGCAAGCGTTTGTGAATAGAATCGGAGACGTGGCGGAAGAGCAGTGGCACCATCCGGATATTTGCTTCGGTTGGGGCCGCGCGGAAGTAACTATCTGGACGCATAAGATAGACGGGTTGACGGAAAGTGACTTTATCCTCGCCGCAAAAATTGATCATCTTTTGCAACCAGTGCCCTGACATCGCCGGTCCCAGCCCAGCCAGGATTTTTGTATTTAGGAGACTTGGAGCATGAACGCAAGCGATGCCGATCCCAAGTGGGTACCGTGCTACGATTTATGTATGTCTGAGCAAAGCGACTCAAACCTCCTTAACTTCATCGCCAGCACAGTCGAAGCCTTGCGTGTCCGGGTCGACACAATCAACGACCAAATGTATGGGATGGCGACCAAAGTTGACTTGGCGAATCTCCGGGACGAAATGGCCACGAAAGAGGACCTTGCCCGCGTGGAATCGAAGATTGCTCTCCTGGAAAGCGAAATGGCTACGAAGGCTGATCTGAACCGCCTGGAGGGTCGGATGGCCACCAAAGAGGGTCTCGCGAGATTAGAAACAACGATGCAGGGTGAGTTTGAGCGAGTGCACATTCGCATCGACTCGCTTGATCGCGGGATGGGTTCGCGGATGGGACTAATCGAAACTGATGTCAGCCGTCTCCGCAGCGTTCTGTACCTGCTCGTTAAGGATAAACCGGATATGCTGCGCCTTCTGGGCCAGCCCGCGTCGGGTGAAAGTCGCACGCAAGGCTGATAATCCTTCGCCTTCTCTAACTCGAACCCTCTCGAATTTCAGCTCGGTAAATCGCCTCAGTTTCGTCGACCATCCGCTCAATACCAAACTGCGCAATAACAGTTTGCTGAGCGCTCACCGCCAACTGAACCCTCTTGTCACTGTCTTCCAGCAACTCCGTTATTGCCGCCGCCAGAGCAGCAACAACGCCAACCGGCACCAGCAAGCCGGTTTCCCGCGCCTGAATTATTTCAAGCGCGCCTTCCGTTTCAGTCGCCACCACGGGTGTGCCACTGGCCATTGCTTCGACAATCGCCAAACCGAACGATTCGGTATGGGAAGCGGAGACGAAAACATCGAGTGCGCAGTAGAGTTGTGGCAGATCGTCAACCCAATCAACCAGCCGTACATGCGGGGTTAACTCCAGGTCCTTAATCAGTTGTTCGAGAAATGCGCGGTTTTTGTTGTCACTGGAATTGTCAGTGCCCGCAACTATGAAGTATGACGCAGGAAACTGTTTTCGAACTTCCGCTGCCGCTCTTAGAAACTCTTCCTGGCCTTTCAATGGCGTCAATTCACCGACCGTGCCGATAAGCAAAGTGTTTGCCGGAAGCCCCGCCGCAGCGAGGAACTGATCGCGATCAAATCGGCCACGCGCGTTTTCAAATCTCTTCGCATCGACGCCATTGAGGACAACGCTGATCCGATCGGCGGCCGCGATCTCATCAACCCGAAGTTGCGTTGCCACAGCGTTGGAGACGGCAATGATCCTCGCGGCCTTTCCGAGCGTGATGCGATGCAGCCTGTTCAAGGGAAAAAGAACATGGCGCGTCACAATTAAGCGCGCCTGCTTGTTTTCCCGCACGGCATAAGAAGCGAGGGGATAATCGCGAGCCATGTGCGCATGCACGATTTGAATGTCATGTCGGCGCACCAGCCTGGCAAGGCTTCGTGCGCTGGAAACGTCAAGCGCATTGCGCAAGGGAAGCGTTGAGATTTGGACCTTGTCCGGCAACAGTTGGTCAATCAGGGGAGAATTCGGCCGCACTGCGACTTGAACTTCATGGCCGCGACTAACCAATCCGTGGACGAGGTCCACCAGGTGTCTCTCGCCACCGCCAAGTGAATCGGCTGAACTTATCTGAAGAATCTTCAAGGCAGGTCTCACTCGCACGTAATCCGAGTGAATGTACACAAGAACCAATACGCGAGCTATACAAAAACACCGGCGCCGGCACATCTACTTCCGGTTTTTCCGTCTCAGGTGCCCGTGCGTGCCCGTACCGAAGCGGAACACACGGGCTCTCGCCTGTTTGCTTACCGCTTCGTGTTTCTGACATTCGTTCCAGGAAACCGTGCGTTTGTGTGTAAAGACAAACGGCATAACTGTTGCCACCTATCCTTTTTCCCAAGCGTTCTTGTTCAAAGGCGCCTGAGTATTTTGCTGGCAATATGGATCACCCGAATTTGAAGGAGGATTATTTCGATGGCTAAACCCAAATTGGTAACTGGACTATTCAAGAATCGACTAGCTGCGGAAGCAGCAGTGGATGCAATCATGAAGCGAGGTTATACCCGTGATGACATCAGTGTGCTCATGTCCGACGCTACCCATAGCAAAGAGTTTGCACTCCAGGCACGAACGCATGCGGCTGACGGCGCGGGAATAGGCGGCGCGTTGGGTGGCGTCGTGGGCGCCGTGCTGGCTGCGATCGTTGCAGTTGGAAGTACGATTCTGCTGCCTGGTCTGAATCTCGTCATCGCCGGACCGATCGCGGCAGCTCTGGCCGGGGCTGGTGCAGGCGCGGCCACCGGTGGCGTTATCGGTGCGCTCATTGGCGCCGGTATCCCGGAGTACCGCGCGAAAGTTTACGAAGCCGGGCTCAAGAGTGGCGGCATCTTAATCGGCGTCGAAGGAAAGTCGGACGAAGAAACAGACAAACTGGAGGAACTGCTGGAAGCAATCGGCGGCGACCACGTGAGATCTGAATAACGATCGGATTCGAATAAGTTGGAGCGGATCTCAAAAAGGGCTTACGAACGCATGTGCGTCGAAAGCCCTTTTTTGTGGCTGGGGTGGATTGTAGAATCCGCAGAGCCTGATTGACTGGCGACTATTTACCTATTGCGTCGCCGATGTCTTCGACCACTTCGCCGACTTTGCGTCGAGCTGTGCCGAAGCCTTCCTGCACTTTTCCTCCGGCTCTGTCACCGCGTCCTTCGTTTTCGAGCTCCCGGTCATTGACCACACGGCCGACCGTTTCCTTCACTGAACCCTTTGCCTGATCAAATTTCCCTTCAATCTCATCGTTGTTTGGTAAACCCATCTTTTCCTCCTCTTGCTCCTCGAGTTCGTACCCGGAGATCGACCGGTCACTACGGAACCACATAGCAATGGGCGTTCCTTGGGAAAAACGGAGTTGAGCTTCCCGGGACATGGGCCGCGCAACAAAAAACCCGCGCAAACTGCGCGAGTCTTGAAAAGTGTGTCCTGTTTCAGGCAAGCAAGCGAGTTATCTTCGGACGATTGATTGTGGGATCAGCGTTTTGTGCTACTCAGCGGTGTTCAGCCCGGGACTGGAACCGATTCGACAGGGGCACTCGGCTTCAGATACCTGGCATTCTTTTCGCAAACCGGCAACCGAACTTCGAACCGCGTGCCTTCACCGGGCTCACTAACCACCAGAATTTCGCCGTTGTGTCGCGTGATGATGCCATGAGAAGCGGAAAGTCCGAGCCCACTGCCAAGAGTTCCCTTAGTCGTAAAGAAGGGTTCGAAAATTCGCGAAGCAACTTCAGGATCCATGCCCACTCCCGTATCCGCAACCCAAAAACAGCCGCTCTCAATTTCCGAACGCACCCCTACTTCCATCGTGCCGCCCTCGGGCATGGCGTCCACCGCATTGAAAATAAGATTAAGCACAACTTCACGCAGTTCGGCCTGTTCGCCCATTACGTAGACGGGTTCACCTCCTTCAACTTTGACTTCAATCTTTCGACTAGAAGACTTCGACTGCCACTTGGGTCGGGCAATATCAATGCTTGAACTAATGAGATAGCCCAGCTCAACCGGCGTAAACTCACTGGCCGAATCCCGCCGGGCAAACTCGAGAATCCTCCGCAACGTCTTGGTACCATCTTCGACCGCGTTGGTTATTACCGCCAAACTTTTGGCTGACACCTCGTCAGTTGCGTTTCTCAACAAGAGTTGTGCTCGACCCTGAATCACCGTTAGCGAGTTGTTTAGATTGTGGGCCACGCCGGCGGCCAGTTCTCCCACTGCGCGCAACTTGTCGGACTGAGCCATTAACTCATGCACGCGCTTGCGCTCGGTCACGTCACGGAGAAACACCAGAGCGCCATCAACCTCGCCGTCTTTCCATAACGGAGAGCTATGAGCCTCGGCATGCCTGATCGAACCATCAAGACGAACCAGGACCACTTCACACTCGGTGTCGTTTCCGGCCAGTGTCTTTAACAGATTATCGTGCGCGAGTTGACGAGAGTCGCCTGCGACGAGGTCAAGATAGTTAACCGCGGGCAGCATCTGAAGCTTGTAAGCTTCGGCACGTTCGTTCATCCAGGTGATTTTTCCCGACGCGTCCAGGGCGTAAATCTCATCCGGCGTTCGATCCGCAATGCTGGCGATGAAAGACTTGTGGGCCAACGCTTCAGCTTCAGCGCGACGCAAATCGGAAATGTCGCGGGCAATCACAAATGCACCCGTTTCCGCGCCCTGAGTATTTGGGTGGTGCGGCTCGACAATTATCGAGATGGGACTATTACCCTCCGCGCCGGCCAGTACCTCGACGATCACTTTTTCGCCAGTTTCAATTGCACGATCTACAACACAGCCATCGGCGCCTTCGACGTGCCAGAACATTTCGCAGCAGCCCTTTCCTGCCTGTGACCCATTTCTGTCCAAGTGGTCGCCCGCCCTGTTGGCACTGAGCAAGCGCCGGTCGGGACCGAACAGGTAAGCGGCGTCAGGAAATGCGTCAAACGCACGCCTGAGCAGCGAATCGGTGTCTGCTTGATCCGTTAAGACCTGGTCTTCGGGAGAGTTATGGGGCTGGCTATCTGGCATGTTAATTCATTTGCTTTTAAAGGCGAAAGTCGCGAAGCGCTCGAACGGCGCTCGTCGGGAGGCATTGCATCCTAGCAAATCCCGGCAGTCCCAGGCCAGAAAAATGTGCGACTGACCTGGCCCAGGCGCCCAGGCTCGAGGCCGACGCATTGACGCGTCGCAAGGCAATATCCGGGGGGATAATCTTGAACCAGGGCTAATTTTGCGTGCATGTAGCAGGCCGTAAGTCCGCTAGCCAGACCCTGCTCGGCGGTAAATTACGATCCTATGTTAAAGTTTCACATCTCTTTTAAGCTCAAACTGAGAACGATAAAGCGGCGCCCTGACACAGACGCAGGTGCTGATTTCCAGTGCAACCGCAGGTGGGCACATACAACGGCAAGAGCGACATGAGTGCATTTCTCAAACAACACCTGGCCGAACCCGGCGCTCTGGAATCGCCGGAAATCATTGGTTACATTCGTCACGCGCTGGCGGAAGACATCGGGAGCGGAGATGTCACGACAAATTCCATCGTGCCCGCGGAGGGAGAGACGCGCGCTCGGATAGTAGCCAAGCAGTCTGGGATCATTGCCGGCCTGGATGTGGCTCAGGCAGTATTTACAGTGTTAGACGACAAACTCAGATTTACCGCAGGCGTCGATGAAGGAGAGAAGGTTGAGCATGGCGACGTAGTCGCAGAACTGCACGGTTCGGCTCGCACTTTACTGACAGGTGAGCGAACGGCCCTCAATTTCCTGGGACGCATGTCTGGTATTGCTACTCTGACTCGCCAGTTTGTAGAAGCAATCGAGGGTACCGGAGCAACAGTCCTCGACACTCGCAAGACTGCTCCGGGTCTTCGCGCGACAGATAAGATCGCGGTGCGGCGAGGTGGCGGACAAAATCATCGCCAGGGCCTCTACGACATGATTCTGATCAAGGACAACCACATCGACTATGCCGGAAGTTTGGCCCGGGCTGTAAAGATGGCACGGGTGCAGGGCGGTTTACTTGAGATCGAAGTCGAGTGTCGCACGATTGAAAATGTGGAAGAGGCGCTGTCGCTGGGGGTGACCCGCATCCTGCTGGATAATATGTCGCTCGAAACGATGAAAGATGCCGTGCAACTAACGGCAGGTCGCGCAAAGCTGGAAGCATCAGGTAACGTGAATCTTGAAACGGTGCGCGCAATTGCCGAGACTGGAGTAGATTTCATTTCAGTAGGCGCGCTCACCCATTCGCCAAAAGTATTTGACGTGAGTTTGTTGGTGGAAAAGCAGGCTACGTAATTAATCAGCACTTCAGTGTTAGGATCAAAGAATTGTGATTACTGAAACCAGCCCGGAAAAGATGTATGAGGCGATGCGGTTGAAATTAGGAACCGTAGTGCCCGACTTTGAGCTAAAAATAAAGGCTGAAATAGCCGCCGAGATTAATCGGCTCAAGATTGAGAGAAATGCCGTCATCCTCGGTCATAACTATATGGAACCAGCGCTTTTCAACTCGGTTCCAGACTTTGTAGGAGACTCGCTGGAGCTGGCGCGACGGGCAGCCGAAACGGACAAAGACATCATCGTCTTTTGCGGCGTCGAGTTCATGGCAGAGACGGCAAAACTTCTGAATCCGCAAAAGACCGTACTCATTCCGTCGGAAAAAGCGGGATGCTCGCTGGCCGCCAGTATTACTGCTGAAGATGTGCGCGAACTAAAACGAAGATTTCCCGGCGTGCCGGTGGTCACTTATGTGAACACTTACGCCGATGTGAAAGCTGAATCTGACATTTGTTGCACATCCGGCAATGCGCGCGCGGTGGTCGAATCGCTAAACACCGACAGGGTCATTTTCCTGCCGGATGAATATCTGGCAAAAAACGTAGCGAAAGAAACGGGCATGGACATTATCTTCCCCACCACGGATCCGCGGAAGACAGTGGAAAACGACTTAAACTACCAGATGATCGGATGGTTGGGTCGCTGCGAGGTGCACGACAAGTTTACCGTCGAGGACATTGTAAACGTCAGAAAACAGTTTCCCGACGTCACCATTCTCGCGCATCCGGAATGCAGTCCTGAAGTCGTGGCCGCATCGGATTTTTCCGGCAGTACGACGGCGATGATCCGGCATGTGGAAAAGACGGCCGCACCCCATTACCTGCTGCTTACTGAATGTGCCATGGGCGACAACATCGCGGCCGCTAATCCGGAGAAGGACATGCTGCGTCTATGCAATGTTCGCTGTCCGCACATGAATCAGATTACGCTCGAGGACACGCTCGAATCGCTGCGGAAGATTCAGTATGTAATCGAGATTCCGGAAGACATTTTGAAACGCGCGGCGCGGGCAGTTGAGAGAATGATAGCCATCGGCTGATGGTTGGAAGAAGAGACTCTTGAACAGAACTGATGTCCTGATCATCGGTTGCGGCATTGCCGGCGCCACAGCTGCCCTCCGGTTGGCGCGAAATCCGCGGCGCCAGATTACTGTCGTCACGCGCGCCCGAGATCCACACGAATCAAATACCCGCTATGCCCAGGGTGGAATCGTCGGCCGCGGCGAGGACGACAATCCGGAGATTCTCGCGAAGGATATCGTCGAGGCAGGCGCCGGCGTAACCTCGCCTGAGGCAGCCCGCATCCTGGCTGAAGAAGGCCCCCCACTTCTGCATGAAGTGTTGGAAAAAACTGCGCGCGTCGCCTTTGATCAAGACGTGAATGGCGAACCGCTCTTCACCACCGAGGCAGCCCATTCACGTCGCCGCATCCTTCACGTGGGCGACTCGACCGGCCAGTCGATCATGGTCGGATTAATCAAGGCACTGAATGATTGTCCTAACGTGACGGTCGAGTCGGAGATAACCGCCGTTGATCTAATCACCTTTCCGCACCATTCACGTAATCCGCTGGATAACTATCGCGCGATCTCCTGCCATGGGGCCTACATGTTTGATCGCCGCGAGCGGACCGTTCATCGCTACCTGGCGGGCGCGACTGTGCTTGCTACCGGAGGTTTGGGTCGCATTTATCGCAACACTACGAACCCGCCGGGTGCGCGTGGAGACGGACTGGCGATGGCTAATCGCGCGGGCGCACGCATCGCTAACGCGGAGTATGTCCAGTTTCATCCGACCGCGCTGGCCGTGCCGGGCGCTGAAGGTTTTCTAATCAGCGAAGCCGTTCGCGGAGAAGGTGGCATTCTGATTACGCCGGAAGGTCGGGCCTTCATGTCGGATTACGCGCCCGAATGGAAAGACCTGGCTCCTCGCGACATCGCTGCGCGCGCGATTCATCACGAGATGGAAAAAAACGGTTACTCGTATGTCCTGCTGGATATTGCTTCGCGCTTATCGGCCGACGCAATCCGCGAACGCTTTCCTAATATCTACAAACAGTGCCTGAAGGCCGGCATTGATATCACTCGTGATCCCATCCCGGTAGTTCCGGCTGCGCATTATTTCTGTGGCGGTGTGCTGGTTGATGAATGGGGACGGTCGAGTATTGAGAATCTCTTTACGGTTGGCGAGATTAGTTGCACGGGCGTGCATGGAGCAAACCGATTAGCGTCCACTTCGCTACTGGAGGGATTGGTGTGGGGCAATCGCGCCGCGGCGCGAATTGAGGAATCTCTTATTGATGGGCGTCTACCGCATATCGAATTCGAAAATGTTCCTTCGTGGGATGAGAGCGGACTCGTTGCCGATGCCGACCCGGCCCTGATCCAGGGCGACATGCAAACCATTCAAAATATCATGTGGCACTACGTCGGGCTCGTGCGCAGCGCTGAACGATTGTCGCGCGCGATCCGCGAGCTACGACACCTTTGGAACGAGATTGAGACGTTCTATCGCACGACTAAACTCGACGATGGATTGATTGGATTGAGAAACGCAGTTGAAGTAGCGCTCATCGTGGCCCAAGCCGCCCGCCATAATCGGCAGAGCCGGGGCTGTCACTTCCGCCAGGACTCGGCGGCCAGCGAAGGAGATCGCCTGATTTAGAAACTGTAACGCAGTTCGGCAAATGCAAAAGCGGGTGGACTTTGAACTTCAAAGCCCACCCGCTTTTGTCTTATTGTTCGCCTCAGTTAAAAGTTGAAGCGGACGGCCATCTGCACCTGGCGCTCGCGGAAGATCGAGTTGCCGGTGGTTGATATGGTTCCAAACGTGTCATCCGGAACGAGCGTGCTTCCAACGATGTTGAAAAGCCTGTTATTGACGCCCGTGATCTGAGTCCGGTTGAAGAGGTTAAAGGCTTCGACGAGAAACTCGATATTCGTCGCCTCAGTGAAATTGAATCGTCGCGAGAGCCGCGCGTCAACGTTGAATAGTTTCGGCTGACGGAAACTGTTGCGTCCGAGAGGAAAGAAATAGCTGTCGCCGCCGGACCCGGTAATGCTGGCGTTCAGGGCCTGCGCACCAGTCGTAGGCGGTCGACCGCTTACGAACGGCGAAAAGGGTCGACCCGACTGGACTGTAACGATCGGCGCGAAGGTCCAACCATTGATAATGTGGTTTGCAGCACTGTCGCCCGAGAACTTGGGAGACCAGACAGCGCTCGCCACGAAGCGATGCGGAAGGTCAAAGCTGGTTCGCGCTCGATCCTGCTCAAGGTTGTAGGGATCGGCTGGAGTGTTAGTCGAAGTGAAAGTCACGGACGTCTGTCCGTTATCCTTCGCTCGCGAAAGGGTGTAGCTCGCCTGGAACTGCAATCCATTTGTCAGTCGACGATTAGCCTGCACCACCAGCGCATGATACGACGAGTCGACCGCACCTCGAACTTCGGTAATGTTGAAGAAGTTCGGGTTAACGCGCGCGTTGAATGCAGGCACCGTGACGGTCTGTCCGGCGTAAGTGCCGCTGGCGACGGTCAAGGTCGCAAACTGGGTTGCGGGAGCAATGTTCTTGTTAATAAACGTTGGCAGGTACTTCCCGCGGCTGCTCAGATAGGAGACCGAAAGCAGCGTATTGCGTGCGATTTCACGCTCAAGAATGATGTCGCCCTGAACGATCTGCGGCATATGAAGGTCTTCTGCCAGTACCACGATGCTCGACCCGGCGATGTGGCCACCACTTGGGTTTGCGATCTGAGCAGGCTCAGGCACCACGTTCGGGAAGATGGGCGAACCAGTTGAACCGGCGGCTAGCGAGACCTGCAACTGCGCAGTGTCTGTGCCGGTATTGGTGATGGCGTTTGAAATCGTTGAGTTAATCAGTCGTCCGTAATAGACGCCGATACCACCGCGAACTGAAGTTTTGCCGTCGCCAAATACGTCGTAAGCAAAACCGCCGCGTGGCCCGAAGTTATTCTTATCCAGCGGGAATTTGCTGGTCTGCGGAGCCAACGGATTGGGGAATTGGGGATCCGGCAATATTTCAATTTCATAACGCAGGCCGAGGTTCACGGTCAGCCGTGGTGACCAGCGAAAATCGTCCTGGATATAAAAGGCCAAATCCTTTGTAGAAAATTCGGCGCCTTGTATGCCAAATCCCTGGCCGTAGTTGCTGGTGTAACACTGACCAGCGCGCAAACTCGCTCGGGCGCCGGTGTTGGTGGCGCAGCGGCCAATCGGATTCGTAGTCGGCGTGGCCGCACTGAGGGCACGGAGAGCGCCGTTACTGGTCCAGTTGACATAGTCAACCACGAAATCGGGCACGTTGCTGTATGCGTAAACACCACCCTCCTGGAACAAGTTGTCCAGCAGATCCCTGGTGTAGAGGAAGTCGCCGCCCCACTTGAAACTATGATTCCCGTGGGTGTAGCTCACGTTATCCACGATTTGAACGGTATGCTCAAGCGGATTGTGTGCGCGTTCGAGGAAGTTTGCCTTACCAAATGTCAGACCGCCCGTGATCGCCACCGAGGGCGACCGTCCGTTAAGACCTGTCGTAGGTTCACCGGGCAAACCGGGAGTGCTGAATTGGAATAGATCCTCTTTGCCGATTTTGACGCGCGCTTCGTTGACAAGCACTGGACTGATGGTTGAGGCCAAGCGAAGGATACCGTAGTCGATATTGACAAAGTCGTCGCCAAAGCTGGAACGGCCGCGGGTAATCGTTGGACCAGTTTGGACGCCATTCGGCGCCTCGCTGCGGAGCCGGTTGTAGGTAAACGTCAATGTGTTGTCACTGTTGATATTCCAATCAAGCTTTGGCAGCAGCAAATACTGATCCTGCCGGCGTGGTGTTTCGCCTGAAAGGCTGACCAGAAAATCCCTGGTGGCGGTAATCTGCGCCGCCGTCACTCCGCGCGCCGTCAGGGTAGTCACGTTGGCCGCGCTGGTGAAATTGTTCAGGAAGGTCGCGGTATCGAAGCTCGCGATGCCTGGGAAGTTTCGTTTTTGCTTCTCATAACTAAAGAAGAAGAACGCCTTGTCTTTAACGATCGGACCGCCGATGGCGCCGCCGAACTGATGACGTTTGTCGGTCGGCTTAAGAGCCTGGCGCTCAACCACGTTGTTGACCAAAACATTGCGGAACCCAAGCGGATTGCGCGCGCCCCATTTGTTGTCGCGCAGATAATAATAAAGCTGTCCGTGAAACTCATTTGTGCCGGACTTGGTCACGGTGTTGACCACGCCGCCTGCCGCTCGACCATACTCGGCAGAGTAGTTTGAAGTATTCACCTGAAACTCTCGCACTGCGCCCTGACTAATCGAGGAGCTGATTCGGGTGCGGCCCGATTCTTCGGCAAAGAATGCGTTGTTATTGCTACCGCCATCAACTGTGCTGTTGTTGAGCAGACCGGAAATACCGCGGAAGCTGATGAGACCAAAATCGCCATCGGGAACTGCGCCGGGCGTCAGCAGCACGAAGTTTGACGCGCGACGACCATTGGTCGGCAGTTCATTGATTGAAGTCTGGTTGATGTTGGTCGAGAAATCCTGCTGCGACGTATTGATTACCGGAGCTTCCGAGGTCACTTCTACGGCCCCGGAAAGTGGACCAATTGAAAGGGCAGCGTTAACAGTGGTTTCGCGACCTACTTCGACAACAACTCTTTCCTGTATGTAAGGACTGAAACCTGCTCCATTAACGGTGACGGCATAGGTTCCCGGTTGCAGGTTGGAAATCTTAAAGCGACCCTGATCATCGGTGGTCGCAGTGTCTTCTTTATTCGTGTCAGTGCTTTTCACAGTCACGCTGGCGTTTGGCACTACTTCGTTATTGGGATTGGAAACGGTGCCACCAATGGCGCCCGTTACAGTCGACTGACCAAAGGCCAGCGCACTCATCGCAAAGATGAGCGAGAGCGCGAAAGAAAGCTTCACAAGTTTCGACATACAGGGGAACTCCTTAGCAAATGAGATGACGTTGAAGTGTTTGCGGAACCTCGTGGGCCGAGCCGCGACCTTGGAAAATCAAGAGCAAATTGAAATTATGCAAATCAAGAAAGGGTCACAAGTATCAACAATGATAGAGGCGAACTTCTATCATGCTTGACGTATTTGGCGCAAGCCTAATGCATGTTAAGTCTTAGTAAAATCTGCGTTGCTGATTCGGCTGTCAGAAGACGAAATGCGGTTCATAGTGCTGACAATACGGTTCGCAACATTTATGCCCTCACGGAAATAGACCGTCACCCTTGGTTTTTATGCGAGTTTTAGAGAATTATGGCGATTTGACCACTCAATAACTCAGCTGCGAAGCCAGATATTTGGATCGAAATCGGAAAATCGAAAGATCAGTTTGGGTCCAGAATCCCCAGCCGCTCCAACCGCGGCGGCCGCCCTATCCAAATATCCGCTCCATTACTTTAGCTCTCGATTTCGCCACAGGGATTTCGATTTCTGGTAGCCATCAAACCCGTTCGACGATCATGGCGATACCCTGGCCGCCGCCAATGCAGGCTGTTGCCAGACCATACCGCCCGCCCCTGCGATGCAACTCATGAAGCACCGTCAGAACCAGACGAGTTCCGGTCGCGCCTAAGGGATGGCCCAGTGCGATTGCACCTCCATTGACGTTAGTGCGCGAGCGGTCCAGTCCCAGTTCCTTCTCGACTGCAAGATACTGCGCAGCAAACGCCTCATTAACCTCAACCAGATCCATGTCAGTAAGCTTGAGTCCTGCTTTCTCCAAAGCCAGTCGCGTCGCCGGTACGGGTCCGATTCCCATCAACTCGGGCTCTACACCCGCGTAAGCCCAACTGACGATCCTGCCCCACGGTTTCAAACCTCGCGCATTCACAAAATCTTCTCCGGCTATGACGAGCGCCGCCGCACCATCAACAATTCCCGACGCGTTTCCGGCCGTTACAAAACCCTCTTTCGCAAAAGCGGGCCGCAATTTCGCCAGGCCTTCCAGAGTTGTTTCCGGACGCATGTGATCGTCAGTGGCAAAAAAGGAACTGCCCTTGCGCGATTTGAGTTCAACCGGAACCATTTCCTCAGCAAAGTAGCCCGCATCATTTGCACGCTTCGCTTCCTGCTGCGACCGAAGCGCGTATTCATCCTGAGCTTCACGCGAAACCTCGAATTTTCGCGCCAGATTCTCTGCTGTGCCGGCCATTGCCGTGTTGCAATACGTATCGAGCAGCGCGACCATCAAGCTGTCTTCAAGTTGACCCCCACCCAGTGGGAACCCGTTGCGCGCGCCACGGATGACGTGTGGCGCCTGCGACATCGATTCCATTCCACCCACCAGCGCGGTCTTTGCTTCTCCAAGCTGAATCATTTGTGCGCCCGACACGATCGCCTGAATGCCACTGCCGCACAAACGATTGACGGTCAACGCCGGCTTCTCGAAAGGAACGCCGGCTTTCAAAGCCACGTGTCGCGCTCCATAGATCGCGTCGCCGGACGTTTGCAGCGCGTTCCCGATTACGGTGTGATCGATTTCATCCGGCGCGACGCCGGTCGAGTCCAAAGCGCCTTTCGCTGCGATTGCGCCAAGATCGATTGCGGAAATGTCCTTCAGCGCGCCGACATACTTGCCCATCGGCGTGCGCTTACCACCCAAAATAAAAACGTCTTGAGACATAATCTTGATTTAAACCCTTTCCGAATATCTAAGTAAGTAAAAGTGTGGATTGCTGAAACGAAAAAGAGTATCAGATCAGTCACTAACGCATCAAAGAGAGCTGCATCCCGCTTTCAGGCGGTCGGTTGTCTAAGGATTGACAGTCTCTTTCGCTTGCTATATTTCTTCGTCACACTTCTCTGCCGGCGAGCCGCTTTTGATTTTAGACAATGACGGGATAAACCTCATGAAGGAACAGATTCATAACCTGAAGAAACTGCGGCCGTATCTGGCAGCAGCGGTCTGTTTCGTCATTCTTACCTTTGCCCAAGCGATAAGCGCCCAGAAACTCAGCAACAACCAGATTCATCGCGGCCGCACGATTCTGAAAATCATCAAGTCGGAAATGAAGGAGCATTACTACGATCCGCAGTTTCGCGGAATCGACCTCGATTCGAGGTTCAATGAGGCTGAAGAAATGATCAAGCAGGCTTCCTCCGAGGGAGAGATCTTCGCCATCATCGCGCTTCTGCTGGTTAACTTTAACGATTCTCACACCTACTTTATTCCTCCTTTCCGAATCGCTCCGGTTGAATATGGCTGGCGCATGCAAATGGTTGGCGACAAGTGCCTCGTGGTGGCCGTCAAGGCGGGCAGTGATGCGGAAGCCAGGGGACTAAAAGCCGGCGACGAAGTGTTGGCTATGGGCGGGATGCGGCCATCTCATGCGGACCTCTGGAAGATCGATTATTTTTACAACATTGCGCCCAAGATTCAGGCGGAGTTGACCGTTAGGAGTCCGGGAGAACCACCGCGAGATCTGGTTATCAAGTCTAAGGTGCTTAAGAGCAGGAAGGAACGAATTAACGAGTGGAGAGAAAAGCCTGAGAAGGGAGAAGAGGAACTGTCCATGGCGGTATGGGCGGGCCGCTATCATGAAATCGGTCAGGACCTGTTTATCTGGCGCATGCACTCGTTTGATTTTCACAAAGATCGCATTGACGAAATGATGAATAAGGCCAGGAAGTTCAAGACCCTAATCATTGACTTGCGGGGTAATGGCGGTGGTTACGAAGAGACGATGTTGCGACTGATAGGGCACTTCATAGACGAAGATCTGCAAATCGGTGAACTGGTCCGGCGCAAGGAGCGGTTACCTTTAAGAGCGAAGACGATTGGGAAGAATGTATTCAGAGGCAAGCTGGTAGTAATCGTAGACAGCAAATCCGCCTCGGCCGCGGAGATATTTGCGCGCGCCATGCAAATGAGAAAGCGAGCGACGATTATCGGCGATCGTTCCGCCGGCGCGGTGATGAGAGGACGTCACTATGAGAAGCCGGTCTTTGATTCCGACAATAGGACCACCAGATCGATTTTCGCAGTTAGCATCACCGACGCAGACATTGTCATGGCCGATGGCAAGAGCCTCGAGCACTTCGGGATGATACCCGACGAAATAGTGCTGCCTACTGAAGCCGATATCGTCTCGGGACGAGACTCGGTGTTGTCGCATGCGGCCGCGTTGCTCGACGTGAAAATTGAACCCGAACGCGCTGCCAAATTCTTTCCATTCGACTGGTAGGGTTCAGAACCTCTATTCAATAAACCTGTGTACTGCGCGATAGCGATGCAGCAGTTCCTCCAGGAAACCCTCATAAGTAAACGTTGGAAGATCGTAAGACGGGCGCAGCTTGTAGAGGATTGGCAACGCGACCCGCCAGGCCATCCATTGCCGCGGTAGGTCAGGCAAATCCCATCGCCGGCGCAAAAACGTTTCCACCACGCGAATCTCGCGCTCGGTTAATTCATTGATGCTCGCGTTGAAATCCACTGGAGGAAACGAACGGCGCATAGCGGGGTCGCTAACCGGCGAAGCAAAGACCTGGGCAAACGCAGGCGCCTCAGCCTCGCGTTCGCGCACCACCACAGTTCCCGCGATCATGTCACCGATGCGCTGATCTGACGAACTAATAAAAACTGAGATCAGGCCCACCGAATAGAAAGGCGCCGGCATCATGTCGAACGTGCGCAGCAGGTTGCGCACCGCGGCTTCCCAGAAAGTTACCGGACGCCCGTCTTCGCGAATCACCCGGAGCTTGAGCCAGCGCTTGCCCGGAGTTTGTCCGTTCCAAAGCCACTCGAAGAAAGCAAAGTAAGCGGAAACGATCAAAAAGATGATTATGATCAGGACTGCCTTGATCCACTTCGGCGCGTTTATGAGCTGATCGCCAAAGCTCGAATAGTTTGCGATCAGGGTGAAGGCGATAACCATCAGGATGATGGCCAGGATTTGCATCGCATGATCGATTGCACAGGCGAGAAAACGATTGCCGATTGAGGCGAGCGCAAAGTGAAGCGGCACGCGCTCCGGCGTTTCGATAATTAAGGTGTCTTCAGTGGCAAGTGCTGCAGACATTTACGGGCGAGCCTCATTGGGTGGATTCAAAATAAACGCAGCCGCGTAGCGGCGAAGTGTTTGCGGCGAAGTGTTTATAGACCAAGCTGCATAAAATTAAACCCCACTCCGTCAGGAGTGTAATGTTTTGTCAACGTGCCGCCCGTAAACGGGCTCAAGAGCCAAGGAATGCTCGTCAGCTATAAACATTTCGTGCTCCGGCACTGGCTACGCTCCACGAACGCGCAGAAACCGTCTCTTGCCTACTTGCAAGAGTGACTCTTCACCGGTTTTGACTGCGACCACGATGCCAACGTCTCCCTGACGAACGCCTCCGATTCGTACGCCTCCTTGTTCGATGAGCCGGCGTGCCTCAGCCTTTGATTCGGAAAGGCTGGTTTCGACTAATAGTTGCGGCAAGGGCCACACTCCCGCTCTTATTTCGCGAGTTTCGATTTCCTCGGGGGCCTCTTTCCGTTGGAACCGCCGATTGAATTCCTCTTCAGCATGCGTTGCTTCATCAGCAGAATGAAAATCGCGGATGATTGATTTCGCCAGCTCCACTTTGATATCGCGTGGGTTGCGTTCGCCCGCAGTCGCGGAATCTCGCAGAGAAGCGATCTGCGCCGGCGTCAGATCAGTCAGCAACTCGTAATATCGCCACATCAAATCATCTGAAATCGACATCACCTTGCCGAAGATTTCCTGCGCCGGCTCATTAATGCCGATGTAATTCCCCAGCGACTTCGACATCTTCTGCACGCCATCCGTGCCTTCCAGCAAAGGCATGATAACGGCGACCTGAGCTTCCTGTTCATACTCGCGCTGCAGGTTGCGGCCCATCAACAAATTGAATTTCTGATCAGTGCCGCCGAGTTCGACATCGGCCTGGAGCGCAACTGAATCGTAAGCCTGGGTCAACGGATAAAGCAGTTCGTGAAGCGCGATCGGCTTTTCTTCCGCCAGGCGTTTGGCGAAGTCGTCGCGCTCGAGAATCTGTTTGACGGTAACGTGTGAAGCAAGCCGGATGAAATCATCTGAACCCAGCTTGTCCATCCATTCAGAGTTAAAACGCAACTCGGTCTTCGCCGGATCGAGCAGCTTGAAAATCTGCTGCTTATAAGTCTCGGCGTTTGCGTTGATTTCATCACGGGTGAGTTGGGGACGCGTGGCGGAATTCCCAGAGGGGTCGCCAATCAATCCGGTGAAATCTCCAATCAGGAATATGACCGTGTGGCCCAGTTCCTGAAATGCACGCAGCTTGCGAATGACGACCGTGTGGCCGAGATGAATATCAGGCGCCGTTGGATCGACCCCGAGCTTTACGCGCAAGGGGCGGCCGGTCTTCTCTGCTTGCTCAAGTTTCGCGCGCAACTCGCGCTCGGGGATGATGTCTGCCGTCCCTTTGCGCAAGTATTCGAGTTGTTCTTCAATCGTCATCGTCTTGATTCTTGCGTAAAACTCGGTCGCCGACAACTTCAATCTCTCCGGTCACAATTAGCGCGACCGCTTCAGCATAAAGCTGGTGTTCCTGTTCAAGTATCCGCGCCGCCAATATGTCTTCCGTATCACCTGACAAAACAGGCACCGTCCGCTGCGCAATGATTGGTCCACCATCGAGCGTTTCGTCGACAAAATGGACCGTGCATCCGCTCGCTGTCACACCGGCGGCCAGCGCTTGCCGGTGCGCGTCGAGTCCTGGAAAAGCAGGCAACAAACTTGGATGAATATTAAGAATGCGATTGCGATACGCCTCGATGAAATAGGCCGAGAGCAAACGCATGTAGCCGGCAAGGCAAACCAGCTCGACACCGTTTTCACGGAGCGCAGCGATCGTCTCCCGATCATGTTCTTCCCGGCTGCGGCCACGGCGTTCGTTGATTCGCGTATTCAAGCCGCGAGCTGCAGCATGTTCAATTCCGGCAGCCTGGGGTTTGTCGCTGACTACGAGAGCGATCTCTGTGTTTGGAATGCGGCCCTGGTCGACCGCGTCGGCCAGGGCCAGCATGTTTGAGCCGCGGCCGGAGATCAAGATGCCCAAACGAGAAGTTTGCTCAGCCATATCACTGCGTTAGTGCTGGCTTCCAGATGAAGGCCATCAGGATTGAAGTGAAACTGTTATAAAACTGGATCGAATGTTGACTTCCATTCGCGATGATTCGGCGACGAACCTTGCGAACGAGAGGCAAATCTTCCGGCTTAAGAACTGCAACGACATCCTTCTCGCCATCCGGCACCCGTGAAACGAGATCAAGAAACGCCCGCCCGTTTCCAGCCAGAAGACTTTCAAAGGCCGTCACAAATTCCTGCCGCGTGTTTCCCGGTTGGGCGCGTGGTTGCACCAACACGGGTCCGGTAAGCAAAGCGTTCAAACTCTTCTGCGCGTTGGGGGAAAACTCGCGCGGGTTGATCTGCTTGAGCGCCTGAAGAGACTCAGGAGTTGCCTGATTCATCAACGCCCATAGCGCAGTCTCTCGTCCTGGATGGCTCTTGTCTGAAACGATCTTAAGTAACGCGGGAGTGGCGTGGGCTTCGTCCATGCTTCCGAAGAGGAACAGTGCTCCGTTGTCTACAGTTACTTTGTAAGCACCATGTTCCGGCAAAAAGTAAAATGCATTCGGGAAACGAAGCCATTTGTCGGAGGCTTCAGAAACGTCGAACCCTTCGACACCCATCAAGGCGAGTCGCCCAACCCACACTCTTAAATTTACATCCCCCAGGTCCACCTGAGTGTAGGCATCAATCAAAGCTAGTTTTGATTCACGCGAGGGATCCAAACTTAGGAGAAGATTACTGCCGTCAAAACGGAAGAATGAGTTTGCGCTCCGATCAGCAACTGCCGCCCGCAAACAAGGCAAGAGCGTCGCACGGTTGTTTTTTACGGCGTCCCAGACTCGATCCATCGCTGCTGATTTTGCCGTTTTTTCGTCCTCGCTAAGTTTGGCCGGACTGAAGTTGTAAGTTTCTTTGATACTTCGCTGAAGACTCGCGCACCCATCAGCTTGAGCTTGCGTCGAACTCACCATTAGCAAAGTGGTCAATAACACCAGCCCAGCAAATCGTTGTAGACGGCGTCTTCGACGGCTGTTCATGAAATTGTTACCTCTCGATTGCCTGGAACGACTTTTCCGATTTCATAGACGGCCCCGTATTGATCCAGATGCGCCTTCACCGCTTCAGCATCCCGTTCCGCGGTTACCAAAACCATGCCGACACCCATATTGAACGTGCGGTACATCTCGGCTTCCGAAACGTTTCCAATCCGTTGCATCAATTCGTAAATCGGTAGCGCCGGCCAGGCGTCTTTATCGATTTCGACCGCGCAGTTTTCCGGAAGCACTCGCGGAATATTGTCCGTCAACCCGCCGCCGGTAATGTGGACCAGCCCTTTTATCTTTCCGGAATCCAGCAATCCATCGATCGGCTTTAGGTAACTCACGTGCTCTTGCAACAATGCTTCACCAACCGTCATTCCCAATTCATCGATTGGCGAATCCGCCGTATAGCCGGCAACGTCGAAAAATAACTTGCGCGCCAGGGAATACCCGTTGGTATGCAAACCCACTGAAGGCAGCGCAAGCAGAACGTCGCCCGGCGTAATTCGTTTACCGTCGATTATTTTCTCCCGATCCGTGACACCTACGATGAACCCGGCAATATCGTATTCGCCTGCGGAATAGAAGTCCGGCATCTCTGCAGTTTCGCCACCCAGCAACACGCATCCGTTTTCGCGGCAGCCATTCGCCACGCCTTCGACGATACTCGCGACAACTTCCGGCATCAGCTTCCCGGTGGCGATGTAATCCAGGAAAAAGAGCGGGCGCGCGCCCTGAACCAGAATGTCATTGACGCAGTGGTTCACAAGATCGCGACCGACAGTGTTGTGAACGCCGGCGAGGAAAGCGATCTTCAATTTCGTGCCGACGCCATCTGCCGAAGCAACCAGAACAGGTTGCTGCAACTGCGGAAACGCGCCGTCAAACATTCCACCAAAGCTTCCGATCTCGGATAGCGTTCGCTGGTTGAACGTCCTCTTAGCTAGTTCTTTGATCTTGTCGGTCGCGCGCGTAGCTGCATCAATATCAACTCCGGCGTCGCTGTAGGTAATTGGTTTCATGTGCTGGTGAATGGTAAATGGTTAATGGTCAATGGAGAAACGCAGGGCTCATACCTCCACCTAACCACTATTTACCATTCATTATTTACTATTTACTTTTTTTGGCGGCGGTCCAAAATCGCCATAGGCAATAAAGCCCGAACGCGTCGAGTCGTCCTTCTGGGCCAGGCGACCAACCCACAAATCCGTCTTCGCTTCCTTCGCCGTTTTTATGACGTGGTCGTTTTCTCTGCCCCTGGTAGTAATCGTGATCTCGCCATGAAGATCTGTTCGATACAGTTTCACATTGGGATTGACGGTTTTTAATCGATCCAGGACCACTTGCGACGGGTGGCCATAACGATTCCACTCACCGCAGGAAACAATCGCCACGTCAGGTTTGACGCGATCCAGGAAATCCTGCGCCGATGCATACTTCGAACCGTGATGCCCAATCTTAAGCACTTTTGCCTTGAGACTGAGGTCTTTGGTGAGCATCTGATGCTCGGTTTGCTCTTCCGCATCGCCAGGCAGGAGCATTGAGAAATCGCCGTAGTCGAGCCGCGCGACAACGGAGTTTGCGTTAGGCAGGTTGCCGCCGGAGCTGATCTTGTCCCTGGTAAAGAGCGGCTCATTCGGACCCAGAATCGTCAACCGCGCGCCACCGCCGAGATCGTATTTTGTGCCCGGCACGGCCTTCTCATAGTGCGCTCCAACCTTTGTGATTGCCTCTTTATATTCGTTGTAAAACTTTGTGATGACGCCTGCCTGATCCAGCTTCTTCTTCGGCTGCGGTTTGGCGGCGACTGGCTTTTTGCCGGCAGTTGGTTCCGGGGGTTTCGGCGGAGCCAATGATTCAGGCACGTCGGGGCCCTGCCCATTGTCAATCACGTTAAGGACTTTGATGGATTTGAAAACTTCATCGGCGCCCCCAAGATGATCCGGATGCGGATGCGTGCCGATGAAATAGTCGAGTTGCTGAATGTTGTTTCGCTTCAGCGCTTCGAGAATTGCCTTGCCTTTACCAGTGTCGCCCGCGTCGATCAGGACAGTCTTGCCGGACGGCGAAACGATCAGAATTGAATCACCGTTTGCAGGTCCAACATCCAGCACGTGGACGCGCAATTCCCCACCTGACGCCGGCGGAGGCTTCGTTTTCCACCATGGCAAAGCATATTTCCAGCCAACGTATCCTCCAGCGCCCAGCACCACTACCAAAACGGCAATCGCACATCCACAGCCCTTGAAAGATCGCCCCGCCAAAACTTTATCCTCGTGTTAGAACAGAAAGCTCAAGATGATTTTCAACTAACTCTCGGCCACCACCGCCTCATGGTCCCGCTCCCACATCGTCTCCGCGTTGCGCGTAATTCGCGTCGGATACTGGTCAGTCCAACAGGCGACACAAGACGAGTCGCGTTTCACTCCAATTGCCTCGACCATTCCTTCGAGCGAGAGATAGCCAAGCGAGTCTGCTTCGATAAACTTGCAAATTTCTTCCACCGACATCTGTGCCGCAATCAAATCGGCCTTGTTGGGCGTGTCGATTCCGTAGTAGCAAGGACTTATTGTCGGCGGGCAACTGATACGCAGATGGATCTCTTTGGCCCCGGCTTCCCGCACCATGCGCACAATCTTTTTTGAAGTAGTGCCGCGCACAATCGAATCGTCGATCAATACCACGCGTTTGCCATCGATCAAATGGCGCACTGGATTGAGTTTAATGCGGACACCGAAGGAGCGTATTGACTGGCGCGGCTCGATAAAAGTGCGGCCCACGTAATGATTTCGCACCAGGCCAAAACGGAAACTAATCCCGCTTTGCGCCGAGTATCCGATTGCCGCGACGGTGCCGGAGTCAGGCACGGGCACAACCAAATCAGCCTCGGCAGGTTGTTCTATAGCCAAACGTTTGCCCATTCTGTGACGCGATTCATTCACCGATTGGCCGTAGATTAGCGAGTCTGGCCGCGCGAAATAGACGTGCTCAAAAAGGCACATCGAAGATTGTTGTTTCTCCAGCGGATGCGACGAACGCAAACCATCGGCGTCGATCACGATCATCTCGCCCGGTTCCACATCGCGCACATACTGCGCATCGATAAGATCAAATGCGCACGTTTCCGACGCGACCACCCAGGCATCTCCCAGTCGCCCCAGCGCGAGCGGACGAAAGCCACGCGGGTCGCGGATGGCTATCAGCTCGCCTGGCGTCAGAAACAACATGGAAAATGCGCCCTCGGTATCTCGCAAAACTTCTGGGATCGCTTCGCGCACTGAGGCAGCTTTTGAACGCGCCACGCCGTGAAGAATCACTTCCGTGTCAGACGTTGCGGAAAAAATCGCGCCTTCCTGTTCGAGGCGGCGACGCTCCTCGCGAGCAAATGGCAAATTACCGTTGTGACAAACTGCAATTTGACCGTGCTGGCAGGTAACCAGAAACGGCTGGGCCTCGCGAATGGAAACTTCTCCGGCAGTTGAGTAACGAACGTGGCCGATTGCATTTGCGCCAGTCAATCGATCAAGCGCCGACTGATCGAAGGCATCTGCGACATGGCCCATCGCCCGTTCCTGACGCAAGTCCGCTCCGTTTGACGAAACGATGCCGCACGATTCCTGACCGCGGTGTTGGAGAGCATAAAGTCCGAGATATGTCAGCCGGGCAGCGTCCGGGTGACCATAGATGCCGAAGACGCCGCACTCGTCACGAAATTTGTCGAGAGTTATGTCCAAAATCGTCGTTAGCTCCGGCTATCTTTCCCGCAGGTTTTATCTTTTTGGAAGATTACAGCTCTGAGCTTACTTCGCATTCTCCAACCTTTCAACTCATAAGACATGCAGCGCCAACTTTGCGGGAGCTTCCTCACGCCGCCATTTCATTTTCAAAACGTGCGCCCTCGCATACCCAAATTATCGCGCCTTCGGTATCATTGGAGGCAACGCCACTCCAGTGTTAGTCCAGATGCAGACAGCGGCGTCCGTAATTACTATCTGCCGTGAAACCTACCAGCAACCTCTATCGATTTCTGACGCTACTGCTTCGCGCAGCAATGATCGCCGCGCTCATAGTTGCAGGTTGGTGGATTTACCGCGAGCTGCCTCACCAGTCAGTTGAAGTTACTCAGGCATCCCACGGCGAAACGACGCTGCAGATTGTGCTCCGGCAGTCTGAGGGGGTAGGAGCAGGGGGGCTGGACATCCCGGTCGAGCTTTATCCCGTCGACGTGGTGGCTGTCCGGCACGAATATTTTACTGAACGGCGGGCAGGCAAACGTTTCGACGACTTCCTGAACGAGCGAATGCAGGGGCGGCAAACCGTGACCGCAAAATTGGACCAGCAGGGCCAGGGCACTGTCGTGGTCCGCGCAGGCAACTGGTGGATCCATGCTCGGTTGCAGGGCGAAGAAGAATTGGAATGGCGTCTGCCAGTTAACATTGCCGGCAGCAAGCAGATCGTTGAGCTCACCCCGCAAAACGTCTACACGCGAGCACGAAGTTTTTGAGTAGGACAGGCATTCCTGCCTGTCCCTCTCCAGCGACCCGAACAGACAGGCAGGAATGCCTGTCCTACTTTTTTATGAAGGCCTTAAGAGTTGAACGAAAAACCCTTCGAGTCCGCGAAGTTGAGAAACCAACCAGCGGCGAAGAGGCAGTGGTGCGCGTTCATCTCTCAGGCATTTGCAATACCGACATAGAAATCGCTCGCGGGTATGCGGGATTCAAAGGGACTCTTGGGCATGAGTTTGTAGGAGTGGTTGAAGAGTCTCCCGGCGGCGCCATGGTGGGCCAGCGAGTTGTCGGCGAGATCAATGCCGGCTGCGGACAGTGTGAACTTTGCAGCGCCGGCGACTCGCGTCACTGCGCTAACCGCACGGTTCTCGGAATACTCGGCCGAGACGGAGCCCACGCTGAATATTTGCGACTGCCTTTGGCAAACCTGATTCCGGTGCCTGATGTAATTGAAGACGAGCACGCCGTTTTCACCGAGCCGCTGGCAGCAGCGTGCGGCATTCTGGAACGGGTGGCTATAGAAAAGATTATGCGAGTCGCGGTAATCGGCGATGGGAAGCTGGGTTTGCTCTGCGCTCAAGTGATTGCCTTGAGCGGAGCGCAGGTGTTGCTGGTTGGCAAGCATCCGGAAAAATTGCGCATCGCCGAACGGCGCGGCATCGAAACCTCAACGACCCGAGAAGCGATCAAGCGCAAGCGGGAATTCGACGTAGTGGTGGAGGCGTCAGGTGCGGCGTCAGGCTTCGCGACTGCACTGGAAATGTTGCGGCCTCGCGGTTCGCTGGTCCTTAAGTCAACGTTTGCGGGAGCGGATCCGGCGACCATTGATCAGGTGCGGTTAGTGGTTGACGAGATTGCAATCGTCGGTTCGCGCTGCGGTCGTTTCCAGCCCGCGCTTGATTTGTTAAAGAAGGGCGCGATCGAGATCGATAGCCTGATCAGCGAAGAGTATTCACTGGACAAAGGCGTGCATGCGATGGAGCGGGCTGAGAAAAAAGGTGTCATGAAGGTTTTGCTTAGGCCGTGAAATCAGAAGGCGATGGCGCGGAATAATCGGCAGACGGCAGGCGCAGTCGGCAGTTCCCTGCCCAATTAACCACCGCAGCAGGAATTCTTCAACGCGCACCTGCCGTCTACCCACGCTGCCGACAGTTCTTTTGCCCCTGGCTAAACGTTTCGTTATACTTCAGCCCTTCCCATTGCGCCCGATTCTGAACTTCTCTGAGTCGCAGGATCGGACGTGCAACAGGTAGTTTTTTCGAAGGCGGTATTTATGTTAGACCAAACCAAAAATCCTTCCCCAATTGACGAACGGGCCATTCTGCGGAAACTCCGCGTCTGGATCATTGCGCTGGGAACTGCCTGCCTGCTGGCCGGTATTGGAGTTGGCGCGATGCTTTCGGGACGGCCTACAATCGCCCAAAATGAAGTCCAGATTGCGCGAGCGCCCGAAGCCCTCTCTGCTTCGTTTGCTGAGATTGCGCGCCGCGTCGAGCCGGCGGTCGTTAATATTGAAACGATTTCGCCGAGCCCTGTCCTGGCCACGAAGGATCCGGATGAGAAGGAAGATCAGACAAACAACCCGCTGCTCGACATGTTTCGCCGTCAGGCGCGCCGCCCGGATCGCGGTGTCGGCAGCGGTTTCATCGTTAACGCGAAAGGCTACATTCTGACCAACGAGCACGTAGTGCAGGGCTCGCAACGAATCATCGTTGGCTTGCAGTCTGGCGAAAAATTCCGCGGCCGGGTTATAGGCATCGACGATGAAACAGACGTGGCCGTCATCAAGATCGAAGCTGGACGCGACCTGCCCACCGTTACCCTCGGCGATTCAAACGCATCGCAGGTTGGCGACTGGGTGTTGGCGATTGGTTCGCCTTTCGGCCTGGACCAGACGGTCACTGCCGGAATCATTTCGAAGAAAGAGCGAGAGACCCCTTACTTCACTCCCTTCCAGCGTTTCCTGCAAACGGACGCAGCGATCAACCGTGGCAACAGTGGGGGACCACTCGTAAACATGCGCGGCGAAGTGATCGGGATCAATTCTCAAATCGCAACCTCGACCGGTGACTACAACGGTATCGGTTTCGCCCTTCCCGCTTCTGAAGCGAATTTTGTTTACCGACAGATCGTTTCGCAGGGAAAAGTTCGCAGAGGATATCTCGGCGTTACGCTCGATTCGGTCAAAGAAGAATACGCCCGCGTTTATGGCTTGCCGGAAGCAAAAGGCGCCATCATCATGGACGTCTACATGACCAAGGATGGTCAACCTACCCCGGCGGCGAAAGCGGGCATGGAGACCAATGACATCATCACTGAATTCAACGGGCAGCAGGTTGCCAGCGCGCAGGATCTAATTCAAAAAGTTGCTGCCAGTCCGATTGGCGAGTCGGCCTCGTTTACTTTCCTTCGCGACCGCGACGGCAAACTCGAAAAGCGCACGGCCAACGTGGTGCTGGGGGAACGCCCACCGCTGCAACAGCTGGGCGACTCGGATGAGCCCGTGCCTTCATCGGTGAAAGAGGCCGATCCGAAAGGTAACGGTTTGCAACTGGGAGTCACGCTCGCTGAATTGACGCCCCAGCTCATTACTGAAAAACGCCTAACCGGAGTCCGGGGTCTCTACGTCAAGGATGTGGATCCAAATGGATTGGCGGCGGAAGTCAGACTGGCAAACGGAACACAGGCTCTCGGCGAAGGCGACGTGATTACCCGCCTGAATCGTGTGCCCGTGACCACGCTGGCTGATTTTCAACGGGTGTTAAGTGGCCTCAAGCCGGGCGACCCGGTGGTTCTGCAAATTGCTACTTACTCCGGAGTTCTCAAACGCGTAACCATGCGGATTGTGCAGTTCACTTACCAATGAAATTAGTTTCGGGTTTCGAGTTCCGGGTTTCAAGTTGAAAACTCGAAACTTGGAACTCGAAACGCGAAACTTAAAAAATGGCCCAAGCAAAGAAAGCTCTAGCAAAAAACAGTTCGCGACGCACCCAACGCACCACCCGAGCGTCGGTAAAAACGTACCATAACTACATCGGTGGCAAGTGGATTCCCAGCGAATCCGGCGAGGTCTTTGAGAACATCAACCCGGCCGACACCGACGACGTTATTGGACGTTTTCCCGTCTCAACCAGCGCCGATGTGAATGCCGCCATCAATGCCGCGCAAAGCGCGTTTGATGGCTGGCGCAACACGCCCGCACCACGTCGCGCTGAAATTCTCTTCAGGCTCGGTGAAATCCTAATCCGCAACAAAGAGAAGTACACCGCGGACATGACGCGCGAGATGGGCAAGGTCCTCGCTGAGGCCGGCGGCGATGTCCAGGAAGCGATCGACTGCACCTATTACACTGCCGGCGAAGGACGTCGCCTGCACGGGTTTACCACTCCGGCCGAGATGCCGGACAAGTTTGCCATGTGCGTGCGCCAGCCGGTCGGACTTTGCGGTTTAATCACGCCATGGAATTTCCCGATGGCAATTCCATCCTGGAAAATGATCCCCGCACTTGTCTGCGGCAACACCCTGGTCATCAAGCCCGCCGAAGACACACCGCTCTCCACTTACAATCTGGTCCAGGCATGCGAGGAAGCCGGCATTCCGCCGGGGGTTGTAAACCTCGTGACCGGGTATGGCGAAAACGCGGGAGCATCAATCACTAATCACCCAGCGCTTCGTTTGATCTCATTCACCGGTTCCACCGATACCGGCCGCATCGTCGCCTCGGCCTGCGCGGAACGCAACGCCATCTGCTCACTCGAAATGGGCGGCAAAAACGTAATCCTGGTGATGGACGATGCCGACATCGACCTCGCAATTGAGGGCGCTCTTTGGGGAGCCTTCGGTACGTCGGGTCAACGCTGCACAGCGTCCTCCCGCATCGTGGTCCACAAGAAAGTTTACAAACAGTTTTGCAATAAACTGGTGGAGCGCACTCGCGCCTTGCGCGTGGGCAACGGCGCGGCTGCCAAAACTGACGTTGGACCGGTTATCAATGCCGACGCGGTGCGGAAAATCATGGGTTACATCGACATTGGTCAAAATGAAGACGGCGCCACACTCGCAGCGGGAGGAAAACATCTCACCAAAGGCGAATACGCGCGTGGTTATTTCATTGAGCCAACCGTCTTCACCGACGTCGCGCCGGACATGCGCATTGCCCAGGAGGAAATTTTTGGCCCGGTTACGGCCGTCATCCCGACGAAGTCTTTGGACGAAGCCGTGGAGATTGCGAATGGAGTTCGCTACGGTCTGTCAGCGTCGATCTACACGAGCGACGTCAATCGCGCCTTCCGAGCGATGGCTGACATGTATACCGGCATCTTCTACGTGAACGCGTCTACGATTGGCGCCGAAGTCCATTTGCCGTTTGGCGGCACTAAGGGAACCGGCAATGGCCACCGTGAGGCCGGCACTCAGGTGCTCGATATTTTTACCGAGTGGAAATCCATCTACGTCGATTACAGTGGCAAGCTCCAACGCGCACAGATCGACGGATAGAAAACAGAGATCAGAAGTCAGCGATCAGAGGTCAGAAGCATCAAGACCCGAATTTCACTTCTGACCTCTGAAATTTCTGACTTCTGAACATCTGAACTTCTGGTTTCTGATCTCTGACTTTCTGATCTCTGCCCCTGATCTCTGACTTCTACGCTCCGGAGGACATCATTGTGATTGTCGGCTTGCCAAAGGAAATCAAAGACAACGAATACCGGGTTGGTTTGACACCCGCAGGCGTCCGAGCTCTGACGGATGCCAGCCACGAAGTTATTGTGGAAAGGAATGCGGGCGAGGGTTCCGGTTTCGAAGATTCGCTCTATGAAAAGGCCGGCGCACAAATTATCGATTCTGCAGACGATGTCTGGGCCCGGGCCGAAATGGTCGTCAAGGTTAAAGAGCCTATCGCGCCTGAATACCCACGTATGCGCGAAGGGCAGTTGCTATTTACGTATTTACACCTCGCTCCTGACCGCAAGCTCACCGATGAACTGCTGAAGCGGAAAGTAACCGGCATCGCCTACGAAACGATTACTGACCGGCGCGGAGGTCTGCCACTGCTAACGCCAATGTCTGAAGTTGCCGGTCGCATGGCAATCCAGGTCGGCGCACATTATCTCGAGAAGATGGCCGGCGGGCGCGGCATCCTGTTAGGAGGCGTGCCGGGAGTGCCGGCCGCGCGAGTAGTGATTATCGGCGGCGGAGTGGTGGGAACTAACGCGGCCAAGATGGCTGTCGGCATGGGCGCTCACGTCACTATGATCGACAACAACCTCGATCGCCTGCGTGAACTCGACGACATCTTCCTTTCAAAAATTTCAACTCTCGCTTCCAGCGCTTACATGATTCACGACGCCGTCTCAAACGCTGACCTGATCGTCGGCGCGGTGCTGGTGCCAGGTGCTTCAGCGCCGAGGCTGATCACCCGTGGCATGCTTAAAGACGTGCCAAATGGCGCGGTGATTGTCGACGTGGCGGTGGACCAGGGTGGCTGCATCGAGACCACGCATCCAACCACCCACTCAGATCCGACTTATTATGTTGAGGGTGTATTGCATTACTGCGTGGCCAACATGCCTGGCGCAGTGCCGCGCACGTCCACGTTTGCGCTCACAAATGCAACGCTGCCTTATGCGCTGACGCTGGCAAACAAGGGCTTCTTCGAGGCAATTCGCACCGACAATGGATTGAAGGAAGGCGTCAATACCTATGCTGGTCACTGCACTTACCAGGCAGTCGCCGAATCGCAGGGCCTGGCGTACACCAGTATCGATGCGTTAGTTGAAGTGAACAGCGCCTCGGCGGGATGATCGGTCCTGTCTTGAGTAACAATGGGCGGCTCCTGAAAACAGGAGCCGCTTTTTTTGGACCGATGTAGGCTTAGAGTTTTCTAGCAGAGGCACGGCATGTCGTCCCTACTATCCATCCACTACTGTCCATCCACTACTGCTGCTGCCCTACATACTCGTCGTTCCGCGAGGAACAAAATGTTTATAGCGGCGTGTGACGCCAAAAACTTTTTGCGGGGCAGCATCACCAGTGTGAAACCATTGCTATAAACATTTGGCTCCTGACGGAGCTGCCCGACTTCAATCATCGAATAAGCTGACGTCTGCACTTCTTACGCCGACGTTCATCCCCGGAAGAGATTGTTTGCGCGCTAGCTATCACGCTTCCGAGCCAGCAGCTTCTCAATACACGCGACCAGATCCTCACCCGACACCGGCTTCAACAAAAAAGCATCAAGCTGCTCCACATTTTCGTCCGGTTCTTTTCGTGCCTGCGCACTGAGAAGAATAACCGGAAGGTGCGAAAGGCTGGGGCTGTTCCTAAGAAACCGGCAAAATTCATCGCCGCTCAAATTCGGCATCGTGGCGTCCGTCACTACGATGTCTACCTGCGTGGAGATTGCCAGCTTCATCGCTTCCAGCCCGTCGCCGGCAGGGATCACTTTGTAACCCGCACGCTCAAGCACGATCTCCAGAAAACGTCGCGACGCAGGATCGTCTTCTGCCAACAACACGCACCGCGGCGCGCTCCCGTCCTTCTGAAGCAGTCCGCTTTCAAATTCCGATGTTGAATTGTTTTTCGGGACCATTCTTATTTTGGAAGCCTTCTAACGTGGAAGTGTGGTTCGCTCACTTGAGGACGTCTGGCCTGAAGCCATGTATCAACAGATTAGAACCCGCGCATGACGCTGTCAATAATTTCACTTGTCACGCGTTGTGCATTTTGAAGCTGAAAGATTTCCTTTGCGTAATCCTGGATCAACCACACCAGTATTCACGGTCACCTGCGACCCTGGTCAATAAATTCTCGCTGCCAAAGTTCGAGGTTCAACAGTTGAAAAACCTGCAGGTTGTAGTCTTCCCTCCCCGCCAGATTCGCATCGATAATTCGCTTCACCTCCGCGGGACGAAACAGTCCGCGGCGTTTGATGGTCTCCTCCGAAAGCAGTTCATCAATCATTGGGCGCAACGGGCCGCGGAGCCACGACCTGATGGGAGCGCCGAAGCCGGCCTTCTTTCGCCAAATAGCATCGTAAGGCAGCACGCTTTCGAGCGCGCGCTTGAGAATATATTTGCGTTTGAACCCGCGCAATTTAAACTCCGGCGGCATCGTCGCCGCCATCTCTATCATTTCACGATTGAGAAAGGGGACTCTCACTTCAAGATTTGCAGCCATCGAGGTTTTATCCGTCGTGATCAAATTCAAACACGGCAGAAAAGTTTTAAGATCGACGTAGAGCAGGCGGTTGAGTGGTGCAGCCTCGTGAACTCTCGCGAAATACTTTCGATGTGGCGAATAGGCATCAAATTCGGCGGTTGCTTCGCGCAGGCCGTCGGAGAACAGTTGATGCTTTGCCTCGTCTGTGAAGTAAGTGCCGTAGCCGAGATAGCGTTCTTCAAAATCCAGGCCGGCACTCCGCGCAAATTTCTTCGCGTTGCGAAAAGGCGCCGTTAGTCGGCCGGGCAAGCCACCCGGCAGTGATCTTTCGATCGATTGCAGCAAGGGTCTCCGCAAAAGTGAAGGCACTGGATCCAGCATGGCGGCAAACTTCATGGCCAGTTGCCGGGGATAACCCGCAAAGACTTCGTCGCCGCCCATCCCCGACAACATCACCGTCAACGTCTCCCGCGCCGCGCGGGAAACAAGGTAACTGGGAATCGCCATGTCGATCGGCGGCTCGTCCATGTGCCGGACTAACATGGGTAATAGCTCCGCCACCGATGGTTTCAGCATGATCTCGTGGTAATCAGTGTCGAGATAAGAATTCACGCGACGCGCCCATTTCACGTCGTCCGGAATAATGTCGTACCGGAGATCGTCAGCTTCGATCCCAACCGTGTAAGTGGAAACGCGTCGCCCGTTGCTGTGGCGTTTCATCATCGCGGTGATGCCGGAGGAATCCACACCTCCTGAAAGGAAGGAACCGAGCGGCACGTCGGCAACCATTTCCATGTTGACTGTACGATCGAGCGTTTCAAGAACGCGTTCGCGCCACCACGACTCACTGCGTCCTTCCTCTATCTTGTCAAAAGAAACGTCCCACCATTCATCGATCTCAACGGAGTCACTTTTCAGACTCAGCACATGGGCCGGCGGCAAAGTTTTGATTCCACTAAACAGCGTGTTCGGATCGGGGGCCCAGAGAAAAGTCAGAAACTGGTTTAGCGCTTCAGGATCGATTGAACGCTCTACCAGGCCGGTAGCCAGAATGGCTTTTATTTCGGAGGCAAAAATCAACAAGCCCTCTTGTCCAACTCGGGCAGGTTGATAGAAGTAGTAAAGCGGTTTGATGCCGACGTGGTCGCGCGCCAGCGTCAGGGTCTTTTCCTGGTTATCCCAAATCGCGAACGCAAACATGCCGTTTAGCTTAACCAGGCACTGTTTTCCCCACTCGGCAAAAGCGGCGAGAAGAACTTCCGTATCCGTCTCAGTCTGAAACCGATGGCCCTTCGACTTTAACTCTTCACGCAGTTCCCGATAGTTGTATATCTCTCCGTTGAAAGTGATTACAAAGCGGCCGTTAGCGGAATGCATGGGCTGATGGCCTGCGCTGCTGGTGTCGATGATCGCGAGACGCCGATGACCCAAACAGATCTGCTGGTTGCGTTCATCAATAGCACTTGATGTCCAGAAGCCTTCATCGTCGCGGCCTCGATGCTCTATAGCCTGCATCATGCCGGCGATGTGCCGCTCCGGTTCAGTAGAAATTATTCCAACAATCCCACACATGACAGTCTTGATTGCGCCTACGGAGCCTCTCTTTGGATCATCTTCGAAACTGCACCGGCATCTCCCGCGTGCAATCTGACCAGCGTACATTTCTTATGGTCTATAATGTACCCGCATCCTTCTGCATCCCGGCGAATGAAAATTACTAACACCAATCGCGACGGCGGAAATACTTCTGAAGACGTTTCCCAATCGAAAAAGCGTCGCCGGTTGATCCTCATCAGCCTTGTAATTTTCACGATTGCTTCTGGTGTCCGACTCCTGAGCTGGCAGGACGCACGCATTGTCGAAGCGCGAAGGGTTCAATCATCCGTCGCTGCCGACTATAAGCGTGTGGCCCATCTTCTAAAGGAAGGCGGTCTATCAGGGTTCTTCAGTTCTTCATCGCCGCTTAGCAATCCCGACAATCTCGGCCACCCGCCCGGCTACTCAATTCTGATCGCCGCGGCGCAGAAGATCATTAACCAATCAGACACCACGGTTCAGCTAATACAAATTCTGTGCGATGCCTTCGCCGCCGTAGTGCTCTTTCTCATCATCGCAGAACTCCTGTCCGTAAGTGTGGCCACAGTAGCAGGTTTACTTTCCGCATTCGCGCCGCAGTTTGCCTGGAACTCTGTCCTGCTCTTGCCCGACACACTTGCGGTGCTGCCAATCATGCTGGCCGTCTATTGTCTGGTGCTTGCCTACAAACGCCCGCGGCTGGGGTTAATCATAACAGCAGGGGTGATGGCCGGCGTGTCTTGCTGGCTCCGGGCCAATGCGCTGCTGCTTCCATTCTTTCTGGCCGCGCTCGTTTTCTTCTTGTCCAGGCCTCCGGTGCGGTTGCGCTATTCAATGGCCCTGGTCTGCGGTGCATTGTTAATCATCATCCCGTTAACGATCAGAAACGCGGTGGCCGTCGGACACTTTATTCCGGTTTCTTTAGGGGCCGGGCAAACATTTCTTGAAGGTATTGCTGATTACGACAAGGGCCAAAGATTCGACTTGCCCAACACCGATCTTGGCATCATGTATCAGGAAGCGGACGCGTTTGGTCGTCCTGATTATCGCGACACCCTGTTTGGTCCCGATGGAATTCGACGCGAGCGCCTGCGCCTTTCACGCGGACTGAATATGGTTCGTTCGCGGCCTTTCTGGTTTATGGGCGTTATGATTCGGCGCGCCGGCAGCATGCTCAAACTGGAACGAACGCCTCTCGTCTCGGCCAGGCCACCCGTTACCCGTTCCCTTGCCTTAGCAGACACAGTGGAACCTCTTTGGGCGCAAGAGCCCGCGAGCCTGCTGACCACCGGCATAGTCCTTTCACCCCAGGGAACGGCGGTAGTTTCAACCGATGGCCAAAGTTTGATTGTTACGGGTGATGATTCCGCTCGCGGAAAGCAGTTTGCCACAGCGCCGGTGCGAGTGCAGAAGCACGTCGAGTATCTATGGCGATTACCCATCAAACTCGAACAGGGTCGAATCAAAGTTGGAGTTGAAAACACGCAACAGTTCAACTGGGAAGCCACAACAATCGTTGACACGCTTGAAGGAAAGTCGCCGCTGGCACAACCGACTCAGAATGTCGAGCTGCCATTCGTGTCCGAAAATGACCAACATCTGCGGCTGACACTCGCAAACGAAGGCGCGCCGGGGCCGACTGTCGTTCACGTGGGTGGCATAAAACTTTTCCAGCTAGGACCCGCTTCCTTTGTGTGGACCCGATACCCTCGCATCCTCATTCGCAGCGTACAGAAACTCTTTATTACGGCGGTGATGCTGCCGCTCGGACTTTGCGGCATTGCGCTGACGGTGACGAAGCGCAGCTGGCGCGTTCTCGCAATCCTGCTCGTAGTGCCGGCGTATTACCTTTGCGTGCAGTCAGCGACTCACACCGAGTATCGATACATCCTGGCGCTCTACCATTTTCTGTTTGCATTTGCAGCAGTGACGATTGGGTGGGTAGGAACAATCGCGATCTCAACTGCTGCGTCGTTTAGGGGAAAATCTACGAACTAACACGAAAGGACAAAATTTTTAGGCTTGATTTCGTGTGTTTCATGGATCGGATTTCAGTCCACTGACACTGGCCTGCCCGTACGGAGGGATTCTCGGATAGCAAACGTGGCGCGGGTGGTAGCGGATAAACTTTCCAATGCAATTGGAGCCGGGCTTCCTTTCAGCACAACCTCACAAACAGCGCGCACCTGCGCTGACTGCCCCTTGTCTTGAGCTCCCGCGCGAATCTTTTCTTCACGATCATCGCGAAAAATGCTTGCGCCCCGAAAATCATCAAGCACGAAAGTCCTGCCTTCGCAAAAAATCTCCACTCGCTCCTTCGCCAATCCTTTGTCACCTTCAGCGAGATAGGCGATGCAGCCATTCGACCCGTCAGCAAAACTGAGGGTAATAAATACTGAATCGTCGTTCGTGATATCTGAACGATTGGCAGAAACCGCTTGTGCGAAGACGGAAACGGGAATGGAATTGGTCCAAAACTGCATCAGGTCTATGAAGTGACAAACCTCGCCGATGATCCTGCCACCACCTTCACGCTCATCCTGCGTCCAATCCTGTGGCGAAACTCGTCCCGCGTTTACGCGGTAGAGAATTGAAAGTGGTGCACGTCTACCGGCAAAGGAATCGCGAGCTTTAACGGCCAGCGGCGAAAAGCGCCGGTTGAAACCTACCATCAGCTTACCTTCAGCAATTGCCGCCGCATGAACCACTTCATCCAGCTCCTCTTCGTTGAGCGCCAACGGTTTTTCGACAAAAACATGCTGGCCGGCCCCGAGTGCTTTCGATGCGAGCTCTGCGTGCAGATTGTTGTGCGTGCCAATCACAACGAGATTTATCGCAGCATCCTCAATAATCTCATCTGCTCCGGAAACCGCGCGGGCGAAACCAAACTTCTTCGCCGCGTCAACGGCCGTAACTCCGGAAGCAGTAGCGATGGCAACCAGATTCGCATGTTCGTTCTGGAAATGCGGGAGCAACATCGCGCGCACATAGTTTCCCGCACCAATCACCCCAACATTCACCGAAGCAGCGGGTTGCTCCGGCCGGCGTGCCTCTGATATCTCGACATTGCGAGCCAGCGGTCGCTCGGGATCATAACGAAGCAGCACACCCAAATGTGGCTCGTGCCCGTCTCCGGCGATCAGTTGATAGGCCTGTTCGGCATCGTCAATTTCAAACCGGTGACTGATCAAAGGTTCGACGGTTATGCGTTGCTGATCCACCAACTCTAAAAATGCCCCGATGTTTCTGTTTTCAGTCCAACGCACATATCCAAACGGATAATCATGACCGCGCTCCTCGTAATCCGAATCGTAGCGGCCTGGGCCATACGACATCGAGAGCTTGAGAGACAGCTCGCGCGCGTAGTAACTCTGCCGGGGAATCTCCAGACCGGTGGTGCCAACTACGATCACGCGTCCTTTCAATCGCGATATCTCTCCGGCCAACTCGACCGGCTGATTCGATTCAGTAGCGGTCGTAATCACAACTGCATCCGCGCCCCGGCCGCGAGTCCAATCAAGAATGAAATCTTTTATTTCCGGATCGGGTTGCCCGCCGGCATCAGCGCCGAGTCCGCGAGCAAGTTCGACCCGCGCTGGATCGAGATCAACGCCAAACACGCGACAGCCATTCGCGACCAGGAGCTGCACAGCCAGTTGACCCACTAAACCGAGTCCCATCACCACGATGTATTCGCCCAGCGTCGGCTCGGCCAGGCGAACCCCTTGCAGGGCAATCGCGCCCAGCGTGCCAAAAGCGCCGGCTTCGAAGCTGACATTCTCAGGCAGGCTGACGCACAGATTCTGCGGGACTGAAATAACTTCCGCGTGTGAAGCGTAACCGAGGCCGGCGCAAGCAACTCGATCACCGGGACTAAATCCCTTCACCTCGGGGTCGGCTTCAATCACTACGCCCGATGCGCTATAGCCAAGGGCCTGCGACGCCGCCAACTTATCTCGCACCGAGTTAAACGTTTGGCGAAGACCCTGGCTGCGAGCCTTGTCGATAACGGCCCGCACGAGGTCAGGACGTTCCCGTGCTTCCTGCATGAGGCCTTTGCGCACCGTCTCGACCGCCACCCGCTCTGTGCCCGCGCTGATCAGTGACGCGACGCTCCGGACCAGCACCCGTCCGTGCTGCGCCGCCGGCACCGGCACATCCATCACCGCGGTTTTTCCAGTCTTCCGATTTTGCAGGACCTGTTTCATTGGTTGACCGTAACCAAACTGTTGTTTTCAGAACAAACGTTCAACGAGCTTGCGGAGCAGGCTCGTTGAATGAACAAACCAACGGGGCACTGACTCTAGACAATCTCTTTCGCTGCCAGCTTTTCTTCAATTAGATCGCTCACCCATTCCGCGCGGGCGTCCCACGTGCCATCCTTCACCGCAGCCTGGCGTCTGCGCGGAGCGTCAGGGTCAGTTTCATTCAGCGCCTCGGTGATCAACCTGAAAAAGTCGTCGCGGCTCCGCGCGATGTGCAGCACGTCGCTCATGGCTTCGTATTCAGGCAATGCCGCGATCACCACTGGCTTCCCGGTCGCCAGATACTCACGCACCTTGATTGCCGAACCATAACTTGTGAAGGCCTGCTCAGTTTCCCACGGCAGCACGCATACGTCGAAGCCGGCAGCGTAGCGGGGCAGCTCATTGTAATCAACCGCCGGGATGAAGTGCGTGTTTGGGAGACTCTCGATGTCCAGCCCGCGCGAACGATTACCGATAAAAATCCACTGCCAATCCGGGCGTTCGAGCGCCGCACGCTTGATCAACTCCTGATCGATTAGCCACGGCTCAATCGCCCCAAAATAGCCAATGCGCGGTCCGGGGATTCTTTCGACTTCGGGCGCAACGGTTAACTCTCCGCTGCCGACGCGTGCCCAATGTTCAAAATCCACTGCCTGCTCCAACAGGTACGATCGCTCGCGGCCGCTCGTCGCCTCCGCCATAAGTTTGCGGCCCGAGTAGAGGATGATGTCGGCCGCGGTAATTGCTTTTTCGTGCAGCGCGGCTATTTCCAGTGGATCAGTAGCGTGGTCCATCGTGTTCGAATCATACTTGTCCGAGACCTGATAGATTACCAACGACTCGTCCAAACGTCCCATCATTTCCGCAGCCGTCGGGATGGCGATCCACAGAATCGGCTTTTCCAACCCGCGGTGCTTCGCAAGTGCCGCAATTTGCGTGGTCAGCAGGTGGCGATTCGCGAACCGCGCCGGCCTGCTCCCAAAAAAGGGTAACGCCGCGGGTGAAACAACCGTGACGCCTTCCGCCGTTTGGCGCGCGAATTTCGCATAGCTGCGCAGCTTCCGCGTGATCCGCGGGAGAAAATCCTTGTTGGCGATGGGAGCGAGGCCCATGGAAATCGAGTTAACGAAAATCACTCGATTACCCGCGCGCGCGAAGCGGCGCATCAGATGCTTTTTGGAATGCGGATGGTGATACCACCAGTCTTCACCGCCAAAACAAATAATCGAACGGCCGTTGAGCATTGAGTGATCTGTTCAAGAATAGGACAGGATAAGCCCGGAGTATTTACAAAATGATTCATAGGACACATTGGAACCAGCCCATGTAACGGGCGGCAGCCGTTGCGCCTTGAAGGATTTGAGAATGCGGATACTGGCTGTCGCCCGCCGCGCGGGCTTCGCACTCTTTGTTGGCTGTGACCTGGGGTTCACGCCCCAGGCTAGATGCTGTCGCCTGCTGCCGCAGGCTAGTATAGAACAGCGCAGTTTTTGAATAGTGCGCAAACTCCAGTGTCAGTCGCTTATTTCCCCGCGAGCTTTGGTCCGGCGTACATCACCGCAAGCTCGGCCAGAGACGTAGTTTTGTCTGTTCCAAATCCGGAGAGCGACATGAACTTAAGATATCGAGCAGTGACAGTTCGCGAGAATTCGATCTGTTGCGGAGCAAAGGTTGAAAGTAGTTCCCCACGTGCCACGTCGCGCCAATCGTTGCCGTCGTCACTCACCTGGACAGCATAAGCGCGAATGTCACCTTCGTGTTCGCGGTGGCCTTGCCGGGGCATCAGCATCAGACCCGAAATGGCCACCGGTGAAGGAAGCTTCACAACGATATCCACCTGCTCGCGTGTTTCTGCGCTCTGATGCCCGACCCTCACAAACGTGTTTGGATCGCCATCAATTAGATTATTCGCCGAGGCGCCATCCACTTCTGCAACCGCGCCCAGCTTTTTCATGATAAGCGTATCAAAGAATAGACCACGCATTAGTTCGGGCAGTAGCGAAACGTTCGGCTGGAAGCAATCGCTTCTTGCATAACGCACCAGCACATTGCGCAGGTGTCTGGCCACCGGATTCGTCTCGGCAGGCTTGGTTATATCGAATGCCGAGACCAGCAAGCGTCCATCGCCGACTGCCCCTTCGAAGATAACACCAAGCTTGTAGTTGCGATTCCAGTCGTCGATGGCCCACACTACGGGCTCCAGCTCGGCCGGCAATCGATCGAGATTCACCGCGCGCACATTTTGAGTTACCTGCGCCCACTGCCAATCGAAATGATACGAGGTGGGAAACCCAAGGAGTGCGCGACTCTTCGATTCCTCTGGCTTAATGTCAATCCATAGCCCCAACGTGCGCCCCCATGCAGGGGTCGTCAACCGGTTGAAAAAGATAGGCACGGAGTCCAGCGGTGGATTGGTCCAATTAAGATCTGAAGGGTACGGCACAAACAGAACCCGGCCACCCGTCGCGAGTTTTTTCTCGGCTTCCTCCCATGAACGAGTGACTAGAACCTCAGAATTTCGCGAGGGCGGACAGGAGGGTGAGTCGTGCATCTCGCCTGCGGCTGGAAAAACCCAGAACCGCCAGTCGTTTTCAAAATAGGTAACTCCGCGCACGACGCTCGGCCCCGGAATGATCCTCCGGTCCACTGGAGTGAAGAATGAAATGGGAGCAACGGTCACTGCCAACCTGTATTCTCCCGGCGCCAACTTCGACAAGTCGAAAATGGCTTTACCCATGGGAATATTTTTCCCAATCGGGACAGTGCGAGCTTCCGATTCCCCCTGCGCGCTAGGGCCACCGCCGATTATCTTCCAAACCGCAATGGCATTTTCAATTGGTTCGGGGCCGAAATGTGCCACTTCGAGATCGGCATTCAAGGTCTCCGCGGTCGTGAACACGCGCTGGCGCAATCGGGCGAGCGGCACAGTGGTATTACAAAACGACTTGAAGTCTTCCGGTTTTGCGTAGGCCTTCGCGTCCCAGAATGGATCAAGCAAGCCGACGAGTGCGGTGCCCCTCCCCAGGTAGTCGTGCAGGTCGAGCAACTGGAAACCGCCTAGGCCGGGCGTGCGCAAGTTAGCTTCGATGTCTTCTTTGTAACAGGCGAGTTGAAACTCGCCCGAAGCTTGCACAAAGAACCTGTTCTTCTCGAGTAGCCCGTGCGCCTTCAAGGAGTCGCGAAATATTTCGAAGTTGCCGGGCCGCAGGTAACCCTTAAACTTCTTGATAATTTCGAAATCCGGATAAGCGGCCCATTGGCCCACCTCGTGTGCGATTACGGGCAGGTTTACCACTTCGAGAGCTTGCCGGTAATCACCGCCAAACCAACCAGACTCGCGCCGCAACAGACTCGCGCCAACGCGATGAACAGCCAGATAGTCGGTGCCTTCCGTGAGATCCGGTACTTCTCTTTCAGGGTGGCCAGTGCCAGGCGTGTAGAGCCGGCGGGGATCTTGTTTACGATAATGCTCGACCCATTTCGTCAACGCTTCCTTCCATTTACCCTGCGGTTCGTGGCTGGCCGACAACAGCATGAACGATGGATGATTACCGTAAGCTTTGATCATCCGATCGGTTTCTTCGTAGAGCATTCGCTCCATCGGCGTGCCCGGACTGATCTCATTCCACATGCCTGGCTCAACCTGCAGGTAAAACCCGAGCTCATCGGCAGCCTCAAAAGCAGCTTCCGGGGGACACCAGGAATGAAATCGCATGTGATTCAAACCCCAGCGCCGGCAGGTCTCAAACAGTTTGCGCCATGACGCAACATCAGTGGGTGGATAACCGGTGAGGGGAAAGTCGCCGCCGTTATGCGTGCCGCGGAAAATGATGGGACGACCGTTGAGCCAAAACTCTTTTCCTTCGGCACGAAAGTTTCGCAGTCCGACTCTTAACTCGCTGTATTCGTCAACTCCCGTTCCTCTTAACCAGAGCCTGAGCGGATGCAACTTCGGATTAAACTCATCCCACCTCGGCGCATCTTCGCGCAATGGCACTTCAACTTCGGCCGTGCCGCCAGTCTCATCCCAGTTCACCGGAACGACTCCAATGTCCGGCCATATGGCGGTTAATGTTCCCGCGCCACTGCGTCCCGTCTGGTTGCTGATCCTGACTTTGATCAGCATGTTTTTTTTGTCCAGATTGGGAAAGACCTGCGCATCCTCGATCCATACTCGGCCTGTATCAGACAGCTCGATCTTGCCCGCGATCCCGTTCCAGCTGGCGCCCAGCGAATCCGAAACGCTGTGCGCGTCTGGCCGGTATGGCATTACCATTCGATTGTCGACGCGGATCGTGAGCCGGTGCCGCCCCGGCGCGGCGGCGCTCAGATCGTAAACGTGAGGCGCCACCAGACTCTTGTTTGAACCAATCTTCTGCCCATCGAACCAAACAGTAGTTTCCCAGTGTGGCCGTTCAAGAGTTAACACGATGCGCCGGCCGGAAGTCTGCGGCGTAAGATGAACATCGCGTTGATACCAGGCTGCACCGAGGTAATGACGAGGAGGTTGAGAGAGGAATGGCACGACGATCTTGCCCGGCTCGAGATAAGCTTTGTAATCGTCGCGCAAATACCAGAAGCGGTCGTACTGGGTCATCACCCAAGGCGTCTGGATGGTGATCGGATTTCCCTGGTAGGGACCCTGGAGCAATCCCGGCAACCTCATGCCATTCCGCAGGTTTCTATTGAACCACTGCTGCTGTTCACCCGCATCGTTGGGGTCTATCTCAAAGTTCCAGTATCCCTCGAGCGAAATTGGCCGCGCCGCCCATACTGATGCAGGAGCGAAGAGGAGCATGACTCCGAGGAGCACTCTCAGTTTTGTCGACCGTTGAATCATCGAGCGTGAATCTCAATCCCCAGAACTTCCGCGAGTTGCGCCAGATTATTCTCCGCCTCTTTGCGGTAAAGCTCCGGCCATTGACTCTCTTTGTGCGAAGACGCGTCGAACAACACAGATTGCAAATGACTGATCAGTTGGTCCAGGTCGCCAAAATCGTAGGTCAGCATCCCACGTGTTTCTCCCGCACGCGTTGCGATCACCGGGATGCCGGCCCAAAGCGCTTCGATCCGCGAAATGCCGTAACTCTCATCACCAAACGCACGCACGAAGACATCACTTTGTTTCAAAATCTGTGGCACCTCAGAATTTGGAACTTCTTCGATCACTGTGATCCAGTCTCGATTCTGCAGCACCTCGTGCCGGTAAGCGTCGTCACGCACAAAGCCGCCGTCCAGCAAAAGTAAACGGATATCCTTGCCACTACGCCGGCGCAATTCCTCGACTGCTTCCGCGACATGTTTAAATCCATAACTCGGAAAAAACACGCCAATGGAACAAACGCGGTGGTCATGAGACAAGTAACGCTCTAGTGCCCGGGCGGTTTCAGTTGGTAGATTGGTGACCGTCCCGCTCGTAGGTGGCAATAGACAAGGAACGACCGTCACCCGTTGACTGATCTTGAGATCTTCCTGCAGCCAACGGCGCAATTCGTCGCTCGCAACTACAAATTCGTCTACCGCATCTACGCCGCGATGGAACAGCCATCGTTGCATTGGACCAAACTGCGGATAACGTTTCGGCAGGGAACCATCGAGAATGTTCTTGTACCATTCGAACTGCAAACAGCGCTTCATAAACAGCCAGACTGGCAGCAGGAGAGGATTGGGATACTCCAGATGAAAGTGGGAGGCGTCGAGGATGCGCGACCGCCTTCCTTCTGCTATCAACGCTCCGAGCGTCCCGAGTCTTCGGTGAGATACGAAGCGCACATTCGGGTGGCTGGATCTGGCGCCGGTGTAAGTCCACACACAAACCCCTGAGCCGCTAAGATGGCCCACGAGCTCTTTCAGGTAGATCGCGACGCCTCCCTGAGGCGGTGGCAGTGGTCCAAAGAGTATAATTCTTTTGGTCATGCAGGAGCGTTGTTAGGAAGCTTGCTGGGAACCAGTCGCCGGCGTTCCTGACCTGGTCGGAACTCAAGAGATTCAAAGTTCAACCTTCAGGGTGTCTTTTTGCCGGGCCGCAGGCGAAAGCGTGAACTTTAAACTGCGTGGCTGCCGGCAACGAACTGTAAAGTAAGTAAAAAATGATAGCAACCGAGTTGCAGGAAGAGGTGGAGCAAATTCAGCGTCGGCCGGGGAGCGTCTCGGTCGTCGTGCCCTCTTACAATCACGCTCCGTTTGTTGAAGCGAGCTTGCGCTCGATCATGAAGCAGACGCTGCCGCCGGCAAAGCTCCTGGTTATTGACGACGGCTCGACGGACGACTCGCCAGCGATCATCGAGCGAGCCCTGCGCGACTGTCCCTTTGCGTGCGAATTCATCGCCCGGGAAAATCGTGGATTGTCCGCAACTCTCAACGAAGGCTTCGCGCGAGTCGGCGGAGACTACTTCGCTTATCTCGGCTCGGATGATATCTGGCTTCCCGATTTTCTCGAGGCGCGCGTTTCGCTGCTCGAATCTCGTCAGAAAGCAGTCCTGGCATATGGGCATGCCTATTACATCGACGACAAAAATCGCGTCATTGATTCCACCTCAGATTGGGCGCAATACGTTGATGGCGATGTGCGACAGATGTTGTTGCAGACCATTGGCCCAATGAGCCCGACGGTTGTCTATCGCCGCAACGCACTCGAACGAGAGGGCTGGAACGAAGAATCAAGACTTGAGGACTACGATCTATATCTGCGCTTGAGCGAGCTTGGCGAATTCGCATTCGATCGCCGAATCCTCTCTGCCTGGCGGCGACATGGGTCGAATGTGAGTTGGGATCAGGCGTTAATGCTCGACGAACAGTTGAAGGCCCAACGCACCGCCGCATTAAGGTTTGGCTTCACTGATAAACAAGTGGAAACGTTACAAACGTCAACCCGATTCAACCGTGCCGAAGACTTTCTGAGACTCGGCCACAAGTCGGAAGCGTGGCGTTTGATAACGCGGAATCTGCAGGGTGCGAACTCACCACGCGCTACCGCCAGAATGCTATTCCGACTCTTGATCCCGAATTCGTTCATGCGCGGGCGTGCGCGCGCCCGGCAGCAAAAGGCGTGTGAACGGTACGGAACGATTGATGTGTAGATCGCATCCGCGGCGGCACGGAAGTTTGTAACGCAAACTAGTTTGCTTACGAGGACTCATCCAAGTTGCGAAGTTTCACAGCACCGCAAACTACCAGTTTGCGTTACTCAGGAATGGGGCTTTGCACAAAAAGTAACCCTCTAGGGCTCATAGTCTTTTCTTGAAGCGCCAAAGGCGCGAAATATAATAGCCTGGGCCAGCGGCCCAGGGTTCAGCCGATGCGAAGTATCCAAAGCGCTGAAAGCGCGAAATACTTGGTTCTCAATTAATCGCTCGGATTGCGCACCTTCAGCGCTTAGAGAATACCAACACATCACCACCCAGGCCGTTGGCCTGGGCTCTTACATTTTGCGCCGTTGGCGCTTAAGACAGCCGTGAGAGACTTTTTGTGCAAAGTACAGGAATGGAACATGCTCACGGCCCGAAGCGGCCCCGGTATTCATTGCTGTCGATGAATGCTTTCACCATCTCCGCCTGAATGAAATTCCCGTTGTGCTGTTCAAGCTTCGTCAGCCAGAAGTTGAAACCATCGAAGTTGAGTCCAGCCTCGGGAGCTTCGTCCGGGTTGCGGCGCAAATAACCGAAGTATTGCATCAGGACGAAAGCGCGGTTGAACTGGCGTCGTGAAAACTCCGCATTCTCGGTCACTTGTCGCATGACCAGAGCACGTCCCACATTGCTGTTGGGCGAGAGCAGGCCGACGAGGATGTCGCGCTCTGATGCGCTGATCGCGTTGCCGGTATTTGCATTGAGTGCGTCTACAAAAGCAGCCGGACTCATTGACAATGGATAGCGAGCGAGAAAATCGGGACGCTGCATCCATCCATTGAAAAAAGCCTGCTTGTTGATATTGAGTTGTTGCTGCCAGTTGCCTACGTTCACCATCACGTTTCGACCCAGACGCTGGGTATCAATCATTAACTGCGAAAACGTCAGCGGCACCTGATCGAGAATTTTGGGAGTCGGCATTGCCTCGGGAATAGCCTATACTTCGGGACCTTAGGGGTAATTAGCTGCGGTCTAAGCGGAGCGGCTTAATACCACCAAATTCGTTGGGCTTCTTGTTGAGTGGTCATGAAAAGAAATCAACAGTATGTGCAAAGAGATGGGTCTAAACAGGCAGTTCGTCGGAATGGCAATCTCGATTTCGCTGTGCGTATTTATCAGTTCCCCTGATGGTTACGGTTGTCAGGAGGCCAGAGCTGGGGCTCAATCTTCAAACATCCTCAACAATAAGGATCAGGCAGAGATCGTGAAATCCGTGTTGGAGCAGGCGATAGCAGACCCGATTACTACTTTTAATATTTCATGGACCGAAATTGTTTCTGCAGAAAACATGACGGAGAGCATGCTCCCAAGAATCTCTGGTTATGAATTTGAATTACTCGAGCCAGGCAAAATCAAAGAGCTAACCAATCGCAGTGGCAATATACGATATCTAGTCTTCAGCCCAATGAAAGGCAAAGACGGAAAGGTCAATGTTGAGGTTTGTAGAGTTAGCGTTGGTACGTGCTTTGGTTGGTTTTCTTCAACTAGCTGCTTCAAAGGTGAATATCGCAAAGAGTCTGGTTCGTGGACCGGAGAATTGAGGCGATCGGTCCCGCCAATCGTTAGACCGGCTCCGCGAGGGCTACCGCAACACTTTGGCCCGCCGAAGTCCAACCAGGCCCTGCAGCTGACGGCGCGATAGCATGTTTCTCAAATAATTTCTTACCTTCAGTGAATGCTGATCGCGCGCCGCAGCTAAAGGCCCAGCGCTATGCTTTAGGTTGGTTGTTTATGACAAAAGCGCTTCTATCGTTGTTACTTTTCGCTTTGGTTGTTTCTTCCCCGTCGATCATCGCACGTCCTTTGGGTCGGCCGGCTTTATCCAACGCGGATCAGGCCGCCATTATCCAGCTGGCAGTGGAATTGATCATTGAGATGGAAGCACGGTCGAAGGGTAAAGGGCATCTGTCCAGGTTGTCGGAGCTTATGATCGTTTCCAAAAAGAATATGTCTCCAGCTCTACTGCCCAAGCTCGAGGGCTTTCGATTTAGCCTGATGGGAGAGAAAGAGATTCGAAAGAGATGGAAAAGGTCGAGGACGTTTAAGTATCTTTGGGTTGGAGAGTTCTCTGGCGGAAGCGAAGTCGTAGGTCTCAGTGTCGGAATCAGCGAAAGCCGCGGTGGGTTACCATATCATTTTTCGGTTTACAGATATCAATTCAGCAGGTCGGGTGAAAAGTGGCAGGGCAAGATACACACGGTTACTTGCTAGCGCTCCAGCAGAACAAAATCTGCAGCTGACGGCGCGATAGCATGTTTCTCAAGTAACTTCTCTTTCCTTCACCTCGGATGCTGATCACGCGCCGCAGCTGAAGATCAACTTTAGGCAGCACGAACCACCATGCAAGTCGTAAGGTCAAGGGGATGATCGATCAACTCGTCGCGCTCATCGTGGATGAAGGCAAATGGCTGTCGGCGTCAATGGGTCTCGCCCTGCTGGCCGTTACCGTTCTGCTCTATCGGCACCGCCTTTCGGACCTCCCCGCCCGACGTCGAGTTCTGGCAGCGATGAATCTGTTTTTCGGGGTCACGATCGGGACCATGGCGTTTGGACACCTCTTAGCGGTGACTACGAAGCTCGCATTGAAGACGCTGGAAGGCTCTGTTCCGGTGTTCTACGTGATTGGCACCGCCCTCGCCGTGCCGTCCTGGTTGCTCATCTATCACACGCGCAGGGTGCTAACCTCCGACGATGATCACGGGCGAGCGACGCTTGCTCTCAACGCCTGGCTGGCGATCACGCTCCTGGCGCTTGGGGTTCACAACCTGCCCCTTGCCGCGCCAGCCTTCTTCAACATCGCCTACCACCTACATTCTCGCCGGGTGGTGGGTTGGACGATTGTAAGCATGGCGGTCGTCATCAATGTGGGCCTGTTCATTGGCTCGCTGGTATTCCTGGCGAGCGGTCAGAGTTTCGAGCAGTTCAGCGGAATTGAATGAGCGAAAATCAACAACATGCCAGTTATGGGATGTCTCAGCCATACTCGCTTCGTTCCACCGAGCTGCCTGGCAAACTTTTGCAGCTGACGGTGCGATAGCATGTTTCTCAAGTAACTTTGTTCCTTCAGCTGGGATGCTGATCGCGTTATGCGCTCCTACCGAACTCCTGAATTGAAAAGCAGGTAACCCTTGAGAAAGAAAACGCTATTTGGTATTTGCTTCATTCTGGCACTCGCAATCGTCTTCTTACTCAGATGGTTCGCAGCGTCGCAGGGCATTCGCCTCCCATTTATTGGATATGTCTCGCCGCTAATTGCTTCCTTCATTATCGTGCCGATCTTGCTAATTCCCCTGACCGCGCTAAACCGACATATTCTTCAGTGGCGTAAGGCTCATGGGAGAGACATTGAGAGCGAAGAAAAACATGAATTTGAGGACTCAGACATTATCAGCCTTCGACCGAGGCAACCTCATGAACATTCATCGACCTATCGCAGATGGGGCGATGATAATTGAGAGCGCGCATAACAAAGCCTTGTTGCTGACGGCGCGATAGCATGTTTCTCAAGTAACTTTATTCCTTCAGCTGATGCAGATCGCGCGCCGCAGCTGATGCCCAGCGTTAGGCTAGCTCGCTTGGAAAGGAATCCTGGAAATGCGCTATGTGAAAACTGCCAACGTGCTGATGTTTCCTATGAGCTTGATTGGATTTTTATCAATCTACTCATCGCAGACTTTCGCGTGTAGTTGTTTATCAAACCCTTCCGGCAAAGAGGCTCTGAAAGCCTCCCGTGTGGCTTTCAGGGGCACAGTCACAAACATTGATTATTTAGATATCGACACGCCCCTGTCCGAACCAAGAATCGTCGTTACGATTTCAGTTTCCCGGGTCTGGAAAGGTTTCGTTCGAAAAACGGTTGTTCTGCACACCGTGTACAATAAAACCACTTGCGAAGGCTATTACTTCAAAACAGGTGAGGATTATCTGGTTTTTGCATATCCAAATGAAGAATTTCTCGCGCCCAAATTTCTTCCGGCAAAGAAGACTCTGGGAACGAATTATTGTAATGGGACAACCGAACTCGATCTGGCCAGTGGTGGCCGTCGTGCCCAGTTCCTAAAAGCGTATTTGAGGGAAATCGGTAAAGGCAGACAGCCTAAGTAATCGTTGAGCGGACGGGGAGATAGGTAACAGAAAAGCGCGGGGACATGGGTTACAGTTTTTGTTTCTTGTTGTGGCGCCAGAGGCTGCCATGTTCGTCTTGGATGCGCATATGTTGTTCGCTGAGGCGACCGAGTCTCAGCGGTCCAAAGTAAACGTTCCAGATTTGGTTGTCGACCGCTTCTAGCCCCAGATATTGACCTGCACAAGTAATACTGACGTGGACCCAAGCTGACTTCCAGCGAATGCCGCCACTGTAACTGACATAGCGAGTCTCGAAGTGGTCAGGATATTCGAGCGGCGGCAGCTTGGTGGGAAAGGGACGAGGCGAGGGTTGATAAACTGCAGCCGGGGTTGCCAGAGCGAGAGCTTCATGAGGTCGCTCGTTATTGAACTCCTCGCGGAAGCGATTGAAGATTTGCTGTTGCGAGCGGGAGCTGGCGGCTGACGGCGCGCTAGCATGCTTCTCAAGTAGCTTCTGTTCAGCTTTAATGCTGAGCACGCCGCAGCTGAAGGCAGTCGTTAGATGCTTTGTGGGGATGGTGGCTGGTGGCGGGCGTTCGATCGTCAGGCCGTGTCTGACAACTCTTTTTCCCACAAGCGTGAATTCTCCGCTCCCTTTGCCGCCGATGGCTCGGTCCTGCGCCCGTGAAGACTGAGTTTCGCTGGATGATCACCCGAATAAAAAAACTTGAATCATTGATGGGCCCCCTGGTGTTTGCCCTGATGTTGATTGTTTTTCTGCTTTCGCCCGTGCGTCAGGTGACAGACTCGCGGTATTCCATGCTCCTCACACAGAGCCTGCTTGATCACGGCAGCTTTCGGCTCGATCATTACGCGCTCCCGCGCCATCAGCCCGAGTGGGATCAAACCTACTTCAGGCACGGCGATTATCGGCTGGAAGCATCGCGCGGACACGTTTACTACTATCTACCGCCGGGCAGTTCCGTCCTCTCCGTGCCGTTCGTCGCCCTCTTGAATCTCTTCGGACTCTCCGCGGTCGGCGATGACAACGCTTACGACCATCAGGGCGAAGTGCAGATTGAAGCGATCCTCGCGGCCTTCTTGATGGCTGCGCTGTCGTGTCTCTTTTTTTATACGGCGCGGTTGATATTGCCGACCAAGTGGAGCGTCTTCGTCGCTCTGGGCGGCGCGCTGGGGACGCAGGTTTACAGCACCGCGTCGCGCGCTCTGTGGTCGCATACGTGGGGAATTTTGCTGCTGGGCATCGTAGTCTTTCTACTCCTGCGACTTGAAGCCCGGCAGCGCGGCCTCACACCCGTGTTGCTGGCGAGCTTACTTTCGTGGTTGTACTTCATTCGCCCCACATTCGCCGTCTCCATTCTTGCGGTCACCGTTTACTTCTTTCTCTTTCAACGGCGCCTGTTCCCTCGCTACGCCGTCACCGGGACGTTGTGGCTGATGGTCTTCGCTCTTTATTCATGGACTCACTTCGGCCAGCTTCTTCCCAGCTACTACTACCTTGCCAGTCGTTTCGCACCCGATCATTTCCGCGAGGCGCTGGCGGCCAATCTCATCAGCCCGTCGCGCGGCCTCTTGATTTATGTCCCGATACTGTTGTTCGTGGCCTTCCTCCTCGTCCGGCACAGGCGTCAACTAGTCCACCGGCGACTCGTCTGGCTCTCGCTCATCATAATTACGGCGGACGTGCTGGTCGTCTCTGTCTTCCCGGTGTGGTGGGCCGGGCATTGCTTCGGACCGCGCTTTCTGACCGGGTCGGTCCCATGGTTCGTGCTGCTCGGCACGCTCGGCTTGCGCGCGAGCCTGACATGGCGAGGAGAGCGCGCGTCTAACTCTCTCGCAGGTTGGCGCGCGCAGTTCGCGTTCGGCGCCGCGCTTTTGGTCTCGAGCGTTTTTATCAACGCGAACGGCGCGATTCACCAGGCGACGTGGGAGTGGAACGAGGGGCCTCCCCTCGACGTCGATCTGTACCCGGCGCGTGCCTGGGACTGGAGACAACCACAGTTTCTCGCGATGTATCTGCCGACACCGCGGCGAGCATATTCATGGCAAGGCTGGAGCGGCGCCAACGCCGGCTGCCGTGAGGTCAAGCATGGCGACCCCTCGGCGGCCTTCTTCCTCTCGATCGAGTTCCAGGAAAACGGCTACCTAGCCTACCTCATGCGCAAAGCCGCCTATGGCGATATTCCCGGAACCCCGGTACCGGTGCGCCTCGCCGACTTCCTTCAGGACATGAGCGAGCTCAGGCAAGAGGTGGTGGTCGGCCAGGACGGGTGGCAGCAGAAGCTGGAGGTGAACAAGCGCGCGTTCGCGGCCGGCTTCACCTCCCGGCCCGAGTTCGCGGCCGCCTACCCGCAGTCGATAACGCCGGAGGGATTCACGGACGCGCTCAATGCCAACTCCGGCGGGGCGCTCTCTCAAGCTGAGAGGGACGCGCTCGTTTCGGAGCTGAAGAATGGTGTGAAGACGAGGGCGCAGGTCCTGAAGGCGGTGGCCGAGGACGCGGACATGCGGCAGCAAGAGTTCAACCGGGCCTTCGTGCTGATGCTGTACTTCGCCTACCTCCGGCGAGACCCCGACACGGGCCCGGAGACCGATTTCGGCGGGTACAACTTCTGGCTGAACAAGCTAAACGAGTCCGGCGGCGACCAACGCCGGGCCGAGATGGCCAGAGCCTTCATTCAATCCGTCGAGTACAGGAAGAGGTGCGGACAATAGGGTCGCCTGAAACTGATGAGCTGCCATCCGATTGTCTATCGAGTGATCGAGGATGTCGCCCCCGCCGACATCAAGAAAGTAAATGCGAAATCCAACAAAGCGTCGTAGGGTTTGCCGGCGACCTAACAAAGCGTTGCTGCTGACGGCGTGGGATTGTCGGTAAGCAAAAAAAAGATCAGCGTCTAATGCGTTTCTCTAAACACACTCTTGTCACAGCGTTCGCGGTTGCGACCTCCGTCTTGCGCTTGCGGTTTGATCCCTGACAAAAAAGGGAGTGAACTCGAACGGGGATTCCTACCAAGGACGTAGGCGTTGTTCGCGCTACGCTCTCATGGCAAGATGCCTGCGCTGCCAAACGGACTTTGGGTTTAGGTTCGGCAATTCCGTCGATTAAAGCTGGGTACGCTCGGTGGTCGCTAACGCTGACTCGAATGCTTTTGTGCAAAGTAGGTAGTCAACAATTCACAAGGTAAGGGTTAAATGAGAATCAAAACTCTGTTAATGATAATTGCAGTGACGTTGTTTTTTCCGGCGACTGCAGAAATCTCGTGGGCGCAAAAGGATGGCGAGGCGCAAACGCTCAGTGTTGACAACACCCATTGGACCACTCTCAAGTTTGCTAACAAGAAGGACAAGCCGGAGTGCGGATTATTCATCAGCCATTCGATCACAGGTCGGCATGAGGACTTATTTGCTGTCAGGGTCGCACACATGCATCAGCGCGCGCTGTTTGGAAAGTTCAAGTTTCCAGAGGACGGGTGGCTCTACATAACGCCATCCCGGATCAGCTTTGTAGTTGCTCAGGGTGACACGGCGCACGCGTTTGACGTACCGCGGACAGATTTAGAGAAGAAGGGCGGGACCCGGTTCCGCATGTATTTTGTGGGCATACAGATCAATCTGAAAGAGAGGCTGCCGGCCTCAGATAGCAGAGAGCAGAAATTCGTCCCATTCATGACTAAGGACAGGAAGTGTCAGATCAAAAATCAGAAGCCATACAGCCAGCTTCTTGAGCGCACAATTAACGACTTTGAAGGGGCTGTGGCGGAGTATAAGCAGCTCGTAGATTCGCTGAAGCAAGCCGGAAAAATTCAGCAGGCACCCGCCATTCTGTCGCCGCCCACCGGCGTTGGCCCTGGATTGCCGTAACAAACGCTAACGCTCCCAGAAAAACTTCCTGCGGGGCTTCGCCTCGGGGTAGACCTCGTTCATGTTCTCCGTTTCGTAGAGCACGCCGTTAATCATCACATTGCGAATCGACTCGGTGTTGCGAATGCTTTCGAGCGGGTTCTTGTCCAGGACGACCAGGTCCGCCAGCTTGCCGGGTTCGAGCGAGCCAATGTCGCCGTCGAGGCCCAGATACTGCGCACCGTACAGCGTGGCGCAGCGCAGCGCCTCCATCGGCGTCATGCCTCCCTGTTGCAGCATCCAGAGCTCCCATTGCGCACCGAGGCCTTGCAGTTGGCCGTGTGCTCCGAGCTGCGCCTTGCCGCCCGCACGTACTACGTCGCGAACAGAGCGCGCCAGATCAAAGTGATAGAAGTCGTCTTCGGGCACCATCAGCCGGCGGCGCGATCGCGCGTCTACCGTTTCGCGCGGCACGAAGCGCAGCAGCTTTTCGTTCTCCCAGACGTTCGTGTGCTGATACCAGTAGTTCTCGCCCCAGATGCCGCCGTAACCGACGATGAGCGTGGGCGTGTACTGCGTGTGGCTGCGAGCAAAAAGCGTGACCACGTCTTTGTAGAGAGGAGCGACGGGCACTGTGTGCTCGATGCCCGTGTGTCCGTCAAGAATCATGGTCATGTTGTAGTAGAAGGTCGAGCCGCCTTCGGGCACGACCATCATCCGGGTGTCGCGGGCCGCCTTGATGAACATCTGTCGCACGTCGCGCCGCAGATGGTTGTAACTCTTGACGGAAAACGCGCCGTCGGCCTGCAATCGCACCAGGTGGCGCTGAGCGTCTTCCAGGTTCTTGACTGGCGCCTTCTCAGCGTTTTCCGCACCGTAAAGTATGAAGCCCGTCGAGAAAATACGCGGGCCCACCATGACGCCGGCCTTGACCATCTCGGACTGGGCGAAGACTGACTGTGTGGAGGCCGAAGGATCGTGTGTGGTCGTCACGCCGTAGGCGAGGTTGGCGTAGTAGGGCGCCTGCTTTTCGGGGATGATGTCGAGCGTGGTGTAGCCCATGTGCGCGTGCACGTCCACCAGGCCGGGCATGATGGTCTTCCCCGTCATATCAATCCGGCGCGCGTTAGCGGGAATATCTATCTTCGCGCCAATGGCCTTGATGCGGTTGTGTTCGATGAGGATTGAGCCGCGCTCGATCACTTCGTCGCCCTTCATCGTGACGATGCGCGCGTTGGTGAGCGCTACCAAACCGCGCGGGCGTGCTGTATCAAACTCAAAGCCGATCCTGGTCGCCATGGGCGCAGGGGGTTTTTGATCCCTGGCTGTCTCCTTCAGTATGTTAGTGAGTGCCTGTTCGTGGAAATTTTCTCCGAGTGTCCACTGAACGACCTTGCTGTCTGGCGACCACGCGAGCCAGTTGCCTGAGTCTTGCGACACGGTCTTGACAGGCAGAATGGATTCGCCGGAGTTCAGTTTTAGTAATTTCCCTGTCTGCGGAAACGGCGCGAGATAGAGCTTGTGCAGCTCTTTGAAGAAAACCCACTGCATGTCGGGCGAGGGCACGATCTCTGAGGCAAACTTAGCTTCGACATGGCGCTTGTAGTCGTCGCCCGACAGCTTGACGCTGCTCAGGAATGTCAGGATGTTGGAAGGCGCGCCCGGCGGCGCCGGCACCGGCGGCGACTCCATGAAGTAGATGCGCTCGCCCTTCGTATCGAAATTGAGCACTGGCATCCGCGCGTTTGAGCCACGGCTCAGCACGTCCATCACGTAATGACTCTTGCCGCCTTCCCAGTAATGAATCTCGAAGGTCGACTCGCTCGCCAGCTCTTCCTCGTGGTTAATGCTGCCGCGTCCTTTGAGGTAAGCGACCTTTTTGCCGTCGGGCGAGAAGACGGGATTCGCATACTGATCGCCGACGCTCGTGATCTTGCGCGCGTTCTTGCCGTCAACATCTGCGATCCAGACCGCGCCCTTACCTGCGTCCGACCAGGTGACGAACGTGATGCGACGACCGTCCGCGCTGAACTTCGGCGCGTATTCGAGATCGTTGGTCTTTAAAAGTGTACGCGGCGCGTTCGCGCCTTCCTTGAGGTAGAGCTTGCCGAGCGCGCTGTAGATTACGCGGTCGTCGTACTTGCGCGCCCAGCGCAAGAGCCGCGCCTTGTCGCGCTCTGGTCCAACTTTCTGCGGGAAGCGCACCGCCTCAGTTACCTTCTGGCTGATGTGCGCCGTGAACGGCAACGGCGTCGCCTGCTTTGTGGCGACGTTTACACGCACAAACTTGCCGCCCGCCGTGATAATGATCGACTGATTGTCCGGCGTCCAGGCGTATCCGGGGTACGTGCCGAAGACTGACCACGTCTCCTGCTGATCGCGCGTGAGCTTGTCATAGATGGGCCATTCGCGGCCTGACTCGATCTCGCGCAGGTAGAGCACGGTCTTCAGACGGTCGCGGCGAATGAAAGCGATATATTTGCCGTCGGCGGAAGGCTGTGGTCGAATCGCGCCGCCCCTGCCCCGTATGAAAACCCCCTTGCGGCCCAACTGCGTGTCGTATCGCTCGATCCAGTAAATTCCGGTATAGACGTTTTTGTTGTAGTCGAAATCGCCGCTATTAACGAAGTAAACGAAGCGGCCTTTTGGATCAAACACAGGCTCGCCGACGTTCGCAGTCCAACTCGTCTTCTCCGTCAATTGCACGCCCGACCCGCCGCTAATGCTGTACAGCCAGATTTCACCCGCGCCGAGAGAACGCTGGTCAACGAAGTGCTTGCGCGCGACTACGTATTGGCCGTCGGGCGTCCAGGAGGGCGTGTTGGTGAGCCGTTGAGTTTCTTTCGTGATCTGGCGGCGATTCTGTCCCGCAGTGTCCATCATCCAGATGTTGTCAGCGCCGTCGCGATCGGAGGTGAAAGCGATCCACTTGCCGTCAGGACTGTAGCGCGGTTGCGCCTCCCACGCGCGCCCGCCTGCGAGCAACTGCGCTGCGCCACCGCTGATCGGCATTTGATAAATGTCACCGAGCAGATCGAAGACGAGGCGTTGCCCGTCCGGCGAAACATCGCAACTCATCCAGGTGCCCTCGTCTGTGTCGAACTCCACCGTGGTGCTCGGTCCGTGGTCGGCTTCGATGTCCCACTTCTCTTCTTTCTTCTCCTTCTGCTCGGCTTGCTTGCGCTCCTCCTGCGTCTTCGGCTCTGGTGTGGGCGTGGGCGTCGGCGAGGGTTGCTGACCAACCACACCAGATATAAGGAAGGACAGGCACAAGCACAATGCGAACAATTTTTGGGACATCCTTTTCACCTCGTTTTGACGGAGAGCAATTGGCGGATCGAGCCCGCGCGTCTGTGCGCTCCAGAGTCGCGGTTGTTTAGCCCGCGCATGTTCGACGCCATGCCCGTGGTCTGTCAAGCGCTCCGTGATAAGCCACAGAAGACACGCAGAGACCGCAAGGGGTACCGAGAATTTCAAATTAGAACCAACCCTATTGCTCCGAGGCTTTCACAATAGAGACCTGACCTGGTGCGATTCGCATCTCTTTGAACCATGGAAGGTAAGTAAACTCCGGATAATTTCCTCATCTACTCATAACGAAAGCGAAGACATCCTGGTGATCATCCCAACCACGTTCCTTGAAGAAAACTTCGCCCAAGCCACCAACTTCGCCAACGCGTTCGCGGATCCACTCAGGCGAGGTCAACGAAACGCCGTAATCCTTCTCGCCGCGATAGTCTTCAAAGCCGTATCCGGTCTCTGGGTAGTTATCACCAATCCTCTGAATTTGTTCAGGCAGCAATCCGTAGTCGAAATCTCGTGTCGGGATTCGGCGCGCGACAAAATCACCGTGAGTTGTGAATATCATGAGACCGCCTGGCGCCAGATGCCGGCGAAAGAGCCGAAGCAGTGCGGCGATGCCTTGCGCATTCAAGTGTGTAACGAGCGAGCCGCACCAGATGAGATCGAAGTGCTTGCGGAGTGAAACGTTGTCAAGGTTTGGTGATGAGTAAGCCGGCTCGGCGCCAAACGTTCGAACGCAAAATTGGACCGGCCCTTCCGCTAGCTCGCAGGCGGTGATTCGCGCGTCAGGAAAACGCTGCCGCAGAAACCTCATCACGCGTCCGCTGCCACAAGGAAAATCGAGAATCGCACCGACATCTTTCAAACCCACGCGATCGAGCGCCTCATCAATGCAACGGATCGCCGACAGACCAACTTTGAAATAGTGGGCGCCATCACCGTGGTACATTCCATCGTTAAAGTAAATGCGGCTGCTAACGTTTTCCAGCAGCTGGCGGTCACGCTCGGTCAGAGCGGGATCTGACTGTAGCTTTTTCTTTTGCAACCGGGTACGAGCAGGAATGGTCCGCGCGTGACGACGAACTGCGCCGAGATAGGGCCAGAGCGCTGAGGGCACAACTCGCTTGAGTGCTTTGACGTGTTTCATGCTTGCTTCGAGAGCTTAGTGAGGAAAGACGATAGCAGGTGTTGATGACTTGTCGGAACCGCCTGCGTAAGCGGGCGGGGTCTCAGCCTGAAAGGCGGTCAGACAGTAGCCGGTGATCGAAGCGTAGCGCAGACCGCCGGACGACCAACAAAAATGATTTTCCACCCTGAAGAGGTGGAAGAAAAACAGGTCGCCGTGAGGCGCCACCCCAACCATGACGCCCAGAACGGACACTGGCTCCGCCTGCTGCACCAACAGGTTTATGCGCGCCAGCACTTCGGGAGAGTTTTTGTTGGCGGCGTTCACCGTCACTTCCCCACATGAACTCCGAGTTCGAATCGGACTCTCGTTAACCAGCCTTCGTCTCGCCACAAAAGCAGTGAGCCGCCTCGATAGATACCAAGTTTGAGCAGCTTTATTTCTTTACCAAGCAACGGACGAAAATACTCCTCGTAGCTCCGCAGATAATTTGGAAGCTCCGCCTTGTCAGTGTCGTAAGCCGCGGCCTCTATTGTTTTATTGTCCATATTGACGAACCTATCGGGGCTGATCCGCACGATACCATAACCTGAATTCTGGTAGGCCTTGCTTTGGAGGGACCAGGTCTCTGAACTTCGCATTCACGCGACAGTGTGCTTGACGTGGTTGATCGCGCTGACTAGACTGCGGCTTTGCTCCACGGCTACGAAACCCAGTCAGCAGATCGCTCCAGGCGTTCAACACAGGCGAAAGTAAACAAACCGATATCCCGCCAAATGAAACCTCCAATTTACTCACGACGGCACGCAAACCTTTTTAGAGGACGGCGAGGATGACCACTTCTTCTGCAGGTATCCAGAGTAGCCTGCAACACCGAATTGTAGTTGACGCTGAAAGGAAAGCTTCTAATTCAGGCCTTGCGGAGCTGTGGCGCTATCGCGAGTTGTTATATTTCCTCACCTGGCGCGACGTCAAACTTCGTTATAAACAGACCATCCTCGGGGTGACCTGGGCGATTATTCAACCCCTCCTCGCCATGCTTTTGTTCACGCTGATTTTTGCAAGGCTGGCCCAGATTCCTTCCGACAATGTGCCGTATCCTCTGTTTGCCTATGCCGGCCTGCTCCCGTGGACCTTTTTTGCCAACTCGATTACGGGCAGTGCCAACAGTTTGGTGGGCAGCGCCGGGCTGGTCACTAAGGTTTATTTTCCCCGTCTGATTATTCCCGCCGCGCCCGTCATGGCCGGACTGGTGGACCTGGCAATTGCTTTCGTACTGGTGATCCCCTTGCTGGCTTACTACCGCATCACGATCACGTGGCAACTACTACTCCTGCCCGTGTTTCTTGCATGGGCCACTTTGCTTGCCTTCGGCGTGGGAACCCTGATGGCCACGCTGAACGTGAGATACCGCGACATTCGTTACGCTTTACCTTTTTTGGTCCAGCTGTGGTTGTTTGCCTCGCCAGTGATTTATCCGCTGAGCATTGTGCCGGCGAAGTGGAAATGGGTGAGCATGCTGAATCCAATGACCGGAGTGATCGAAGGCGTGCGTTCAGCATTGTTCGGCCATCCCTTTGATTGGCCCGCGCTCGCGGTCTCATTCGCTGTTTCTCTGTTGGTCACCGCGCTCTCGGTGTTTTACTTCCGGCGGGCTGAAGATAATTTTGCGGACGTTATCTAGCACATGGAACCGATCATTAAAGCTGAGGGGTTAGGCAAGCGCTACGTTATCGGCGCCAACCGGTCGCAGACGAGCCTGCGCGACGATCTGGCCGCACGGGCCAGCGCTTCCTTTCGCCGCCTGCGCGGAGGGGCGCGCGATACGAGTCCAACGATTTGGGCGTTGAAGGATGTCAGCTTCGAGGTGCAACCGGGTGAGGTGGTGGGGATCATCGGACGCAACGGCTCAGGCAAATCCACTCTGCTCAAGATCCTTTCGCGCATAACTAAACCAACAACCGGGCGCTTTACGCTGACTGGAAGAGTTGGGAGTTTGCTGGAAGTTGGCACTGGTTTTCATTCCGAGCTCACCGGGCGAGAAAACATTTTTCTCAACGGCGCGATCCTTGGCATGAGTAAGAGTGAAATTGAAAGTAAGTTTGATGAAATTGTTGCCTTCGCCGAGACTGCACAGTTTCTCGACACGCCGGTGAAGCATTATTCATCCGGTATGACCGTCCGACTCGCCTTCGCTGTAGCAGCCCACCTCGAACCCGAAATCCTGATCATCGATGAAGTGTTGGCCGTTGGGGATGTAGCTTTTCAGAAGAAGTGTCTGGGGAAAATGAACGAAGTAGCCCGGCACGGCCGCACGGTGCTCTTTGTCAGCCACGATATCAGCGCCGTAAACGCTCTCTGCAGCCGTTCTATTCTTCTGCACGAAGGATCCATCCTGAAGTCAGGTGAGACTGAGGACGTTACAAGATTCTATCTGGACAGCGCCAATAAACTCTATTCACCGGTGACCTGGGCCGATCTCCCGGAAAAAGAAAATACTGATATTCAACTGGAGCGGGTGGGCATCGAACAACGAGAAACTGAAACCAGCGCGATCGATTGCCGCGAACCGTTTACCATTCGATTGGAATACGAAAATAAAAAGGCACTAGCCGGCTCGCGCTTTTTTATCGTGATTAGAAATGCGCGAGGCGACATCGTATTCACGACATCAGATTATGACCTGTTGACAGAGGAAGCAGCGGACCGAAAAGTGGGAAGATTCAATACTGAAGTGGTGATCCCGGGCGGACTACTCAGAGCTGGCTCATACTTCGGAACTGTGGGCGCCGACATCAAGAACGAGCGGATCATTTTTGTAGAGAACGACGTTTTGGATTTTGAAGTCTTTGAGTCCGCAGACGACACACTCGCCGAAAGACATAAACGCCTGGGCCTGGTCGCCCCTCTTCTTCAATGGCAAATCTCCGAGCCCACTTCCAAAACGAAGAGCTAAACCAATTGGGCCGTCTCAAGAAAACGCTTCAGGAGAACCCTTCGCTTTCCGCCAAACTGTTCCTGCGCGGTCTCGCGGCAAGCGGGTCGAATGCGCTGCGCAATCTCCAACTTTTTACTGGCCGGATTGTGGGGCGAGCCAGGCACAGGAAACACCCAAACCCGACCCTAAGCACCGATGACATCGACCATCTCACCAACTCAACGGCCTTCAGGAAGGCGCGGGACCAACGCGCGACTGCCGACATTCAGTGTTCAATTGTTATCCCGGTTTTCAACAAGGCTGAATTCACTTTTCAATGTCTCCGTTCCCTGTTGGATGAGATTGATTTCAACCGCAACGAGGTGATCGTCGTCGACAACGCCTCGTCGGACAACACGGCACTTATGCTGTCCCGCTTCGGCGAACTCGTAACCGTGATCCGAAATGAAGAGAATCGCGGGTTTGTAGATGCGTGCAATCAAGGAGCCGCCGCCGCCGCCCGGGGAAAATATCTCGTGTTTCTCAACAACGATACGGAAGTATTGCCCGGCTGGCTTAACCATCTGGTGGAAACAATCGAAAGCGACTCTGCTGCGGGCGCGGTTGGCTCAATGCTTATTTATCCTGAGGGCACAATTCAGGAGGCGGGCGGAATCGTTTGGAACAACGGTGAGGCGCATCATTACGGTTGGGGAAATTTGCCTGATGACCGACGATACAATTTTGCGCGCGAGGTTGATTATTGCTCGGCCGCATCGCTGTTGATTCGCAGAGGACTTTTTGAACGTCTTGGCGGTTTCGATCGTCGCTTCGCGCCAGCTTATTACGAAGACGTCGATTTATGTTTCGGCGTGCGCGCACTAGGCTACAGAGTCATTTACCAACCGCTGTCGCGAATACTGCATTACGAAGGCGCCACCGCGGGCTCCGACGTGACCACGGGCGTCAAGCACTTTCAGATTATTAATCGCCAAAAGTTTGTTGAGAAATGGCATGAGACGCTGGACCGTGATCATCTTCCGCCCCACCCAAAATTCGTCGCAGACGCCAGTCATCGAGATAGAAACCGACCCCGAGTTATCGTATTTGATGAGCGGGTGCCGAGTCCCGACCGCGATGCCGGCAGCCTGCGAATGTTTCTGATCCTCAAGACGATCGCGCGATGGGCCCACGTGATTTTCGTGCCGTATAGCCGGCCCCAGAGCATCGACTATGAGCGCGCCCTTTGGAAGGAAGGTATTGAAACGGCCGATGCCACTGATTATCGCCAGGTGCTGAAACATGCGAATGTTAAGGCAGCGATCGTAAGCCGGCCCAGCATGGCTTCAACCTTCATTCGTCGTATTCGGCGAGCGAACCCGGAGGCCGGAATTGTTTTTGATATGGTTGACACACACTTCCTTCGCTGTCAGCGCGAGTATGAGATCTCAGGAAATGAGGCCGTGCTCGCAGAATCAAATCGGTATAAAAAACTCGAGACAACTCTAGCGCAACAGAGTGACATTGTCTGGTCGGCGTCCGACGAAGATCGGCAGGTCATGCAACTTCTGGTACCAAACAAAAGAATCGATGTCGTTCCGACAATTCATGAACTCCGCGACATCTCCGGGTCTTTTGAGTCTCGCGAAGATTTACTGTTCATCGGCAACCTCGCCCATCGCCCAAACGAGGATGCGGTCGTTTTTTTCGTGCGGGAGATTTTTCCGTTGTTGCGTGAAAGGCTGCCAGGCATTGCAATGGATATCATCGGCGACTTTTCGTCGCCGGCGATCATGGCGTGCGACTCCGCAGATATACACATCCGCGGGTACATTCAGGATGTCGCCCCTTACCTTCGTGACCGGCGCGTCTTCGTGGCGCCGCTGCGGTTTGGCGCCGGGATCAAAGGCAAGATTGGCGAGGCGATGGCGCATGGGATTCCCGTCGTTACAACGACGATCGGCGCTGAAGGCTTTGGGTTGACGCACGAGTTAGATGTAATGATCGCCAACGAACCTGCGGACTTCGCTGCGGCTGTCGCGCGACTTTATTCGGATCAGGATCTATGGGAACGGGTGGCGCATAACGGCAGGTTGAGGATCGAAAAGTACTTTACTCCCGAGGTTGTCGCGGAAACTATCAGCCGATCGCTGCTTGAACTTATTGAGTAGGACAGACATTCCTGTCTGTCCCTCTTCTCCAGGTTCAATTTCATTGTCATCCACGCTGGACAGACAAGAATGTCTGCCCTACTTAGTATCAATCCAGCGGTCATACCAAAGACTCACGTTCAACAAGGCCCAGAGATGAAAACTCCAGTCGCGTTTCCTGCTTTGATGTTCATCCATCAGCCGCGCGATAAATGCATAGTCGAACAAACCGCGACGCCGGATTGAAGAATTCATGATCAGCTCATTCAACATCTCCCCCCCGGGACCGCGAAACCATTCACGGATGGGAGCTCCGAAACCGCGCTTGCGGCGGTAAAGCACCTCATGGGGCAACACGCTTTCCAGGGCGCGCTTCAAAATGTGTTTGCCGCTCCTGCCTTGAATTTTTAAGTCCACCGGCAAGCTCATCGCATACTCAACCAGGCGATGGTCCAGAAAAGGCACGCGCGCTTCGACTGAATTCGCCATCGTCATTTTGTCTACTCGCATCAGCAGGAGTTCGGGCAAACGGAGCTTAAGTTCAAGGTAGGACATGCGCGCTGCGAAATCGGAATCGGGCCGTGCCTGGGACACCCGGTCGAGATACTCGCTGACTACGGCATAGGACGATTGGCCGTTCGCGCGGGCAGTAAATTCTCGAGAAAAAATCCGGGGCTTCAAAGCCTCGTCGTAGACCACTGCGCCGCCCCAGAAGAGCGCTTCACCCGCCCCCAACCGGCGCACGAGCTCAGCTGCAGTACGTTTGCTCAGCGCCTTTTCCATCACCTGACCGGCGAGCGCGGCTCCGGTACGGCGCAGCGAGGCTGGCAGGTTCTCAGCCCGTCGCCAAAACCGATCGTAGATGCGCACGTACTTTCCAAACCAGGCGTAGCCGGCAAATATTTCGTCAGCTCCTTCCCCCGTTTGCACTACGATCGTTCCGGTGTCACGGGCCAGCCGGGAAACATAATAGAGTGGAACGCAGACCGGATCGGCCAATGGTTCATCCTGGTGAAAAACCAACTCCGGAAGAAACTCTTCCATCTCTTCGCGCCCGATGACGACTTCGTGATGGTCCGTGGCAAAACGCTTCGCTATAGCGCGTGCCGAATCCAGTTCGTTCAACTCCTGATTGTCTTTGAAGCCGACGGTGAAAGTTCGCACCGGCTGCGACATCAACTCAGCCATCAGCACAACGTTGGCCGAAGAGTCGACTCCACCGGAAAGAAACACTCCAAAAGGAACGTCCGACATCATCCGTTTGCGGATTGAGTCACGCAGTAGGCGGAGAATTTCCTGTGCATGCTCTGCGCCGCTGCGGCCTGCAATTTCTGCATGGTTCGCGGGAGGCAAGGCGTCCCAGTATTGCCTGATCTCGACTGTGCCGGCGCGGTCGATCGTCAGCAGGTGACCGGCCGGAAGTTTTTTAATGTTACTGAAAAGCGTGTTAGGTGTGGGCGTCGTCAGAAATGTCAGGTAGTCGTAAAGCGAAGTTTCATCCAACTCCGCCGTGACTTCGGGATGCTTGAGAATGGCCTTTATCTCAGACGCGAAAATGAAGCGGCCATTCCGGTGGTAGTAGTAAAGCGGTTTGACACCGATGCGATCGCGGACCAATACCAAACGTCGCTCGTCAGCGTCCCACAAGCAGATCGCGTAGTCGCCCTCGATATCATTGACGAAATCCAAGCCTCGTTCTTCGTAAAGGTGGAGGATAGTCTCGGAGTCGGTCCGCGACGAATAGACGTGGTCGCGTTTCTCCAGACCAGCGCGCAGCTCGGCGTGATTGTAAATTTCGCCATTGAACACCAACCAAACACGATCGGTGCAACCGCGCATCGGTTGATGGCCGGCGGCAGACAGGTCAACGATGGAGAGACGACGAAAGCCGAGGCCGCCGCGTTGTTGGTCGAAACTGAGTTCACCTGTATCGTCCGGCCCGCGGTGTTGCATCTCATCGCGCATCGCGGCCACGAGCGACACCTCCACTCGCCCATCACTCGCGCCGTATTCCCAGATTCCGCAGATGCCACACATCGGTTTAGTCCAAAAGTCCAAAGTCTAACGTCCAAAGTCTAAAGTCTCAGTTTGAAGACTTTGGACATTGGACGTTGGACTTTGGACAGCCTTTAGTCGTTCCTCGATACTTTCACCCGGGCCCACCGGCACAATTGCCCAGCGCAACTTGCAGGGCAAACTCATTCTCGTTGACCAGCTCGCGGAGATTGACGGCAACCTTGAACCGTAGTGTTTCGAGGTAAATTGATCTTCCAAACGCAGCGGTTCTTTCACGTCGATCGCGCAAACTAAAAGTTTCGGCGAAGCCTCGGCGGCCATCTTATCCCACGCCATGGCAATAGTCTGATCATTACGAATCAGTGCTTCCACCTCAAGTCCTGCATCGAAATGAAACCGCACCGCAATGGTGTGTTCACCTTCACCACTGATCTCGTCTTCAATCAGCCACCATCCGGCCGTTTTCTCAAACGTTACACTGCGCCGGTGTATTAGTTGCGAGCCGAGTCGTCCATAGCCCGCATGTTCAGCGCTAACGTGATCGCGCTCTAATCCAGTTTCCCATTTCAGCAAACGACCGCGGGCTTCATTACCGATTGCAAATGGCGAATCTTGATTCGTAGTGTTTTGTTCGGCGTCATCGACCTGAACTGTCGAGTGATAGCCCGTCGAACGAAAGACGTGTCGCTGTTCTAAATCCGCGGTGTAAACGTAAGCTCCGGGATCGACAAGGAAGGCGCGGCCGTGCGCCGAAACCTCAATGCTCAGGGAATCATTGTGAACGTGGGAAGCTGGTCCCTTCCCGGCTGCGCCACCCAGGTTGAACAAGAGATACAAATCGTCTTTACGCAACACGTAGGTCCCGGCATCAGGAAAAGACTGCGACTCAACGGGAGCGGTGGAGACGGCCAGGTGTTGATAGTTGCTCACGGCGTCTGATCCGAGCACCCACAGAAGTTCTTCAGTCGCCCGCGCGTCCGGCAGCTTGAAAGTATTGTCTTCGAAAATCGCCGCGGCAAATGGCAGCAGGTAAGCATGATCGTCCGCACTCCGGCTGACAATTGGCAAGACTTGCCCACCGTCCGTATCGCCAATCAACGGTGCACAACCGTCAGGCCGCAGAATTCCTCTGACGTAAACAAACATTGCGCGCAGCTTCTGCCAGTACTTTTCCTCGATCGCAATCTCGTTCGCATCGCAAAGAATAAATGAATACAGAAATAGCTCCAGCACGAAACGGTGGTAGCCGGTTGACCTTTCATGGTCGGCGCCGTCCGGGAGAATTTGTTCGTCCATTTCGCGGAGCATCTCCGCCATGGCCCAGCTTCGCCATTCCGCCGCCGCGCTCAATTCAGGCAACATGATGCCAAGCCAAAGCAGGCCCGCGACGTCAGACAAGTAATGATTACTGGTAGCCAGGTATGAGAATTCAAGGTTCCGCTTGATGTGCCTGCCGTGCTGATCAAGCAGCGTTAGAAGGTTGCGCAATCGTTCTTCGGTAAGAGCAGGCGACCTGCGGAAAAGAGAAAACGCTGCCAGCAAGTTCATGGCGCGCAGGGCAACTTCCATCGCGCAGGCCCAGTTTGCGCCACGCCCCAACGGATTTTGCTCGCGCCAGCTTTCAATCTGTCCGAAGAATTCCTCGGCGAGGTCCCGGTCTCCCGTGAGCGCATACGCGCGCCCGAGCGTGATCAGGTGGCCCAGGCGATTGAGTTCCCACACCACCCGTATGTCCGATCCATCGTTGCGCCAAAGCGAGATGGCGGCGTGATAGTCGAGCGGCCATAGACGACCTGAGAGCGGATCGCGATTCCAGTTTATCGACTCACCAAACTTCTGTTCACCAAATCCGAGCAGCGCCCAGCGATGCTCCCGCGCAATCCGGCGCGCAGCTTCCAACAAATGCCGCGTTGCTTCGGGAAAAACCTCGCGTTGAAGTTCTGAAGTTGAATGGATGTCAGCGAACCCGGCCAGAAATGAAGGCGCGCCTCGCTCGCGAAAATGGTCCAACAATTCTGAAGGTGAATGCGATTGAAACTCAGGTAGCAGTTGCGCAGGCAGAGCGGTCAGCTCATCAATCGTCTGGCGCTCGCGCCGGCGCGCAGCAATCGCCTGTCCGCGCCGCACTAGCTCACGCGCCGCAACCCTTGCGCTAATCTCTCCGCTTAGTACGCTTCGAAATCCGGCTGCCAGAAATGAGGTGCGCAGGGAAAAAGCTGGGGACAGTGAACGATTCGTGGTTTGAGCGTCAGTCGCCGGCTCGTTGTTAGTGTCTTCTGGTTCGCTCGGTTGGCCATTCATGATTGCATTAATGCTTCAAGGATGCGATCAGCAGTATGGCCGTCCCAAAGCGGAGGAATGCTATGCCGGGCTGTTGGGCCATGGTCCAGTACCGCCATCGCTTCGCGGACGATCCGTTCGGGGTCGGTGCCCACTATCGTGTTTGTCCCCTGGTCAACAGTGATTGGGCGTTCAGTATTCTCCCGCAAAGTGAGACAGGGAATGCCGAGCACCGTCGTCTCTTCCTGGATACCCCCCGAATCGGTAAGCACCAAACGTGCGCCGCTATACAACCGAAGAAAGTCGAGATAAGCAAGCGGCTCGATTATTCTCAAACTCTTCGATCCGGCGACCCGTTCGGCCAGGCCCAACTCCGAAAGAGTCTTTCGGGTGCGTGGATGGACTGGGAAAACTACCGGCAGGCGCCGCCCGATCATTTCAAGCGCCCCGAGAACCCGCGCGAAGGTGTCAGACGTGTCAACATTTGCCGGACGATGCAGGGTGACCACGGCATACTCTCTCTCGTTTAGATCCAGTTCTTCTCTGATCGTTGAGCTATTGGATCGCGGCAGATGCTTGAGGAGCGAATCGATCATCACATTGCCTACGAAGCGAATACGTTCCTCCGGAATTCCTTCGGCAAGCAGGTTTTGATCGGCGTCTGCGGAAGGTGTAAAGAGCAGGTCGGCAACTTGATCGGTGAGGATGCGGTTGATTTCTTCCGGCATGGTACGGTCGCGGCTGCGCAGTCCTGCCTCAACGTGGGCCACTTTCACACCAAGTTTTGAACAAACCAGAGCGCAAGCAAGGGTGGAATTGACGTCGCCCACCACGATTACCCAATCCGGATTTTCCCGAAGCAAAACCGGTTCAAAGCGCTCCATGACTGCGGCGGTCTGCGCCGCATGGGATGCCGAGCCGACTCCGAGATACTCATCAGGCGCGGGTAATTCCAGATCGCGAAAGAAAGCTTCTGACATCGCCGCGTCGTAATGTTGTCCGGTGTGAAGAACAAGCGGCGCAAACTCCTGTTTACGCCGCTTCATCGCTTGAACAATCGGCGCGACCTTCATGAAGTTTGGGCGCGCGCCGACCACGTTGATTACTTTAAGCATTCAGCAAAGTCACAGCCGGATTATCCGCGCGCTGCTCCCGCGCCTTAAGTCTCCGTTCAACGCGTTTCTGGTGTCGACAATCAGCGAGCTGATCTGGCAAACGCGCTGGTAATCGGTCGCAGTATGGTTGGCGACAATGACCACACAATCACTCTCGCGCAACGCATCGTCTGTTAAAGGGACCGATTGAAGTGGTTCCCCGCCGCCCTCGGTGTGCGCGTCGTCAAAGCGTACTTCCTTCACGAATGGATCGTGATAACTCACGTTGGCGCCCTTCGCTCGCAGTCGGTCAATGATCGAAAGCGCCGGACTCTCGCGCACGTCGTCAATATCTTTTTTGTAAGCGACGCCGAGTAACAAAATCCGCGAGCCCTTCATCGCTTTGCTCTCGTCGTTTAGACCATCCGAGACCAACTGCACCACGTGGTCCGGCATGCGCGAATTCACTTCCTCGGCCAATCCGATAAAGCGCGAATCAAATCCATGCTGGCGCGCTTTCCAGGACAGGTAATGTGGATCAAGCGGGATGCAGTGACCGCCGATGCCGGGACCCGGATAAAACGCCATGAATCCAAACGGCTTGGTCGCCGCCGCGCGAATCACTTCCCAGGTGTCGATGTTCAGCGCATAACAAAGGCGGGCCATTTCATTTGCCATGCCGATGTTCACAGCGCGAAAAGTGTTCTCCAGCAGCTTTGCTGTTTCAGCCACCCGCGCGGAACTGACAGCGTGCACGTCTCTGACAACCTGTGAATAGAGATAAGCCGCAACCTCGGTTGAATCCGGCGTTACGCCGCCCACGACCTTTGGAATATTGTGCGTTTGAAACTCCGGGTTGCCGGGATCGACGCGCTCAGGCGAAAAAGCCAGCAGAAAATCCTCATCGAGCTTCAGTCCGGTCGACTCAAACATCGGCAACAGCACTTCGTCAGTCGTGCCTGGATAGGTGGTAGATTCCAGAATGATCAACTGGCCCCTGCGCAGGCGCTGCTGGATCTCGTCGGCCGCCGCCAGGATGTAGGAAACGTCGGGTTCCTTCGTCTTGCGCAGCGGCGTGGGCACACAGATGATAATCGCGTCGCAAACGCTCAGATGACCAAAATCCGTGGTCGCTGCTAACCGCTTATTTGAGACCAGTTCCTTCAAAACCGCTGCGTCAACATCGCCTATATAGGAACTGCCGGCGTTAATCTGATCCGCTTTTTTCTCGTCAACTTCAAAGCCGATTGCTTCATGACCCGCGCGCGCAAACTCCGTCAGCAGTGGCAGACCGACGTAACCCAGGCCTACTACGCCGACGCGCGCTTTCTTCGTCTTAATTAACTCTATTATCTGTTCCTTAATCATGTAGTTCGCTTTTTCCTTATCCCATCGGCACGGACTTCTGTCCGATTTATTTTATTCAATTAAATTTGGCGACTCGTGATCCACGGATTAGTTGGGAGCGTTAATCCACTCATCTACTTGAACCGATTGCGCAGCCAGTTGAAGGGCTTGTCGACATTGAAGTAGTAGATGCTGGTTTTTTCTGTCTTCGGATTTTTCGCCGTCATCTTGTCGTAGTCATGACCATTTTCCTCAACCTTCTGGTGGCCGACCTGTCGCAAGCCCATGAAGTTGAGCAGCGCGTATTCTTCGTCAACTGAGATCACGACGAAAGCCGTCTCCAATGTCTTCCCGTCGCCTGAGTGGATGATCGACTTCAACAGGTTCTGGAAAACATACTTGTGATAGTCCGATTTTTCGGGCCGCTTGAGGTTGGTATTGGCCACAGAAGCAACAAAGTGTGCGTTGATGTCGAGATAATTTACGGCGAGCAGTTTTTCACTTGCGGCCAGGGCCTTGTCATTCTCTTTCGCGTTTAGCGCCGCAAACATTGCATCCCGCGCGTCCAAACTGCCGCCGTACGGGTCGTACAATTTCGTTCCCGTGTAAGCCAGGCGTAATTCTTTGAAGTCAACAGTCGAATCTTGTTTCTTCACTCGCTCAAGCAGAGTTTCATAGGAAACTGGCGGGACAGGTTCCTGGCTCAATGCCAAAGCCTGACACAGAACCAGGCCGCAAAAGATAAGGATTGATTTCTTGATCATGTTCGCCGCACCGGGCATTGAGTTATTCAATATGGGAACTTTCGGATGAATCAGAACCAGCAAGACTATTGAGCGGTTTGCACACTGTCAAGCAAGGGGGAGTTCCTCGATTAGCGCGTTTCGTAACAATGTCTAATTGAATGAGGGCCGAGAAGTAAAGACTTAAGATAAGAGTTAACCTCCTCGGACGAAAGGTTCAAATCTCAACTACTCTTTGATCTTGGGATCATTAGTCGACAATGGAGAATAAGAAAGCGCCAAAGGCGCGAAATGAGAAAGCCTGGGCCAACGGCCCACGGCTTGGGAAAATGGTAAAGTCGGGAGCGCTGAAGGCGCAATCAGATTTGCGGCAGAATGCTCTGTCGCCGCTTCAGGGCTTAGTCTTTTTCTAAATTAAGGACGAGGGGCTTCGCTACCGCTTTGCCCCTGGCTATTACATTTCGCGCCTTTGGCGGTTCGGAGAGTTCAAACTTTTTCTTGACACCAGGAACCCCTGCCAACTATACCGTCCCGCAACTATGAGCGAGCAAAGCACCAACTCTTCTCCGAAGCTTGTGCGCGGATTCGGCCTGCTGGATGCGACGATGATTGTCGTCGGCTCGATGATCGGTTCGGGAATCTTTCTTGTCTCCGCTGAGTCTGCCCGCTTAGTTGGGTCGCCCGGATGGTTATTGGCGGCGTGGGCGCTTGCCGGTCTGCTCACCATCACCGGCGCTCTCTGTTGCGCGGAACTGGCTGCAATGTGGCCACGCGCAGGAGGCCAGTATGTATTTCTCCGCGAAGCCTACAGCCCTTCAATCGGTTTTCTCTTCGGGTGGTCGCTGCTGCTGATTATCCAAACGGGGACGATCGCCGCCGTCGCGGTTGCCTTCGCAAACTTCACTGGGGTGCTTACCGACGTGGTTTCCGCAGACAGGTTTTTAGTAGCTCCTGTCGCAATCATTAAGCCTTTTAAATTGGGTTCGGTTTCGTTCAATGGGTATGCGCTCAGCTTGTCAACTCAACAACTACTCGCGGTGGCGATGATCCTGTTTCTTACCCTCACAAACACCCGCGGGCTCAAGCTCGGCAAGTTTATCCAAAACACTTTTACGTTTACCAAGACCGCGGCGCTGCTGGGATTGATTGCGCTTGGACTCGCGCTCGGGTGGAATGATAACAGCGCGGCCTACACATCTGCGTGGTGGACTCCCTGGGATAACGGCTGGAAGCCCGCGCCTTCTCAGGTCGGCTTCGACGCGAGCGCGAGCGGCTTGATGGGTCTGGCTTTGGTAATGCTACTTGGCAAGGCGATGGTTGGGCCTTTGTTTGCGCAGTCAGCCTGGAACAATGTCACCTTCACCGGCGGCGAAATACGCGACCCGGGGCGCAACCTCCCGCGCGCGCTCTTGATTGGTTGCGGGTTGGTCGTCGCTCTTTACCTGCTGGCGAATCTCGCCTACGTGGTTACGCTTCCATTGCAAGGCATTCAAACGGCGCCGCAAAATCGCGTGGCGACTGCCACGATGAACGCCATCTTTGGACCGCGCGGAACTATATTGATGGCCATTGCTATCATGATTTCTACGTTTGGCTGCAACAACGGTTTGATTCTGGCCGGCGCCCGCGTTTACTACGCCATGGCCTGCGACAACCTTTTCTTCCGGCAAGTAGGGACACTGAATAATCGCCACGTTCCAGCGCTCGCGCTGATTGTTCAGGGAATATGGGCCGCGGTGTTAACTCTGCCGCGAACAATTACAACCAACCCACAAACTGGCGAACCGGTTTACGGCAACGTCTATACACAGCTGCTCGAATACATCATTTCAGTTGACCTGATTTTTTACGCGTTGATGGTGGGTGCGGTGATTGTCATGAGGCGCAAGGCTCCGGAAGTGGAACGACCTTATCGCACCTTTGGATACCCGCTCGTCCCGCTCGTCTACATTTTCCTGGCAGTGCTGATTGTCATCGATCTCGCCTGGCTCGCGCCTTCAACCTCGGGCATCGGATACTTACTTGTGCTAACCGGAATTCCCGTGTATTTCATCTGGCGCAAGAGAGGAAGTCAGAACCCCGGCACGCCGGCGTAGCGACCGGGTCATTGTCAGGCCGGAAATCTTGTTAGCAGCAATCACCCGGTCGCTACCCCGGAGTGCCGGGGTTCTGACTTACTTTACCCATTCATCCGCGATTTCGGTTTCCACTTTTACCGGCACCGTCTTCACATACTCCTCGCCCGCAACACACATGGCTCGCTCCACGCGCTTCGCCACGTCCTCGGCTTCGTTCGCATCGGCTTCGACAACGATTTCATCGTGAATGATGTTAACAATCTGCGCGTTGGTGCCGCGTAGTTCATCTTTCAGGAGACGAAGCGCGCGCTTGAGTATGTCAGCGCTGGTGCCCTGAATAGGCGTGTTCTTGCCGTTGCGCTTGGTCATGGAAATCTGCTGGCGATCCTGTTCGTCGTAACGAAATCGAACCAGACGGCCCGATCCGGTCCGAGCCTGGCGCTCGCGCACTGCGCGGTCTGCGGCTTCGTGCAAATATGTGTCGAGACCTCGATACGTGGCGAAATATTTCCGCAAGACGTTTTCCGCTTCCGGCACGCCCAACCCCGTCATAATTGAGAAACGCTGCGCGCCAATGCCATAGACCACGCCGAAATTTAAGCGTTTGGCAAAATCGCGCTGCTCTCGCGTTACCTGATCGACACCTACTCCGAAGACTTCCGCCGCCGTCACCTTATGCAGATCCGCGCCGGACTTAAATGCGTTGATGAACGCACGATCACCGGAAAACTCCGCCAGAATTCTCAACTCTATCTGCGAATAATCCGCGATGATCAGTTTCCTGCCCTCAGGATACCCGCTGAAGCACCGGCGATATTCAACGGCGTGCGGCACCTGCTGGATATTTGGATTTGTACAGGAGAAACGTCCGGTCGGCGCGCCAATCTGTCTGAAGTCGGCATGCAGCCGGTTCGTGGTTGGGTTGATCAGATCGATCATGTTCTGGCCATAACTGGTCAGCGCTTTTTGCACGGTGCGGTATTCCAGCAGCGTGCCGATGATTGGATACTCGGCGGCGAGCGGCTGCAGTTTCCAGTTTCTGGTTGAATCGGGAAGTGCGATGCCCAGACGTTCGAGCGCTTTGGTCAACTGTTGGTGCGAATCCAGATTGATGTCGTCGCGTTGCGGTCCGCCAAAAAGCGTGCCCTGCGACGACTCTTCCGCCAACACGTTCTGCAATTCCTCGGCGAGCTGATTTCGCCGCTTATCTACGATCCCTAGTTGCTCGAGCCAGCGATCCTTGTGCATGTAGAACCCGGTCAGCTCCATCTCGGCCACGACCATAATGCAGTCGAATTCCAGCCGAGCAACGTCCATCAGCGAATCGGATTTCAAACGCTCAAACAATTTTTCGCGGAGCGGGATCAAAATCGCTGCGTCGCGGGCGGCATATTCGAGTTGTGCTTCGGAGAGTTCGAAGTTCCAATTGCTGAGCCGCTCCGTTTTATCTACCGCCTCATTCAGGTAACGCGACGCAACGATGTCGAGTCCATGACGTTCTTCAATGTCGCCAGCACCTACCAACTGACTCGCCAGCAGTGTGTCGAAGACGCCATTCAGGTCCGCGCCCAAATAGTGCTTGATAAATTTCGCGTCAAACTTGGCGTTATGCGCAATCTTGATCGGACGCGGGGCCGAAAGCAGATTACGCAGCGGAGCAAGCGCGCTTGAGTTTCGCAAATCACCGGTACTGAACGCGTCCAGGTCGACGATGTGCACGCCGTCGGGCGTTGCCAACTGAATCAGACGCAACCGGCCATGATATGGATCGAGTTCCGTAGTTTCGGAATCGAGACCGATGACCTGATGAGTCGAAGCGGATTCAATAGCCTTCCGGAGCGCGTCCTCTGTTTTGATTACCTGGTATTTCATCTGGTCGAATTTAAACTCCGATGGATCTGGATGCGCTTAAGCAAAACGGTCCACGAAATCAAACTAACTAACACGAACGGATTTTGGCCTTATCTCGTGGCTTTAGTGGATCGTTCCTCTTACCCTCGCCGTCGGCTTCACTAAGATTAGGAGCAACAGGGCGGCAGCTGCACCCAGCGCCGCGCTAAGTAAGAACGCTGTTTGCGGTCCGCGCCATTCCCAAACCGCGCCCATCAAAAGCGATGCGGGAAACACCGTAATACCAAAGGCGAGATTATATAGGCCATAAGCGGTGCCACGCTGTTCAGGTCGCACCAGATCGGCAACCAGCGCCTTCTCAGCGCCTTCAGCCAGTCCGAAATAAATCCCATAGATCAGAAAGAGTATCCAAACTGAAACCGGATTCGTAACGAACGCGAAGCCGGCATAGACGGCGGCGTAAAGTATCCACCCCGAAACAATCAGCCGGCGCCGCCCAAGTCGGTCCGACAAGTCGCCTCCAAATATCGAGCTCAAGACTTTAGTTACGTGCAGACCGGCCCACAATAACGGAATGCTGGCTACTGAAACTCCGGCGTCGCGCGCCCGAAGTATCAGAAAAAAGTCTGAAGAATTTGAAAGTGTAAAAAGGGCAATGAGGGGCAGGAAACGTTTGAAGTTGCTGTCGAAGCCTTTCAGCGTCAGACGCAGCGGCGTCGTTACGCTCTGGTCAGGCGTGGTAACCGCCGTCTTCTTTGGCAACTGGGATTCCCGAACGAAGAAGGTAACTACCAGCACAGCCGCCAGCGCCGGGATCGAGGCTAACAGGAAAATGTTCTGAAAGTCGCCGGCCGAGGGCGCATTTCGATCAACTGCAAACAGCAACACCAGTAAGTAACCAATCAAGGGACCGATGACAGCGCCGCTGTGGTCCATGGCCCGGTGGAATCCGAAGGCCAATCCGCGCTCTTGTACTCCTACGGCGTCCGCAATCATCGCGTCGCGCGGCGCGCTGCGGATGCCCTTGCCCACACGGTCGGTCAAGCGAATTCCCAGGACCTGATACCATGTCGACGCCAGCGCCAGCATCGGTCGAATCAGGCTCGACAGCGCGTAACCAAAAACCACCAGTCCTTTTCGTTTACCCGCACGGTCGCTAAAGTGGCCGGCAAATAGTTTAAGAAAGCTGGAGGCCGATTCGGCCGCGCCTTCAATCGTTCCCAGAATTCTTGGAGAAACGCCCAACGTAACGCTGAGGAATACCGGCAAGAGCGGATAGATGATTTCGCTCGAGACATCGTTTAGCAGGCTCACGAGACTGATGGCGAAGACATTTCGCGGCAGACGGCGATAGCGCCGCCAGAGACTGGGAGAACCTTCGTCAAGCTTTTCGGAGCTTATGCGCTCATCGAATTGATCGGCGGCGTCGGTGTCGGTTTCACCCATAATGCAGCCGCTATTTGGAAGGAGTGCGCCGGGCCGGTGCGTTGCGCTGTTTTGGGGGTGGTGTGGGTGCGAGACGCGTGGTTAACCACCAGAAAACTCCGCCGCCCAGAAGTGCGATGACAATCACGCTTACGATCGCGACGCGCACCGCCCAACGCACCGCGAGTTTGGCGACGAGAATCAGAATTGCCAGCAGTACGATGCCGCCGATGATGAAGATGGTGGTGAAGCTCATATTGAATCAGTGAGCATTGGGCAGCAAGAGGCGTGGTGAATCCTGGCGCAAATTCGCTACAACGGTTTTGTGATTCATTCGATAACTCATTCTGATCCTAATCAAGTCCCACTGCCCACTACTTCTTATAGCTCGCGCGCACTATAGTCTTGATGTTTCCTCGTACGTGAAAGTCTCCTTCAAGCTCGACGCTTAGTGGATCGCAGGCGCGCACGAAGTCATCAAGAATCACATTGATAACGTGCTCATGGAAAATTTTCACGTTGCGAAATGAATTGATATAGAGCTTCAGGCTTTTGAGTTCCACGCACCGCTCGTTAGGAACATACTCCAGCCGGATCGTGGCGAAGTCAGGAAAATCCGAAAACGGGCAGATAGCTGTAAACTCAGTGATTTCGAAATTGATTCTGACCTCACGGCCAGGAAACTCGTAAGCGAAGGTATCGAGTGGAAATAAATCCATCTCTTCCCGTGAAGTCGAACGGATATCGAGTCCCTGCTGATTAATTGGAGCAAGGTCATTTTCAGGGTTAGTCATGCAGTCGCGATCTTACTTGAGAGCGACGGTCGCAGCAACAAGCGCAATTTGAAGTTCTGCTGCATCGAAAAGCGGCCTCTTTCAAAACTGCCTCAATACCCACCTAGCCGTACGAAGGTGCACGCCCGATAGCAAAAACCTTTACCAGCAACAGGCCGGCGATGAAGCCGCCGATATGTGCAGCGTAAGCCACACCGCCCTGTTGAGAACCGCCGCCCAGCATTCCTAAGCCGCTGATCAACTGAAAGATAAACCAGATCCCGATCGCGACATACGCAGGAACATCCGTGAGGAAACGAAACATGATTACCGTCACGCGTCGCTTTGGGTGCAAGAGCAGGTAACCACCCAGCACGCCTGAGATCGCACCCGAAGCTCCCAAACTTGGAATGAGTAAACTTCCTGATTCGGTCGCGAACGCAATCGTGGTGAACACGTGCGCTAGCGAGGCGATCACGCCGCACACGAGATAGAAGATCGCATACCGGATGTGTCCGAGCGTGTGTTCGAGGTTGTCACCAAAGATCCAGAGGAAGAGCATGTTGCCCGCGATGTGCGCGATGCCGCCATGCATGAACATCGAAAAGATCAAAGTCATGTAAACGGAAAACGGGGTCGGCTGAAGACCCGGAATCAAAAGTTCCTGACCGGTGACGGGATGTTCGACTACTCGATCCGGTGAGGTTATGTCGCGCCCGGTCCGAATCTCCTGCGGGACGGTTGAGAAAGCGAAAGTAAACCTGTCGTTCGTTCCCACCTGTTGCAGAAAAACGAAGACCAAAATGTTAATCGCGATCAGGATGTAATTAACAAACGGCGTTGTCGTGCGATCGGCGTTGTCATCGTAAAGCGGAAAAACCATCTGAATATTCCCCAGTTAAAAAGACCGGCCTGTCAGGAGTAAATCAGAACCGGGAGCTGTAGCGACCGCGTGCCAACTCAATCATCACGTTGGTCGGGGCCCGGTCGCCACGCTCCCGGCTCTGTATTCTTCGAACCACTGGCGAACTCCTGGGCTCACTTCTCCGGGCCAACCCCAGCCCGCAAAATCGCCGGCTCTTGTGGTTTCAATAACTCGTACCCTTCGGAGCGCGCCACAAAAGTAGCCGCCGTTAAGTCGCCGACAACATTCAACGTCGTCCGGCACATATCAAGAATTCGATCCACTCCCAGGATGATCGCAATCAACGCAGGGTTAATTCCAATTGTGACCAGCACCCCGATGATGAATGGAATTGAGCCGGATGGCACGCCGGCTGTGCCGATGCCGCCGAGTATCGCGAGGTAAACCACGGTCAGCTGTTGTCCAAGGCTTAGGTCAATGCCTGCGAGTTGCGCCAGGAAAAGGACCGTCACACCTTCATAGAGCGCGGTGCCGTTTTGGTTCGCCGTGGCCCCAATCGTCAACACAAAACTATTTATCTCCTGCGGTACGCCGAGATTCTCTTCCGAGACGCGGAGGGCGGTTGGCAGGGTCGCGTTTGACGACGAGGTGGAAAATGCCGTGAGGATCACCGTCTTAATGCGACGGAAAAACTCGATAGGAGAAATTCGCGATAGAAAATAAATGGAAAGCGAGAATACGCCGAACATGTGAAGCGACAGCCCTACCAGGACTGTGACGACAAACCATCCGAGCGCGCGTAACAGACTAATGCCAAACACTGCCGTGCTATTGAAAAGCAAACAGGCAACCGCGTAAGGCGCAAACTTCATGATGATGTCGATGATTTTTGCGCTAATCAGATAGACAGCTTCCATGCCTCTTAGTAACGGCGCGGTCGCTGAAATGGGAATGAGCGTGATAGCTATTCCGAGGATAAGCGCGAAGAACATCAGGTGAAGCAGATTCGGCACGTCAGTTTGTTTTTCTTCTCCGGCTTTGATCCCAACGATCGAGGCGAGTGGATTCTTCGGCACGAGAGTTTCGACCACCGTCATTAGTGGTGATTTCTTTGCCGCGCCTGCCTTCGTGGCAGACTCCACTTCCTGCGTCGCCTTCGAGCTAAACTTTGCTTCCAATGCTGCTGAAGTGGCGGGATCGACGCGCTCGCCCGGTCGAATCGTATTAGCGAGGGTAAGCCCGATAACGACGGAGATAGCTGAAATCACAATGGTGTATGCGAAGGTCTTTAGCCCGACGCGTCCAAGCTTACGAATGTCGCCGATGCCCGCGACCCCCACCACCAGGGAAGAAAAAACGAGCGGCACAACGATCATCAGCAGCAAGTTAAGAAACAACTGGCCGATTGGCTGAGTGATGTTATCAATCACCCAGGTGACGCGTGGATGCTCGCCGCCAAATGCAAGATTGACGGAAACTCCGGCAATCACCCCCACCGCCAGCCCGAGCAGAATGCGCGTGTGAAGCGCCATTCCCTTCGGCTTGTCGGGCGTCTCGTCATCCAGGTCGGTGGTGACTTCCCGCTCAAACGCGTCTTCCTGAATCTTTCTTGTCGGTTCGTCTTTTTGATTGTCAGCCATATTTATTAGCTTTCGGGTCCTGGGTTTCAGTTTTCGGGCTCTTCATGACTACGTTTTTGATACACCCAATCAACTTTTGCCTAACTAAAACTCATTACTCATTACTCTGCACTCATCACTCCTCTTACCGTCCCCAACGCAGCTTATCCCGCAAGACTTCGAAATAGTTCCTGTTCATCGGCTGCACGATATTGAAGGTGGTTTCGCTCTTGCGAATCGTTACCCTGTCCTCAACTTGTAAAGGAAAGCCAACTTGCCCATCGAGCGTTAGCGCCACTTCCTCCTGCTCAGTTTTCAAACAGAGTTCGATCACCGCATCGTCAGGAACGACAATCGGCCGGTTCGAAAGTGTGAACGGGCAAATCGGGGTGATCACGACAGCATTCATCGAGGGAAAAATAACTGGACCGCCGGCGGAAAGATTGTAGGCAGTGGAACCCGTCGGAGTCGAAACAATCAGGCCATCGGCGCGAAATGAATTCACAAACTGCCGGTTCAGGTAAGCTTCGATTTCAATTATGCGGGCGAGCGCCGACTTGTTGATGACGATGTCGTTGAGCACGCGATTTCGCTTCGGCTGCTCGTCACCTCGTTGAAGTTCAACATCGAGCATCACGCGGCGATCCAAACGATAATTGCCGGCCAGAATCGATTCGAGTGCCGTATACAACTCTTCGATGCGAAACTCAGCCAGGTAACCCAGACCACCGTAGTTAACGCCGAGCACCGGAACTTCCGTTGCGTCCATCATGCGTGCGGCGGCGATCATTGTGCCGTCGCCACCCAAAACGAGTACCAGGTCAACGCTGGCGGCCAATCGTTCAGGTGCAACCTGCTCAACTGCGCAGCCCGTTTTTTCCTCAATTCGATCGCGCTCAATTTCCTGGCCGCCCAGGAGAGTGATGTCGCGCTCGGTGAGCCATGAAACCAAATCGCACATCGTGTTGAGCGCATCGGGCTGATGCGGTTTGAGAACGATGCCGATCCGCTTGATTGAAGAAACAGTCATCTCGGAGCAAAAGACCGAATCATCTTAAGAGGGGATTGAATGAAAAGACCGTCGCATGGTAACTGCAAGACTGACTGAGGGCAACGCCTTGAGCAGGCGGGGCAGTGGCCCGACCGTTAGGGGGGCGTCAACGCTTCATCTCGTACAGCGCTAGAAACTCTACATTCCCCTCAGCGCCCTGAATTGGCGATTCAATCACGTCCTTCACCTCCAACCCCAACTCGCGTGCCGCATTGTTTACTTCTTGAACGACGCGCTCATGTTGCTTTGCGTCACGCACGATGCCGCCTTTGCCCACCTCTCCTCGGCCAACTTCAAACTGAGGCTTGATCAGCGTGATCAAAAGTCCATCATCTGTTAGCAAGGGCACGATCGCAGGCATCACTTTGGTTGCTGAAATGAAGGAGACATCCATTACCACGACCGCAAACTTCGTTTCGAAGTCTTCGGGTTTCAGGTAGCGTGCGTTAACTCCTTCTCTGACTTCAACTCGCGGGTCAGTTCGAAGTTTCCAGTCGATCTGATTATGTCCCACATCGATAGAGATAACTTTGCGGGCGCCGTGCTGCAGCAGGCAATCCGTAAACCCGCCGGTTGAGGCGCCAACATCGAGGCAGATCAATCCCTCGACGTTGATTTCAAACTGTCGCAGGGCTGCTTCGAGTTTTAGTCCGCCACGGCCGACAAAGCGCGACGCAGGATCATCGCCACCTTTGATTCGTATTTCGGCGCCTGCGGAGATGAGGTCTGAAGGTTTATTAACGCGCTGTTCGTTAACCAGGACCACGCCGGCCATCACCATCGCCTGCGCTTTCGTGCGTGAGTCAGCAAGCTCAAGCTGCACCAGCAACTTATCAATGCGCTCGGGGCGCCCTGTCGACGGGGGTTCCTGACCTTTCATCGAATTTTACTTTACCGCAAAACTCGATCGCCCGGGGAGTGCGGCCGCTGGGAGCGCAGGCATCGCGAAGTCCCGCGGCGGGTAGCCACGCTGGCGTGCCATCCTGACGGTATGTAGGAGTGAACTAAGTAGCCTGAAATTCCTTTTCCATCAGGCTTGTCTGCGCGCAACTTGAGTTAGCGCTCGTGGTGTATCAACCAGGCCGAGTTCATTTGCGCAATCCTGGCAAAGCCAAACCAGGATATGAGGTGCGTCGACCCAGAAAAATGAGCTTACTTTACTGGCAATATTCATCGCCTGATCGATGGGAAGTCGCTGTAAAGCCTGGACATAGAATTCGCCATTGTAGAAGTCGCCTTCCGGGCCATCCTCTCGGTGAACGCACTCCCGTTCACGAAACATCTGTTTCTTCATAAAAATACCCTCGCGCTTTTACGCGCAGTATCAATCTTCAAGATTAAGTCGGGATTTCGCTACTGTGAGAGAGCTGACTAACGGGGCAAGCGACCTGTGAATCAAAAACTATCTCTGAATGCGTGCGGGCAAATGATGCCACCAGCAAAAGAAACAGTCAACCAACTTCTTTTCGATTTAATGGTTCGCAATGCAAATGCAAACTAACGTCATCTGCAGCATGCGGATTTCCAGCAGGTCTTACGGAAACCGTGAAGCGATCTCCTTATGGCCGCGGTGAGCCTTCGAATATGTCACGGATACGCAGGAGTTCATCGGAAGACTTCGCATCTCGTCTTTCGCGCTCACCGCGACGGCGTTCCCGTCGTGCCTGCCTTCGAGCTGCCCGTCGATCCTGTTCCTCTTCGACGTGGTTATTACTCTTCCGTTCTCTGATCACAGCCACCAGACGAGGCCTCTTTTCCGTCTTCACGGTGACTTTGTCAGCCGGGCCTTTTGCCGCTGCTGGTTGAGCGATCGAAGCGGGCTTTACGTTTTCGATTATTGGCTGCGGGGACGCCGGACCGGAGAAGCTATTTGCAGCTTCGTCAGAAATTCCTTCAGCGCCAGCTGTGACTTCAAAACCCTCGAACACACTCGAATCATCTCCATTTGATTGCGAATAATAAATTGCAGTGGCAAAGACTCCGACCAATAAAGCACCTGCTAACCCCAGGCCAAGAACCCAGATACGTTTCCAGCCCGTCCCGGTGTTGAACGACCTGACTTCTTCCAAAGGCACGACCGGTCGAGCAGAAAGCACCGTTGCCTCCTCATCGAAATGCGGTTCGGAAAGGTTCGCTTTCGCGTTTAAAAATTCCTGGTCAGAAGTAATTGAAGACATGTTAGTTTTCAGCGATCTAGTTAGTACCTACCATGGCACTGCAAGAACGGGGCCAAAAAAAGGCGGAAGGGCTGGCGAGAAAAGTATTCAGAAAGCAGGGTGAGGCGCCGCTATTTGAGTGCCCACTAAGAAAAAAAGCTCACGATATCGTGCATCAAAACAACGCGCCCGTCTGTATTCCAGATCGGGCGCGAAATAGGATTCAAGCGAAAATTCACTATCGACCGACTTTTTGAGGTCGCGCGCGTCGTTCATCCAGTACGTCAATGCTCTCTTTCACGCGAGTGAAGATGCCATCGGCGTCGAGACCATACTTCGCCAGCAATAGTTTTGGATCGCCGTGCGTTACAAGTCGATCCGGTATTCCCATGCGGACGACACGCAGCTTGTCCTGCAAACCGTTCTCTTCCAGCAGTTCTAAAATGGCGGAACCAAAGCCGCCGGCGAGATAAGCTTCCTCAACCGTAACGATGAGCCGCTTGGTTTGCGCCAAAGCCAGCAACAACTGCGCGTCGAGTGGTTTTACAAAGCGTGCGTTAACTACCGTCGTTTCTATTTTTTCCTTCGCCAGGTTTTCGGCGGCCTGCAACGCTGGATGCACCATCGAGCCATACGCTACGATTGCAATCTCGCCGCCGTCACGCAGAATCTCCCCTTTGCCGATTTCGAGGACCTGCGGCGCGCGAGTAATGTCTGCGCCCACGCCGTTGCCGCGCGGATAACGCATCGCCGCAGGCCCGACATGCTCCATCATCGTGAGCAGCATGTCGCGCATCTCGCCCTCATCTTTCGGGGCCATCACTACGATATTGGGCACTCCCCGCAAATACGAGATATCCAGGAGACCATGATGAGTTGGGCCATCTCCGCCCGCCACTCCTCCGCGATCCAGGGCAAACTTCACATTCAGGTTTTGAATGCAGACGTCGTGCACGAGTTGATCGAAGCCGCGCTGTAGGAAGGTGGAATAGATCGCGCAAACCGGCTTCAGCCCCTCGCAGGACATTCCTGCGGCAAACGTGACGCAGTGCTGTTCAGCAATGCCAACATCAAAAGATCTCTCAGGAAACTTTTCGAGCGCCGTGCAGATTCCCGTCCCATCCGGCATCGCTGCGGTCAAGGCGATAATCTTCTCGTCCTTTTCCATTAGCTCCGTCAGCGTATTTCCGAAGACCGCCGTATAAGTTGGCGCACTGGCTGCCGACTTGATCGCCTTGCCCGTTTTCAAATCGAAGGGGCCGGTGGCGTGCCAGCGGTAATAATCTTTTTCCGCCGTTGGGTGTCCCTTGCCTTTGGTCGTCAACGCGTGAACGATCACCGGCCCGTCCTTGATCTGTTGCGCTTCGTGCAGGGCCTTCACTAGTGAACGCGTATTGTGTCCATCTACATAACCGATGTACTTGAAACCAAGTTCGTTAATTAGGGCTCCCGGCAAAACCGCGGCAGCAATCGCGTCTTTTACAGTCTTGGCCGCGTGATGGAGCCGTTCGCCCACCGAAGGAATCGCCAGCAAAGTTTCCTCCACTTCATCCTTAAAACGGTGGTACCCATGAGCGCCGCGAATGCGATTCAGATATCCCGTCAACGCGCCAACTGCCGGCGCAATCGACATTTCATTGTCATTGAGAACCACAATCAGACGGCTCTTGAGATGTCCTGCCTGGTTGATCGCCTCCATGGCCATTCCGCCGGCTAGTGAAGCGTCGCCAATCACGGCGACTACGTGATGATCCTCGCCTTTCTTATCGCGCGCGATGGCCATTCCCAGCGCCGCAGACAGCGAAGTCGAAGCGTGACCCGCGCCGAACGTGTCAAACTCAGATTCGTCACGACGCAGAAAACCACTGATCCCGCCGTATTGCTTAATCGTTGGCAATTGTTCACGGCGACCGGTCAGAATCTTGTGAGCATAAGCCTGGTGGCCAACGTCCCACACGAGCCGATCACGAGGCGTGTCAAAGGCGTAGTGCAGCGCGACGGCCAACTCGATCGCTCCCAACGAAGCACCCGTGTGCCCGCCGATCCGCGACATCGTTTCCAGAATGTATTGACGAATTTCGTCGGCAACTGACTGCAGCTCATCAATAGGCAGCCGCCTCAGATCTGCTGGCGAGTTTACTTTCTCAAGTAGGTTCATGTGCTGGGTATTGTATCGTGGCGCTTCAGATTTTTACTACTGGAACATTCGCGCGCTTTCAAAAGAGCGGCAATCCGCAAGTCGCTCCTTCAAAGCCAGCGCTCTTTGTCGCGTAAAGTACTCTGCTCTGCTTATAAAGTCAATCCCGCGATCTTTCCAAACTTCTCCCGGGGTCACGGCGTCTAACCCCCGAGAACTACAAGAAGTCCCCTAAATCAATCATATTTAAATGCCTGAAGGAGTTAGACAGAAAATGTTTATGCGAAAAAGTTTGTTCGGGATAGTCGGAATTATTCTGGCGGGAGGCATGGTTGCTTTCGCCCAGGAGCCGCAGCCGCAGACCCCTCCTGCGCCGGAAGGAACCTTACGCGGCGAACGAAATGAGCAGCGCCGGGAAAGAATGCGCGCGCGCATTGGTCGTCATCAAGGCTCCGGCCGCCATAAAGGCGCTGAAGGAATGGGACGTCGCGGTCCTGGAATGGGGCACCTAATGCGTGATTTGAATCTCAGCGAGGCACAGCGAGAACAAAGTCGCGCGATCATGCAGCGCAGACTCGAAAGCACCAAGGTGCAACGCGAAGAACTATTCAGACTCCGTGAGAAGCGAATCGCCGGCACCTTCAGTGCTGAGGACGGCACCCGCGCGAAAGCTTTGCGCGACGAAATTCGTGTCTCGATGGAAGGCGCGCGCGCCGAAATGTCTGGAGTGCTGACTGCTGAACAAAGAGCCCGCCTCGAAGAGCAGAAAGCTGAACGCAAAGCAAAACACGAACAGAGAATGAAAGAACGCGGGGAGCGCCGGAAGCAACGACAGGAACTCAGGACTAAACCCCTCTAGCTCCAGGTTGTTCTGAAGTAGGCGAAGGTCCGATCCTCAATCAGGCTCGGGCCTTTGCTTTTTAGTCGGCCTGTCCCCGCTGACTCTTAGTGAACTCCCGCAGACGCCGGAGCAAATCATCACGAGCAATGCGGAACGCTTTGAGCCGGGTGTCGTCATCGCCCGCTACTGCCGCAGGATCTTCGATACTCCAGTGGACATGAAACGCGCCTGGAAACGTCGGACACTGCTGGTTCGCGTTATCGCAAACAGTGATTACATAATCAAACCTGTCATTTGTGAATTCTTCGATCGACTTCGCGCGATGCTCGTTGATGTCGATGCCGATCTCTTTCATCGCAGCGATGGCTTCCTGTCTAACGCGAGTGGGCGCCACGCCCGCGCTTGCCACTGCATACCGATCGCCGGCCATTTCCCGCAAAAGTCCTTCCGCCATTTGGCTGCGGGCTGAATTGCCGGTGCAGAGAATTAATACACGCTTACGATCTGCCACATCTAACCTTTTGCGATCGCACAGGAATTGGATTCACGGCGTTCGATGCCGATCGTTGCGGGGCCACAACAGCTCGCCGGCGCAGCAGCCATAACCGATTGTGGATTTACGTCAGTGACCTTCTCCCCGCATTCGCACGGCGACGTCTCCGGAAGATTGTCCTGCAGCACTACAAACACTTCCCATTCATTGCCATCGGGGTCGCGCACCCAGGACTTGTCCTGCGTGGCGTAACAACAGTTCGTCTGCATTTCGTCTCGGGTTATGAGTCCGGCTTCCGTCCATCTCTGGCGCGTGGCGAGCACGTCTTCAGTCGAGCCGACCTGTATTCCCATATGCGAGAGCGCGCCTCGCTCAGTAACGGCGCCCTCATTCAGCGTTAAGTTCAGGGGCGGGTTTTGCACATCAAACTTCGCATACCCCGTGCGGATTTTGCTCGGTTCAATCCCCAGCATTTTATTGTAAAACTCCGTGCTCCGGACAACGTTTCGAACATTGAGCGCCAAGTGGGCTTTCAGCGCAGTTACCTGACGGTCAGACTTGCTATCCATGACTATCCTCCTTTAGAATTCATATTCGTCCAAGCGAATGTATTCAGACCTTAACCCTGAGAGGTCATATCTGTCAAGACGTATATGAATGGGGGGACGGTTTCTTGGTTAAAGGTGTTCAAATCAGGGCTCTGAATGCAGAAGACTGGCCGGCGGTAAGGTCGATCTATCAGGATGGAATCGCCACTGGCGAGGCGACATTCGAAACCGCGACCCCATCGTGGTTCGATTGGGACAAGGGCCATCTTTCCGCTGCCCGACTCGTAGCCACTTCCGAAGGGAAAGTCATTGCCTGGGCAGCTTTGTCGCCGGTCTCTTCGCGTACTGTTTACTCAGGGGTGACCGAAACGACGGTGTATGTTGCCGGCGATTGGCGCAGCAAGGGTATTGGTAAAGTGTTGCTGGAAGCGCTTATAGCAGAATCCGAGAGCCACAATATCTGGACGTTGCAAGCCAGCATCTTTCCGGAGAATGAAGCGAGCTTGAAAATTCATCAACAATGCGGCTTTCGTGTGGTGGGAAGGCGCGAGCGCATCGCCCAATTAGACGGCATTTGGCGCGATACAGTCTTACTTGAAAGACGAAGCTGTCTGTAAAGCGGCGATTAAGGCGAGCCGAAAAACGAGCCGGATTAAGCCGCAAGATCCGGATAGAAATAAAGGCATTTTCGAACTAAATTATCCTCGTAAAAAGGAACTCTTGCAGCGTCAACTTCGTAATCAAACAGCCTTCGAATTTGTCGCAAAAGCACACGATGGGAACTAAAGAAAATAGTGGCGAACTACTGTTCAAAGCCCTCGCGGATCGAACGCGTCTGCGGCTAATTAACCTGATGGGCGACGACGAAGTCTGCGTGTGTTTCTTCGTCGAGGTACTGAAAATAAACCAGCCGAAAATCTCGCGTCATTTGGCTTACCTGAAACGTGCCGGAGTAGTTGAAGCTCGCCGGGACGGCAAATGGATCCACTACCGGATCGCATCGCCGCCAGACGCGCACGCGGCCCGGATTGTCAGCGAAGTTCGAGCATGGCTCGAGAGTGATTCGGCAATGCAAAACGACCGCGCGCGGCTAGCAAAGATTTGTTGCGCCCCCAAACTGCCGGTCCAATTGCAGCGAGCCCCCAGACCCGCGAGTCTCGTTGCCTAACAACGACACAAAATCCAGGAAGGACGAACAATGGTTACCGCTATTGAGCCGCTACTCCGTGAACAACTACTCGATCGTCGTCAGCGTTTGGAATCCGTAGCTACTCCATTCCACCGGCCCGAAGAATTATCCCGTTTGCTGCATGAAGTCGACGCGGCTTTACATCGAATGGACTCTGGGGTCTTCGGACTCTGTGAAGTCTGCCATGATCCCGTCGAGCCCGAGCGACTGCTGGCTGATCCTTTGGTTCGAGTTTGTCTGGGCGATTTAACCCCCCGCGAACAGCGCGCGCTCGAAGATGATTTGGAACTGGCGGCGAGGATTCAGAATGGATTGCTACCCGAACGCAGCCAGCGAATTGATGGATGGGAAGTCGCCTACCATTACCAACCGGCCGGCGCTGTGAGTGGAGACTACTGCGATTTGATCAAGGGTGAAGATGGAGCGTTGCATTTTGTGCTCGGAGACGTTTCGGGAAAAGGTGTCGCGGCATCAATGTTGATGGCCCACCTGCACGCGATGTTTCGCACGCTGATTTCGATCAACCTACCGCTCGAACAGATGGTTGAGAGAGCAAGTCGAGTTTTCTGTGACAGCACGTTGCCGACACAATTTGCGACGCTGGTTTATGGTCGGGCAAAAGCAAATGGTGAAGTGCAAATCTGCAACGCGGGTCATCTGCCTCCGTTGTTGGTTCAGCAGGGAACAGTAACTCGCATCAATGCGACGGGTTTGCCGATTGGAGTTTTTTGCAGCGAAAGCTTCTCCTGTACCTCGTTCGAGATGCAGCCTGGGGACTCACTCTTTCTCTACACGGATGGATTGTCGGAAGGGACGGACTCAAGCGGCCAGGAGTTTGGGATTGAACGCCTTTCGCTTCTCTTGCAGCAGGAGAAGGCCGACAGTCGACCGGGCAGGTTGCTTGATCTTAGTCTGGGCGAATTCAAAACGTTTGCTCAGGGTCGAGCGCCTTTGGACGACTTGACGTTAATGGCCATTCAGCGGTCCTAATCGAAATGCATGCGGTTCTGACCCGTCCCTTGACAATCTTTACCTGCCGACTAGAATGATTTTTCGCCTTTCCGGGGCACGGAGATGTGGCCGAGTGGCTGAAGGCGGCGGTTTGCTAAACCGTTAAGGGTCAAAAGCCCTTCACAGGTTCGAATCCTGTCATCTCCGCCAGTTTCAGTGGCCAGAAAACAGAGGTCAGAAGTCAGAGATCAGCAGTAAAGGGTTCATTTCCTTTCCTACTGACTTCTGATTTCTGACCTCTGACCTCTAAGTACTTTGATCTCCTAACAACTATGTCCATTCGCGTACGCTTCGCTCCATCCCCAACCGGTTACCTGCACATTGGCGCCGCTCGATCTGCACTCTTCAACTGGCTCTACGCGCGGAAGACCGGCGGCAAGTTTCTGCTTCGGATTGAAGACACAGACCTCCAACGTTCAACTGACGAATCGACGCGTTCGATCATCGAGGGCCTCGAATGGCTCGGGCTCACTTTTGAGGAGGAGATGGTCTTTCAGTCAGCAAATGCGGACAAACACCGCACCGCTGCCAACAAACTCCTCGCAGAAGGAAAAGCCTATCGAGACTTCACCCCAAAACGCGAGCGCGATGACGCGGGGGTAAAACAGGGGGTTGCTGATCGAGCCCGCGCCCATGCTTTGGAAGGTGTGGATGCGCGCAGCAATCCTTACCGGGACTTATCAACCGCAGAGTCGGACGCTCGCGCGGCAGCCGGAGAACCTTTCGCAGTGCGCCTCAAGGTTGCACGCGAAGGCAAAACTCATTTTGAAGATATCGTTTACGGCACTCAGGATCGCGACTACTCCGAGATTGAAGACCTCGTGCTACTAAGGTCTGACGGTCATCCTCTCTACAACCTGTCGGTCGTGATTGATGATATCGAGATGAGAATCACACACGTGATTCGCGGCCAGGACCATCTGACGAACACACACAAGCAAATTTTGCTTTACGAAGCGCTGGGATCAGCGGTGCCGAAGTTTGCTCATCTCCCACTAATACTCGCACCTAACAAGGGAAAGCTTTCAAAACGAAAACACGGCGAAGTGGTTTCGTTAACCACTTATCGCGACCGCGGATTTATCCCCGCAGCGTTTCGCAATTTCCTGGCGTTGCTCGGGTGGGCGCCTCCCGACGGAAAAGAAGTGCTGACCGTGGAAGAGCTAGTCGAACAATTTTCGCTCGAGGCGATTCATCGTTCTCCGGCAGTTTTTAATTTTCAGGAAAACGATCCGCGTCATTGGACGGACGAAAAAGCGCTTTGGATGAACGCGGAGTATGTCCGCACCATGCCAGTTAATGAACTTCTGCCGATGGTGAAAGCTGAGTTGCGCGCCAATAAACTTTGGCGCGAAGAATACGATGACGACGACCTCGAGTGGTTTGTTAAAACGCTCGACCTGATTCGCCAGCGTTACCACACGCTCAAAGATTTTTCTGAACAGGGTCGTGCCTATTTTTCAGATGATTTCGATTTCGATGAGGCGGCAGTTAACAAAAACCTCCGCAAAGATCCTCGCACTCGCGAACTATTAATCGCGCTTGCCGGACGCCTCGAGAATTTGGATCCGTTCACCGCCGAAACCGCCGAGGCTGCGCTTCGTCAGCTCGCAGAAGAATCAGAAGTGAAGGCGGGACTGCTAATCAACGGGTCGCGTACGATGCTTACCGGGCAAGCTGTTGGACCTTCGATGTTTGAGGTGTTTGATCTCCTCGGTCAAAAACGTTCTGTTGAAAGACTGCGGAGTGGAGTACCATGGAGCTAGATGAATGCTCCGGGTAACCTTCAGTTAGACATCTCGACCAAAATCCTGAGGAACAACTTATGCTTAATAGAATGGTAGTCGGCTCCTTTTTGGTTATTGCCTCCATAACATCGGCCCAGGCGCAGAACACTAATTCATCGCAAACCGTGCGCCCTCGCACGGCTACCACTAACACAAACAAGCCTGCGACAGAGCCTGTCCAAAGCACCGACGTGCAGAAGCCGGCCACCACGCCGCCTGCAGCTCGTCGCACGCAACCCAAGCCCAAAGTCGCCGCCACTCCAGCGCCTGTTGCCGGCAGTGTCTCAGATACGTTCAACGAATTGCTCAACGGCATTCGCAAAGCCGACGTTGACGCAGTCACCAGTATCTATTGGAACTCTCCGCGGCTAATTCTTTTCAATAGCAACGGCACCGTCACTAAAGGTTGGGAGCAGATGCGCCGCAACCGGGAAAGCTCTTACAAAGACGTGAAAGATGTGAAGCTTGAAGTCCGCGACGTTTCGATTTCAATGCTGGGCCGGGATGGCGCAGTGGTGAGTTGCTTGTGGACGCAGTCGCAAACCTTTAAGGGCGCGCCAGACGCAGCGTCGGGCCGCATGACTTTGGTTTTCAAGCGTGTGGGGAAAGAATGGAAAGTGATTCATCTGCATACTTCCGATCCGGCGCGTGCAGTGTCAGCCGACAAACCAACTGCAACGAGTACTCCGCAGTAGAACAGCACTGCCCCTCTAGAACAGGCATTCCTGCCTGTTCTATAACCTTAACAGCAGAATCAAGATGGACAGGCAAGAATGCCTGTCCTACCTGCGGCGTCCTGCTCTACTTGTTATCTCATTGAGGATGCTCGTTAACGCAATCCCGCCTAGTATGGCCAGAAACGGAAATAGTTCGACGGTGAAGCGCGGCTCCGGGTTTTCCAACGTCGCGAAATAAGCAATCCTCACAAAGATCAAAAGCGTCGCCAGCAGCAACCACTGTCGCGCCTCAAACTCGCCTGACGTCCACAATCGCCGGCCTCCCAGAATTCCTAATACCGTGAAGAGAAATGTCAGGCCCGCAAACAGTGGCAGCCAAATCTGCTGTTGCGATTTAGCGTCCAGATTTTGAAACGGCAGCAGCTCGCCTTCGAATGGATAGTATTGGGAATGGGTGTCAAACCAGAGCGAAACGCCGCGCCTAACCGGCAACAGCAGGTAGTGACGAAATGGTTTGCGCGCAATCCGCTCCTTAGCAATTCTGGCGAAACCCGCATCGATCTCCGGCGTCATCTGCGACATCTGAGCCGGCGCTCGATCTGTTGACTCATCTGAGTCACCTGGTGCATCGCCTGGTTCTGCGCCAGACGTTTCGTCCGGATCGGGCTCAACGGGTTCGTCAGATTGCTCCATTTCCTGATCTGGCTCGGTTTCGTCAGTGGACTCTCCTGGTTCTTCTGAGGGAGAAGGATCCGGCGATGCGCCGTCGTCGTCTGTGATCAGATCTGGTGATTGCGCCTGGTTATACTTTTCCAGCAACGTCGCGACCCTCAGCTTTTCCTCCGGAGTGTCAAACGCTTTATCGGGAATGTCTTCGAGCTTGATTGGAAATTCGTTCAAACCCCAAATCATCGGGCCAACGTAACGAGTGTCGTCCACCCACGTCCGCAACCAGGAGAAATATCCTCGCGGCACAAACTCACCAGGCATCGCGGCATAGGCTGGAGCGAGCGGCTGAAAAACGCGAAACACGCGGTGGTTTCGAAGCGTCCAGGGAACCAGCGCGACACAGAATGCCAACGAAAACAACGCAACGAGAACCGAGGCGCGCGCAACCCTAAACAGAATTTCGTCTCGCCGGCTGGTAAATGAAGCTCCACTCGCGCGCGCGATGGTAATGATAACCAGCGTGATTCCGATCGCCGCGGCGAAGAGTCCGCTATCCGGACGAACCAGGGCACCCGCGCCGGCGAGCAACCCGCACACGCTCCACCACAGAGCGACCTTCCTTTGAGTGATGGCATTGAAAGCGAGAGTCGCGGTCAAAACCATCGCGAGTGAAAAAAGAATCGTGAGCGTTTCGGGAAGTACGGTCGCAACATAAATCGCGGTGAAGGGACAAAAGGTGGCCAGCGCCAGTGCGGCGATCGCGGTCAGTCGTTTCCGCTTTCGATCAGGTTCCCAAAGAAAAGCGATCAGGGCGATCAATCCGCACGAGACAGTGTCAACTACCGCCTGCACCACTCGGACGGCCGCGTTGTTTTCCATTCCAAACAGCGAGTAAACCCCGGCGAGAAAAAAGGGATAACCGGGGACACGCAGAAACGACGGCTCATAAGGCGGGTCGAGCGCGGGTGAATAAACACGCTGCTCGATCAGGTTGCGAGCGAGCTGAGCATAGACCTGGCTATCAACCGGTTCCTCGTGTGGAAGCCAGCGAGCAACGGCCACGCGAAACGAAAACGCTGTGGTCAGCAGCAGCGCATAAACAATTACTCCGTTCCGTTTGCTGTTCGAGTTGTTCACCATCGTTTCCAGTTTTACTTTAAGACAGCAGGAGCGAAACGTGAAAGAAGCCGTCCACGATCTAATTCGTGAACGGCTTCCGGTGAACTGTTCGGATTGGCCTGAGGCTAACCCGCAAGATACTGTTTCCTGAAAAGGAGGAGCACCTGCAGGTTAGACGACTGAACACTAATCCTAACAATCAGATTTGGTTCAGAGGTCAGGCCGCAGCCACCTCACTGTGATAAGAACTCATAAATTTTCAATCACCTCCTTTCCAGTGTTGGAGGGGATAATAAAATAACGGGAAACACAGCGTCAACAGAAATTATCGACTGGCCGCCGCCGTCTATCTTTGCGGCTCTTTGCGCCTCTGCTTCGCGCTCTTTGCGGTTTACGATGTTGTCTTTAACGCAAAGCACGCAGAAGGGGACCTTAAAGAACCGCAAAGACTACTGAACTAAGGGTGCGCGCTCACACGCCAGGCGTCCACTCGCAAAAACTTTCCATGGGTGTTCAATGCCAAAGAAGTAAGCCAGGTCGCGATAGTCTGCGCAGTCGTGAATAACGAAGTCTGCTATCTTCCCCGCCTCGAGTGACCCAATCTCGTCCCCGCGGCCCAAACTGTACGCTGCATTCACTGTGGCGGCGGTGATCGATTCCGAAGGCAACATCTTCATCTGTGTTGACGCGAGCGAAAGAACCATCGTCATTGCGGGCGTGGGCGACGAGCCGGGGTTGAAATCCGTCGCCAGCACTACGGCCAAACCAGCATCGATCATCTCACGCGCCTGCGGATAACGGCTCGACCCGAGCGCATAAACGGAACCAGGCAAAAGCACCGGCTGAACTCCGCCAGATTTCAAAGCAGCAATTCCCTCGGCGTCAGTGTGTTCCAAATGATCGGCGGTCGCGGTACGCAGCTCAGCGGCCAGTTTTGCCCCGCCGGATAACGAAAGCTGATCGGCATGCATTCGAAGGCGGAATCCATGATCGCGTGCGGCGGAAAGAATCCGGCGGGACTCATCAATTGTGAAAACGTTTTGCTCGCAAAACACGTCGCAAAATTCGGCCAGCTTTTGGCTCGCTACCTGCGGGATCATTTCGTCTACCAGAAGCGAAATGTATTCTGCGCGGCGCGCGCGATACTCCGGCGGAATCGAGTGGGCGCCGAGAAAGGTCGGCATGTAACTGAGCGCGGTTTCCTGGTCCAGCCGTTTGATAGCTCCAAGGATCTTCAACTCATCCTCAAGCGAAAGACCGTAGCCAGACTTTGCTTCGACCGTCGTCGTTCCTCCGCGAAGAAACCATTCGGAATAACGGCGGCCGGCTTCGACAAGTTCGTCGATAGTAGCGGCGCGCGTGGCGTTGACCGTGGATTGAATGCCGCCCCCTCGCGCGGCAATCTCCTGATAGGTGGCACCCGCAGCTCGTTCTTCAAACTCACCGGCGCGGGTTCCGGCAAAGACCGGGTGCGTGTGAGCATCGACAAATCCCGGCAACACGATTCGGCCGCCGGCATCAATCACATCGCAGTCAACCGCGTTCTCTATCAGCCGCGCGATTTCGTCGTGCGTGCCAACCTTCTCGATTCGGTCGCCGACCACGAGCATTGAGCCTTCGGGAATGATCGACAGCTCGCGCAACTCCGCCCCGACCCGCGGACGAGCAGGTCCTTTAAGAGTGACCAGTTGCGAGCAATTGATTACGGCGAGTGAACTTGCCAACTTCTATCTCACGCTCTGCAAATCAAGTTTCTCTGTAAGCCCACGCCCCGGCGATTGCTGCGAGCGTATATTCAACCAGGCCCCAAACGATCGCGATCCCGATCATGTTTACCGTCAAGCCAAAGAGCACGCCGTTGATGATTCCTACATAGACGTAGCAAACAAACCACGAAATCAAGCCGGCAATTATCGCTGTTTTCACACCGGGTCCGAGCCGAGGCCGGATCAGCGCGTAGGTGAGCACGAGGACAATACCCATAACGAAAGTCAGGCCAACGGCGATAGCGACGAAACTCCCGCTGGGTTCCGCAAAATTGTGCGCCGCCAACCACGTCTTCATCTGTGACCCGACTACGAAGTCGTTAAATATAAACTCTCCGATGTTCAATACGAGTCCGGCCAGCAGACCGCCAAGTACTACACGTCCAGTGTTTACACTCATGGTTAATCTCCTTTGAGGGTTAGGGATGCTTTACGCCTTCTGCGCCCGCAGGGTGTATCACAGGATCACAGTGAAGGCCAGTTTAGTCTGACTAGCTCGACGACGCGGTGCTCGCACTCTTGTTCTTGCGAAGCTGGTAGAGCGCAACTCCGAAAATGTTAGCGCCCACCACCACCGCGATAATCTTCGCGGCGAACATCCCCGGATTATCCACGGGCGTAATCGGTACGAGCGTAAAGAAACACGCTATCACCGACACTACAAAACCCGAGACCGCCGCGAGTTTCAACCAAATCGGCGCCTTAACCCCGAAGCGTTTGATCGCAACCAGGGGAATTGCGAAAAGCACCATGTAGATCAACGAATAAAACGTGGTGGCAGCGTTGTCCTGCAATTGAAACGCTTCCTGTTCCTGCACTCCCACCAGGCTGGCGAGGCTGAACGCCAAAGTAATCATGCCGACAAATAATATGGAGTTCACCGGGGTGCGATAACGCTCGTGCAAACGCGCAAACCATGAAGGAAGCAGATTGTCCCAGCCCGCCACCATCGGCAGACGCGTATTGCCGGCAAAGTAAATACTCATCAAAGCGATTTGTCGCGCTGCTATCCCAAAAATGGTGAGCGATACCAGCATTGTTACCCAGCCAAACGAACTGAAACCCAGACTGAGTACCTGCGGAATCGGACCGATGAGATCTACGTTGTCAGGATGGACGAAGGCCAGCACTGAACCCGTGCCGAGGATAAACATCAAGGCGATAATGGGCGCGGCGATCATAACTGAACGACTGATGTTCCGTGCGGGCGCGCGGCACTCACCCGCGAGAATAGCGATGTATTCAAAACCGGAGAGAGCGCCCACCGCGAGCTTGCTGAAGACATTTATGTTGTAGCTGGTAAGTTCCGGAAAACTGGTGGAAAAAGGGTGGTAGTTAGCGAGCGTGCCTCGACCGGCGGTGATGAACGGAAGCAGAATCAAAGTGGCGAAGGTTATTAATAAAAACGCGCCGCCAAAATTCTGGACCCATTTGCCGAGCACCAGGCCTCGCCGCGACGCAGCAATCATCATGACCATTAGCAGAGTGCAGAACAAAGTTGTCATCAGCCGGTTTTCGCGCATCCAGTCAGCGCGTGGTCCAACGGCGTAGATGATGGTTCTCTTAATGATCAGTCCGATACCGGACATCACCAGGATGCCGAAGATCCAGAGATTCCACGCCACCATGAAAGCAACGAAGTCGTTGAAGGCCAGCTTGGCCCATTGATAGACTCCGCCTTCCAGCGGCATCATGCGGTTGAGGAAGATAACTACGGCAGCCAGCGGCAGGTAAAAGGTGACGATGGCTAACAGCCAAAACACCATCTGGTGATCGCCGAGCTTGGCGGCCCAGCCTACCCAAATCGTTCCCACGACAAAAACAATCTGTGTCAACACCAGATCAAAAAGTCCGAGTTCCTTTTTGAACAGTCGGCTGCGCGCCTCGACGTCTCGTTCGAGTGCGGCGAGTTTGGGAGGAGTCGGTGTTTGTGTATTAGCAGTCAAGATACGTCTCAGGAGTTCAGGCTGCGAAATCTTGATAGACGGGAAAGACTACTGGGCCGAAGAAGTATGATCGTGAATAATTCTCCAGCCTTGGTTTGTTCTCTTGAAGATTAATGTGAAACGGCCGTGTGGCTCATCGTTCGCCCGCTTAAGATGCCAGCGACCGATGACAGTGGTGGTGTTGCTTCCAAGCGGCGAGAATTCAAGCTCGGAGAAAGTGAGTACTCCCATCTTCTCGCGCGAGTTGTAATTCTTCTTATAGCGGTCAAGCACGGTTTGCCAACCTCTGGTGACGTCACCGCCGGAAAGAAACAGTGTTTCCCTGGAGCGTGCATAACCATCCATGTATCCTTCGATGTCCCCGCGGTTCCAGGCGGCAGCCTGTGCCTCGAGCACTGCGCGAACGGCGGCGATTGCTTTGCTTTCACGTTTGTTTGGGCTCGCTCCCTCCTGGGCTTGTACCGAAAGGAGAGCTATCGAAAGAAGCAGAATTGCGGCCACGAACTGGTTACGCCACATCGTCTGTGTTGTCCTTTGCGCGATTGGCAGTGGGCAGAAGGCGGTGCCGACTATAAATGCAGTCTGCCCCTTGGGCAAGGATTTCGCTCCGCGTTCTCGAACTTTCCGAGATGTATTCCATGCAAACAATAGCGCGGGAAGTGTAGGGCTTCGGATGGAAACTGAAGGTTTACTTTTGACCACACTGTGTATATAAGTCCTTCGCTACTTCTCAAAACTGCAGCGAGTGATCTTCACGTTCCAGGAGGAGCCAAAGTTGGGTTGGGTATCCAGGATTGATTGGGACATAGCGTTCAAGGCGCTCGGCATAATCGTGGGCATTATTGTTTCAGTTTACCAACTGCGCAACATAATCCCCCGGACACGCTCCACGCTCAAGATTGATGTCGAAATTCTCAAATTGCTTGATCCTGCAGATCCTAACTACGCGATTCTTAAGTCTAATATTGACGAAAACATCAGAAGAACCTACCGCATCAAACAGGCGACACGTTTCAAGACATTCCATGTCTATAGTTGGGGGGATTTTATTGGTGGCATCCTGGTTTCTTTTGGATTCGCAGTTCTTACTCTATATATTTCGCGGGGCGGCTTTCGCTGGTGGTCAGTGCTAACTGGATTCATTGCCCTGGGAGGCATCGGAGGTATTTTGAATGGCCTTGAGAAACCGCCTACGAAACCGCCTGCCGAACAACCCATTCAACCCGATTCGAACCCAACTCGGGGTTGAACACTCTCGAATATGTCTCATGTTCGGCTGAAGACTTAGTAGTAGCGATAATGCCCGATAATTTTCCAGGACATGAGGACGTCTTCTATGCGAGCGCCCGCTCCGATGTTGTGCACGATCAGAAAGTTCTGATTCGTTTCGGAAGAAAGATTGGTCAGGATGCCGATGTGTTCGATGCCATCAGTCAATTCCCAGGCCACCACATCGCCGGGTAAATAGTCAGCGCGGTCGGTAGTGACGGCCAGTGATTTACGCTGGCGAGAAAAGTAAGTCATCAGATTCAAAACCCGGCGGTGATCGATGTTTGTATCCGTTCCGCGCGCTCCCCATCGTTTGGGATACTCTGCCCAGGCTCGCTGCATGTCCTCGTGAACTTCCTTTTGCAGGTCGATACCTGCCTTGCGAAAAGCACGCACCACCACATCCGAACAAACTCCAGTTTCCAGAGGCACATCGCCATTTGGATAACTGATTTTGACCCACGCCGGATCGTAACCCGTAGTCACCTTGCTTTGCTCGATAGCCGCTTCAAGAAATTGTTTCAGCTGGGGTGACGCGTTTGCGGGCAACGGCTTAACTGTGGGCGATGGCGCTGCGACAGGATATGCCGCCACCGAACTGCGCACTGAGGAGGTCTGATTGCAACCAACGCCGAGCAGCGGAACTACGCCGATCAGCAAAGGAAACATCCAGTGGCTTCGCGATTGTTTACTCAGCATACTTCCCTAACCATTCCCTTACATCCTCGCGCATCGCAGGCACAATCTCATGCGCTGCGTCATAACTCTTAAACTCAACATTCTCAGCACGGAGGCGTAGCCGCTCGGCATAATCCGCAACTCGTGAAGGTGGATAAAATTCGTCTTGCGTTCCTGCCAGATGAAAAATGGGCGCCGCGGTGGGCGAGTACGCTTCGCTCGTCTCCCAGTCACCGGGGATTCCACCGCAGATTCCAATCACGCCGCGCAAGACGCCGGAGTGGCTAAAGGCAAAACGATAATTAAGCGCACACGTTTGAGAGAAGCCCAACAGAAAAATTCGTTCACGATCCACGGCGCCATCCTCTATCAGCTGGTTGATGATATCCAGTAGCGCTCGGTGGTGAACGGCGACGGAATCTTCGGGGTGAAAGTTCGTCAGCCAACCAAAACCGAAACGCAGCGGTCCGCCGGGTTCCTTCGGCTCCTTCATGTGTTGATGAAAACCCTGCAGCGAGACTATCGCAAAGTTATCAGGCGCCATGGCGAGCCCCTCGCGCATCATCTGCTTTTTGTTTGCTCCGTAACCGTGAAGCGCGATCAGCAACGGCGCTGGTAAAACTGCGGGTGCGTGCAGATCGTAATAAAGTTTGATCTCGCTTTTTAGACTGATTTCGACCGTGCCGGTCTGGCCCGAATGCGCATGGCTCATTGCCAAGCTTATAGCAGATAGTGGGCCATGAACGATAGCCTTTCAGCTTTTCTTGCCGGCGTTTCCTCTGCGTAACTCTGCGACTTACTTCCTCCGCAAAGATTTCGCAAAGAGCCGCAAAGCAAACGGCACTAGTCCTCCGAGTTCCGCTTCGTTGCAATCACTTCTCAGGGAAGTTACGATGCGTGCAATCGATTTCTTACCACAACTGACCATTTAGAGAGGTGCGCGCAATGAAATTTCCCGGCGGATTCAATATTCAACAGATGATGAAGCAGGCGCAGGTGATGCAGGAGAAGATGCAAAAGGAAATGCAGGAACTCCTCGTCGATGCTTCAGCCGGCGGCGGAGTAGTAACCGTCGAGATGAAGGGCAATCATGAGATCGTGTCGCTCAAGATCGATCCTGAAGCCGTGAAAGAAGGCGACGTTGAGATGCTTCAAGACATGATCCTTGCCGCGATCAATGAAGCAAATCGCAAGGTTGACGAGGCGATGAAGGGAAAACTTGGCGGGATGCTGCCGCCGGGCCTCGGAGGGCTACTGGGCTAACGCCATTTCCGATTGCCAGTTGCCGATTGCCAATTTTCTGACTGAACTGGCGGTCCAATGCGAGCAAATCGGCAATTGGCAATTGGAAATCGATAATGTTGGAATACGCCGAACCAGTCACCAAATTAATCGACGAGCTGAAACGCCTCCCCAGCATAGGGCACAAGTCCGCGCAGCGGTTGGCATTTCATTTCATGCGCACGCCCGATGCTGATATTCAGCGCTTGATCACTGCGCTGCTGGAAGTAAAAGAACGAATTATCCTTTGCTCCGTTTGCAACAATCTCACCGAAGTCGACCCTTGCCGCTTTTGCTCTTCGACGTCGCGCGACCATTCAGTGATTTGTGTTGTGGAAGAACCGCACAGCCTCGTGGCGGTGGAAAAAACCCGCAGCTTCAAAGGCGTCTACCACGTGCTTCACGGCAGCCTCTCGCCGATGCGGCATATCGGGCCCAATGAGTTGCATCTTGCGAACCTGCTCCCCCGCCTTAAGCCTGAGAACAATGATGGTGTGGCAGTGAGTGAAGTAATACTCGCCACTAATCCCACGACGGAGGGTGAAGCAACGGCAAATTACATCAGCCGGCTGCTAAAACCGCTGGGTCTGCGTGTAACCCGGATCGCGATGGGTATGCCGGTGGGAAGTGATTTGGAATACGTCGACGAAGTGACGATGGACAAAGCGCTCTCCAACCGCCACGAGATCTAGACAAGTACAAGAGAGAGAGAGAGAGCTCGGGTATCGTCGCTTACGAAAACCTTCGGCGAGGTTTGCCGCAAACGCTTCGAGAAGAACGCTGAATCTGGTCAGTTAAAGAGTAGATCTCTTCTCTGGGAAAATGTTTAGTGAGGTGAAAGATTTCCATCGCAAGCCGATAAGCAAGTTGATAGACCTCGGATCTCGATGACCACGTAACATGTAACGTTCCTTTCTTTGGAGCGGAATGTTTAGCGGTCAGGGGTATTCTTCTTTCAGCGTCCTGCCTAATACCTTGTGCCTAATACCTTGTGCCTACTGCCTTCTGCCTTCTGCTTTCTGCCTTCTACTTTTTTAGACGCGAACGTGCTCGACCGGCGCATTCTTCTTGCAATCAGAACACTCATCGCCGCTCTCGTACATCTGCACATCAAACTCCACCAGCGACTTGATCGGCGTATCTTCCAATTTATCATCCGCCGACGTGAACTTAACGATCGCGCCGCAGCCTATCACTTTCGAACCTAACGCCTTTACGAGCCCGGCGGTCTCCTCAGTTGCATGTCCGCTGCGAATGATATCGTCAACGATGATGCACGGATTCACTTCGCCCTGGTTTATATATTGGCGAAACATGCGCTTGCCGTTTTCCTGTTCGGCCCAATAGATCTGCTCGGCGCTGAGCGCGTCGCGCACACCAAAAGCCACCGGGATGCCGCCCGAACTGGGACTGATCACGGCCACCTTTGGTAACTGGCTGGAGATGTCGCGATCCACACGAAACTTCCGGCTCAAAGCCACCGCCAAAACGCGCGCCGTATCGTAATAGCGAAAGGCCAGCGGCATCTGAAAGTAATAAGGCGAATGCTTGCCATTGGGATAGACGAAGTGCCCCTCGCGAAAAGCGCCGGTGCGTTTCAGCATCTCCATCACAACTTCAGGCGGGGGAATCAGATCTACCATTTTGTTTTCCATAAGCAACCAGTTCTCCAGTTCCGAGTTTTTGAAACCCAGCGCTCAGCACTCATCTCTTATTGAATTCGAGGCCGATAGCATACATCAATCCCCCGCCGTGACTCCATCATCGAACGCACGTTTTATTAGTCTCGCTTGATCCGTCGGTAAATCTTTCGGTAACTCGGCTGGCGCAAACCACCCGGCCTTCTGAATCTCGAAACTGAGGCGTTCAGTGTCGTCGATGGCCCGTGCCGTGAAAAGTATTTCGATCTGTTTTGGTTCCTTGAAAGCTCGGGTCGCAAACAACTTCACATCTTTCAGCTCGAGCTCGGCTTCCTCCCGCAACTCGCGCCGCACAGCCTCTTCAGGTTGTTCACCTTTTTCGATGAAGCCGCCAGGAATTCCCCATCCGGGACTGGGACGAAAACGGTGCTTTAACAACAACACGCGGCCCTTGTTGTCAGTAATGATTGCGCCCGCGGAAACCGCAAAATGGGGCTGATAAGAGCGCACCATCCAACGCCTGATGCTCTTTGGCACCCGCCGCCAGACTGCTCCGAGTAAATCGTTAAGCATGTTCACCCAGCATAGCAAAGACCGGTTCAAAGTGGCACGGGGCCTAATCTTCTATACTTTGCAGAAGGGTCAGAGAAAACGCCGTCCACGAATTACACTGACCAACACGAACGGATTTTGGCGTTACTCCGTGTCATTTGGTCAATCATGCCCTTTAGTTTCATTGACGCACCTTTGATCGACTCTGTAATATTCGTCCCGGAATCACCAGCACAATTCTCGGAAAGCAACCAGCAGCTATGACCGCAACTGTCTCTGAAGCCGGCTCGGGAAATCAGGTGGCCGCCACCCCCGCGGCGCCGAAAAGGATCACCAACGCGCAAACGGTCTGTAACGAGAAAAACGCGAAGGGGAAACTCTGCAACGGACACCTGAAACAATTAAACACCGCCGGTGAAGCGGCGGTGGTCCACCTGCGCGGCGACGATGTGCTTTCCAAATGCAGTATCTGCGGCACACTCTACATGGGTCCTCCGCTCGGGCACGTCCGCGATCCACATAAGCAATCTCGTTTTGTTGAGGCCGAGCTTTCCGCGTTGCTACAAGCGGCGGGCGGGACACTGCCGGTAATCAAGAAGGACGCGCGCGGCGTCTTCGTGATGGAAACCAGCGCCGCGCCACACGCAGCAGCCAAACCAGCTACTGCGCCGGCAGCAGCCGCGCCGGCTGCAACACCCAAGGCGACGCAACCCGTCGCAGCGAAACCAGCAAACGCTCCGACGTCTAAAGCTGCGACGGAAAAAGCTGGAGCGAATCCGGATCGAACCCTGATGAAACGTTACACCTATGCCGGTGTTGCGGATGCTGGGCCACAACCGGGTGAAACGTTTGAACAAAAGGTAGCGCGACTCAAAGCAGTATCGGCCGCGGCCAAGCAACGCGCCGACGAAGGTGGCGGAGCCCCGGTGGCTCCTGATGCCCCCGTGGTGGCTACAGTGCTCGAATCGGCAATGACACCGCCAGAACCCGAAGCTGCTGCTGATGTCGCGCCTGCTACGGAAGCGTCTCCCAAACCCACCCCAGGTGCGGAACACAAACCGACTGGCGAAGCAGATCGCACCCTGATGTTACGAGGCACCTACTCCGGCGTCGTGGATACGGGACCTGTCCCCGGCGAAACTTTCGAGCAGAAGGTCGAACGACTCAGAGCAGTCGCCGCGGCAGCGAAGCAGCGGTCTGAAGGCGGGTAAGCCATCCCACAGTCCGCGTTGTAGTTGATCCAACTCATTTTCCATTCGTCTTCTTTGCGGAATCTGCGAAATCTGCTGATAGTGTTTCCGATCGACGTCCTCCTCTGGCCTCCAGCAGCGTGTGACGAACGACGGCCAACACAATAATCGCCCCACCAATCAATGCCCACTGACTCGGGCGCTCGCCAATCACTAAAAATACCCAAATAGGATTTAAGACAGGCTCGATGTATCCGACAATTCCTGCGTCGAGTGAGCGGGCGCCTCGCGCCATTGCGACCGTGAAAAGCGTGTAAGCCAAACCGATTTGCACCACTCCAAGGTAGGCCACACTTACAGCGTCGTGTAGCGAAAGTTGCGGCAATACTTTCAAACCGACCGGTGCAGCCACGACAACCAGCAACAGATTTCCATAGATTACAGACGACGCCCGGTTCACCTCTCGTGCTGTCCGGTGACGAAGCAATAAAAAGTAGCAAGCGAAGCAGAGACCGGAAGCCAGGGCCAGCAGATTTCCGGTTACATCCTGCGGCCGCAGTTTGCCGACGAAGAAAAGCGACATGCCAATCACACAAGCCGCCACCGTAATCAGATCGCGCCGGCGAAATTTCTCTTTGTAGAACAGCGGTTCGAGAATCAGCAGATAAAGCGGTGCGGTGTATTGCAAAAAGATCGCGTTTGCAGCCGTCGTCTCTTTCGTGGCCAGCACGAAGAGCAATAGCAACGCCGCGTACAACACGGCGGCAAGGGCCGTTACTTTGTTGAGACGAAATCCTTCATGTCGAGTGAAAATGGCAACGGTGATTGCCGCCAGTAGCGAACGGCCAAAGGAAAGCTCAAGTCCGGAGATCGAAGTCCACTTGATGAACAGACCGCCGGTGCTCCAGAGCACCGCCGCCGCGATCACGAATAATAGTGGGGAAGTTTTCTTATCTGCCATTTAGCCAATAATTGTTATTGACCTGCCCAAACACTGCGATGCGACGTTCCGTTTGGAACGCGTTGTTTATAGTAATTTGAACACCTGACAAGCAAACGCGGGAGCAAAACTGCCTGACAGTTTTGCTCCCGCATCGTGTTCGGCTGAAGCTTATAAGCTATAAACATTCCGTTCCTACGGAACTTCTAGTCGACTTGCTCGGATTGATCCTCTGTCTGACTTGCCTGACTTTGAGTCTTCAAGTATTTCCCAAACACACCATTCCACGGCGGGATAACGATCGAAACTGCGCCGTAGGTCTTCGCCTGGCAAGCAAGACGAATCAACGGCTTAGGCTCTGTGGTGTTGATATAACCGAAGTCCTTTATTTGTTTACCCTCACGAACGGCAACGTCCGAAAGCTTTTCCGCGCCGCCAAGAACTCCCACCCAGCACGTGCCGCACGACGCCGAACGACACTCCACCGGAATGGGACCTTCAGGACGACGAGGATCTATCTCACGCCAGTTGCGCGTGCGATCGTCGGCGGCGCCCCAGGCCATGTCCTGATCGTTGTTCATCTTATACGAGGCTTTATCATCCGCTTCGTCGTAAGTGACAGTCCATTTTTTATCGACAGTCTTCAGAAAACCAAACAGCCCCTGGCTATTGTCCTTCGCCCGGTCGCTCAGAATCTGTTCAGTTGTTTTCTTCGCATGCTTGTGATCCAGCAGCATTTCGCCCGGCGCAGCTTTGAAATCCGCCAAACCGGATTGCTGCAGCGTCATGAATGCGACGGCTGTTATCCCCACCACCAACGATTGGTCCACCCCGTTGGCTTTGGCTACCTCGCCCGCGACCTTGAGGATCTGATCCGCAAGTTTCTCACCTTCAACCGGCGCAAAGCTCAACGCAGATGCTTCGACCGCACGTTTGACCTGTGGCCAGTAACGGTGTCCAAACAGAAACTTGTGTGACAAATCGATCTGATCTTTTAACCGATGATTGCCTTTGATGAGCAGTTGCCGCGCTAACTCTTCCTGGTCATCAGCCTGTTGAAAAGCTTCAAACAAGGAAAGCGGATAAAACGCGAACCAAATCTGCGTGGCGTTCCTGTCCACTTCATGAATCGAACGCAGCAGGGTGGTCAGGGCAGCAGCCCAGGCCTCGTCATCATGCCGGCTCAAATAAGTTTCGAGTGGGCTCAGGGTGGCGGTGTCTGTTTTTGTAGTCATAATTTGAAACGGCGATTATAACCACGAAGCAGCAAAGTGCACAGCTGAGCCGCTGGGAGCGCAGGCCGCGGGGTCCCCGACTGGGTAGCCCGGTTGGGGTGCACGTCCTGCCTGCAAACGCGAGCACAGCTCGCGAAAGTCCTTCGGCGGTTGAAGTCAACGAGCAGGAGCCGGTTCGCGCTGATGCGCTCATTGCAGGCAGGATGCCTGCGCTCCCAGCCCAAATGTTGACAAAGAGCAACGTGGGCGGGTAAAAGTCGATTCCACAAAAGATCATCACGATATTCAAGGCAGAGCAGGAGGTTACGACGATGAGTTCCCAGGAACCGGATTACGCGAAGCCCGGCAAGAAGGCTGACGGAGCCTACAGCTTTTCGTTCGCAATCGCGCTTGGCCTCATCTTATTCATCGCTGGACTGGTAATCAGTTTAACCTTTGGTCAGGGTGCAACCATCGGTTTGGTTTTTGGTATTCCCCTAATCATCGCCGGGATGCTGGTGCCTTTGCTGATGATGCGAGGACAACTCACGCAGAACGAAATTGCGGCCCCATGTCCTTATTGCGGCACGGAAATCAAGACGTCAGACACGGCGATCCGACTGGAGTGCCCGAGCTGCAATCGCCTGGTGGTGGTACGTGATCTGAAGTTGTATCCGGTGGAAGGTTGAGCTGGCTTAAGGTTCACACGTTTGGGAAATCATAACCAGGTGCGGGTCCAGTAGTCGCCGAAGGTAAGCGCGAAGAGAATTCCCAGCCAGAATAAGGCCGCTGCAAACACTACCCAAATCAATCTCGAACTGTAGCGCACGTGCATGAAGTAGAGCACCACCAGCGTTGCCTTTATTACCGCAATCGTTAGCGCCACGATCACATTCAACGGTCCAGGAAAATCCTGCAGCCCGGCCCAGACGGTAAGAGCGGTGCCCACCATCAGCGACAGAAAAATCGTAAAGTAAACTTTCAGAGAGACAATGTGTTCGCTCATAACCGTAGGACAGACATTCCTGTCTGTCCTCTCTTCTTGTTTTCAAAATGGACAGGCAGGAATGCCTGTCCTACGTATGCAACATATGCCTGCCTAACAGGTAAAGCAACGGAAACAGGAAAATCCAGATGATGTCGACGAAGTGCCAGTAAAGCCCCAGAATCTCAACGGGATTGTGATACTCGGGTCCATAGCGGCCTCGCCAGGAAAAATAAAGAAGCACTAAGAGCAGGCCGACACCAATAATCATGTGAATGGCGTGCATGCCGGTCATCGCAAAATAGATCCAGTAAAACATCTCCACATGCTTGACCGTCGCCGACCCCATCAAATGAAGCTTGTGCGGATCGGTGTCGCCGTGCGCAGCTACCACCGGGTTGAAAGGTCTTCCGGGGACAAGTCTTCCGGGAATTAGACTGTCGACATACTTGTCGCGATACTCAACCGCTTTGATTCCCAAAAACGCTGAGCCCAACACAATCGTCATCACCAGGAAGAGAATTAGATTACGCCGCTTGCCTACCTGGGCACAGTAAACCGCCAGTGCCATCGTCAAGCTGCTAAGAATCAGCACTACTGTGTTGACAGCTCCCAGCGGCAATGACAAGTGATTACTCGCGGACGCAAACGCATCCGGAAATTTAGAACGGTAGAGCGTGTAGGCAAAAAACATCCCGCCGAAAAACATGATTTCGGTAACCAGGAAAACCCACATTCCGAGCGTGCCGGCCTCGCGCTGCTGCTCGAGGTTTTCAAAGTGGTGCTGTAACGCCGGATGGCTCACCTCATGTTCCACTGCTGCTGCCAAAGTTGCTCCTGCCTTTTCTGACTTCTGACTTCTGACTTCTGACTTCTGACTTCTATTCACCGGCCATCATCACGCACACCGCCGCGATGATCAGCAGCATTGCGAGCCACTCGTGCCAGCGCGGCCATTCTCGGAGTACGGTGATGCTGAAAACCACAAAGATGCTGATCGAGATCACTTCTTGAATGATCTTCAATTGCGGCGCGGTGAATTGTCCGTGACCGCCGCGATTGGCCGGTACTTGCAGCGCGTACTCGGGCAGCGCAATCAGCCAACTGACCAGGATTGCGACCAGCAGCGGCATGCTTGAACTTCAGATGTCCGTACCAGGCAAACGTCATGAAAGCGTTGGAGCAGATTAGCAACAGGACGGTCTTCATAGTGGTCAGTGGCTGGTGGGCAGTGGTCAGTGGTTGGTGGTCAGTGGTTGGTGATCGGTGGTCAGTGCAGAGTGTAGGGCGATTCGACGCTTCTGGGGAGGACCCGATCGATCGGCTACCGCCGTGCGCAGCAACTCGCACTGATCGGAACGACAGTCACCATCCACCATCCACCATCCACCATCCACCATCCACCATCCACCATCCACCATCCACCGATCACTGACCACCGA
>DATMDU010000158.1:0-27941 GCA_035557535.1 Pyrinomonadaceae bacterium
ACCATTATTCCGCGCTTTCAGCGCTTAGTATCTTTGCTCTCGATTGACTCCTGGGCCGCTGGCCCAGGCTATTACATTTCGCGCCGTTGGCGCTTGAATGCAGATACTACCTAGACTCGAATCCTACTTTTTGTGCAAAGCAGTGCAATAGGATTCCCCATGACGCTGTTTCCCCTTTTCACGGTTCGCAGTAGCCGCGTGAGGACAACGATGAAGGCCATTGGTAAGAGCCAGAAGAACAATCAAGAATGCAGTCAAACCGAGCAATCATTCTTCCCTCCCTTCTTCGCTTCTTCCTTTTCGATTCGGAGCATCTTTAACTTGAAAATGATTCTGCAGCCTTCCGCAGTACGGAGGCAGAGTGCTCTAACTGCATTCGCTCGTCCTCATCCAACTCCGGTTCAAGCACCTGTGTTGCTCCATCCATGCTGAGGATCGTGGGTAAGGACAAGGCCACATTCTGCAGACCCATTGCTCCACTCTGAAGTCGAGACACTGTAAGCACGCGCCGCTCGCCCCGCACCATCCAGCGCAGCAGGGCCGAGGTGACCAGACCAATGGCGTGATTGGTCGCGCCTTTACGCCGGATGATCTCGTAAGCGGCAGTGCGAACCTCCTGCGCAACTGCAGCTTCCCGCTCCGCGTGCCACCCCGGCCACCGTCGCAGAGGCATCCCGCCGACAGTCGCGGTGGACCACAGGATCACTTCAGAATCGCCATGCTCTCCTACGACCTGTGCGTGAATGGAGCGCGGATCCAGGTTCAATTCTCTTCCCAGTATCTGGCGCAAGCGGGCCGTATCGAGCATCGTTCCAGTTCCAATAACCCGCTCCGGCGCCAGGCCTGATGCCCTGGTAAAGACACAGGTCAACACATCGACCGGATTGGTAACGATTACCACCAGTCCCTTATAGTCGCGCAGACGTCGCGCCAACTCGCGCAGAATGAGCGCATTGTTCTGCAGCAGATCAAGCCGAGTCTGGCCCGGTGTGCCGCCTTTGCCTGCGGCAATAACTATGGCATCCGTGCCATACATTTCTTCAACCGTGCTGCTCCGCACGAGAGCTGACGGGTAGAAGGAGGAGCCGTGAGCAAGGTCCATGGCCTCACCTTCAGCCAGCTCGTTTCGTGCGTCGTGGATCAGCAGTTCGTTGACTGTCCCGGAGTGGAGCAGCGAGATGGCCACGCTCGATCCCACCCAGCCCATTCCGATAATTCCGATGGAGGTACGTCGTGACATGTTTTTCTTCCATGAAATCTAGTGCCGGCCTTCAGCTGCGGCACGCGATGAGCATTTCAGGCTGAGCATGACTAAGCTCCCGCGCTTCGAGCCCCTATGGAGTGAAAATGTCGAATGATGAACCGACTAGTTCCATCATTTCTATTTTGTGAGGCCCTTCAAGGCCACTCTCATCCCGTTGCTTCTGAAATGATATAAATGATGCCACGTCCAGCACCTGCTGCTGTGTTTCCTCATCCTGATACATGGAAAGGTGCATGAAAGTCTTACCATCATCGCGCAAGTAAACGATGTAGCGAAACTTATCGCTGCTGAGCTTTCGAAAATCTTTCAGAAACGAATCTATGTTTTCCTGATTCTTCGAAACGAACTCTGATTTTACTGTGTACGTTACATTAACGATTATCATCTGTGATTCCTTAGTTTAAATCTATTCAGCCGCAGCTCGCGATCGGGCTAAGAACTCTTCTTCAACTGCCCATAGCTATTGTTGTACTGCTTTCCTTCCTTTGGGAGGGTGAACTTGACTGCAGACCAGGTTGAATCAATGCTAATCGTCTTGCTTTCGACCAGGCCGTGGTTGTATCCGATCTCAATGACGTTCCTCAGGGTCAGATCAGTTCCCAAGCGTCTCCCCTTCGGCCACGAGACCCAAAGCATCCCGTCCGTCTTCAGATGACTCTTCAGTTTTGGAAAAGTGGCATCGAGATGCTCTCTGTCCTTCACGAAGAGGTGAATGTAGTCGAAGGAGCCGGTGAGCCTGTATGAAACGTCGTCGCCTTGCAGGTCTAAGACCCCGAGCGCCTCAGCCGGTGCGTCTACCAGGATCGAGCGCATGCCGTGCTTGACACCGATCTTCTTGAGCATGGGATTCATCATAGTGCGCTTTCCGGTCTGAGCGGTCCAATGCCGGCTGGCGGCCTTTCTGACTTGAGCGACGTTGCAAGCGGGTTACCACTGGGTTGCCGTTGTCACCGAAGTCACAACTGGTGGCGCTCATGTGTTAGGGTCGTTTTCTCTCTGCACTCCCAAGCAATTTAACCCTTCCTTAACGCCCGCGAGGTGTTCTGATGTTAATTGAAAGACTAAGATCTGAGGCACAGTCAGCACTTGACGATCTTTGGACCAGGAAGCTCATTCCTTTCAAACTGACAGTGTGCAAAATTGATTACCTCGGTTTCGACGAGTACATCCTGCGTTTCTATGATAGCCGCCTGCGCTCGGTCGATGTGACCTGGAAGACGGGTGATTCGTTTGCAGAGCGCCTGCGGCTGGTTGTCCTGGCACGGATGTCACGCGTTGAAATACAACTGGCGGGAATGTCGTCCTGGGAAGCTGCCTAAACCCTCCCTCCTTAGGGCATGCCATGCCATGCCCTGCCCCTCCGGCGGTTCCACAACGTTAGCTGGACCAAAAACCAGATTAAGTCTCCTCCGACCCAACCGAATAAGTCCATCCGCAGAGTAAGTACGGCGCTGGTGTAACTTGATTGGATCGCGACCAGGTAACTTTAGTCCTGGATCTTTAGGTAAATTGATCGCGACTAAAGTAACTCAGGTCGTGATCTTCCTCCCTTGATTTCTAGTCACTGAAACTGGTGGCACATTAGTAGACAATACTACGGATAACCTGGGACCACATTTTTCAGGCAACAGCGACGCAATTCTCGAAGCAACTTAGAATGTATTGAATCAAGCTGAATCCAGTTCACGGCATGCTTTAGCAGGTCTAGAGCAAGAATTTCCTCGTCCGATAAATTATTTTGAATAATTCAACGACTGCAGGGATACGTTAGGTGAGAGATGAACGATGGATGATCATGCGGCGATTGAAAGATGCAGAGCGGGAGACACTGAGGCGTTTCGTCACATCGTCGAGCGCTACCAGGCCGAGGCGATTGGTCATGCCACAGCCATTCTCGGCAACCACGAAGACGCGCTGGACGCCGTTCAAGAAGCATTTATTGACGCTTTTCAGGCGCTGGACCGGCTCGATCTCAGTCGACGCTTTTACCCCTGGTTTTATGTGATTCTTCGAAATCGTTGTTACAAGCTGGTCCACGGTCGCAAGAAAAGAGAGATGGGCAATTCGAATGACATCGAAATACTGGCGCCGGCAGCAAACATTCGACCCGAGGAGTCGATGCTACTAGAACAGGCCATGCTTGAATTACCCACTGAGGACCGGGAATTAATTACGTTACGGCATCTGGACGGACTTTCGTATCAAGAACTAGCTGAAAGGTTGCAAGTGCCTCAAGGAACAATCATGAGCCGGCTCTACCATGCGCGGAAAAAATTACGCGACAGACTGGCACGTCATTCGTTTACGGGATTGAGGGTTGAACTATGAGTGAGTTGAATTGCGAACGCGTATCCATGGCAGCGATGGCGATCGAAGATGGCTATCAACCGGAGTTGTCGTCTGAACAGATCGGAACTCATTTAGCGAGCTGCGCCGATTGCCGTCGGGAGCTTCAAGAATTGCGCAGACTCTCGACCCTGCTTGACACCCAGGAGCGGCAGCTGCCGACTGAGAATCTGTGGCAGCAGATCGAACGAAGATTGCCTAATGTTACTCGTAGAGATACATCTCGGGTTTCGGCGTCGTTCATGTTTCTGGGCGCCCTGCTGCTGGGCTATCGCCTCCTCGAACTCATACCAGACCGCGACTTCAGCTTCTTATTCAAATTCGTACCGGTGCTCCTTGTGATTGCGGCCTTTGCTTATCTGAGGGAGAACCCGTTCAAAATCAATTCCGAGCTCAGTCTCGAAGGAGAGTCATAAAATGAGTGAGAGTAAACCGGAGAGTCAGGCCCCCATCGTACTGGGCCAGAAGTACGCTTATGCCACCATCTCGCTAATTTTGGCACTTGCGTGCTTCATAAATCTGGCTGGGCTGGAGAAAGCATTGTTGGCGGTGATCTTCGGCTGGCTGGCGCTCAAGTCAACACCTGCGCCAGCGCTCAAGGCGCGGCGACTGTGGGCCAAGGCCGGCGTCTTACTAGGAACGTTAGTGCTGATTGTCGTCCCCACCATAATTATTCTTAACCTCGATCGTCTGCGAGTGATAATTGAGGCATTGATGAAGTTAAGCGAGGGTAGATGACGATTTAACACAGGCTGAATAGTGCCCTTCAACAAAGATAATCTGACTGAAAATCCTGAGGTGAGATGATGAAGACAAAATGGCCGTTAATTCTCGTGATGATGATCACGGTAACTGGTATCGATTTGTCCAGCGCTCAAACTGCGCCAAAGAGCTCTTCCACCAGCACACTTAATGGAGAGACGCCTTTCATCGCGGAGCCGGTCACGCTGGAGACACCAACCGCAACGTTGTATGGCACTTTGGAACGCCCGCAAACGCGATCACGGGTACCAGTCGTTTTGATCGTAGCGGGTTCCGGGCCGACCGACCGTGATGGAAATTCTCCACTGCGACCCGGTGCGAACAACAGCCTCAAACTGCTGGCTGAGGCCCTGGCGGGACGCGGCATCGCTTCGGTGCGTTATGACAAACGTGGCATAGGGGAGACTGGGAAGTCGATGTTGTTGGCGGCGGAAAAAACCAAGACTGTTCTGCGAGAGGAAGATCTTAGTTTTGAGACTTATATTGATGACGCGGTTCGGTGGGGCAAGCAGCTACTTTCGGATCGTCGCTTTTCAACATTAACAGTGATGGGCCACAGTGAAGGTTCTTTAATCGGCATCGTGGCGGCTCAGCGAACGGGTGCGCATGCATTTGTGTCCATTGCCGGAGCGGGTCGTCCCGTTCAACAGATCATCCTGGAGCAGGTCAAACAACACTTTCCACCTGAATTGCTGAAGAAAACCGAAGAAATTCTTGAGCAACTTGCGGCCGGCAAGACCGTCGCCTCAGTGCCTTCCGAATTGAACTTGCTATTACGTCCGAGCATCCAGCCATACATGATCTCCTGGCTTCGATATGATCCAGCCAGGGAGATTGCCAAATTGCGTGTCCCTATTCTGATTGTGCAGGGCACGACAGATTTGCAGACGCGTTTGGCAGACGGCAAGGGACTGGCTGACGGCAATGGAAACGCGAAGCTATTATTGATTGAGGGAATGAATCACGTTTTAAAGACAGTACCCAATGATCCGGCCAGGCAGGTAGCATCCTACAGTGATCCCACGCTGCCGGTTGCCCCTGAACTTGTCAACGAAACTAGTAGTTTTGTAAACGAGAATAGGGCAAGTCGGCGCCGGACTCACTAACAACGTTTGGCGCTTCAAACTGCGACGGTGCTGCGTCTTCGGAGGCGACGGGTGGAATGGCTCCCACCAAGAAGGTAAGATGGCAACTCTTGCACTTGTAAGCGTCGCCCTGCGACAAACCGGGTGCTAACCAGACCATCATGCAATTTGGGCATGTGGTGGTGGGGAGTTGTTTGAATCTATTCAGACCTAATGATTCTTGTAATTCCAATCCTCTGCCTCGCCTTCAAACTACATTTTTTGCATCGTAACGGTAACAATCGGGTTGTCTCCCGCGGTCCGGCTGTAAGCAACCCAGTAACCCGCTTCGGGGTATCGCTTGAGCTGATAAATGGAGCCATCCTGTTTGGCATGCACCGCTTCAGCCAACACGGATTCCGGTGATGGGGCTTTGCCATCATTGCCCACGTAGTCGACGGAGATGACAATCACCTTACCTTGATCGTCATACACGATCTGGGCCGACTGAGATTCTGAAAACACGAAAAAGTCCTGGCGCTCGCCTTTCTCCTTGAGGTGGCGAAGCTTCGATCTAACTTCGTCAGCATCCATCCCCAACGCGATGCCCATGAACTCCTGATAAACCGGAGCCGCTGTGATTGGCATCTCGCTGGGTTGGTTCATTGCAGCCCGTTCGCCACTACTGGCGATTTCATCGGGCTTGGGCTGCGAACTCGTCAACTCCTGCGCCGTAGCTAAGAGCGAACTCAGCAGGAACAATGTGACTAACATTAAAATAAGCAGGCAACTTTCGATAAACTTTCTTTGTATCCTCAACACTACTTAAACCTCCGATTTGTGCTCAATTGAATCTTAGACATTCTGGTGAAACTCAGAAACCGCGCAAATACTTACCGGAATAGGTAATTACACTCAGGTGCGAGGGTTCGTAGAAACTGTCGGTTCAAACGCGCTCCAAATTGAGTTGCCCATTATTTCTCACTCTTAATCCTTCGAGTTCTAGTCCAACGCATCGGTGTTCAACTCCTGCTTACTCTTCAGTAACCCATGCCTTAGTTTCATGAGTGAAATCACCTAAGGAGCTAGGTAGTATCGCCGTCGAGGACTGCGCCCCAACGCAATAAGATTGCGAGCCGTTACGCCACACTTGGCACTGGAATAACCTTAATGACGACAGAACATTTGACGGATTCTTCGCTGGATCGCGCCGTTGATGAGCTCGGGTGTCAGGTCGTTGGAGCTAAGCTACCTCCTCTAAAGCAAATCAACATCAATGGATCAGAGTTGACCTATATAGAGCAGGGCAAGGGAGAACTTGTCGTTTTTGTGCATGGCGCCCTCGGCGACTTTCGCACATGGTCTCGCCAGTTGGCCCAACTGGCGCCGAAATACCATGGAATTTCCTATAGTCGACGCTATCACCACCGACACTCATCGACGAAACCAGCGATCGAATATACACATCGTCATCACGTTGAAGATCTCATCGTTCTAATCAACGCGCTCGGACGTGGTCCGGCCCATCTGGTCGGACATTCATATGGTGCTACTGTGGCGGCCCTGGTCACACTGGAGCGGCCTGACCTCGTGAAGACTTTGATACTGGGTGAACCGAGTCTTTTTTCAGTCTTATCTGGTCCCCATGACAAAGTTTCACTGAGGCTTTATCAGGTAGCCCTGGATGTTGTCCGGAGATTATTTGAAAGCGGAGAGGAAAGATTAGCCATTCCAGAATATGTGAACATAGCACTTGGCAAAGATGTCTTTCACCAGTTGGCCCTTGAGGATCTGTTAGTGATTAACCAGAACGCTCATACCCTTGGACCAATGTTGCGGACTTACTTTGAACCTACGGCGTTGGACGATACCAGCGCGCAAAAGATCAAAACGCCGACTCTGATAATCACGGGCGAGTTTAGTCCGGGCATATACAAAGCGATCAACCACAAACTCCATAATTGTTTACCGAACTCAGAGACTTTCATTCTGCCGGGAGCTTCACATGGGCTACAGATGGAGAACCCTGAAGATTTTCGTAGTGCAATGTTCGAATTCCTCTCTAAAAATAGAATGAAATTAGGCGACGATTCTTGTTAAGAGGGCAATTGTTCAAACAAGGCGGGGAGCAACACCGAACCTCTCTCCTTCTTTTGAAGTTCGCAGGTCGCTATGCATCCTGCCGAGTAACAGGGAGCAAATACTTAATAACGTGAGTGATCGCACTTAGAAGAGCAATACTTTGGCACTTTGTGGCGATGGTCCGGTGGCGAGGACCATCGCTGCAAAGCTGCCCATCCACTAGCTTTAACCAGCAGTCGCGACTTGCGTTTGCGGCATTAGAACCGAGTCGATCCCATGCAGCACGCCGTTTGAGGCCTCCAGATCCGGCGACACCACTCTTGCCTGGTTGATCCAAAGTCCTTCGCGCGATTCGATTTTCAGCTCCTCCCCCTTGGCCGACTTCGTTTCACTGAGTGTCTTCAGTTCATTTGCCGTCAGTTTACCTGGCACTATGTGATTCCTCAGCAGTGCCTGGAGCGTCTCCCTCTTTTCCGGCTTCAGAAGATCGTCCAGTTTTTTCCTGGGTATTTTTGCGAATGCCTCGTTCGTCGGAGCGAAGAGGGTGTAGGGTCCCATCTCCTTCAAGGCTTCTTCCAGGCCGGCGTCCGCAAGAGCTCCCGTAAAGACCTCGAACCCCCCATTTCTCTTCGCGGTTTCGATCACATCGTAATTCTGTTTCATTGCTCTCCTTTCGTTTCCAAAGAATGGGGCCACAGTTATAGTAGGCCCTTATCCCCGGTCTGTGCTTAGTTGGAAGAATTAGTAACAGGCAAGCAAACGCTCCTAGCTACCGAATTCCTCCCGGTATAGACCATTGCTGAATTGAATGGCGTAGTCGTTCGATTGAGGCTAACAAATCGGCGAGTGATAGGAATCGGCAGAACTACGCAGATGAGTTGAGGGTTTCCACTCACGTGTCGGTTAGTTTGAGCTTTGGTTAGTGAGAACGGCGTTGTTCTAAAACATGCCGCGCAATTTCTACCCGATTACTAAAGCCTTTCTTATCGAGTATGTGGCTGATATGGTTCTCCACTGTGCGCACACTGATTTCTAATTCTGCGGCAATCTCTTTGTTACTCAATCCACGCGAAACCGCCAGAGCCACGCGATCCTCTGCCTCAGTTAATTGCTCGTCCTGAAATGTGACGGGCTCATCTTCAGCAATTGTAGAATCTACGAGCCGCGCGATTTGCGAGTGAGTTCTTTCCACTCGGCTCAGAATGCCATTGACGACAGCGATGAGCTCTTCCGGCTCGAACGGTTTTGTAAGATAAGCGTCCACGCCTGCGCGAAAGCCTTCAATGCGGTCCGAGGTTTCATCTTTAGCGCTAAGAAATACGATGGGTACCAATGCTGTTCTCGGGGAACCGCGCAATTGTCGCGCGAGTTGATAGCCGTCCATCCCCGGCATTCTGATATCACTCACCAACAGATCAGGTACGGCCTCCGCGAGTTGCATTAGAGCTTCTCGCCCGCTGCGAGCAGTATTCACCTCGTAGCCCTCCGACTTGAGACATGCCGCCACCGCGCGCAGAAGGTTAGGCTCGTCATCAACTACCAGCAATCGCTTCGACATCAGCATCATCCTCAATAGTCATCCCAGGTTTGTCACCCGTAACCAACACCGGCATGAGTACGGTGAAGACTGTACCGGCGCCGACTTCGCTCTCGACCGTAATGCGGCCGCCTAACTGCTCAACGATGTGCTTCGCTAAATAGAGACCGAGTCCGACGCCCGGCGCTGCGGTAGCAAATGAACCAGACCCGTCATCTTCGGCTTCGTCACTAATTGATCGCGCACGAAAAAATTTGTTAAAGATGTAAGGAAGATCGTCACGATGTATTCCGCTTCCGTTGTCTTCGATGGAGATTGCCACATTTTGGCCAACAATGTGAGCGGAGACACTTACCAGACCACCTTCAGGTGTGTACTTGATTGCGTTATCAACCAAGCCACGAATCACTCTGCATAAAGCTTCAAAGTCGGCTTCGATTTTAGGCAATCCTTCGGGTATTTCGGTAGCGAGAGCCAGGCCCAGTGAAGCTGAACGGTGCCGATCTACGTCTACGCACGCGTTTATCATCCGAGCAACATCTACCGGGGATTTCGTCAGTTTATAAGCCCCTGATTCAATACGAGACAAATCCAGCAGATTACCTACGAACTCAATTTGACGGTCACACTCGGTTGCGATCGTCCGCGAGTAGTCAAGCCTGTCGTAATCGGTTAATGCCTGCCCCTGGAGCAAATGGGCCAGGACTTTTATGGTAGTTAAAGGAGTCTTCAACTCATGAGAAACGCTGCTTACGAAATCAGACTTCAACTGGTCCAGCTCAGTAAGCCTCTCGTCGCGCTCTTCGACTCGAGCGGCCATCTGGTTGAAAGCTTTTGCAAGGTCGCCTATTTCCCCGGCGTCTCTTATCTGGGCCCGCGCTGTTAAATCCCCCGCGCCTAGCTGCTGCGCTGTCGTTCGTAGGCGTCTCACTGGCATCACAATACTTCGCTCAATTACGAGTGCGGCGCCGATGGCCAGCAATAGCGCAATCAGCCCCACAAATCCATAACGATTAAGACGCTGACGTGCCGGTTCATAGAGTGTCGCGCTCGGAATTCCAATCATCGCTATCAAGCCGGTATCCCTAACGTGTGCTATCCCGTATACGCGCTTTATTCCATCAACCGGACTGGTAAGCTCGATGACGTGGGTACGTTGCTCGCCAAGCACTGAGGAGAGCGGGGCCCAGCTCATATCAGCTTCCGTGGTTGCTTCTGAACCCCGTCGCCGGAAAAGAATGCGCCCGCTCGAATCGAGGACTGAAATTAGTGCTTGTTGGGAAAGTTCAATACTGTCGAATAGTTTATTAATCGCAGCTCCATCAATGCGAGCGATGACTGCGCCACCTTTTTCAATCGGCGCGGCGATGACCACGATTGGTCGAGCTTCGTCGAGGGTCCGGTCGGTAACCACAGCCCACGATTTGCGCTCTCGCATTTCAGAAACCAGATAGTCGGTGAGAGCACTTGGCAGAACTTCTTTTGGTGCTGGCTGCGACACTGTCGTCGTGCCGCCGGCGTTGGTGATTCGGAGATCCATCCAGAAGGAGCGTGTTTTAAGGACGCTCTCCAGGTTCTCTCGAATAACGGTAGAACGAGGGTCATTGTCGCCGGCGGACGCCGCAATTGCCTCAAGCGCTTTCTTCTGATCATCAAGCCAACGTTCAAGCGCAATCGATGCCAGGTCGACTTGCCGTTTGATCGAGTCGTCCAGTTGCGCCCTACTAAGCCGCCACATGTTTCGAAGATCCAGCGCACCGAAGACCACCAGGGGCACGGCAATACCCACTGCAAGCAGGAGTAATTTGCCGCGAATCCCCAAAATTCCGGTCCTCCCTCAAACCACTATCCAACCGACAGCCTTAGTACAGTGTGAAACAGGGAACAAGAAGTATAGCAATCAGGAACGCTGAGGCTGTAAGGGTAAACACTCATGCAATGCTGTGATTCCACTGATTCGCTTCAGAATGCGGTGACTTACCCTGAGTTAGGGTAGAAGCACCTTCAGAAATGCTAACCATCGTTCGATTTTGCTTTGCCAGATACGGTCAGAGGAGTGAGTATGAAAGCCGTAGAACAGATTCCCAATAAAAGTGATGCTACCATCAAGAGCAGCGTTCTGAGTGAAAGACTTTCAAGTATCAACATTCCCTGGAGACGTGTCGCGTTATATGTGAGCCTTTGTTTGGGGTTCTTTCTGCTGGGATTTCTTCCCACGTGGTTTAAAGCCAACTACGCGATCGAACAGCGCGATGCTGCCCAACGTGAGGTGCGATTGGGTCAACTCCAAAGCACCTTGGGTTCGGCAATGGTAGATGTTCAGCGAGGAGAGTACGAGCCTGCACGGCAACTCACAAGCGACTTTTATACAAACTTGCGCAGCCAGATAGACGCGGCGAACGCATCCGTCTTCACCCCCGCACAGCGTGAAACTCTTAGGCCATTGCTGGCTGAACGTGATGAAGTGATTACGTTACTTGCGCGTAGTGATCGGGCCGCTGTAGATCGTCTTTTTGCTATTTACTCGTCTTACAACAAGATCACCAGCAGTGCGAGTTAGCCTCGGTACCTCTACGGTATTAGGTGCCGTGCAAAGGACTCAGTTGGAGAACTCTTCCTTGTAAAATGCATCCAGAAGTAAAACCAGTTGTCTCTGGAAGGCGTTCACTCCAAAATTGGACCAGCATTGCTGCAGTCTGCAGCCCGCAGATTCAGTTTTTCAGTCAAGTATCCACTCTTTCGATCTAGTCAACCCGCTTTGCACCCCGCGGAATAGGTTCCAATAGTTCGGTAGTGTTTTCAACTACACTGCCTCTGCCCACAAACGAAATCGCATCAGCAGAACCTAACGTCTCAACCCTTTTGTCGGCCACCTCTTCAATCTCGTGGACAACTTCGGCGCGGCTGCGCTCTATTGTTCGCTGTATTTTGTGACCCAAATAAAAATTTACAATTTGATAGACCGCAACCAGGACGCAGCAAATTAGTGCCAGAAACAGGATCTGCAGGTCATTGCCCCCGGCCAAAACACTCAGAATAACAGCCGCCGAGGTTACCGATAGACCCGCGCTCACCATTTCTAAAACGCGCCTCTTTGCGATCTTCTCATCGCGCGACAGCTTTCTGAACAATCTTGGCCGCGCAAGCGCGTCAATATCAGGGAGCCATTCACCGCAACTCCGGCAATAAGCTTCCGCGGTCTGACCATCCGCGCCACACTTTGGACAGAACATCGTTTTCATCATATTTAAGTTTAGGCTCTAAGCTTGCGGCGCTGCAATCAAACTATCTAAATGTAGCTATTTCGAACCATCTAGAAGACTTCGTGCTACCGGGGAATGGTGTACGGCTAAACTCATGAAACGTCGCCAGCTTGGAAGAGATCATAGGTCGACACCGAACACGGTTGAGGTAATACGTATTCCGGTTAAGGGCTGAGATCACGAGCGGCTATCGCTGGGTGAATTTAACTCCTCGGGAGATGGAGAAAGATTAGAAGAGAGAGACAAAGCAGTGCGCTTGCTTCTCCTTAAGTAACGTCGAACCTCAAGGATTCGCTGGCAGCGACGAAGAGAACAGAATCTTCGTCACCTTTTTGTCACTCGGTGACCCCGCGAGTGACCCCAGGAGGCAGCTGCCATTGATCAGACGCGAGATCGCGACCACTTTGCGAGATCTCCCATTGACGACCTTCATGGTCCAGGGCGCGATAGATCCGGCCGCCCCAGAATCCATCCTCCGGCTCTGAAAGAATCTTTGCGCCCGCGGCCTTCGCGCGAGAGAAATGCTCGTCAACGTCATCGACGTAAACCTTCATCACCACTCCACGTGCGGCGGCGCCTGAATCGTAATTCCAGGTCTCGTCCGGAGTAACAATATGGAGCAGGCCGCCCCCAATCTCGAACCATGCCATACCGCCACCGGGCCACGTGAGCCGTGCCTCCGCGCGCTCGCGAAAGCCGAACACGCGCTCGAGCCACTCGATCGCACGCGGCAGATCTGAATACGTGATCGAAGGGACCAGGTCCGGTGCATTCCAAAGTTTGCTGGTTGCCATTATCAACCTCCCGACAGCTCCGCGAAGTTCAGTGATTCGCGTTTTGCTGCGTGACGTGCTATCAGGCGAATTCATCAAAGGCCGCGAGAATCCGCCATGAGGAATTTGCCAAAGAACCCTAAAACACGCTGCTCATATTCTTTTTTGGCCACGGGATACAAGTCAACATGCTTAGCTGCATTCACTATCCATAACTCTTTTGGTTCGCTGGCAGCTTCAAACAGCTGCCGGGATTCTTCAAGGGTCGTATGTTGATCTGCTGCGGCTGCGATAAGCAGTTTCGGACATCTGACCTTTCCGATGCGATCTATTGGACTCAGGTCTTCGGCAGCCACGCCCAGTCTCGGCTTCAACTGCCAGGAGAGCAGAGGTGTTAGATAGCTGGCCCATCTCCCAAGCCTCATGGTTAAGCGGTTGCTGATAGCCTGATTGATCGTCGGATAAACCATTTCCAGCACCATTGCATTTACTTCGAGAGGTGAAGCGGTGAGCAACGCAGCGGCGCCGCCCAGCGAGACTCCGATCACACCTATCTTTTCGTCAGGAACTTTTTCACGAAGAAACCTCACGGCCGCTCGAGCATCCATGCTCTCCAGATGGCCAAATGTAATGTGGTTACCTCCACTCTCGCCATGGGCCTGGAAATCGAATAGCAAAACTGAGTAATTAGCCTGCGAAAGGAAACGGGCGCGGTCCAACATGCTCAGGCGGTTTGCCCGCACTCCATGCATGAGAATTATTGCTCCTGCGCCTTTCTTTCCAGGTATGAACCAACCGTGAATCGTTGTTCCTGATGCGCTGGGAAATTGAACTGGGCCACCGACCAAATCAGAGGGTAAGTTTCCAATTGGTTGGTTTACTGGCCGGCTTAAAACACTTCCGGCCAACAACGTTCCCACGAAAAACGAGAGCAATAGCACCAGCGCGGAGATGAGGATTAACTTGCGTTTCATTGCTACGGCAGTGGTGCGGTCGTGCGGCAAAAAATCCAAAGACATCAATTGGGTTTGAACAGGTGTTCTTTATACTTCGGGTCGGCGGGGAGCCGATGTGCTTTCAAAAACTCCCAGGCCTGCTCGTTGATCTCAGCCGATCGCGAGTAGTAGTTGTGATCGAGGCCCGCGACTTCCGTAAGCTTCACCGGAAACCCGCGCTCGGCAAACGCGTCGCGCGTTCTGCGGACTTCCGATAGCGGGAACAGGCGGTCTTGCGTCCCCACGAATAGCGCGATGGGAACCTTGCGCTCCGCCTGATCGAGCAGCGAGTAGTTTTCCTTCTTAATGGCGCCCGCGGAGACTGCCGCTGCCGTAAAGTACTCCGACTCGAGCGTTGATATGAATAGTCCGAAGATGGCGCCTGCCGAATGGCCAAACAGATAGACGCGGCGCGGATCTACGGGGTGTTTTGATTTGATTTCCTCGACGAGGTCGCGCAGGAACTTCGGGCCGTCTTCGGGGATGGCCCAACCGGAGGAACTTCGCGAGTCTGGACCGGCCAGAATGATGCCATCCCGCTCCGCGAGCTTCTGCCAGTGTTCGAGGAGAACCCGGCCAGTGCGACCGCTGCCGTGCAGCATCACAATCAGAGGGGCAGGCTGGGCGGGCGTGACGGAGACTGGGACGAGGAGATAGTAGGATCGCTTTTTTCCTTCGGATTCGACCGTGTTCTTAACGATCTCGTCCTTACCAAATGCGCCGACGGGAATCAGCAAGAGCAACACCAAGGAGGAACCGAATCGCCGCCAATGTCTTGTCATTACGTGATCTCTCCTAACGTTCGCATCCGAACTACCAGGCGCGGCCCGGTTCAGCACATAGTCTACGTTTGCGCAATTTGGGATAGGTGTGTCAACACGCATCTCCAGCGACCCTGTTGCCTGACGAAGACGCAGGATGCTCGCTCCACCAGATGGAAAGACTCTCCCTGAAACTGCCCCCCGGAAAGTCCTCGCGCAAGCACGACGGCAGTGTCGCCATAAACGCGCACCTTCGCATCGTGAGATTCCATCACGTCGTGCGTTAGCGCCCCCGATCGCACCAATTCGAGAAAAGTCGCTTTGTCACTGACGCTGCCATCGGGTCCAATCATGGTCCAATCGTCAGCCATGTAAGACCCTATCTCTTCAGGGTTGTTTGCGAGCATGGCCCGATCCCAATCGTGCGCCACACCGATTAGCTCTTCCTGAACTCTGGCGTCCATTGCTGCCTCCTCAACCACTCGTTTCAACCTTCCCTGACGCGACCAGCGACAATTTCAGCAGTGAAATAGCTCTCGACCCGAACCGGATTCCCCGCCAAGCGGCGCAACATCACGAGTTGCCCGACGTGTGTCAGGGCGTCGCCGATAGGGCCTTGAATGAGTTTCTCAACCGGACAGACCAGGGGCGCGTTCGAGGCCAAATAGGAATCCAACCGTTCCCCGGCGAGAAAGAATCTCGACACTTCATCATCCCACTGCAAGGGTGATGACGTTAAATAAACCATCTCGCCCTTCAATAAATAAATTGACCCATCCAGCAAATCGCCGATGTGCGCCAGGATTTCTCCGGGCGTGCGCACGTCTTCGTTAATCCTAAACCCCGCGAAATTCTCAGGTGCATCCGATATAGCCACGCCGCCTCGATATGCCACTGTAGCAACGAGGTGGCGCAAGAGTTCGCGTTTTGCGTCTTTCGTCAATATCGTCTCTCGACTTTCAAACCAGAGATTCCACTGGTTCAACGCGCATGAGATTTATGATGGGGGGTGGGGACATAGCTTTATTACAATTCATCATGAGCCGCTCAACAGGCGGAGGGGTTGAATTCAGGCACCCTCTTTTACCGAACCCGAATTAATAATCATGATCTTCTGCCATATCTTTCGCGATAGCCCTGTCGTCAAATCTTCCACCTCGTTGACCGCGACGAGAGCCACGGGGTCATCAAACTTCTGCACGTACAAGGCGGCGAGTTTCCCGATTAGAGATAGCATTTCACTACAATAGTCCAGATACCTTCCCAATTCGTTCGGGCCAAGGTTCTGCTTCGGCGATGAAAGGGTCTGCGTCCTACTGGCCAGGAGCCGCTCAGGATCCTTGGTTAACTGGTGCATGTCGATTACGTGCGCTAACGCCCGCAGCTCATGAATTGCTTTGAGCGCCCGGCGACGCTTGACGCGAGTTTCCGCCGTGACGAGGAATAAAATCGCCGCGCTAAGGAGAAGGAAAACGTTGAGGCCGGCCTCAGACACCTGAACGAGCACGACCAGGTCGAAACCGTTCCTGGGCCAGGAGGCATTTACCAGCACAACCAGCAAGCCGATAATTATAATCGTACCCAGGGCCCCGGTGATGAATCTCAGAGACCTTAGTGGTTTGCCAATCCAGGCAGAGCGCAGGTGTGATTCGCCTGCAATCTTCAGCAATTCCTGACAAACTCGGCCGAGACCTGATCCGGGGAATCGCTCGTCAATTCTTCGGCTCAGCGTCTCGATGGTGTCAAGAATTTTCTCAGAGTTAAGGTTACGATACATTGAGTCACGAAGCTCCGTCACAAGCGAAGGCTGCGCCCTCACTCCCACTGTTCTCCCAGATTATCCCCGCTCGTTCTCAAAACAAGCCGACAGGCTTTTTTAAGAATCGCAATGCCGCGGTTCCACTTCGTTTACCACTCACTTCCTCATCCGCGACCATGCCGATAAGGCGATGTAAGTTCTGAGGCTTGAGTGGCCAGACAATGAGCCACAGCAACAAGGCGAGCAGGAATATATAAACTATCGAACCAATCCCCAGATGCTGAAGCAGATGCGCGCCGGGATCATCCCACCATCTTCCGATGCCCACTAACCAGGTGCAGGCTATTCCGAAAGCAAGATGCCGGTAATTGAAGTGAAGAAATTCCTCCCGCGTTAGTCTAAACGTCAAGAGACGAATCGCTGTGATCACAATACTTTGTTTTGGTAGTTGGTTACTCACGCAGGTTGCGACGATGACGAGATCTAACTGCTGGTTTCAGGTCACTCGATCAACTAGAGGGGTCTTCTACCCTTGCCCAGATGCTTCATGTCGCCGTTTTCGGATCGCGGAGCAGTTCTCTGACAGATGCTGGTACTCAAAAGTTTATTCGCTCCAGAAGCATAGACCAGATAGCTCTCACCAACTTCAAACCGGTAGCCGCAATCTCCACCCCCCAGGCCAGTGGAGATCGTCACTTCTCTAGTTAGCCTGCCTTTCCAGCTTTTCTCAACTAGAAATTTCACTGACACCCCGGACGCATCAGGATTTTGAACGACCTGCATGACTTTGCCAACGAAGACGGCCCGAGATTGCTTCTGTGCCTTCTTCACCTGTTGCTTGAGAGTCAGGTTGGGGAGAGGCAACGCACAGGTGCAGGCTCGAGCTTCAATCCAACTGAACCCTACAAGAGTAGCCGCGCAAATTATCAAAGCCAGGAGTCTATTCATTGTTTTTGCCTCCGAGGGTCACACTGCGACAAACTCGGTGTCACTCACTTAAAGTTAACTAACTTGAATAGTGCACTCTAACCCAACGCACTAATAAAGGCGCGTCATGATTGAACCCGGCAAGGCATCATTTTGACAAATAGCCTAACGACCTGAGTATTTGCTTAGTCAACTCGATGCGCTTGTCGCGGATTTCTACATAGTTCGCGCCTTGAATATTGGTTGCAAAAAAATAAACGTTCCCGTTGCGTTCCAGGTAACCCACAAACCATCCGATGTAAACCCCTTCGTCGATCGGACCGCCGCCGGTTTTTGCGCTGAGTTGATAAGCCGGGGTTTTCTCAAGCACGAGAATGTCTTTGACGATCCTGGTCGAGCGTGTAGAGACAGGCAAGCGTCCATTGTAAAACGCTTTCAAGAACTCCACTTGCTCATCAGCTGATATTTTCAGCACATTGTTAAGCCAGAAGTTATCAACTCTGCCTGACGTGTCTTCGTTACCGTAGTGAAACGCCGTGACATGCTTCTTCATCGGCTCGACGTCTACCCGCAGTGCCAGTTCTCTGTAGTACCAGAGGACAGAGTACTTAATCGCCGTACGGAGCGTTTGATCTTTCCCCCAGTGGATGAATGGCTCCTGATTCCAATTGGGTTGTGGCGGGTACTTCTCGCGGTTCCACTGAATAACGAATTCAGCGTCTCGGATCACGCCTGTTTCCAAACCGATCAGAGAATTCGGAATTTTGAAGGTGGAATTGGGACTAAACCGCTGACGGCATCGCTCCTCGTTGTAACGCACGTAACGATCTTTCTTCAGGTCATAAACAACAAACGCTCCATCGATGCCCTTGAAAAAAGCGCTCAAATCCTGTGCGTGAGCAACCACACTGGAACTCACCAGCAGCGTTACAAAACAAGCAAATTTTGCGAGTGTCATACTCCTGCAATCCTCTGTGTGCTCGTTAACTAGCGTGGGCCAGCCCAGCATAGGTACGCGGCTTACGACATCTTACGCACTCAGAGTTACGACTTGACCGACTCGAAGCTCGCCCGCCCTGACCACCGTGCCGTATACGCCAGCGCAATTCTCGTTCATGCGGACAATAGTCTTCATGACTTCAGAATCTCGCTCGGCTGTGTCCGGGTCAAAGTTAACCATCACACAGCGCTCATCTCTAAGAGTAGCCCTGACGGCTGCCCCGCTGTTCCCTTCGCCAAACATCAATGTCTGGCCCACCCATCTGTCTTCGTCAAACGGCCCACCGCTTGTTTCGATTACAACGTTTGGTCGAAACCTGCGAATGTCAAGATTCCGGCCCGACTCGCGTTCTACGCCACGCACTGTGCCGAGACTGATCACCGAAATACTGGCTTCATCGAAGATGCCATGCTTGAGATTCATTAATTCGAGATCACTGCCATGGCGCCTCGAAACTTCTTCACGTAGTTCAGCGCTTAGGATTTCGTACTCTTTCCCCTCCGGTGTGCGAACGTGCGTTGGGAGTTCGGCGGTGTTGCTATCAAGGCCGAATGGTGTATAGAGGAGCAACTGAGGTAACTTGCTTGCTGTCAGCCATGGAGACCCACTTTTGTCATCGAGTCGCCGAAAAGCCAACCGGCGGTCGCCCTCGATGCCATGCAAAGAAAGCCTGGCAACATCGAGTAGCTGACCGGCCATCGATTTAACTGGGTAACGAAAGATGGCGGTAATTCGTCCTAGTTCCATATGAGTTCCACGGCTGCTTTTTTCATCTGAGTTCTCCTCGCTTCAGGCAGGACCAAATGGTCTTCATCTTCAAAGCGCGTTGTTGATTAAGGACGTTCCAGTATTGCACCGACCCGGCCGCCCGAAAAGAAACGGTTTCGAACAACCAATCCCGATTTAAACTTTTTCTAGCTCGGCTTTTTCCTCAGGGTGTTCACCGCAACAACAGCCGCGAGAGCGCCCACCACGCCTCCTGTGACAGCCAGGTTTGACTTGCCCAGCAGGAGACTCTGGACCACGGTCGAGGCGATGGCAGCAGTGATAGCAACCACTACCACGAGGAGCACGGCCTTACCCGTCGAGGTGCGACCTTGAGAATCATTCATTCGTACTCTCCTTACTCAATGGGGATTAAGCGCAGCGGAAGAGCAAGCTGTTCACGGAAGTATAGGCTACTTCTCAACGCATGCCGATTCCAAACTATTCTGGTCGCTCGGTCAGTAGCGGACACGGCGCTCATAGACCGTGCACCACTTTAGGCGATAAGGACTGCCGAGCGCCTACACTTATCTCTGGGACAATCCAGGGCGACGTTTTGCAATTTGCTTGCCTACCAACCCTTCAGCAATTAGCATTGAAAGATGACTTCAGCATTCAACATCGTCGTTGTTTTTCTTCTCGTCCTGGCCAACGGATTCTTTGTGGCATCCGAATTTGCACTGGTAGGCGTCCGCCGGTCCCGCATTGTCGCGCTCGCAGAGGCAGGCAACCAGCGAGCAAAGTTGTTGCTGAGACTGGTAGACAATCTCAACGCTTATATTTCAGCGACGCAACTTGGCATCACTCTCTCATCGCTGGCCCTCGGCTGGATTGGCGAACCAGCGATAGCCCATTTGCTTGAAATCCCACTCCGAGGCCGTATCTCTGACACGTTGCTGCATACGCTTGCTTTCACCATCGCCTTCGGTATCATCACATTCCTTCATATCGTGCTGGGCGAACTCGCGCCGAAAACACTGGCCCTCGAACGAGCCGAAAAGACCGCGCTGGCGATTGCGCTGCCGCTACAAATTTTCTACAAAACGTTTTCTTATCCAATCCGACTGCTTGATTGGGCCGGCACACGCACAGTTCGTTTGTTTGGGCTCCACCCTTCCGGAGATCACGCCTCCATATATACGGAAGACGAATTACGCCAGTTAGTGGATCTCTCACGGCAGAGTGGACACCTTGAAGAAGACGAACAAAAGCTGATCAATCGGGTCTTTGATTTTTCCGACGCTGAAGTGCGCGAGGCAATGATTCCGCGAATGTCAGTTGACGCTTTGCCGCTCGACGCCACGCTGGAACAAGTGAAACTGGCGTTCCGCAATCTCGGCTATTCGCGCTTGCCTGTCTACCGTGAGCGAATAGATGAAATCGTCGGTGTTCTTTTCCGGAGAGATTTGGAGCCTTATCTTGAGCAATCCCATCCGGTTGCTTTCAACCTGGAAAGCCTGCTTCACCCGCCGCAGTTCATTCCCGCAACCTCGAAGCTGGGCGCAGCGCTTAAACTAATGCAATCGTCGCGCACGCATCTGGCGATCGTAATAGATGAACATGGCGGGATTGAGGGCATAGTGACGCTGGAAGATCTGCTGGAAGAGATCGTTGGCGAGATCAACGATGAATACGACGAAGAAGTGCGCGCGCAGATCTCCAGGGAAGCAGACGGTAGTTACTTGCTAAGCGGTATGCTTACGGTCCGCGATGCCAACCGCCGTTTGAAAATGCAGCTGCCGGAAGAAGGTGGTTACATAACCCTGGCTGGATTCCTGCTGGCGTGCTCAGGACGTTTGCTCCAGGAAGGTGAGACTGTCAGTTATGAAGGTATGACATTCAGAATAGAGCGCATCGAAAAGCGCCGTATCCGTCGAATTCATTTTATTCCGGCACCGGCGAAACAGCGCTCCTCTGCCCTGGCTCTAATTCCGTTCATCAGCACATCCCTGGTTGAACGAGGGGGAGAGAGCTACCTGTTAGCGCTGATCTTATAGCGGCGTTGTGGGGCAAAGTCGGGAGCTAATTTCCCGGCCCTAAAAACCGAGAGGCCGGGTTTTGGCCCGGCCTCAATCGGTTGGTGTAGACATTCAGCCTAAATTGGTCACTGTCCTCACCCCAGCAACCAGCACCGTTACTCCGCATTTTAGCCATCCTTCAGAGTTCGTCAACCCGCCCTGCAAGCAGGGTTCTTCTAAAACCTAGCAAAAATTTTGCATCGGCAGGTTCGGTAATTGAAGCCGCTCGTTTTCAGAACGTCAACCTGGCCAAAACTGTCTCGCTTCTGTTCGGCAAGGCTACTCAATCCCGACTAACCGCTGCGATCTGGCCCGCTCCGACACTGGCATCTCATTTGCGATAAGGAAAATTAATTACAGAGACAATTACCGGCTATGAGGCACAGGCGCTTATCGGATTCAACCAGTAAGTGTTGTAAGTGAGGAGGCAAAAATGAATTCTGCTTCGGCTTATGTAACCTGGCAAACGTGGTCTGAACGATGGGGCCATTGGAATAGCTGGTCTCGCGTAACAAACCCTGCGAACTTGCCGTCGGTCGAGGGTTTGTCGGATTCGCAACGACTTAGCACGATCCAAAAGCAATCCGGAGCGCTACCAACAGTAGAAACGCCGGCACTCTTCGGTGCTGGTGCGACTTCTGCCAACTCTGGACCTCTCCACTTGTTACCTGGATGACCGTGCGCTCCTTCGTTGCGTGCTTTATTCCTTCGTCGTTGGCGCAGCATCGGCGCCTTACTTCCGATAGTTCGTTTAAGATCCACTCGCCTGAATAACGCGCGCCTTTATCGTAAAGAGTTTCTTTTCTGGAGGCCTGACCAAATTTCGCCTCGTCCCGGCTCGTAAATGAATAGCTGTTTTGTTTCCTCCACTTCAATTATCATCTCCACGCCTATCTGGTTACTCAATGCGAGGAGATTCGAAGGATGCGGTGGTTTCCGAAACGGATTGATTGTGCTGGTGGTCCAGGCCGGCGCGCCCTCTTCGTTCTATTTGCCTGCCTGAGCTGCGCCCTGCCGATTTCCGCCCAGCCAGGCGATAAGCGGATAACGGCTATAGAGCGGCTCTCCAGGCAAATCAATGAACAAATCTCTGAGAGCGAACGTGTCGAGGAAGGCAACGGAATTTATTGTAACGAGCTGGTCATAAACAAAGGAGACAAGTCGTGGCCGGCGGTGGGAATATTTCGCACTGTGATCAAGTTTTACTACACTTTCGGTAACCGAGAAAAAAATCCCTATCCCGACCAACTGCTGAAGATTACGGTCACCACTCACCGGTCAGACAGGCGCGAGTATGCGGAATACGTTTTCAACTCCGCGGCACAATTGATCTACCACTACCAGAAAGATGGCGAGAGCGCGGAGTCAGAACAACGTTGCTTTTTCGCCGCGGGGCGGCTGTTGAGGCTCACGAAGGGCAAGCGCATAGTGGGCATTAGGAGTCGTGAGGCGGTGGAGACGGCAACCAGGGCGCTTGATGCCAGGAAGAGCATGTTGGAGATTTTCGTCAAATCTCTGCGCAACTAAATTTGGCTTCAACCTCCCCCAGTAAGACCACTGTCAGCTTTGCGGCAGGACGGTTTCACACCTGGCAGGAAAGAAGCCGGCGCGGATTTCACACCGCGACCGGCTTTTACCATCTCTAATCCAGTTTAGGGATCAGTCACGCGAGCAACGAAGACTATTTGATCTTCTCCAGGGCAGCCTTGACCTCTGTCTTAACGTCTTCGCGCAGCGAGAGTTTCGACGCCTCTTCCAACGCTTTCCGAGCGTTTGGACCGCCGATCGCGCCTAACGCTCGCGCCGCCCGCGTTTGGTAGAGGGCCACATAGTTCTCAGCGTAGGTCTTCACATACTCTTCTTCACCCTGCGAAGTCTTCGCTTTCGGATGTGTCTTTTCATATTCCTTCAGCTTCCGATAGGTATCGAGCAGCTGGCGCCGAAGGATTTCGCGATTGGCCGGCGACGGGCCCTCGAGCAAAGTTGCGGCCAGCGTGGGTACGGCCGATTCTCCTAACTTCACTACCGCTTCCAGCTCGCCCTCTTCACATTCTTCACACTCCAGATAGGTCACGATCGTTCGACGTGTCTGGGTCCATTGGTCGGGCGACAGCTGTGCCTGGTTTGTACTTCCCTGGTTGTTGTTCGGTTCGACGCTCGGCCGAGTACACCCCGAAGCCGCTATGCAAAATGCCAGCAAGGCGATAAGCAATTCGATGCGTTTCATTTAAAACCTCCTTCTCTATGGGCCTCAAGGGTTGCCTCTATTTAGGTGTGGCGTTTAGTGCCAGTCGAGGGCAGATGTTGCTGGTCGTTAGCGGCGCGCAAGTGCGAGTGGTGCCGGTGCGCACACCGTTAACGTTGAGCGTTGAGGTGGCATTTACGTTCATGCGGAAGGCCTGTCCTTCCGAGAAGTGCGTGCGCCCTGCACCGCCGCCCTGCATGATGTTCGTTCCATCAAATCCGGCCAGCCCATTTGTGTGGCCCCCGGAAGCGGAGGGCGACAGCGAGAACGAATGGCCAATCTCGTGCGCCAGCGACTGATTGTTTGCGGTGGTACCGATGAATATGATGTTGCGAAAGGACACGCAGTTTCCGCCAGTGAATGCACTATTGACGTAATAGACATTTAGACGGTTTGGCGTGAAAAAGGCGCTGGCCTGAATGTTGTTGCCGTTACCACAAATTATGTCGAGGGTGGTGCCCTGAGAAGTTATCGCGTTGATTGCTGTCGCGTTTCCTGACACGTCCTGAAACGTCGGATTGAATGAAATGCCGACGTTGTTTGAGTTGTAGAGCAGATTGGCATTGGCCAGGTCGCCCTCAGCCCGGGCCAGAGCCGGGGTGACAAGCCAAACGCTAACCGGCGCGTCGAGGATGGGGTCAAGATTCACGGGTAAAGTGTCGGTCACCGGATCGGTCCAGCTATTCACCGGTGTTACCAACTTCATCGCGTTATCATCAGAAAACACCGCCACTTCTGAGTTGCAAGTGCTGTTGGTCAGTATGCTGCCCAGGTTGATGATGTCGACGCCGCGTTCTATTTCATCATCCACGCAAACGCCGCTACCGTTGCGTGCGTCGAGCAGGACCACCGTGTTGTCATTGGTGGTGTTGTTGCTGAGATCGATTTTGTCGGTCTCAAGCCGTGGGCGCGGACAAAGAATGATCGTGTAGACCAGGGAGGTTTCATTCACCAGGTATTTTCCACGCATCTGCTCGATAGTCACTTCGATCTTCCCGGCGTCGCGCTTGCCGCCGGATTTGTCGGCGTCGCCTGCGGCCGACTCGGCCAGGCGCTTGACGCGCTCTTTGTTCACTAGTAAGCGAGGAGTAGCAACCGGCGGAACGTCGCGAGAGTCTCCGTTGAATCCACTAATCAGTGTTTCACCCTGGCCAACTCGAAGACTGTTTCCCTCCCATTTTGCATCGCCTTTGATATCAAGACTCTTCGTCAACTCCGTAGGTAGATTGTCAAAAGTGAGAACCACGCTTTCAAGCAACTCTCCCTGGACGCGAATGCGCCAGTCAATCGGCGGCCCCGGACAGGCCGGGCAACAATCTATGACTTCACAACCGACCGGGATCCAGCTTCGCTCGGGTTCCAGGTCAACAACTTTTTCGATACATATCTCTATTTGCATTCCGATGCGTCCAGCTGAGGCCGGCAGACCTCCGAACAGGACAAAGATCACCAACGCGATGACAAACCTGGATAATGATGGCTTCATGTTCACTCCTTTGGGTGACGTACTGGAAAGGCTCCAGTCGCAAGAAGTTTGTGTTAGTAGCGCGGCGATTCAGCGAGCTTGGTCACGCGTGACTTTTCGCTGAAGGTTCGGATCACCCTTGTTAAATGCAGAAAGCGAGGATTGTGGGACCGGGTGTCGGGCGCATAATATACGAACTCCGCAAAATAGCAAGAATTTTTGCAAGGGATTACGGAGGGCAAAAACTAAAAAAGACCGGCGGGACTACCGCGCCGGTCTGTTTTCTTAGTAGAACAGACATTCCTGTCTGTTTTGATTAACTGCGGAAATGCACGCAGGCTGGCTGCGCCGCCAGAAGGAAAAGACTCGAAGTCCGCCCTGCCAGCCTATTCCGGTACTTCTTCGACTTCGCTGTCTGCCGGTGTTACCACCAGCGGCGGCCGCCCGGTTGTTACCGGAACGTCCTGTCCGCCGACGATATCCGGAAAGTCGTCGAGATCGCGCTCGCGAGCCTGCTCAATAGTTTCATCACGAGCGATGTCCACGTTGCGGTAATACTCCATGCCGGTTCCGGCTGGAATCAACCGACCCATAATCACGTTTTCCTTCAAGCCGCGCAGGTAATCGATGCGACCGGAGATGGCCGCTTCGGTAAGCACACGCGTCGTCTCCTGGAACGATGCTGCCGAAATAAAGGAGTCAGTCGAAAGCGACGCCTTGGTAATTCCGAGCAACAACGGTTCGGCCTGGGCAACCTCGCCGTCAGTAGTAACCACGCGTTCGTTTTCGTCAGTAAAGCGGAAACGGTCTACCTGCTCCTCGAGCAGGAAGTCTGTATCGCCAACTTCCTTGATCTTCACCCAGCGAAGCATCTGGCGGACGATCACTTCGATGTGCTTGTCGTTGATATTCACGCCCTGCAGACGGTAGACCTCCTGGATCTCGTTGACGAGATACTCCTGGAGCCGCTGCATTCCCAGCACTCGCAGAATGTCGTGTGGATTGAGCGGGCCGTCCATCAAAGCTTCACCGGCGCGGACGCGATCGCCTTCCTGCACGTTGATGTGCGTGCCGCGCGGGATGTCATACTCGCGCTCTTCGCCGTCGTCGCCGGTAATAATCAGCTTGCGTTTGCCCTTGGCAATTGGACCAAGCATGACCGTGCCGTCAATTTCCGACATGACTGCTGTTTCTGCCGGCCGTCGCGCTTCGAACAGTTCGACGATGCGTGGCAAACCACCGGTGATGTCCTTGGTCTTGGTGGTTTCGCGCGGAATCTTCGCGATGATGTCGCCGGGTTCGACGTTTTCGCCGTCGGTAATCATCAGGTTCGCCCGCACCGGCATCTGATAAGTCTTCAGCACCTTGTTGCTGGCGTTGCGAATTTCGATACGCGGTTGTTTCTTCTCGTCAGGCGAGTCTTTAACAACCATGCGCGACTGCCCGGTGACCTCGTCAACTTCTTCGTCGTAAGTAACGCCTTCCTTGAGGTCCTGATACTTAATGTGGCCCGCGACTTCCGTCAGGATAGCGAAGGTAAACGGATCCCATGTGGCCAGCAACTGATCCTGGGTAACTCGAGCGCCGTCTTCCACCAGAATGTGCGCGCCGTAAACGATTTGATAGCGGGCCGCTTCGCGACCGCGATCGTCCACAATCGTGATCGAGCCATTGCGGTTCATGGCAATGCGCTCGCCCTTGCGGCTTTTTACCGTTTGCAGTTCGAGATACTTGATTGTGCCGTCCTGTCGTGCTTCGTGCTTGGACGACTCTTCCAAACGCGCGGTACCACCGATGTGGAACGTACGCATCGTGAGCTGCGTGCCCGGCTCTCCAATTGACTGGGCCGCAATAACGCCGACCGCTTCGCCAATTTCCACCGGTCTGCCGGTAGCGAGGTTCCTGCCGTAACACTTGATGCAGCAGCCGCGACGCGACTCGCAAGTCAGCACCGAGCGAATGCGTACGCGCTGCACGCCCGAACGTTGAATCTCAGACGAAAGATCTTCATCAATCTCAGAATTGCCCTCAACGATGACGCGTCCCTCGACAGGGTCCATTACCTCTTCGAGAGCGATACGTCCGACAATACGGTCGCGCAGTGATTCAATCTCTTCGCCGCCCTCAACGATGGCGCTGGCCGAAATGCCTCGCACCGTGCCGCAATCAGGCTCGCTGATGATTACGTCCTGGGCTACGTCGACCAAACGACGGGTCAGGTAACCCGAGTCGGCAGTCTTCAAAGCCGTATCGGCGAGGCCCTTGCGCGCGCCGTGTGTGGAAATGAAGTACTGCAACACGTCCAGGCCTTCGCGGAAGTTTGCCTTGATGGGCGTCTCGATGATTTCGCCCGAAGGCTTGGCCATCAATCCGCGCATGCCGGCCAGCTGCCGAATCTGCTGGGCGCTGCCTCGCGCTCCGGAGTCGCTCATGACGAGGATTGGATTGAGCTCGCCGGACGATTTCTCGCGCTCGTCCATCGCCTTAAACATTTCCTTGGCGACTTTATCAGTCACCTCGGACCAAACGGCGATGACCTTGTTATAACGTTCACCTGACGTGATCACGCCATCGAGATATTGTTGCTCAACGGCGATGACATCCTTCTCGGCCTTGTTTACCAGGGGTTTCTTCGCATCCGGCGTTACCAGATCGTCGATGCCGATGGAGATGCCCGCGCGCGTCGCGTAAAGGAAGCCCAGGTTCTTGAGATCGTCAAGCATCTTTACAGTCATCTCATGGCCGAGACGAATGTGCGAATAGTTAACCAGCGACTGGAGTCCTTTCTTCTTCAGCGTGCCGTTGAAAAATGGCAAGCCCGGCGGGATCGAATCGTTGAAGATTACTCGACCAACCGTCGTGTCGATTACGCGACGCACATCTTCCTGCACGGCAGCCCGCAGAATGTCCTGCGG
>DATMDU010000159.1:0-2926 GCA_035557535.1 Pyrinomonadaceae bacterium
CATCTATGAAGCGACGATAGATGTCAAGAACTTTTTTAGACACACTTCGTCCTGACGCCGAATGCGCCTGAGATTTTGTGGATATTCTCCCGTGATCTTTGACATGAAACTGAGGTTTTAAAAAGTCGTCGTTAGCGATACTTCAATCGAATCAGTGGCGAACCACGCTCAATCATCTATGCGGTTATGAGCCATGAAGTTCAATTCGCTCTCTCCTCTCAGCCCTTAGCAGGAGAGGCTGGCTGCCCAATCAGAGGGACAGGCATGTTAGGCCTAGCGTCCTCACGGGCCAGCCGAGCGGCGACAGCTCGTTGTTGGAACTCCGCGTAGTTGAGCTCATCGCGCAGCATGATAAAGCTGCGAATGAGTAACTTCCTGGCCGCGGCCACTTTGGCTTTTGGTTTGCCGCGGCGCTGCGCCAGGCGACGGTAGAACCGTTTCAGATCGGGATCAGCTTTAACGGCCGTCTGCGTTGCCTCTATTAACAAAAACCTCAGCAAGCGAGAGCCGGCTTTACTGATCCCCAGGTAACGTTTCTTGTCCGCCGACGAGCGTTCCATCGGGTCAAAGCCGCCATAAGCGGCCACCTTGCGGGTGTTGGGAAAGCGGTTCACGGGAATCAGCGTATGCACAATTCCGAGTGAACTAAGTAAACCCAGGCCCGGATGGGTGCGCAGCAGCTGGATGCGCGGGTCTGACAGCGCTTGTTGTTTGAGCCACCCTTCCGTTTCTGTAATGCGCTGATTGAGTTCCTGCAGCAACTCCAGCCATTGCTGCCGTTGCGTGCTCATGACCGGCGAAAACGGTACCGCTTGCAGTTGTTGTGTTCCCTGGCGGGTGAACAAGCGGGCCTGTAACGAAAGGCCAGCTTGAATTGACAACGCTTGCAAACTGTTCTTGATGATCGTGCGCACCTTCACCAGCTTATGCCGGTAACGCAGCATGCGCAGGATCTCACGACTCTCGGGAGTCGGCCGGTGTATCCGTGGAAACTCATTCCGGAGCATCAGCTCCAGGATCAGTTCCGCATCGCGCCGGTCGTTCTTTTGCCGCCGCCGGGCGCGCCGCCGAATCTCGGTCGCGTCGCCGAGCCAGACCTGATGACCCAGTTCTTCCAACAGTTGTTCGAACCAGGGCGTATAACCACTGGCCTCGAGGCCCACGATTAGCGGACCTCCCATCGAGGCATAGAACTTACGCAGTGCTTCCTTGTTGTCGTGCTTGAGCTCGTGGGTGACGAGCTCCCCGGTTTCAGTTTTCAAAGAGCAAACTGTTTGTTGACGTGCATGAAAGTCGATGCCGCAATATATAATGTCTGCCATAGCGGGTGTCTCCTTTCAGTTTCATGTCAACCTTGAGTTTAAACCACTCTCGGGTAAACGAAAGCGGCGCCCGCTTGCTTCATAACATCAGAGATACGCCGAGTTCTCAGAGTTTTAACCTTCATAAGAACCACTGATGTTCCACACACGTTACAAAGCTGACCTCCACAGTCTTTTGAGCGTGGCCTGCTCTGCCTTGATCGTGGTGCTTGCGTGTGACGCTAATGCTTTGGCCCAGCCGGCTGAACGGGAAGGCGAGAGCCAGAATAATCACGTCGGGACCATCTCGGAGTTACGCGACAAGCAGCGGGCGTGGCTTGTCGTATTCAAGTCGCGCGTGGTCGACGCCGGTGATGCAGATAAAGCCATTATCGAAGACGTACTCAAAGCCGAGGCGCAACCGAGAGGTCGTTACCGTTACGTCTACAACGAATTAGCGAACAAGCTCAACAAGTACATCCGCAGGTACGGCAGTCTAACTTCAGCCAGGAATTTAGCAGACGCCGAATACGTGATTTTCTTTAACGTGGTTGAATTTCGGCGCATCCTCAACGCGGTCTATCCCTGGGGCGAACTATTTGTCATTGTGAAAGGCTCGCCACAGGAGTCGAAACCGCCACGCATTGTGTGGCGAGCCAGGAAGATGATGGTCGGCACCGATGCGATCAACGACCTGGTCAAAGCTCTCAAAGCACTCCGCGGCGAAAGCTAGAACACAGCCATCTGCGTTTCGCGTTTCACCGGGCTAGAATCTGATTGTTATAAGCAACGCGATCAATATATACTCCGCACCTCTTTCACCTCGTTCACCCTGAGTCGCGTCTATGCCTTACGTACCCGGCTTTACTAACGACATCTTCATCAGCTTCGCTCATATCGATAATTTGGATGGGTGGGTCGAAGAATTTCAGAACCAACTCCGCAACCGGCTACTCCAGATCGGCATTGACGTCGCCATTTGGCGCGACACTAAATTACGCGGCACCGATATCTTCTCCGACGAGATCTTCACCCAATTACAACAGTCAGCGCTGCTCATCTCGATTGTCTCTCCCACGGGCATCAAGTCCGGTTGGTGCGAAGACGAGCGACAGGCCTTCGAGCGTTTCGCAGAGTTGAATGGCGGCTTACGCCTTGGCAACCACTTACGAGCGATCAAAGTCGTCAAGACTCCGTTGCCAGCGGATCAGCACCGCGATTTGTTTGGCGTGCTGGGCTTTGAGTTTTACGAACGTGAAGAGCAATCAGATCGTTTTCAGGAGTTCGATCCGACCAGTGCCGAGTTCCGCAAGAAGCGCAACGAGATGGCGCTGGACATCCAAACTGTGCTCGACGCTCTTTCAGGACACCTAAAAGATGCTCCTAGGAAAGACATCGTCTACGTAGCAACCACAACGCCGGATCTCACGCGGAACCGCGAATCGATAGTGCGTCAGCTCGAGGACTGGGGTTATGCCGTCAGGCCGCAGGGTTCCGAGCCGCCTCGTCTGCGCGGGAGCTTTCGAGCTGTGACCAAAGCGGAGTTGGCCGCCTCGATCTTCTCAGTGCATCTGGTCAGCGATCAGCCAATACCTGGCGTCGAAGACGGGCAAGATTCAATCAGT
>DATMDU010000160.1:0-1935 GCA_035557535.1 Pyrinomonadaceae bacterium
CGAGGTGCCAAACCATGCCGTCGATATGGACTCTTGGGCAAGATCAGCCTGTTATCCCCGGGGTACCTTTTATCCGTTGAGCGACACCCCTTCCACCAGGTGGTGCCGGATCACTAGTCCCGACTTTCGTCCCTGCTCGACATGTCTGTCTCACAGTCAAGCTCCCTTGTGCACTTGCACTCAACACCTGATTGCCAACCAGGCTGAGGGAACCTTTGGGCGCCTCCGTTACTCTTTAGGAGGCAACCGCCCCAGTTAAACTACCCATCAGGCACTGTCCCTGAACCAGATCATGGTCCGAGGTTGAGATTCCCAATTCGACCAGAGTGGTATTTCAAGATTGACTCCACCATCACTAGCGTGATGACTTCACAGTCTCCCACCTATCCTACACAAGCCGAACCGAAAACCAATACCAAACTATAGTAAAGGTCCCGGGGTCTTTCCGTCCTGCCGCGCGTAACGAGCATCTTTACTCGTAGTGCAATTTCGCCGGGCCTGTGGTTGAGACAGCCGGAAAGTCGTTACGCCATTCGTGCAGGTCGGAACTTACCCGACAAGGAATTTCGCTACCTTAGGATGGTTATAGTTACCACCGCCGTTTACTGGCGCTTAAATTCTCAGCTTCGCCCCGAAAGGCTAACCGGTCCTCTTAACGTTCCAGCACCGGGCAGGCGTCAGTCCGTATACATCGAATTGCTTCTTCGCACGGACCTGTGTTTTTAGTAAACAGTCGCTTTCCGCTGGTCTCTGCGGCCAACTCACCCTAGTCCGCACGGGACTTCAGGTGCTTTGGCCCCCCTTCTCCCGAAGTTACGGGGGCATTTTGCCGAGTTCCTTAACCACAGTTCACCCGATCGCCTTAGTATTCTCTACCTGACCACCTGTGTTGGTTTGGGGTACGGGCCGCTCATGTTCTCGCTAGAGGCTTTTCTCGGCAGCATAGGATCACTCTACTTCACCTCAATCGGCTACGCATCACGTCTCAGCCTATGTGAAACACGGATTTACCTATGTTTCGGCCTACACGCTTACACCAGTACTACCATTCACTGGCGGAGCTACCTTCCTGCGTCACCCCATCGCTTGACTACTACAGAATCAGGTCCCACGCTCCACAACACACTTCCGTCCGAAGACTTCCACATGCGCTTCGGGTGGTTAGTATCAACTGCCTCGTCAGGGACGAACATATGCGGGTACGGGAATATCAACCCGTTATCCATCGACTACGCCTGTCGGCCTCGCCTTAGGTCCCGACTTACCCTGGGCGGATTAGCCTGGCCCAGGAACCCTTGGTCATCCGGCGGCAGAGTTTCTCACTCTGCATTCGCTACTCATGCCTGCATTCTCACTCCCACACCCTCCACGACTCGTTTCCACGGCCGCTTCACTGGATGCAGGACGCTCCCCTACCCATCCACACGACTAGACACTCCCCACGAAGAGGAGAGCCGATCAATGTGTGAATGACACAGCTTCGGCGGTGTGCTTAAGCCCCGCTACATTGTCGGCGCAGGACCACTTGACCAGTGAGCTATTACGCACTCTTTCAAGGGTGGCTGCTTCTAAGCCAACCTCCTGGTTGTCTGGGCAATCCCACATCCTTTCCCACTGAGCACACACTTAGGGGCCTTAGCTGGTGTTCTGGGCTGTTTCCCTCTCGACGACGAAGCTTATCCCCCGCCGTCTCACTGCCGCACTCTCACTCATCCGTATTCGGAGTTTGGTTGATTTCGGTAACCCGGTAAGGCCCCTAGACCATCCAGTAGCTCTACCCCGGATGAGAAACATGCGACGCTGCACCTAAATGCATTTCGGGGAGAACCAGCTATCACGGAGTTTGATTGGCCTTTCACCCCTACCCACAGCTCATCCCCTCAGTTTTCAACCTAAGTGGGTTCGGTCCTCCACGACGTCTTACCGTCGCTTCAA
>DATMDU010000161.1:0-241702 GCA_035557535.1 Pyrinomonadaceae bacterium
ATGAGGCCCCAACTGGTAATAACGGAGCGCTAGATATCAGACTGGTGAAAGTTCTGTCAATATTTTTTTGCGCGTGAGACACGCACAAAATCCATGCGAGGTGCACAGTATTTCGTGTTATTCGTGTATCGTTTTTTAATCAGCAAGATCAAAACGATCCACGAATTACACGAACTAACCCGAAACGAAGTGTAGTAAAAGGATCAGCCCACTCGTACCACCCGCTACCGCAGGCGCTTGTTGAACCAATCGAGCGTGCGCGTCCATGCCAGTTTCGCGGAGGCTTCGTCATAACGCGGCGTCGTGTCGTTGTGGAAGCCGTGCTGTTTGCCCTCATACATGTGCGACGAGAACACCTTCTTGTTGGCGGTCAGCGCTGCCTCGTAAGCGGCGATGCCTTCGTTGACGCGCTGGTCGTTGCCCGCATAATTAAATAACAGCGGCGCGGAAATCTTGGGCACATCATCGACACCCGCCTGGCGTCCATAGAATGCAACTCCGGCGTTTAAATCTGCGCCCAACCGCACGGCCAGCTGATTCACCATGCCGCCGCCAAAACAGAAACCTACTGCGCCAAGTTTGCCGGTGGAATCGGGACGCGCTTTGAGCCACTTCGCGGCCGCGACAAAATCTTCGGTCATCTTCTTTCCATCTACCTGGCGAAAGGCGGCCGCGCCTTTTTCATCGTTACCCGGATAGCCACCAACGGACGTTAAACCATCGGGCGCGAACCCAATGAAATTTGCGAGCGCAAGGCGACGCGCTACGTCTTCGATATAAGGATTGAGGCCGCGGTTTTCGTGAATGACGAGCACGACCGGATGCTTCTTCCCTTTCGCCGGACGAGCCAGATAACCCTTGATCGTGCCGTTTCCGGCCGGCGATTGCACGACTTCGTAGCCCACCTTGATGCGTTTGTCATCCGGCGGCACCTGCTGCGCCCAGGCGTAGTTGGGCGTCAGGCTTTCGAAGATTGCCGCGACAGTCAGGCCGCCGACCGCAAACTTGCCGGCGCGACCGAGGAAGGTGCGACGATCGATGTCGCCGTGCTGGTATTCGTGAAACAGGTCTAACAACTCTTGCGGATAGTCGGTTGCTGCTTTGCGTTCCATTCTTTCTCCTTGTATGGATTCAATTGTTGGCAAAGATTACCTTGTTTGGCTTAGAAGGAACTGAAGCAAGTTCAGATCACCTTCTCGAACTCGCTTAAGATGCATATGCCACAAACTAGCCAAAGCTATGACAGTTAGCTATTGCTCTCGGGCTCAACGCATCGGTTAAGTTTCTCACGTACCCACGTAGACAGGTCAACACCAATCGCGTTCGCCGCCCGCACGTGGGTTAAGACAGCACAAAGTTAAGCAGCGGATTAGCGGCGGGGCGAGTTACCGAGGAGAAGGTCTGCAATGGCGTGCGATATGGGGAGGCCGGGAGTCTCTTCGAGCCAGAAGAATTCGCCGGAGGGGTTGAGTTCAAGAAAGACGTGCCGCCCCTCCGGAGTGAGGATGATATCGATGGCGCCGTAGTTTAAGGAGAAATAGTCCATGAGGCGCAGGATCTTTTCTTCGATCTCCATTGGGAGTTGGTAGAGCCGCCAATCCTTGACCATGTGGACACCGTCGCGGCGCCAGTCGTGAGCGGCGCGATCGGAAACTCTTGAGTCGAGGGCGGCAGCCATGACGCGGTAGCCGACGACCGTGACGCGAAGCTCAAGCGATTTGGGAAGCAGTTCCTGAAAAGTTGCGGGGCAGAGGCTCAGGCCGGAGAGGTCTCGGAGGTCTTCAGGCTGCACCGGGTTGGTGAAAACGACGAGTTCTCTTCCTTCGTCGTAGACTGCGAAGGATGAGAGCATCTTCGTTACTATCCCGCCTCCGCAGCTGTTGGCGAAGGCGCGGACGGCGGCCGGATCGTTCGTCGTCAGCGTGCGCGGTGTGTCGAGTCCGATTTCGCGCGCTGCCTGTAGTTGTAGCTGCTTATTCTCGGCGTGGCGGATGTTGCGCACGTGATCTACGCGGAAGGCTCTGAGGCTGGCGAGCATGCCGTGAGCGGCTGCACTCACCTCGCCGAGGGACGCGTGGCGCAGTTGCTTGTCGAGTGTGGCCGGGAGATGCGCGCCGAAATTGAGCCGGCGGTGCCAGACGGCTGTGACCTCGCGAAGATCAAACTCGCCCTCTTCGTTCGTAAGCGTAAGACGCTCCTCGTCCTCAGAGCCGTAATAAGCAGAGAGGCGTACCTCCGTCGGGTAGCGGTCGGTATCGAAGCGAATTGTGTTGCCGCCCATGCGCGCGATGGCCTCAGCCACCAAGGTGACGCTCTCATTGTCGTCGCTGTGTGTGATGATGAGAATGGACATAGGGAAAGTGGTCAGTGGTCAGTGGTCAGTAGTCAGTGATCAGTGGTCAGTGATCAGTCAGTGATCAGTGGTCAGTGGAAAACTTTCTTTTTCGAATCGTCGCGTGTCGCGTCGACGTCAGCAATGCGTAGACTACTGACGCTGCCACTGACTACTGGCCACTGATCACTGGCCACTGACCACTGGCCACTGATCACTGACCACTGACCTCTGACCTCTGATCTCTGACCTCTCTTAACAGCTCTTCGGCGATGGCCTCCGAGATGGGAAGGCCGAGGTCGCGTTCGAGCATGCCCCATTCGCCGGAAGGGTTCACTTCGAGGAAGACGTGTTCTCCCGAAGGCGTACAGATTAAATCGACGGCGCCAAAGACGAGGCCAAGATCCGACATCAATGTATGCAGGGCGCTTGAGACTTCCGCGGGTAGCTTTACCTTCTGCCATCGACATTCGTCGGGTGCGGCACGACGCCAGTCTGTATGCCCGCGCGAAGTGCCGCTCGCGTCGAGCGCGCCGGCGAACGCTGCGCCCGCCACCCAGGCTACTCGCAGTTCGCGCACTTTCGGAATCAACTCTTGAAAGACCATCGGGCAATGACGAAGTGTCTCGGCGCCGTCCAGGTCTTCCTGGCGGATGCGGTTCGTGTAAACGAAGGGCTCAGCGGCGTCCATGCTGACGGTGAGCGGGCGAAGGAGCTTCGCCACCGTTTGGCCTTCAGTCTCCGCGAAGAACTGTCGCGCTGCGGCGGGGTCGTTGGTGACGAGAGTGCGCGGGACGCGCAGACCGGCACGCGCGGCGAGTCGGAGTTGACGCTGCTTGTTTTCGGCGGCGCGTTCGCGCTGAAGGTCGTTGACCCAATGGGCTTCGTGGAGCGAATCGAGAAATCCTTCAAGCGCTGCGATTGACTCGTGTGAGCACGTTGACCGATAGCGCTCGTCAAGGTCGTCCGCCATGCGCGGCGACCAGAGCTTCCGCGCCCAGACGGCGCGCACCTCCGCTGTGAAAATCCGCTCGCCCGCTTCCGTGTAAAGGTGTGCCGCGCGTTCGTCGCCGGCGCGGTCTGAAAGCTTGACTGATGACGGGAAGAGGTCTGTGTTGAACCGAATGGGACGGGCGCCCCTGCGCGCGAGAGCCTGTGTGACGAGATCGACGGTGTAGAAATCGCCCTCGTGCGTCAGCATTAAAACGGTATCGCGCCGTGATGTTGGAGTCATGCGTCGGAGGCGATTAGTGTCTGACAAACTTTAGTTTGTAGATCTGAGAGAACGTAAAGCGACAAACTGAAGTTTGGCGGGGCATAAGATGTTGAAGGGTGCGGCCCGCGTCTGAGCACTGCGCGACTGGGAATAACTTTAGCCGCGAAGATTCTTGAGACGAGGGCCGGTACCCCTTCTATTCGGCCGGATGGCTACGAGACGAAAGGGCAGTGCTCGATGCACGACCGGCTTTTCTGCGACCTTCCGCAACGGTCTTTACGTTTATGTGGTCTCGTTGCCTGACATGTACTCAAGGCGTTGGTCGATCTCGTCCCTGTCGGACGGATACTTGAGCGTCATGCGGTTATTGTCTGGCGCGTCCTGGCCTTCGAGGAAACGCGCGAAGAATGGCAGGCTCTGTTCGGAGTCTTCGGGGGCGCATGCTTCTGTTTTATCAGTCATGGTGATCTCCTTTAAGGATTGAAGTGAAATGTTACGCGAGGTACGAAAGTTCTTAGGACGACACCTGTGATGCGTCGAAGGCGCATTCGGATCACTCGGAGTTGTGTTAATTCTTGTTCCATTAATTCGTGCAAGGCTCCAATAAATCGAGTGCGACTCAAGGTTCGTTGAGCGAAGCCGCTATCCAGTTACTTCGGTGAAACCACAGCCTAACGTCCCAACTCAGAACTTCGCTTTCACCCGGCATCCGTGCTGCAATCACCTTAACCACGCGGTAAATTTCAGTGGCGCGCAAACGTATTTCTGGAATGAGTCGAGCTGCCTGGATGACTAGAGATTGACTCCTGCGTCCGAGTTTGTGCACATTGCGTTTACAGATAAAACGGAAATGAGGGATTGCGTATCGATGCCAGGTTCCGCAGCTTGCCTGACGGTCTAAAACGCCGGTGAATACGACTTGGCACCACGTAGTGGAGTTTCTATGCGGCTATGGCTCTCCAAAAGCAGTGAGGTTCCGGTTCGAACGCAGCTGGAAGCGCAGATCATTCTCGGCATCCTCAGCAACGATCTAAAAGCGGACGAGCGTTTACCCAGCACTCGCGAGCTCGCCCGCCGGTACAAGATCCATTCAAACACTGTGAGTGCGGCGTATCGTCAACTCGCGACTAAGGGTTGGGTTGACTATCGCAAAGGCAGCGGCGTGTACGTACGAGAACGCTCGTCGGGACAATCACATGACGGAAACAGTCCCCTTGATAGATTGATTTCGTTTTTCCTGAATATCGGACTCGACAAGGGCCATACTCTGCGCGAGATGCAATTGCGCTTGAGACACTGGCTGTCGTTGCCGCCTCCGGATCACTTTCTCATCGTCGAACCCGATGCCGAACTGCGCCGGATTGTGGTTCATGAGGTCGAAGAAGCTACCGGCGCAAGGGCCGTCGGCATCGGACCCGATGAATGCAGTAACACGGCGCTACTTAGTGCTGCCGCACCAGTAGCGATGTTTGGCCAGGCTGAACTCGCGCGGTCGGCGTTGCCGCGCGACACATACCTGATCACGCTGCGCTCGCGTTCCATACCTGAGTCATTACGAGGGGAAAAAATGCCGGGAGATGATGCACTGATCGCGATCGTCTCCTGCTGGCCCGCGTTTTTAAGCTGGGCGCGCACAATGCTGGTGGCTGCGGGTCTGGATCCAAACGCCCTTAGCGTTCGCGATTCGCGCCAGGAAGGATGGGAGAAAGGCCTGCGCTCGATGTCTATCGTGATCTCCGACTCGTTGACCGCGAGTCATCTTCCACGAGGTTGCGCCTCGAAAGTCTTTAGCGTCGTGTCGGATTCGTCCATTGTCGAGTTGCGCGCGTATATGGATGAGTTTTTCAAGTAAAAACCTGAAGCACTGGAGACGGGATGATCCCCTCTGCGATTTCATCGATGCTTGAGAACATTTCTTCGGGAGAATGTTCTGTGAGTGACTGCGCGCTGTTGACGCCCCATGAGACAGCTCCAAAATCAATGCCCTCTCCTCGCGCGGCATGTAGATCTCTGATCTCGTCACCGATGAAGATAGCTTTCGAAGGATGAACCCCGCTGGTGTGTAACACTTTCCTGAGTTTTGCCCGTTTACCGAGTATTGGTGCGCCGCACGCGTAGTGCTGAATCAAGAGCTCATTCTGCCGCCCCAAAACCTCACGAACATTGATGAACGAATTGGATGTAACTATCGCAAGGGCAATGCCTTCTTCTCTTAAGCCCTGCAGCAGTCCCGCGATACCCGGAAAGAGAGCGATACGACCGATGTCGCTCGTCATTCGCTTTCGCACATAACGTTGAAGCAAGGGCATCTTCCACATGGGAATGCCGACGTGCTCTAACATTTTTTTCGCGTCAAAGCTGCGAAGGTCTACTAGTTCTTGTTCCTTAATCCGCCGAAAGTTATACGTGTCTGCGACTTCATTGATCACACTCAAAAACCAGGTGAAGGAATCAGCCAGAGTGCCATCGAAATCGAAGATGGCGAGCTTGTATCGCGGTGTGCGCTTCCGGCCCATAGTCACATGATCGACACATCGGCCAGTAAGATACTGGGGAAAACCGCCTTGCTCCGTTTTATTTTCCAGGTTCTGCATGTTCGTTCGCCCACCTAAGTCGGCAACGTATTATTTGTCGTTCTGATCCTTGATCTGATACGGCTTGCGCAAACCGCGTTCAGCTGCCTCACGTGATTTGTCGGATTTGGCAAGCTGCAGAACGTTGCGATATTCGGCTAGCGCTTCTGGCCTTTTCCCGGCAAGGTCCAATGATTGCGCGGCGCGCAAGCGGGCCATCGTGGTCAGGGCAGCCTCGCCATCAAGTTGCCTGGCAGCTGCCAAAAACTCTTCCGTAGCGCGTTCAGGTTGTCCCGATGAGAGAAGCGCCTCGCCGTATCGAAAATGGATCAGGTCAGTTGCCGCCCGTTTGCCATTCCCATTCGTTCGCGCGTGAAGAAGGGACTCAAAAATACGAAAAGCTTTGATCCGGTCAACGCTCGCGTCGAAAGCAACCGTGTCCTTTTTCTGCCGCGACGCCGTTGCGCGTGCGATCAAGGCATCTGCGGCCTGCAGCTGGAAGAGGTAGTTGCGCGGATATTTCTCGCTCAGCTCACGAGCTGCTGCAATTGCTTCGGTCCATCGCTTTTCTCGTTTGTAAACGTCTATGAGCAAGAGGCGGGCACTGACGCGGGCCCAGTGCCCATCACCCGCCACACGTTCCAACGTCTCCACTCCGCGCTTCTTTGATCCTCGGACGCCGGCAATGCTCGCCAACATTTTGACTGGTAATGGAAGTGATCCCACGATGAAGTCATGCAAGCCGATGCTCAATTCCGCGTCGCGGAAACTGGGATCGAGCCTGAGCACTTCGCGGTGTCGCTCCACTGCGCGCGAACTGTCGCTTAACGCGGCTCTAAATCGTCGTTCCACCCCGGCCGCGAACACCGCTTTTAACCCGTCTGTCACGCCGAGAAAATAGAGCGCTTCAACATCACGCGGGTTGCGCTTGAGGCGAGCTTCGCCCAGTTGTGTTGCCTGCCTGGTCCATAGCAGAAACTGCTCCCTCACGCGCGGATCAATCTTCTCCTCGCCCGCCGCGAACGATTCAGTACTGTAAAGCGCTGCCTGGCGGTGGCGAGAACGATTCAACTCCTGGAGCCATAGGGTTGCGGCAAGGCATTGCGGACCGGCAGGGTGATCAGGAAACACCCGGTTCATTTCCTGAAACACACGATTCGCTGTTTCGTAGTCCAGGCTGAACAATGCCTCATAACCCTGCACGCGCAGGTCGTCGAGTTTTACCGGAGCAGGTTCGCCCGGGTGAACAATTTTCACTGGCTGCGGCAACGGTTGGGCCAACCGCGGAGCAAAACAAACGCCCGACAAGGCGACCACGAGGAGCAACCGCATCATCTGTTTTTGAAAACCCATTACCTATTACCATTCGATCGCAGAGAGAACCCCATTTTGGAAATCGGGATTAGAACTCATCCCGACCCACCGCATGGTGTGAGCTGTTACAGTTAAGGAAGTGTCACACATCTCATTGCGCCCACCCGTCCGCGGCCTCAATGTCTGAGATCGGAACCACTAAACCAAGCGAAGCCACGCTAAAGTTTTCTTTCGTGTTAGTTTGTGTGGTTGGTGGATCGTCGGTTTTCAGGGCAAAAACAAAGAGTTATTCCAATGCTCGTTCATTATCAATCGCCTGAGCTCGCTCGTAACTCCTGGGCGCGGCCCAGGGTCTATTTGCTCAACCGTTCCATCATTTGTGCTGTCGTACTTCTCTCAATCGGAACCCTCTTCCTGCAACCGGAGACTCTTCCACAATCCGTACTCGACACGCTGCTGCGGACATATCTGATGTTTCTCGGCACCGTGATGGCACACGAGGGCGTGCACAGTCACCTTGGGCGCACCAGGGCTGCAAACTTCCGCTGGGGTCGCGTAGCATTGCTTCCGACGATGGTCCCCTTCACTAACTTCCGCAAGACACACCACCTGCATCACGCGTACACAAATATTCCCGGCAAGGATCCCGACCACTTCATGAAGTCGCGAAACTTGCCGGAGCTCGTCTTACGAGCCATCGCCATGCCGCATCAATGGTTCTTTTGGTTATGGAAGCGAGGCCGCATTGGAAAATCTGACTTGATCGAGCTGGTCGTGAATTACGTCGTGATCTTCGCATTGTATGGCGTGGTTCTGGTATTCATCGGTCCATCTCGGCTGTTTTGGGGGATGGCGCCCGCTTTGGTTCTGGTTTCGATTCTGCTTTGGTATCCCTTCGCCGTTCAAACCCACGAGGGCTTCTCCACCGGGGAGGCGGAGTTTCGTTCGCACAATTACTACGGTCGATTCATGTATTGGTTCTCACTCGGTTTGGCTATGCACCGCGTGCATCATCTCCAGCCCAAGCTTCCCTGGATTGAGTTGAGGGAGTATGTGGAAGACCCGCCCGTGGTCCCGGGAAAGGTGCTGTTCATGCCGCGGCGGGACATTCGAATCCAGACTCCACAGGCATGAACCCCGCATTGAAAACAGCCACCATCAACACTGGCCGGCTATCGGCGATCGACCTGGTCTGTTCGATTATGGACAGCCAGCTTCGTCCCCTCGATTTCGCGTTGTTGTCTCATCTGAACGACGCTCCGAGCCTCGAAGCATTGGTGCGAGGCGCGAGCAGTGCGAGAAATCTGTATCCGGCGACAGGTTCCTATATCGATAAGGAACGCTGGGTGCGGTCTACGCAGCCGGGAGCGGATCTCACGGCAGTCTCAGTCTCCTCTTCTGACGACGTTGCCGGAACTGTCGAAAGGTTCCTCGATCGTCCGCTTGACGTGCGCTGCCAAATGCCTGTTCAGCAACTGGTGATGAGAAATGCCCTCGACGGTGAGGTGAAATTGCTTACTCGATTTCACCACGCGGCGGCTGACGGTTTAAGCGCGGCCATGTGGCTCAGTCATCAGCTTCGTGTAGCTCGGAATAAAGAATCTGCGGTCCCCGAGGTTTTACCCTTTCAGGATTTGCAGTTGCGAAGTCACTCGTCGGCGGTGAAGAAAAGCCGGTTCGCCTATCGTAGGCCGTCCGACCGTTTATGGACCAGAACCACTGAACCGACCCGTACGCGGCGCTGGTTTACCATCGAGCTGCCGGCAGCCGAACTTCGCGAGGGATGCCGCACTCGCGGTTTCACCTACAATGATTTGCTAACCACTTGCGCCCTCGAGGTCTTTCGTCGCTGGAATCGACTCCACTCAGGTGGGCGTCGACAAAACATCGGACTCTGGTTGCCGGTTAACATTCGCCAACACTCAGCCGCTGGTTTCGGAAATGGCACGAGCCGGATCCGGCTCTATGCCCGATACAACGAAGGCGCCACGCTCGCAGAAAAGTGTAAAGTGATTCGGCGCCAGATATTCTGGTCAAACCGGCATGGCGAATGGGCCGTACCGCAGACAATTCCATTGGCGTCGCTGCCGCGATGGGCAGTTACTCCACTTCTTCGCTGCTATCTCAACCGCCCCGGAGTCGACATGGCCTCAGGCGTTTTCTCGCATGCCGAACGATGGACCAATGAAACCAGCGAAATATTTCAGCACGTAGAAAAACTTGAAAGCATCGGACAGTTGCACCTGGGCTACTGCGTGGCGATCAACGGCGCGACTCACGGCGATCGCACATGGTTAACCTTTACTTACGATCCCGCGCTGCTTTCATCCAGCGATATCGAACAGATGGTCGAGTTATACCAGGAACAACTCGCGCAAGCGCGCCGAGAATTCGCATGAGAGGCGTGATTAACGACTTTCTGCGCGGGCTAATTGCAGCCGCCATCCGATCGCTCGGTCTGTTGCTGACCATCCTGCAAACAGTCCGGATGAAAAACTTTTTTCGGAATCAGAAACGTCTTGCGCGCAGGTATGAAATCAATTCAGACACGCCGATCCTAACCTTCGGGCCTGAGTTGGAAGGCTCGATTGAAAGGGCCGCTGCTAAAGCTGGACAGGGCAGCAGGTTCGCATGGACGTCGGGATCAACTGCCAAACCCAAGGGCATCCTCTACACAAAACGCCGATTGCGCGGTGTGAAACTGGCTTACGTCAACTTCTTCGCACGTTGCAGCTGGTCACTCAAACATAAGCGGACCAGTCTTTATCTCTTCAGTGCCCTCAGCAAAGACGACTCGCTCACCACGATGTTGCTGGAGGAACCGGGCCTCCCTCCTTACCTCGCTTCGTTGCAGGCGCCATATCGCGTCCATCGCCACCCGGCAATTCAGTCTCTGGCGTCCGAGTACGGAGCCACCGCGGTTCGCTTATGGATTCTGGCGATCTCAAATCCGGGCATTCTCTACAGCACTAACCCGTCAACGCTTTCGACTTTTCTCGATGAACTCACAACCGATTGGCCACGAAGCGCGCAGCTGATTTGCAACTGGTGGAGCAAGCCCGCCGTCTTCGATCCTGGGGTTCACAAGATCGCTAAGCATCTCAAATCACGTGGGAGCGATGCTCGTCTCAAACGTATTGCGGCGAGCGATTCGCCACTTCCCCTGCAGGTTTGCGCGCCGGCAGTCCACGCCTATCTCTGCTGGACCGGCGGTTACGTCAAGCCATTCCTTGATCGGTTAGCGAAATACCTTCCCGCTGATCGTTACAACCTTATTCCCCTGTATTCAATGTCCACTGAGACACTGGAAACCGAGGGTCATTTTGTTGATAACAAACCTGCGTTCCTCCCGTTAGCTCAGCATGTGTTATATGAGTTTATTGAGGAGGGAGCAGCGGATAATCCGCAAAACTTATTGACTGCAGATCAACTGTGTACGGGAAAAACCTATGCGATGGTCGTGAGCGATGCTTACGGCTTACGACGCTATCAAACCGGAGATGTTTTTCTTTGCCGGAGATTTGTTGCCGGACTTCCAGACTTAAGTTTCTTACGTCGCCGTGACCTTGAATACTCGTTTACCGGAGAGAAAATAACGTCTGAACAACTAATCGCAGTCTTCCAAAAGTTACGCAGTGAATATCCTCAACTTGGGTCTGAACGGTTTTTGACTTGTGTTCCATCCCTCCCCGACGGCGAAACAAGACCCCACTACAAAATTGTTTTGGTAAAAAGTGACGTTAAAGACCTCGGCTTACCGGTAGATGAACTGGCCACCCGTTGCAACCAACTCCTCAGCGAGATGAACCGCGAATACGAGAGTAAGTATCAGAGCGGGCGACTTGGACCAGCAAAGTTCATTTTGATATCACAGAGAGATTTGATTGAACGCCTGGCCGGCGCGGCGAAGAGCAAGACATGGGAATCGCAATTTAAGTTTCTACCGCTTTATCGCAACACATGGGAAAATCTGAAAACTTAGCCAGCGCCATCCGGCTCCCCGGCGCTCGTGAGATCAGTCATTTCGGACATCCTTGATTGAAGCAGATCGAGGAGCTCAGCAAAACTCCGAAAGTCGCGGCCAAGGATCAAACATTGACATCCGGCCGCCCGCGCGCCGGCGTCGTCTCTATCGGCCCGATCACCGATGTGAACCAAACGGGTTGTTGATGTTTGGAAGTCTGCGACCGCGCGCTGAAACCCCACTGGGCTGGGTTTCACAAAACCAAGTCGCTCACCAACATAGATAGCTGCAAAACGATCCGCCAGCCCTAAGGATTCAAGCTTGTACGCGGCTTCGTAATCCGAAATTACAACCTGGAGAAATCCTCTCTCTCCCAGAAACGACATGACATTGGCAACGCCCTCTCGCGGTCCCGTTTTCTGAATCGCCGGACCATACCAGCGTTTCTCGATCTCCAAAAGGTCCTCCCGCGAATTCTGATCGACAAAGAATTTATTCAGAGCGCCGCCAGACGAACGTGCGTCGTTAACTCTGTCGCGGTAGCTCTGCAGTGCCGATAACTCTTTGCGCGCCTTCAGTCCTCGTCCCCGAATCATCTCAACCAGAAACCTGCGCATCACGTGCCACTTCATGCGCCTAATCGAGTACAGCGTGCCATCAACGTCCCAACTCACGAGCTTAATTCGTTCCGGTAGCTTGATTGCTGCCATGACTCGAAACTTCTTCCGTGTTACGTGCTGCGGCTTCGTCGATTTCCTGACGTGTAGTCAACCGTGAGGTGGTGACCTCTCAAACTGGTAAGCCCACGCGACGTACAAGGTCTTGAAAGCGTCGATCTGAACGAAGCGGATCCAGATGCGACTCGATGTTTAGAGTCAACAGGAGAACATCCCGCTCCTGAAAGGCCTTGTCCAACCAGGCGAATGCCTGCTCGTTGTCTCCCAACCCAACGTGCAGTGCAGCGATGAGACACGCCGGTACGTAGCCGGTCCTGGCCTCCTGTTCCAACTCGCGGAGAATGCGCCTTGCTTCCGCTGTGTTGCCAGTCCTCGCATGGGCCCAACCCAGCCGCGCCTTCATCACCGGGCTGCCGCCGGAATGCTCCACGGCCTTATGAAAGATGGCCATGGCTTCATTATCCATGCCTTTTGACTGGTAAGAACGCGCCAGGTAATTGAGTGCCGGAGCAAAATTTGGCTCTAGTTCGAGGGCCTTCTTAAACTCTACGATCGCCTCGTCATACTGGCGCGCACAATAGTATGGATAGCCCACTTGCGTGTTGATGATTGGCGAAAGCGGATCCAGCTCCTTGGCTCGTCGGAGAGCTTTGACGCTTTCCTCTGTGCGCCCCATAAAGACCAGGAACTCTCCGTACCATTGATGCGCCGTTGCGTAATTGGGGTTCAGTTTAAGGGCTTGCTTGAATTCGCGTTCGGCGCCAATCCAGTCCCAGTCGTATTGCTCCTTGATCAACGCCAGGGCCACGTGCGGCTCAGACAACGTCACGTCCAACACCATCGCCTTTTCCGCCGCCTCTCTTGCTTTCAAATTTGACTCGCGGCTCGGCGTGCTTCCCCAAAGGCTCTGAAGCACGTAAGCCTCCGCCAACCCTGCGTAAGCCACGGCATATTTCTGGTCTCTGGCAATAGCTTCATTGAAAAACTGAATCGACTTGGCAATTCCCTCTTGCGTGCGTTTATTCCAAAAGAAACGGCCCTTGAGGTACAAATGATACGCCTCAGGGTCGCGCGAGTGCCGTGATGCGGTCGGGTGTTCGCCGCCGAGAAGTTTAGCCTGAAGCCTGTGGGCCAACTGGCTGGTAATCTCGTCTTGTAAGGTTGAGAGATCGCTGATTGAGCGTTCATAGGTTTCACCAGCCCAGAGAACGCTGCCATCTTCTGTCCTAACCAGGCGCACGGTGACCTGCACGCGCTCGCCATCGCGCCGCACACTGCCCTCTAAGATCGAAGCGACGCCAAGCTGTCGGCCCACTTCCTTTGGATCTGCATCTCTGCGTTTGAAACGCGACACGGAGCCGTGCGATATCACCTTCAGACCTTCAATCTGCGAGAGCGCGGTGATCAAACTCTCGGTGATGCCATCGCTGAGGTACTCATAGTTGGAATCATCGGGCACATTTTTCAACGGCAGCACTGCAATTGAACGCATCGTCGAGAGCGACTCCTGCGGCGCCGGGCGCAGAAGTACGAAGGCGAGCAGCCCACCACCAATGATGAGAACAGCGCCCACAGCAAAGGCCAGGAACCTTCGTTGCGAGAGTTTGCCAGACCCGCTCTGAGGAATTTCAGACAATGCCGACGGAGAGTGATCATGCGCGCTCGTTTGCGCCAACAAACTCTCAGTTGGCGGGTTCACGAGACTAGCTTTGCGGTCGGCACCCCGTGACTCGTCCGGATCTACTTCATTCCCCGATTTTTCTGATGTCCCGACTTCTAATCGACCCTCAATCTCTTCCAGCGGCCCAATGTAGCGATAGCCTTCAGCCCAGCGAGTCTCAATGAAACGCGGCGTTTCCGTTGTGTCTCCCAGTGCTTTGCGAATCGCGCCGACGCATTTGGTCAAGGTGACGTCATAAACGTCGCGCCCATCCCAAAACTGCTCCAACAACTCTTGCCTCGTGACCATCCGCTCGCGGTTCTCAACAAAGTAAAGCAGCACGCGGAAGGGCCGGTTCGAAAGATGCACAGCTCTACCGTCGCGCCTCAGAAGGCGTTTATTCGGGTCCAGCTCGAATTCTCCGAGCCGGTAGGTTTTCTGAATCCCCATTGTGATCAACAACTTACGCTGATGGTAGTTTTTCTTCCCATCTTTTTCGCAATCTGTTCAGGACTCGCGGAGCGGTAGCGGTGTATTTCTCGAACTTGAAACCGGGCTCGCGCCGCAAAACGGTTGGCTCAAGCCATATTACCGCCAACCGTGGCAGGCGAGGAAATTTGTCAGAGTCCTTGTCTCCAAAATCGAGTTCTGGAAAGGGAAGCAAATGATTCGTAGACGTTTTACTGGAACCGCACTACTGGCCGTCGCCTCCTGCGCTGTTGTCTCGGCTCAATCCTGGTTCCCAGTGCCCGGCGACAAAGCGCCAAATGATAAAGCAAAAGCGACCGAGACGAGTGAGCGGGCGGCGACCGCGGATCTGCGTATCCGCGAGTTTGTCTTTACCTCCGACAATAACAAAGCGGTTCGAGTGCACATCGTGAATACCGGTGGCGCCGCCTCAGTACTGTGCATCCTGCGTCTCACGGTGCGCAAAATTAACGGAGTCCCTGTGGGCAGAGTGGCCGATGTCAAACTGCCGCCTCTAGCCCCCGGCAAAGACACTTGGATGGTCATAAACGCGAAAAGCATTCTCCCAAACAATGTCTCCCTTGAATCAACCACGTTCAAGTTGAATGCGGACGCAAATTCAATTGTGGCGGAGTCGGATGAAGCGAATAACGAAGTTTGGCACAACTTGTAAAGCCCCATCGTCTTCACTGAGGAAAAAATTCGAATTGAAAAGGAGAACCGTCATGAACAGAAAATCTTTAGCTCGCCAGACTGTGATGGCAATCGTCTGTGGCTTAATAACAATTTTCGCGAACGGAAGCGCCTATTCGCAATCAAGGCCTTTACCCCTTGAAGAGGTTACCTTCTCTTATGGCACGATTTCGGCAAAGAGGGTCTACATAAGAATTTCAGTTCAGGCCTCCTCCGCAAGATTCCTGGCGGACCCTGTTCAAACATTACGCCAAAATCGTCTTGCGGTGCCCCAGTCAGCCGAAGCGCCCTGGCGCGAGTTCGCCGATGCGTTGCGGGAATTGACGAACCCCCAGTCCACCTCAGGCAGCCGGCGTTCAGGTGGGAACGAAACCTTAGTTTATAAAATTGAGCTGCGTGAGTTTCAAGGTGGAATCCGCATTGCTCTCGGCGATGTGAACAGCGGCTCTCCCTCTGCACGTATGAGTCTTGAAAGGTTTCTAAATGACCCAGTCAGAACTCTTCGAGCGCAGGGCGTACAAGTTCCGGCTGGCGATGAGCGCGCCTGGAAACAACTTGGCGATGCACTCAGAGCGTTGCAGGTAGCGTATGCAAAACCTCGGGCAAGGATGGATCGCGAAAGTTCTGACAACCCTGACTCAACTGCTCCTAACCGAACTCCTGACGCGCGCGCCGCAGATCGAAACGCGAGAGTCGGCAACGGCCGCGAACCACGTCGCGATCCACGTCCAACGCCTGCCCGCGGAGTTGACCCTGAGCGTGGCCAAAACACCGGAAGGATGCCGGCGCCGCGCACCCCGCCCGCGCAGGGGCTGGCAACCGGCCAGCAACCAACCCTGGACAAAGAAGCGCTGGAGCAAAGCCTCCATGCTGCGATAGCGCCAAACGTCATGGGTTACACGTTTCTCCTGATCAAAGACGGCCGGTTCGTCACTGAGGGTGCCGGCGGTTTAGCGCGAAACGCTGCTGATGGAGAAATGAAGATGACTACCAGAACGCCCCAAAATCTTGGCAGTCTTTTCAAGTTCATTACTGGCGTCACCGTCCTGCATATGCTGGATCGTGCGCCTGCGGGTTCCGCCGGCGGTAACAATTCATTCGAGACGCGGCTCGGTGCACCGGTGACGCTGCTTTATCCGCAATTGTGGAACTCGGCGATCAAGTGGCCCAAGGTTCGCTCCATCACCTTTCGCCACCTATTGCAGCACCGGACGGGTTTTCGCGCCTGCGATACTCCGCTCGGCTGCTTCGGCAAGCGTTACAACAACAGCTTGTTCGACGTACGTGATTATGAAAACATCAACTTTCAGCTACTTGGTTTTCTAATTCCGCTTTACACCAATCCTGAACTTATTCCGGCGTTGAATGCCGTGACCAAAACTGTGTCCGAAGACGAGGGCGATAAACATATCCAAATGGTTCTCAGCGATCGAATGGATCGGTTTATCAATCAGAAGATGTTCTCACTGGCGCCAGGCAGAATCTCCGCCAGCTGCGATGCAGAAAACGAATATAAAGCTACAGGGGCTTACGGCTATATCTCAAAGTCAGACAAGGGCAAGGGGATCATCACCAGCCGCAAGGCCGGCGGTAAGCCATGTGTCGGATCGGGTGGCTATTGGATGTCGATCAGAGACTTCGGAGCGTTTGCGGCGGCCGCCTTGCACTCGGACCGCATGCTGTCGCAGCAAGCGCGTTTGGAAATGTACCGTTCCGGAATGCCGGCTGATGATCGTCTCGTTTGGTCTTCAAGCGGCGTCGACTCGTGGATAGCCGACAAGTTCAAGATGTCCACCATCATCCAGTCAAACGGCGCTCAGCCTTACGACGGTGGCCAGGGATTCAGCACGGTGCTGTTACGACTGCCGCTCAATTATGAGCTGATGGTTTTTGTCAATTCCAAGGGCATGGATACTAACGCCCTGACAGTCGCCGGACTGAAGGCTTTTCGCGCCGGGATGGAGGGTAACTTTCAGTGAGCTCGCCAGCCGCGCAAGGGTGCAACTAAGTTGCGATAAAGCTTTTCTCAAAGAAAGGATCTATGAATGTCCAGAAAAATAATTAATGCCACGCTTCTGTTGGTTTTTGTTGTCGCCGCAACCGCTCTTACTGTCGCGCAAACGCCGAGTTCCGGTGAGGCGGCAACGGCTGCCTTCAACACTCAATTGCAGTTTGCCGGACAAGAACCGTACGACGCGAACGGTTCGAAAGGTACGAGGTACAAACTTAGTGTGACCAATCGTGCCAGCCATCCTGATTTCCTCTGGCATCCGACTGCCAAGCCGTGCGGAAAGAATGAGAACTCTTCGCGCACCTGGGTTGAAGTCTTTGGTTCTCCTGGCGACAAAAGACTCGGCGGTTTCTGCGGGCTTCGTTCCTCGGAGGATTTGGGCCATCTATGGTTTGCCGTGCCGTCAGGCGTGAAAGGACCGCAGTGCGTCTACATCGTGATGACCGACCGGCAAACTGGAAGGAAATACATTTCCAACCCGACTTGCTCGCGAAGCTTTACCGTCGTAAGGGGGTTGAAGGGTGCCGGCTCGCCTGCAGCTGTGGTCAGGCACAAGCGTGAAGAGTGGATAGAAATCACGAGCGTGAGTAACCAATCCGCGGCAGAGGTTCAAGGCGGTAGTGGTTCAGATAGGATTTTTAATTCTTCGAGCGGAAGTACGGTACGACTCCCTGATTCGCGTGCGCCTCAGAACAAGATGGCCAGAATGGCGCAGTCTGATTTGCGCATCAGACAATTTCTCTTTCCGCCCACTAATGATAAGGCTCTACGCGTGCACGTGGTCAATACCGGTCAGGGTCCTTCCGCTGCGTGCCGTCTGATACTGACGGTGCGAAAGATCAACGGCACCGCTGTCGGCAGGCGAACTCATGTAAACGTGCCCGCACTCGCGGCAGGCGCGAGTGACTGGCTCCACATTGACGTTAAGAGCATCCTGCCAAACAACGTGTCGCTACAATCAACAACCTTCAAGCTTAATGTGGACGGAACTGAAATAGTTGCGGAGCCGGATGAAGGGAATAATGAAGTCTGGCACAACCTGTAAGAGTAGAAATTGGCTGGTTGGAGTCAAGTCACACTTTCAGATCAAGAAAGACTGCCAGTTCGGCTTCGAGAGCGCGCTTGAACGCGCGCTCTCGTGGGCGGCGATTTCACATAACCAAAGTCAACATGGAGCCTCAGCGAGGTAAACCGCGAATACAAGAGTAGGTATCAGAGAGGGTGACGTGGACCGGCAAAGTTTCATTTTGATCACGGAAAGATTTGATTGAACACCTGGCCGGCTCGGAGAAGAGCAAGGCTTGGGAATCGCAATTTAAGTTGTCCTCCGGATAACTCTCTACGCGCCTTTAGTCCTCGTCCCCGAATCATCTCACAGAAACCTGCGCATCACGTGCACCTTCATGTGCCTAATCGAGTAAAGCGTGTCATCCGTCCCAGCTCACGAGCTTAATTGAATCGAGTATTTTTGACTGCTGCCGTCCCCAAAGCTAAGTCTCCTCCATCCGGTTGACTTAACGCACTCTGGTCATACAATTAGGTCATTAGGCAACTGGTCTCAGAGATCGTATGAAAGACTGAACCTCAACGCTGGGGGCCTCAAAGATAGGCTGTAAACGCAGATGTTCCTCACTCCTGCTCCTAACTCCGGGGTTCGACCATACTGTTTCAACCGACGCCTGAAGCTGAAACACTTGACAAAGCGCTCCGATTGAAGCGAACCGGCCGATAGACTCGAGGAAAACGCGAATGAGCGTTGCGAACAACTCCTGGCGTACGCGCCTGGACCGGTGCTCCCAAACCACACCCGAAGTGCCTCATATGTCGGCCTTGAAGCGCGCGTTCCTGCTCATACTCTGGGTCGGATTGGTTGCTGGCGCTGTTATGGCCCAGACGCCCGCAGCGCGGCGAACAATCAGAGTTGTGTTGGATAACACCTACGCGCCCTACTCCTTTCAATCGGACGACGGCAAGCTGCAGGGCATCCTCGTCGATCAATGGCAGGCATGGGAAAAGAAGACGGGCGTAAAGGTTGAAATCCAGGCGATGGACTGGGTCGAAGCATTGCGGCACTTGCAAGCTGGTGAGTTCGACGTGATCGACTCCATTGTCGCGACTGACGAGCGCCGGAGTTATTTCGATTTCACACCTGCCTACGCGACGACCGAAACGTCAATTTTCTTTCGCAAAGACATTTCCGGCATCACCGATCTCGCGTCTCTCAAAGGATTCCCGGTCGCGGTCAAAACGGGAAACCAACAGATTGAGAAACTCAATGCCAGCGGTGTGACGACCTTGATCCTGTTTCAGAATGATGCCGCCATCATCGAGTCGGCGGGGCAACACAAAATCAACGTCTTCGTACTTGATGATGCGTCGGCGCTTTATCTTTTAAACAAGGCTGGCATTGAAGACGAGTTTCGGCAATCGGCCCCGGTCTTTCGTGATGAGCTGCGTCGCGCCGTTCGCAAGGGCGATGCGGCGACGCTGCGTCTGGTGTCGGAAGGATTCGCGGCTATTGACCCGAACGAACTCAAGCGAATCGACGAGAAATGGTTTGGCCGCACGATAAATAGTTATAAGCGTTACCTTACCTATGCGGGCTACGCAGCCGCGGCAGCCGTCCTGCTGATGGCCTTTTTTATTGGCTGGAATCGCACGCTCAGAAGAAAGATTTCGCAGAGGACCGCTTTACTCCACGCCCGCGAGCAGGAGTTTCGGGCCATCGTCGAGAACGCGCCCGATCAAATAATCAGGTACGACCGGGAATTCCGTCGGGTATACGTCAATCCCGCTGTCGCCGAGACGTATGGCCTCCCGGCAGAAGCCTTGATCGGCAAGCCAATTGGCTCGGTCCTCCAGAATGCCGGGCTTGATGTCAAAGACGACGAACTGGCGCAGCTCCGCCAACGAATCCAGGCCGTCTTCGACACCGGCAAATCCTGCGAGTTTGAAATCACCTGGCCGTCGCCTGCGGGCCGCAAGTATTACAGTTCTCGATTGTTTCCCGAACTCGATCTCAACGGGTCGGTAATCAACGTCCTGGGGATCGGGAGAGACATCACAGAGAGCAAGCGCGCTGAAGAGGAACTGAAAAAGGAAAAGGAGATCCTGGAGAAGATATTCGACAATATTCCCGTAATGATAGGCTTCGTTGGCGAAGACGGCCTCGTCAAGCTGGTCAATCCTGAGTGGGAGCGATCAATCGGATGGACGCTGAAAGAATTACAGGAACAAAATGTGGACATATTTGTTGAGGCGTATCCTGAGGTCTCGTACCGCCAGGAGATTCTGGAGTTCGTTGCCGCCTCAACTGGTGAATCAATCGATCTCAAAATAAGGGTTAGGGACGGGCGGGTGATTGATGCGGCATGTGCTGTCGTCCGCCTTTCGGACGGGACGAGAGTTGCAATCGCCCAAGACATCACCGAACGCAAGCAGACGGAGGAGAGTCTTTTGCAGAGCGAGCGCCAATTGGCCCAAGCTCAGCGGTTGGCTAATGTTGGCAGTTGGGAATGGAATTTACGCAATAACACCGTCACCTGGTCTGATGAGCTCTATCGCATCTTCAGCCTCCAGCCAGGAGCAATCAAGGCTGCCGGGGATGCAATCCCCTTTATCCATCCCGAAGATCGGGATTTGGTAGTGCGCACAGCCGCGAGCTCGGTCGAGAACAAAGAGCCGTATAGCTTTCACTATCGCATCCTTCGGCCTGACGGCGAGGAGCGAATTATTCATTCACGCGGGCATGTTGTCACCGATGAGAACGGAAATTCCATTCGGGTGTTCGGAGCCTCGCAGGATGTGACGGAGATTAGAAGTGCTGAGGAGAGACTAAGAGCAACCAGCGAACAATTGCGCGCTCTCTCAGCTCGGGTGCAGTCTGCAAGAGAAGAGGAAGGCATCAGGATTGCGCGTGAGATTCATGACGAACTCGGCGGGGCCCTGACAAGTCTGAGGTGGGACCTGGACGCTGTAGACGAGAGTATTTCCGAGGCGGCCCGTGGGCCTCAATTCCGGGCGCTGCGACAGAAGATAGCGGGAATGGTGGGGTTGATTGATACTACGATCAATATCGTCAGAAGGATTTCGTCGGAGCTGCGGCCGGTCGCCCTCGATGACGTCGGGCTGATGGGAGCAGTTGAATGGCACGCAAGGCAGTTTCAGGAGCGAACCGGCATCATCGTCAGCTGTGAATGTGACCTCGAAAACGTCGAGATAAGCCGGGAGCAATCTACAGCCGCGTTCCGCATTTTTCAGGAAGCATTGACCAACATTCTTCGCCACGCCCAAGCCACCAGAGTGAACATTCAGATGAAGGCCGAAGAGGGCGACTACATCTTCACAATTAGTGACAACGGGCGCGGGATTACGGAAGCTGAGCAATCAGGAAAACGCACGCTTGGGCTTCTCGGAATGCGAGAACGAGCGCACATAGCCGGAGCAAAGATTGATATCACCGGATCTGAGGGGAAAGGTACGGTCGTCACCATGCGAATCCCAATCCCTGGCCAGAACAAGTAACCTAAAAGAGGGCAGTTTCGTAACAGTTAATACATGCAAGACCGAGCAATGAAAAGGATCCTCATAGTCGACGACCATGAAGTGTTGCGAGATGGCGTGAAACGAGTGTTCGAGGATGAACCCGTCACCACCATCTTCGGCGAGGCTGGCACAGCTGAAGAAGCGATCAAACTTGTGCGCGAACAGGACTGGGATATCGTGGTTCTGGATATTTCTCTCGGCGACCGAAGCGGACTGCAATTGTTGAAGCAGTTGAAAGAGATTCGGGCCCGGCTTCCCGTGCTAATTCTAAGCATGCATTCGGGGGAACAGTTTGCGCGTCGTGCTTTCAAGACAGGGGCTTCGGGATACATCACTAAATCCAGCCCGCGGCTGGAGCTGGTTAAAGCCGTAAATAAAGTCATGAGCGGGGGAAGGTATGTGAGCGCCGCCCTCGCCGAAAACTTAATCTTTGATCGCGAAAGCGATAGTGGTTCGCCTCACGAGGCACTCTCTAACCGAGAGTTTGAGGTGCTCAGCTTAATCGCTTCAGGGAAGACCGTTAGGGAGATTGCCGAACTCATCTCTCTTAGCGATAGCACAATCAGCACTTATCGTGCGCGTATTCTCGAAAAGATGGGGATGAGAACCAATGCTGAACTTACCCATTATGCTATCCACAACCGGTTGGTTGAATAAGACTTCAAATCCGGTTACCTCTATCTAGCACAAACTCACGGAAAACCCCCGCTCAACTGCCAACGACCGTCGAATTCAGTAGCTGAAATACCGACGAAACTGTAACTCGATTTGGGACAACGAAATCATCATTAGAACTATGTTGCCGGCCTCATCGAACCTGTACTCTCATTGTTAAGCAAACACTTGGATTCCATGCAATCGACGGCTCGGTCGCCGCCAGGACCCCTGAAGTGTGGACCGTTGGGTTCGATCAACGATGCGTCGATCGTTTTCTGAGACTCGCGTACTGGCAATGGAAGAAAAACCACGACTCATACTGGCGAAGTGGACAAAGGGCGTAGCACTACTTTATGAATGTTCTGAATGCGGGACCAGCTTCGAGCTGAGCGAGAAAGCGACTCCCGTGGAGGGTGCAAAGGCTCTCTGGAAAACATTTACAGATCACGTCGAGAATCAACATCCGGGACATATCCTCGATTCCTGAACTCAATCCCCAGCTCACCGCCACCGGTCAATTCAAGACGAAAACTTCAATGGACCTGTTAGCCATCTGACTTCGTATCGAGACTCAAAAACGCGCGCATACGCTCTAACTCTTCTTCGAGTGCGCGCTTGAACGCGCGCTCTCGTGGCGGCGATTTCACATAACCAAAGTCAGCATGGAGCTGATCATTTCTTACTGAGAGATTGGCCCAGCCGATAACGCGTTCGCGCCAGAGGAGCGGCAGCGCGTAGTAGCCCAATTTGCGTTTCGCCAGGGGCGTATACGCTTCAAACCGATAGGCCCAACCCCACAGGGTTTCGAAGCGTGCTCGATCGTGGACCACTTGATCGAAGGGGGCCAGCAACCGGACCCTATCCTGCGTTGCGGAGCTCAACCCATTTTCCTTCGCCCAAAACCAATCCAGACCTCCGACGTAAGCATGGGCCAGTCGTTCCCTCGCGCGTCGCAAAGCATTTGTCAGTTCACCGCTCCACTGCGGCACGGCGTATCGCAGTTGCCGCACGTAATAAGACAAACTCGCGCTCGGCAACGGCGCGTAAATCCGCACCAACGTATCAACTAACCCATCAATACGCGCATCTCGCTCGATCTCATCGATTGATGCGGAGCTAAAGGGGTCGCCAATCCTGCCAGCTCCCGGTGCTAATGCAATTTCGCTCGCCCTATAAATTCGAATTCCCTTCTCCCTTCGCGTCACCCGCAAGAGACCGCTATAGTGCATCTCCGCCAGTAACCTTGTGGTCACCTTTGACGAGCCGCCCCAATAGTTGGTCACTCTGCCATGCCCGAAACGTTCGTCCACCTCACGCGGGTGCACTGAATTACGCTCGCGTACAAACTCGAGCAGCAATTGTTCTTGTTTGGCCTCAGCCAGGGTAACGGACGCGGCGGCTAACTCAGAACGCGGGTGCATCAGCGCCTGCAGTTTCCGCGTCACAAATCCGTAGTTAATGAAGAAGTCCTCGTCAACGTCAAGCGACGAGTAGCGGCGTTCGAGATCACCGGCGCGGTAATTCTTTACGCGTTGGCGCAGGATTAAATCCTGTGCGCGCGCCGGCGCTCGAATCGGATCAGCCTGCACGAATCCCATTTTCTGAATAGCAGCCTTGAGTGTGGTTGGCGGGAGAAAGTTGCGCGCGACGGTGAATCGGCGCATTTCGTCGAGAGTTTGCATCATCGGTTCTATTCAAAGGGCGCTGCCATATCGGAGGTGTACCGGCTTCATTAGCTCAGCTCCTTATACATGAACGTTGCATCCTCGAGTTCCGGCGTCAAGGCGCCGCGTGCATAACGCGGGATGACTCCAGCGGTGCGGTAGCCAAGTGAGGTGTACAAGTCTTCCGCGCTGCTGCCTGTAACGGTATCGAGCGTGAGCAGCGTCCTTCCTTCATTTCGCGCAAGATCTTCCAATGCGATCATCAACGCTCGCGCAATGCCACGCCGGCGGGCATCGGGATGGACCAAAAGCTTGACGACTTCCGCGCGGTGGCGTTGATTGGGCGGCGTGTCGACACTCAGTTGCACAGTTCCCACGATTCTGTCGTTAACCCGCGACACCAGCACGCGACGCGTTCCAGCACGCATGACGGGCAGGACTTTCTCTACCCAAAACGCTCGGGCCTCACCAAGCGAGAAAGGCGTGAAGTAGCTTACGCCTGCGCCTCCGTAGACCACAGCGCGCAACACCTCGGCCATCATATCCAGTTCGACATCGAGCGCGGAGGCGACCAAATGCCATTCTTCAACATTAAAGTCTGCAGGCAAATTCGTTGGATGCGTCATCTCGATCGTGTCTGTTGAGTTTGCGCCATTCTAGCACCGGGTCGGGAATTCCCCTGACGGCACGTATTCTTTGCTGATCTGACAATCGTGTAGGGGGTTCAGAATTTTGTTGTTTCGGGTTATTCTTGGCTGCAGTCGACCTTCTGATTCATCCTGACGATTCCATTGATTTCCCATGGGCAAAGTATTCATCCTGCTGTTCCTTTTGATCGCTTTTGTCGTCAGCGCAGTATCGCAATCCGGCAGAAAGGTAACCACGCCGCGTTCAACCCCCCCGGCGCCGATTCAGCCTCCACTCATCCCGGAACCCGAACCGTTGCTTACTTCAGCCGTTGCCTCGCGGGCCCCGCTGCTCTTCCTGACCGAAAGTTTTCGCGAGCGCGAAATCAGCGCGCTCGAGAGTGGCAGCTTCCGGCTTGCAGACTTCCCCGGCAAAGTTGTTGTGATAAATCTCTGGGCATCCTGGTGCGGACCGTGTCGTCGCGAAGTTCCGGAATATGAGAAAGTCCGGAAGGCTTACGCGGAACGCGAGGTGGAGTTTATCGGCCTGACAACTGAAGATCCGCGCACCTCCGGGGCACGGGTAAAGAAATTTTTGCGCAATGTAAATTTCACCTTCCGTCTCGGCTGGGCCGATGCCCAGGTGGCGCACACGTTGATGAACGGCGAAAGGGGAATTCCGCAAACGCTCGTCATCGACTCCGAAGGACGGGTCGTCGGCCACTGGACCGGATACATACCTCGTCACAGCGGAGACAGGTTAACCGCAGCCATCAATCAGGCGCTTGACGATACACCGTGATGCAGGCGGGCGTAGCGTGCCATCGCCATGCGCGCTATCGTCCCGCAGACCATCGCAAAACAGGAGGCTTCTTCAACACATGAAACGCACTCTCGCTTTCGCACTTGTTCTTCTTGCTGTCATCCTGGTTCCTGCAGCGCCCTTCTCGCAGGACCCGAAGCCCGCGGCGCCGATGGAGGAATCCCGCGGAGTTGCAGGCGGCGGAGTTTCGGTTCCTGGTTGGACGGGAAAGATAGATGCCAAGGAAGAGGCCGCAGGTTTAACGCTTAACAGCGCTAAGTTCGCCAAAGCCGGCGACGCCTTCAACGTCACCACGGGCCCTGCGGTGACATACTGGAATCCGGCCAACAAGGCCAGCGGCGACTACACCGTCAAAGCGACGTTCACCGAACCGAAGTATATGAATATCAATAGTCACCCACACCCTTACGGACTCGTGATCGCGGGCAATGATTTAGGAACGGACCAGCAGAGTTACCTCTACTGTGCGGCTTACGGCAACGGCAACTTCATCGTGCGCGGCTTTGGGCCCGCCCCCTTTCAAATGAACGGCCCGCGCGGCGCCGCGGATCCAGCGGTGAATAAGGCGGCGGGCAAAGGCGAACCGGTGACTCAGGAGATTGCAATTTCGGTGAAAGGCGACAAGGTGGAGTGCGCCATCAACAGGAAAGTTGTCGCGAGTTACGAGAAGTCAGCGCTGGTTACTGAAGGCAAACTCAAATCAACTGATGGTATTTACGGTCTCCGCTTCGCACACAACACTGAGGCAATCGTCACCGGTCTGACGGTCACCAAACCTTAGCGCTACCGCGAGTGCCGATGAGGACCACCTGCTATAGCGGGTGGGATCCTCTCTTAGTGCTCAAAGCGAAGAGAATCGCAAAACTGACTCGCAAATTGAAAAGTTTGATTTTTGTCCCGGCCCGCGATTAAATATCCCACCCGCAATTTCACGTATCACAAAGTCACTCAAACTTGCCGGGGCAGTTTCACGCCCCATGCAATCACGGTCAGCACAGTTGTAGGGATCGCTTCAACCTGGAACCAAACGAAAGAGAAGCCGTCTGGGCTCTGGATTACCAGAGTTAACCCGGTCGACGACGTGACGCCCGGCGACGATTTCAGCAGAAACGACCCGTAAAGCAGATTGAAGCAGCTTCAGTGATACTTTTTCTCGTTCTTTTGCGCCTTAGCGAGTGAGACCTTAGTTAGGTTTAGATTTTCAATTACAAAAACTGTCCGGGCAGACTTCACGCCCCACGCAATCCATGAAAGGCAACTAATATGTCATTTCGACTTCGCAACAAAATCGGAAAGTACGCGGCCGTATGCGCGCTCGCCGCGGTAGCGCTTTCTCTAACCACTGTCACGAGCTGGGCCAAGGTCAAGCCCCCATTCGGCACAATCACCACGTTTGCACCCGTGCCGGCTGTCCCCGGCTTTCCCGAAGGTGTTGCCGTTCATGGCAACTCCGTCTTCGTTTCCGGACCCGCGCGTTTCGGCACGGCCGGCACTGGACCATCCGCTATCCAGGTTTACAACCGGAAGACTGGACAACTTCAACAGACGATCGTGGTCCAGGGCGAAGCGCTCGCGTTTGAACATGCCTTGAGCAACATCGCCATTGATGGCCAGGGTCGCATCTATGCGCTCAGCACCCAGCTCGGGTTAATCCGCTTTACCAAACAAGGTCAAACCTGGGTGCAGTCAGCCTACGGCGCGCCGTTGCCCGACCTGAACCCTATGGATTTCTTCCCGCCGATTCCCAACGACGTGGTTTTCGACGACGACGGCAACGCATACGTCACCGATTCACTGCAGGGCACGATTTTCCGTTATGCCCCAGGCGGGGGCACGCCGACTATCTGGTTCCAGAGTCCACTATTCTTCGGCAGTGGCCCAATCCCATTTGGGACCAACGGAATTCGACTCGACCCCGAGCGAGAGCATGTGTACGTCGTAGTGACCACGTCGCCGACTGACCCTTCGATCGGTACGATCTACCGGCTGCCTCTGGTTAATAGTCCGTCAGCAGGCGACCTTGAAACTTTCCACGTGTACGCGGCAGGAGAAGGGCCGGACCAAATCGCCTTTGCGGCGGACGGCAAGCTTTACGTAACGTTGGCCTTCTCAAATCAGGTTTCGATCCTGTCGACGAGTGGAGCGGAAATCACTCGGATCAGTAGCCAGGTGGGAGACGATATACCGATGGACAACCCCGCGGGCATCGCTTTCGACAACCGCACGAAGTCGGTGCTGGTAGTTAATCACGCGCTGATCTCAGGCAACCCAGCCCACTTCGCCGTGTTGAGCATCTACGTGGGCGAAACGGGCGATCCGCTGTCGCAGCCGTAACGTAGTAGCGCTGCCGCAGGTGGGTGGGTTGTGTCTCGACCTCGAGGTCAGTACCACCTGCGGTTGCGAGTGGGTCTGACGTTTTATCGTGTCTCGACCCGAGGTCAGTACCACCTGCGGTAGCGGGTGGGTCATCTGTCCGCTCACTGATCAAAATCAGGCAAATCACCACCCTGACCGTTGATGACATAGTCGATAGCGCGAGCAACGCTCTGCTCGTTCCATAGGCTTCTCTTGCTGCCCTTATCTGCCCAGGGGCTAAATGGATGAACCCAGAGGCCGGACCAGCCGCAACGCTGCGATTGCAGAGCTCAGCGGGATTGGACCCACCCGCTACCGCAGGTGGTACTGACCTCACATCCGGTCGATCTTGTCTCCCAATAGAAATAATGGCGAAGGGCAAAATACGGTGCTAAGCTCTCAACATCCAGCCTGTCATGAGCACTGCCGACATTCATTACCGCGCGTGTAATCTCTGCGAAGCGATCTGCGGCATCCAGATAAAGGTTCAATCCGACGAACAACTCGACATTCGCGGTGACAAAGACGATCCCTTCAGCCGCGGGTACATCTGCCCGAAGGCTGTCGCTCTGCAAGACCTCTATTACGACCCAGACCGTCTGAAGCAGCCCGTCCGCCGTACTGCTAACGGGTGGGAACAAATCGGCTGGGACGAAGCTTTTGACGAAGTAGCCCGCAACCTCAAACGCGTCCATGCCGTCAACGGCAGGAACTCAATCGCAACTTACCTTGGCAACCCGACCGTTCATAACTATGGCGCGCTATTATTCGCGCCTGGCTTTATCCGCAGCTTGCATTCGCGGAACAGGTTTTCCGCAACTTCAGTGGACCAGCTGGCCCATCATCTGGCCGGTTATCTGATGTTCGGTCACCAACTTCTTCTCCCCATCCCGGACATCGACCGTACAAAGTTTTTTCTAATTCTCGGCGCCAATCCGGCGGTCTCCAATGGCAGCTTGATGACTGCCCCTGGAGTGGGTCGAAGGCTGCAGGCGATTCGCCAGCGCGGCGGCAAAGTTGTCCTCATCGACCCGCGCTTCAATGAAACGGCTCGGCTGGTCGACCAACATTTGTTCATAAAGCCCGGGACAGATGTCCTGTTGTTGCTCGCGCTGCTGCACGTTGTTTTCCGTGAACAACTAACCCGCCTCGGACAGCTAGCTGCGTTTACCAATGGCGTGGAGACTATCAGCAAGCTCGTAGTCGAATTTCCTCCAGAGAAAGTCGCCGCAATCACCGGAATCGAAGCGGATCAGATACGACTCCTCGCGAGAGAGTTTGCTGCCGCAGAGTCCGCGGTCTGTTATGGACGAATCGGGGTCAGCACGCAGGAGTTTGGCGGGCTCTGTCAGTGGTTGATTAACGTTTTGAATATTGTGACGGGGAATTTAGATCGACCCGGCGGCGCAATGTTTACCCTGCCCGCGTTTGATCCCATTACAGCCCCGGAGTCTCTGGCGCGGCGCGGCAGTTTTGGCCGCTGGCACAGCCGCGTGCGCAAACTGCCTGAGTTTGCCGGAGAACTTCCGGTGGTCGCGCTGGCCGAGGAGATATTGACTGAAGGTGTGGGCCAGATTAAGGCGCTGGTAACTTCTGCCGGAAACCCCGTGCTCTCGACGCCGAATGGGCGCGAGTTGGATCGGGCATTGGCCGGTCTTGAGTTCATGGTCTCAATTGATCCCTATATCAATGAAACGACGAGACACGCGCATATCATTCTGCCGCCGACCACGTCACTCGAGCGCACTCACTATGACATTGCCTTTAATCTCCTGGCAGTTCGGAACACCGCCAAATTTTCACCGGCCCTGTTTGAGCGCGGCGCGGATGCGCGACACGACTGGGAGATCCTCATCGAGTTGCAAACACGCATGGAAAGCGGCGGCGCCTTCGGCAATTTTCGTGGTCGCCTAAAGCGCGGCTTCGTCAAAGGATTTCTCGGTCCTGAGAGAATGCTGGATCTGGGCTTACGCTTCGGGCCATACGGCGCGGGTCTCAATCCTTTTTCGAAAACTCCACAGCGTTCCACTGTGGTAAACGCTTTGACTTTGAGAAAACTCAAGAAGGCCGTTCACGGAATCGATCTTGGGCCACTCCAACCATGTTTGCCGGGAAGGCTGCGCACTGTCGACAAACACATTGAGCTGGCGCCGGAAGTCTTCGTCAAAGACCTCGAACGCGTGAAAGAAAAACTGCTTCACTGGGACCGCGGGCGTCTCGCCCACAATTCTCTTTCACATGCCGCCAACGGCCACCTCTTATTAATCGGCCGGCGGCAGCTTCGCGGTAACAATTCGTGGATGCATAACAGTGAACGACTCGTCCGCGGCAAACCACAATGCACAGTCATCATGCATCCGGCTGATGCTGCCCACCGCGAACTAAAGCAAGGCCAGGACGTATCGGTGCGATCGAGCGCGGGTGCCGTAGTCGTGCCGCTCGAAATATCGGAAGAAATAATGCCTGGGGTGGTGAGTATTCCCCATGGTTGGGGACATGCCAGGTTGGGCGTTCAATTGCAGGTGGCCCAACAACACGCCGGCGAAAGCATCAACGATCTAATGGACAACGCAAACATCGACGCCCTTTGCGGAACTGCAGCCTTCAATGGGACGTGGGTAGAAGTCGAGAAAACGAACGGATCAACCAAAACAGCATCCACAGATTTCGCAGATTACAACGATTGAAACAAGGAGCACCCCTAATGCAAAAAGAAGCGCGAATAAACCAGCAACGCACCGGCTGGATCCGACTTGCCGATCACTGACCTCTGACCACTGACCACTGACCACTGACCTCTGACCTCTGATTCCTACTTCTCTCGCATCGCAATCACTTCAAACACGGCATTCTTAAAGAAGATCCTTTTCAACTTGTCACCTGCGTGACGCGCCGCACGCCGTTTGGCGACAGTCCTGCATTCAGCAATATTGTTAGTCTCCTGCAGGAGGCGAAACGGTAACCCTGCAAACAGCCGACGCGCGTCGCTCAGCGTGAGATGAACTGTATGATCAGCGAAAGGTCCAATCTCATAACTGATGCCAAGATAGTTCCAGGCTGCATGCATCCACGACGCAAGTGAGTAGATGGGATGGTGTATGTTGACTGTAAAGTAGAGTAAACCTGACGGCTTAAGTACACGTGCGATTTCCGCCACGATGGTCGCCGGCGACTCGGCATGATCTACGACATTATGGCTCAGCACGATGTCGAAGGAGCCTTCAGGGAAAGGGAGCGCCTCGCCGAACGCGGCTACCGTGGATACACGACCTTGCCACGCTGAAAAGAGTTGCGCGTAGGATTCTGCGAGCGGGTCAACTCCGACAGCTTGCTCACTGCCAAAGTAAAAGATTAAGCCATGCGCCCCGCTTCCCACTTCCAGCACGCGAGCGTTTGGATTGATTGGCTGATTCGCGTGGAGAGCAGCTCGCACGTTTGCCGATAAAAGTTTCATGACTGAAACGATCTCATCTTCGCGACCGGGCATGCTGGCGGCCTTTTTCTGCTGATAAGCAAGCTGTCGGGTGAGCGCTCGTTTTGCTCGCTGTTGGCGGTTCATTGACCCCTCAGCCTTTTTGAATCTGCCGGCCGATCGCCTTTGTTCGTTGTCGACTTGATTACGTCCATGACTTCAACCAAAACCCGACTGAGCGGCTTACCCAGGTTTCGCCCCACGCTTGTATTCACCTGGACCGCCACCGCCACTTTGTCCCCAGGGAAATACATCATGTCAGTCATGTATCCCGGGAAAAAGCCGCTATGCCCGTACGACGTTCCCGCTGATGTTTGACGAATGATCACGCCGAGGCCGTATTTACTTTCACGGCCGAGCATTGGCGCCGCCCTACCGTTGAGAACCTGCGGTAACAGCTCGGGCGAAAATGCTTTGCCCTCATAAATCATTTTTGCCCACCGCGCGAGATCCTCAGCGGTTGAAGCATACCCACCGCCGGTCCATTCAAACTGCGGATTGATGGTGAACTTGCCATCCCGGATCATTGCGTCCCCGCCGCCAAACGGATTGTTCGGCCCTGCGTATCCCTGGACCACGCCTTTTAACCTCGGTCCATCCTGCGGGATGGTGTTGGTTAGTTTGAGAGGTTTAAGCAATCGTTTGTTTGCTTCCTCGTAGAACTGTCTGCCCGTCACCTTCTCGATAATCATGCCGAGCACGATGTAATTCGTGTCCGAATAATCCCAACCCTTGCCCGCCTCGAACGGTGGTTTCTCATCGAGCAGATAAGCCACGAGTTCCGCCGGTTGCCATCGCTTCTCAGGGTTCGCGGTCAGGTCTTTGGTGAACTGGTCTTTGAATTCATAGCGCACGAGGCCACTGGTATGGTTCATCAACTGCCGCACAGTGATGTCCCCGGCGTTGGGAAGACGCGAGAACCAGGGCTCGCGACCCAGGTATTTTTCGATCTTATCGTCCAGGCCGATTTTGCCTTCTTTAACCAACTGCAAAGCAGTGGCGGCGGCAAACGTTTTGCCGACGCTGCCCGCAAGCATCAGATCGCTGGGCTTCATCGGCCGTTTAGTTTCACGATCCGAAACGCCGACTGCGAGGCCAAAGGATTCTCCATTCGCCAAGACCACACCGAGATTCGCTCCGGGAAAACTCCCGGATTTATGCCACTCGTCCAGTGTGGACTGGAGCGCGCGTTTAAGTTCAGTTGTATTTGAAACGCCAGCGGTCTGGCTCTGAATCGCGCTGGGCGCCAGCAGGCAGACGATCAGGCCAACCAAAACGACGAGAATGATTTTTCGCATTCTTAGTTTTCAACCAATCAGAAGGTCATACCAATTGCGCACTCATAATAGCAGCACGCACTCTGGCTCTGCGATCATCGGTGCACTCTACATATCGGCTACTCCGCAGAGTAAAATTCTAATCAGGTCACAAAATTCGCTTCTTTGCGGTGGCTTGCGTCCCGCTTCGAGACTTTGCGGTTTTTCTTTAAGAGTTACCGCAAAAGGACGCGAAGGTTTCGCGGAGAACGCAAAGCGCACGAGCGTTAATATCGGAGTAAAGTCCTGGTCCAAAAAAGGAGTAGCTGTGTGAAAACAAATATTGTCCGCGCGCGAACGTGAAATCGTATTCCATCAAGGACGGGCATCTCTTCTTAACGGGGATGTCGGGTGGCGGCTTCTACGCCAAAGTGCGAGGTCCAAAGTCCAATGTCCAAAGTCTTTGAGCCGAGGAAACTTCGACGGACCTCGCGTTCAATCAGCGAAACGAAGACTTTGGCTTTTGACCTTCTGACTTTGGACTTTGGACTTTGGACTTCGCTTTTGGACCTTGGACTTTATTTGGATTGTTTCGCCAATTCCGTTCGAAACGCCTTCTCTCTATCGGCGACGTACTTAGTGTAACCTTCCGGATCGATGAAAGCTGCAACGCCGCGTTTCGTTAGCTGTGGGTATTTCGTCTCAAGGTCGAAGTAAGCGCCATGCGCGCCGAGAAAAATGTCGATAGGCTGCGCTTTTAGAACGCGAAACGTCTTCTCAAAATCAGCCGCGATCCCCGGGTACGCGGCGTTGTTCACCAGTTTATAGCCGGGATTCACATTCGGGCTGCCAATGATCACCACGTTGTATGTCTTCCCATTCTCCAGTACCTTCATGGTCCACGTCGTACACCCCTTCGTATGTCCCGGCGTAATGCGCGCCGTCAGCACGGCGTCGCCAAGCTTCACTTCCTCACCATCGCGCAACACGCCGTCCACCTTCGTCGCCGGGTAGTGCGTGGTTGCGTCGTTGCCATAATAAAAGTCTGTCTTGCCACCTGATTCAACAGCCGATACGTCCGCGTTCATCACCAGATACTTTGCCCCTGTCAGACGTTTGATAGCAGCGCTGCCGGCGTTGTGGTCCCAGTGCGCATGACTGATAAGAAGAATTTTAATATCGCTAAACTTGAACCCCAGTTTCTCCACGCTCGCCTGAATCTGCGGCACACTCTCGACGAGATTGCTGTTAATGAGGACATGACCCTGCGGCGTGGTGACGAGATAACTCGCCAGTCCCTTGCTGCCGACGTAATAGAGATTGCCGGCGACTTTGAATGGCGGAAACGGCTCCAGCCAATCATTCGCCTGCGCATACGATCTGCCGTAGTAGCCGAAGGCGATACTCGCAATCATGCTGGCTGCGAGGGCGCCGACTAAAAGAATCCAGGGTGTGAATCGTTTGTAGGTCATATGTATTAGGCTTGCGTAAAAAGTCATTTGGTACGTTAGATCAAGGCTTTGCCCCCTGATGTGCGGCGGAGGCTATGCCCCGCCGTAAAGGTGGCTCTTATATTTTGGGCTGCGCCCTAGGTGCGCCTTGTTCCAACACATCTCCAGCGCTAAACCCGAAACAAGGGCATAGCCCCCACTAATCCACTGCTTTCGGCGGGGCCCAGCCACCGCCGGACATCAAGCGGCAAAGCCGAGCTGAGGGGCCCGATTACATCTGAGGCAAAGCCTGTGTATTAAGCAAAGAGCAAGGCGGAAAAATGGTGGATGAAACGATTCGTGTTTCTTCAACCTTCATTCTTCCGCATTCGGCCTTCATCCTTCGTCATTTCATCCGGTTGTACTTCTTCAACGCCGCAACCACGCGATCGCCTGGCAGACCAAACACGCGAATGCCGTCCGCGCCGGTCATCGTTTGGGCAGCGAGCATCGCGTTTACCACCGCTTCTTCGGTCGCCTCGACTGTCGCCACGAACAGTGGATCTATTCGATCGTTGGGCAGCATGACTAACGCCGGAGTGCCGTCGGGTTTTGCGGCGCCGGCGTTCGCAGTAGAAAACGCGAGAAACAGATCACCGGATCCATTGTTTGCGAAACTACCCAACCGTCCCATTCCCAAGCTGACTCGCTTCGCGATGCGCTCCAGTTGATGCGGCAGCAACGGAGCATCGGTGGCGACGATGACGATGATCGACCCGCGACCCTCGTGATCCGCAGCGCTACCCCCATCCTTCATTCGCGCGCCAAGACCGGTTGCCGGGCATGGTTTAATGCCTGCCATCCAGGGTCTACTCTGCGGGCTCTCAAGTACGGTGCATGTTCCAAGGTCAGTGATCTCGGTACGGATCGGCGCTCCGAGGATTCGCAGGTCCCCACCGTAGTTACACTGCACCAGGACGCCTACTGTGTAACCACCTTGCTTCGCGGATAACACTCGCGAAGAAGTACCGATGCCGCCTTTAAATCCGTTGCAGCCCATCCCTGTCCCGCCGCCCACTGCACCTTCTTCGACACGGCCGGACTTAGCGCGGTCGAGCGCGTCAAACGCGTGGCTCGCTTTCACGTGCTCGCCGTTGGCATCATTCATAAAATCAAACGTCTCGGCGACGATGGGGTAGGTGAAAACAAACTCGCGGCCGTTCTTGGCTTGCCATTGAACCGCGGCGTCGCGCACGGTCCCCACGCTGTGCGTTCCAGTCAGAAGGATCGGCCCCTCCATAAAACCTGATTCCTTGATCCAGTTGGTGCCGGTCATGTCGCCGTTGCCGTTCTGGTTGTAGGTGGCCGCGAACACCGGATCCCAGTTGCCGCGCGCGCGCGGAAGAATCGCCGTCACGCCAGTACGAATTGGCCCCTTGCCGGGAATGATTTTGCCTTCGCCCTCGATGAGCGTTACGTGTCCGACAGCAATGCCGGCAACGTCAGTGATTGCATTCATTGGACCAGTCTGACCGGGGAACGGAATTCCCAGATCGCGACCGCGCGGCCGCGTCTGCGCCGCAGTTGAAATCGCAGCGGCTGCGACTAATACCAGCGCGAGTGCCATTTGGGCAGTAACGAGTTTAAGAACTACTCTCGAAACTGTTTTCGAGCGCAGTTGCGAGAGTCTGTTGCGCTTGTTCATCGTTTGATCTCCGGAAGGTGCCGACGTTAGAAAATGGCTGCGCGGGATTCTAAGGGAAGAACTGCTGAGGTGGAAGGCGGAGGGCAACTCGCTTAGGTCAACCAGCGCCGTGAAAAAGTCAGAACCCCGACCGGAGTCGGGGTAGCGACCGGCTCAGGCGCACGCCAGACGAGCGTTTGTTATTGACTTCGACCGGGCGCTTGGACGTTGTGTTCGTGTGGCCACAATTTACCCGGTCGCTACCCCGACTCCGGTCGGGGTTCTGACTTCTTCGACTCACAACGCTGATGCCGTCCACTCGCGTAAAAAGAACGCCGACCCATCGAGGGTCGGCGAAGATGTTGTTTGGTCTTTTGAACCAGGGACGTTGCCCCTGGCTATTCTATTGCGCGCCTTCGGCGCTTTGACTAGACGCGCAAAGCGCGGCCCTTCAACGCTGAAGGCGTTACATAAAGTTAGCCAGGGGTAAGCGCATTTCGCGTGACACCCCTGGGCTGCGACGATCGAGTGTTCACTGGCCCAATGAATTCTTCAACCTCCCGAGCGTTCCCTGCCGATACTAGTATCTCGCCGCAAAGAGGACCGAGTTCGCGAATAATTGCCGCAGCCCGAAGGGGTGCCAAAGTTCTGACACCCTTTAAGGGGTGGGTTATTTTATCCAATCGAGCGGGGGTCTAAGAGATCAGAACCCCGACTCTGTTCGGGTAGCAAGTGGGCCAACGAAGCGCTCCGCTAGGAGCCCAATGTTTATAGCCAACAGCTATCCCAAATGGTTCGCGCTCCGTCAGGAGCGCAATGTTTCGCTCCTGACGGAGCGAAGAGCTTTAGGAGGACTCTGGTTCTATAAACATCTCACTCCTGACGGAGCGAATTCTCATCCTTGCAACATCATATCGCCGCGAAGAGGACAGGCAGGAATGCCTGTCCTACTTGTGCGACGTGTATTACGCTGAATAGCGGCGATGAGCCGCCGGAGCCGCCGCCGGTCCCGGAGTTCCGCCGGTACCTGAGCCGCGGTCGTGCCTGAGGTTCCTGTCGTGTCGGTGGATTCCTCAGTTCCCTTTTTCCTTCTTGGCGCGCGTGCGGTGTGGCTGGCGCTGAGCCAGGCCGCAATCACGGGGGCGAGGTCTTCCAGAAACTCCGACGACATTTCGTGGGCGATGAGCTGCGACTTGAAAAGCACAGCGTCAACGGCGGCGGCGCGACCGGCGCCCACCAGTTCGTGATCGTTGTTGCCGCGCGGCACACGAAACTTGTCATCGATGCCCGGCTCATCGTGGACCATGACCCGCGCAGCGCGGGGAATGTCTTCGAGATCTTTGCGCAGGGCCTGACGATTGCGACCATTGAGCAGTCTTATCCCTGAGCCGCGGGCGCGGGTCGCCTCACCCGCCAGACTCTAGTTAGTTCGTGAATGTATTGGAGACTTAGCGTTTCTTATTGCTCACAGAAGTTTCTGTAGCAATGAACCACACCTTCATTGTACTTATCGTAACAAGGGATATGGTCTACGCCGTGGACGGCCACACACTGCTCAAGCCGGTCATTGTTCCTGATGGTGCAGTCATCACATTTTTCTTGCAGTGTTTTGCCGTCAGCTTTTACGCTGCGCTGGGCAACGGGCGCTGACAGTGCCAGCATTAGCACGACGAACATTGCGACAGTGGTAAAGTAAGAGATTGGTTTTCTCATTGTGAGCTCCTTTGAGTCGTGGTATGGAAAGTGTTCCCGGAGGAGCGCCTTAATTAATACAAGTCTCGACGAAAGTCAATAAATTCCCTTTTCGAGTACTGGCCCGCCCACCTCTCGTTTAGTCTCACCCTTCGAGGTCCTGGCCGAAACCCAGGCGGTAGCCGTTGCAGTCTTCCACGGTCGAAGTCGCGGCAGCCGTAGAACTGGTCGCAAATGTCGCGGGCAATCTTCACCGCACTGGTACTGTTTTTCGGAGTTCCTTGCACAAAATACCGCGCGAACGGGTCGGGAGTCGATAATTTTCGGATGACAGTTAACAGAATCCGCCCGCCAACGTCTTATAGGTGGATGCGGAAAGAATAATGAAACCGAATGGGCATCCTCGCGTTAGATGAGCCAAGGGAGATAATCATGTTGAAAGTTCAAGCCAGGAGTTTGGGATCAGTCGCTATCCTCCGCCTCGACGGGCAAATTGTGAACGGTGAAACAGAAATTCTGCGTCACGCCGTGCGCGCCCTGTCAGAGACCAGCGTAGTAAAACTTGATTTGGCCAGCGTCACCACGGTCGATGCCCGCGGTTTGGGTGTGATGTTAGAGCTGCGCGAGTGGACGCAAGCTATGGGAATTCGTTTCGAACTGCTGAACGTTACCAGGCGGATTGCCATGTTGCTTGAGCTTACGCGTCTGGATTCAGTTTTCCACATTGCTAAGCGAGCCGAGTTCTTGCCCGCGACTGCGCACAGCCGCATCGCTCAAGGTGCTGCGATTCGTTTATCTGCGTAGGGCAAACGAAGTTTCCAGTTTCAAGTTCCGAGTTAGCCAGCCGCGAACTGCAACTTGAAATCTTGGGACTCGAAACTCAAACCGCGGAACTCAAACCGCGGAACTCGGAACTGGGTTTGGATCATCCAGTGCTTAGGAAGTAAAAAGGCCGCTCCATGGAATCCATGCGAGCGGCTTTTTTACTTGAGACGCGAAGGTTAAAGGTGACGGAGTTTAATTACCCGCAGTAGTCGTTGCTGACGCGTCAGCCTGCTTCGCCTGAAACTGCTCCCAGTAGTCCTTCACAAAGTTTTTCTGTTTCCCATGGCCGAAGCCGGAATTGAACTGGAAGCGTTCCATCTCGGCCAGGGCCTGGTCCAGAGTCCACGCGTGATGGTGAAAGCGATAGACCGCGCCCAGGAGTCCGGTGCGATGCCGGCCACCCGCACAGTGCAGAAAAAACTTACCGGTGGCGGGATCGTCAACTACCTTTAGAAACTCGTTTACCTGGTCGATGCTGGGATAGCTCTTGTCCACCATCGGGATGTTGACGTAGCGCAGGCCCGCGGCCTCAACTGCCGGTTGCTCATACTCTCTTGAGTTGTCTGTGACATCAATCACGGTCTGGATGCCCAGCGCGGCGAGAGATTTGTAGTCTTCAACCTTCGGTCTGGCGCCCCGGTAGAAGCGCTCGTCCATCTGACCGAAGTTCTTGATCTGGATATCGGGGAAATTGCTGTTCTTGTCTTTTGCAAAAGACAGTGCGGAAAGTGCGAAAACGATTGCCAGAATTGCGATGGTGTTGCGGGAAGACTGTCGAACAAATTTCATTCTCAAATACTCCTCTAAGAAACGTGAATTGAGATGCAAAAGTTAACGAATAGACAGGTATGAGATTCGAGACTAAACGAGGTCGTTGCACCAAACACCGGTGTCAATCTGCTGTATCTTTTCAAGCCGGCGAGACGAGGTTGATAGTAGAATATTTGAACGTTCAATATTGGTGATTCGTGAGCAAGCGAAGGGACGCGCTAACTCGTGCGGCTCTGATTCTACCGAGATCGCAGGATCACTGCGCTGGTTCTGAGACACCTCAGGACTTGAAAATCTTCGCGGTGAACGGTCCTTTTATCGTCAGCACTTTGCCGTCTGTCTTCACGTTGGCATCGATCTCGCCCGTTATCGTGTCGTCAGTTACGGACAGAATCTTTACTTCCGAATCCTGCGAGCTGCCCTGTCCGCTAAGTGACACTCGAAACGACTGTTCCTTACCGTCTTTGAAGATCGTGAGGTTGAGAAACTCAAACTGCATTGGTCCTTTCTTAGCGCCGTTGAAAGTAGCGACCTTAACGGGAGTGTCCTTATTGGTGCCGGGATCGTCGTGCAGAGAAAGAAAAAGTTTCACCTGCTCAGGAGAAGTTAGCAGTCCCTCATTCGCCTGGAGCGCGCCCTTAACCTGATAGTCGTAGTTTCGCAAAGTGATCCAGCGGAGCGCGTGCTTCTGCTCACCGGGAACGCTCGATCCGTAAATAGCGTCCTGCGTCGTGATCCATGCAGATTTGGTTTCGAAAGGAATTGCCTGGCCGTCAAATATGATTTCAACCGTTGATTTGCTGCCACAGGCTGCGGCCGCCAAACCTACGCACAAGATCAGCAAGAGCTTCTTCATTCAGGTTCTCTCCTCATGGGGTTTTGGGCGTGCTTAGGGTACCTGAATCAATGACCGGTCGAAAGTTAAAATCCGGAGTTCAGCGCGGATGACTGCCGAACTGGTCGTGACACGACATGACCCTGCGCGTTTCTGCCGCATTTCTCCCGGTTCGCAATCACAAATTGAAACGCGGCGAGCGGCACAAACAGAATCAGCGGCGCCAACAAGACGAAGACGGAGTGTTCCCAGAATTCAGCCGGTGCGGGGCCGCTGCGATAAGCGGTGGTCACAATCGGAATCCCCAATGTGGTGGCGTAGTAGATCAAAAGCGGCAGGAACGACTGCCGCAGCAAACTCGAGCGGCCCACCTGCAAAGTAGCTGTCCGTCTGCGATCAGTGTCGGACAGATCCGAGGCCTGCGGCGAAGGGCGACTTATTCTTTCACTCAGCAGAAACAGCAACAGCAGAAATCCGAAATAGATAAATATCCCCTCGGCGCGGTGGAGTTGATTTGCGCTGAGCCAGCTGATCTCCACATTCATTCGCTGTAGCTGCAACGCAGTCGAGATGCGGACGGTGTTGGCAATGACTGTTGCGAGATAAGCAACGAGCGCAGCAAACGGAATGAATCTCCATGAGGAAGCACGCGCGCTCCAGAGCTTTCGCAGCGACAGCATCAGGAAAGCCGTGAGCAGGAAATTCACCCCAGCGCATGAAGCGGCAATCACGAACCGGTGATCGCTCGACATATATCCGGCGTGCGATTCGAATTCAAACTTCGAGCCGGTGAGGAACTCGACAACAAGAGTGGTAGGTGTGAGGATCCAGCGGAGTTGGTTCACGCTGGCATTTGAGTAGTACTGCTTGAGCGCCAACGCGCTCAATAACACGACCGCGAATTGAGCGGCGCGTTTCCAATTAGACTTAGTGTTCATGGTAATTAATGGCTTTGCACAAAAAGTAGCCGCAGTTTCTCCCTCCCCCGCTGGGGGAGGGTAGGGTGGGGGCTTGGGCGCCTCTAGTCCCTCTCCCCTACCCCTCTCCCAAAGGGAGAGGGGAGAAGCAGAGAGCGCCGATGGCGCTTCGCATAGTGGCCATTGCCTCTCGCCCCCCCTTACTCACGCTCAACTCTGGAGGCTGCCGGCTTGGCGACGTCGCGAGCGAAGCAACATGATCGTCGCCAACAACAGAACCGTGGTTATCAACCAAACGAGTTCTGGTTCGCTGCCTGCCTCAGTTCCCTGGCCCACCGCGAGATCGCTTACACCCAGGGGAAGCGGCAGGGGCTGCTTCACGTCCTTCGCGGACCCAAGTGGGTTTCGGATCTCTTCGAGGACCGCAATGAAGGAGGTGTATTGAGTCAGCAAACTGTATTTCAGGCCGAGCGCGGTGATTTCCTTCACCTTCTCGGGCGATACGCTTCGCGATCCGTAGTCGGACAACTCCGCGATGCGCGAACGGGCCCAGAGATAACGAAGCGCCCGGTTTCCCTCATCGGGCTGAGCACCCGCAACGTCGAGAGTGGTCATGTAGTCGCCGCGACCGGTTTTCCCAGTCAATACAAATTGCCCGGTCACTGGACCACGCCATTTGCCCCATACGACAACTGGACGCAGCGCCAGCAGATCAGGAAGGTTGGCGGGGTGCACATCGTAGATATCGAATCCGTTGGCGCGCACCTGAATGTCGGTCAACACTGGTGTCTGAATGTATTCACGAAAACGGTCGGCGATGGCTGCGGCCCCTTTTTCTTCAGTTACAATAAAGGGCTCACCCATTCCGGCCTTAGCCACGCCTTCGATCAAATAGCGGTTTACCGACGAGCCGATACCAAACGCGAAAACGTTTGATTCGCGAAGATGTTCGCGAATGTAGTCAAACACGCCCTGCTCTCCGGAAACGTAGCCGTCAGTTACCAGGACGATGCTGCGCGAGATGTTGTCCTCACGCGGCAGGCCCATGGCTTGTTGAATTGCGGGAAGAAGCTCGGTGCCTCCACTGCCGCGTTGTTCGTCGAGTAGTTTGATTGCGAGCGCGATGTTTTCCTGATTGGCCTGCAGCGCCTTCGGAGACAGCAGGGTGGAATCTCCCGCAAACAGCACGACGTTGAATAAATCAGTTGGTCTTAGTTTGCTGATCAGATCGGTCAACAACTGCTTCGAGATATTCAGCGGAAATCCATTCATCGAACCCGACACGTCCACGACAAAAATATATTCGCGGGCCGGTATTTCTTCGGGCGCCACTCGCAGCGGCGGTTGGGCCATGTAAAGAAAGAAGTTTTCGCCTTCACCCTGGAAGAGGAGCAAACCAGAAGTGATTTGATTTCCGGCGAGCCGGTATCGCAATACAAAGTCGCGATTCCCCTGAAATGCATCCGGCTCATCTAAATTGATCTGGGCTATGGTGGAACTCTGGAAGACAGGCGCGATCTTATGGGAGGTGCAGGTAAGGTCCTGGATGGGAACGCCGGTGGAGAGTCTTGTGGAAATGTGGAGCGTGCTGGTCGGTTTAGTCCCCTGGTGCAGGTAAGGCGTTTCCACGAACGCATCCTGTTTTGTCGCTGTCGTCGACTGTTGTGGCGACGCATAGCGTGGGCCCACCACCGTGGGATAGACAACTTCGTAAACTCCATCCGATGACACCAGAAGTTCCGTGTAGTGCAGCTCAATCTCCACCTGATCCTGCGGCATGATGTTGGCGAGACTCATGGAAAAAACATTTGGTCGGCTTTGCTCAAGCAGCGACGCGCTCTTCCCTTCCTGCTTCGCCGCCTCAAACTCCTTTGAGGCCGCCTCGCGTTCTTTGATCTTGGCCACGACCACGCGGTCGCCAATGCGCATTCGCATGGCGTACACGGCCGCTCGAGTGGAGGCCGGGAAAACGTAAGACGCATGTATGGGCCGCGAACCTTCGTTACGGTAGATTTGCACCACCTTAACGTCGGCGATCACTCCCGAAACAGCTATGTCCACACGCGTGTCCTTGAGCGGCAGGTGGTCGACCGTAGGGTCGCCCTTTACCACGAAATAGGGGGCCAGACTCTTATCTTCAGGGGTCTGCGCGAAAGTGGGAGTGGAAACTACTGCTAAAGCAATTAGCACCAGGCCTATGCTTCGCAGGGTGAGTTTTATCGTCTCGGTCGTCATTGAATCATCTCCTAATCAGTTGAGGCCGGGCCTCTGGTAGAGCAGGGTGATCCTAGGACCGACGGGGGAGGAAGATAATGTTGGCTACCACAGGGGAGGCCCCCCGTTTACCACAGCCAGTCGTGGGAACGGCCACCGGAACAAGAGCCTCTCTTCAGGGTCTGGCCCGGCGGGTAGCGGGTCGAATTACGGGAGGGTGTGTGATACCTACCGCTCGAGCTTTGCTTTTATTGGCATTTCAGCTGATTTCGCCAAAAGAATCTGGGGAAGAAACTCAGATTAAGCCTAACTGAGAAGGTTGTGCGGATCGTCATGAGTGAGATTTGCTTTTCGCTGTGGAGGGCCACGGTTTTGCCATACCCAGCCCCGCGCTCACATTCGTGCTTTGGCTATTGTTCGGAAGCAACTCCGGCTGAACGCCACCCTGCCAGGTCGCAGCCAGAGCGTCTTCGGGCATTGGTTTACCAAACAGATAGCCTTGTCCTTCATCGCACTGCAGCAAACGCAGGAAAGTCTTTTGCTCCTCGGTCTCCACACCCTCCGCTATCACCTTGAGCTGCAGATTGTGGGCCAGGGTTACGATTGCCATTACGAGGGCAGCGTCCTTTGGATCAGTGGTCGCACCACTGACAAAGGATCGGTCCAGCTTAACGGTGTCGATCGGCAGCATCTTCAGATAGCTGAGCGACGAGTACCCAGTGCCGAAATCATCGATCGCCAGGCGCACACCTAACGCGCGCAAGCGCTGCAGCAAATCGGCGGCCGCGCCCGCATTCTCCATGATGGAACTCTCAGTCAATTCAAGTTCAAGCCGGGTTGGCTCGAGTTGCGTTTCGTCGAGTATAGCGACGATGCGTTCGAAAAAATGCTTCTGCTGAAACTGGCGCGCGGAGATGTTTACCGCCATGCGAAGTTGGCCGTAGCCTCGGGCTTCCCACTCAAGCGTCTGCAGGCACGCACGTCGCAGTACACTTTCCCCGATGTCGATGATAAGACCCGTCTCTTCAGCCAGACCGATGAAATTGGCCGGCGGAATGATCCCAAGGTCTGGATGGCGCCAGCGCACGAGTGCCTCTACCCCAACCACCTCTTCCGTAGACAGCGTGACGACGGGCTGGTAATGGATAACAAATTCGTCTCTAGCAATCGCTTCACGCAAACTGGTTTCCAGCGCGAGCCGTTTTACCGCCATCGCGTTCATGTCGGCAGCGTAAAACTGGTAGTCGTTTCCCCCCCTGGTGCGAGCCCGTTCGAGCGCTGCTGCCGCATTTTTGAGGATCGTCGAATTGTCTTCTCCATTGAATGGAAAGACGCTGATACCAATACTTGCCGTCACGTAGACATCCTGCTCACCAAGTCGAAAGGCCGGTTTGAGTGCTTCGCTAATCGATGCCGCTGATTCCGCAGCGTCAGCGGCCTCGTCGAGGTCAGTTAGCAGAATTGCAAACTGGTCACCCTCGAAACGCGCCACGGTGTCCGCTTCGTCGACACAATTCTGCAGGCGTGATGCCGCCTGGTTCAAAAGAATATCGCCGGCTGCATGGCCAAGCGTGTCAGTAATCTGGCGCAAGCGATCGAGGGACACCAGCAGCACTGCCAACGGCTGCTTTTCACGTTGCGCAATGGCAATCGCCTGGGCCGCACGGTCAGCAAACAGGAACCGGTTTGGAAGATCCGTCAGGCGATCGTGATAGGCGAGATGCTCGATTTCGGCAGTCCGCTGTTGGACCAACTCCTCGAGATGGTTTTCATACTGCCTCTTCCCGGCTAAAAGTTTGTGATGCTGCAGCCCGCGGTTAACGGCGGCCTGTACGTGGCGCAAGTCGAATGGCTTGGTGATGTAATCAAACGCGCCAACTCGCATCGCTTCGATCGCTGATTCGATCGACTGTTGGCCGCTAATCATGATCACTACGGTTTCCGGCGATTGCTCCAGGATGAGCGGGACCATGATAAGTCCGCTGCTGTCGCCCAAATCGATATCGCTGAGGACTAAATCAAAAACATTTGTTTGCAAAACCTCCAATGCCTCTTCGACGGATCCTGCCATCATACATTCGTGATCAGTCGCCAGCAGCTCTCTGACGAGACTCCGAATTGGCTCCTCGTCATCGACGATCAAAATCTGCGCACGTTGTGGGAGATCTCTCATTCTTCGCTCTTCTCCGTCCTCGGGGTCGGGTCGAGACTGGTCTGACGGCAATTCAATATCGATGGACTGGCAATCGCGAGCAGGCGGCCTTGACTATTCTTACAGGCTTTCTTTGTGCTGATCTCCAAGTTGGGGCGAGGAGTCGGGGAGATTCTGGAGATAAACTAGAAGAGATCTTGTCGCACGCCCTGGGATAAGTCAATCGGGAAAGGCCTGAAGATTTACCCTCACAAAACCCTTAGTCCAACACAACTCTGCGCAGCATGAAAAAGTGGACGCCAACCGGAGCGTTGACCGACATTCCTCACTGTGGCCGTCAATTTGCTACGTCTAGCGCATTGCTGTTTAGGTCAGCGAAATCGTATCAGTCGCATACCTTTGTTGATTCCGTCTTGTAGTGCTGTACGTTTTCCTGACAAGAAAAGAAAAAGGAAGGGTTAACCATGCAGATCAGCAGAAACTTATTTACTGGACTCGGAAAAACATTCGGGAGTCGTTGGTGTGGCTTTTTAATTGGCGGCGTCGGCGTAGGGGCCGCGCTCTATTATTTACTGGGCGTCAGGAATCAGGCGGACCGCCAGCTCAGTGTCAAGAGGAAACAACTCGGTGACAACGTGGTGGACGATCGCGGAACTGATCAGGACAAGGCCTCTCGGATACTCGTGAACCTTCGCAACCGCGCCTTTGAATCCAGTGATGAGCGACTGGCGCTGGCGCTGGGAAGGCCGACTGAAGAAGTGGCTGCCTGGCAGGCAGGACTGGAGCTTATTGACGACGACGTCATCATGAAAGCTCGCGGTATCGCGATGCATCGCGGGGTCAGCGTCGAATAACTTGCGGCTGATAGCGGAGTGCTGATCGAAATAGTCCCCAAACAGGAGAGTGGTAATCAAATCCAAATCTCTGCATTAACTACCGATCTCTGCGTCTCTGCGGTGAGTGTGGCGGGCAATATCCGCCGCAGAGTCGCACGTTGAAACTACGCCGAGCAGAATTCTGAAACCTGGAGGAAAAGCAATTGGCCCTATTCGAAACTAACGAACCATGGAGACCTGGCGAACGCCCCGATGAGCCTCCTACACATCCTTATGATCCCGATGTGCCGGCAAATGAACCGGTGACGCCTGATCCTCCGGCGCCCGAAAAGCCACCGCTGCCGCCTGACGTTGACCCGCAGTCACCGGTGCGCGAACCGGAAACACCAATGCCGCAAATTGATCCGCCTGGACAGCCGTCGCCGCCTCGATTGGCTTAGGGGCCTTACTGGCTTCCCGCTGCCGCGGCACGTTTCTGCATCTCTTCGGGCGACAAATCTTCAACGTGCGTTGCTATATGCCAAATGTGACCGAAGGGGTCGATTAGGCTGCCGCCGCGATCGCCGTAGAATTTATTTTCCACCAGCCTGTCCTGTTTCGCGCCCGAGCTGAGAGCTTGAGCGTAAACAGCATCCACGTCTTCAACATAAAGCAGGAGGCTGACTGGTGAACCCCCAAGCGACGCTGGGCCCTTGTGGCCCATCTCAGGAAACTCGTCCGCCAACATGATTGCCGAGTCACCAACCTTGATTTCCGCGTGTCCTACTCGGCCGTCTGGTTGGGCCATTCGAAAAAGCTCCGTGGCCCCAAACGCTCTCTTGTAAAACTCAATCGCCTCAGATGCGCCTTTGATGATCAAATAGGGGGTAATCGAGTGATAGCCTTCGGGAATGGGATTTACTTTGGTTGTCATCATCTACTCCTTCTATTTCTTCGAGGTCTGGAACCTTACTAGATTTCGTTTCTAAGGGTTTTAATCGGAACCCGCCCGGCAAGCAAACGAACCCGGCAAATTTATATTACTTTGCCGACGCATTGCGCTGTTTGGTGTCAGTGAGCCGAGTGTAATCGGGATTGAGATAGACCAGACGGCCCCCCACAATTGTGGCTACCGCAGCGCCGTTCATGGTGCGTCCGTCAAATGGGGTGTTTCTGCTTTTCGATTTTGAACCCCGGACATCGAAGGTCCATTCGCGAGCCGGGTCCAGAATGGTAACGTCGGCATGTGCGTTTTTCGCTAACGTGCCGCGGTCTTCCAAAGTAAATATTCGCGCGGGGTACGTGGAACACAATTCCACCAGCCTCGTAAGATCAATTACGCCTTTTTGCACTAACTCAAATGCCAGGCCGATTGCAGTCTCAAGTCCTATGATTCCAAAAGGCGCCTGGTCAAACTCCAAAGCTTTCTCATCAGCATGATGCGGAGCGTGATCAGTGGCGATCGCGTCAATCGTGCCATCCTTTAGACCATCCAGCAGCGCCTCGACATGATCAGCATTACGCAAAGGCGGACTCATCTTCGTATTTGTATCGTAGTCGGTAACGGCATCATCGGTTAACGTCCAATGATGTGGGGCAACCTCACAAGTAACAGATATCCCCTGCTCTTTCGCGCGTCGCACGGCTTCCACTGCGCCTCGTGAAGAAACGTGGGCGATGTGTACCGAAGCGCCAGTCAGCTTGGCCAATACGCAATCGCGAATCACATGCACGTCTTCTGCAGCGGCAGGCATTCCCTTCAGACCAAGCAGCAGCGACCAATGTCCTTCGTGCATCACTCCGCCGGCGCTTAGCGATTCATCCTGCGCGTGATCCACCACCGTCAAATCAAATCCGCGGGCATACTCCATAGCGCGGCGCATCATCCCGGCATTCTTTACCGGGCGACCGTCATCCGAAACAGCGACGATACCGGCCTTCTTCATTTCACCCATCTCGGCAAGTTCTTTGCCCGCGCTTCCCTTCGTGAGCGCGCCCAGCGGCATCACATTCGCAAACTGGGCTCGTTGACCTTGCTCGATGATAAAGCGTGTCACAGCGGGGCTGTCGTTTATGGGATCGGTATTCGGCATGGCGCAGATAGTGGTCCAACCACCAGCAACCGCGGCCGCCGCCCCGCTCGCGATGGTCTCCTTGTATTCCGCTCCCGGTTCGCGAAGGTGAGTATGAAGATCGATAAATCCCGGTGCGACTAACAAACCGGTGGCGTCAAAGACTTCTGCATCCTCGGGAAACTGTTCACCGCGTTCCAGAAACCCGGTAACCCGTCCGTCTTCCAGCAACAGATTCTTGCTGGTATTAACGCCCTGCGACGGATCGATGACGTAACCGTTGGCGATCAGGATCTTCATCCCACTTTTTTCCCTTGCGCCTTATCGTTGGCGTTTTCGACAGGTTCAAACTTTTCTACATCAACTTCGCCCCGACTGACGCCCGCAATCAAATAGAGCACGGCCATCCTTACGGCAACTCCATTCGTAACCTGATCAAGGATCAACGAACTACTGCCATCGGCAACTTCTGACGCGATCTCGATACCCCGATTGATCGGACCGGGATGCATCACGATGGCGTCGGCAGCAGCGCGTTCGAGGTGGTGGCGGCGCAAACCGTAATGAACGGCGTATTCGCGCATCGACGGGAAAAACGCGCTGTCCTGACGTTCACGCTGAATCCTCAGGACCATGACCACATCGGCATCCTCAATCGCATCTTCGATTCGTTTCTCGATTCGCAATCCTGTTTCCACAAAACTATTAAACTCATCCGGAACCATCGTGCCAGGCCCGGCGACCGAAACCGTCGCGCCCATCTTTGTCAGCAAGTGAATGTTGGAGCGGGCCACTCGCGAATGAAGCACATCCCCAATTATTGCAACCTTAAGACTTTCTATCCGGCCCTTGTGTTCGCGAATCGTTAAGGCATCCAACAGGGCCTGGGTCGGGTGTTCGTGAGATCCATCGCCGGCATTGACGATGGGTGAGCTTCCCATCCGAGCCAGTTGCTGAGGCGCTCCCGCCATAGAATGTCGCACCACAATGCAATCGGGTGACATCGCTTCTAAATTTCGGGCGGTGTCGCGTAGCGTTTCACCTTTGCTTACACTGGACGTGGAAACGCTGACATTGACAGCATCGGCGGAGAGTCGTTTTGCGGCTATTTCAAAAGAGGTTCTGGTTCGGGTTGAGGGTTCGAAAAAAAGATTAATAACTGTGCGGCCTCGCAACGCCGGAACCTTCTTTATATCGCGCCGGGAAATCTCACGAAAAGTCTCTGCGGTATCGAGAAGGTGAGCGATCTCGCCAGGTTCGAGTTCGCGAATTCCCAGAAGATGTTTGCGTGTAAAGTTCAATGCGAGTGGTCCGTGGTTCTTAGTCAGTTGTTGGTTGTGGGTCGTTGGTTGTTCCTCGAGTTAACAGACTTGCTGGTTTCAAGCCGGACCGTCCTATCGAATAACTACGTACAAAAGATACAAAAAAGCGGCCATCGCTGGCCGCTGGTGTCTAAGTCGCTTCGTCAGGTGGTCGTTCCACAATCACAACCGCTTCTTCGTCGTCGAAGTCCTGTAACATCACCTTAATGATCTCGCTCTTCTTCGTCGGCACCAGCTTGCCGATGTAATCAGCCTGGATGGGCAGTTCGCGGTGTTCCTTGCCACGATCGATCAACACCGCCAGCTGCACGCGGCGCGGCCGGCCGAAATCAATCAGCTGGTCAAGCGCAGCACGAATTGTGCGACCCGTGTACAAAACATCGTCAATCAAAACAATGTTGCGACTCTCAATGTCGCCCGGGAGCTCCGTGCGATTGACGATCGGTTTAGCCCCCACCGTTGAGAGGTCGTCGCGATAAAGTGTGATGTCTACGACTCCGACCGGCGGCCTGTCTCCTTCGAGATCGGCAATCTTATCGGCCATTCGTTCGGCCAACGGAACTCCTCTTCGCCGGATGCCGACCAGATAGAGATCGCCAGCGCCATGGTTCTCTTCAACTATTTCGGAAGCCAAACGCGCCAGCGCGCGATTGATCCGCGGCCCATCCATGATGCGAGCTTTCTCGATGAAATCCATTTCGCCGGATACTAACAAGAACCAGTAAGCGTGACAAGTTTCGTCTCCTGATTTCAGTTTTCTCAGAGTAACCTCCGTGTGCTCTGTGCCTCTGTGGTTAGCAAATCTAAGGAAGATTCACCACCGAGCACAGAGATTGATCTAAATCACGACGCTACAAACACGATACCTTCCGTTGGACGCCATGGCTTAAAAAGATAGAATCAAATACGCTCTCGGCTTACTCGTAATGCGCTACTTTTCATAGTGATCAATTTATATCGTTCATTGCTGCGCCCGCTTCTCTTTAGTCTGCCTCCAGAGGCGGCCCATCAACTGGCGCTTAAGTTGTTGGCCTTGTCGCCGAATCTCGCCAGCAATTTGTTAGGCGACCGTTACCAGAGTAGTCCTTTTGGTAAGCTGCGGCGTTTTGGGTTGACGTTTCCGAATCCAGTCGGACTTGCCGCGGGATTTGATAAAGACGGAATTGCGCTCGCAGCGCTGGCAGCCCTCGGTTTCGGTTTTATTGAGGCAGGAACTGTGACCTTTCACGCGCAACCCGGCAACGAACATCCACGCCTCTTCCGGCTTCCAACTGACAAAGCTCTAATCAATCGCGCGGGCTTTAACAACGAAGGCGCCGCCGCCTTCGCCCGCCGGGTGGACGGTCACCAGCTCGGATGTGTCCTGGGAGTCAGCATCGGCAAAAGCAAGATAGCTCCGCTTGAAACTGCGATCGACGATTACCTAAAGAGTTTCGAACTGGTATATCCCACGGCCGATTACATCGCCGTCAACGTGAGTTCGCCAAACACCCCGCGCCTGCGCGAGTTGCAACAAGCTGAACAGCTCAATTCTCTATTGCAAGCCCTGCAAAAGCGTAACCGGGAATTAGCCACGGAACATTCTCGCAGCACCGACATGCCGCTCCTGGTGAAACTATCACCAGACTTGTCTGACGAAGAGCTGGCGGATATCTTGAATGTGGCCCAGCAAAATCATGTGTCGGGAATAATCGCGACTAACACCACGATTTCGCGAGAAGGTTTGCAAACAAACGCTGAAACTTTGCAATCGATCGGCGCCGGTGGGTTGAGCGGAGCGCCGCTCCGAGAGCGGTCAACTAAGATAATAGCGGCCCTCTATAACATTACCGGTGACACGATGCCACTGATTGGCGCCGGAGGAATTTTCACCGCGGAAGATGCGTGGGAAAAAATCAGCGCGGGGGCCAGCTTGGTCCAAATCTACACCGGCTTGATCTACGAAGGCCCTGCGATAGCGCGAAAAGTAAATGAAGGATTACGACGAATCATCTCAACCGAAGGCTTTGTCTCGCTGGATGAGGCGGTAGGCTGTCGTTCAAGAGAGTTAGCTTAACCCGATCTTACAAATGAACTCTAGAAAACTCATAGTTGCCCTGGATGTAGAATCAGCGACTCAAGCCCTTGAAATGGTCCAGGTCCTGCGCGGCGTCGTAGGCATGTTTAAGATCGGTTCTCAGCTATTTACGGCAGCTGGTCCTGATCTGGTGCGCGACATAGTCAGGACCGGAGAACGAGTTTTTCTCGACCTTAAGTTTCATGACATTCCAAACACCGTCGCGGCGGCGGGAGTTGAAGCGGCGCGCCTGGGCGTTTCAATTTTTAACGTTCATGCCGCGGGTGGCGCCGAGATGATGCGACGCACGGCGGACGCGGTGTCGCAATGCGTGATTAAGGAAGCGCTGACCGCGCCGAAGGTGATCGCTGTGACTGTTCTGACTAGTGCTGATCAAACAACCCTCACTGAGATAGGATTTAATGCCGGTCCCGAGGATTTGGTTCGTCGCTTCGCCTTGCTTGCTGAGTCTTCAGGAATGGATGGTGTCGTTGCGTCGCCGAATGAAGTTGGTCTGATCCGCGAAGCCGTTAGAAATCCCGGCTTCATCGTGGTTACGCCCGGGGTTAGACCAGCGGGCGCGCCGTCCGGCGACCAGAAGCGAGTGACCACGCCGCGCGAAGCGATTGCTGCCGGTGCAGACTATTTAGTGGTAGGTCGACCAATTCTGGCGGCACGCGATCCGGCTCTCGCTGCTAGCAAGATTGTCGAAGAAATGCAAAGCGCACCTGAAAACAGTGCGTGAATTGGCGGAACTGTGCGGCATAGCATGCGTTAACAATTCAGCGCCATCGTCCCGCGATTTGTTCTAGTGCGATTTTGAATTATGATTCAAGGGTGACCCAAAGGTTGAGAATCAGAGCTGCTTGCAAATTTATTGTCCTAGTTTTACTTTCCGCATCGTTAGTTGGAACTCTCGTTGCGATTTCTGCCTCGGCTCAGGACGCCACGACCGGATCGTTTTCCTTTTCGTCTTCACATTACCGCGTCGGTGAGCGTCTGACCTACAACGTCTCCTATTCAAACTTTATCAGTGCTGCCCATGTCGAGCTCCTGGTTGCCGCGCGGGGTACATTCTTCGGCCGCGAAGGGATCCAGTTAAAGGGCCATGTTGAAACTACCGGCACTGTGAATGCTGCGCTGCTGGCCCTGAACAACGATTACATTACTTACATCGATCCAAATACGGGACTGCCTTTCCATGCCCAGCAGTTTATTCGCGAGGCTTCGCGTGCGTCGGATACTTCAGCTGACTTCAACCAGCCTGCGGGAGCGGCAGCGCTGGCCCCTGGGCGAATTGGGGAATTTCCCGGAATATACGACTTGCTCTCGGTGGTTTATCGAATCAGAACACTGCCGCTGAAGGAAAATTCCAGCTACCGACTAACCGTCCGCGTTGATAACGTCGATCATCAAGTGGACATTAAGGTACGGGGCCAGGAAGTAGTGAAGACGAACGTAGGATCGTTTACCGCGCTCATTTCGCGAATTACGCTTAGGAGCAACAACCGTAATTATCCCGTGCAGGCGTATTTCAGTAGCGACGACAGGCACGTTCCGGTGTTGGTCACCGCACGGTATGCCTCTGGAGAGATTAGGGCTGAACTGGCGGCTTCAGAGTTTATCGCCACCCCTGCGCTGCCCCCTCCGAGTCCTACTCCCGTAGCAGCCAACCCCCTAGTCCCCAACGTTCCCATCGTGATTCCGAACCAACCCCAAACGCCGAACGATGGCGCTTTAACGGGTCTGCCCTTCAAAGTGGGTGAGCAGTTAAACTACCAGGTCTATCTACCGACGATTAAACAAGCAGTTGCGACCGCGGGATTCCAGGTCCGCGCTCGATCAAGATATTTTGATAAGGATGGATTGCTGTTCAACGTTAGTGCCCAGACGACGAATGCCCTGCAACATCTCTTCTTCGCCACTGACACACTTAGTTCCTACGTGAATCCAAAAACGCTGCTCCCTTTCCAAACGGAGATGAACTTGATTGAGGGGCGGCGGCGACTATCCACCAAGCTCACCATCAACCAGGATTACGGGACGGCAACGACAGACAAGAACGTAAGGATTGAAATTCCTGTTGGCACACACGATTACCTTTCATTTTTCTATGCGCTGCGCACTTTCAATCTAAATCCACCACGCCGGAACGCGGTGTCTATTCTGGTGGAGAACAAGCCCAAGACACTTTTCATCACCGCGCTGAAACGCGAGACGATTCAACTTGGATCTCAGAGTGTCCCGGCGATTCAAATTTCCCTCACGACTGATGATGCTCAAAGCGATCAATATCAGTTGAGAGCATGGATCAGCGACGACGAGCGGCGTCTGCCCCTCCGTCTCACCGCCCAAACTCAACTTGGACCGATACGCGCTGATCTGGCCATACTCCCCGTAAACCGATAATTCCCTTTTGGAAGCAGGCCTTTGTTCGCCAATTGAAGCGGCGCCCCCATGATGAAATTGAAAACTGTTTTCAATTAGGCTATACTTCCGACCCTTCCGTGATCCGTCGCAGCGCGGGAGTCAAGTTACAACTGCACTGCCCATTTTCATCGAGCTTACGAGAGGCTTTCTGTCATGCTTAATTCTTTTATCATTGTCCTGCGCGAAGGTTTTGAGTCGTTTCTCCTGGTTGCAGTGATCCTCGCTTACCTCCGCAAATCGGGCCAAAGTTGGCTGAACTGGGCCGTCTATATCGCTCTCGCATTAGGGCTTTCGGTTAGCGCGGCACTTGGATACATCCTCGCAGTAGGCGTCGAAGAGTCGCGTTTGCAGCAGATCTTAGGTGAACGAGCGGGAGCGTTTGCGGGTCAGTTTCTTGGAAACGAAGCTCTGCGCGAGGGAGTCCTCGGTTTAGTTGCGATGGTCATGGTTGGAACCCTGGTAGTTCATATGTGGCGGACGGGTTCGAAACTGCGCGAACGCATGCATCAGCGCCTGGGCGAGATGTCGTCTCGATCCTCACGCTTCGCAGCGCTGACTGGCGTGTTTCTCTTCACGTTCCTGATGATCACACGTGAGGGCATGGAGACGGCGTTAATGCTGATGCAGGTGCGCGATTCTCAGTTGATTACCGGCGCACTTTTGGGACTTTGCGCCACGGTGTTGTTTGCCTGGGCGTGGACACGCTTTAGTCATCTCATCAACTTGAAGCGGTTCTTCCAGGTCACCGGAATTTTTCTCCTGCTCTTCATGGTGCAAGTTGGCATCTATTCATTCCACGAGTTTTCCGAGGCAGGGCTGCTGCCAAACAGCGAAGCGCTGCATACGGCGACCGAGAAGTTTTCTCCCGATGGACTCTACGGCAAGTGGTTCTCGCTCGGGATGGTTGCTGTCTGCGCGCTCTGGCTATTGATTGGGTGGTTGAAAGATCGATTGAAACCCAGTTACCCCGGCGCGGTTAGTTTGGGACAGACTTAACGCAAGCAAGTTGAGGATCAACAAAAGGGCGAGCCTTACGGCTCGCCCTTTTTTGTGATCATGCCCTGGCAAGTTATTTATTTGCCAGTGCTCGCATAGCTCACACAGTCTCCCTGATTTTTGAAGGTGCTGCCGTCAGGCCGGGTAAATGTCTGCCACCCACCATTTTTGCAGGCGTTTTTGTTAGGCAGTGGATTGGCCGCGTTGAATTGGACCGTCGGTTTGAACCCAAGCCAGCAACCGACGTCCAGGCGGAATGTACCTGTGCCGCCAACGCCGCCATCACAGTATTGTGCGCCGGTAAGCGAACTGAAGTATGCATCGGTCGGTGCAGGGTTCACCCCCACAGTCGGTGCATCTCCATCTACCAGGACGTTGAGCGAATCGTACCCGCAGCCACCGGATTCCGTATAGCAGGCAGCGCTCTCGCCAATTGCCGGATTTCCGTAATGGGTGGTGTTGAACTCAATGCTGTAGATCGCCTGGTTCGGAACTACGATTCCCATTCCAGTCAGGTTGAAAGTGATCAGGTTGGCGTAACCGTTGAAGCAGGAGCCCGTCGATGACTCAAACCATCTCCCCCCGGTGCAGTTAGTGGGATCGGCAGATGGACGATAGGGAATTGCAAAGGTCTGCGTTACTGATGCGATCAGAGTTCCCACTTGATTGCCCACACCCACGTTGTAAATATTTAACGTGATGGGATGTGAAAAGGTCGTTCCCGGTGTAGTGGTGCACGTATTACCGTCATACCAGAAACCGCTCTCACAGCCCCAACTGCTCATGCCTTGCACTACGCTTGTGAGAGTCCTGGATGTCCCAGCGAACTGCACTCGGTCGCCGAATTCCTCCGCTTGAGAGGCCGAATACGCGATGCTCGGCAAGTTGCCGGGGAGAGGGCTTGGAATACTGTTATAGATTGTTTGGCCAAAGGCCTGGGTAGCTCCAAATACCACGAGTGCTAGAGTGAGAGTAAATCCTCGAAATCGTTTCATTATCAAATTCTCCTTGGACAAGATGAGCGCGGTACGCTCGAGTGGGAGGTCGATTCGACCAAACTGCTGGCGAGACAAACTTCAACGCCAGGGACAAAGCAAGATCTTTTGTTTGGTGATGTGACAGGAAGCGCTGAAGCAAAGCGGGGTTATTCCCGAGGCTCGTCGTTCCATGATCACACGCTACCGTCCGGGGTCCGCACCCAATCCGGCGGTGTGCAAACTATTGGTTTCCAGCGCGCGTAATTTACGCGAAGCGAGGGGGGTTGTCAAAGTATCGGCAACTTCCGGATTCCCTTTTTCCGAGCAAACTATGAATGTTTTGAGGGACACAAGCCGTTTATCCGCTTCTGGAAAATGGAAGAAAACCTCCTTGCCATTGCATCGTCAAGCCATAACAAAACGGAGTGGCGGGTCAGCTTCAAAAGTAGCCGGGCTATATAAAAAGGGCGCCTGCACTAGCAGACGCCCTTCGAGTTTGTAGGCTTCAACGCTGGCCAGCAAGCGGTTTCCCTGCGTTGGCACCTACGGCGAAGTGCAGAGAACCGCCACCACTTTCCCAGTGCCCCAGTGACCCGGATTTGATCCGTAGCCCGGGTTGGTCTCGACGATCACAATCCGCTCCACGTTTCCTGTGATAACCGACCCGTTCTTCTGCACTGAGCTGGACACAATCACTGGCATAAACTGCGGTATCGTCGCCGGAGGGTTAGAGCTGTTTCCCGGCCGGCTGGTCCATGTGCTGCCACAATCCGGTAGGAGGTTGCCGTTCTCGAACCCCTTGAATGCGTTTGGACCCGAGCCGCCCGACATGGGGTTGTTCTTCTGCCACTGTGAGCCCCAGAAGTTAACCGTAGATCCAACGGCCGCATTGACAAGATCCCCGATCACGAATTGTCCTCCTTCGGGGTTTTCAAACGTCGCGCAGTTAGCATCCGGCTCAAAGTCGTAGACTGTATCGTTAAATTCAACCAGGTCGGTGTAGACATCGTAGCCCGGATTGCTCGTTCCGATATTCACGCCGAACCCGCCGACCTCTGCGCCCGGGCAGATAGCATTAATATCTGCCAAAGTGTAGGTGGCTGGCCCTCCCGCCGAACCCACAATAGTCCCACCCGAACAAGTCACGGTTCGAGTTGACCAAAACAGACCGGCGTCCACATCCCATTGTTGCCAGAGTCCAGGAACTATGAGACCCAACGATGGATTCTGATACGGTTCAAAAACCAGCGTCGTGAAGCCCGTCGTTCCACCTGTCAGGAACGTGATCAACTGGTAGGAAGGATCGGCAACGGGAGGACCGCTTACTTGTTTTGTGTGATAGCTAAGCGCAAAGACGTTGGCTAAAGGCACACTCTCAGCGCGGAGGTATTGCGCTTTTGCTGTCACGCTGAGGTCGGTTGTTAGTTGCAGGGCTCCACACCCAGCCGGCGCAGTGGCATCCGCTACAAAATTCACCGCTCCGCCGGGCCTGGTGTCCGCGGTAGACCATCCCTGCTGATCTGATGGAGTCACCACAGTGTTACCCGCAGAAAAAGTCGGAGTTAACGGCAGAACGAGAGCGGCGACCAGACCCGCCATGAATACAACGGCCAAAATTGATCTTTTTCTTAACATCATGCAGATTCCTTTCAGGCTGACGAGTTTGTGCCCGGGTTTGCTTCCAGCTCTGGGTTGAGTTGGAAGTGTGAAGTTCAACAACAACTTCGCGCACACTAACTTTGATATTCGTAAATCGTCGGGAGTGCCGGCGACTCCGAATAAAGATTATTACGAAAGTTAACTGGAGGTGTTGAGGAGAAGGACCAGGGTGGAAACTACCGATCCTGTTTACCTTCTTAACACCGTTCCCGCGCCTCCGCCACACGGAGGGCGAGCGATCTGCTGTAAAGCGCGCGTACTTTATGCGAAGCATCTGACGTTGTCAAAGCTTCAGCGATGGCTTGAATCCAGAAGTAGAAAAGGGCGAAGCGTGATTGACACGGCTCGCCCTTTTCGCTTATCGAGGTTTAACTACTTGCCATTTTGCGTGTAACTAACGCAGTCGCCCTGGTTCGTAAAAGGCGTTCCGTTAGCACGGAACAGCGTCTGCCAGCCGCCGTTCTTGCACTGATCCTTGTTCGTGGGAACCGGGCACGAGACGCCGGGAGTGTTGGGACACGGGTCGCAGGCGTTGCCGACGCCGTCGCCATCAGAATCAGCCTGATCCGCATTGGCTACGGTCGGACAGTTGTCAATGTTGCCGCATACGCCGTCGCCATCAGCATCATTGGTTGTATCGAGTGGGCATGTGTCGCATGCGTCGCCTATGCCGTCGCCATCAGAATCAGCCTGATCCGCATTGGCTACGGTCGGACAGTTGTCTACGTTGCCGCAAATGCCATCCCCGTCCGCATCATTGCCTGCATCAAGGGGACATGAATCGCAGGCGTCGCCGAAGCCGTCGCCGTCAGAATCTGTTTGATCCGCATTCGCCATGGTGGGGCAGTTGTCGCAGGCGTCGCCTCTGCCGTCGCCATCGCTATCTGCCTGGGCGGGGTTGGAGGTAAGCGGACAGTTGTCAATGCAATCGGGTGTGCCGTCGCCATCCGTGTCAGTATCCGGGATGCCGCAACCGCACACTCCGGGCGCGCTTTTATTCGGGTCGGCCGGACAACCATCAATGCAGGTTGGCGTGAAGGCTTCGACGCTCGCTGTGGGTGTGCTCCCGTTGAATCCCGCGACAGCGTAGAGCTTGTCGGCCATCGCCGCCGAGCCGAACTCGCTGCGCGCCGTGATCATAGTGGGCTGCGTTGTCCAAGTATCGGTCGCCGGGTTGTAGGCTTCGACGGTTGAGGAGATGCCCCCGGAGCCGTTGCCGCCGAAGGCGTAGAGCCTACCGTTTAAGGTCGCGGCCCCAAGCGCGGTCCGCGCCGTCGGCATCGACGCTTTCGTCGCCCACGTGTTCGTCGCAGGGTCATAGACTTCCAGCGTGGCGAGGTTGCCCACATTGTCCTGCCCGCCGACAACGTAAATGAGATTGTTCAAAACTCCGATGCCGAAGACCAGACGCGCGGTGGGCATCGGTGCTTTAGTCGTCCAATTGTTCGCCGCCAAGTCGTACTCCCACACGTCGTTGTGGATCGTTCCTGCTGGCGAGTGGCCGCCCATCGCATAGAGCTTACCGTTCACGGCGGCGACACCCGGGCTTTGGCGCGTCGCGGGGAGTGGAGCCCTGGTGGCCCACGAGTTGGTGACCGGATCGTAGGCCTCGACGGTCGCGTATTCGGCGCCGCAGAAGTTCCCGCCGCCGACGGCGTAGAGCTTGCCGCCGACGGAAGCCGCTCCCAGATGGTAGCGGGCGGTCGGCATAGGGGCGCGCGGCGTCCAGGTGTTCGTCGTGGGGTCGTAAGCTTCGAGCGTGTTGACGGCGCTACACCCGCCGGGGATGCCACCCACAGCGTAGAGCGTGCCGTTGACGTCTGCCGCCGCCAGCGCAAACCTCGCTCCTGAGACAGAGGCTCTTGATTGCCAACTCCCTGAAAACTGACAACTGGGACTTGGGTCGCAGACATTTCCAATTCCATCATTGTCCGCGTCCGCCTGGTCCGCGTTCGCTGTCGTGGGACAGTTGTCGACGTTATCGGGCACGCCATCGCCGTCGCTGTCCGGCAAGGCCGAAGTAAATGCCTCAAGAGAGTTAAGCAGATCAGTCCCACTGCTGCCGAAGCCCCCCACCGCGTACATTGTTCCATTTACAACGCCGACGCCGGGATAACCACGCGCAACGCTGAGCGAGGCTTCGGTGGTCCAGCTGTTGGTTATCGGGTTATAAGCCTCGACTGTCGATAGACCACTGACGTTGTTGCTGCCGCCAACCACGTAAAGAAAACCGTTCAAGGCTTCGGCTCCAGCACCGTGGCGCGGTGTGGGCATCGCTGCTTTGGTCGTCCAGGAATTTGTCGAGGGGTCGTAAGCTTCAACGAGATTGAGCAGAGGTCCGTTAGTTCCTCCGGCCACATAAAGGATACCGTTGAGGACCGCGCCTGCTGCTGCGGCCCGAGCGATTGACATCGGGGCTCCTATTGACCACAGATTAGTCGCCGGGTCGTAGATACGAAGCGTGCTAATCTGCCCGGTGTTAGAGGGATTCATGCCACCCGCAACGTAGAGTTTTCCGTTGATAACCCCGCCGGCCATCGCGGAACTCGCTGATGGCATGGGCGCCAGCGAGGTCCAGGAATCTGGCACCGGATCGTAGACCTGCAGGTCCGCTCTGTTGGTCCCATTAGTTTGCGATGCCTGGCCGCCGGCCACGTAAAGCTTGCCATCCATAACACCCGCAACTGAACCGTAAACGGGCATTGGAATTGGGGCCTTGGCTGCCCAGGTGTTACTGGCAGGATCGTACTCCTCCAGATTAGGGAAGCGACCAAAAGGGGGAACGTTTTCTGTACAGCACCCTGAAGCCACGTAGAGCTTGCCGCTGATAGCCCCAACAGCCGGGCCATACCTTGCCGTAGGCATCGGAGCCTTAGTGGTCCAGGAGCCGCTCTGGGCAGTGCTGGTATTGCTGATGATGACTGCTGCGGATAGAACAAAGATCAGCGAGCAGACAGTAGAGACACGTCTAGTGGGGAATCTCATCGAAAAGTCCTTCCTGTTTTGCTAGGGCCCCGTCGCGCGCCCAGGCGCGTTTATTGGCCACAGTTTCTTCCTGAGCTTGCCGGAGCAAATTTGAGGCGAAATGTTTTGCTCGGTCCTGGCGGTATTTGCTGGAGAAGTTGATCGGAAAAACTAGATAAAGAACTTTCGGTTTAGGGGGATCAACCTCAGAACTTTCCGCTTACAGCTTACTCGCTCACCTTTAGCGAGTACTAGGGCACGATTTGGCGGAGACTATATTCCCGGCTCGCGAAATGTGTCAAGCATTTCTATTTTGGTTCGGTGAAGTGGCAAACTAACTCACGCTTGAGAAGTTTCCCGGTGGGGCCTTTGGGAAGGTCTGCCAGAAAGTGGATAGTCTTCGGACACTTGAAATCGGCTAATCGTTTCTTGCAATAGGAAATCAAATCGTCCTCGCTCGTTTTCATTCCTTCTTTAAGCACCACGAACGCCGCGACTTCCTCGCCATAGAGCGGATCCGGAACTCCGATTGTCGCAGCAGCGGAAACAGCCGGGTGCTGATAGAGCACTTCGTCGATCTCGCGCGGGTAGATATTCTCGCCGCCCCGGATGATCATGTCGCTCTTCCGATCGACTATGTAAAAGAAGCCGTCCTTGTCGCGATAGCCGATGTCCCCCGTGTGAAACCAGCCATTGCGAAACGCAGTCCTGTTGGCCTCAGGGTTCTTGTAGTAACCCTTCAGAATGTTCTCGCCGCGCAAGACAATTTCGCCAAGCTCCCCGTCCTCCACTTCCCTGTCCTCTTCATCAACAACTTTCATCTCATTGCCGATAGCCAAACCGCATGAGCCGGGACGGCGCCGCGTATCTGGTGGGTTGAACGTGGAGCGACAAGTGGATTCTGAAAGTCCGTATCCTTCGATTACGAGGCAATTGAAAGTTCGCTCAAAGTTCTGCATCACCTCCGCCGGCACTGGCGCGGAGCCACACATCGCGAAGCGGAGTTGGTCGGTCTTCAGCCCGCTGGGAACCCCATCGGGATATTTGGTCAGCAGCATTGAAAGCATTGTCGCAACTGAACCAAATGAGGTGATCTGATACTCAGAAATTATTTGCCAAAATCGCGACGCGGAAAACTTTGGGCTAACCACACTCGACGCGCCGGCATATAGCGCTGACATCGTGGTCACTGATACAGCGTTCATATGAAACAACGGCATGATGCTCAGCAACCGATCTGTTTCAGTAAACCCCAGCCACTCGCTGATCTGTCTGGCGTTGGCGATTAGATTTCCATGCGTTAGCAGGCAGCCTTTGGGTTTGCCGGTGGTGCCCGATGTGTAAATGATGATTGCTTCACTATCGAGATCAATGTCTGCCGCAGGTAGGGGCACTGCATGCCCTGCCCCTACGTCATCAGCGAACTGTTTCGTTGCCTTGAGCTCATCATCAAACTCGATAACGGCTTGAATACCAGGCAGCCGGTCTCTGATTCTCTCAACCATCGGCAAGAACTCCGAGTGGACCATAATTGCTTTTGCTTCTGAATCCGAGACCACGAAGGCAACTTCCTCTGCTTTCAGCAATGAATTCACGGGGCCCGCGGTAGCGCCCAGCTTCCAGCAGGCGAAGTAGGCAATGATGTACTCCGCGCCGTTGGGCATTAACAGGCTCACTGCATCGCCGCTGCCGATCCCGGCAGCTTTCAACATCTGCGCGGTCCTATTCACCGCCTGAGCAAACTCGGCGTAGCTAAAAGCAAGGCCATCGGCTTCCGAAAACAGAAACGGTTTGTCGGGCGCAGCATTGACCCTTTCAACCAATAGGCTTGTGATATTGGCTGGAGCAGGTTTCTGCGGAGATTCCGCCTGGCGGTTTTGTGTTTCCTTGATCATGTTTTCGGCGATTGTAACTGCGAACGATTCGGGAGAGCGAGCGCATAGGCGTAGCTGGCGCATCTCGCTTGCGATTCACGTGGCGGACACCCGTCGCGCCTCATTCCAAAAACTGGATTGTGGTATATTCCTGCCTATCCAACTCCTAGTTGCGTTCCCGGAAAGCCAGTCAAAACTCTATGGATACTTATCGCAATTTCATCAACGGCGAATGGGTTGAATCCACATCGTCGCGCGCAGTTTCTAATATCAATCCCGCAAACACCGATGACGTTATCGGAACCGTGAAGCAAGCTTCGCGAGATGAAGCCAGGCGGGCGGTTGAATCAGCCGCCGCAGCCTTTCCCGGATGGCGCGCTACTCCAGCGCCGGCGCGGGGCAAAATCGTCGCGCGCGCGGCCCGTCTGCTGGAAGAACACAAAGAGGAACTCGCCCAAATTCTGACGCGCGAGGAAGGAAAGACAATTTCGGAATCGCGCGGCGAACTGCAACGCTCGATCAACGTTGCCGAGTTCTGCGCCGGCGAGTCGCGGCGCATGAATGGTGAAACGATCCAGTCGGAGCTGCCTAATAATTTCGCCTACACAATCAAGCAACCGCTCGGCGTGGTAGCTTGCGTCACGCCCTGGAATTTTCCGGTGGCAATTCCGGTGTGGAAAATTGCGCCGGCGCTCGTCGCCGGAAACGCAGTGGTATTCAAACCCGCCACCTTAACGCCCGCGACAGCAGTGCGCATAGTTGAAATTTTTGCCGAAGCTGGAATTCCACCCGGGGTTTTGAATTTGGTTCTGGGCTCCGGTTCAGAGGCGGGCGATGAAATCATTAACCATCTGGCAGTAAAAGCGGTTTCCTTCACCGGCTCGAATGAAGTCGGAATTCGATTGTACGAAGAAGTCTCAAGACGCGGCGCCAAAGTCCAATGCGAGATGGGCGGAAAGAATCCAGTTGTAATTCTGGAGGATGCGGACTTGGACCTAACGGTTGAATCAGTAGCCCAGGGCGCCTTTGGATCTTCCGGGCAGCGCTGCACGGCAACGAGCCGCGCAATTGTGGTTAACGACATCGCCGACGAATTTGTTGGGAGACTCAAGAACCGGGCTGAATCAATGCGAATCGGAGACGGCATGGATCCAAACACCGAGATGGGTCCCAGTGTCGACGAAGATCAGTTTAAGACGGTGCTGAAATACATCGACATCGGTCGCGAAGATGGAGCAACCATGCTTTGTGGCGGCTCGCGAGCCACCGGCGACGGACTCGACAAGGGCTTCTTCGTTCATCCCACCATCTTCGATCAGGTGACTCCAGACATGCGCATCGCTCGCGAGGAAATTTTTGGGCCGGTGCTGTCCGTGCTGCGGGTTAAGAACTTTGAAGAAGCGATGGTAGTGGCCAACGACACCGAATACGGTCTGTCGTCGTCGATCTTCACCAACGACGCCGCGCGCATCTTCCGTTTTGTTGATGAGATCGAAACGGGCATGACGCACATCAACTCGCCCACTACCGGCGGCGAAGCACACATTCCCTTTGGCGGGATCAAAGGCACCGGGATCGGCGATCGCGAGCAGGGCTCTACCGCGCTCGATTTTTATACCGAGCTCAAGGTCGTCTACGTCGATTACACAGGACGCAAGCGTGAAGGAAACTTGTACTGATTAAGGCCTCTTTTTGGGCAGCCCCGTCTTATATACGGAAAAGCTTAGCCTTTCCGTAACCTTCGGTTGACTCTCGATCTGAACTTCCATTCTCCGCTACCAGGCCTCTTGCTTTCGGCTGCGCCGCCTGATGTGCGGAAAGGCTTAGCCTTTCCGGTAACACTCTACCTAGAATCATGAGGCTACGCCTCATGCACATTATTTCGCGAGATACTCCTGCTCTGTACATCACATCGGTGGCCAAGGATCGGTTGCCGGTCTTTCGCACCGATGCCTTCAAAATCGTTACATGCAATGCTTTGGATGAGGCACATAGATCCGGCGGTTTCTTCATCTACGCATACGTTCTCATGCTCGACCACCTTCATGCCGTAACCGACGCGGACGTCAGGCCATCCCAAGTGCTCCGTTTCATCAACGGGATCATTAGCCGTCGGGTTATTGACCATCTCAAAGTGCACGGCCATAATGCCTCCCTCCAGAAGTTGAGACATGACACGAGAGAACGCGCCTATCGCTATTCACTCTGGGACCACCACAGCAATGTATTTTCGATTACCAGCGAATATATGCTAATGCAGAAAGTGAATTATATTCACCAGAACCCAGTCAGGGCCGGATAGTTGAGCGAGCTGAAGATTATCGTTGGTCAAGTGTTCGCTGGTGGAAACGCTGTCCTCTGGAAGATGAACCTCTCAGGATTGACCTGGACCGAATCGCTTGGAGAACAGGCGCAGCCTCGCAGAGTAGAAGGAAGTGATCGGAAAGGCGAAGCCTTTCCACACATCAAACGGCGAAGCCGTGAACGTCCATCAGGAAAGCCAATAAGAACCACGATGAACCGCTGTTCGCAATGTCGACGCATACAAACCGACGACGCGATCCTTTTACGGTTGTAGAAAATAGTGAGGAAATGACTATCCCGATGAAAACACTAATCAAGAACGGCCGGGTGATCACGGCCACCGACGACTACCGCGCCGACATTCTGATCGAAGGCGAAACCGTTTCCGTCATTGGAGCAAAGCTCGAGATGGAAGCCGACAAGATCATCGATGCGTCCGGTAAGCTCGTGATTCCCGGCGGCATCGATCCGCACACGCACATGGAGCTTCCATTTGGCGGCACCCAGGCTTCCGATGACTTTCTCACCGGCACACGCGCGGCTGCTTACGGCGGGACAACCACGATCATCGACTTCGCTGTCCAGTACAAAGGCGAATCACTAATTCAGGGCATCGACAACTGGCACCAGAAAGCCGAAGGCAAGACCGCGATCGACTACGGTTTCCATCTAATCACGACCGAGCTCGAAGACAACCAGATCGAAGAACTGCATACGGCGATGGACGAAGGCATCACCAGCTTCAAAATGTTCATGGCCTATCCCGGCGTTTTCCTGGTTGACGATGCCACGATCTTTCGCGGCATGCTCGCGGCCGGCGAGCGCGGTGGCCTGATCTGCATGCACGCCGAAAACGGCATCGTCATAAATGAAATTATCAAACACGCGCTCGCAAAAGGTCACACGGCGCCTAAGTACCACGCTCTGACAAGACCGACGATCGCCGAAGCCGAAGGCGTTCATCGCGCGATTGCGATTGCCGAAATGGCTGAGTCTCCCGTGTATATCGTCCACTTGTCCTGCGCAGATGCTCTAAACCAGGTGCGTCAGGCGCGCGATCGCGGCATTCCTGCTTTCGCCGAAACGTGTCCGCAGTATCTCTTCCTTTCCCTCGACGACTACGATGAGCCGGGTTTTGACGGCGCGAAATATGTGATGACGCCGCCGCTCCGAGACAAGTCGAACCAGGCAGAACTTTGGAAGGGGCTGAAGATGGACGACCTGCAGGTAATCTCAACGGACCATTGCCCGTTTTGCATGAAAGAGCAAAAGGAGCTTGGCCGGGACGATTTTTCCAAGATTCCTAACGGCGCACCGGGTGTTGAGAATCGGGTGCCGCTAATCTATAACGGCGGCGTAGTTGAGAATCGCATCAGTCTCAATCGTTTCGTCGAACTCACTTCAACGGCGGCGGCGAAAATGTTTGGCTTGTTCCCAAAGAAAGGCACGATTGCGGTTGGATCAGACGCCGATATTGTCATCTTCGATGCGGAAAAGGAACAGACCCTCAGCCTCAAGACAAACCACATGAACGTTGACTACTGCACTTACGAAGGCAAAAAGATTAAAGGTGTGGTGGAAACTGTGCTCTCGCGCGGCAAAGTTGTAATTGAGAACGGCGAATACCAGGGCAAACCCGGTGACGGGCAATTTTTGAAGCGCGGAACCTGCGTCTCAATGTGAAGTCGCGCCGGCGCACCGCAAGAACCCTTCTAAACTCCTTGTAGCTCACGGTCGGGTTGGCATACTATGCGCCCTGTCTAAATCCCTTTCAGAGCACTCGGCGGAGAGCTTGATGATTAGCCGCTGGGCGCTGCCAATCACAAATCAATGATTAAGAAAATACTGTTGGTTATCGCGATCACGCTGTCAGCCTCCTCCATCTCCGCCCAAAGCGCCGTCGACCGGCCGTTGATTACAGTTACGGGCCAGGCCGAGATCATGGTTGTGCCCGACGAAGTCGCGTTCAGCCTTCGCGTTGTCACAATGGAAAAGGAATTGAATGCGGCCACGGTGAAGAATGATCAAGTCGTAAAGAGTCTTATGGCCCTGGCCCAGAAGTATCAAATTCCTCCCAGGCAGGTACAAACCGGCCACATCAGCATGGCGCAAAGATTTTCTGATGAAGAAGTGACGAAAAAGCCGCCGGTGTTCCTCGGTTACACAGTCACAAAAAGAGTGGCGATAGTTCTTGGAGACGTGAGTAAGGCTGAAGACTTACTCGCCGACATCTTCAAGTCGGGTATCACCAACATTGACGACGTCGACTTTCGCACCACACAACTGCGGAAGTACAAGGACCAGGCGCGGGCCATGGCAATGAAGGCCGCACAGGAAAAGGCCACCGCCCTAACGAGGCAGATTGGCCAGACCATCGGCAAAGCGTATTCAATTCACGAACAAGGGCCGGCCTTTGGCGGTTCGCCTAATGTCAGGAACAGTATTGGCTTCGTTACCGCAACGTCTTCTAACGATGAAAGCACGATTGCCCTCGGCCAGATATCCATTACCGCTCACGTCGTTGTTAGTTTCGAGTTGAAGTAGATTTCAAAACCGGACCATAGCATGCCGACTGATCATTCCCCCGACATCCCCATCACGCAACGCGACTTCGTCGAACTAACCAAGGACGTTTCCGGCAGTCCACTCTGGAACAAGGACCTCGCGCCGACCACAATCAAAGAGCGCACCTGGTCAACCTGGAACATCGCCGCGCTCTGGATCGGCATGAGCGTGGTCATAACCACCTACACGCTTGCCGGCGGTTTTATCGAGGCGGGGATGAACTGGTGGCAGGCAATGATGACAATCCTGCTTGGCAACACGATCGTGCTAGTTCCGATGATCCTCAATGCGCACGCAGGCACGAAGTATGGCGTATCCTTCCCGGTTCTTTGCCGGGCAGCGTTTGGCACGAAGGGCGCGAACATTCCAGCGATCCTGCGGGCGATAGTCGCGTGCGGCTGGTTTGGAATTCAAACGTGGATCGGTGGGACGGCAATCGACGCGTTGTTCGGAGTTATCTCTCCCACCTGGGCACATCTCCTGGGCGATGCCGCCTTGCTTGGAATTGCAGTCCACACCTGGATCGCTTTTTTCCTGTTCTGGGGAATACAGGTTTTTATCATCCTCAAGGGCATAGAAGGCATTAAGCATCTCGAGACATGGTCGGCGCCTTTGTTACTTGGCGGCGGCCTGGTACTCCTCATCTGGGCATCCTGGCGCGCCGGCGGTCTGGGCCATGTGCTGTCTGCGTCTACCGCCTTACAGAAACAGCAGAACAATTTCTGGGATATTTTTCCGGGGGCTTTGACCGCTTCAGTGGGTTATTGGGCAACGTTGAGCCTGAACATTCCTGACTTCACCCGCTACGCTCGTTCGCAAAAATCTCAAATGATGGGCCAGGCGCTGGGGCTGCCGTTAACCATGACGGCGTTTGCGTTTATCGGTGTGGCCGTCACGAGCGCAACGCTTTTAATTTACGGCCAGGCGATTCCGAATCCAGTTGAACTGATGACGCGATTTAATAGCGTTGTGGTCGTTCTCTTTGCAACCGCCGTGATTTTTGCCGCTCAATTAACCACGAACATGGCGGCAAACGTTGTATCGCCTTCAAACGATTTTTCCAATCTAAATCCCAAACGCATCTCTTACGTAATGGGCGGCCTGATCACGGCCCTGATTGGCGTGGTCATGATGCCGTGGAAATTGATGGGCGACACGATGGGTGCCTACATCTTTACCTGGCTGATCGGTTATTCCGGATTGATGGGCGCCATTGCCGGCATACTAATCTGTGACTATTGGTTGCTCAGAAAACAGCGCCTCGATCTCGCCGGGCTCTTCGAACCGTCTGGCCCTTACAGCTATTCAAATGGCTTCAATATGCGCGCGATAATAGCGCTCGTATTCGCGATTGCTCCTGTAGTGCCAGGCTTTTTGCGCGCGGCGACTACGCCCGGCGGCCAGGTAGCAAGCCCGAATTTTCTCGACACGCTGTATACTTACGCCTGGTTTGTTACCTTTGCGCTCGGGTTCGTTATCTATTTCGTCTTGATGAAGTCGCGAGTGAGCAGCACCGAGTCTTGAGTTTGCGATTGAACACGAGGCCGGAAGCCGGCTTGCGGAATCTGGAGGAACTCTATGCCACGCACAGTTAAATGCGGACTTATTCAATGTTCAAATGCTTCGCCCACCGATTTACCCATCGAGGACATCAAGCGTCTCAATCTTGAGAAGCACCTCGGGTTTCTCGAGCAGGCCGCCCAGCAGGGTGTTCAGATAGTCTGCATGCAGGAGGTGTTTACAACGCCTTACTTCTGCGCGGAACAGCAGACGCGTTGGTATGACGCAGTCGAAAGAATTCCCGATGGGCCAACAGTTCGACTGATGCAGGAAGTGGCGAAGGCGCACGGGATGGTTATCGTTGTTCCGATATATGAGGAAGAGATTACGGGTGTTTACTATAATACGGCCGCGGTGATTGACGCTGACGGGAAGTATCTCGGCAAGTACCGAAAAAACCACATCCCTCACGTTAATCCGGGGTTCTGGGAGAAGTTTTATTTCAAACCCGGCAACCTTGGTTATCCTACTTTTGAAACGGCGTTTGCTCGCGTAGGCGTTTACATCTGTTACGACCGCCACTTCCCCGAAGGCGCGCGCGCGCTCGGTCTGAATGGCGCCGAGATTGTTTTCAATCCTTCAGCTACTGTAGCCGGTCTCTCAGAATACTTGTGGCGAATAGAACAACCGGCACACGCGGTGGCCAACGGCTATTTCATCGGCGCGATCAATCGCGTGGGTCATGAGCAGCCATGGGACATTGGTGAGTTTTATGGGCAGAGTTACTTTTGCGATCCGCGCGGACGATTTATTGCGGAGGCCCCTCGCGATGAGGACGCGCTGGTAGTCGCTGATCTGGATCTCGACATGATTCGCGAAGTGCGCAATACCTGGCAGTTTTTCCGTGATCGCAGGCCGGATACCTACGGCGCACTCGTGGCCGATTAAACCTGTCCAACGTTCAATGTCCAAAGTCCAATGTCGGCAGAAAGTCTTTGGACGTTGGATTTTGGACTTAACGAAACATTTTCGACTTAGGAGAGCCCGATGGACTTATCGATCGTCGTTAACGGCATAACTTTCCCCAATCCATTCCTGCTGGGCTCCGGCCCCCCGGGAACTAATGCCCGCGTTATTGCCAAGTCGTTTGAGGCGGGCTGGGGCGGCGCGGTCGCGAAAACTGTCAGCCTTGAATCAGCCAAAGTCGTCAACGTCGTGCCGCGGTATGGCAAGCTTCGTTCACGAACCTCCGGCGAAGTCATCGGATTTGAAAACATCGAATTGATCTCTGATCGCCCAATCGACGTCTGGCTCGAAGAGTTTCGCCAGGTCAAGAAGGATTATCCCCATCACATTCTGATCGCCTCGATCATGGAAGAGTATGAGAAGGAACGCTGGCAGGAATTGACCCGGATGGTCCAGGACACCGGCGTTGATGCTTTCGAGTTGAATTTTTCGTGCCCGCACGGAATGACCGAACGCAAGATGGGCTCGGAAATGGGTGAGCATCCTGATCTTTGCGAGCAGGTAACGAGCTGGGTCACAGAAGTTTCCAACATTCCCGTCTGGGCCAAGATGACGCCCAACATTACAAACATCAAAGAACCCGCTCTGGCGGCCGTACGCGGCGGCGCGGTTGGCATTTCCGCTATCAATACCATTTTGTCGGTGATTGGCGTTGACCTCGACACGCTTCGACCCATGCCAACGGTTGAAGGGCACACCGTGCCGGGCGGTTACTCGTCGCAAGCCGTGCGTCCCATCGCCCTGCGTATGGTGAGCCAGCTTGCCCTTGGGCTGCCGCAGGACGTCTCGATCAGCGGTATCGGCGGAATAGAGAACTCACATGACGCCCTGGAGTTCATGCTGCTCGGTTCTTCGACCGTCCAGCTCTGCACCGGCGTAATGCTCCACGGTGTCAAGATGATCGACGAACTCAAAGCGGGCCTGGAGAAGTTTATGGTCGACAAGGAGTTTGGCTCGGTTCAGGAGCTCGTGGGCAAAAGCCTGCCTTATTTTTCAACTCACATGGAGCTGGTCCAGAAGATGAAGGCCGCTAAACGGTCGAAGGCCGGCGAGGCTAGCCGGGACAATGAATGGGGTCAGAAGGACATCACCGAGAAAACTGCAGAGTTGACTTCAAACTGAGCTAAACCGGCCGTTACCTCGCTCTGTGCAATGCAGAAATCCGATGCGAGCGAAAGGACCTTGCCACAATTAGTTGGCACCTGCCTTACACCCCGAATGCTTTTCAGCGAGCATATGTCTCCGCTCACAACCGCGCGCGTATTGTCACCGCTCTGTTAACTGCCAGTGCAGTCCTCAGCTTCGGAGCGGTTTTGTTAATGGCGCTGCAGTTCGTTTTCCCGAAACTGGCGTTATCCGGAGAAGAGATTAACGAACCAGAACTTCTGGTGTTTGGACTGCTGATGCTCGGGGTAGGACTGATTCAACTCGCCGTCTACCTCGCTACAATCGTGGCCTTCCTGATGTGGCTTTACCGTTCTTACGAAAACTTGCCGAGCTTTGAGGTGCGCACAAGTAATATCCAGTATTCCTCCGGCTGGGCTGTCGGCAGTTTCTTTGTTCCGTTTGTGAACCTGGTTGTTCCGTACCGAGCGGTTAAGGAACTCTGGAGCAAGAGTGTGCCGAAGGCGGCCGAAATGTTCAGCGAGCCCGGGCCGCCAGTCTTTTTCCCGCTGTGGTGGGCCACCTGGTTAATATCGAATTTCGCCGACTACATTTACTTCCGACTGTCCTGGCGTGGCGAATTGGATCCTGACCTGGATGCGACGCTGGGGGTGCTCACCGGCATGCTCGAAATAGTAGCGGCCATCCTGGCAATAATGGTCATTAGGGAAATTGCCAGTCAGCAGGAGAAGAGCGCGAGTTTAATTCCACGCGAGCTTGGCAGCCCAGGGCTCCCACCTCCTCCTTCTTTTGGCGCGGCTTAAGACCAGGCGGCCGCGGTCGGGTTTGCGCTGGTTTGCGCCAATAAATCGGGGCAACGCAGGGTGCAAAAGAAAAGATAGTGATTCGCGGCAACCTGCTATAGAATGCCGCCTTCATGGCGCCGCAGATTGCTTTCGTACCGCTCGCAGCACTATTGCGTAATCGCAGATTCGGCTTAATACTAACCGGTGTCCTGAGCCTTCACATAATCTTTGTTTTGCTGCATCTCCCCTTATGGGAGTGTCCGTTCTTTAAAGTGACCGGCCTACCGTGTCCAGGTTGCGGGTTAACACGCGCTTGCTTGATGCTGTTACAGGGTGATGTGCATGGTGCGGTGCGATTTCATGCCTTTGCTCCAATTTTTATTATCCTGATTTCTATGATGATGCTGGCCACAGTTTTGCCGAAGACAGTGGCTGAACCGTTTATTCAGAAGGCAGAAACGCTGGAACGAAAGACCGGCATAACCTTAATCATTTTGAGTGGTCTAATTCTCTACTGGCTGGCGCGACTGCTTTTGTCTCCAACTATGTTCGCGCAGCTAATTCGAGGTTGAGACGTTGCGATTTACCTAATCGGTTGAATGGAGGAAAAACGAAATGGCAATACTTGCTCTGGTCGCCCTGGTAGGATGTATCATCTGCCAGATTTTCGTTGCGATTAAGATTTTTCAGAACGATGGTGCCCTGAAGGGAATCATCGCCCTGCTTTGCGGTTTGTTTGGTCTCATCTGGGGCTGGATGAATGCAGATAGACTTGGTGTCAAAAACATTATGTTGATCTGGACGGTCCTGATAATTCTGTACGCGATCCTCGCCGTCATGGGCGGTGGATTCAGCTACAGTCTCGGTACCCCACCGACCAATCTAGCCCCGTAACAAAACCTGAGCTGCGGCGGCGAATGCTTCACGCACGCGCCGCCGCAACCCGGGCCCACACACATTCTACGCAAACTCCGCAATTACCGGCGCGTGATCTGAGGGACGCTCCCAGGTGCGCGGCTCAGCGTCGATCCACGTATTCATGCTGATTCCCACCAGCGGTCTGGTCACCCACATGTGATCGATTCTCAACCCCATGTTGCGGCGAAAAGCGCCGGCCCGATAGTCCCACCAGGAAAACTGTCCGCCTTCTTCATGATGTAGCCGGAAGCTGTCCGTGAATCCCCACCGCTTTATTTCATCCAACGCAGTGCGCTCCGCAGTGCTGCACATGATTCGTTCCTGCCACAAGGTCGGGTTATGAATGTCGCGGTCTTCCAGCGCGACATTGAAATCGCCGCAGAGGATTACCGGAGTGTCAGGTTGATAGTTCTGGTCGAAGAAGCTGCGCAACCGCCTCATCCAGTCCAACTTAAACTCAAATTTTTCTGAGCCCACCGCCTGACCATTTGGAATGTAGACGTTGACGATTCGGATGCCACCCAGCGTTGCAGCCAGGAGTCGCGCGTGCGCGCCTTCCTGGTCTTCGTAGTTCCCACGTTGCACATCGGCGCATTCCTGACGCGTGATCAGCGCCACGCCGTTATAGGTCGGCTGACCAAACACGCTCGCGCAGTAACCAATTCTTGAAAACTCTTCGACCGGAAACTTGTCGTCGGTACACTTCGTCTCCTGCATGCAGAGCACGTCCGGTTGGACCGCCTCAAGCCAACGAATGACATGCGGCAACCGGGCGATGATCGAATTGACGTTCCAGGTGGCAATCTTCATTTCGTTAATTCGTAGGGGCAGGGCTTGTCCCTCCTCGTTTGCTGCTCAGATCAGCACCCGAGCTCACTATTAAATCAGTCCTACGCACGTAATCCTTCTTCCTAGTAGCGCGACCGTCAGGGGTTGTGTTAAGGGGAATCAGCGCTTCTTCAATTTCACATGCCAAGTTATCAAGGTTTGTAAAATTGAAAATGGCATAAAACAGTTCGACAGGGAGACTCTTGCCTCTCTTTCTTGCTTCGTCCATCTTGTCGACTGCATGACCCACCACTTGGCGAAACGCGCTGTCGATTCGACCGTCGTTCGCTTTCGGCCATTCACTTGGCGAAATATTGTTCTTAAAGGAGGTTCTCCATTCTATAAGGAGCGGATGAGTTAGAGAGTCTGGCACAGAGAAGGGTGGATGAACCATACAGTTTCGTATGCGTCGGGAAATGTCGGCCAACAAGATAGTTCGGAATTGGAGCGCGGTTGATGGTTGAATTAGCTCAGGTAATGCAAGATTCTTAAAGTAGGGTCCCCACTTTCCCTGACCTTTATTTGAGCGCAGTGGACCCACTCGTTTATCTAGATAGTTCTCAAAGGCTGACGCGAAGAGGATGACGACCGCGCGATAAACGTGAACTGTGTTTAAGGTTATCTGGCCCAAAGTGTTTCCAATGGTCTCATCAAACTTGATTCGGCCTTGATTTGAAGGATACCAAGCCTCTGTGAGGACATGGCCAAGTACATCAATGGTTGGCTGGTTCATATCGGCAAAAGCTGTACGTCCTTGTGACAACAGGTAGCCATACGAAATTTCTGAGGTCCAGAGAAAATCATTCAGGATCTTCTGAGTTTCCCGCAACTCTGCCATTTCGAGCGAAACTGCAATCTCTACTCTTTCAGCAACTTTATTCGATCGATCTGCCATTGCGTCTTTTCTGCGGGCAGGGACAAGCCCTGCCCCTGCAACTTCATAGCGAGGCAACGAGCCCGGCCAGCAGCGCACCGCGTCGCGGAATGTCGTCAAGGATGATGTGCTCGTGAGCGGCGTGCGCCCCGTCTCCATCTATTCCGAGGCCATCCAACACCGCAGCTCCCGCGGCGGCAGCGAAGTTTCCATCAGATGCTCCGCCAACCTGGATCTCGCCCAGTTCAAAGCCGAGCCGCTCAGCAATTCCCTTGGCCTCGGTATAGAGACCGACCACCTGTTCGCTGCGCTCGAGCGGCGGGCGATTAATCCCGCCACTTACAAATAACTGTACGCGTTCATCAAAAGGACGCAGATTGTAAATCTCGTGCTCGATTTGGGCCGCCTCGTCAGCGCTACAGAACCTGACGTCAATCTCAGCTTTCGCATGATCTGGAACCACGTTTGACAACGTGCCGCCACTGAAGACACCGACATTGACACTAATTCCGCCTCGCGATCCGTTTAGTGCATGAAGTCGATCGGTTTGCCGAGCCAATTCCAAAACAGCGCTGGCGCCCTTTTCAGGTTCGAGACCGGCGTGGGCCGCCTGCCCACGCGCTTCAATCGTGAACATGCCAGTTCCCTTTCGGCCCGTCTTCGCACGACCGCCAATGCCTGGAGGCTCCATCACCAGCACCGCATGCGCATTGCGAGCCTCAGCTTCAATGAGGTGGCGGCTGTTGCGGCTTCCCGTTTCTTCGTCACAGGTCAGGAGCAACACAACGGGCCGTGCAGGCGTCAACCCGGTGACGGCACATGCCCTTATGACCTCAATTGCAAGCGCGCAATTCGCCTTCATGTCGAAGACACCCGGACCATAGGCGCGACCACTCTCAACCCTCCAGGGACGCTCAAACAAAGAACCCCGAGGATGCACTGTATCGGTGTGGCCAAGAATGACAATCGGTTTTTCCGCTGAATCTTCGAAAGCGACCAGGCGCAAGTGTTCGCCATAGTCTTCGCTGGTTATCCGCTCACTGGCGCTAATTTGGTTGACGCGGCCTGCGGCTTCGGCCAGCAAACTAACCACCGCCGCGCTACCCGTCTGGTCGCCCGACGGCGATTCCGTTTCCACCAGGGCCCTGGCAAGCGCAACGATTGCCGTCTGTCGACTAAGGAAATAATCCCTCAACGCAAACAGCGCTTTGTCTGACAGTTTCATTTATCTAATCGTTTCTTTTCGGACCGTTAGCCGATTAACTCGTGAAAGGTTTATGTCAAACCCAAGGCCAGGGCCGTCAGGTGCAATGATTGTTCCCTGCGGGCTGACCGTGACCGGCGGATCGATGATGTCTTCTGACCAATACCTTTCACTGGCAGAGACGTCGCCTGGCAGAGTGAACCCTGCCAGCGTAGCCATGGCGATATTGTGGGCGCGCCCGATGCCGGACTCGAGCATTCCTCCGCACCAAACAGGAATACTGTTCTCGCGGCAAACCTGCTCGACCTCTTTCGCCTGCGCGTGCCCGCCCACGCGGCCGAGTTTCACATTGATTATTCGGCCTGCGCCGAGAGCAATAGCATGTTTCGCGTCGGCGCTAGTGCGAATCGATTCATCCAGACACACCGGCGTCTTGATCTGTTTTTGTAACTCGGCATGATCGAAGATATCGTCGTGGGCCAGGGGCTGTTCGAGCATCATCAGGTCAAACTGATCTAACTCTTTGAAAAGCGGCACATCCTCCAGTGTGTAAGCAGAATTTGCATCTCCCATCAGGAGAATGTCAGGGAAACGCTCGCGCACTTGCTGGATGATCTTAAGATCCCAACCTGGTTTGATCTTTATTTTGATCCGCTGATAACCGGCCGAGAGCTCTTTCTCGATTTTCTCTATGAGCTCAGCCGGCGACTTCTGGATACCGATTGAGACTCCGCACGATATCTCTGAGTTCACACCCCCCAAATGCTTCCAGAGTGGCAGATCCAGGCCGCGTGCTTCCAAGTCCCAAACGGCATTCTCAATTGCAGCCTTCGCCATCCGATGCCCGCGACAGGCGCGCATCAGACCCCAAACCTCTTCCGCAGCGCTGAATTCCTTTCCAACTACGAACGGCGCGAGGTAAGTCTTAATCGTGGGCCACGCTGTTTCGACCCATTCGTAACTGTAAAATGGACCTTCGCCGGCCACACATTCGCCCCAGCCTTCGCCGCCATGGTCATCTACCACGCGGACAAGAATAGTGTGCCGCTCGGTAGTACGACCGAAACTGGTTTCGAACGGATAAATTAAAGGAAGGTTGATTTGGCGCAGTTCGACGGAAGTTATTTTCACAAATGGATGCCCTGTCCTGAAGTTGGAGTCGAGCCATTATGCCCAGCGTGGCGCACTTTGTCAGCCGCTAAAACAAAAAGACGGTCTCATTGGAAGACCGTCCCGCAAGATTCGATGATCGGTTGTGCTACTCGGTGGAAGTAATTGCCTGATTGTTCAGCGCGGCATGCATGGTGTGCCACGGCAGAGTCGCGCATTTCACTCGCACAGGAAACTCCCGGACGCCGGAAAACACCCTGAGATTACCGAGTATGTCGTCAGCATCTTCGTCGCCGACGATGAATTCACCAGCGACCATGCCATGAAATCTCTTGAAAAGGGTCTCGGCCTGTTCTTTGCTTTTCCCTTTTAGCGCCTGCGTCATCATGCTGGCTGCGGCCTTGGAAATTGCGCATCCCGAGCCTTCGAAGCTTATGTCCTTCACGGCGTCTTCCTCCAGGTTCAGGTAAACCGTCAGATGATCGCCGCAGAGCGGATTAAAGCCCTCAGCCGAATGATTGGCCGCATCAAGCCGCCGAAAGTTTCTCGGCTTCTTGTTGTGGTCGAGTATGACCTGTTGATAGAGCTCGCTTAATTCAGACATTCTAAAATTCCGGACTGTCGGGCGTCACTTCACACCGCTCTGTTTCGATGTTTAGCGTCCCACCATAAACAAACCGATACGTTTTATCCGCCGGTTTTCGAAAGGAGATCACATAGGTGACTATCGGCGTATCGTTCCCATCTCCCTGTACATAGACAACCTCGTAGTCGGGGTGAAGCCTTAGAAAAGCGCGCTCGACTCTGGACTCACACCCCACACCTGTCCGGTCGGCAATGGATCCTACAGCGATCACACCCGCAAAGACTACGCAGAGCACTATAACTAAAGTCTTGCGGCTCATATCACGTACCCAAGGCGTCAACTGAATATCTCGACTACCCTCTCTATCGTTCGCGCCAGCACATCGACTTCTTCCTTCGTGTTATAGAAAGCGAAGGACGCGCGCGCCGTTGCCGGCACATTGAAACGCTGCATCACTGGCTGCGCACAATGATGGCCGGCGCGCACTGCAATGCCTTCCTGGTCGAGAATGGTTCCGATGTCGTGTGGGTGAATGTCATCTATGACAAACGAAAGCACGCTCGTTTTCTCCTGTGCAGTTCCGATCACGCGCACGCCTTCAATCGCTGTGATTCTTTCGGTTGCGTAACGCAATAACTCCTGTTCGTGAGCGGCGGCTTGTTTGCGATCCATCGAGCTGAGATAGTCGATGGCGGCGCCGAGCCCGATCTGCGACGCGATCGCCGGAGTTCCGGCTTCAAATTTATTAGGCAGATCGCCGTAGATAGTCTTCTCAAAAGTGACGCTCTTGATCATGTCGCCGCCGCCTTGAAACGGGTTCATCTTTTCCAGCAGCGCAGCTTTACCGTAAACCACTCCGCTTCCCGTCGGCGCAAACATTTTATGACCTGAGAACGCGAAAAAATCACAGTCGAGATCCTGAACATCAACGGCCATGTGCGGAGCGCTCTGGGCGCCATCTATGAGGACCGGTACGCCATACTTATGGGCCTGGTCGATCATTTGTTTGATGGGATTCACCGTACCGAGTGCGTTTGAAATATGAGTGAGTGCGACAAACTTCGTGCGTTCCCCAAGCAAGCCGTCGTATTCATCAAGCAGAAGCTCGCCGGCGTCGTTCATGGGGATGACGCGGAGCTGGGCACCCTTCTCCTCGCAAAGCATTTGCCAGGGGACAATGTTGGCGTGATGTTCCATCGCCGAGATGATGATTTCGTCTCCGGCGTTAATAAACTTCCGTCCATAACCATGCATCACGAGATTGATGCCCTCGGTTGCGCCTCTTACGAAGATACACTCCCGAGCCTCGCGCGCATTGATGAATCGCTTGACCTTCTCGCGCGCGCCTTCGTAGGCGGTCGTGGCCTTTTGGCTGAGATAGTGAACGCCGCGATGAATGTTTGAATGCTCGTCTTCGAGATAGATACTGCCGCGATCGATCACGTCCTGAGGAACCTGTGACGACGCGGCGTTATCCAAATAGACTAAGGGTTTACCGTTGACGACTTGTCTCAACACGGGAAAATCCTCGCGAATACGTGCGACATCAAAGGTGTCCTTCGCATTTTCAAGCGCGACGGAGTTTTCTGCTATCACCATCGTTACTTTCCACCCGCTGGCTCATCAACTGGAGCGTCGACCAGTCGCCAGGAAATTGTGCAGCTGCTGCCGCGTTCAATGGCCTCTATTCGAAAGGCTACGTAAAAGTCGTCCGTCTCGTTGACCACATGGATAACGTAGGTATGACCGACAATCGCTTTGACAAACATCGGATCGACCTTCGGTTTGCCGTCGTGCTTTGGTCGCGCCGTCGTTTGATCTGAAATGGGGTGGGGAACGGACGACTGCTTAGGCCGGTGAACACCATCGCCATCAACGCCGTCTCTCCCACGAGCTCCGGGCTTTCCATCAGCCCCATCAGCGCCGGATGTATCAATCGTGACGTGGCGCTGCTCTCCGGGCTGCAGCTCAGGGAGAGGTTTCACGACAGGAATCGTAAACGGCTGATCCCAGTTCAATGGACCCAGGTCCTTGATCACGCTGCGATGGCCCTGAGACCCCGAACTTTCCAACCAATCCAGTTCCTCCCCGAGAAAAAGCGACCCGTAACGCACATCGCAGGGCCTGGTGGAATAACCCGTTGGCCCAGTGCGAAAATTCATGCAAACGATTCGCTTCTCACCGCGATGCTTGTTAATTGAGAACAGGGTCACGCGTTCCTGGGCGCTGATCGAAAGAGGGCCGCCGATCGAGACGATCAACAGCAATAATCCAACCGAAATGTGTTGAACTCTAGTCATCGTACGCGACCTCCTGATTACTACGCCTCGAGCTTGGCGTTGAGACGATTCAGGACCGCTTCGTCAAGCTCTGCTCTGATAGACTCTACTTTGATTTTTCCGATCACTTCCTCGGCAAACCCATAAGTCAAAAGATTACGCGCCAGATCCGGATGAATTCCCCGCGTTGCCAGGTAGAACAACTCGTCCTCATCGATCTGACCAACTGCAGCGCCGTGCGCGCACTTAACATCGTCTGCCAGAATCTCCAGCTGCGGCTTGGTATCAACCCGAGCCTCATTCGAGAGCAGCAAGTTTTTGTTCGTTTGCATCGCATCAGTCTTTTGCGCGTCATGACGCACAAAGACCTTGCCATTGAAAACCGCGCGCGACTTGCCATCGAGAATGCCCTTGTAGAGTTGATGACTCGTGCAGTGGGGTTTGCGATGATCGATTGAAGAATGTGTATCAGTGTGCTGACCGGCAGTGATGAGATAGAGCCCGTCAACCCAACATTCCACGCCCTCGTGGTCCATGGTTACGCCGTAGTCATGGCGGGAAAGTTGTGCGCCAAAGGTAATCGTCGTCGAGTCGTAGCTCGAATTCGGTCCCAGATCTGCCTGGGTTGTCGCAATGTGAAAGGCAGACTGACTCTCACGCTGCACCTTGTAATGCTCCAGACGAGCGCCTTCCTTGAGCACGATTTCGATGACCGCGTTCGTGAAATAAGCCGAGTCGCCCGTGCTCGAATAGCTTTCAACCAACATAGCGCTACTATTCTCTTCAGCAACTACCAGCACCCGCGGAAAACTTGCCGCCCTGAAGTCACCCTCGTTGATGAAAGCAACCTGAATTGGTTGATCAACGGTAACGCCCCTGGGAATATGGATAAATGCGCCCTCGGAAATAAATCCGGTATTTAGTGCCGTGAATCCATTTGCCACGTAATCAGCGTGGCGAGCTAAATTGGATCTGACGATTTCCGCATGACGCTCATCAGCAATTGCCTGCGAAAGTTCAATCGCAACTACTTCTGACGGAAGACTCGCGACCGAAGAGAGATCCTTTCGCAATTTGCCGTTTACAAAAATCAACTGGCTGGCAGCAGTTTCCGGAGAGCCAAATCGTGCCAGTCTCGCGTCCACGCCGCTGACAGGAACTTCCATTGAGACGTCTGGGAGGAAATCAGCGCTCGCAATCGCGGCGACATTTGTGTACTTCCATTCCTCGTCCTTGACGGAAGGAAAACCCAGTTCCTCAAAACGCCCAAAAGCGTTTTCCCGCAATTGTCTAAGCCACGATGGGCCATGGTCGTGCACGCGTGCGTGCCAGGCGTCAAAAGCCGCCCGGTATGAATTCTGTTTCGTTGCTATTTCAGTAACCATTTCTCTTAACTCGCCTGCACGCCAACCACGCCGGCATCGGCCGCGGCAGTTTTGAGCCAGTCGTATCCCTTAGCTTCAAGTTCGAGCGCCAGCTCTTTTCCACCTTCCTTAACAATTCGTCCGTGCGCCAGGACGTGCACAAACTGCGGCACGATGTAGTCCAGCAGTCGCTGATAGTGCGTTACGAGAATCACTGCATTCTCAGAAGTATGAAGTTGGTTGACACCCCCGGCCACAATTCTCAAGGCATCAATGTCCAGACCGGAATCAGTTTCATCCAGGACAGCAAGCTTCGGCTCTAACACCGCCATCTGCAAGATTTCATTGCGCTTCTTTTCGCCGCCGGAAAAGCCTTCGTTAACTGACCGCGACATGAAGCTCGCATCCATTTCAACTACTTTGGCGCGCTCCTTCAGCAGGTCTTTGAATTCCAACGGATCCAACTCTTCCTCACCGAGATGCTTGCGCTTCTCGTTGTATGCGAGACGCAAAAACTGCGCGTTGGAAACTCCGGGGACTTCAATCGGATACTGGAATGCCATGAAGATGCCTTCGCGGGCCCGTTCATCGGGCGCCAGTTCAAGCAGGTTTTTTCCTTCGAACAGCACCTCGCCCTTTGTCACTTCATATGACGGATGTCCAGCCAGCACTTTCGCCAGCGTTGATTTGCCAGAGCCATTCGGGCCCATGATGGCGTGGATCTCGCCTTTGTTAATGGTCAGGTTGATGCCTTTGAGAATTTCATTCCCATCAATTCCGGCATGCAGGTCTTTAATCTCTAACATTGAAATAATTTACTCCCTAAGATCATTGCTGACAGGTATCGGGTGTCAGGTGTTGGCAAGAGACGCGTCTTCCGACACCTGACACCCGATAACCGCCGGCCGCTTCTAGCCGACGCTGCCTTCGAGCTTCATCCCGAGTAATCGTGTAGCTTCGACGGCAAACTCCATGGGCAACTGCAAAAAGACGTCCTTACAAAATCCATTGATAATCAACGAGACAGCGTCTTCCTGCGAAATTCCTCGCTGCTGCAAATAAAACAACTGCTCCTCGCTGATTTTCGAAGTTGAAGCTTCGTGCTCAACATTCGAGCTGTTATTCATCACTTCGATATAGGGAAATGTATTGGCGCCGCAGTTGGACCCGATCAACATCGAATCACACTGTGTGTAATTTCGTGCGTTCTCAGCTTTCGGCATCACCTTCACGAGTCCGCGGTAGCTATTGTTTGATTTCCCTGCCGCAATTCCCTTGGAAATAATGGTCGAACGGGTGTTCTTGCCCAGATGAATCATCTTGGTCCCGGTATCCGCCTGCTGAGCATGGTTGGTCAACGCTACGGAGTAAAACTCGCCGATCGAATTGTCGCCCAGCAAAATGCACGACGGATACTTCCAGGTAATTGCCGAACCGGTTTCGACCTGCGTCCAGGAAATCTTCGAATTCCTTCCCGCACACTTGCCCCGCTTGGTCACGAAGTTGTAAATGCCGCCGACGCCGTTTTCGTCACCCGCATACCAATTTTGCACCGTCGAATATTTAATCTGTGCATCATCGAGAGCCACCAGCTCGACCACTGCCGCATGCAGTTGGTTCTTATCAAACTTTGGCGCCGTACAGCCTTCGAGATAAGAGACGTATGCCCCTTCTTCGGCGACGATCAAGGTCCGTTCAAACTGTCCCGATTCAGAATTATTGATTCTGAAATAAGTGGAAAGCTCCATCGGGCATCGGACACCTTTGGGGATGAAACAGAAGGAGCCATCCGAAAACACGGCGCTGTTCAGCGCGGCGAAGAAGTTATCGTTAGTGGGAACCACCGAGCCGAGATACTTTCGGATAAGATCGGGATAGTCGCGAATCGCCTCGGTAAACGAACAGAAAATCACGCCGTGCTTCTTGAGCTTTTCCTTGTAGGTCGTGGCGACTGAAACTGAATCGAAGATTGCGTCAACTGCCACACCGGCAAGCTGTTTTTGTTCAGTCAAAGGAATGCCGAGCTTCTCGAAGGTCTTCAGCAATTCCGGATCAACCTCGTCCAGACTCGCCTTCACTGCCTTCTGTTTCGGAGCGCTGTAATAAATTACGTCCTGATAATCGATCCTGGGATACGAGATATTGGGCCAATGCGTCGGCTCCGTCATCGTTAGCCAGTGTCGATAGGCTTTGAGACGAAACTCCAACATCCAATCGGGCTCATTTTTCTTCTCGGCGATCAAGCGGATCGTGTCTTCCGTTAATCCTCGCGGAATAACGTCAGATTCAATGTCCGTGACGAACCCGTATTTGTATTCCTGCTTGCTTAGTATTTCTGCTGTGCTCATCTGTTAACCGTTTCTACTCAACCTCGTTTGTGATAACCCTCACGCCTGCGCCTGAACCGAATCCGCACGGGCCTTAGTTCCCTGAATCTTGTGCAACACCGCATCCACTGTGGCCTCGGTGCCGAGCAATTGTGACAAGGTAATTTCTGAAAGAGCGTTATCGACGATCTGATGGAGTTCCAGGATCACCGGTCGGATTCCACAATCGCCGGTGTGCACACAGGAATCCAGAACGCCCGTGTAACTCTTGCAGTGGGCCTCGACGCGTTCGTTGTCCAGCACGCTGATCACTTCGTTCAAGTGTATGTCAGACGCCGGTCTGGCCAGCCGGTATCCACCTTTCGTGCCGCGCTGGGACTGCACCAACCCGGCCTTATTCAGGATCCACATCAGCTTGCCGGCGTTAGCCGTGGAGATACCTTCCAGCCGCGCGATACTGCCCAACGTCAGCGACTCGCCCTGGCTTTCGGCTCGCGCCAGCTGTAACAAGGCGCGCAATCCATACTCTTCCTGTGCTGAGATCTTCATTCGTATTTTTCCAGACTGGGGCAGTCTAACGAAACCTTACTTTTAAGTCAAGATGGCGTAAGGTCTTGTAGGATATGGAAATAAGTGAAAAATCGCAGGATTTATAGGGTGAAGTTGAAATCCAGGTAGCCGTTAATCCGGCTTGGCGTCTGGCTATCGGCGGCGGGTTCAAAACGCCAGAGACGTGCCGCATCTTCCGCGGCTCGGCGCAACAGCAGGGGGCCTTCCGAACGAGAAATTTCGAGCACCTCGCCCTTTTCATCTATTACCAGATACACCCTGACTGAGCCTACGGTGCCGGCCTGCTTCGCCAGAGACGGATAGCGAGGAACAACTCGCTTAGTGGCCTTAGTATTTAAGGCCACCGGCGTGTCCAAAGAGACAGTCGTGTTGTCGCTTGGCGGCGGAGTAGGAATGTTTGAAGTCGTAACAGGCTGAGCTGGAGCTGCACTGTGCTGCTGTTCGGAACTAAGCGTAGACTTTTGCGAGTCGTTACTTTCTGGAGTTTTGCGCACAGTGTAAGGCGACGGAGCATCAAGCTTGGGGACTTTTGACGGCGGCAACGCGGAGATGCCGGAAAGCGAAGCGATCTGTGTTGGGGAAGACGCCAACGAGCGGCGTGCCGCTGAGTACTCACCCTCCCACTTCGCTTGATCCTCACTATCAACTGCCAGCGATCGACGAACGCCCAGCACATCTTCGAGCAAAGCTAGAGAATCGTAGGCTTTGTTTTCAGTGTTAATTTCCTTTGCCTGGGCAATCATCCGTTCCAGGAAGGAACGAAGGCGGTTAAGGTCGTTGACTACTTCAGCCGGCAAGCCGGGATCGGTGATGTTAATGCCGAAACTGCGATATCGGCCAAGGTGGGTCCGGCTTCCATTCACCGCCTGGCCGGCCAGCGCGAAATAAGTTCGAAGTGAATCGCCGTTTCGCGCAGAACGCTCGCTGAAATTTTCTTCCAGCAGGGCCTCCGCTCGGCCGTAGTTTCCTTCTTCGAGGTAAACGCTCATCAACATCACTGAAGTGATGTTGCGAACAGATGAATCCTTCACCGTGGCTCTTACGCTTTCCAGTTCGCTGGCAGCCACTTGCAATTGATGAGCAGCAATCAACGCTCGAGCTCTTTGAATCCGAGCCTCAATGCCTTCAGGAGTCGAGGTCGATTCACCCGTCGATTGAGCATTAATCGATGCGGAGGAAATCAGAACGAGCGCTAAAACGGGGAGGAGTTGGATCAGACGGAAACGCCTTGATAATCTAATTCGCTTCACTAAACTTGTGCTCCCAAATAAATGCAAAAGCGAGCCTGATGCTCGCTTAGGGGTTAACATGATTTTGACGCCCTATTATGGTCCGATTGAGAAATGAAGGCAAGCCGGTCGCCTCGAATGCGCCAGAATTCTCGTGGCCATTGTCAGCGGCAACGTCTCACTTATTACGCGAATTAGACTCCTCCAAGCCTACTCGAACCGGTCAGGTTTCGCGCCCAACTTTCCTATTGCATTCCCATAGGGAAAGTAGTAGCCTCTATTGCATTCCCATAGGAGGCCTATGAGTGATACGTCTGATGTGTGGCGGGGCACCCTCGCCATAATGGTCTTAAAGACCCTGGAGGTGATGGGGGCTCTGCACGGTTATGGTATTGCCCGCCGGATAGAGCAGACCAGCGGCGACCTGCTGTCCATTAATTACGGAACTCTCTACCCGGCGCTCTTGAAATTGGAGCAAGAGGGGTTCGTCGCCTGCGAGTGGGGACACTCGGAAAACAACCGCAAGGCTAAATACTACAAGCTTACGCGGGCAGGGCGGAAAAGACTCGAAAAAGAGGAGCGCGAATGGGAGCAAACGATTAGCATCCTTGCCCGCTTCCTCTTACCCGAGGAGAAGCTTTCATGATGGTGAGGCAAATACGTTCCTGGGTTCTCCGCCTGGCTGGGTTATTCAATAACGAACGGCGCGACCGGGAGTTGGCCGAGGAGTTGGAAGCCCACCTCCAGATGCACATTGACGACAATTTGCGCTCGGGCATGACTCGCGAAGAGGCGCGCCGCGACGCTCACATCAAGTTAGGAAGCGTCGACGGAACTAAAGAAAAAGTTAGAGACCAACGAGGCTTCCCATTCATCCTAAACCTCATACGTAATTTTCGTCACTCTCTACGCATGATGCGGCGTAGTCCCGCCTTCACAGCGGTCGCCGTTATCACCCTTGCGTTAGGTATTGGCGCCACCACTGCCATTTTCAGTGTCGTGTACGCCACCTTGTTCGAATCCCTGCCCTACCCGAAGGCTGAGCAGCTGGTCATGGTCTGGTCGCAGTCCAGCCAGGGGCGGCGGCCGGTCTCGTCGGGTGATTACCTTGAGTGGAAACGGCGCAGCAGGTCTTTTCAGCACTTGGAAGCATGGGGTGGCGCCACCTTCAACGTGGCGACGGCAGATCGGCCCGAGCAGGTCCAAGCCGCCTTGATGACGTCTGATTTTTTTCGGATGACTGGAATGCCGATGTGGCTGGGGCGCGACTTCCTCCCCGAGGAGGGTGAGGTGGGCAAAGACCGCGTCGTCATCATGACCCACCGTCTTTGGAGCCAGCATTTTGGCGCTGACCAGGGGATCATCGGCCGACAGATTCGCATGAACGGCGAATCTTACACGGTCATTGGCGTCACACCGCCCGGGATGCGCGATCGGCAACACTCACAGCTCATGTTGCCGCTGGCCTTCAAGCCGGAACAGGTGAGTCACCAGGCACGCTCGTTTCTGGTGATGGGTCGCTTAAAGGACGGGGTCTCCCTTGAGCAAGCCAACGCGGAAATGCAGACGATTGCCAGGCAGCTGGCCGAGGAGTTCCCGCAGACGAACGCGAATTGGGCAGCCAGCGTCGAGCCGCTACAGAATAATTTCATTCCGGAGAAGACCATCAAGAACCTCTGGTTGCTGCTGGGCGCAGTGGGATTCCTGTTGTTAATTGCGTGTGTCAACATCGCCAACCTCCTGCTGGCGCGCGCCACAACCCGCCACCGCGAAGTGGCTATTAGAGCAGCTCTCGGAGCGACGCGCGCAGAACTGTTCGCGCAGTTCCTGATCGAAAGTCTGGTGTTGGCGGCCCTCGGCGGCGCGTTAGGGGTCTTCCTTGGCCGGGTAATCATTGACGGGATTTTGGCCATCCTTCCGTTGCAGATGCTGCCCTCCGAGGCCGACGTGAGAATCAGCATTCCGGTGCTGCTGGTCACACTCCTGGCGACCACGTTTGCCGGTTTGCTTTTCGGTTGTGCGCCGGCCTGGCAATCCAGTCGGCTCGGCCTCAATGAGGTGCTCAAGCAAGGGGGGCGCACAGGTTCGGGCGGCGAGGGCGGCGGTTTACGACGCGCCCTGGTCGTCGTTGAATTCGCCCTGGCGCTGACTTTACTGGCGGGCGGCGGACTGGCGCTGCGCAGCTTCTGGAATCTGACGAGCCTGGATCTGGGTGTCAACACCCGTAACGTCCTGACTTTTTCGCTGCCCATACCGCAGAGTCGCTTCAAGGAAACCGAACGCATAAGCCCGTACTACCGGCAGCTCCTCGAAAGGGTCGAGTCGGTGCCGGGTGTCGAGGTGGCAACCGTGACGACCGGACTGCCGCTGCGCGGAACAGGTTTGCGCAGGCCGTTCCGCATTTCCGGCATGCCGCCCGCTGATCCTGGTGGGCAGCAGAGCGCGGGGTTTCAGATGGTAACGCCTGGATACTTTGAAACCTTCGGCATCCGCCTGATCAAAGGGCGCACCTTCACCGAACATGACACCGCGGATGGCGCGCGCGTGGCGATGATTAATGAAACATTAGCCAACCAGTACTTCTCCGGCACTGACCCGCTGACTCAGCGTATTGTGGTAAATCAGCCCATCCCGGGCGCGGCGCAGGGCGGGACCGAAGTTGAGTGCCAGATCGTTGGCGTGTTCCACAACACACGCGGGGGCGACGGGCTTCGTGGAAGTGACTCCCCAGTCATCTATGTACCGTTCTGGCAAAGCCCGTGGCCCCGAGCGTCGATCGCGGTGCGGTCTGCCGGCGACCCCGAATTAATCACGCGTAATCTTGCGGCGGCGGTTAACTCGGTCGATCCCGACACCCCACTGGCCGGCGTCAGGACCATGGATCAGATGCTGAGTGAGACGCTGTCGTTCGACCGCTTCGGCACGGTGCTGTATGGCAGCTTCGCCGTCCTGGCATTGCTGCTCGCGGCCATTGGTATTTATGGCGTTATGGCTTTCGGCGTGGCGCAACGCACACAGGAGTTTGGCATTCGCATGGCCCTGGGCGCCGGCGGTGGAGAAATCCTGCGGCTGGTGTTGCGAGAGGGCGTGAGCCTCGCTGTCTTAGGATTGCTATTCGGACTGGGAGGCGCTTATTTAGTGGGCCGAGCCATGCAATCGAATCTGTACGGCGTGAGCGCGCTGGACCTCCCGGCCTTCATCGTCGTCGGCGTCGTCTTACTCGCGACGGCCCTGGTGGCCTGCTATTTCCCGGCTCGACGCGCCAGTCGCGTGGATCCAATGGTGGCGCTGCGCGCGGAATGAACGACGGTGGAAGGGCAATTCGCCGCCGCAGGCGTTGTTCGATCAACTACTTCCGCCCAAGACTCTTGATTACCTGATCGCGAAATACTCGCGCACCCGCTTTGATCGCCGCCTCATCAAGCGTCAGCAGACGACGGTCACGCATCACCACGCGTCCATTGATAATCACGGTTTGGACATCCGATGCTTTGGTGGCGTAAACAAGATCGGAATAGACATTGTAAACCGGTATCCGGTTTAACGAATCTCGGTCAAGAACTACGAGATCAGCTCGCTTCCCCTTTTCTATCGAGCCTATTTCGTTTTCCATGTGCAGGGCTTCGGCGCTGCGAATTGTCGCCAACTCGAAAGCCTGGAGGGCCGAGATTACTTTCGGATCACCGCTGAAAAGTTTGTGCAACTTCGCCGCCGTATCCATCTCCTCCCACATGCTCAGATCATTGTTCGACGCGGCGCCGTCGGTTCCCAAACCCACTCGTAGTCCGTCCGCGAGCATCTTTGGAACCGGCGATACTCCTGACGCGAGTTTCATGTTTGATTGCGGGTTATGAACCACGCCGACTCCGGCGCGCTTTAGGATTCCAATCTCGCCTGCGCTCGGCCAAACTACATGAGCGGCGATCACGCGCTCGTTCAAAAATCCAATGCGCGACAGATAGTCTATCGGACTTAAGCCTTTGGCTTTGATGCTGTCATCCACTTCCCTTTTCGTTTCGGAAATATGCGTGACGATTGGCGCGCCGGTCCGATCCGAGAAAGCGCGTACAGCCTTCAGATGCGCTTCGGAAACGGTGTACGGCGCGTGAGGCGCTATCGCGGGCGTAATCAGATCGTGGCCTTTCCACTTCGTAACAAACTTTTCTACATATGCCATTGCTTCGGCATTGGTCTTGTTGTCGGCGACGGGAAAGTCGATCACAGTTTCGCCCAGCACTCCGCGCACACCGGCCTTCGCAGTTTCGTCGGCGATGGCGTCTTCGAAGTAATACATGTCGCAATAGGTCGTAGTTCCGCCGCGGATCATCTCCGCCAGACCTAGTCGCGTTCCGGCGCGCACGAATTCTTCGGAGACATTTTTCGCTTCTGCCGGAAAGATGTACTTCGTCAGCCAGTCCTGAAGGTCGAGGTCGTCAGCCAGACCTCTAAACAAGGTCATCGGGATGTGAGTATGTCCATTGATGAGTCCCGGAATAAGTATCTTTCCGGTCGCATCCACTCTCTCAGGCGCCTCATACAACCTGACGATGTCTCTGCGCGCGCCCACTGCGACGATGCGTCCGCCTTCGATAGCCACGCCGGCGTCTTCGATGACGCGCCGGCCCTTGTCCATTGTCACCAGCGTGCCATTCAAGACGAGAAGGTCCACCCGGGTCATTCGTCGCCCCCTATTCCGTTGTGCACTCGCCGGTATGACGTTGGCGGAAATCACGGCGAGCAAAGTAATGATAAGAAGTGTTTTCTTTGCCATAACTCAGGAACCGCTATGCTGAAAGACTGCGGGTACAGACAATTCCGTACTCAGATTTCGCCAGATTATTCCGACGATTCAGCCTTACTACCTTCACTGCTCCGGTTTAATTCTGCGAAATCTGGGTCATCTGCGAACAGACACTTCGATTATGAAGATTCTTTCTTCGCTCCACTCAGGAACCTCGCGTCAAAAGCGCGCGGCAGCAGTTCTCTGATGGAAACCACCTGGCTCTCACCCTTAAGATTAGCCAGAATGATCGTTGCGTCACGGCAAAACTCCCAAATGATCTGACGGCAAGTACCGCAGGGCGGCGTCAGTGTTTCTGTATCAGCGACGATAGCCAGCTCGGTGAAATGTTTGTCGCCTTCCGATAAAGCCTTCCAGATAGCAACACGCTCGCCGCAAACCGTCAGGCCATAACTTGCGCTCTCGATGTTACACCCCGTGTACACCGTGCCGTCATCGGTTTTGACTGCGGCGCCAACCAGGAAATTTGAAAATGGCGCGACTGATCGCAGCCGCGCGGCCTTGGCCGTTTCTACCAGCTCCCGCAAACTTTCTTCGCTCAGGATCGACCTCCCACCGAGGTTAATGCGCTTGCCAACCTCTCTCGAATCTTCCCACTTATAAGATCAATGCTCACTAAATTATGACCACCTTCCGGAATAATGACATCAGCGTAACGCTTTGACGGCTCGACAAACTGCATGTGCATCGGCCTCACTGTCACAATGTACTGTTCAATTACCGACTCAATCGTGCGGCCTCGTTCGGCAATATCACGCCGCAGCCGACGAATAAAACGGATGTCGTCCGGCGTATCAACGAACACTTTTATGTCCAACTGCTCCAGTAACCTCGGATCTGCAAAGATCAGGATCCCTTCCACGATCACAATCGGCTTGGGATCAACCGCGCGCGTTTCGCTCAGGCGTGTATGTGTTTTGAAATCGTAGATTGGCAGTTCGATTGGTTCGCCGGCCTTGAGCTTGCGCACATGGTTGACCAGCAAATCGTTATCGAGCGCGTCGGGATGATCGAAGTTCGCAACCTGGCGAAAGTCGAGCGGCAGGTCTTTGAGGTTTCGGTAATACGAATCCTGCTGAATAAAGACTACTTCGCTGGCCTTAACGGTTTCCAGAATTCGGTTTGCTACCGTAGTCTTCCCTGAACCGGTGCCACCTGAGATGCCAATTATCAAGCTCACAAGAAAGTGTCCTGTCTCTGCAACCTTTTGTTCTTAACAGCTCCGAGTGTACCAGTGTTACCTGCCCAGCGTCAGTTGCTCGGGGCCCGGAAGTTTCCCTCGCAGTGGCTGTTAAATAAAAAATCCGCCCGAGAGCGGTACTCCGATATGAAAAGGACAGCGGACCGTTCGGACCTTCATTCACTCGCGACGCCGCTAGTTGGCAACTTCGCGATTATCCGTCGCAGCAACTGCGTGAAAGTTTCTCTCACCAGTTGGCCCGTCTCCATCACTTCCTCATGGTTGATTGCCTGGTCGCTAATTCCGGCAGCCATATTCGTAATGCAGGAAATGCCGAGGACGTTCATCCCCATGTGTCTGGCCACAATTGCTTCCGGGACCGTGCTCATTCCCACGGCGTCGGCTCCAGTTGCGCGCAGCATATGAATTTCCGCCGGCGTCTCATAGCTTGGCCCAGCCAGCGCTGCATAAATCCCTCGACGCACAGTCGTTCCCAGCAGGCGCGCCTCCTGCGTCACCAGCTCCTGCAATTCACGCGAATAGACCTCCGACATATCGGGAAAACGCGGTCCAAAGCGTTCGTCGTTTGCTCCGCGCAACGGATTAACACCCATCAAATTAAGCTGATCGCTGATTACCATCAAAGCGCCCTGTATTAGCTGCACATTGATGCCGCCGGCAGCGTTAGTCAGAATCAACGTTTCGATTCCGAGCAGCTTTAAGGTACGAACAGGAAAGGTAACTTCCTCGAGCGAGTAGCCTTCATAGAAGTGCACCCTTCCCTGCATCGCTGCGACGGAAACGTCTCCCACTTTTCCGATTACCAAACTTCCGACGTGGCCCTGCGCAGTTGATGAAACGAACCCGGGTATTTCGCGGTAAGGTATGGCGACGGCGTCTTGAAACTCGTCGGCAAACGCGCCGAGTCCACTGCCAAGCACAATCGCGATCCGTGGTCTGGCTGACGTCCGCGCTCGAATGCTTTGCGCCGCACGTTCTGCACGATCATATATCGATGCTGAACCCTGTTCCGCCATTCTGATGTCTACTCCGATAGCGACGCTCGAGCGTCGCAACAGCCTAAGCTTCTCTCTCTTTCTTTACCACCGCCGTCACTCCAATCAGCGCGAGCATGGTAGTTCCTGCAGCGCCGATGTAAGTCGTGATCCATGCTTCCTGGCGAGCTGCCACGATGACCTGTTCACCAACCTCTGGATTTTGGCGCACCGCCTCTTCGATCGATACAAATCGCATCCACGTCCCAATTAGGGCTAGCAACAACGGCAACGAAGCGCTCAACAGGAAAATATACGCCGGCATCCTGCTCCGCGATGCAACAACGATCGTGATCCCGACCGGAATCATTACCACTGTGACGAAGAGAATGAAGAGAAGGATAAGCAGGTCGACAACTGTGCTGCTCTTGAGAAATGAGATCAAGGTTTCCATTAATCCTTCGTCTGATGCGCCACGCCTGTCAGTGTGCCCTTACCGTTCCTTTTGATACGGAATTCCCAGGGCCTGGGGCGGCCGCGAAGATCCGATAAATCCTGCCAGCACAATGATCGTCAACACGTAAGGGACCATTTGGATAAACTGGACCGGAATGTCTTCACCCGAAGGAAGCTTCATCACACCCTGCATTTGAATAGACACCGCCTCAGTGAAACCAAACAGCAGGCACGCGAGCAATGTTTGCACCGGCTTCCATTTGCCGAAGATCAACGCTGCCAGCGCAATGAAACCACGCCCCGAGGTCATGTTTCTGGTGAAGAGCGACGACTGTCCGATCGAAAGATACGCGCCACCAATTCCAGCGAGCGCTCCCGAAAGCAATACGCCGGCATACTTCATTCGGGTGACACTTACACCTGCTGAATCCGCAGCCGCAGGATTTTCTCCGACCGCACGCAGTCTGAGTCCGAACGGCGTTTTATAGAGCACATACCAGGCAAGCAGCGGGACCACCAGGAAAGCAATAGCGATTGGAGCCCAGGGTATCAGTTGTTCCTTAGGAATCTGGGGCGTCGAGCCTGACGAAAGAAAAAAGGCTCCGCTCAGGAAGGCCGGCATTCCAATCATGAGGATATTGATGGCTGTTCCCGTCACCACCTGATCCGCTTTGTAACTAATGCAGGCCACTGCATGGATTAGAGCGATCAAAGCACCTGCGGCCATCCCGGCTATTAATCCCACAAAAGGATTGCCGACGGCATGCGTAACCGCCGCCGCAGTAAACGCGCCCGCCAGCATCATGCCTTCGAGCGCGATGTTGATGATCCCCGCACGCTCTGAAAACATTCCTCCAAACGCGGCCAGAATCAACGGCGTCGATAACCTAACGGTTGACCAGAATAGGGCGACGGAAAAAAGTTCGCTCATTTTGTTTACCCTTGCACCGGGCGCGCGATTAAACCTTGGCGCGTTTCAACAAGCCAAATTTACCGAATGAGCCACTAAAGAAAGCTTCAGCCGCAACAAAGAGTATGATTGTGCCTTGCAGGACCTGTACGATGTCCTTGGTAACGTTTTCCGAGAATCCGTCAACATAGATGCCTCCGCGTTGCAGCACTGCAAACAGCAAGGCAGCAACTACAACTCCCACCGGATGATTTCTGCCCAGGAGCGCCACCGCGATACCAGTGAAGCCATAGTTATCCGAAAAGCCATCGTAGTAACGGTAGCGGTAGCCAAGCACTTCATTGATCCCGACCATCCCTGCGAGCGACCCTGAGATCGTCATCGCAATAATGATCTGTTTGCGAATTGAAATGCCGCCATACTCGGCCGCCGACGGGTTGCTGCCCGTGGCGCGCAATTCGTAACCCCACTTCGTGCGCCAGAGAAACAGGTAAACCAACACGCAACAAAGCAGCGCAATGAGGAAAGCCACATTAACCGGAATCCGTTCCGGTAGTCCCGGAACAAATTTGCCTAAGCGCGCGATGTGCGCTCCGCCACCGATTGGAATGGTCTGCATGATCGGATCGCCAGGCGCTTTGTAGTGGTATTGCGTAAAGTAGCTACAGAGCGCCACCGCAACGAAATTCAACATGATCGTGTTGATAACTTCGTGCGATCCAAATCGCGCTTTCAATATGCCTGGGATTGCTCCCCAAACGCCGCCGGCAAGAATCGCAGCCAGAAAACAAAGTGGCAGCAGCAGCCAAGGCGACATGCCTGCCAAGCTGATTCCTACCCACGCGGTGGCAAACGCGGCCACGTATAGCTGTCCTTCAGCGCCAATGTTCAAAAGCCCGCAACGGAATGCGACCAGCACTGCCAACCCGGTGAATATCAGTGGCGTTGCATAAAAAAGCGTGTAACCAATCCCGTCGGGCCATGAGAGAGCACTGCCGAGCAGCAGGCGGTAAGCTTCGATAGGATTGTCGCCTATCAGGAGAATCAGGATTCCGCCCACGATGAAAGCGGCGATGACGGCAATAAAGGGGAACAAGAGGTGGCGAAGAAAAATCAATGTTTGGCGCTCCCGGTCATCAGCAGTCCAATTTCTTCGATCGTTGCGACCTTCGGATCTACGTCGCCCACGATTTTGCCTTCATGAATGATCAGCAAACGATCTGATAGCGCGGTCACTTCTTCCAGCTCAGCCGATATCAGCAACACCGCGCAGCCATCGTCGCGCAGTGCCACCAGTTTCCGATGAATAAATTCAATCGCGCCGATATCAACTCCGCGAGTCGGCTGGGACACAAGCAGGAGTTTGGGACGTAGATCAAACTCTCTACCAATAATAAGCTTCTGCTGGTTTCCTCCGGAAAGCGCGCGTGCGGGGAGTTCCTGATTGGCTGGTCGTACATCGAAGTCGGCAATAATTTGATCGGCACGCTTGCGAATAGCCTGGTCATTTAGAAAAACTCCTGCGTAACTCAGCAGGCTACGGCGGTGATGAACCCCTAGAATAGAATTCTCCGAGAGACTGAAATCGAGCAATAGTCCGCGCCGATGCCGGTCCTCCGGTATGTGGGCAATTCCGATTTCGCGACGCGTTCGCGCATCGAGGCGGGTCACGTCACGCCCTTCGAGGCGCATCTCACCAGAGAGTTGTGATGCAGGGACCAGACCAGCCAGGGCTTCGATCAACTCTGTCTGTCCATTACCTTCGACTCCGGCGATGCCAAGTATCTCGCCTTTGCGGACCTCAAAAGAAACGCCATCAAGCCGCTTGTTTCCGTCCGCGTGAGTAACTGTAAGGTTTCTGACGGTTAACTCCGTGACGCCGATATCAGCATCGGGTTTCTCCACCCGCAACAGCACTTCGCGGCCAACCATAAGGCGCGCCAATTCAGCCAGGTTTGTATCTTTGGTCTGCACTTGCCCGACGACTCGGCCATCACGCATTACCGTCACTTCATCGGATATTGCCAGGACCTCTGACAGCTTGTGGGTGATGATTACTACCGTCTTCCCCTGCTCACGCATCCGACGCAGAATCGCGAAAAACTCCTCAACTTCCTGCGGCGTAAGCACGGCAGTGGGTTCATCCAGGATCAGCAGGCGCGCATGTCGATACAGCGCCTTCAGCAACTCGACGCGTTGCTGTTGGCCCACCGACAAATGCTCGACTACCGCATTCGGGTTCACAGCCAGCTTGAACTCTTCGGAAAGTTTTTGGATATCAGAGGCCGCTTTGGCGAGATCGAGGGCTGCGGAATTACCCGGCTCCGCGCCGAGCACAATGTTTTCGGCAACCGTCATCGTCTCGACCAGCATGAAGTGCTGGTGGACCATGCCGACACCGAGCGCAATCGCGTCATGTGGTGTGGCGATGTTCTGGACCTGTCCGTCGATGAGGATTTCGCCGCTGTCAGCTTTATAGAAGCCATAGGCGATACGCATCGCCGTAGACTTGCCGGCCCCGTTTTCGCCAACAATCGCATGAATCGTCCCCGGCTTCACGACAATGTTCACATTGTCGTTCGCCAGAACACTACCGAACCGTTTGGTGATGTTGCGTAATTCGATCACGTTGTTTACTTAGCCATCGCGTCAGAAACTTTAATCTCGCCGGCCATGATCTTTTTCCGGGCTTCTTCTGCCTGCTGAATCATCTCGGGAGTGATGAGCGCCTTGTTGTGCTCGTCCATGGAGTAAGCGACTCCATCCTTATCGAGACCATAGACATGAAACCCGGCTTTGAATTGCCCGTTAACCACGTCCTTGATTATGTCGTAAACCGCATTGTCCACCCGTTTGACCATGCTGGTGAGGACAAAGCCAGGCTTGACCATGTTCTGGTTGGCATCTACCCCGATCACGAAGTGAGTTGCACGTCCATCTTTCATTCCCATTTGCTCAGCCGCATCAAAGGCGCCTAGACCGGAATTGCCGGCGGCTGTGAAAATCACATCGGCGCCTTTGCCGATCTGCGCAAGCGCAAGTTCCTTGCCCTTGCCGGGATTGTTCCAGGCGTGGTCGGTCACTCCGACGTAGTTTTGCAGCACACGAATGTTGGGATTTACGGCGCGCGCGCCTTCTTCGTACCCCAGTTCGAAACGATGAATTAGCGGGATGTCCATGCCGCCGATAAAGCCGACGGTTCCTGTCTTGGAAGCGCGCGCTGCGAGCATGCCCACGAGATAAGAGCCTTCATGTTCCTTAAAGACAAGCGAAGCGACGTTTGGAAGATCGCTGACACCGTCAACGATGGCAAAGCGGATGTTCGGATAGTCTTTAGCGACCAACTCCATGATCGGAGTTTGGGCGAAACCAACACCGATAATCAGATCGTAGCCGCGCTCGGCAAATGCGCGCATCGCCGGCTCGATGGAAGTTGGGTTACCGGGTTCGATGTCTCGGGCCACGATGGGCAATACGGGCTTGCCGCAGTCTGTGCCATCCGGCCATTTTCCGGCCTGTGCACATCTGACCCCGGCCCAGGCAGAAGCATTAAAAGACCGGTCGTCTTTGCCGCCAATGTCGAACACGATAGCCACGCGGAGCTTCGACTTGTCCTCGGTGCCGTAACTTGCCCGGTTGCAAGACGTGCTGAGCAGGGCCACCAGAGACAACATCACTAACGTAGACCAGAAAGCGAACTTCATTCGTTTATCACTTCCTTCACCAATGCGGGTATTTCAGAAACTGGCTGGTCGCCAATTTCATAAGAGGACCTGATTCGCGCGGCTGCTTCACGGGCCTTTGCTTCTTCGCGGCAATAGACCAACCCCAGCGTCGTCCCGGCATTCACCGAGTCGCCGATCTTAACTTCCGCAAGGAAGCCGACCGTGGGTTCGATTACATCATCGATGCGTACACGCCCGCCGCCAATCGAGGCGATCGCGTGTCCGATCTCAGCCGTATCAACTTTGGTTACAAATCCGGAACGGGGGGATTCTACCTTAAAGGTTTCCATCACCAAAGGAAGAAAACCATCAGGGTCATCGCACACGCGCGGGTCTCCACCCTGAGCTTCAACATTCTTTCTGAAGCAATCCAATGCCGCGCCTGAGCTAACAATCTTTTGCAAACGTTCATGAGCGGCCTCGAGCGTTTTATCTACGTGGGCAAGCACGAGCATGTGAGCGGAGAGTTCCAGTGAGAGATCCAGGACGGGACGCGCGCCGCCTGTACCATCGCCTCGCAGCAACTGGATACACTCTTTAACTTCAAGCGAATTTCCCACCGCCTGTCCCAACGGTTGGTTCATGTCGGTTAACAATGCTCGCGTGCGAATTCCCAGGCCATTTCCGGTTCTCACCAGTGCATGGGCAAGGGTTTCGGCCCTCGTTTCCTGTCGCATAAATGCACCCGAACCGACCTTCACATCAATCACCATAGCATCCAGGCCGGCCGCACCTTTTTTTGAAATTATCGAGGCCACGATCAGGGGAATCGCTTCCACCGTGGAGGTCGCGTCGCGCAACGCGTACATTTTCTTGTCCGCGGGGGCGAGTTCCGCGGTTTGGCCGGACATCGCATAGCCAACCTTCTTGAGTACGTCTTCGAATTCAGTTGCACTCAAATCTACTCGGTACCCCGGTATCGTTTCGAGTTTATCCAGAGTGCCCCCTGTATGGCCCAGCCCACGACCGGAAATCATCGGCACGCAAACTCCACATGCAGCGACCATCGGCGCGATCAGAAGCGACGTCTTATCTCCCACGCCGCCGGTGGAATGTTTGTCGGCTTTCGGCTTGTCGATGTGCGAGAAATCCAGGATGTTTCCCGAATTCAACATGGCTTCGGTGAGAATTCCCTGCTCGGCGTCGTTCATGCCGTTTAAATAGATAGCCATGAGGAGCGCGCTGATTTGATAGTCGGCGATCGTGCCGCGAGTGATCCCGTCAATAAAGAAACCTATCTCCTCGCGCGAGAGGTGCTCACCATCTCGCTTTTTGCGTATTACGTCTTGCGGCCTCAAGCAATTCTCCGTGTAACGCAAACTGTTAGTTTGCGATTTCTGTTCTTGAGCGACGACGCAAACTAACAGTTTGCGTTACAAAGTTCATGATTCAAGAAGTACCGCCGCCTGAGCTGATACCGCCAGTCCCTGCCCGACGGCGTCAAGTCCTTCAGCGGTTTTGGCCTTAACACTGATGCAGGAAGCTTCAACACCCAGTACCTCGGCAATATTCTCTCGCATTGCAAACACGTGGGAGCGCAGCTTCGGAGCCTCCAACATTATCGTCGCATCAACGTTAACAATATGTAGTCCGCGTTCATGGGCCAACCATGCAACACGCGAAAGTAACTGTAAGCTATTAGCATCTTTCCATTGAGGGTCGGTGTCGGGGAAATGGACCCCGAGGTCTCCCTCGCATAGCGCACCGAGAATTGCATCTGCGATTGCATGCAGCAATGCGTCGGCATCGGAATGACCATCGCCGCCGCGGTCAGCGGCCACGTGGACACCCCCAAGCATAAGCGGGCGACCTTCAACCAGCTTGTGTATATCGGTGCCGATGCCGATTCTGAACATAAGAAGTCAGTGGTCAGTGGTCAGTCGTCAGTGGTCAGTGATCAGTGGTCAGTGATCAGTCGTCAGCCGTCAGCAAGACTGGTTAGCTACGTAAGTCATGCTCAGGGCACTGGTCACTGACCACTGGCAACTGATCACTGATCACTGATCACTGATCACTGGTTACTGACCACTGACCACTGGCAACTGATCACTGATCACTGGTCACTGACCACTGACTCTATCCAGTCTTGCTGCCCACTGCCCATTGCCCACTGCCCAATTCTTTTAGTATCGCTTCTCCAATCGCCAGATCCTCCGGACGCGTAATCTTGATATTGCGTGCGTTCCCCTCCACGGTGACTATCTTCACGCCCAGTCGCTCCACCAGCGCACTCTCGTCAGTTAATGCTGGATCAGAAACATTGATCTCCTCGTAAGCTCGGCGAAGCAGTTTATAGCTGAAGCACTGAGGTGTCAGCGCGTTTCGTATCACCGTTCGATTCAATGTCTGCACAACCAATCCACCCCTGATCTCTTTTATGGTATCGACGGGCATAGACACAAGAATCGCGGCGCCCTCCAGTCTGGCTGCTTCGACTGTGCGTGCGATTTCGTCAGCCGTGACAAAAGGACGCGCAGCATCGTGTACCGCAACTATCTCGGCGGTCGCCTCCCGCACGGCCTGAAGCCCGCGCAGGACAGACTCTGCTCGAGTGGCTCCACCGGGTACAACCTTCGCGACCTTTTTGAGATTCTGTTTTTGAGCAAGTGAAAGAAAATGAGCCGTGTCTTCGGCCCTTAAGACGACGATGATCTCCTTGATCACGGCACACTCCTCAAACGCTCTGAGTGTGTGAAAAATAATCGGAGTGCCGGCGAGATCGAGAAACTGCTTCGGTTTGGCGCCAGCCATCCGCGTACCCTGACCGGCGGCAGCAATGATTGCGACATTCATAAGAAACGACCGCGGTCACCATTAAATCAACGGATGCCGCGCATTCTGCCATACATTCAGAGCATAAAGACAGGGTTTCTACTGGAAGGATACTTCTTCGAGGCCTGGGTGAGCGTAAAACTGGAACGGGCTGGTGGCGGTAAGCCTGAGGGGATTGTTCGCTGAAGAGAAAATTGGTGGCGGCTATAGTTCGGCAATCGGTTCGCTGTCTGCGAGCCTTACAGGCACGGGGCCGCTTCGAGTCTCTCGGGTGGGCCGTCTCGTAGTTCCGTTGAGGCGATGCTCGCCGGTGTTCACACCGACTTCGCGTTCTTCCCAAAGTCGGCCAAAGATCATCTTCCCGGCAGTAGTCTGGAGCACGCTCGTCACCGCGATGTCAGTGTTCTTTCCAATCAGGCGTCGTGCGTTGTCGACGACGACCATAGTACCGTCGTCAAGATAGGCAACGCCCTGATTGTATTCCTTGCCTTCCTTCAAAATGAACACGCGCATCGCCTCGCCCGGCAAGACTACCGGCTTAAGTGCATTCGCCAGCTCGTTGATGTTGAGCACATCAACGCCGCGCACCTGAGATACTTTATTGAGATTGAAGTCGTTAGTGACGATCACCGCATTGAGTTGCTTCCCCAACTCGATCAGCTTCAAGTCAACTTCCTTTACCGCCGGGAAATCGGTCTCAACAATCTGGATGTCCAATGAACTGTTGTTCTGCAAACGGTGGAGCATGTCCAGGCCACGGCGGCCACGTTGGCGTTTGGATGAATCCGGAGAATCCGCCACTTGTTGCAGCTCGCGCAGAATAAATTGAGGAATGATGAGCGTGCCCGTTAGGAATCCGGTCTCGGCGACATCGGCGATGCGCCCGTCAATGATCACGGACGTATCCAGGATTTTGAGATCGCGGCGCGTGGCCTTGTCGGAAAGAATTCCGCCCAAGGCCGACAGCTCGAGGTAGTCGCCCTTTGCCGCTCCCACCATGAGACCCACGTAAGCCATGAAAAAAGTCAGAGCCAGCGTGACGAATGTCTTAACCTCTGGAGGGACAGCAGAGCTCTGTTGCCGGCTGATAAGAAGCCCGATCAGGAAGGCACCGATTATTCCCAAAATCGAACCCACTGCAGCGCCGATGAGAGTCTTCAAAGTGGCGCGCCGAATTCTCAACTCAAAAAGAATTATGCAAACAGCGATGAGACCGCCGAGTCCGGCGGAGAACCAGCGTTCGCCGACCGGTTTGAGGAAATACCCGGCAGCTACCAGAAAAGCAGTGAAAATAAGACGAATAATGATTACATCACCACGCATAATGGCGGGAATCTTAACACGGCCCTCCGAAGTCGTCACCAAAAACCTTTTGGCTGGCTAATTTACGAGAGAGGCAGGTTTGAGGTTAATCCGGTTGGTTTTGTTTGAGGTTTTGCAGCTTGACCGTCGCCGGACTGCTACGGCCAAGCCACAGGATTTGGGTTTGAGTTCGCCGCTCGGGTCCGTCGCATCTGTGTAGTCTGCGAAATCTGCGGATGGTTCTAGAACAACGCATCGAGCGCTTCTTCAACCGAACGCACTCCAACCGCCCTTAGCCCCAGCAGGCGTTCCAACCCTGCTGTATTCGATGAAGGCATGATGATCGTCTTGAACCCCAGGGCCTGCGCTTCGCGCGCGCGAACAACAGCCTGGGTTGTCGCGCGCACTTCTCCAGTCAGTCCCACTTCGCCGAAAACAGCAGTGTGAGAATCAACCGGCACGTTTCTAAAACTCGATGCGATTGCGGCCACCACACCTAAATCAACCGCCGGCTCGTCGACTTCCAATCCTCCGGCAATATTGACGAACACGTCGTCGCCCAACAACTCAACTCCCACGCGCCGTTCGAGCATCGCCATCAACAGCGCCACACGGTTTTGGTCCACACCCTGAGTCATGCGCCGGCCGGTGCCGTATTTTGTTTTTGAAACGAGGGCCTGGATCTCGACGAGCAATGGCCTGGTCCCTTCCATGCACGCCGTAACGACAGAACCGGCGACGTTCTGTGGACGCTCCTGCAGGAACATTTGCGAAGGATTCGCAACCGGCACCAGTCCCGAGCCCGTCATTTCAAAGATTCCGATCTCGTTGGCGGCGCCGAAACGATTCTTGACGGCACGAACGATGCGATGGTTGTGATGACGTTCGCCCTCAAAATAAAGGACGGTGTCTACGACGTGCTCGAGCGCCTTTGGTCCCGCGATGGAGCCGTCCTTAGTGATATGACCGATAAGAAAAATGGGAATCGTGCGGTTTTTGGCGAGCAAAAGAAACTGATGAGCGGCTTCCCTCACCTGCGAAACAGAACCCGGCGCGGATTCGATCATGGCCGAAAACACAGTCTGAATGGAATCGACTACAATCGCAGTCGGATTAAGTCGTTCAACTTCGTGGAAAATGTTTTCGAGGTTCGTTTCCGGCAGCAGGAAAAGATTTTGTGCCTTGATTCCCAGCCGCTCGCCGCGAAGCTTTATTTGTCGTTCCGACTCTTCGCCGGAAACGTAAAGCACGGCGCCTTCATTCGCGCTGAGTTTGTCAGCAACCTGAAGCAGCAGCGTACTCTTCCCGATACCCGGATCACCGCCAATCAAAACGAGGGTTCCGGGCACAATGCCGCCGCCCAGGACGCGATCGAATTCCGTTACCCCGGAAGAGACGCGAGCTTCATCCTGTGATTCAATTTCAGAATAAGCCACAGCGGCGACCTCGCGAAGCTTGAAGCCGCTACGCCCCGCTCCCTTTTTGCTGCTGCGCTCGCGCTCCTCGACCAGCGAATTCCATTCGCCGCACTCAGGACATTTCCCAAGCCACTTGCGCGACTGATGTCCGCACGACTGACACACAAAGATGGTTTCAGGTTTTTTCACGCTCAGTACCTTTGGGTGGTCGATTAATGCAGAACCGGGAGCAGTAGCGACCGGGTGGACTTTCGATGCTTAGAATTTTGCGTCAAACTACGACCCGGTCGCTACCGCTCCCGGTTCTGACTTCTTCCCAATGATCAATTTTCCGGGGCGACCACCTACAGCAACGCCTTCACATTTTCGGTGGGCCGGCCAAGGACGGCGCGAGCGCCTCGTTCAACGATTGGCCGTTGGATTAGATCGGGATGCTTGATCATGAGCGCGATGATCTGTTGGTCGTTCAGGTCCGCGGTGCGTAACCCGAGCTCTTTGTAAATCGGCTCGCTGGTGCGCAAGAGATCGCGCGGAGTCATCCGCATCTTGGTTAGAAGTTCTGCCAGCTTCTTCTGCGTCAATGGCTCGATATAGTAGTTGACCTTGGAAAAGTCCACGCCATTATCCTGAAGAAAGCGATTCATCTCCCGGCACTTCGTGCAAGTTGGCTTTTCGTAAACGGTGATGTTTTCGTTCATAGTTGCCAGTCGTCTGTACCGAGGCGTTAGTCATCAATTGCCGGTCGGCATTCGCAAGTTGTTGTCAGTCGTCTGTCGTCGGTCCTTACGGGAATATTCCCCTGACGCGGGTCGCTTCCGCTACACGATCGACGGCGAGGATATAGGCGCCCGTACGCATGTCTGTGTCATACCGTGTGGCAGTTTCAAAAACGGAATCAAATGCCGTTTTCATTGCCTGCTCGAGCGTGTCGTTGATCTGCTTCTCCGACCAGAAGAAAGAATACTGGTCCTGGACCCATTCGTAATAGCTCACCGTGACGCCGCCTGCATTCGCTAGAATATCAGGCACTAGGAAAACGCCCTGATCTGCAAACACTCGGTCCGCGCCTGGGGTTGTTGGTCCATTGGCCAGCTCGGCAATAATCTTCGCTTTGACTTTGCCGACGTTGGCCATTGTGATTGCATTCTCCAGAGCCGATGGCAGAAGAATATCGCAATCGACGGTCAACACATCATCGCACGCCATTTCCTTCACGCCGCGCATCCCGGTTAGCGAACTGGTCTCCTTCTTATGACGCAAGGCTTCCTGTATGTCGATTCCGTTTTCGGCGTAGAGGCCAACCTTGGAATCACAGATAGCCACCACTCGGGCACCATCGGCAGCAACCATGTGAGAGATATTCGCCCCGGCGTTTCCAAAACCATGAATTGAAACGCGCGCTCCTTTCAGGCTTACATCCTTAACTCGACAAGCTTCGCGCAACGTGTAAAGGCAACCGCGCGCTGTGGCTTCACTCCGTCCCTGTGAACCGCCCAAAGAAATCGGCTTGCCTGTGACCACGCCGAGTTCGGTGTGCCCACGCACCATCGAGATCGTGTCCATGATCCAGGCCATGGTCTGTTCGTCGGTGTAAACATCAGGTGCGGGGATGTCGCGATCAGGACCGATGATGGGCGCAATCTCGAAGGCGTAGCGCCGCGTCAGGCGTTCCAGTTCATCTCTCGACATACGTTTTGGGTCGCAAATCACGCCGCCTTTGCCGCCGCCATAGGGAATTCCCACGGTTGCACATTTCCAGGTCATCCAGGACGCCAGCGCCTTCACTTCATCAAGCGTTACGTTTGGGTGATAACGAATTCCCCCCTTGGCCGGTCCTCGCGCAATATTGTGCTGCACACGATAGCCCTCAAAAACCTGCACGTCGCCGCCGTCCATTTTCACCGGAATGGAAACGATCAGCTGGCGCTTGGGACTCTGCAAAACATTGCGCAGCGAGGCATCGAGATTGAGATAGTCAGCCGCGCGATTAAACTGCGCTTTGGCTATTTCAAACGGGTTCAGTTCTTCAGTGAACGCTTCCTTGGTTGCCATGGGATGAACTCCTGCGGGGGCTGTGAAAGCGGAGTAATCCTATCAGGCGGAGGTTTGAAGTTCCAGGGTTTGGGTTTGGATCTGCGTGACGGAAAGTCAGAACAGCGATACCAATCCGGTAAGACGTTTCCTATAAACTCGATCAGCATCTGCATGTTGCCGACCCGGTCGCTCGCTCCCGGCTCTGACTTCCTGGTTGGCTGGAACATCTGCGATTGCGGCGGAGTCTAAAGGTTGCGAGTAGCTCCTGCGACCCGAATGGCACCGTCACAGGGAGGAACAGATGTTTAATAACTTGATTGAATCGAGCTCGCACACCAGCGAGATCAAGCGACGAGGGTCATTCATGCTCTTTACTGCCGTCACATACGTTTTGCTTTTCGTATCAGCTGGCGTTATCAGTATCTACGCTTACGACGCCAGTTTGAGCGATCCCAGCACCGAGCTGGAGTTGATTAGTCTGGTGCCGCCGACCGCTCCCGAAGTGGCGCCTGAACCATTGAAAGCACGTCGGACAAATCCTCCCGCCGGGGCAAGCAAGGGACGCGAGTCAGTTCGACCGGTGCTGATTGACAACATCAGCCCGCAGAATGTTCCAAAAACAATCTCGGCGATTGCGTCACCTATTCTGCCGGCTCATGCAGGCACAGTGCTTGGTCCGATCGTGGTCGAACCTTCCGGATCCGGAACTTCGCGCAACGGCGGCGTTTCCAACTCCGAGGGAAACGGCAATGTCGTGATCGCGAAACTCCCAGAGCCGCCCCCGGCTCCCACGTCTGCGCCAGCGCCGAAAAAAATTATTGCTGCCACGAAAGTGTTGAATAGCGAGGCGATTTCGCTGCCTAAACCACCCTATCCCACAATAGCGAAACAAGTCGGGGCACAGGGAGCTGTGAATGTGCAGGTGCTGATTGATGAGTCCGGCAGAGTGATTTCCGCGAAGGCGATTTCGGGAAACCCGTTGCTCAAGGCTGCTGCTCAGCAGGCCGCAACTCAGGCACGCTTCTCTCCGACGATGCTCGGTGATCAGGCGGTGAAAGTATCAGGCGTCATCACTTACAACTTCGTGTTGAAATAGTGCGCTTAGCGGGCTGACCGCGCTATTCATCTGTTCTTCGCAAGTTTGACCAGGCTAGCACAACCGCAAGTTCTGTTTTCGCCACAAGCTTCCTTCCGAAATAAAGAGGTACGCGAACCAACTGGCTTCGCGTACCTCTCCCGCCGTACGACATTAATCGGGGCTTAAGTTTCAAGTGTCGATCCGACTCGCTACTTCTGTTCGGGAAACTTGAAGCCGATGTAAGTACCGGAGCTAAGTCCCATCAGACCCAGAAGCGTGGGACTGAATTCAGGCATGTTGAGACTGTTATAGACAGCCGAAACAAAGATAATCCCGAGGATGATAGTCCACGCGAAAATCTGGAAGCGGTGAAAACTGTAGCCGGTGGAGTCGGCGAGAATATCGCGTAGAAAACCGGCGGAAACAGCTCGCGACTCCGGCGGGGTGAGCGCGTCAATCTGCTGCGTGATCTGGGCCAAACGCGCGCGACTATCATTCAGCTGTTTGTTCAGGCTGTCCCGGCTGGTTGTATCTTCGAGGGTTGGGTTAGGCTTTTCGCTGACGGCGGCAAGTTGCGCTTGAAGATCCGGAATGCTCTGTTCGAGCGCTTGCTTCTGCGCTACGAGAGCCTGAAGCTGCGAATCACTGGCATCATTCTTACCTGAATCAATCAAAGCTTCGCCCAGCGCAGTCCCCGCGCTGATCCCCATCAACCCGAGCAAAGAAGGTGTAATCGTATCGAGGGCGTCGGTTATCAGCCAGATTGCCGTGTAAGAGGCGTAAACGAGGAAAAACCAAAACGCCATTTGCGTACGGCCCAGGTTATACGGCTTGAGCTTTCCAGGCACCTTGCAGCCGCCCCGCTCGCGAATCAAACTAGTGGTGCGGGCCAGCCAGAGCAAGATGAACAACGTGCCAAGAATTACAAAGAGTGCAACCACTCCATAGACTGGAGAGATTACGGTCAGTGGTATTCGGTTACTTTTGTCGAAGACCGAATCGAACGGTCCTATGCCCTCCGGACCAACACTAAAAGCCACCGGCTTGCGTATTCCGTTAGGTGCACCGAGCAAGTCAATCCACACGGCTTTGTTGTCCGGCGTCATCTGGAGGTGAAACTGGAGATGATTCTTCGTAGGTAAAATTGCTTCAGGATAATTGCCTGTGATAGCCCGGCCATTGATATAAGGCACAAGCTTTGAGGTGTCGTTTTTGGCCGCCCATTCTGCCAGACCTTCCACGTCAACATCGACGAGGTCATCAAGCTCAAGGTGGCCATCAGTTATGGCCGTCACTTTCGGCGATGGACTCGGTGATGCGATCGGCGACGTAGTTGGACCTGGAGTAGGCGCCGGCGACGAAGCTATCCCTGTTCTTGATTCAGGAGAAGCGGCTGGTGTGTTTGTTGCTGGCTGGTTAGTGCCTTGCGCGTTGGCGATGGAGGCGATGCTGAGCAGGGCGCCAATCGGCAGAATGAGTGACAAGAACGCGTTGATAGTTTTCTTTTTCATCGTCTCTCTTCCTCTAACGAGTGTGGACCAAAAGGTAGCCTGGCGGTCGCTTACTCTTGCACTCTGATTACGCCGCTGGCCTTCCCCGTCATAACTTCCTTACCGTGTTGATTGCGGCACACCCAGGTCGAGTTCATTCTTGTTAACTGATCGCCCGGAACGAGCTCTACCAGCGTAACCACGCATTCGACAGTGTCGCCGGCAAACACCGGCCGAAGAAACTGGAACGTGATCTCACGCGCGATGAAATTAAGGTCACCACCGATCTTGGTAGGCAGCGTCGCCGTGAGCAGGCCATGGGCCATCAGACGGCCTTGCTCATCCGGCACAAGGTGATGTACTCCCTCGTCACCGGACAGCCTCGCGAAGAGCCGGATCTCCTCCTCGGTAAAGGTACGCGACCAGGTTAGCGTGTCACCAACTTGCATCGATGTTGTCGGTGGTCAGTGATCAGTGGTCAGTGGCTACACACTACTGGCCAGCTATTTCGCCGCCCATTTATCCAGCGTCACCCAGGTGCCCGCGCCGTCGCAGTCAGCTGTGCAAACTTCGAATTTGTAGACTGGGTGAATCTCCCAGAGCGAAACTCGGCTGGGATTTCCCTGCCCTGCACTCTTTCCACCGCTGCAAGGGAAATGACTGGAATCAAAATAGAGCTGGCCGGTCACTCTCACGGGCAACTGGGCTTTAGCCACTTTTTCGACATTGCCATGTGTCCAGCTATCCGGACGATGATGAGGGCTCATCTCCGCTACCACGCTCGAACACTCGTCTGTTTTTGGATCTAAATTAGGGGAACTGACGAGGGAAATGTGAATGTCATGGTCGAGAACGGTCGGCTTGCCTTCAACGTCCTTGCCGCAGTTCACACTCTCACCGCCCTCCTGACGAGCGATCAGCACGTAGACCTTACTAAGCGTGACCAGCTTCCCTTCACCAAGTTTCTTTAACGGCGCGCGGTCTATTGTCGGACCCTTCTTCCGGTCGCCTTTTCCGGCGCTGCCAAAGTTAATTGCAGGGTTGGCCTCGACTTTTGACTGAAGACCCGTCAGATCAGCGAATGAAACTGCCTTGGGTATCCCTTTCGCGCAGAAGTTGTTTTTGACCATATCCTGCACCCCCTCAGGTCCGGCGCCGCCAATGCCCGCGAGTCCACACAATGAGTCGATCGCGGGAGCTTTCGCCGGAGCAGGCATGGGATAGGTCGGGTTAGCGCAAGCCGGCTTAAACTTGGTGGGCTTGAAGGCCGGCTTCGGTTTGGCTTGCGCCTTCGCGACATGAACCGGGGCGCTGCTCCAAGCAGTCAGGACTGCGATTCCCACAACTGCCACGACAAATAGATACAGAGCGGCCCGATGCGGGAATTTTTGGTGCTTCATGAGATCTCCTCCAAGTTGAGCCGAGCGCGAGAATCTGTTGGTTGCGGTACTAACGTGAGAAGTGCGTTGGGGTTGTATCGCAGAATGGCAAGCGAGTCAATGAATTCATGAAGGGTCAACGGGCTGGCGAGTCCAGAAAACAAGATCCGTTACCGCGGGTTCAGCTCCGAGAGTTCTCAAGAGCATGGCGATCTGTCCACGGTGATACCACGAGTGCCCAAACAACTGCGTCAGGATGTCTTCGATGGTGTTGCGAAAGCGCTGACCTTCATAACTCCGATACTCAAACACGCGCAGCAGATCGTCTTCGTTAAGCTGATCCAGATACTGCGACCAGGCTGTTTCCATCCCCGAAATTTGCGCCGGGAGTTCTGCAAGGCTTATCTGGCGAGTGAAAAGATCGGTGTCTTCTTTCAAGAATCCGAGCCGGAAAAGCCACATGCGACGGGCGGCGACGATGTGGCCCATCAGGTAAACGGCTTTACCGAACGGTTCAGACTCTCGCAAATTCGCCGGCACGGCGTCCAGTGAGGCCAACGTCTTCGCGTGGCTATCTCTTTCGTAGTCGAACCACCGGCGATATCGATCTATCAAGCTGTGATTCCTCTCTGCGTCAAATCTCTCAAAAACGCTGCTTGATGTTGGTACGCAAACTAATAGTTTGCCTTACTCGCTATTCAGCAGCTCCAGCGAGTATTTATGCACTTTGTTTCGGGCGGCTATGAACATTTCATTGTTGTCGTTGATTTCCATGTCGAAAGCCAGACCTTCAGGCTTGAAGACTTTGAGGTAACGCCCGTTGCCGTCAAAAATCTGGATGCCCTTGATGTCGCTGACGTAGACGCGGCCCTTGCCGTCCACCGCTATGGCAAAGGCAGCGCGAAACTGCCCTGACTCATTACCGGCATCTCCGAATCGGTTCAAAAACTTTCCATCCGGCGCAAACTTGAACACTCCATTATTGAAAGTGCCGAGCGCATAGATATTTCCCAGCCCGTCGATCGCTACTCTGGTATTCAGTTCAGAGTCTCCGCTGGTTGAACTGATGGCGGCGCGAATTGTTCGCGTCACTTCTCCCGAAGAGTTGAAACGCACGATGTCATCACGATTGCTATACCAGGCAGCAACAAATCCTCCGTCAGCGGCTGAGGTTAGGTCGTCAAAGCCCGTCCCGCCTGGATAGTTCAGTTCGCCAACTGGTTTTCCGCTCTCTCCTTCATATCGTGTGATCTTGCCGCGCTGCACGACGTAAACAATCCCCTTGCGGTCGGCTGCCATCCCGCGTAGGGGCATCTTCGGATCGACGGTCCATTGCGTCAGGAATTTTCCATCGGGATCGAAGACCTGAACGCGGCCACCCAGGTATTCAGCGACATAGATCTTCCCCGCTCCGTCAACGGCAATACTCCGGGCGTCCTTAAACATTCCCGGTCCAATTCCTTCAGAACCAAAGCTGAGCAGTGGTTGTGGTCCCTCTTTTGGCTTGTCTTTCGCCACTGGACCCGTGGGCCACGGGAAATTTGGAATTACGACGACCGGCTTCTTATCGCTCGTGTTGGTGCCGCCGCCGCGCAATAGTGGAGAGAGAAAGCCGCCCAGAGCGATGATGCCAATGACGACACCCAGCACCGGGATTAGCACGATCAAAGCAATCCACTTGGTCGCTTTGGCTCCGGTATTTCGCAGGTCAATATTTAAGTGCGAAATAACGTGCGCCGGGCGGCCGCGCATTTCGTCGGGAACTGAAAGCTGACTATTGCAGTAAGAACAACGCGCCGTGAGATTCGCACCCACCACGTCTTCGTCATAGTTCACCGGCGCGCCGCATTTTGGACAGCTGAATGTTTTAAGCATCTGATCGTCCGTTTTCAGTCTTCAGTCTTGAGTTTTCAATCTTCAGTCTTGAGTCGTCAGTCGTCAGTCGTCAGTCAGAAGTCTTAAGTTTTAAGTCTTGAGTCTACGGTTTTGGACTTTGGACTTTGGACTTTGGACTGTGGACTCTGAACTGGCGACTATCGTCACCATCCCATACGCTCACGTAGCGATGTAATGTGTGCAACGTGATGACGTCCATGCCAGGCATAGAGCGCCACATTCTTGCCGAGGCCTACTATACCGAGTTCGGGATGTCGAAATGTGCGTTGGAAATCCGCCGGTTTCAATGAACGAAGAAACCACACCCAGCGGCTATGAAGCGCGTCGAGCAAGTCTAACGAAAGCTCGACTGGCGCGGTATGCGCATCGTCTAGTTTCGCCCAACGATCCTCAAAATACGGCTTTATGACGGGCTCGTCCTCGGTGACTGCCAGTTTGAACCTGATGTAACTATTAAGATGGCTTTCAGGTACATGATGAACCACCTGGCGGACCGTCCAGCCATCGGGACGATATTCCGTGTTCAATTGATTGTCATCGAGTCCAGCCACGGCAGCACGCAGTTTTTCAGGCGTCGCCGCAATTTCGTCAATCAGGCTTTGTCGTTCGCCATCTGAAAGCGTTCCATCAAACGCAAACTTCCCAACCGGGTAACGCAGGTCCATGTGCCTCTCCTATTGTAACTGTTGAGGTGTTCGGCTTATTCTCGCGCGACTATTCTATAGGCTGTTCTTTCGCCGGGACAAATATGATTGAAACCGCGGATATCGTAATCATTGGCAGCGGGATTGTTGGCTCCAGCGTTGCCTACCACTTGGCCGAACAGGGCTGCACTAATGTGCTCGTAGTTGAACGCGAAGCGCACCAGGGCAAGGGTTCCACCGGCAAAAGTATGGGTGGCGTAAGAGCGCAGTTTTCCACCGCGGTGAATATTCAGATGTCGCGATATTCGATCGACTTCTTCTCTCGTTTCGAGGAGACCGTGGGACATCCAGCCGACTATCGCGCGCATGGCTACCTTTTTTGCGCCACCAACGAAAACCATCTCAATTACCTCAAGGCAAACCGCGAGCGCCAACTCGCCTTCGGAGTGGACAACGTTGAGATAGTGTCGCGGGAAGACATTCGCAGGTTTGTCCCGCAACTCCGCGTTGACGACATTATCGGGGGCACGTTTTGCCAAACTGACGGCTTCGTCGATCCACACAGCGTCATGATGGGCTTCATGCTGAATGCGCGCGAGCGCGGCGTACGACTTTGGCTGGATACTGCTGTTACCGGCATTGAAGTTGAGGCTGTGAGCGCGGCCATCATGGCTGCATTCGTTCCCGGAGAAGAAGCAGCGCTCCCCGCACGTCGCATCTCCGGTGTCATGACCAGCCGCGGATTCGTTTCCACCCGGATCGTGGTTAACGCCGCTGGTCCATGGGCAGCTGAAGTTGCGCGCATGGCCGGGGTGGAGCTTCCGGTCGAGCCTCTGCGGCGGCAACTGGTCCCTACCGAGCCTTTTGATGGCTTACCGAAGAGATTTCCGATGGTCATCGATATGTCCAACGGTTTTCACTTCCGGCGCGAAGGCAAAGGGATCCTGCTTGCCTGGAACGATCCGCAAGAGACGCCGGGTTTCAAAATGGACTTTGATCCAACTTTTGTTGAGAAGATTTTGACGCGCGCCGCGGCTCGGGTACCGGGCCTGGCAGATGCCGAAGTTAACCCGCATCGCGCCTGGGCAGGTCTATACGAAATGACGCCGGACCATCACGCGATCATAGGTCCGGCTCCTGGTGTCGCAGGTCTCTTTTTTGTTAACGGCTTCAGTGGCCACGGCGTGATGCATTCGCCTGCGTCCGGCCGCATCAGCGCGGACCTGGTCCTTCATGGCCGCTCGGACCTGATCGAGACTTCCCAACTCAGTGTCGAGCGATTTGCCACTGGCAAGCTACTTGAAGAAACTGCAGTGCTTTAGTCGAAAAACTTGACGAGCATTGTTGCTGGAATCTTGGTTGCATGTAATGAACCTGCCCCAAAACCGCCAGCTGGGCTGTCTTCAGGGGACAGTCCTGCTATGTTAGCTTTGGTTCCGAAGTTTATTTCGCAAAAGCTGTATTCCCCAAAAGCGATCCTTCTTTGAAAGGACTCCTCGCATGAGAATTTTCTTATCTGTTTTTCTGTTCCTGGCTTTTGCATTTGCCCACTTTTCACCGTCGACCAACGCTCAACAGAAATGTCTTTCGCCCGTAGCTCTGCCCGCGGCGACGGAGTTAAACATTTTCAGTGAAGAGCAGGAGGTCTATTTGGGCGACGCGGTAGCAGAGCAGATTCAAAGAAACTACAGCATCCTTGAAGACGCGCAACTAAATGCCTTTCTTGACCGGATTGGCTCGCGACTGACCCAACATCTGCCGCTGACGAAGATGCGGTTCCAATTTTTCCTGGTTGATCTTCCCGATGTGAATGCACATGCATTGCCGGGTGGACGGATCTACGTCTCCCGCAAACTCGTAGCCATGGCAGAGTCTGAAGATGAGCTGGCCGGGGTGATCGCCCATGAGCTGGGCCATCTGGTTGCGCGCGAGCACTCGATCGATCTCACGCGCCGTCTGAGAGAAGTGCTTGGGATCACTGAGGTGACGGATCGTCGCGACATTTACGAGAAATACAATCTCTTGATCGACAACTTGAATCGGAAGCCGGGCGCATTTCGAGAGCGCGACCGTGAGAAAGGACAGCTGGTAGCGGATCAGATTGGGTTTTATGCCTTAGTTAATGCTGGTTACGACGCGTCAGCTCAATCGCGACTTTGGGATCGGGCCACCGAAACCAAGGGGAGAAAGGGAAACTTCTTTACCGACTTATTTGGCAGCACGAGACCGGAAGAGCGACGGCTACGGGAAATGCTCAGAGCTTTGTCTACTTTGCCGGCCCATTGCCGCCAGGTACGCGCCAGCGGCGACGAAGAATTCAAGCGCTGGCAATCCTCAGTTATCTCCTATGCGCGCCTCGGCCGGCGCAGCGAGTCGCTGCATGGGGTCATGTCGAAACTCCAACTAACTCCGCCGCTGCGTAGCGACATTGCGCATCTGCGATTTAGCCCCGATGGGAAATATGTTCTGGCCCAGGATGAGTCGGGAATCACTGTGCTCACCCGAGAACCCTTTGCCACTGCGTTTCGCATTGAAGCCCCGGATGCCAGACCCGCGGGGTTCACGCCTGATTCCGAAAACATAGTCTTCTATACAAACAATCTACGAGTGGAACGTTGGAACGTTAGGGAACGAAAGATGATCGAAGTGAAGGAGGTTGTGGTTCTCAATGGTTGTTTGCAAACGAAGCTTTCACCCGACGGTAAGTATCTGGCCTGTCTGACGCCCAAATTTGATTTGAATGTACTTAGCGTGGCTACCGGTCAACCTGTGATTCAGAAGAAAGATGCTTATGCGCCAGACTATCTTCAGTACCTTGGAATCCTGTGGGCCCTCAGCGGCCGCGGCGACGATCGCACTGATATCGGTCTTGGTCTTGTCAAAATGGGTTTTTCCCCAAATGGAAATCTTTTTGCATATGGTTACTACGGACCGGTAAGACTTAGAAACATTCAGAGATTCAGCGTCGCCGAAGCCTACGATATGACGACGCTTTCAAAAATCTCTCTTTCTGATTCCTTTAAGCCCTTCATCGCCGGAGGCTTCACCTTCACGGCAAACGACCGCATCGTGGGCGTTAACTATGAGAATCAAAAAAAGTCGGGTCTCCTTGCTTTCCCCTCCGGCCAGGTAATCTCAGAGTTCCCGCTTTCTCCTCGCACCCTGATCGCTCCCACACGCAGTAACCATCTCATCGTTCGTCCCGTTAAGGATTACGCGTTAGGAGTGATGGACACCACTACCGGGACAATATTCAAGGTCAATCAACAACCGGCACTTGATATCTATGACGATGTTTTCGTTGCCGAGCTTCGCAGCGGAGAACTTGGACTCTACAAAATGGAGAAGAATGTTTTGCTGGCCGCCGCACAACTGGAAAATCTTAGCCTGGGACATCTGCATGTTGCTGAACTCTCGAGCGACATGAAATGGCTGGCTCTTTCCGGTCACTCTCGTGGAGGTGTCTGGAACCTGGATAAGGGCGAGGGGGTCCTCCATTTGCGCGAATTTTCCGGTGCTTATCTCAGCCCGGACGGCTTTTTCTACGCTGACTTTCCTAAGTTTGACGAAGCTGAACGGAATGTGGCGAAGTTTAATTTAGCCACCAACGACATCGTGCAGGGACCGAAGATTGAGTCGCCCAACACTCGCCAGATTGGACCATACCTGACCGTTATCAAACCCGCCAAAGAACTCAAAACCGGCGAGTTGATGGAATATGGCATGGGATCCGCATTCAACAAAGATGTGGTGCTTAACGTTTTTGACGCACCCTCGATGCGCTTGCTTTGGTCGAAACCTTTCCCGAAGGAAGCTCCGCGAGTTTGGGTGGCACCAACCTTTAATACAACCGTGCTCGTTTGGAATGTCAAAGACGAGGCTGCCAAATCCGCGATCAAAGCCGATTCCCGGTTAACGCAGCGCCTGGCAGCCATGAAAGAAAAGGAAGGCGACTATTACCTGCAAGTGGTGGACGTGCGCACCGGTGCAGAGCTAGGTCAGTTGCTGATTGAAACCGGCAAAGGTTCCTTTCGCCTGTCCAACGTCCAGGCGGCAGGCAACTGGGTCGTGATCACAGATACTGAAAACCGCGTGCTGACTTACTCGTTAAAGAGCGGCGACTTGATCGGAAGGGCGTTTGGCTCCTATGCGGCCGTCTCAGAAAAAACAGGGTTGCTGAGCGTCGAGAATGAACGCGGAAAGCTGACGGTCTATGACCTCGCAACAATGAACAAGCGCGACGAATTTACCTTCCCCGGTCCACTTTCGATGATCCGCTTTAGCGCCGACGGCCAGCGATTGTTTGTGCTCACGACGAATCAAACGGTTTACGTGTTAGACGTTTCCTCGTTTGCAGCCAGCATCGAGAAGTCTTAGGAGATTGAGGCTTAGAAATTCAGGTGCAGGCAATTTGGTAAGAAGCGGTTGCTGGAGAAGACCGGGGCGAGATTCGGGTTAACCTCGGCGGCGGCCAGCCCTTGTCGATGCGTCGCAGTTAAACGTGCACCGGTTCGCGGAAGGAAGACTTCTGGTGGAAAGCTCGGTGCAGGGCTGCACAATGTTTGGGAACTACGCGACGAGAGTCAACTTGGCTTTGGGCGCCGGTCCTTTTCGACGACAAACTTCCTGAACGATCTCGCTGATTTGGGCCATTGAAAACGGCTTCGACAAAACCCAGTCCACTTTAGCTGCGTCTCTTTCACTGGTGCTGACTGCCTCGCCCCAGCCAGTGATAATCGCCAGGGGAATCTGCTGGTTCCTTTGACGAATGGCCCGGGCTAATTCCCAACCGCTCATTCCGGGCATACCCAGGTCAGTGAAGACAGCATCGAAACCACCTTCCTCAAATAGCCTGAGACCATCGTAACCCTGACTGGCGGTTACCGCTTCACACTCAGCATCCTCCAAAATTTCTTTTAGAAGGTTTCGCACTTCGTCCTCATCGTCTACAACCAGAACCCTTATCATATTAGACCTCCGCAGAGTTGTACCCGGTACACCTGCCCTTTCATCAGCGCCGCTATCTGCTGCAGCGATCGGCAATTTGATTGAAAATATGCTGCCCTTCCCGAGTTCCGACTCCACCTCGAAAGCCCCCTGATGACGACTTACCACTCCGTAAGAAACCGCGAGTCCGAGACCCATTCCTTCAACTCCTTTAGTCGTAAAGAACGGATCGAACACTCGCGAACGTACTTCCGGCGGCATGCCTACTCCCGTGTCGGTGACAGAGAGCACGACAAAACCATCTGCGACTTCGGAGGAGAGCGTGAGATTCCCGCCCATCGGCATGGCATGCACTGCGTTGAAAATCACATTGACTAACACGTCGCGCAATTCCGAGACGTCTCCGTTAACGTAAGCGCCGCAATGGTTTCTGAGATCCAGATTGATTTGTACATTCCTGGCTTCGGCGCCATCTCTCCAGCGGGGTCGAGTTATTTCACTCACATCCAACAACATTTGATCCACGTCAACCAATTCAAAGTCACGCTCGCTTCGTTGACGCGCAAAGTCCTGAATTCGTTTTACTGTCTTGGCGCCGTCGCGGGCTGACTTGGCAATGATCTCAAGCCCTCGTTTCATCTTCGGATCATCGCTATGCTTCATCAGCAACTCGGCCCGGCCGAGGATTGAGGCGAGACTATTGTTGAAATCATGGGCCACTCCAGAGGCCAGCTGTCCGAGAGCCGACATCTTTTCAACCTGGGAAAACTGCTCTCGAATTCGTTCCTGCTGGACGATGTAGGTGTTGAGTTGTGCGACGTGGTCCCGCGCCTGTTCAGCCTGCTGCTCCGCAGTTTTGACGTTCTTAAGATAAGTGCGGTAAGTGAAATAGACGATTGCGATAACCGGAGTGGTCGCGAAGATGCTTAGGATTCCGACGGAATCTGCCGCGCGCGCGATTACGGCCGCCACGGAGGCGCCTGCCAGATAAGTCATCGACGTCCAAAGGTAATATCTTTTCCAGGTCTGCCACCACGGCTGGTCGGTCTTCAATGCCGCGCCCGCCGCGACGAGTCCGGAATTGCCAATATACTGGACCAGAGCCATCAAACTCACTGCCAGCAAATAGACGTTTGCTCCACCGTAATGGAGCGTGGAGATAGGGCCAAAGAACGCCTCGACTACCTGTACCGTGAGAAAAGTCGAACACGCCATCATGCCCGTGTTGAAAAAGATGAGTAACGGCCTCCGACAGATCCGCAAACTTGAAAGAAGTGTTTCGACTGCGGCAAGGAGCACCGCAGCTTCTCCGCCGTAGGAAAGCATGGTCAGGAAAACCAGTGTATCGGCGACCGTAATACGGCCGCCGATACGCGGAATTTCGACCCCTACTCGCGACCCCAGGACAGTGGTGATCCCGGCCAGCAGCAGGAATTTCCAGTCGAAACGAGCGAAAGGCACAGTAACAACTGCGTATAGGAAGATGGGCATACCGAGCACGCCCATCAGCCACATGTACGGAATCGAGAACCTGCTGCGACCTTTTTCTTCCATACTCTTGTGAATCCCTTTCGGCCCATACCCCGGGGCCATGGTTATCTCTCGACTCCATCATCTGGAATCGCCGGCATGTCTTCACCTATATCGCCCATGAGCATTGCGCTGAATGCGATCAAAGTTGAATCTGCGAGGAGCACGCCGTCACCGAGAATCACACCATCTCCCAAAATCACACCGTCTCCGAGGATCACACCGTCGCCAAGGATGACGCCGTCGCCGAGGATCACCCCGTCGCCGAGGATTACGCCATAGCTACAAAACCGGATTCCGTCTCCCAGAATAACGCCGCTGCTGGTCATGATGTTGTCGCCAAGAATAACGCCATTGGATAACATCGTTGCATCACCCAGGATTACCCCATCGCCAAGGATCACGCCGTCGCCCAGGATCACGCCGGTTCCGTAAATTCTCTGGTACCTGGAAATCAGGTCTGTTCCAACAGCGTAGTTGTGGTTCATCACGATCCCCTGCGACCACCCGAAGGTCGTGAATCGGATCATTCCGGTGCTGTAATAAAACAAGGTCGTCTGCGGAAACGGCAGGATGCTGCTGGTCAGCAGTGGAGAGCCGACGGCGGTAGTGTTCGTCAGATTTGTCCGAAACATTTTAGCCAGGCGAACGGCACCTTCGATGTTGAGCTGGCCCGCACCCTGATCGAATGTGTTGAAGCCCGGAAGCTGTTGGGCCGTGTACATAAGAATCGTTTTGACCATGTTCGGGGTCAATTTAGGATTGGCTTGGAGCAGCAGCACGGCTGAGCCGGCTACAACCGGAGCAGCCATCGACGTGCCGCTTAACCGCATCATTTTTCGGTCATCGGGAGTAAAGGAGGCGTTCACATTCGCGGTTAAAGCTGGGTCCTGTCCGGCCAGTCCATTCTGTTTGGACATCGCTGAAATTAATTTGTTGCCTGGTGCAACAAGCTCGGGCTTGATCAAGTTGTCGTAGTGCTTCTCGCCGTTAGTGTCTGTCGAAAAACTTCGGGTAGGGCCGCGCGAGCTGAAACTTGCGATCTCGTCATCACTGCGATTCTCTGTTCCGAAGGTATTCGTCGCACCAACTGTAATCGCGGCAGGTTCATTGCCCGGCGCATGGATTTGTCCATAAACTTTCTGACCACGAACAGTTTTTCCACTGTTGCCCGCCGCTACCACCACGACGACTCCGGCATCGACAAGCCGCCTCACTGCCTTACAGAGTGGATCCACTTTGTAAGAGTCGATGGCTTCAGTGCCAAGCGACATGTTGACCACCCGAATGTTGTGGGTAGTTCGGTTGGTCATCACCCAGTCAAGTGCGCTAAGCAACCCTGAGCTGGTGCCGCCGCCCTTCGAGTCGAGCACGCGCAGATTGAGAATGTTGGCGTTCGACGCAATACCGGTGTACGCCCCAGAAGACACTTGATTGTTGCCCGCCGCCAGGCCGGCCACGTGCGTTCCGTGACCATAAGGATCAGTGGTCGCACCGCTCGAATTTGTGAAATCGACGCTGGCTGACACACGGCTGAGGCCATTCGTGCCAAGAAACTCACGATGCCCCACGAAGATGCCTGAGTCGAGAATTGCTATGCCGATGCCGCTGCCGTCCAGGGTCGTGGACGAGATGCCGGTGGCAGAGTAAGTTGTTTGTTGACGGACAACATCCGCACCGGTCGTCAATGAGACATGGCCCAGCATCTTCGTTTCTCTGTCAGGTGAGACATAGGAAACTTCGCTGAACGAAGCGAGTTCCGCCAGCGACTGGCTGGGTAATTCCACCATCATTGAGTTGAAGTTTAGAAACTTCTTCTTGACGTGAATGCCGTTACGGTTGAGGAACGCATTTAGTTGTCCGTTAACCTTGCCGTCAACCTGGAGAATGACGTTGACTCGCATGTCAGCTCCGCCGTCTCGCGCAGTCTTGCGCAGGTCCGCCGATACCTTATCTGTCTTCGCTGAGTCGCTTTTTTTGGTGGCCGCAGTGGCGCGCTGCTGGAGAGGCGCAGGGATGGAGACACTGGCGAGGGTTAACGCCAGAGCCAGGATTAAGAGCGTGAAGCGTCGAGTACTTTTCAATTTCATTTTCGTTTCGTCTTTTCTATTTGAGTAAGTCATTAAGTTCCTTAGTTCATGCAGAGGGTGTTGTCGCCGAATGCGAGGACTGCGTTTGCTCTAATCCGCGCGTCTCCGAGGATGATCCCGTCGCCGAGGATGATTCCATCTCCCAGAATGATTCCGTCGCTAATCACCTGGCCATCGCCGAGAATGATCCCATCGCCGAGAATGATTCCGTCGCCGAGCATGATTCCATCGCTCAGCATGACCCCGTCGCCCAAGATGATTCCGTCGCCCAGAATGATTCCATCGCTCAGAATCATGCCGTCGCCGAGAATAATCCCGTCGCTCAGCATCAAGCCGGTGCCGTAAACACCTTGGTACTCAGTAATCAGATCAGTGCCGGTGGCAAACGTGTAACCGAGATTTATTCGGCCGGCCCAGGCGAAGGATTCTCGTGCAATTGTTGTTATAGGTTCCGGCGCTTCGTTCGTGGTCAACATCGACGCGCCGACAGGTGTGGCTGGCGTCAAATCCCTGCGGACCAGGACTGCAAGCCTTACAGCGCCTTCTATGTTGAGTTGGCCCGCACCCTGCTCGAAGATGTTCGCACTGGGAAGTTTCTGCGCGGAGTACATCAGCAGCGCTTTGACAAGGTTTGGGGTCAGCGTTGGATTGGCTTGCAACATGAGTGCGGCCGCGCCTGCCACAACAGGGCTCGCCATCGAGGTACCACTGAGGTACATCGCCTGGACGTTGTCGCCCTTGTTAGCCACAGTGTTGAGGTCTGGATAATTGCTTACGAGGAAATTACGGTCGGATTCTGCTCCGATGATCTTGTTGCCGGGCGCTACCAGGTCAGGCTTTATTTGATTGTCGTAGTGTCTGACACCGGAAGCATCAGTTGAATGGCTGCGGGTTGGTCCTCGTGAACTATACGTCGCAATCGTGTCATCACTACGGACATCAGTTCCATAACTATTGGAAGCGCCGACAGTGATCGCCGACGGTTCATTGCCGGGTGAATGAATTTCGCCGTAGACTTTTCTACCACTCACATCTTTGCCTTCGTTGCCCGCTGCTACAACCACGACGATTCCAGCGTCGACGAGCCGACGGACTGCTTTGCAAAGCGGATCGTCCCGGTAGGACATAACCGCCTTCGTGCCGAGGCTCATATTGACAACGCGAATGTTGTAGATGGAACGATTCGTTAGCACCCAATCGAGGGCGCTCAGTACGCTCGAGGCAGAACCTGATCCCCGGCCATTCAGCACGGCGAGGTTAATCAAATTTGCATTCGGCGCAATGCCTTCATTCGCGGCAGCGAAATTGTAGCCAGCGGCCACGGATGCGACGTGCGTACCATGCCCGAAGGGATCAAGGGTCGCGCCCGCACCAGTAAAGTCACGATTGATCACCTGACGAGTTTGGCGTGCCTGTAATGATTTGTGGCCCGCATCGATACCGGAGTCGAGAATTGCGATGCCAATGCCGGAGCCGTTGAGCGTGGGAATTAAACCACTGGACTCGATTTGGCGTACTGCATCCGCACCGGTTGTCAGCGAAACGTGACCCTGCGCTTCGACCTCCGCGTCATCCGACACAAACGCGACTTCATTGTAGGAGGCTAATTCCTCAATAAGGTTTTGCGGGAGCTCAACTGAAAAAGAATCGAGGTTTCGGAAATGGTTTTTGACGCGAACGCCATTTCTCTGCAGCAAGGCATTTAGGCGTCCAGTTGGGGGACCGTTCAATTGAAGGATCACGGCAACTGTCTTGCCGTCTGATCCTTGTAGTCCTGGTAGTCCGGGCGATACTTTGATCTTCGTCTGTGGGCTGCGCACAAGCGAATTTCTCGAGGGTGTCTGGGCCTTGCTACTGCCGCTGCCAAGAGTGGCGAGCAGTATTGAAACCACCAGCCCCAGCGCTGGCAGTCTTTGTTTCAAAGCTGGAGGAACTTTATTCATTTCTTTCTTCACCTCTAATGGGTAGATAAGTTAGGCCGATGACCGCAGCGGATAATGCTTCCCAAGAGAAAAGGCCGACTTCTTCACCAACAGATAAAGAAGGCCGGCCACAAAAGCGGACACTACAAGTGTCAGAATTGATGCGTCTCTTCGGGAACCTCCCATGCCATATTTCAGCGATCTGAAACGTAGGCTGGTGAGTACTTGCTATCTAAGGCTTTCGCGCAGAGTAAGCTCTTATCGGTGACTGCTATAAAACTACGTGCTCGAGTGGGAACACGAAACCCCCATTGACAACAATCGTGCCAAGGCGAATCGGGACAGTTAAAGGGGAATTTCAGCTGGTTATTGCGGTGAGAAAAAGATCGATCGGACCAGATAGGGACATTTGTCCCCACCTGTGGGCAAATAGGGGCGCCATCATTCCACTTCGATGGCTATTGCGGTCCTGCCAATTCGCTTATTGAGGAACGCAGGCAGGAACGGACCAGGGCCGTTGGCAAAGCTAGTCAGCTATCCCCAAGCGCGCCGCGGATTTTGTCGAGCAATACCTGGGAGTCGAAGGGTTTCCCGAACACTTCCGCACACCCTGCCGCTCGCACGGCTTTCTCGACGCTCTCCGTCAAATAAGCGCTGACGACGAAAATAGGGATTCGGGAAAGTTTTGCCTGAGCGTGAATACGCGCGGCCGCTTCAACGCCGTCCATTTCCGGCAACGATAAATCCATCAGGATCAGATCGGGATATAACCAACCTGCCTTCAGAATCCCTTCTATTCCGTCCTCCGCTTCGACGACGTTGTAGCCGTGGTTGCGCAGCAAGGTACATAACAATTCGCGGGTGTCGGAATAGTCTTCGATAATGAGGATCGTTTGGGTCGGCTTTGACTGGGCCGTCGGAGAATCGTTTGAAAAAGCACGCGTGTCAATAGAAGTGGAAGTAGCGCTCATGATTTACCTCACTCAACCGGCAATGATTCGCGGTCTGATGTAATCGTTTTTACAAGTGAGATAAAGGGGCAGAACTGTCGAGGGGCTTCCAGATTAGCACAAAACTGGGGAGATATGGCAAGAGTCCAGGCTGAGAATGTCTGATCTTTTTGACTCTGCTTGCTCCCCTCCGGATTTACGGCGGCGGCGCCTGCGGCGTTGCGCCAATAGCCACCGAAAAAATAATTTTCAAACTTTCGGCACCTGGAGCTCTGAGCATTCCCGGATGAACCTTTTGTCGACAGCTGCTCCCACTCACAATGACAAAAAGGCCCATAACGTTTCATCGGGTATTACGCCATGCTCCGCCAAAGGCAAGGATTTCTAACCGAGTTCCGAATCCATCCAGCCAATGATTCCGTCCATCGCGGATTCGTAGACTTGCTCCTGCGTGAGACCTGAGCTTTTCGGAGCTTTTAGTGAGTGGTCGCCGCCTTCGATGGGGTGCAGCATGGCGGGCAACTTGAGTCGTTTGATCAGCTCGCGAATTTCGTCGCGAGTGCCAAATGCATCTCGCGAACCCTGGATGAAAAGCATTGGTGATTTAATCTGATCCAGATGCGCATCACGAACTTTTTCAGGGTTGCCGGGCGGATGCAACGGGTAGCCGAGGAACACCAAACCCGCAATTGCAGGCATCGACTTTTCTTGAGGAGCATTCGATTGCATCGCCGCGGCCACCTGCGACGCAATCCGTCCACCCATCGACTTGCCGCCAATCACGATCTTATTGCCTTTCAATTTTGGATGTTTCCGGGCAACTGTAATCACGGCGCTATAGCATGCTTCGAGTTTCGCTTTTGGATCGGGCACACGTCGCCCCTGATCCATATAGACAAAGTTGAACGTCAAAACATCGAGTCCGCGCGCAGCTAATCCCTTAGCGAAGATTTGCATGAAAGGGTGCAATTGATTCGCGCCGGCGCCATGGCCGAGGATCAGTGTGGCCCCTTTGCGGTCGCGTTTGGGCGCCGCATATAAGAGAGCTGCGACGCTATCGCGCTCATTGACCTGCACCTTGAGCGTTTCAGGTTCCGTTGACATCCTGTTTTTCTCCGAGGGCAAATAGTTCAGCTGTTATTCAAACCAAACTTCAATCTCGTAACCGTCCGGGTCGTTGAAATATGCAAACGGAAAACCTGGCGCAAATTCACCACGCCTTACCAGTGTTCCACCCGCACTCTCGACATCCGCAACCGCGGAGTCTATGTCGGCCGGATTGACTAAACGAAAACCGAAGTGTGTGATGCCACCGCTCTTCCCTGCCTTGCGATCGTTTTTTTCAAAGGCAATCACATCGTTCGGCCCTGGCCCAAGTACTTGAACGCTTTCGCTATCGCGGTAGTATTCCTTCACACCGAAAACTTGCATGTAGAACCGCAATGAGCGTTCGAGATCACGCACCGCGAGATTGATATGTGTTAGTCCATGGGTTTTGATCATTTCGGATTCGCTCCGGTGTATCAACGATTAAAGCGTGGCACTCGGCTTCCAATCCCGCACGTAACTTCATATGAAAGTGTGCCTGCAATCTTGCCGAGCTCCTCAGCTGTGATCGAAAGCCCACCAGCGCGGCCGAGCAGCACCACTTCGTCATCCATCTGAACATTGGGAACATTTGTTACGTCGATTAGCGTGAGGTCCATTGAGATGCGCCCGATGACTGTTGCAAACACGCCACGGATGATGGCGTGGCCTCGATTGGATAGCGCACGCATGTAACCATCGTCGTACCCGATCGGAATTGTCGCGACCAGTGTTTTGCGAGACGCCTCAAACGTGCAGCCGTATCCGACAGTCTCCCCGGCCGGCACCCACTTCAGCAGGGTAATGCGAGAATGCAACGACAACACAGGCTCAAAGGGCTGGTCCTGGTGTGCTGGATCCAGTATGTCGCGCCATAGTCCATACAAGACGCCGCCCGGTCGCACCATATTTCCGCCGCTTTCTCCGCCGGGGTTTCCTGACGCGGCGGGTTGCGCAAAGATGCCGGCGGAATTCGACAGATGGCGATAGCTTGGACTGAATCCCCTGCCGCGAAACGCAGCGACGGCGTTATCAAAACGCGTAATCTGGTCCTTTGTGAGCGGTCCACACGACGGTTCGTCAGCCGCGGCGAAGTGGGTCATCAAGCCATCGACGCGAATATTTTTGAACCGCTTAAGGGTTTCGGCAAACTCTTCAACTTCGTCCCAACGCACTCCGAGCCTTCCCATGCCAGTGTCGATCTTGACGTGGACATCAGCCACTTTCCCGCGGTCACTTGCGGCCGCGTCGAGGGCAGCAATGTTGTCCTCACGATAAACCGTAGGGACCAGGTTGTGTTGCAGACATGCGGCGGCCTGCCCCTCCCAGAATCCAGCCAAACAGAGGATCGGTTTGGTGATGCCCGCGTTGCGCAGTTCGATTCCCTCTTCGGGCAACGCGACGCCAAACCAATCCGCGCCCGCGGTTTCAAGGTTTCGCGAGCAGGCTACTGCGCCATGACCGTAAGCATTGGCCTTCACCACGGCCATCACTTTTACCGCCTCGCCAACATGACTTTTGATGATCTGAAGATTTCCGGCCAGGGCGTTCAAATCAACTGTAGCCCAGGTGGGACGCCGGCCGGCAGTTTCTGGCGATAGTATTTGGGACATAAGCAGCGTTACTTGTGGTGTCCGACAACTTCTGTTTGTCGCTATCTTTCTTTTGTAAATCAACAAACGACAAACTGAAGTTTATAGGACAGTCAGATTTGCGAAACGGGTAAAGTTACACTGAAAAAAGAAAAGCCCCAACCCGATAGAGGGGTGGGGCCAAACAAACAGTAACAGTATGGTTACTTCCTGGCAGAGCTCCACTTTGGTTCAGCGATCTGCAACTCGATCGGGGTCCAGGTCTTCGTTTCGTCAACTCGCTTCATCTCAAAAACCATTCGCACATCCGCCTTTGAATTCCTGGAGGCAGATGAAATCTGATTGAGTGCCGTTGCCGCATTTAAAAGGAAACTGCCGGGCTGGTCTGGTGGGTAAAGACTAAAGTTTCCGATCAGCTTCGTGGATGATCGCGACTTATCCTTCTCGGCGATCACGAGGAAAACGTGGATTTCTACCGGCGTCATCCCTTGATTTACGACTTTCGTAATCGCTACTTCCAGAACTTCAGTATCACGCGCTAGCTTGTCGACGTTTACAACCCAGGAACCCCTCGGTTGTTTATCAGTAAGAACGACGACTGGATTCGCCGCGGATTCGTCTGACCTCATTTCACGCGATTGCTCGCGTGGTTGAGGCTGCGGAGCGTTTGCCGAGCCACACTCCACACCTAAGAATCCAAAAGCCCAAATCATCAATGCAGGCAGAATGATCTTTCCCATTTCTTCCCTCCGCATTGAGTTAAATGCGGACCGCATCCGGGGGGTTGCCCCGTTCACGGCCCGCACAGTTTCATCCAGGAATGATCAGAACCTCGCAACCGCAAGTTCCAGCCGTCCCACGTTTATCCTTTGAGTTTCAACGGGCCGGTTCGCTTCGATCGGCACGGTAACAAGCGTTAAGTCCAGGTCAGGCGACAGCGATCCGCCCTGACTTAGCTTTCGAATCGTAGGTGTAGCATCTACGAGGTAGGTAAGTTTCGGCAGATGACTCGCCGGAGCCGGCCCAGCTGCGCCCGGAACTGGCGTGCTCGCCGGCATGTTGTGCCCTTTCATCGCCTCATCTTCGCAGCAGAAGAATGCGAAGCTGCCGGCGTAGTGTGGATCGTCAATGGGCGTCGACGCATTTGCGTCGGGTTTGTTGATGAAGACGCGGACGAAGACGTCCTGTTTTGCCGGAGGTTCAACTTCATCAATCGTCAGGACCGCTTTTTCTCGTCCCGAAACATCAAGCACTGTGCGAAATGCTTCCGGTTCAACTTTCAGTCGCGTCGGAGCGTCAGGTCGCAGATCCGTGGTCAACGGCCGGCGCAGTTCATAGCGCTTGATGAACTCGAGCTTGCTGGGCGCTCCTTCGCGCAGGAATTTTTCGAGCGTGGCTCTGTCTTTCGAGACCGCGGCTTCCGCCATTCCGGGTGAACACGGCTCAAACTGGTAGGTCAAGAGTGGAAACAGCATTGTTACGGCAACCTTGATCGGCGCCGGGTTACCGTCACCGTCAACAAAGTCGTCGGTGAACTCCAGGTTATACCAGGCCTGGTCGTTGGTGTTCGCATTGCCGCGGTTAATATTCCAGTCAACCCACAAACATTCGACCATGTTGTGGTGGCACCAGAAAACGGGATCTTTCGGTGAAGTGAAGCTGAGCATATCGCCGCCGACAAAGTTGTGAATGTAGTTATGCGGAGTACCTTCCAATATCCCGTAAGTAGTCCTCTGTCGCTGCGTCGTGGACTGCCCACTGGCGAACAGGAAAAAGTTGGTTTGATCCAGGATTTCGGTGACCTTTGCCGGGCCGACCATCAACGAGTTCGCTACGCTGGTCTGCGTGGCCGTGCGGGTTGAGTTAAAGAGCGGATTACCGGCTCCCCAGAAAGGCGCCGGAATACTCGGGCTGGTGCTCCAATTCCAGTAAGGCAGCGCAAAGTCGGCATTACCAGTGAGCTTCCTGCAGATGGATTCAAAATTAGCGAGGTAAGCGCGGTGCCAGGGCAGGAACCACCAGTTTTGATGGGGGCACTTATTGTTGTGAATATCAGCCTGCTTGTTCCAGTTACGACCGTCGGTGGCCGGCAACGCTTTCATGGCTGCGACTGCATCTTTATAGGTTTGAATGATGGGGTCGTTTGCGGCCAGGTTCGCAATGTTTCTACGAGTGGGCCTTTCCTTAATTTTCTTGCAGGCTGACTCGCATGCACCCGACCATAGGGCCAACCCCGTAATTCCCAACGCTCCGGCGCCTTTCATGAAGTCGCGTCGTGAAAATAGACCGAAATCCTCCATCTTTTTGCCTCCTCTGTGGTTGATTGAGACACGGATTTGACACTGGCGTCAGTGACGAATCGCTCTGAAGGCGGATTTGGCGAGTGTGCAGGGAAAACGCAGAGGCTCGTGAGAATCGGCCCTCTTGAAACGGCGGCACGATATGCCCTTCAGGGCAAAAAGTCAACGAAATTTCGGCATGAAAGTTGTGAGTTGGACTATGGCCGCTTGTCAGCGCGGGGTTGGGGTTGGGGTTAGCCTTCGCGGTATAGATTGTCGAAACGCATGCTCGAGGGTGTGAAGCGAAGCCTAATCGTGTCTGTCGGACCATTGCGCTGCTTGGCGACAATCAGTTCCGCAACGTTCTTCTCGTCGTCAGGCAGGTTTTCGCGTTCTTCAGCCGATTTATAAACTTCAGGCCGGTAGATGAATGCCACCACGTCGGCGTCCTGTTCCAGCGCGCCCGACTCGCGCAAGTCAGCGAGCTGCGGCTTATGATCAGAACGAGCTTCCGGGGCACGCGACAGCTGTGACAGCGCCAACAAGGGCACATTCAACTCTTTCGCCAGACCTTTCAACTCACGCGAGATTTGCGAAACTTCCTGCTGGCGCGACTCCACGCGTTTTGCTGATCCACTCATCAACTGAAGATAGTCAACCACGATTAGATCAAGGCGTTTCTGTTCTGCAGCAAGGCGTCGACATTTCGCGCGCATCTCAAGAACGGTGATGCCCGCAGTGTCGTCAAGGAAAATCTTTGCTGCCGCCAGCGTGCTAAGTGATTTTCCAATCTGCGTCCATTCCGGTCGCGAAAGAAAGCCATTACGAAAACGCTGCGCATCGATGTTTGCCTGGGAACACAACATGCGCATCACCAGCGCTTCTTTCGACATTTCCAGAGAAAACATTCCGACTACTGCGCCCGGAACGTGAATAGCCGCATTCTCAGCCAGCATCAATGCCAGGCTGGTCTTTCCCATCGAAGGGCGCGCGGCAAGAATAATCAGGTCTTGTTGCTGCAATCCCGAGGTTAACTTATCGAGATCGGCAAACCCGGTGGTGAGTCCGGTTAATACTGACGTGCGCCCTTCCATCTCCTGAATTTTTTCCAGCAGGGTGCGGGCTACGGGCTCGACGTGAACAAAGCCCTGGCGGACGCGTTCATCGGCTAACTGGAAAATTGCGTGCTCGGCGTGGTCGAGAATGATCTCAGGCTCATCTTCCTGTTCAAGCGCTTCCTGTGTGATTTTGTTTGCCGTCCGGATTAGCTGGCGCAACATCGACTTTCCGCGCACTACTTTGGCGTAGTGTCCAATGTTGGTCGAATGCGGCAGTCCGTAGGTGAGATTAGTAATGAAGCTAACGCCGCCCACGGCTTCAAGCGCGTTTTCTTTTTTGAGTTCTTCCCCAATCAGGATCGGATCAATTTCTCCGCCGCGCTCAAAAAGCGCGATCATCGCGACATAGATGCGACGATGCGACGGCACATAAAAATCCTCGGGTCGCAGCAGTTCGATCGCCTGACTGACCAGTGCGTTATCGAGAAGTATGCCGCCAAGGATTGCACGTTCGGATTCCGCGCTGTGCGGCAAAGAACGTTCGAGCGATTGCTCGCGTATTGGATCTGTTGCGGCCATGGACTCGAAGACCTGTTTCGGAAGTAAAAAAAATATGACTCTCGTCGGACGACGTTAGTTATGAGCGCCAACGGCGCGAAATGTGAAAGCCTGAGACAACGCCCTTGGGAAGTCTTAGTAAAGAGTTATTCGAGCGCTGAAGGCGCGACATTAGAGACTGTCCCAAGTCTATTTCGCTCCTTCGGCGCTCTGTCGTTCTTGATTCGTTACCTGGGGCGTTACCCCAGGCTTTCACATTCCGCGCCTTTGGCGCTACTCACTATTGGGGCTGAAATTGATCTGCCAATCAGGTGTGGCGCCAAAGAAAACGACGCTACAAATTAACTTAACTTGTAGCGTCGAACTATAGTCAAACCACTTAAAAAAAGCGATAAAGCGGGCTGTTTTATTACTCCGCAACTTCCGTCGATTCCTCTTCAGTCGGGTCTGAGGTTTGTTTCGCCAGCTCGGCCTCCTGTTCAGGCGTCATGTGTCCGGCAATGACTTCGCCTTCAGCACTGACTTTAACCTGCAACTCGACTGTAACTTCACGATGCAAGCGCAGCGGCACGGCCGCATCCCCCAGGCGTTTGATTGGTTCGCGCAAATGCAAACGGTGACGATCGATCTCGTAGCCGCGCTCTTTCAATGCCTCAGCGATATCCATTGACGTCACTGAACCATACAGCGCGCCTTGTTCGCCGGCTTTTCGTCTAAACTCCAGGACCAGCGCGCGCAACTGTTCCGCCTGGCCCTCGGCGGTAGTTCGTTCAGTCGCTTCCTTCTTTAGCAGCGCTGCGCGTTCCTGTTCAATCTGTTTCACATTGCTGTTGGTGGCTTCTACTGCCAGCTTGCGCGGCAAAAGATAATTCCGCGCATAACCGGCCCTCACCCGCACAATTTCTCCGCGAGCGCCGAGATCATCAACATCTTCCCGTAAAAGTATTTTCGTGTGCGCCATGTCGCAACTCCTCTTCCCTGTGTTTAATCTGTCGTGTAGGGCAGCAATGCGATGTTTCGCGCACGCTTGATTGCTTCAGCCAGCATGCGCTGGTGAATGGCGCAATTGCCGGTGATTCTTCGGGGAATGATCTTGCCGCGCTCGGGCGTGTAGTTTGACAGGAACCTCGAGTCCTTGAAGTCGATGATATCGGCCTTCTCCATGCAGAAACGGCAAACTCTGCGACGCCGGCGAAAGCGACCGCCCCGGTCTTGTCGGGGCCGACCCCGGTCAAAATCATCATCGCCATTGTAGCGACGCCCACGGTCTTCGTAATTTGATGACATAGTTTCCTCTTCTAAAACTCAATCGTGAATAAGTGACTCGCGAAGCGAATAATTTTGACTTCCGCTCAAGCCGCTGCTCACGGCCCAACTCACTTCGTTCTTGCTCAGCTCTTAAGCAGCCTCTTCGTTGGCCTCGTCGCTGTCGGACTCGTTGTCCGCATCTCCGCGGCGCTGTTTATCCGCGCCACCTGGTCGCTTCGCAGCTTTGCGCTCGCGCTTCGCCTTAAACTTCTCAGCCCGCCGCCGGTCTTCGTCCACACGCACGGTGATGTACCGAATAATGCGATCGTTGACGCGCATACGGCGCTCGAGCTCGGCGATCTCGCGGCCCGATCCCTCGATCTCCAGCAAAACGAAATGGCCTTCAGTCTTATGAAGGATCTCGTAAGCTAGTTGCCGCTTGCCCATGCTCTCGTGTTTGGTGATGGTTCCGCCTTGATCGGTGATAATTTGCTTAAAACCATCGCTCAGGCGCGTAATCTCATCGTCATCCGCTGTGGGATCGACGATGAATATCACTTCGTACTGTCTCTTTGTTTCCAAAATCTATCTCCTTCTCACACAGCGATGAGTCGTGAGTGATGAGTCAGGACCAGCGCACCGCATTGGCACGTTACACCATTGACTCACTGCTCATTACTCATCACCCATTACTCATTACTATTAAATTCCGTCATGGCTTTGAGTACGCCATCTCGAAGGATGGTGCGCACCGCTTCAGCACTTCTCTCCAGAATCTCTTCTACTTCGCCCCTGGCACTTCTCGAAAACGAATCCAACACGAAACGCCTGGTGTCGCTAATCGGATGCTCTGGCTGGATGCCAATGCGCAACCTGATGAACTCGTTTGTTCCCAATCTCTCGATGATCGACTTCAGACCATTGTGACCGCCGGCCGAACCGTGAGCTCGAATGCGAATCTTTCCCAGCGGCAACGCTAAATCGTCAGAGATGACGATCAACTTCTCACCGGGGAAAGCCTGTCCTTCGGTCGGCGTCATCCGCTGCTTTGCCAACAGGCAGGCAACCGCTTCACCGCTTAGGTTCATGAAGGTCTGCGGCTTCACCAGTTTCACCGCGCAGCCCTCGATTTCTCCTCGGCCAACGCTCGACTGACAGATGCGCTGCGTCAACTCGATCCCGGCGGCAGAACTCAATTTGTCAATCAACATGAAGCCGAGATTGTGCCGCGACCATTCATACTCATTGCCCGGATTACCCAGGCCAACAATCAGGCGCATCTCATTGCCAACGGCACGCAGCGTTTACTACTTCTTGTCCGCTTCGTCCCCAGCCTCATCCTCTTTCTTGCCCTTACCAATAACTTCAGGCTCAGCGCCCTCTTCGGCTTCAACCACAGCCGCAGCAACCGGCTCTTCTTTCACAATACCGACGGTGGCAATAACCGTATCGGGATCGTTAAGAATCTCAATTTTCTCGTCGACCTGAATATCGCTAACGTGCAACACGTCATGAACGCCGAGATTCGAAACGTCAACATTTATTACATCCGGAATCTCACGTGGCTCGCAGCGGATTTCCAGTTCGCGGATAATCTGTTCGAGCACGCCTTCTTCCTCACGAACGCCGACCGGCTCGCCAGTCAGATGCAGAGGAACGGTAACTTCGATCTTCTGTCCTTTTACCAGCCGTGTCAGATCCGCGTGCAGCAGACGACCACGCACCGGATCCACCTGGCGATCATGAAACATCACTTCGCTCACTCCGCCGCCTTCGATGTTGAGCGTAAAAATCGTGTTACGGCCGGACTCGGACCGTAGAATCGCCGCCAGATCGCGCAACGGCGCGAGGGCTGAGACGCTGCCGCCCTCGCCGCCATAGACCACCACCGGCACCATGCCTGCGACGCGCGCGCGGCGGGCATCATTCTTGCCGCGCCCGTCTCTGGGTTTTGCGTGGACCGTAATCTCTTTATGTTCTGCCATGACTGCTCCTCTTTACATGCGTTCAGCGATCGCTTCAGCATTTTCAATTGCCGATTTCCGATTGCCGATTTTGAATCAGGGCCGGAATGCTTCGTGGCCCAGAAGAAAGTCTCAAGAGACTCGCTTATTTCAAATCGACAATTGGCAATTGGCAATCGGCAATGTTGACCGATCGCTGATGGACTTCTATTCAGCCATCAGTGTTTGCCCTTCGCTAAACGAAGAGCGAGGAAACGCTCGTTTCCTCGTGGATCGACTTGATCGCTTTCGCCAGAAGTGGCGCGATACTAAGTACTTTGATCTTTTTCAACTCGCACGCGTGGTCGCGAAGTGGAATTGAATTCGTAATAATGATCTGCTCGATTTCCGACTCGTCGAGCTGCTGCACTGCTTTTCCCGATAAAACTGCGTGCGTAAAGCAGGCGTGAATTCTTTCGGCCCCTGCATTCTTCAACGCTTTAGCTACTTTCGTCAAGGAGCCACCGGTGTCGCACATATCGTCAACAATCAAACAACTGCGGCCGCGCACGTCACCGACTACGTTCATTACTTCGGCAACATTGGCCTTTTCGCGTCGTTTATCACATAACGCCAGCTCGGCATCAAGGCGTTTCGCATATGCCCGAGCGCGTTCCGCACCGCCCGTGTCGGGGGCTACAACAGTCAGGTTCGGCAATGGATTGTCCTGATAGTGGCCAATCATTACCGGCGCGGAATAAAGGTGATCTACCGGAATATCAAAGAACCCCTGAATTTGCGCCGCGTGCAAATCGATCGTTAACAAACGATCGGCGCCTGCCACGGTGATCAAATTCGCCACGAGCCTCGCTGAAATTGGCACGCGGGGCCGGTCCTTTTTATCGGATCGGCCGTAACCGTAGTAAGGAATCACCGCCGTGATTCGCTCTGCTGACGAGCGACGAAAGGCGTCCAGCATGATGAGCAGCTCCATCAAATGCTCATCGGTGGGCGGGCAAGTCGGTTGAACAATAAAGACGTCGCCGCCGCGAACGTTCTCGTCGATTTGAAAGTTAAACTCGCCGTCGGAGAAACGTTCCGTAAAGGCCCGTCCCATATCGCAACCCAGGTGGCGCGCTATCTCTTCCGCCAGCTCCTGATTTGCGTTCCCTGAAAAAACTTTAATGCCGCCAGTTGTGCCCATAAGTAAGAATGACCGAAGACGGACGACCGTAGACGGTGCCCTGGATTGATTCGTGCATCGGTCTCCGGTCGTCTGTCATCGGTCGTTTTCAAAAGTGGCTGGGGCGGGAGGATTCGAACCTACGAATGCCGGCTTCAAAGGCCGGTGCCTTACCACTTGGCGACGCCCCAGTATCATTAACCTTGCTCGAAAAAGTGAAATAGCTCCGGACCAATCTGACGACGATAGTCATCGCGCGTCAGAGTAACACAGGGAAAGATGCGCCAGCCGCTCTCGGCATCAATCACCTTCATCGCGCGCTGCTGAGCTTCCCTGTCCGCAAAGATACCAAACACGCTGGAACCACTGCCAGCTAACAATGTGCCGAGTGCTCCAGACTGACGCAGCTTGTCCTTCGCTCGTCTAATCTCAGGCTCGATATCAAAGATCACTGCTTCAAAATCGTTCTGCAAATCGTCCAAAGACAGGTCGCACAATGACCACGGAGGCAAATCATCTGAATTTGCAACGTTTTGCAAACTAGAAAGAATAGGGTCGTCGACTGGTGTTGTCAAGGCGGGCAAATTGAGTGAAGCGTAGGCTTTCGCAGTGGAAACCGACGCCTTTGGAGTTATCACCACCAAGTGGCGCTCGAAGCTTTCATCCGCGCTGACGGACGGCGAAATCGTTGCGCCGGTTCCAGTCCCGAGAGCGCACCCACCAAACAAGAAAAAGGGAACATCTGCGCCTAACTCACTGCCGATTTCAACCAAATCGGCCTTCACTCGCGAGAGTCCCCAAAGGTTCGTCAACGCCAACAATGACACCGCTGCATTGGACGACCCGCCACCCAAACCGGCTTGAGTTGGAATCATTTTATCCAGGTGAATACGCGCACCCTCAGTGACTTGATAACGCTGCTTCAGTGCATTGGCCGCGCGGACCACCAGGTTCCTGTCATCGATAGGCAGATCCGGCTCATTGCAGGTGAGTCGGATAATTCCATCCTTCGTTAGTTCAAACTCCAGCTCGTCTTTAAGAGAGATTGTTTGGAGGGTAGTCCTGACTTCGTGGTATCCGTCGGCGCGTTTACCCAGCACGCGCAGACCCCAGTTGACCTTGGCGAATGAAGGGAGCTTTAGCGACTGGGAATTCACTGGTGGCGGCTGAACCTGCGCTAGCCGCCACGAAGATTGCGGATGGCTGAGACTAGCGGTTGATGAATACCTGCGTTACATAGACGCTGCCGTCTTTGGCTACAAAACTTCCAATCGCGGAATTCTGAAATCCGACATAAAGAATATTGGCGCGGTGCCCGGCGGAAATCATCCACCGCTCAACTGCAAATGCTCCCGGATCGTCGTAGCCTTTATTATACGCGATGTTCTCGGCGATGACTCTGAAATGAAGAATTCCCTGCGCGCGCGCTCGCTCTTTCAAGCGCATGCCGTCAGGCGTTTCGTGAGCAAAGAAATTAAGTCGGGCCATATTCTCCGAGTGCATCCTCGCGAACAAGCACAACTCTGCATCCCACGTGAGCGGTAGAAGTCCGGCTTTGACACGCTCGTCATTGGTCCTCTCAAAGGCACGGCGCTCGATCGTTGTCGCACCTTCTAATGATGGTGCAACGCGCGCGACGACCGCGGGGGAACTTTCCGAGGCGGAAACGGAACGGGGTCTCGAAGCTGTAATCGCGGGTTCGGAAACCAAACGCGCCGAAAGCGCGTTTTGATTGTCCTGGGCGGAGACTGAGAGGCAGAAACCCCCAATCATCAACAGGGCCAGGCTGGATCTTTTTAGTGCGCTTGTGACCAGTGAATGTGGGCAGGAAAACCCAAAGAACAAATGTTGGAACATTGTGGGGGAATATCCGCTCGGCTTGGTGCCAAGCTCAGGGCCTTGAGGTAGGCTGATTGAATTGAAAAACCTGACCGGGGCTGGCAGGCTAAGAACGACTCAGCCACTCTAACAAACGTCCAAATTAAGATCAACAAGTTTTGCGATTAATCAACGCTGGGAGGCAAGCTCGCTGAACAGCAATGTTTTTGCTAGGGATTTGGGTTGTCAGAAGGGGTTGCGAAGCGCTCAACCGCGCCTTCCCATGCTCTTCGTACGGGGTAGGCATACAAGATGACCACGGCGCCGACTATTCCTGCGACGTAAGTGTAATACTCACTTGCCGTGATTAGCGTGCCGGCGAAGCCAATGCATCCGATGGCGGTGCCAATTATGGCTACTTGAATCGTTGTCCGCTGCAAAGTAGCGAGAAGTCCGGAAGCACCCTTGAGAGCGCCGATATCCTGAAGCCGCATAGGTGAAAACTTAGTCCTACGCCAGGTTATCGCACCTAATCCGAAGATGAGAATGCTGATTCGCACTGCCATATCAAGCGATGGATTTATTCGGGGGGTGAGAAATTTTTTGCTGACAACTGCAACCACACAAAGCAGGACTACAGCAATCAGCAAGGACAAAACTGTCGTCGTGGTGAATTTGTGGCGACTCGCAAGTTCAGTCAAAACCTCGGGGCTTGTTTTTGTATCAGTTGCCATCGTTTTCCGCACCATCATCCTTCAAGTCGATGCGTTCAGCAAGTGAGAAGGGCAACCCGGCCGACCAAAGAAAAAGGCCCGCTGCGATAACAACGGGCCAAAAGTTTCAAAACGAAAGGACTGTTCTCGTTACGGCTTGATTCCTCCCGGAACCGTGGTGGCAGGGGCCGAGGGCGCAGCCTGCGTTGGATTCTGAATGGCCGGACGTGGAGCCGGGTTAGTCGTACGCCGTTGAACGGGAGCAATCGGCGTAACGTTCGTGGGCAGTTGTCCGTTGTACTTCAGCGCTTCGTCAATCAAGTCAGTCCGGCCTTCCCTGGAGTCCTTGCTAATCAGGATTCCGTCCTTATCGACGGTAATGTCAGCCTTACCCAGAACTTCCTTCATTACTTTGCCCATGAAACCAGGGCGCTCCGGCGCCGGCACGTTTTTGCGCGAGGGGTCAGCCGCGGGAATTTCAAGGCCGATTATGCTGAGCTGCTCTTTTGCTTTCTCGGCATATTCGCTATTGGGGAAATTGCGCAACAGGTCCTGATAGTATTTCGCGGCTTCGTCAGGCTCTTCTTCCTGTTGATAGGTGAAAGCCAAACGAAAAAGCAGAGCGTCTCTCAACGAAAAGTTCGGATACTTTTCATATACCTCTTTGTAACGAGACTGAGCACCTTTAAGGCCGCCTTTGTGTCCTTTATAACGGGCATCCAGGTAAAAATTTCCAATCTCGTAACCGTGCATCGCCAGGCTTTCCTGTGTTTCACGAAGATCATCTTCGACAACGCTTCTAAGATTCGTTTGGGGAAATTGCTGCAAAAGAGACTTGAGACGCTGTTCTGCTTTTCGAGCGTGAGTAATGTCGCGATCCGAGAGACCCATCTGTCGCATCTCGGATTCGGCAACCTTCAACATTGCATCATCAGCGAGTGGATCTGTTGGAAAGAACGTCAGCCAATCCAAATAAGCCTGCGCAGCTTGTACTAATGCTGCGGTGGTGCCCTCAAGATAAAACGAGTCAGCAATGGCAAGCTTGGCCAGGGGAAGAAAACCTGAATCAGGATAGGTGTTGATGATGGTCGAAAAGAGAAGGCGCCCGACCTCGTGGTTTCCTTTTCTGACTTCTTTCGCCGCTTCTTCAAATAAGACACGATCGCGTCCCGGCGCAACGGTGCCAGTCAGTTCTTCATATTTGTTATCGCCGCCGCCCCCAAACAGTCCAAAGAATTTGCCTTTTTTCTTTTTGCCCCTGGATGATCCGGAGTTTGTTGCAGAGGTTCGGACGCTGGCGGTGGATTGCAATCCCGCCTGTACTCGCTTGTCCAAATCGGCAACCGAAGTTTCCAACCGATCCAGCGCTGTTTGGTCGTAGCGTTCAGCACGCTCCTGCTTTCCGCGCAAATCGTTCACTTCGGAAAGCAATGAACCCACTTCTTTATCCAGCCCGCGCAGCCTCTGTCGCGGATCGTCGGGGTTTTTCTTGTCACCCTGGTTTCCCTGAGATTCAAGCCCTGATACGGCGCTATTGAGCGATCGACGCATGGATTCGAGCTTTGATCGCATTACGTCCATCCGCTGAAGAGGCGATAGATCGCTTTGTGAGCTCCCTCCCTGGGCAAACGCAAAGCTGTTAAGACTCAATAAAAAGGCGGCGCAAATTATCAGGCGACGACCAAAGCGAGCGTGCATAAGTAAAACCTCCAAAAACTTCTACGTAAGACGAATCATAATTAGCAGTTGGAATCCCTAAACCAACTGGACAGTTGCTTCACGCAACCCTCTGACGGCCGCTTCCGGATCAGCCGCACCAAAAACTGCGGAGCCGGCAACGATAATCTCTGCGCCCGCAGCAACTACCGAGCTGATGTTTTCGAGATCGATCCCTCCATCAATCTCGATCCGCGTTTTTAACTGGAGTTCCTGAATCATCCGCTTCAGACGTCGCAATTTCTCGATCGACGTGGGAATGAAACCTTGTCCGCCAAAACCGGGGTTAACGGACATCAACAACACATAGTCAGCAAAAGCCAGGGCATCTCCGAGCATTTCCACCGGCGTCGCCGGATTAATCACAATTCCTGCCTGAGCGCCAGCGCCCTTGATGGCCATCAAGGTCCGATGCAGATGATTATCCGCTTCCGCGTGGACCGAGACCATCTTAGCTCCCGCTCGAACAAACTGCTCAGCATACCTACCGGGTTCCGAGATCATCAGATGCGCGTCTATTGGCAATCTGGTCGCCCCGGCAATCGACTTAACCACAGGCAAACCGATCGTTATGTTCGGTACAAAGTGGCCGTCCATTACATCGACATGGAGGATTGTAGCCCCCCCGCGCTCTACCGCCGCGATCTCCTCGCCCAGACGCGAAAAGTCCGCAGATAAGATCGAAGGGGCGATATCGACTGTGCCGTTCATTGTTAAGGGGTCAAGCACCAAACTTTGAATTTATCTATTCGGCTTCGGCGCCGGAGTGGCCCGCGGCACGGTCGGACGCCGGTTCTCATTCTGGTTGGCCCGATTAGTGTTTGTGTTCACGTTTGGACGATTCGAAGTTGCGTTTGTGGTCGTATTTGCGTTGCCAACATTGGCGTTGCGATTCGCCGGCTGCCGGTTGGCGTTCGCGTTCGCGTTCGCGTTCGCGTTACGAATTCCCAGGTTTGAATTGGCGTTGGCGCTGTTTGAGTTCTCGTTGCCGTTCTTATTCGTAGGTTTACGCTTCGGCTTATTTTCGTTTGCTGAGTCGTTGGCGTTTTGGTTCGCCTTTTCGCCAACTTTATCCTCGGGCGTTTTTTCAGGGACAACAGCTTCTGACGATTCGCCCTCTTTGACGCCCCGACTCAGATCCATTGCCACGGTCTGGCCTGCTTTAACTATTTCACCTGGCCGCGGCAACTGAAACACTACTGTCTCCGCCTTCACTTCACTGCTCGGCCGGTAGGCGCGCACTCGAAAATTCAATCCTGCGTCGCCCAAAATATTCTCCGCTTCCAAACGATCCTTACCTACCACGTCTGGCACTTGAACTTCCGGGCTGCGTAGTGAAAGGTAAACCGTGGTGGCCAGACCAAACACAAAAACGATCGCGATTGCGATCACGATACTCAGTCGGCGAAGTGCTGAGAGTGCCCCGTTGGCCATGTTTACGCGTAACCTCTAAATCAACATTGAGCTCGAGAGTGGGGCCTGAACCAAGCTGCGCAGTCTAACATCCGGCCCTCACTGTCGCAAAGTAACGTTTTACCGGTATCGGGTTGAAAATCGGCAAGCCACTCGCCCGCAATCGTTCCCGCAAGTGCATCATTTGGGCGATTATTCGAAATTCGGCTCTGCCCCCCGTGTGAATGCGCTGATAAAAAAGCCGTCAACATCCTGCCGATGGGGCCAGGTGCGCGCTTCGCCCGAGCCAGTGATCAGTGATTCGTCAGCCAGAAGCGTCGCCGGAGAAAAATCCTTACGATTTTCAAGGAACGCGTGCGCAACGCTTTCATTCTCGTCCGATTCAATCGAGCAGGTCGAATAAATCAAGCGGCCACCCGGCTTAACAAACTGCGAACCCTCGAGAATGAGTTGATACTGACGCCGCGACAAGTCTTTGATAGCCTCGGGTGAGATGCGCCAGCGGATTTCGGGGTTGCGCCTCAAAGTGCCTGTGCCTGAGCACGGAGCATCGACCAGGACTCGGTCAAACGCATCTTTTTTAAAGGGTAATCGCCGCGTGCCGTCGAGGCCGACACAACTGATGCTGCCGTTAAGCGACTGCACTTGCGCCGTCTGCATAACTGAGCGGAGGCGATGCAGGTGGATGTCGGCAGCCACGACCATTGCATCCTGAGCGGCGTCGGCAATTTGAGTGGTCTTACTTCCGGGCGCGGCGCACAAGTCCAAAACTCGATCCCCGGGCTCAGCGCCGAGCGCTGCAGCTACCAACTGCGACGCTTCATCCTGAATGTAGACCTTTCCTTCGGCGGCTAATTCTGCCAACAAGGTTCCCCCGCCAATAACTCTCCACGCACCATTCGTGATTCTTGAAGGCGTCAGCATCGCGCCCTCCCGGCGCAGCCGGTCGCACACTTCCGTTTCGTCAGCGCGTTTCCTGACCACGCGAAACGCCACCGGAGCCGGTTCATTATTTGCCCGGGCGAAGGCCTCCGTCTCTTTCACTCCAAGAGCTTTGACCCAGCGTTTAATTAACCAGATCGGATGGGACGCAGAAACAGCAAGCCTCTCAATCGGATCATCAATGGTCGCCGCCGGATCTACGTCCGGTTCTCGAGTGGCTCGGCGCAGAACGGCGTTTACCAATCCCGCGGCAGAACGCAGGCGGGCAAAGTAGACAAGATTGACTGACTCGTTTACTGCGGCTGACGCGGGAATTCGCGAAAGGAATCTCAATTGGTAAAGGCCCAGACGCAGGGCTAGACGAACCGGAATGTCCAGGTCGTCGACCTTACGGTTAGCGTAAAACTCGGCCAGACGGTCCAGCCATAACTGCCGGCGCAGCACTCCCATCACGAGTTCGTGGCAGAGTGCTCGATCGAGCGGCGCAAGTTCTGGTTCTTTTGCAGTCAGTAGAACGGAGGCGTAGGAACCTTCTTCGACGCGTCGCAGAATTTCAAACGCGGCGAGTCGTGCCGGTGAGATTGAATTAGACTTCGCCAAACCGATCGCCAACTTTCAAGCGGGTTCCATTGAGAAAATCTCTGACGCTCATGCGACGTTTAGCCTCGGGCTGCACTTCCATCAGCCGCAATGCACCCGCCTCGCCGCAACAAACGACCAGGTTGTCGCCATCAGCAGCGACTACTCCTCCGGGCTGGCCGGATTCACCAAAGTCATCGTCTTGAAGAGCAGCCTTCCAGATTATCAATCTGCGCCCCGCGTGATGAGTGTAGGCGGTAGGCCACGGCTGGAATCCTCGGACACAACGTTCAATGATCTCAGCCGGTTTCGACCAATCGATGGCGCCGTCGGCTTTTGTGAGTACTGGTGCAAACGTAGCTTCGTGATCTCGTTGCGGCTGCGGCGTGATGCGGTCAATCTGGGCCAGAGTTTCACCCAGCAGTTCTGCGCCGTTCACCGCCAGGCGTTGCATAAGTTCCGGTGCGGTTTCATTTTCACCAATGAAGGTTTCACGCTGCAAAAGTATTGGGCCGGAATCCAACTCTTCCTCGATAAACATCGTCGTGACGCCGCTTTTCAGTTCACCGTTAACGATGGCCCAATTGACCGGAGCGGCGCCGCGATAAAGCGGCAGCAATGAAAAATGAACGTTGATGCAGCCGCGGCTCGGCGCCGACAGATATTCGGCCGGCAGAATTCGGCCATAAGCGACGACCACCGCTAACTCAGCCGCATAAGATGCAAAGAGCTCTTTGGTTTCGTCAACTTTGATCTTTCTCGGCTGCTCTACTTTGAGGCCATGCGCGAGCGCAAACGCTTTCACGGGAGGCAAACGCATCTGCTCTCCACGCCCCGCCGGTTTATCCGGCTGCGTCCAAACCGCGACAATGTCGTGGCCATCCGTCAGCAAGCGCTTCAACGATGGCACGGCTGCTTCTGGCGTTCCCATGAAAACAATGCGCATGACTTCGGCGGCTGTGCCTAACTCCGTGCGGTAAGGCTCCGCCTTACCGTTAAAAGACTGAACATGAAATGAGGCTGCGCCTCCCCCTTGAGGTGCAGCCTCGGTCAACGTCTGAAGGTCTTCGGAAAGGCAGAGCCTTTCCGCACGAAAGGCGGCAAAGGCGCAATCCCCACCAGGTTCAAATCGCAGCCCTCTTCTCGGCAAGCTTGTTGGTAGCGCCAATCTTTTCAGCTGACACCTTGGCCTGCATAAACAACAGAAGATAGTCTCGACCGCCTGCCTTGGAATCGGTGCCCGACATATTGAAACCGCCAAACGGATGCACCCCGACTAAGGCGCCGGTGCACTTCCGGTTGAGATAAAGATTGCCGACATGGAACTCGCGCCGCGCTCTTTCCAGCTTCGCTTCGTCGGCGCTGTAAACCGCGCCGGTCAATCCATACTGCGTGTCGTTGGCGATCTTGAGCGCGTCGTCATAGTCGTTGGCCTTGATAACTGCTAACACCGGTCCAAAAATCTCTTCCTGTTCGATGGTTGCGCCCGGCTTCACATCGGCGATCACTGTCGGCTCGATAAAAAATCCCTGTTCACCATCCGAGCCGCCACCGGCCAGCACCCGGCCGCCTTCAGCTTTGCCTTTTTCGATGTAGCTGTTGATCGTCTTGAAGGCTTTCTCGTTAATCACCGCACTCATGTTGGTTGCGCCGTCCGCCGGATCGCCGGTCTTGATCTTCTCCGTGCGTTCAGCAATCTTTTCCAACATCTCATCGTAAACGCTGGCATCGATAATTGCGCGCGAACATGCGGAACACTTCTGTCCTTGAAAACCGAACGCAGCCTGAACCACTCCAGTAGCCGCATCGTCAAGATTCGCGTCGTCCGCCACAATGATCGCGTCTTTGCCACCCATCTCTGCGATCACTCGTTTGAGCCAGATTTGTCCGTCGTGAACCTTCGCGGCCCGCTCGTTAATGCGAAGTCCAATTTCCATGGAACCTGTAAACGCGATGAACCGCGTCTTCGGATGATCCACAACGACGTCACCAACTTCCGCGCCGGAGCCGGTCATGAAGTTAACTACGCCCGCCGGCAAGCCCACCTCTTCCAGCACTTCAAAAAACTTGTAAGCGATTGTCGGGGCATCGGAGGAAGGTTTCAGTACCACGGTGTTGCCGGTAACAAACGCCGCGGCGGTCATACCCGCCATTATTGCCAGCGGAAAATTCCAGGGGGGAATCACAGCGACTACGCCGAGCGGTACGTAATCCATCCGATTATCTTCGCCTTCGAGCTTCACGAGCGGATGGCCTTCGGCGTAGCGCAGCATCTCGCGACCGTAAAACTCAAGAAAGTCGATCGCCTCAGCGGTATCACCGTCGGCTTCAGCCCAGGTCTTGGCCACTTCATGAATCATCCAGGCTGACATTTCGTGTTTACGTTTACGCAGCATGTCAGCCGCGCGGAAAAGGAAATCAGCGCGCTCGTCGGCACTGGTATTTCTCCAGGATTGAAAAGTTTCATAAGCTGACTCCACTGCGCTGTTAGCCAGTTCCTTCGTCGCTTTTTGAAACTTACCAACAACCTGGGTGCGGTTAGCTGGATTGATACTGTCGAGCTTGGCGTCAGTGTTGATGCGTTCACCACCAATCACCAGCGGGTACTCGCGACCCAATTCGCCCTTCACCTGGTCAAGTGCGGCACGCATGGCGGCGGCATTTTCTTCTTTACTGAAATCGGTAAACGGTTCGTTACGGAATTCTGTAGGCATTGCTCACTCCAATTTGGTTTTTCTGAATCTTAGCACACACGCCAAACGGATTCAGGTGAATGCGGCTTTGCCGCAATCCGTGCGGAAAGGCTCTGCCTTTCGTCGCGCCTCCCTGAAACACTTTCGCCGAGGCTGAGCCTCGGCGACGAAAAATTCGAACCTATATCCGCTAAGTCCTGGCCTTGCCGCACGGAGGCGCCAAAGCCGCGTTTTGCGTCTGACCATTGGTCACTGATCACCGGCCACTCGCGTTACCACTTCCCTGCTTTTTGCAGTTTCTTGATCTTTCGTTTCACCAGCTCCCGCTTGAGCGAGCTCATCTTGTCGAGAAACACGATGCCATCGCAGTGGTCCGTTTCGTGAAGCATACATCGCGCCGTCAGCTCCGTGTCGTCCAGCTCAAACTCGTTTCCGTTGATATCGTGAGCTCGCACCACGGCCCGCAAACTTCGTTCGACCGGTGTGAAGATTCCCGGAAACGAAAGACATCCTTCTTCGCCGTTCTGTTCGCCTTCAACGTGAATCACTTCCGGATTAATCATTACCACTCGCTGATCCGGATCCTTGCCACCCGAACAATCCATAACAAAGAGACGCTTGGATACGCCGACTTGTACCGCCGCCAATCCCACTCCCGGCGCCGCGTACATCGTCTCAAACATGTCGTTGACGAGCTTTTTCAGGCCGGCGTCGAACTCCGTTACCGGCTCGCCAGGGTTGTCGAGCACCGGATTCGGCCACGTTACTACTTCCATCAATGCCATTTACTGATTTCCATTTCCTCTCGGATCAAACGATTCAAGCAGCGTTCGATGTCGATTTTACGATCAACGATGCTCGGCTCGCTACCTGGCCTGCTAATACCCGCGCAACTGCTCGCGGTAGCCTTCAAAGTTGCGCTTCATCTCTCCCAAACTATCACCACCAAACTTATCCCGCATCGCCGCGGCCAGGGTCAGCGCCACCATCGCTTCGCCAATCACACCGGCGGCGGGAACCGCAGTAATATCTGACCGCTCAAACGCAGCCGATTCTTCCTGCTTCGTATCAATGTCAACTGAACGTAAAGGCCGGCGCAGAGTCGAAAGTGGCTTCATGTGACCACGCACGCGTATCTCTTCGCCGTTGGTGATGCCGCCTTCGAGTCCGCCGGCGCGATTCGTCTCACGAATGAAGTCTTTCGTTTCGCTGTTATAGGCGATCTCGTCGTGCACCTCCGAACCGGGCAGCGCACTCGCCTCTGTGCCCGCTCCAATCGAAACGGCTTTCACCGCCGGTATCGACATTATTGCCTGGGCCAGGCGGCCATCCAGTTTCAAGTCCCAGGCTGTATGCGACCCCACACCGGGTACGATCCCGCGAGCCACAACTTCAAAAACACCGCCCACCGTGTCGCCCGCCTCCCGCTTTCTATCAATCAGCTCGACCATTTGTTCCTGCAATTGTTTATTGGCGCAACGCAGCGGCGCATCCTCAGAAATTGCACCAATTTCATCCCACGACACTTCGAGCGCCTTCTCCGGAATACCGCCAAGTTGAATTACATGGCTGCGTATCTCGACGCCAAACGAACCCAACAATTGTTTCGCGAGCGCGCCGCAAGCTACCCGCGCAGTGGTCTCACGGGCGGACGCTCGCTCGAGGACGTTGCGCAGGTCGCGCACGTCAAACTTCTGTCCTCCGGCAAGATCTGCATGACCCGGGCGCGGGCGCTTCAGTTCGCGTGACTTTTCAGACGCGCGGTTGAGCGGCTCAGACGACATGACTTCCGTCCAGTTGGCCCAGTCGCGATTTTCGATAATGAGCGCAACAGGTGATCCGAGTGTCAGCCCATGACGCACACCGCTGAGAATTTGGACCTCGTCTTTCTCGATTTTCATGCGGCCGCCACGACCGTAGCCCCATTGCCGGCGTTCAAGTTCACGATTGACCAACTCAACGTCGACCGGCATACCCGCAGGCATGCCTTCAAGGATCGCGACAAGAGCGCGACCGTGTGATTCTCCAGCTGTGGTGAATCTGAACATATTGAACTTCGTGGTGCTAGGTTAAACCGAAGAGCTCACCGCAGAGACGCAGAGTACGCAGAGAAAGCGCAGAGTTTCGCACTCACTCTGGCAATGCTAGAACCCTGCGACAAATGCCGCTCTTGAGTACCACAACATTAAAGTTGATTAGCAAGCCAACTCTCCATCCGCCGAGACGGAGATATGTTATCAGTTGCGCTTCATGAACGGGTGCAAGAGTCTCAACGGATTTGATCTCAACTACAACCGCTCCCGCAATCAGCAGGTCAATTCGATAGCCACATTCCAACCGGATACCCTTATATTCGAGTGGGAGTGAACGTTGTCTCTCAAACGGAATTTGCCTTAACACTAATTCTCTTGCCAGACATTCCTGATACGCGGATTCCAGCAGACCAGGCCCTAACCTGCGATGCACCTCAATAGCAGCACCGATGACATCCCCTGTGATCTGGTTAACATGAGTAGCCATGCTAACTCCTCTCTGCGCCTCCTCAGCGCTCTCTGCGTCTCTGCGGTGAAACGCACAGTAAGAGTCAGGGGTAAAATGCTCATATACTGGAATCTACATCGGATAACAAGCCTTCAGAAAAAATGTTCCCTCGCCCCAGGATGCAAGCTGGGTCGAGCGCACGCTTGAGTGCAACCATTTCGCTCACCTGCTCTTCGCTGTAGAGCAGCCGAAGATACTCGCGTTTCAGCTTTCCGATCCCATGTTCCGCAGAAATCGTTCCACCAACCTCAACGGCGCGCTGCACAAATCGCAGATAGATTTCTCGCGCCTGAAGCGCCTCTTCGTCTGTCCGCGGCAGGATGTTCACATGAACGTGATTGTCGCCGATATGCCCGAAGATGGTATATCGAATTCCACTGTTAACGAGCGCATCCTGGTAAAACTTCATCATCCCTGCAAAAGCCTCATCAGGAACGGACATGTCAGTGGAGACTTTTCTTTGCCGATGACGCGCAAACCATTCATTCATCAACACCGGCAAGGCGTGACGAAATTCGCGCAGCCCCGCCTGGTCCGGTTCGTTTGTCGCAAACCATGAGTCATCAACCAAAGCATCGTAAGTCTCCAGAAGCGCTAGCCAACTCTGCATGACCGCGTTTTCGTCCGCCGAGTTTATCTCCTGCTCGAAAAAGATCGCGCCGATCGCGCGCTCAGGAATCGTTGAATATTTTTGCCGCAGGAATCCAAGCGACTCGCGATCAAAATACTCCAGAGCCCGCGCATCAATCGCGTTGATAATCTCATTGTCGGCTGAAGACGAAGAGACGGGCCGGCGCGAACTCACTTCAAGAGCTTTTTCCACCAGCGCTCCCAGCTGACCAGCAGCCTCACCGCTCAAATTGTCCTTCGTCACAGAAAGTCGTCGAGCCTCCTGCACAAACTCGAGCAAGCTTTCTTCGGAACTGAAGAACACCACGCCGCTCAGCAATCCTTCCGGCTTGGGCAGCAACTTCAGTTCGGCTTCAAGGATCACGCCGAGCGTGCCTTCACTTCCGATAAAAAGATCGAGCAGATCCATCTCGGGCGCAACAAAATAGCCGGCCGCATGCTTTCGCGTTTGCGGCATTTGATACGAAGGCAAACGCGCTTCAATAAAACTTCTGTCAGACCCGCCTGCGTCAGCGGGCAACGGAATTCTCAGGAAGCTATTCTTGTCCGCGTGCAGTTCCCCTCGACGCAAATCAATAATCTCGCCGGTGGCCAGCGCCACCTTTAGTCGCTCAACATAGTTTCTCGTTGGTCCATACTTGAAGGTGCGCGCGCCCGAGGCATTGGTCGCAATTGTGCCGCCCACAAAACAACTGCGCTCCGTCGGATCCGGCGGATAAAACATTCCCTGTGAATCGACGAAGCGCTGAAAATCAGAAAGCCTGACGCCTGCTTCTACAACCGCGCTCGCTCCGCCCTGTTCGTTACGAACGAAACTCTTGATCTGATTAAGCTTGTCTGTCGCCAAAACGATTCCGGAAAAAGGTATGCGGCCACCGACTGTGCCGGTACCGGCGCCGGAGATGGTCACCGGAATCTTGCCATCCGTAGCCTCGCGCAGAATTTCCGCCACCTCCTCGGCCTTCTCCGGAAATACGACGCGTTCCGCCTCGCCCTCCAGCATGTGACTGGCGTCATAGAGGTAGGATTGAATCGCGTCGGGATTGGTCTTAATAAGCATGTTGCAGGAAAGGTGAGAGCGTCGTCTGCGGCTCCGCCGCCGCACAGTGCGGAAAGTCTACGGCTTTCCGTCTCACACGCTCGGATATTCTTTCCTGAGGCTCAGCCTCAGAAAAAATGATTTAGGAACCAGCCCCGGAAAGGCTGAGCCTTTCCGCACGGTGCGGCGGCAAAGCCGCGCTCCCAAGGCGTCGCGGCACGTGGCAATTCATCAGGCCAACTGCAGCTCGCGTTCGCGCAGCACCTTGATCCGGTCGCGCAGCTCGGCTGCTTTTTCAAACTCAAAGCGTTTTGCTGCGCCACGCATCTCGAGTTCCAGCCTGGTTATGGTCGCTTCGATATTTGCCGCGGAATAGTCTTCGATGTCGTCCAGTTCGCTCGGCATCTTGAAGTAGTCAGCTTCGGAGGCGGTGATGAGGGTCGACTCGATTGGCTTAATGATCGTCTGCGGCGTAATCCCGTGTTCAAGGTTGTACGCGCGCTGGATGCTGCGTCGCCTTTCCGTTTCATCAATGGCCCGCTTCATCGAATCCGTAATTCGATCGGCATACAAAATTGCCTTGCCGCGTGAATTGCGCGCTGTACGGCCAATGGTCTGAATCAACGACTGCTCCGAACGCAAAAAGCCTTCTTTGTCAGCATCCAGTATCGCCACCAATGAAACTTCAGGCAGATCGAGTCCCTCGCGCAACAGATTAATCCCGACCAGCACGTCAAACTCGCCACGTCTTAAATCGCGCAGGATCTTGATGCGCTCGAGTGTTTCGATGTCTGAATGCAGGTAACGAACGCGCACCCCTACTTCAGAAAAGTATTCGGTAAGATCTTCGGCCATGCGTTTCGTGAGTGTCGTAACCAGAACGCGCTCATTGCGCTCGGCCCGTTGCCGGCATTCTTCCAGCAAGTGGTCAATCTGGCCTTTGACCGGGCGCACTTCGACTTCCGGATCCAGCAGTCCGGTGGGCCGGATGATTTGCTCGATAACCTCGCCGGAAGTTTTCGTTAACTCATAACCACCCGGGGTTGCTGACACGTAAATCGTTTGCCCAATGCGGTTCTCAAATTCGGTGAAGTTCAACGGGCGATTATCGAGCGCGGAGGGGAGGCGAAACCCGTAGTCGACGAGCGTGCGCTTGCGCGACTGATCACCTTCAAACATTCCGCGCACCTGAGGAATTGACTGATGCGACTCATCGATGACCATCATCGTGTCTCGCGGGAGGTAGTCAAGCAAAGTTGGCGGCGGATCGCCCATCTTTTTGCCGGTGAGGTGCCGAGAATAATTTTCAATCCCGCGACAGAACCCCATCTCTTTGATCAGTTCCATGTCGAACATCGTACGCTGATGAAGACGTTGAGCCTCCAGCAGCTTGCCCTCCGCGATTAGCTTGGGCTCCCACCACTCAAGTTCTTCCTTGATAGTTTTCAAAGCACGCTTAATCGTCGGCTTCGACATTACGTAGTGGCTTTTTGGATAAATCGGGACTCGCGACGTATGACGCGTGACGACCTCACCGAGGAGCGGATCAATAGTTGAAATTGAATCGACCTCTTCGCCCCAAAGCTCGATCCGATACGCCTGGTCCTGATAACTTGGAAATAGTTCCACCACGTCGCCGCGCACGCGGAAGGTACCGCGCTGGAAATTGACGTCGGAGCGTTCGTACTGAAGTTCGACAAGTCTTGAAAGCAAAGCTTCGCGGGTGATGCGCGTTCCCGGCTCCAGAAACAGCAGCATGCCGTAGTACGCGTCAGGATCGCCGAGACCGTAGATACAGGAAACGCTGGCGACCACAATCACGTCGCGTCTTTCAAACAGCGCCCGTGTCGCAGACATTCGCAGCCGATCAATTTCCTCGTTAACGATTGCTTCCTTTTCGATGTAAACGTCACCCGCGGGCATGTAGGCCTCGGGCTGGTAGTAGTCGTAGTAAGAAACGAAATACTCAACCGCGTTTTCCGGAAAGAGCGATTTGAATTCCTGGTAAAGCTGTGCGGCGAGAGTTTTGTTATGGGCCAGGACTAATGTGGGCCGTTGCGTTCGTTGTATGACACTCGCAATCGTATAGGTCTTGCCGCTGCCGGTGATGCCCAGCAGGACCTGGTCCTTTAGACCGTCACTTAATCCGCGGACGAGCGCCTCGATAGCCTGTGGTTGATCACCCTTGGGCTGGTAAGTCGAATGAAGTTTGAATGACATGGGCTGGTAAATAGTAAATGGTAAATCGCGAATAGTGAAAAGCAGTGAAAAGTGAACGATGAATAGTGAGAAGTGAAAAGTCGCCCCCCCTTCCAGATTTCAGCTGTGCCCGAGAAATTGAGTACCGCGGGAACAGAGAGATGGCTCGAAGCGTTTGCTCAACCGACGGGAATAGGTATCCGAAAAGGAAAGGCCGTGAAGAACATGACGCTTCTTCACGGCCTCTCGAACTTCCAGTCGCACACGCCGATCTCAGCCTGGAAGGCTGCCAGCCAGTAGTCGGTGGCCACCGGTCTCAGGTGCCAGCAACTAAGAAAACATCCCACGCCCAGCGACCCACCTGCGAGCCGTGTACATCGTTGACCTTTGCTCGATAGCGAAACTGATTCCCGTGCTGATCAGTCCGTTTAGATTTTTTGTAGTCTAAGTGTAACGTCTTCAACCCAAGTTCGGGCAAGGTCTGCAGCTCAGACGCCTCTGAGATGCCGTTGTGATTTGTATCTTGCCACAGGCGCAGGTAGGAAAAAATACTGTCTGTATTCTTTATTAGACCATCACCATTGCCACCGTTCTCTGGCTTGTCATACTCAGCCAAGGCGAGAAAGCCGTTTCTTTCTTCGCCTTTCGGCGGCACAGGTTGCTGCGTGAAGTTACCAAATAACTCCTGCCCGTTGTCTATAACACCGTTGCCGTCACGATCGAGCGCGAGCCAGGCGTCGTCCGAACTCTGCGTGGTCCATGAGAGATGCTCATTGCCGCCGGCGCCATCCAAGTTGAAGTTCACGCCGCCCGCTGTGTCTGTTAAAGAAAAGCCATCTCCCGCGACATCAATCAAAATTGGCGACGAACAAGAAATCTCAAACTGAATACCGTCCGATCCGTAGCTCCAGCATGGACCAGGACCGCCGCCTCCGCCGCCGAATACTGGCTCGCATTGACCGGTGAAGAAGTTAAGATAGCCCCCACTGCTAGCGCACTGTTCCTCTTCTGTAGGCGGTTGGCACGTAAAAGCAGAAAAGTTCCAGGACCAACCGAACGCTTGACACGCGCCCTGTGTACTTGGCGTTGGGATTTGATTGAAAACTTCCCCAATAATCCCTGAAGCACCTCCAGGGATGTCAGGACATTGGCTGGGGTTTCCTGAGTTTACAGTCCTGACTCCTCCGCACGAATAGTTAACATAATGATATTCTAAGAGGGTTCCCGAGGCCCCACCCAAGTGGGAGTTCCCGCCATACACAACTCCTGTCCTATTGACCGCTGCATCTGCATACGCATCGTTGTAGACCCAATAACCGGGGCATACCTTATACATTGTGATTCCAGCGTTGAGCGTGACTGTAACGTACGCGCTCTCACATTGAGCCCAAACACCACAATAAGTTGGTTTGTTGGGGAACCCTCTCGAACAGGGTGGCGATGACCTAACAACAACTCCCTGTCCCCGAGCCGAAACAAAAGGAATAGCGAGCAGCACCGCGAACACGAAAATAAAGAGAGTTACATGTGAGAGCTTATAGTTACTAAACCTGATCGCAGGTTTTTCGCGCATCTTTTTGTCCTCAGCTAAGTTTCCGAAGGGTTACCCATGGTTTGCTCAATTGCAGCTGAATATCTTCAATCGCCTTATCAATTCCGAAGAATTCCTTTCTTCCTAAGAGGTCCTTCGCAAATAGGTTTCTGAAGAAAGCGCGCAAGTCATCAGCCGAGGGGCGCTCTCCAAGCCTAACGACTTCCGCATCACGGATTCTCTCTAACTCCTTGAAAATTTCCTCAACCTTTTTACCTGATTTCAGGTCATTATCTATTTCTTGGAATAGTTCATGGCGGGCATCCATTTCACTTTTCACTCGAGTAAAGAGGGCGTTGGTATCAGGCCCAATAAATGTCCCGTCTTCGAAGAAAATCCCATCAGCTATGACAGTCATACTTGCACAGCCATTAAGTGCCCCACCTCCATAACTTGCATCAGGTGTCTTAGCGAAGGGTACTTCAACACGGTTCAGCCCTAGGGAGCGAGCCGACCCATCCGAGGAAATCAGCCAGGTTGAATGCGGCTTGACAACGTCTTCAGACCCGTTAATTGCCGCTTTCCGATTAGATTCTTCTCCGTGCAGGAAAACCCATGAAACGATTCTATTGAGATTCCGATCATTGGAAAGACTTCTATGCGAGGTCTCGGGCGCGCCATCGAAGCATTGCCATTGAAGCGAATAGCCGACCACCGCACGATTACTGGTATTTTTCAGAAGTACCGAATACGGATCAAGAATTGGAGCAGATTCAAGTTTTGTGAGCAGATGGCCAAAGGCGGGGTCCGAAGGCACGATAAGTGAAACACCGTGTTCAGGAAAATCTTGGGCGTCGTATCTCAGCACTTCCGATTCCTCTTTCTGATTAATTGATTTCTTTTTAGATCCAACAAATGCGACGCTTGCCGCTAACCCTAATACGAGAATCAGCGCCAGGAAGATAAATTTCATTTTGAGGTTAGGATGCTAGCTCGAGGAAACGTTTGGGACGCAAGGAACAGGCGGCTTATATCACATGGTGGAGGCGTTCGGAAAGAAAACACCGGAAAGTTGTCGTTAGCATATGATATGTCCGATCGAATTAACACATGAAGTGTCCGATCTGAGCGGAGGGGTGAGGGCTACATGACAGGATGCTGTTATGAAATGACACCGGCCGCAGTGGAGCGGGCGATGAAACTACAGGACGTAATGTTGCGGGCTATGGCCAAGCGGATCACCTGGTTTCAGGCGGCGGAGATCATGGGGATCAGTTGCCGGCAGATGCAGCGCTGAGCGAGCAGAAGCGCTGTGCGAAAAGGAAAAGGCCGTGAAGAAGATTACCCTTCTTCACGGCCTTGAAAACAGACTGCCTATTAACTTTCCACTATTAACTTTTCACTATTTACTATTCACCACTCACCGATCTTACGCCGCCGATGACGCGCTTTCGCGAGCCTGACTGCTGATCTGGTAAATCGCTTCCATCACCGCCGATCGCACCTCCGAAGGTAAGGAACCTCTAACCGCCAGGCGGCGAAATGCAGGTACGATTTCGGGTTGTCCACTGAGAGCCAGCAGCTTGACGACCGCAATGCGCACTTCAGCGTTGGGGTAGTCTTCGATTGCCTGCATCAGCGGCTTGATTTCGCCAGCCTTGGCCATCAGGAACAACAGCGAAAATGCGTCGTAGGTTTTTTCACGGCTCTCACCGGTCAAATTTCCTACTGCCTCAGTTGCGAGTCCGGACGCTGCCAAAGCTTGTCCAATCTTGCGGCGACGTTCGGGCGATCCCTCACGGAGCGCGCGGGTAAAGGAAGCTGCGCGATCCGATTGGAGATCAAACAGTGAACGCGCGGCTGTGTTGCGTACGTCTACCGATTCGTCATCAAACGCTTTAGTAATAAAGCGAAATGCATCGTCGCCGCCAACTCGCACTACTTCCGCCAGGCCGGCCATGCGGTCATCGGGATCAGCGCTGTTGAGTCGATTCAGGATGTCAGAAGGAATTCCCGCATCATCCTCAGCCGAGACGATTCCTTTTTCGGCAAAGACGACGTCGAGGCCCTTGACGGGTTCGTTTACTGGCTCAAGAGCATAGGAAAGATCGTCAACCGAAGTCTCCGTCTCGCCTTCAACTACCAAAGCCAGTTCATCCGTAGCGCTGTCGCTGTTGAAATCAACTTCAACCCACGAAAGCTCCGGAACTGACGACTCTAGCGCCGACGCTTCAAAATGGAACGACTGCTCCGAGGTCTCCGCTTTAGCTTCCTGTTCAGCTTTTGCACGGGCTTCTGCTTCGGCTGCCATTTGCGCAGCCTGGGCCTCACCTTCCCGGCGTTCTGCTTCGGCTTTCAACGCTTCTGCTTCTGCACGGCGCTGGGCTTCTGCTTCGGCTTCCATGCGCAGAACCTGAACCTCGGCTTCCCGGCGTTCGGCTTCGGCTTTCGCTTCAGCTTCCGCGCGGCGTCGGGCTTCCTCTTCTGTACGAGCGCGCGTTTCCTCTATCAGCCGTTGCGCTTCTTCTTCCGCACGAAGGCGAGCTTGTTGTTCTGCTTCGAGACGGGCCTCTTCAGCTTTCACTCGAGCTTCCGCTTCGGCGCGGAGCCGGGCTTCCTCTTCCGCCTTCGCACGTGCCTCAGCGGTGAGGCGTTCGGCTTCTGCCTCGGCCGCGAAACGGGCCTGCTGCTCGGACTGGAGTCGGTCTTGCTCTTCCTTCACCCGGGCTTCAGCCTCGGCGCGCATTCGAGCTTCCTCGTCAGCTTTCGCACGAGCTTCGAGAGCGAAGCGCTGCGCTTCTTCTTCGATTCGCAGTCGCGCTTGCTGCTCGGTCGCCAGACGCTCTTCTTCCTCTTTCAGAAGTGCCTCGGCGTCGGCGCGTTGACGAGCCTCTTCTTCAGTTCTCTGCCGAGCATCTTCGGCAAGACGGCGCGCGTCTTCCTTCGCCTTCGCGTGGGCTTCAGCCTCGGCCCTGAGAATCGCCTCTTCTTCCCTCACGCGTGCCTCAAACTCTGCACGCCGACGCGCCTGCTCCTCGGCCTTCGAACGAAGCTCTTCAGCCATGCGCAAGGCTTCTTCTTCAGCCCTCGCTTCTTGTTCGTTGAGGCGGGATTCGGCTTCCTGCCGTCGTTTGATCTCAGTCTCAATTCGGGTCCGTTGCTCTTCTTCGGCCTGAACCAATGCAAAGATTTCGGATTTAAGGTGTTGTTCCTTCTCTGACCGGTTACGCGCGTCCGCCTCGGCCTTGGCCTTTACCGATTCGAGTTCGGCAAGACGACGATCAGATTCTTCTGCCTCGCGTCGCGCCTGCTCAACGGCCTGAAGTTGTTCCTCTTCAGCACGACGCAGAGCCTCAGCGCGTTGTGCGTCTTCAATTCGGCGTCGCTCCTCAGCTTCAATGTGCTGACGTTCGAGCGCTATTTGTCGGCGTTCTTCTTCATCTTTGGCGCGCTGCTCCTCCGCAACCAGAAGCCGTGCTTCCTCCTCCGCCTGCTGTCTGGCGTTTTCCAACTCGGAACGACGGCGCGAGAGATCGGCAGCAACCTGCATGAGCGTTTCCTGCTCGAGTCGAAACTGGGCAGACTCGACGCGCTGGCGCTCTTCAATTTCCCGGCGCAAGCGATCTTCTTCTGCGCGACGTTGGGCCTCAGCGGCCACGCGGGCTCGGAGTTCTTCCTCGGCGCGCCGCTTCTCGTCTTCCTCTGCCCTCCGCTTTGACTCTTCTTCCGCCTGGCGCATTGCTTCCTGCTCTGCCCGAATCCTGGCTTCCATTTCCGCTCTTAACCGAGCTTCCTCGGCGACGCGGGCCTGGACTTCTTCTTCGGCGCGACGACGTAACTCCTCCTCGGCACGTCGCTTCATTTCCTCTTCAGCACGACGCTTGGCTTCGATTTCCATTTGAATGCGCATTTCCACTTCGGCCCTTAACCGAGCCTCCTCGGCAGCGCGCGCAAGAGCTTCCTCTTCGGCACGACGGCGCATTTCTTCTTCGACGCGGCGACGCATGTCCTCTTCCGCCTGACGACGAGCTTCTGCTAACACACGAGCCCGCTCTTCTTCTTCCGCCTTCCGCCTGGCTTCCTCTTCAGCCTGGCGTCGCGCCGCAAGTTCTGCTTCTTTCCGCGTGGCTTCAGCTGCGGCACGTTTGCGGGCGAGCTCTTCAGCAGCCTTACGCAGCGTCTCGGCTTCTAAACGAAACTGTGCTTCCTCTTCAGCTCGACGGCGGGCTTCCTCTTCGGCACGGCCGCGCGCCAAAACTTCTGCTCGCAATCTGTTTTCTTCCTCCACCTTTTGCTTTGCGGCCTCCTCAGCTCGCTGGCGCGCTTCGGCTTCAGCACGGATGCGAACCTCGATTTCCATGCGGGCCTGCACTTCTCTTTCTACTGTCAGGCGTGCCTCGTCCTCAGCTATTTGTCGCGAGGCCTCTGCTTCCATGCGCTTCCGCTCGAGAGCGTCAGCGGCATTTCTCAATGCCTCTTCCTCGCGCATGAGTTGGTGCTCGGTATTTTCAAGAGTATTGGGGGATGGGGTTGGATTAAGTGGCATAGCGGTAATTTGCGCTTCTCGCTCTTTCTGCTCAAATGCGCTGAGGTATTCGGCGAATATTTCGCGTTTTGGCGCCGGGGCTTCGGGAGCCGCGGCGGTTTTTTCAACGATGTGGAGTGTGGGTTTGTTTTTCACAGGTGTGTTTTTTGCTTCTGTTACTGCTATCGAATTGATCGCGTGCCGGATCACGGCTTCGGGCAACTGGCGGCTGGTTTCGCTCATGAGGAGTTCATTTAGCGGGGCGATCGCGGACGGGTCACCAATTTGGCCAAGAGCTTCAACTGAAGCCCGTCTCACTTCTGGTGCGCCATCTGAAAGGGCTCCGATAAGGTGAGGGGTCGCCATCGAATCGCGAACCACTCCCAACTTGCGTGCGGCGGCGGCGCGCTCTGCTGGAGAATCTGCTGTTCTCAAGTCCCTGGTGGCTTCGTCAAAATAACCATGGTCTATAAAGGCGCGGCGGGCTGGTTGATGCTGGTCATAATTCCGACTCGAGAGTGCGGCCAGCAATTCAGCGCCAACTACTTTCCTCGCTGCACGATTTTCCGTTGCAATCGCACTTACGTCGTAGTCGCGGCCCGACAGCAGCTTTCCGACTTCAGTGTTTGAGATATCCTGCTTTACCGGCGCAGTTGGTCGAGGCGCCTCCTCGATTGGTTTTCTTACTTCCAACACTTTCGGGATGTTAGCGACTGGAGCCGGACTCTTATCAATAACTAAACGGGACGGGACTTCGGTTTCAGTCTCGGCATGGTTGGCTACTGCGGACCGCAGTTGAGTTTTCAGAAAAGCGATCAATTCCGGTTTGGTGGACGTGAGAGCATCGCGCAACTCCGCTGTTAACGCGCCCTTGGGAGCGTCAACCTTTAAGCGATCGTTGTTGTCGCCTGCGAGCGCCAACCTGATTCCGAGCTGCGCGCAAGTTTCAATTAGTGCTTCAAGCTTCATAATTCAAAAACCTCCCGGTCTTGATCTGCCTGCCTTGATTCGTGCATTCCCGCGGCAGCGAATCCTGCCGATGCAGGTTGCGGCGTCCAAACATCAGGCCGCGCCACGGGACTACTCGGAACAGGAGGCTTCGCGACAGGCGTGGCAGCGGGGCTTTCAACAACAGTTCGGCCCGCCACTTTTTCGGCTGTCGACTTTTTCAGGTCTTTTCGCGGCGTCTTCGCGGCGCCAGGTGCTCGTCGTTTTCGACGAGACCAGAGGACGAAACCAATGAGTAAGGCCAGCGCAACGAGTCCGCCGATGATGAGCGCCGAACGATTGAGCTTGGCCCAGGCTTTAAGAAACTTGATTCGGCTGTCCCAGCTCGATGTTTCCACCGTCTTGGAGGTCACAGCCACCGGAACTCCGTAGGGATTGTGTGTGCCGGCGGCAGCTGGGGTTGCAAGTGTAGTAGCTGATGTCGCACTGCTGGAGGGCGCCGTCGTCGGCGAGGGTATTGAGGATGAAGCAGTGGGCTTTGTTTGCGAAGCTAAGTTTTCCGCCGTACCACTTCGCCTACTGTCCTGAGTTGAACCGGTTTGGGAAGCATTTCGACGATTGGACCTCGGTACGCGAGCAGCGTCGCGGTAACTGCTGGATCCGGATTCAGGTGAGACCTCGGTATAGTCGTTTCCACGCGACTCGCGAACTGGAGTCGAAGTCATCGGCGGAACCGGACCCGCCGCAGCTTCCGAGTCGATGTCATTCCTGCGATTCCGGCTGGTGGGATAACTCTTCGCAACGTTCACCGGAGCAACACTTCGTGTCGCACTGACCGCTGAAAAAATAACGTCGAGCCGGTTCGAACGCTGATCGACTCGCGCGGTCGCTCCCGGCTGAAGTTTGAAAGAAACGATGACACTGTCCCCAACCTTCTGAACACGCACGTCTTCAAAACCATTTCCATGAAAACTCGGGGTCGCGGCGCTAAAGTCTGCGAGCGGAATTTTGACGTAGAAGCGATCGCCGCGCCTGAAAGCTTCGTAATCATTCAACGCCGAATCAGAAACGATCGTGACCCGGGCGCCTTCAGGAGCATCTCCCAACTGAAGGGCGGTGACGCGCTTCTGATTCTTCACCTGAGAGAATCCCAGAGTGGCGCCAATTGAGATGAGGGCGACAAACGCCAACAAAATGGCGACGTGACGCCATCCGTTTTTACTAGTCCTAACCTGGGGTGATTTCGTTTTCATTGGGGCGGTGGAGGGAGAGCGGCCGTGTATATTATGCGTTCGGACCGCTCTGGAGTCCAGAAATCATTCTTCAACCTCTTCGAGGGCTGCGACCTCGACTGTCGGCTCAAATTCAAAGAAAGTGCTGGCGTCATCGCCTGAAGGTGTTTCCAACTCCAGAGCGGGTGCCGGTATCATCGCCAGGTCGAACGCGTTTGTAACCTCAGGAGACTCGGCCTCGTCAGCCGGCGGCACTGGATCGCTATCCGCCTGAATCTCACTCTCCGGCGTTTCGTCCTGCAGGTGGTCCTGCTCGATCTTGTATAGCGCCTCCAATAAGGCAGTCTTAACGTCTTCGCGCATTCCATCCTTCACGGCCAACTCGCGTAATTGATCGGCAATTTCAGGCTGACCAGTGCAAGCCAGTAGATGCACCGCTTTGATTCGAACGTCGCTGTTGGCATGATCCGAAATGGCATCCAACACTGGTTGGCTCATCCTCGCCTTGGCCAGCAAGCAGATGAGCGAAAAAGTTTCGTAGGCCTGACGATGATCGCTGGCGGCAAGGCGATCCAGATTCTGGGATACGATTCCCGCGTGAATGCATGCTTTGGCCACTTGATTGATTGTCGCCTCGTCACTGGTTTCGATAACCCGAACGTAGGCCTCCGACCTATCGAAACTTAACCGGTTTAACGAACGCGCTGATGCGGCCCTAACCTCACGTGCTTCATCTGCCATCCCGATAAGAATAGATGGGAAAACTGATTCGTGGTTGATCGTGCCAAGGCTCGATATCGCTACGGACCGCAAATTCGGTTCAGCGTCGTTGCGAGCCACCATCGCCATCGCCTCAACTGCACTCTTGATTCGAAATTGCACGAGCGTCTTCAAAGCTTCGGCGCGTTCCTGAACATCACTGCTGGCCACTAAAACCAAAGCCTGGGTTAGCCGTTCATCGTCCGACGACTCCGGCAGTTCCTCAACCGAACTGGTGGGTTCAAGGTGAGTGATTTGCTCAACAATGTCGTCGTGCGCACCACCCAATAAGGACGGTTCGGGCATGACTGCGTCAAAGAAGTCTAATCCTTCAACAGAGCAAGCGCTCAAGGTGCGGCTCAACAGACCACTGGGAACGTCTGGATGCGTCCTCGCGATATCGAGAAGCGCTCCGATAGCCGCTGGAAGTTTTAACTCACCGATGCTCATTACCGCTTGATTACGAACGATGGGTTCGGAGTCGTAAAGACCCTCCAGCAGAAATGGCAGGGATGCGGCTGACCTGATCTCGCCGAGCGCTCGCGCTGCGGATGTGCGCTCGAAAGCGTCCGGGGCCAGGAGCAGTGCGGCACACTGGCGAGCCACGAAACCATACTCTTCCAGTGCCTCACGCGCCTTACGCTGGCCATTTTCGTCAAGGTCGGGAGAGTTGACACTCTTAATCAGCGAAGCCTCGATAGCCCGCCGGTCGTCAATCGCGCGAGACGACAGCACATCGATTCGGTGTGCCTGGCCATATACCAGTTTTCCGACTTCCTGGTCGATTCGATAGGCGCCAAAAAGGGAGGTTGGACCTGCAACCTGCATACGTCCTACAGGTTGGCGAGACAATGCCGATGATCCGCTTGCGCCATTTGACCCACCAGACGGTGCGCTCTTCACCAGGCTCTTAGATGAACTGCTGTTGTTCAAATCAGTCGCGGCCGTCATTTCCAGCAGTTGGTCATCCAATTCCGATGTTGTTTCGTCGTTCACCGCTGCTACAACTTGTCGTGATCGAAGCTTGCGCGAAACTAGCAGCCCAAATAAACCCAGGGCCATAACCACGAAAACGCTCGATCCTGAAAAAACCGAAGCGACCATGCCGTCGTCTTCGGGCTGAATTTCGATTTCAGATGGCGCCAGAGCGGCATCGGCCGCTTGAGTCGCCGGAGTGGCCGGAGGCGAGCTCGCTTGCGGCCCCATTTGCGGGTTCCAGTTGGTTGAGTTATGCGCCGTTTCTGCGTTTGATGTAACAGGCTTCGACGCCATGTTCCCAACCGGAGAAGAAAAGCTGCCCTGTGGGACCGATTGCGGAGGTACCCAGTATTGCGGTTCGCGATATACACCGGGTTCCTCTGACGAAGCGACGACGGGCGCATCAAAGTCGCCAAACTTCGAGTTTAGTTTGCCCTCAATGACCAACTGCAATTTGTTGTCGAACGACAGCACGTTGACCGCCGCACCGGGTTTCGTGTGGGCCACAATTTCGAGTGACGTTCCAATACGCCGCACCCTTAACCCGCGAATCGTTTTCAGAGAATCAGCTGCAACCGTATTCGGTATGACGACGTGATAACCCTCGGAGTCGTGCCACGTCTGGGCCTTCCCCAATGATCCATTGGCAACGATAGAAACTGTAGTTCCACCCGCAGCTGCACTGGTCGAAATGTTGGTAACGTTCAGTTGCCCCCTCTGAGCCTGAACAGAAAACTGCATTACCACTGCGGACAGCGCAAAACAGAGGATTGCAGCTACTGCGAATTTATAGCCGCTTCGCCGCACGCCAGACTCCCGGTCGCAGCCACGATTCCTATATTCATTTGATTTAAAAAGATTCTTCATTTTTTTGTTGGCCGGGGGCATTAGCTTTTAAGCAGGCCGGCAGCAGAGGGAACCAAATACGGGTTCAAATGATTTGAAACCTGGCTTTGGCGGTGGATTATGCGATTTTTGGCGAGACGACGGACCTGTTATTGTTCGTCGCTGAACTTGTAGCCGATTCCCCAAACGGTGAGAACCATTTGCGGGTTTTCCGGATTTTCTTCAATTTTGGCTCGCAACCGGTTGATGTGTGAATCAATTGTCCGGTCATAGCCTTCGTAAGAGTAATCCCAGATCTTTTCAAGTAAATACTTGCGAGGAAAAACCCTCCCTGGGTTCGATGCGAAGAGCCGTAGCAGGTCAAACTCTTTAGGAGTCAAATCCACTTGACGGTCTCCAATGGTTACTTCCCGCCTTGCCGGGTCAATTCTTAACCTGCCTCGTACGATTGGCGCTTCGTCCTTCGCACCATCGGCGCTTGATGACGTGCGACTTCGGCGCAATACTGACTTGATTCGCGCTTCCAGCTCGCGCAGGCTAAAGGGTTTGGTGATGTAATCATCCGCGCCCATTTCCAATCCAAGTACTCGATCAACCACATCGTCTTTTGCGGTAAGCATCAGAATCGGCATGTAACTGACCTTTTCGCGGATCTCCCTGCACACCGCTAAGCCGTCCATTTTCGGCAACATCAGATCGAGAACAACAGCGTCCGGAGGATCCTCCAGCGCTGCTTTCACGCCCATTACGCCATCTTGAACGGTAGTCACGTTGTAACCTGCACGAGAGAAGTATTCGCTAATAGCGCTCGAAATATTTTCGTCGTCTTCGACAACAAGCAGGGAAGTCTTGCGCTCGCTTGGTTCGGTCGGTTGGTTATTGTCCTTGGGTGATTTCTGTCTGTCAGCAGCTGTTATCATCATCAGAATGACTTTGTTGAAACTGACAAGCAGGAGATTCGGAGGCTGGACGCCTTTGGGAGACGCCCCTCGGGCAAAGGAATATTACAGGACAAGCCTATGAAACTCAAGTATTAAGTTTTGCCTGCCTCGGGGAGTCCAAACGACGGAGTTGGGGGTGACTGGTCGGTGCTAACTAAAGGAGTGGCTGAGCTTAGTCGGATCACGAACCTCCAAACCAGCCACGAACTCTCAAGAGCCACAATTAGCAATAGTCGGTTCACTACGCCGCTATCCTTAAGGAAATCGCACCAATTCTCGCCTTTCTGAGGATCAGACTTCGCGTGAGAAGGGCCTGAGAACTAGCCTTCCTGCGCCCAACAGAGATTGGATTGAGTTAGTCCGGTTTGCAAAAAGGTATGGTCGTCGAGACCAACGAGCACCATACGCGCCCAACTAAAGTTTGCAACCAACTTAAAACCGGGGCTGTGTTGACAAAGCTTTTCCTCACGAGCAAAATCGCGCTCGCCGTCACAAACAATTTCAGTTCCGGACCCAGCACAATAATGCCGAATGCTGCCGCATCCCTTTTGCAATCGTCTCTCTCTGACTTGAAACTTGTTCGTCGCGGCAAGGTGCGCGATGTCTACGCTGTCGATCACGAACACTTTCTAATCGTCGCGACCGATCGCATCTCGGCTTTCGATTGCATCCTGCCAACCGCGATTGCTCGCAAAGGTCAGGTCTTAACTGCGCTTTCGGAGTTCTGGTTTGAAAAACTGGGCGACGTAGTTCCCAACCATCTGGTGACCACGGACCTGGGAAAGATGCCGGCTTCGATTAATGATCATCCTGAGCTTGAGGGACGATCGATGCTCGTACGGCGAGCGGAAGTGTTTCCGGTCGAATGCGTGGTACGCGGGTATCTTGTCGGCTCTGGATGGAAAGATTACCTGCGAACCGGCGAAGTTTGTGGCCATAAGCTCCCGGAAAACCTTCCTGAGTCAGCCGAACTTCCGGAACCGATTTTCACACCCTCAACCAAAGCAGAAGAAGGCCATGATGAGAACATTAGCGAAGCACAGGTTCGCGACGTCCTCGGAGCGGAGATAACGGATTACTTGCGCGACACTTCAATACGCCTTTATTCCGAGGCTCGAAACTACGCGCGCAGTCGAGGAATTATTATCGCTGACACGAAGTTTGAGTTCGGCCGCGACGGCAATGGTCAAATAACCCTGGTGGACGAAGTACTAACTCCGGATTCTTCTCGATTCTGGCCGGCCGACAGCTACCAGCCTGGGAAATCGCAGCCCTCGTTTGATAAGCAGTTTGTAAGGGACTATCTGGAGACGCTGGACTGGAACAAAATGCCACCGGCTCCACCGCTTCCCGATGAAGTCGCGATTGCAACCACTGAGCGCTATCTCGAAGCCTATCGATTGTTAACCGGAAAGAGCCTTTGATTTCCCGACTGTTCCCAAGCGAATAAAACATGCGTGCTCGCCTTGAATCCCTGGTTGAAGAAATGCTGGACGGCCGGATTTTGCTGGCTGAAGCGATGAACGAATTTGAAAAGCTCTACATCAAGAGAGCCTTAGCGCGCAATAAGGATCATTTCGTAAAGACGGCGGAGGCGTTGGGTATTCACCGAAACACGCTCTCCAAACGCGTCGCCTCCTACCAAAAGCATGAGCGGCCCTCGAAACCGCTCGCTCGCGCAGCAAAAGTCGGCGGAAGATAGTAAATTCCCTTCACCCACCCGGCCCGGACCTGCAGTTGACAACGATTAGTATGCCCGGCTATTCTTAGCACTCATCCAAATAGAGTGCTAACGCCGGTCGGTCCGGAAGCCTCAAACTTCAGGAAAGTAATCTTACAAATCTTAAAAAGGAAAACTGAAAGGAGAGTTAACAGGCATGGCAACAAACATCACGCCGCTGCATGACCGCGTTATTTTGCGACGAATTGAAGAGGGCGAACAGGTACGCGGAGGGATCATCATTCCCGACTCGGCCAAGGAAAAACCCCAGGAAGGCGAAGTCGTGGCAGTTGGTGAAGGCAAGTATAAGGAAGACGGAACGCGACAGTCCCTTGATGTCAAAACCGGCGATCGTGTCCTTTTTGGCAAGTACAGCGGCTCGGAAATCAAGATAGACGGCGAAGAACTGCTCATCATGCGCGAAGACGAGATTTTGGGAATCATCGCACGCGCGGGCGCAGCTGCCGGCACGAAGAAAGGCAAGTAGTCAAATCTCAGACTCAGCCGCGTTTCTAAATCACACACTAATTCAGTAGGAGAAGACAGAAATGGCAAAGCAAGTAGTTCATGGCGAGGAGTCACGCGCAGCGATTTTGCGCGGCATCAATCAACTCGCCGATGCTGTGAAAATCACGCTCGGCCCCAAAGGCCGCAATGTAGTTATCGACAAGAAGTTTGGCTCCCCGACCATTACGAAAGACGGCGTTACAGTAGCAAAGGAAATTGAACTAAAGGACTCCCTCGAAAATATGGGCGCCCAGATGGTTCGCGAAGTTGCTTCGAAAACGTCTGACGTTGCGGGCGACGGCACCACTACCGCCACCGTATTGGCCCAGGCGATCTTTCGCGAAGGCGTGAAGACTGTAGCCGCCGGCGCCAATCCAATGGCCCTCAAGCGCGGTATCGACAAGGCTGTCGAACGCGCGACTGAAGAAATCAAACGACTGGCGAAGCCGGTCAAGGGCGACATGATTGCTCAGGTCGGCACTGTGTCTGCCAATGGCGATTCCACAATTGGAAACATCATTGCCGAAGCGATGAACAAAGTCGGAAAAGACGGCGTCATCACAGTCGAAGAGTCGAAGACGATGGAAACGTCGCTCGAGGTCGTTGAGGGAATGCAGTTTGATCGTGGTTACCTCAGCCCTTACTTTGTAACTGATCCGGAGCGCATGGAAGCGGCCCTCGAAAACCCATTGATCCTGATCCACGAAAAGAAGATCAGCTCGATGAAAGACCTGCTGCCATTGCTCGAACAGGTCGCCAAGCTCGGCAAGCCGATGCTGATCATCGCTGAAGACGTTGAAGGGGAAGCCCTCGCAACCCTCGTGGTTAACAAACTGCGCGGCACGCTAAACATCGCTGCTGTGAAAGCTCCTGGTTTTGGCGATCGTCGTAAGGCAATGCTCGAAGACATCGCGATTCTGACCGGCGGCAAGGTCATCAGTGAAGACCTCGGCATCAAGCTCGAAAACGTCAAGCTTGAGGATCTCGGTCGCGCCAAGAAGATCACCATCGACAAGGACAACACGACCATCGTCGAAGGCAACGGCAAACAGAGCGACATCGAAGGACGCGTCAAGACTCTGCGAGCGCAGATTGAAGAGACTTCTTCAGACTACGATCGCGAGAAACTGCAGGAGCGCCTGGCGAAACTCGTTGGCGGCGTGGCGGTAATCAAAGTCGGCGCAGCTACCGAGACGGAAATGAAAGAGAAGAAGGCCCGTGTTGAGGATGCTATGCATGCGACGCGCGCGGCTGTGGAAGAAGGAATCGTTCCGGGCGGCGGCGTGGCTTTGGTTCGTGCCGCGAAAGCGCTCGAGAAGTTCCAGATTAACAAGGAAGGCGAAGGCGACCCTGACGAGCAGATTGGCGTTAATATCGTCCGTCGCGCTCTCGAAGAGCCGCTGCGTCAAATCGTGCAGAACGCCGGCAAGGAAGGCGCAGTAGTCGTCGAGCGCGTTCGTTCTGAGAAGAACGACAGCTTCGGCTTCAACGCGCAGACTGAGACTTACGAGGACCTGGTCAAGGCCGGTGTTATCGACCCAGCCAAGGTCACTCGCACGGCGCTGCAGAATGCTGCTTCGATTGCAGGTCTCATGCTGACTACGGAAGCAATGGTTTCCGAGATCCCCGAGGACGACAAGCAGAGTCCGGCAATGCCTGGTGGCATGGGCGGCATGAGTGGAATGGGAATGTAATCAGTTCCCTTCTCTGGCTAGCAAAGGCGACTTCGTTCGAAAGAGCGAAGTCGTTTTTTTTTTGCCGCCTGATCCCGACGAATAAGGGCTGAGACGCAAACTAACAGTTTGCTTTACAACTATTCGGGAAAGCGTGCCTCGATTACACCGCCATGATCAATCCCGTATTTCTGGGTGAGTTGTGGATAGGTCGCGAACTCGGTTCGAAGACGTTTGATTGCAAGCTTCTTTTCGATGTCGCGAATGTCCTGTTCGCTTCCTTCAATCTCCATGAACAGGCCAAACGGGAGTTCGTCGATCACAATCTCCGTCCTGCCGAGGGTCCACGTCTCGCGGCGCTTCTCATAAACCAGAGCCGGCTCAAATCCCAGCGCCTCAAGAATCGCTTCCATGGCGTCGGGATCGTCGACGCGTGTTTCTTCTTCGCGTTGGTGCTTGATATCAGACTTTGAGGGGAATCGCTGCTTGAAAGTAAGAATTCCACGCTTTCCGATTCGTCTCTGCCGCAACACGCTATTGCTCATCTCGAGGCTTTCTCCGGTGTAGAGCATGTTCACCTCGAAGTCTTCGCCTTTTCGTTTGGCGCCGATTTCGGGAAGCCGCTGCAACACTTCCTCGCGTTGTTTCTTACTCAGGCGATACTTCTTTTCGATTTCGATGGGCATGATGGGCTCGCGAGTTAGCCGAGCATAGGTTGTGCTGTTTCGTGGTCCTTCGTGTAGATTCGTGGATAGTGTGCTCAGCGTCCAGTTCCATACGATCCACGAAGTCACACTAAGCTACACGAAAGAAACCAAGCAAGCAGGAAGATCATTTTGACCGTCAACTCTTAACACGCCAGTTCGCCGAGCTTGTTTCTTGGAGTTGACCGCGGCACCCGGTCGCTGATCTTTGACCCGGTCGCTACCGCTCCCGGTTCTGACTTCTTCCTTATAAGGTCGCCACCACCACGGGGCGCGCGGGAATGCGGCGCTCCCGGTGATGATGTTCCACATGTGAATCTCGCGATCGTCGTTTCCATATTGTCACCTCGGAGTAGGCCTCAAGCAAAGCGTCGGCAGCGCCAACATTGAATAGGCTGGAGCTGCCGACGGAAAGAAACTTGGTTTTTAGTTGAGTCAGAAGTTTAGCGCTTACCTCATATAGAGTTTCAGCACAAACGCAGCTCCGATGGCGCCTCCCGGACCAGCTCCTGACCACCAAACGTCAACCCTGTAGACTCCCGGAGGAACATCGTGTGGTGCCATTCCTACTCTTTGAAAAAAGTTTGCACCTAACATATCCACGTCGCGCTCCGCCTCCAATGCAACAGCCGGACTGGGCATGCCAAAGGGGGTGTGGTAGTGGCCGACCATATGTCGTGGACCACCGCCGACGGGAGTCAGCGTAACCTGGAACATGGTCAGGGCCGCCACGCCGTACGACTGCTTACTGCCTACGATAGCGCTCAGATGAGCGTCAAGGCAGGTGCCTTGCGCAAGCTGTACCTTCGTGGTCAAAAGCGGAGTCTTATCAAAGCCCGCGCCCTGGCCGCCACCTGGGTTGGTGAAATAATTGGCGCCAGTAAACCTTACATTCTCATCCGCCACGTCGAGCACTTGCGTGATCGGACCTCTGCATCCGAGTCCCGACGGTGCAGGTTGAAGAGCATGTGCTTGTTTTCCATCTGATTGGCCGGCGGCTTTTTTGGCCCGCTCGATATCCTCTTTCGAGAAAGTCTGGCGGTCCTGTTGGGCGTTCACAAAATTCGCCATACCTGGCAATAGCACCAGCGCGACCAGAGTGATGAGTGAGACTACAAATGTTTTGTGTTTCATGGGATTCTCCTTTTTTTGGTTGTGAGACCAAGCGGATTTGGTTCCCTGCAAGGGACTACGCCGGGAGAATTGCAAACCAGCTTGGAGGTGTAGAGGAGGTTCGGTTTTGAGCCGGCGTGCTTAGGTTGCCGGGCGTCTCGAGAAACTGAGGACCTTCTCCGAGTGTGCTTACATCGTCCCGAAGGTGATGTCTGGCAAGGAACTTTGAAATGCGAGGCTAACGGCGCGTAGTATATGCTTTTCGCGCCGGAACTCAAGAAAAAACTCGTTCGGTAAGGCGTTGCACAAAAAGTCGTTGATGGTTGCTTTCAGCGCCAACGGCGCGAAATGTAAAAGCCCAGGCCAACGGCCTGGGAAATGACGGCGCATTTTTCCAGCGCTGAAGGCGCGAAATGGCCACCCTACTAATGGCCGCGATTTCCTAAGTAACCGTTATTCCGCGCTTTCAGCGCTTAGTATCTTTGCTCTCGATTGACTCCTGGGCCGCTGGCCCAGGCTATTTTCGCCCGTTGGCGCTTGAGTGCAGATACTCCCTAGACTCGAATCCTACTTTTTGTGCAAAGCCGTTCCGTAAGACTGACGCTCACGTCGAAAATCCAGCGTTCTTAGCTCATGCCTGCCGCGCCCAGCGTATCACTTCAGGAATCGAAGCCTTCTTGCCATACATCAGCATCCCGATGCGATATATTCTCGATGCTATCCAAAGAAACAGCACAACGGTTAAAAATCCAATGCCAAGTGACAGGATTATCTGCCAGAACGGCGGCGTCTGCGAGACGATTCGGACCATCATTGTGATCGGCGCAAAAAACGGAACGATAGAAACCCAGAAGGCAAGGGAAGAATTTGGCGCGCGTATGACCGCGAATGCGAGGTACAGTCCGGCCATTAAGAGAAAGATGACCGGCATCGCCATCTGTCCGCCCTCCTGTGCAGTCGTCACCATCGAGCCGATCAGCACGTAGAGCGAAGCGTAAATGAAATAGCCGAGCAGGAAGAAGGCGAAAAAGTAGACGGCGAAAAACGGCGGCAGGCGCGGAAGGTTGATGCCCGTAAATCCTCGCGCAGCCAGTGCGGGCACAGCGAATAGGACCAGCGCCGCAAACGCCAATGCCCAAATCCCCAACTGCGTAACCGCCATCAGAGAAACGCCAATCAACTTTCCCAACATGATCTGGAGCGGCCGCACCGACGAGAAAAGTATCTCCGCGATGCGCGTTTCCTTCTCCTCGATGATCGCGCCCAGCACGACCTGACCATACAAAAGTATCGTCATATAGATCAGGAACGCGATGATGAAAACCATGACAAACCCGGCGCCGGAGTCCTCTGCACCTTCCTCACCTTTTTCGTTAACCGGATAAGTAGCGAGATCAACTGACTTCGAGAGCGCCTCCACGTCTGCGTCCTTGACTCCCTGACTGATTAGCCTCTGCCTGCGTACGGCGCTGTTGAGTCGCTTTTCGATCTGCCCGCGCGTAAAGACGTCGCCGACATTGCGTCCGTAGTAAGAGCTCTTGCTGTCGCTGTTGTTCAGAATGTCGGAGGGAATCACCAGGTAGCCGTCCAGATCTTCGCGGCCGATGCGCGCATTCAGCTCGCGTTTGATCTCCTCCAATGGCCGCCCATTCGCACTCACCTGCTCGACACGGAAACTTCCGACTGCGGCCTTTCCGGCCTTCTCCAGTCGATCTTTTGAATTGGAATTTGCCGCGTCGGCTATCGCCGCGCGGTCATTGCCCTCTTCGTTGGCTTTCGCTGTCGTTAGGGCGTCCCGAATCGGGTGGTAGAGTTTCGAGCCCTCTGTCTGGTCAAGGACAGCGAGGCGAGTGTCGCCGCCGGTCTTTATACTGAGGAGAAGTCCGGGCACGACTGTAACCACGACCAACATCACTGGTCCCAGGATCGTCATGATCACGAAGAATTTTGTGCGTACCTTTTGCAGGTACTCGCGTTTGATGATCGCAATCAGTTTGTTCATGCTTTCTCCGTGACTTTCTCGACGAAGATGTCGTGCAGGCTGGGCTCGATCATCTCGAATCTCTCGATGGTGGTTCCTTCAGCAAGCAATTCCTTAAGGAGCGTCTGTGCGTCCGTGCCCTCCGCAAGTAAAATTTCGAGGCTGTCGCTATGTCGTTGAACATGACTGATCAGGTCGCGATTCGCCAAAACCGATTCGCCTCCAACCAGGCGCAGCGCCACCGCGTTGCGGCTGAATCCGCGCTTAACTTCTCGAATGCTCCCCTCTAAAACTTTCCGCGAGCGATTGAGCAGGCAGATGTCGTCGCAGATTTTTTCCGCGACTTCCATTTGATGGGTCGAAAAGATGATGGTCTTGCCCGCCGATTTCAGTTCAAGAATAATTTGCTTCAGAAGATCCACATTTACCGGATCCAAACCTGAAAACGGTTCATCCAGGATCACTAAGTCAGGCTCATGGATCACCGCGGTAATAAACTGAATCTTTTGCTGCATTCCTTTCGAGAGTTCAGTCGCTTTCTTCGCTTTCCATTCGGTAAGTTTCAAGCGTTCTAACCAGCGGTCCACACGCTTGTCGGCTTCTTTGCCGGGAACGCTTTTCAGTTCAGCAAAAAACCTCAGTTGATCGCCCACCTTCATTTTCTTGTACAGACCTCGTTCTTCAGGCAGATAACCGATGCGGTCCTGTAGCGCCGGAGTGATCTGTTGTCCAAACAGTTCTATACGACCCGAATCCGGCGCCGTAATGTTGACGATCATGCGGATCGTAGTGGTTTTGCCTGCGCCGTTTGGGCCTAGCAGTCCGAAGATTCTGCCGGCACTAACTGCCAGGCTGAGATCATTGACTGCGGTAAACTCACCAAAACTCTTGGAAATGTGATCAAGAACAACTGTGGGATTTGTCATTATCGGGTTCGTCCTACTCTGCCGGCAGAGAGCTATCGCTTACTGTCCTCCATTTTTTCACAGGCTACTACGAGGAAACACCAGCGAAGGTTTTTGCTATTGCACGAAAGCGCTGCTCTGATACATAGTTACCACGCGGGCCAATCGAAGATGGATCGAAAGTGAAGCGACTAATCCGCATTCTCCACCCGCGCCCGTAGTAGTTTCCGCAAGCGTCTCCCCGAAACTTGCCCGTTAAACTTGCATTTGAATATGCCGTCGTCGTTCAGCACGATCCGATTTACCATCACGCGCGTGCTAAGTCGCGCTCTCGTTAGCGCGTTAAGTGGTCTCATGATTTCAGCGCCGCCGGCGCTGGCCCAACAGCCTCGGACAACTGAACGTCAGGATCAAACGGAAGTACTGCGCGTAACTACCGAGTTGGTGCAGACGGACGTCATGGTTTTCGATCGTCAGGGACGTTTTGTCGACGACCTCACACGGGAACAATTTGAACTCAGGATTAACGGCAAACTTAAACCTGTTGAATTTTTCGAACGAGTGATCGCGGGTAGCCCCAACGAAGAACGACAATTGGCTGCTGCGCGTGGCTCAGCGAATGGGCGTAGCGATGCAGGAGGGGCAGGAGCGGCCAGCGCGGCCGCAGCTGTTCCGCTCGACCGCGGGCGGCCGGTGTTTTTCTTCGTCGACGATCTTCATCTGGACCAGTCGAGCATCGTCCGCACGCGCCAGCTGCTCACAAAGTTTGTTGACAACGAGATGGGCCAAAATGATGAAGCCGCCATCGCGTCGGCCAGCGGCCAAATCGGTTTCCTGCAACAACTGACTGACAATAAAACCGTACTCCGTGCCGCAGTCGCGAAACTGAATTTCCGACCCTATACCATCAGGGACTTTGAGCGGCCCGCCATGTCTGAATATCAGGCGTTGCGCGTGGAAGGCTACGATCGCGACATCACCGATTACCTGGTTGAAGAAACGATGAAGAACAACCCGGGAATAACGCCCGCGGCCGCCGAAGCGATGGTCCAGGGTCGGGCTCGTTCCCTGCTGGCCCAGGCCGCACGCGTCACGGGAGACAGTTTGGCTGGACTCGAGGGCCTGGTTAAATCTGCAAAGTCGCTGCCCGGCCGAAAGCTGGTGTTCTTTATTTCAGACGGCTTCTTCCTCGACGTCAAAAACTCAGACTCATACGGCAAACTTCAACGAATTACCAGCCTCGCTGCAAAGAGCGGAGTCGTGATTTATTCAATCGATGCACGTGGCCTGGTGGCCAGCCTGACTGATGCCAGCAGCCCTTCCCAGTTTGATCCGACTGGCCGAGTGTTGAGATCGTCGATGGGAGAATTATCCGCCTCGCAGGATGCCATGAATGCACTGGCCGCGGATACGGGAGGCAAGGCGTTCTTCAATTCAAACGCGCTCGAACCTCATGTCAAACGCGCTTTGAAAGAAACGGCGACTTACTACCTTCTTGCCTGGAAGCCGGATCTGGAGACAAAAGAAAATAGAAAGTTTAATCGGATTGAAGTTAAGGTGATCGGTAGATCAGGAGTCACACTTCAGGTCAGGCGCGGTTTCTTCGACCTGGAGCCGGAGCGGGTCGCCAGCGCTTCAAAGCGTACAGACAAACAGGCCCCTCCGGCGAGCCCACCACAATCCGAACTGGGAAAGGTGATGAGCAAGCCTTTTCAGGAACGGGAAATTCCGATTGCCTTGAGCCTGAATTTTTTGAACGTTCCGGAAAAGGGTTCAATGCTATCCGCAACAATGCAGGTGCCTCGCGAATTCTTTTCGTTCGAACCTGTAAATGGAAAGCCAACCGCGGTGGTGGATGTAGCCGGGACCTTCTTCAATGCGAAGGGACAGCCCGGTGCCAGCTTTAGTAATCGGATCACCGTTACCCCGCCGCCTGCCGGACAAAAGGAACAGGATCTCGCGTATGGACATCCGGTCGTTCTTACTCCCGGGCTCTACCACGTCAGAGTAGCCGCTCGAGATGAGAAAAGCGGCAAAGCCGGAAGCGCTCACGGCTGGATTGAAATTCCGGATTTATCAAAAGGGCAACTGGCGCTAAGCAGCGTGTTAATGGGCGGTCGTCCGGCAACGGAGGCTGCGTCTGCGTCCAGTAGTCAGGAGTTGCAGAATTCGGTGGGAATGAGCGTCAACAATCGTTTCTCCAGCAGAGACTACCTTCGTTTCATAATCTTTGCCTACAATGCCAGGGCTTCATCTAGTGACGCAAAACCGGATGTCGCTATCCAACTTCAAATCCTGCGTGACGAACAGCCCGTGGTCACTACACCGCTTAAGAAAATGACAGTGGACGCTTCAACCGATCTGGCTCGAATTCCTTACGCCGCCGAAGTCTCGCTCGCCGGTCTGCCGGCGGGCCGTTATCTTTTGCGGTTAACCGCGGTTGACCGTGTGAGCAAAACCACCGCTTCTCAGCAGGCGCGCTTCGAGATTGAGTGAGCAACGGCGGGCCTGTGAACGTTCCCTGGAAACCAACCAAGCAGCAACTGCTCGACGCCGTCGGAAAAACCGTTCCGGACGTTATCGCTCCGGGCCTGCGAGTTCTCTTCTGTGGGATCAATCCGGGACTTTACACCGCTGCCGTCGGTCACCACTTTGCGCGGCCCGGCAATCGATTCTGGCCCGCAATGCACGCCGGCGGGTTTACCGACCGAATTGTTTCACCGTTTGATGAAAAATCGTTGTTGGTGAGCGGTTATGGAATTACAAACGTGGTCATGCGCACTACCGCAACGGCCGACCAGTTGTCACCAGATGAAATTCGCGAGGGCGGGAAACAGTTAGCGGCGAAAGTGCGACGCTATCGACCGCAGGTTCTGGCAATACTTGGTCTCGGCGCGTATCGAACCGCTTTTGGAAAGCCAAAAGCTGTTATCGGCAGGCAGGACGAAACAATCGGACAAACTATTGTTTGGGTGTTGCCAAATCCCAGTGGTCTGAATGCCCACTATCAGGCGAAGGATCTCGCGCGATTGTTTGCAGAGTTGAAGGCAGTGTCCGACAAGCTTTAGCGTGTCAGAGCAAACGACAACTGAAGCGTGTTCGGAATTTAATTCCTGATCAATCTTTGCAGCTCCGCGGCCATCGCGGGGTTTATCTTTTGTAGCGCAGCAACTTTTTCACGAGCGCTGGCCTTGTCGTTGGTCGCCACATAGGCAAGGCCGAGGTTGAAGTGTGCAGCAGCGAGTTGAGGGCGCAGTTTGATTACTGTCTTATACGACTCGATGGCGTCGGTGTAACGCTTGCCGTTGTAAAGGGCCAACCCAAGATTGAAATGGGCCGAGGCGTTTGCGGGTTCAATCTCGGTGGCGCGTTTCAACGCTTCAGCCGCGTCGTTGTATTGCTTCAAGCCGTCATAAGCATTGCCGAGATTCTTGTAAGCGTGCGACAGCACTTCCTTCTTGTTCTGCAGCCCTTGCTGATAAGCCTGGCCCGACTGGCCGAGGAGAGTGATTGCCTGGTTGCTGGCCTGAACCGCCTCCTGAAATCTTCCCGCGTGAACGTACATGTAGCTTAAGTTGTTGTGGACCTCAGCGTTGTTCTGATCATATTTCAGCGATCGCGTAAGAGAGTCGATAGCTTCCGGGTAACGATTCAAGCGCACCAGCGCATAACCAAGCGGTTGATAAGCTGGCAGGTGTTCGGGTTTGACCTTGATAGCCTGCTGATACGCCAGGGCAGCCTCGGCAAATTTTCCCTGATCCAGGTAAACGTTCCCTAACCCCTCGTGTCCGCGAGCGTCAGTGGGATCCTGACGAGTGGCCAACTTATATTCCTGCTCAGCTTCAGAGTAACGAGGCGTCGGGGCGCTCCTCGCAGCGTTTGCTTTAGCAATCGTTCGATCCTGGACCACTGCGGCCTTCCGCGAATTGTTATTCACCGGCAAGCGACCACCGCCACTTCGCGACGCGGCCGGATTTTTTGGCTTGCGGAAAAGGAGCGCCGCTCCGCCCATGGAATCGCCGGGCAAGCTACCGCCACCCGCCTGTGCTTGTGCGGTATGGCTCCCAGCTGTGGCGACAAGTGCGCCCAAAAGCGAGAACAACATGATCCGGCCAAATTTGTGCTTCATTAGGTCGTCAGCTCCTTATTCACTATCTCCACCCTACCCCGTCCTTCCGCAAAATTCTACCCCGGAAAAACCGTACGCCGTAACTGGTAACTAGAGATAGGGAATAGCGGGGTCAGGTTGGCCGAAAAATGAATCAACGAAACAGCACGAGACGGCACGAAACCGCACGAACTTCATCAGTTCGCGTTATTTCGTGTGGAGCGAGCCTATTCAGGAATCAGGATGGCCGACCAACCCCAGTCAACCGAAGGACAGCACTTAGTCCAGCGCATCCAGTTGCAGACCAACTGGGTTTGCTCCCGCGCCTTTGATTCCGTCGATCACTTTGGCAACGTCGCCGTAGCTCATCGACCGCGGCGCTTTGACGAAGACAGTCTTTTCAATTCTGCGATCCTCAGGCACATCGGGACGCAACATCATGGCGTCGCTATAAACGCGATTCTGCTTTCGCTCCTGAAACAACGCCGTGAGCCTGACGCTGAGTTTGCTCGTGTCATCAACCGTTCCCATGTCGGTTAGTGCATTTAGTTTCAGCGTGCGATCCGGTTCGATGGTGACGACCAGAGTTTTAGGGTTCGGCTCTAAGTCTTCGGTTCTATCGGGTTCAGCCAGCAGCTTAGCGGCGAAGCTATGCGGTTTCAATGGCGAGGCCACCATAAAGATTATCAAAACCACGAGCAGTACATCGATCAGTGGTGTGACATTGATGAAAGGTTTGCTCGACGAGCTCCTGTAGTCAGACATAGTGGTCCCTCAGGTTAGTGGCAACAAAATTAGATTTTCTTTCGAACTCGGCGCGGGTATTAGATGCCGGCAGGAGCAGGATGTTCCTGTTGGGTGAGATCAATCGCCTTTCGGATCAAATAAGAGCGGGAAAAACTGTCCCTCGATCTTCGATCCATTGGGGATTGCGGGAACTCCATCGAGCAGTGGATCGGCTGAAGCCGAACGAACGCCGTCTCGAAAAACGTTAATCACGGTAGCTCGGCGGTGGCGGTTGGTATTGTTTGCAAAAGAGCCATGCACCATCAATGGATGATGAAAGGCCGCTTCGCCCTTCTTGAGTTCAATGGCTACCGGCTTAAATTTCGCTTTAAGGTCATCGTTCAGCACGCCTTCAATCGCGCTCATGTCATCAACCAAACCAGTTACCGGTAGCAAATTCCAGCGATGGCTCCCCGGTACGTAATGAAGGCAGCCGTTGTCGCTGGTAGCATCGTCGAGGCCGATCCAGCAGGACAAATGGGCCATCGGCGTGGTTCTGGTCCAGTAAGAATAATCCTGATGCCATGCCACCACTCCTCCATCATGGGCTGGTTTGTGGAAAATCTGATCATGCCAGAAACGGACCGCGCCGCCGAGCAACTGCGACGCCGGCACCGTAAAGCGCGGGTTCCAAAGCAGGTCGTGAAAGCCGGGCGCAACTCGCCAGGCGCCTAATGCATGAAAGAGTTTGCGTGAAGGATCTGAGGACTCGTTTGAGTTGTACTCGTAGAATAACGGCCGCCCTGGGTGCGCGACGTCAGTGAGCTGATCAAGCTCGTCTCGCAATGCTTCCAACTGTTCATCGTTGAGCAAACGCATGCCGGCGACATAGCCGTTGGCGTGGTAAAACTCAATCTGGTCAGCGGTCAATCGGTAGCGCGACTCTTCGCTCGCATCTTTAACCGGAGGAAAAAGCTCGCTAACTGGACAGTGATAAACTGAAAAGTCCTCGGGCATTTGGTTAGAGACCGCAACTCACTTCACATCTTTGAGCCCATTGATTACCAGTCGCGCCACAGTCGGAATAATCTCGCGCTCCCGGGCGTGATCGCTGGTGAAAGTTGCCAATACAAACTTTCCCCCGTCAGGCAGCTCCACATAAGCCACGTCATGCCGGGTGGTGCTGGTCCATCCCGCTTTCGACCAGAGCCGGGCGCCATTCACTCCCGCGAGGGCGATCCCTGTAAATCCATGGGCCTGGCTGTCACCGTCAGCACTGGTTCCCGAGTAATCTCGCTTCAGAAGATCCATCATCAGCGCGCTGCGTTGTGACGTGACCGATTTTCCTGTAGCTATTTCCATTAACAGGCGGGCAGTGGCGTCAGTGGTGAGCTTGTTTCTGTTTTCCCCGTTGCGACCGCGCGAAACCTTTTCGCGGCCATATGCATCTTCGCAAAACGTCTTCTGGTTGGTGTTGATATTCGTGTAGCCCAGTGACGAAAAATAGCGATTGACGGCATCGCGCCGGTGTTGCCATTCCTTCATTTCCTCGGGCGGCAACTCGTAGCCGCTGGTCGCGCGCGAAAGCACGTCAACGATGTATTGCGTAGCTTCGTTTGACGAATCCACGATCATATCTTTCAACGCTCGGCGGAGCTCAGGCGTATCTTCGATCTTTTTATCCTCCAGCCAGCGATGAGCGGCAGCGAGAAAAAATAATTTGACTACGCTCGCCGGATAAACACGCTCATTGCCCCTAAAACTCGCGCTGACCGGATGCTTAGCATCGCGCATATCGATCAACGTGAACGAGAGTTGCTTCTCTTCGAGCTTTTTGTCGGCAAACCTGACAAGAGTCGCTTTCGCAACTTCATCGACCAAGGATTGCAGGTTGCGCACCGGTGGCGCGCTGGTTCGGAATGCAGATGTTGGAGTAAGCGCCGTAGACAAGAAGCAAAATAAAAAGCAAAGCGTGAATAGGGCGCGCGATGCGTTATGCAGTTTTGATTTCATTTTTTCCAGAGAGTGAAGTCAAATGTTGTGTCAAACCTTCATTTCGATTATAAGGCACGACAATGAAAAACGGGGAAAACGTATCTGAAGAAGGTTTAGTCAGAGGCATCCGCCGCTGGGACCTCGTGGGTGTGGTAATCAATAGCGTGATCGGGGCGGGGATTTTCGTTCTCCCAGCCAGATCTTTCAAGCTTATCGACAGCTACAGTCTCATCGCAATCATCATCTGCGCGCTCGTCATTGTCCTGATAATTCTTTGCTTCACTGAAGTCAGCAGCCGGTTCACCGAAACAGGCGGCCCCTATCTTTACGCTCGAACTGCCTTTGGCCCGGCTATTGGATTTCAGGTCGGTTGGATGAACTGGCTGGCGCGAATCAGTGCCTATGCGACTAACTGCAACCTGCTGGTCGTTTACCTGAGTTTCTTTTGGCCGGCGGGAGGTTCGGGAATCAGGCGGGCTGCGGTGATCACAATCCTCACGCTGATCCTGACAGTGATAAATTACCTGGGTGTCAGGGATGCGGCAGTCACCAGCAACTTCTTCATGGTCGCCAAACTCCTCCCGCTAATCCTGTTCATAGCTGCTGGTCTATTCTTTCTAACGCCTGAAAACTTCAGTCTCGGCGCCGCGCCTTCATACGGTTCGTTTTCCACCGCCGTGCTGCTGCTGGTCTACGCCTTTACCGGGTTTGAGAATGCCACTGTGCCGACCGGGGAGATCGTAAATCCGCGCCGCAACTTGCCAATCGCAATTCTCATCGCCATCGCGATCGTCACAGTGATTTACATTCTGATTCAGGCGGTTTCGATTGGCACGCTGCCTAATTTGGGAGGCACTGAGCGGCCCCTGGCGGACGCCGCAGCAATTTTCCTGGGCCCTATCGGCGCTTCGATAATCGCCGCCGGTGCAATTACGTCGATTATCGGCAATCTAAACGTCAACCTGCTGACCTCGCCGCGGATTCCCTTCGCGATGTCGACGCGGGGTGAACTCCCGGAGATTCTCTCCGCGGTGCACTCCAAATTTCGGACCCCTCATGTTGCCATCGTCCTGTCCGGAATACTGATGCTGGCGCTAACGCTTTCGAGTTCGCTCATTTACGCACTCACAGTCAGCACGATCGCGCGGCTGCTCGCATATGCCGCCACTTGCATCGCGCTTCCTACGCTGCGACACAAACGCGATGCACCACCAGCGCATTTCACGATACCGGGCGGAACTATAATCAGCGTGGTGGCGGTATTGCTTTCGATCTGGCTACTCTCCAATAGCACATTCTACGAGGCCCGCGATTCAGCCATCGCGATGGCTGCGGGCATTGTGATTTACCTCGTCTTCCGCATACTAAATCGAAAACACACGTTTCGCGCGGGCTGATTTTTTCGCTCGCTATCTCCGCCGCGACCTACCGCGCCGCACCGTTCGCAGTTGTTCGATTCTATCAACCACCGCCTCCGTCAACGTTTCAATTTCGTCGGCGCTATAATTTGCAGCACGAAACGAGTCTCGGATTTGACCTTTGCTTAAACGCGACAGCCAGCCACCCAACCATCGCGCCTGCGCTACTGTGATGTCGTCAAAAATGGCCTTCTTCTTTCCGCTGTAACGAAACTTGACGAAGTTGCCCTCGACGCCTTCGACGAACTTAGCCTTTTCATAGTCTTCGGGATTGTTCCTACTTCGCGTGATGGTCCAAATAAAAGGTAAACCTCCGCCTGTCTTGCCGAAGGTTGCCCCTAGATCACTGACAACGTAGCGCAGCCGGTTAGTTCCCTTCACGTGGATGATTTCATTATTGGAATCTTTTATGTCCCAGTTTTCTAAGAACAACATCATGATCTTGAGACCCTGAAACTCGCGTCTGCCTGCGAACGGATTCTGCTCCCATTTCCATTCATCGAAACGCTTTTCGCTCGCCGGCCTGCCTTCAAGCCTGACATCTTCGAAGGTGCCTTTCCCCGGAATCGTCAGACGCGGAACCAGGTAATTGATCTCGGTTTCAAATCCAGTTGCCCATAACAGTCTGACCGCTGCAACTTCCGACTGAGATTCTTTGCTAACTTTTGCCACCCACTCGCGTCCGGCGCCATCGCGAATTCGATACTTAGTTCCCGAGTAACCGCCTTTCTCCTCCTCGAGAAAAGTGATGTTGCTCAGGTCGGGCTTCATCGCTTCGCCACCCGGACCGAGAAAGAGGTTGCGCGTTCCAATGTCGCCCGGGGCATTCCATAAGACCGGCACGCCCCGCGGAATTTTCTTCGTTTTCTGTGCCTCAGCAACAGAGAATTGGACGAGAAGCAACGCCAGGGCGGCAATGAGCTGCACCAGATGTGGTTTTTGTTTGGGCATTTAACAACTCCGTTCAGAACTGAATGGATTAGTACGTGTACCGGATTTGAGGGAAATCCGAACGGTAATCCGGTTTTATCGGCGGGGGTTTATTAATCACCGAATCTTAACGCTAATCTCGCCGCGCCAGCAAACAGGCCAGTCGTTTTCAACAAACGGGGGCGAAACGATAACTTAAGAAAAGCGTACACGCGTGATGTATCATGGCTGTTCCAGGCCAGACAGGAGCACGCTAAACACCTGAGCACAATCGTCGAAGATCTGCGGACCGTCGTCGGGCACGATAATGTTTTATCGGAGCCTGACGAGTTGCTGGTCTATGAGTGTGACGGATTGCCCCATCACAAACATCGGCCCAGCGCCGTTGTCTTCCCTTCCTCAACTGAAGAAACCTCTGCGATCATGCGCGTGTTGGCGCGTGCCCGAGTGCCTTTCACGCCGCGCGGTGCGGGCACCGGGCTCTCTGGTGGAGCATTAGCGCTCAATCAAGGCGTAGTCATTGAGATGGCGCGCATGCGCCGGATTTTGAAGGTCGATGAAGTCAATCGTATCGCGGTGGTCCAACCCGGCGTAGTTAACTTGCATGTTTCTCGCGCCGTCGCCCATCTCGGATTGCATTACGTTCCCGATCCCTCGAGCCAGCCGACCTGCACAATCGGCGGCAACATCGCCGAAAACGCCGGAGGGATTCATTGCTTGAAGTATGGCACTACAACTGATCATGTAATTGGTGTGCGGGCGGTGCTGGCGGGAGGCGAGATCGTAGATCTCGGTGGCGCCGGAAATGAACAACCAGGCTACGATCTGCTGGGCGTCTTCATCGGATCAGAAGGGACGTTTGGCATCGCCACGGAAGCGACCCTGCGACTAGTGCCAATTCCTCCGGCCGTGCGGACGATGCTCGCTGAGTTTTCGGAAGTAAACCAGGCGAGTCACGCAGTTTCGGCGATCATCGCGTCCGGAGTGATGCCGGCGGCGCTGGAAATGATGGACCACGAGATCATTCGCGCCGTCGAAGCCAGCGTGTTTGCTGCCGGGCTGCCTCTCGACGTCGGCGCGGCTCTGCTTATTGAGCTGGACGGAATTGAAGCCGGAATAGATGATGAAGCTGAACGGGTGAGAAACGTCTGCCTGGAGTATGGAGCGCGAAGCTGCCGGTCCGCGCGAGACGAGAACGAGCGAAAAAAACTTTGGGCCGCAAGGAAAGGCGCTTTTGGAGCGATTGGTCGCATCTCTCCGGATTCGATGATTCAGGACGCGGTTGTCCCGCGGTCGCGTTTACCCGAAGTGCTTGACGCCGCCTACCAAATTGCATCGAAGTATCAACTCCGAATTGCAAACGTCTTTCACGCTGGTGACGGCAACCTTCATCCATTAATTTGTTTTGACTCGCGTTCCGCTGTTGAAGTGCACAACGTGAAGGAAGCGGGCCGCGAATTAATGGAAACCTGCGTGCGCGCAGGTGGCAGCATTACGGGTGAACATGGCGTAGGCTTCGACAAGCGCGAGCTTTTGTCTTTGATATTTTCCGCTGCGGACATGGACGTGATGTTGGGCGTGCGCGCGGCTTTTGATCCCGAGGGCCTTTGCAACCCAGGCAAGATCATTCCGATGCTCAGAGGTTGCGGCGAAGCGCGCGCCGTCTCCGGCGCCGCAACGGAAGCGACCGCGCTGGGGGCCGGCGATTTGCTGGGACCGCGGGCGTCCTCCCCGCAATTGCCAGGGGCAGCGTCGCAAAAGGAAATATCGACTGGCCCGGGAAGGCAGATCCTTTCCGCCCGGAATTGCGGCAACGCCGCTGTCAGCAATTCGACGTTCAATCGGGATCGTGCCGCGAATCAACTGGCGGAGATCGTCGGCGCGTCAAACCTTTCCACAACTCCGCTTCATTCCAGTTTTGCATCCGCGGTTAATGTTTTTCCAGGCTCAATAAATGAAGTCTGCGAAGTTATGAAACTAGCAGCGAGCGAAGGATGGCCCGTGGTCCCGGCCGGCGCAGCAATGTGGCTTGATGCTGGTAATCCCTTGACCCGAGTGAACATTATTGTCAGCACGCGACGACTAAATAGCATCATTGAGCACGAGCCGGCCGACCTGGTTGCCGTCGCCCAAGCGGGCGTCACGCTGGAAGATTTTAATGCCGCGCTCTCCGAAAAAGGCCAGTGGTTGGCCGTCGACCCGCCGGACGATATGGATAGGGGCCGCGCGACGATTGGCGGCATAGTCGCTACCGGTCTCGCCGGCGCGCAACAATACGGCTATGGTCCGCCGCGTAGACATGTGATTGGCATGAAGGTGGTGATGGCGGACGGCAGTTTAATCAAGGCCGGAGGGCGCGTGGTGAAGAATGTCGCCGGATACGACCTTTGCAAACTATTCACTGGGAGTTACGGCACGCTCGGGATGATTGTCGAAGTCAATTTCAAACTGCGGCCGCTTCCTGCTGAGACGCGCACGGTAGTGGCACACGGCTCGCGGGATGATCTTTTGGCGCGTGCGCAACAAATAATCGCTGCTCCGCTCTTTCCAGTTGCGGTGGAACTTCTTTCGCCCGCGCTGGCCAAAGCGAATAATTGGTCAGACAACAGCGACTATATGCTGCTCGTTAGATTCGCCGGGTCTGCAAGCGCAGTGACACAGCAAGCGAACGGCGCAAAAGAATTGCTGGGTGCGAAACAAAGCTTACCAGGAGTGCAGGCGGAAACTGACGACTCTCAAATCTGGAGATCGCTGGCCACCGTGCCGCTACATCCTGCCAACGATCTGGTTTGGAGAGTTGGTTTGCGTCCAGGCGACCTCGCGCTTTTTCTCAAACGTCTCAGTGAGGTAAAAGGCCGCGAGCTAATGTGGCACGCCGGTGCCGGCGATGGCCGCGTTCGTGTTGTAGAACGCTCGCGGCAAACGGATAATGGCTCGGACAAATGTCAGGACGAAACAATCGCGCGCCTGCGAGAGCTTGCAACAAACGCAAAGAGTCTCGGCGGTGCACTTATCATTGAACAGGCGTCTGCTGAACTAAAACAACTGTTGAATGCCTGGGGCGACCTGGGCAGCGTGACCGGTCTAATGCAACGGGTGAAAAACGAGTTGGATCCTGGGGATATTTTGTCCCCCGGACGTTTCGCATTTGAACACAAACTCTAATAACAACAAACACAACGCGAGAATCAACCATGAGATTAACAATGCGAGCTCGGCGTCACGCTCTGACATCTATCATCGCACTTTCAATTCTGATTTCACCCTTCGGTTCGTTAAATCAGCGTTTGGCTGCCGCTGCTTCGCGCGAGCCGGTACGGGCTACCCGCGGCATGGTCGCTTCGACAAATGTGATTGCTTCACAAGTCGGTGTGGACATCATGAAACAGGGTGGCAATGCTGTTGATGCCGCAATTGCGGTGGCGTTTGCGCTCGCCGTCACCCATCCAGCGGCCGGTAATCTCGGCGGCGGCGGCTTCATGATGATTCGGCTGAAGAATGGAAAGACCACAGCGATTGACTATCGTGAAATGGCGCCGGCCGCAGCAACTCGAAACATTTACCTTGATAAGAACGGTAACTTGATTGAGGGCGAGGGCGGTTCACTGGTTGGCTACCGGGCCGCCGGCGTGCCGGGAACAGTGCGCGGAATGGCGCTCGCGCTCGCGAAGTATGGATCCGGAAAATTTCACTGGCCGCAACTTGTCATGCCCGCTTTGCGCCTGGCCAGTGATGGTTTCGTGGTCAACCGGGCCCTGGCGCGTTCGCTCCGCGGCAGTAGTGACTATCTTTCCCAGTATCCCGAAACGAAACGCATCTATTTGAACAACGGCAAGTATTACAACGAGGGCGACCTCTTTCGGCAACCCGATCTGGCGGCTACTTTCGCGCGTTTGTATAAGTCGGGGCCAAACGAATTCTATGGCGGCCAGACAGCACGACTGATCGTCGAAGACATGAAACGAAACAATGGGCTCATCACCATGGCCGACATGGCTGGATACGAAGCCAGGGAGCGCGAGCCGGTGCGCGGCACGTATCGCGGATATGAAGTCATTTCCATGCCACCACCTTCCTCTGGGGGGGCCGTTCTCATTGAAATGCTCAACATCCTGGAAGGTTATGAACTCAGCAAGATGGACCCTTCCTCCTCGGAACGCTACCACCTGATGACCGAAGCGATGCGCCGAGCGTTTGCCGACCGGGCTGCGTTTATGGGTGATACGGATTTCGTCAAGGTGCCAATCGCCGGACTAATCAACAAGTCTTATGCGACGAAACTCCGCAGCACCATAAGCCTTCAGAAGGCTTCGCCGAGCGTTGAAATTCACGCCGGTCAGCCTCCGGGTTATGAGTCGGAAGACACCACGCATTTCACGGTAGTCGATTCGCAGGGCAACGCGGTTGCTAATACATACACGCTAAACAACTCTTACGGCTCGGCAGCTACGGCAAAAGGAACCGGCATAATTTTGAACGACGAAATGGACGACTTCGCCGCAAAGCCCGGAACGCCAAACATGTATGGCCTGATTCAGGGCGAGCGCAATGCAGTCGCGCCGCGCAAACGTCCCCTATCGGCGATGACGCCCACCTTCGTCCTGCGAAAGGACGGTAGTCTCTGGTTTACCGTCGGTAGTCCGGGCGGTCCGACTATCATCAACACCGCCTTCTGCGTAATCACCAACGTCGTTGACTACGGCATGAACATTCAACAGGCGATCGACTTCCCACGCATCCATCATCAATGGCTGCCGGATGAACTCGTGTTCGAACCGTTTGGATTGTCCGGCGACACGCAGAGAGCGCTTCAATCGATGGGGCACAAGCTCGCCAGGCCGCGTTACCTGGGAGATGCCGAGGGAATAATGATTGAAGAGAAAACGCGAGTGCGACTGGGCGCAACTGACCCGCGTCGCAGCGATGGACCGGCGGTTGGTTATTAGCGGCAAGAGAAACGACATGACGGAACAGCACGAACACGAGGTTGAGGTAGTCGTGGACTTGCAGGCTTCCGAACTGATTCGTGCAAATCTTTGGTTTATCTTCAGCCAGCGGTCCACGGTGTTTACGATTGCCGCAGCGATTGGTATTACCTTCCTGGGTTCCGCCGTCCTCTATATGCTTCGGGGCGAGCTGGGCTGGTATATAGTCCTGCCGATAGCAGCCGTCGTCTTACCCGCAGCCTTTCCATTTTTTGTAGTAATCGAGGCACTGCGGACCCACCCAAACGCCAAAGATTTTCAGAAGCAGATCCACTACAGTTTTTATGGCGATCACTACGATGTAAGCGATGGAAAGTCTTCAGCGCGTATCAGCTGGGAGAGCGTTCTCAAGGCCGTTGAATCCCGTGACAGTTTTAATCTCTTTATGGGGAGAACACTCTTCGTCGTCATTCCCAAACGCTGTTTTAAGGCAGCCGTTGATATTGAGACTCTGAAATCGATCCTGAGAGCCGCTCTGGGCGAAAAAACTAAACTGCTGACGAACTGAAACGCACATCAATCAGAAGATTCACTTGGCATCATCACAACTCACCACGGCGCTAGCCGATGAAGAAGACAAACTGCTCGCCTGTATTCACTGCGGGTTGTGTCTCGAAGCCTGCCCAACCTACACGATTACCGGTGATGAAAACGATGGGCCACGCGGACGCCTCTATTTGATGCGCGCTGTCGGTGAAGGCCGGCTCGCCAACGACTCCCGCAGCTTCGAGCGCCATATCGATCGCTGTCTTGGTTGTCGTGCCTGTGAACAGGTCTGCCCCGCGGGCGTTGAATATGGGCACCTGCTTGAGGCCGCCCGTGGTGAATTGTTTACCGCTGCGAAAACGCGTGGCTTCAGTTATTCAGTGCTGCGTTTGCTGCTGAAACATGTCTGGTTGCAACCGGCGCGCTTGAGATTTGTTTTCGCAATGTCGCGGCTTTTCCGTGATGCGGGCCTGCCGCGAATATTGTTGAAATCAGGCGCGGCGAAGTTACTGCCGCGGCGTATTCAGTTTAGTTTGGCACTGTTGGAGAGTTCCGCGGCGAAGTTATCTGGTGCGTCGGGCTCAGTGAAAGCGCGACCGGCTGCGCTGGAAGGCGGGCATCGCCAAACTGATCCGATAATGCTCTTCACCGGCTGCGTCGGCGAAGGACTCTTCGCGCGGGTGAATCGGGCGACTACTCGAGTACTCGAAGTTAACGGCTGTAGAGTAGAAGCTCCGAGCGAACAGGTTTGTTGCGGCGCGCTTCACGCCCACGCCGGTGATTTGGATGGCGCGCGCAGACTCGCGCGCAGGAATATCGCAGCTTTCAAGTCTGCGGGAGAAGATCCGCCAATTATTACCAATGCCGGTGGCTGTGGCGCGATGCTGGCTTCCTATGGGCACCTGCTTTTAGACGATCCCTCATGCGCTGACGAAGCCCAGGCATTTAGTTCGCGTGTCCGGGATGTCAGCCAGCAACTGGAGACCGTGGGACTGAAGTCGGCTGCTGGGAAAACAGCGAAGGTGACATACGACTCATCTTGCCATCTGCTTTACGGTCAACATGCGGGTGAGGCGCCGCTTGAAATGTTGGGCGCCATCTCACAACTGGACTTCACGCGCCTCGAGGGTTCGGAGAGATGTTGTGGCGGCGCAGGCATCTACAACATTCTCGAACCCGAGCTTTCTCGCGAAGTCTTGAACGAAAAGCTGGCAAACGTTGAAAGGACCGGGGCTAAAATCCTGGCGACGGGGAATCCCGGCTGCCAGATGCAGATTGGCGCGGGCGCCCTTCTTGCGGGGATGGATTTAACGGTCTGTCATCCAGTGGAACTGCTGGACGAAGCGTACGCACGGGCAGGGATGTACGAACTAGTGAAGAGTGAAAAGTGATAAGTCATGACTCATCTCTTAAAAGCAACTTCTCCGCCGACCAGCGTCAGGGCAACTTCGCCTTTCGGGTTGAGCGCCACCAGGTCAGCGCGCTTCCCTTTTTCAATCGTCCCGCAGTCGCCGTCCAGTCCCAATAAACTCGCCGGATTGGTTGCGGCCATCTGCGCGAGATCAACCTCTGAAACATCCAGCGAGCCCATGAGGCGCACCGCATCGAGCATCGTAATCACTGAGCCGGCAATACTCCCATGCGCATTGCTGGTCCGGCCGTCTCTTACCGATATCGTTTCACCCCAGATCTGGTAGTCCCCATCGCCGCGTCCCGCAGCTGCGATCGAGTCGCTGATTAACGTCAGCCGGTTTGCGCCCTTGAGCTTGCAAAGAAGCCGCAGCATCTGGCGGTCGAGATGTATTCCATCGGCAATGACGTCGCAGGTGACCTCGTCTCGCGCGAGGCCCCACGCGACAGGGCCGGGTGCCCGATGATTTAGTGGGGCCATCGCATTCATAAAGTGCGTCATGTGGCGCCCGCCCGCCTCGAATACCTCTTCGAGCAAGTCAAAACTCGCTCGCGTGTGCCCGACCGAAACGACCCATCCACGACGCGCTAACTCGCGCACAAGCTCAATGCCTCCTTCAATCTCCGGCGCTACAGTAATCATTTTCACCGCATTCCCGGCTGATGGAAGCGGCAGCTCAGCAAGACATTCCGGTCCGGAATACGCCTTGAAGTAATCGGTATGAAGCGCGCCACACTGGGCCGAGTTAACAAACGGTCCTTCGTAGTGGACCCCGAGCACGCGTGCGCCTGGCGCAGCACTTTCCTCATGCATCGCTGCCGTGATCGCCGCCACCGCGCGCGCGTAGTCCGTATCCGGACCCGGCACGAGCGTCGGCAGCCAACCGGTTACACCTTGAGTGGCCAGAAACTCCGACACACGTTCAAGCTCCTGAGCGTCGGCATTCATAGTGTCTACGCCGACCGCGCCGTGAATATGAACATCGATGAACCCCGGATAAAGCGTGAGGCCCTCGAGGTCGATTTCTGAAGAACCCGATACGTTGCGTGAAAATTCGGAAAGCTGGTCGCGATGCGAATAGACGCGACGAATGAATCCATCCTCAATCAGCAGATCCGTTTTCTCGCTTACGTGGTCGGGCAGGACAGCCCGAGCATTACGCAGGAAAATTGATTTGTTTGAACCAGTCACTGCCAGTCTCTCTGAATCAGGTTGTGGCCGCCGTCGAACGCCACCTGACTCAACGGTTAAAACCAACGTGCCCGCAGGATCAGGAATCCTTGCGGGCACGCGGTAGTCGGTTACGATCTCCTACTAGAAAATAAACTTCGCACCCAGTTGTAGCGTGCGCGGGTCGCGAACGCTCAACACCTGTCCGAAGGTCGCGGCCGTGATGTTGGTGCTGATTGCACGGAAATTAGTGTGGTTGAAGATATTAAAAGCTTCACCACGTAGTTGCAGCCTCGTAGTTTCACCAAAGCGGATAGCCTTGGACAAAGTGAGATCGAAGCGTTGAGTTCCCGGTCCCTCAACGATGCCGCGTCCCGCGTTTCCAACCACATTCGGTACGTTAGTGGCACCCGCTACCGCGTTGGGCGTAAAGCAGGCGGTGTTAAACCACTGCCCCTGAGTTTGCGCCCCTCCCTGGTTTGGGTCGCACAACACATTCGGCCTGCTACCGGCGACCAAAGCGGGAATGAGCGCCAGTCCGGCTGCGTCGAAATTAGACGTCGTAATCGTCAGCGGCAATCCGGTGTTAAAGGTTGCGATGCCGGAGACCTGCCAGCCGCCAAAGACTTTACCGACGAAGTCATGTCGCTTTCTTAGGAACGGCAGCTCATAGATGTAATTGACCGACAAAACATGACGACGATCGAGCGTGGCGCGACCGTAATCCTCGCGAATATTGAAGGAATTCTGAGGCGCCGTCGAGCGATCGGTCTGATTGTCTGTCAGATTCTTCGACCAGGTATATGCCAGGTTCACCTGCGAACTTCCGGCGAAGCGGTGCTGTCCGGAAAGCTGCAGACTGTGATAGTTGGCATTGAATTGCGGCGTAACAATATTAATCGAGCGATACCCGCGGTATGGACGAAGCTGGTCAAGAATGTTGGTGCCCGCCGAGGAAGTGAATGCCGTGCCCGCCACCTGGCAAGGTGCGGTTGGCGTGGTCGACGCTCCGACCGCACAGCCGGTTGCTCCTCGGCTAATGGCGAATCCAGGTGGGAGCTCATTGTATTCATAGGCTCCGATAAGGTGAACGCCCTTCGATCCGTAATAACCGATCGTCATAATAGTTTTGTCGGTTATTTGCCGCTGCACGTCCAGGGACCAATGTTGCTGATATGGTGTGTGCCAATTGGATTGTATGCCGCGTATGTTTGATGCCGCGGCGGCCGCCACCACGTTTATGGGGGAGCCTGGGGGCAATGGCTGGTCGATGCGCGTGCCCGAAATAGTGACCGTTTGTTGATATGGCTGATTGAGTCCGATGATTTGCAGGAAATTACCGCTCAAGACTTGATCGTGGTAGATACCATAGCCCGTCCTGACCGCCGTCTTTCCATCGCCAAACGGATCCCAAGCCAGGCCTACGCGCGGAGCGAAGTCTTTCTTGGGCACGTCAATCACATACTTGCCCCAAGGAGAAGCTGTGGGAGTGCAATTGAATGCCGCCGGACCGGTGATGAAATTCTGTGCATTTACAATCATGCCGTTGCAATTGTTCCCGGTCCCGGCCACGCGGTTTCCGGCGCCAGTTACCTGGGGCCTTGCGGCTGCGGTCCAAAGCTCAGGAACGAAATTACTCAGGCGGCCGTTTTTGTCATAGGGCGAACCGAAATAAGAATAACGCACACCGTAATACAAGGTCAGATTGCGGCGAGCGCGCCATTCATCCTGCAGGTACCATTCAATCGATTTTTGTCTCAAGTCTGCGGTGTAGTCAAAGCTCGCCTGGGTGAAAGTTGCATTGGTGCCCTGAAGAAAATTGGCCCAGGCTTGACGGTTAGTGTTAACAGTTCCGGTAACGCCGGTTGCCAGGACATTGGTGGTGGCTCCGGGTGTATTGAAGGCGCTATAGGTTCCCTCGTTGCTTCCGGCAATGGCATTTTCATTCTTGCGATACATCGAAAACACGCCGCCCGCTTTCACGGTATGGCTGCCTCGGATGTGAGTTAAGCTGGCGGCCCAATTTTTCTTCCAGGAGAAGTTGTCATATGGCCCAAAACCCACGAGGCCGTTGAACCCGTTTCCGGTCATGGACGGCACGCGGTCACGCGTGTTCTGGTAAGGCAATGGGGGCGTAATCGGAGAATTAATTAGAGCCAGCGTGCCAACATTGCTACTCAGAATTGCGCCATAACCATAAGTGAAGCGCCCTTCGAGGATAGTGTTTGGGTTGATGGTGTATGTGGTCTGAAACGTATGTGTTTTGCCAGGAGAGTTAGTTGAGGTGGTTGAAACTCCAGGCAGATTCGAGCCGGATGAAAAGATAGCATTGGCATCGAAAGTCGGAATCTTGTCGTTCTGGAAGCGGTAGTAGCCCATCCATTTGCTCGAGAAGCTATGATCAAATTTCAGGATTTCCTGACGGAACTCGGCAATATTTAGCGCCGGGGCAACCAGCGAGTATGTCGCCAGCGTGGTTGGCTGAGGCAACTTGCTATAGATCAAATTAATGTATTGCTGCGAAAGCGGATTAACTGGACGCAGACTTGATAGCGGCGTTCCTGCCGGCAGCGTGAGTGTGCAGGTTGTGCCGGTAGCTTGTAAACAAATGGCAACCGGGAAGATTCCCTGCTGTAGTTGGGCGTCAGGAACAGTGCCCGTCAACGTGGGGAAACGCCTGTCTTTACGGAACTCCTGTGAAAAGAAGAAGAATGTTTTGTCTAATTTCCTGCCAATCCCTCCGTTGCCTTCACCGAAGTTGAAAAAATACATTGGGCCGCCGAGCGTCCAGCCATAATTGTTATAGCGGAAGGGACGGCGTTTTGCTTTGCCTTCAGCGTCTCGCCCGACCGGCGCAAGCTGATTGCTAAAAAAGTCGTTTGCGTTTAGAGCCTCGTTGCGGATGAATTCGAACGCGCTGCCGTGAAAACTGTTTCCTCCTGAGCGCGTTACCACGTTCACCTGGCCACCGCCGCTGCGCCCTGATTCCGCCGGATAGAGACTTCGCAACACGCGAAATTCGCCGATCGAGTCAATACTGGGATAAGCCTGAATAGTGATATTAGAGCCACGGTCAGTGATGTCTGCTCCGTCGACGGTAAATGTGTTTTGGCTGCTGCGGGCGCCGTTGACCGAAATGTTTACCGTGTTCGGTTGGTTGGCTTGCGCACCCGTGTTGTTGTTCTCATTAGCGGTTGCCGTGGTTCCAACATATACCTGGTCGGACAGATCGTTTGAAACACCCGGTGCCAGCGTCACGAGCTGAGTAAAGTTGCGGTTATTAATTGAGAGTTCACGAACCTGCTCGCCGTTGATAATAGTGCCGCTTGTTGCCGACGTGGTATCTACCGCTACAGGGTCGGCTTCAACGGTCACCACTTCCGCGATATTGCCGGTCTCCAGTTCGACGTTAACCGAGCGCCGATCGCCCACATCGAGTTTGACATTACTCTTGACATGCTTCTTGAAGCTCTGGGCTTCAACCGAAACGTCATACAACCCAGGACTCAAATTAGGAATAGAGAATTCGCCGTCATCATTCGTTTGAACGGTGCGGGCAACCACTTTCTTCTCGGCATCCGTCAGGGTAACGGTCGCATTCGCCACGGCGGCGCCGTTCGCATCTTTAACAGAGCCGACGATACTGCCGGTAACCTCTTGGCCAATCGCAAGACCGCTCAGGCAAAGTAACAAAATCGCAGACAGGGATAGAAGTCGCAGGGGGTTGCTGAAGTGCTTCATGGAGTTCCTCTCGTTCCTTTTTCAGAAATATCGCTTTAGTCGGAAATGAAAACTGAAGTGGTCGTAATGCCTACGGAGAATTAAACTTATACACCCGCTCCGCATGTGAAACAAGGTTTTTTTTGGCCCGCTAACTGATAAAACTCAGGCTTCGATGCGCCGCTCCACCAACAGGCGAGCGTGAACCTCAAACCTTACGGGCCGGCCGTCGCTTTCTGGTACGCCCGAACAAACTCATTGGCAAATTTATCGGCCATTGAGCTTTTCGTACCTCCCTTTTTAGAAAAGTAGATAACAAGTTTTGGCGGTTCTGGGCGCTGGATAACGGTGACGAAGCCGTGGAGCGACATGACTTGTTCAGACCCCATGCGGGTTCGCCCGTCTCCTGGCATCGTTTGCCCGTCTTCCCCCAACCTTGGCGCCCTGTTAAGGTCCGGCGGTGTTCGATCGGTCCAATAGCTGTTCAATGTGTAAACCCTTATCCAGATTTCGGCCTCACTCATGCTGTTTACCAGCGTGATGCCGGGCAGCTTCTTCTGAATCGTCGCGGAGACCTTTTTGGCCAGGGACTGATCCCGCGGGGTTGAACTGACGAATATTTTTGTTTGGCCTTTAAGATCCTCAATCGTGCCGGTGTCCAAAGCTCGCCTCGGCGTCTGACCCAGAGCGGAGCCGCTCATAAAAGTTGCGAGCGTCAAAAAAAGCACGAGCCACTTCACGTTGTATTGTCTCCAGAATCTGAACGGACTTTACTAATCAGGCCGAACGTCAAATGCACTTCGGCGCACTCGCTCCAGATATTTGCCTTCCGGGTTGAGCTCGCTGGTCCTGGTCGTGAAATCATAGGAGAAAAGGATGATGCCGTCTGACCCGAGTGTGCGCGCGACATTAATCTTCTCGACCGTCGATTCGGAGGGAATGCGATAGGCGCCTATTCCGGCCCAAACACGGCGACCTGCCGCATGTGCGCTGCTGGTGGCAATCTCAATCTGCTTTTGAAAAACGGCCGTGTCGGTTGAATAAGCCATTGGGCAAACCACGTCCAGTATCCCCATCGAAAGCCAGCGGCGCCAATCCTGAAACCGGCGGTCGTAGGCGTTTTCATGGTTGGCAAACACAGACGCTGAAACTGTGACCTGCGCTTTACGCTTTTTAACTTCGCGATAGATCCGCTGGACCAACATGGTTATCTGCTCGCGCTGAAACTCACCAAACTTGTCCGCATGGATTTCAGCGGCCGCCAGAGGATTTAACTTGATAGACGCTTTTAACTGACTCCGTTGCTCTTTGGAGAGTCCTGGCTCCAACCATTTTCGAAAATTATTCAGCGAGGTGCGGCTGTAGTCAAAATCCGGACTGGCAAGTCGGACGTAATCGAAATGAAGTCCATCGACGTCATAGTTTTTCAAGACGTCGAGCCAGATCTTTAAGATATGTTCGCGAACCTTCGGATTCGCCGGGCCGGTATAAATTCCTTCCAACTCACCACGGTTGCCACGGGACCACTCGACAATGCGGGCACGGTAACGCGGATCGCGCGGTGACATCTGGTAGAGATCGGCCGCTACCGCCCGGGGCACGGCCAGCCACTCAGGGTTTCTGTTATAGACGTGGTTGGGGCTGGCAGGCAGCGCGTCAAGGTTTGCAAGGAGACTTGTGTTGAGCCAGGCATGGACTTCCAATCCATGTTTCTTTGCCTCCGTCAGAGTTACGGCCAAAGGATCGAATTCCGCAGCTTGATCCTTCAATTCCGGTGCGCGGGGCTCTCGTCGCGAGCGGTAGTATGCATCGCCACGTCCGCGGACTTGCACGATGAGGGTGTTGAATCCATTGTCCTTCGCCGATTGGACCATCGCGCGAATTTTCTCGGGCGAGGTAAGCGTAGTGCGCACTACCCATAACGCTCGCACTTCGGCAGGTTTTACAGCAGGCGTTATCGCGCGCGGACTATCCTGAGCGGATGCTTGCGCCAGCAGGAGAATGAAAATCAATACAACGCTACTGAACCTGCGAAACTGTGGCATTAATTCCTCTATTTGTTCACCAGCTTCCTCAACCACTTCTGTTACAGACCTCGAAAAAGGAATGGGCGGAGACAGCAATCTCCGCCCAATCGTTGTCGGGCGCTTCGTAATCAGTATTGATAGCGCAACGAAATTTGCACACTTCGCGGTAAATACTGAACGGCTGTGCCCGTGATAGCGCCGAAGTTTGTGGCCGTTACGTTAACACTGGGAAATCCATACTGGACGTGATTGAACGCGTTAAAGAAATCAGCCCGGACAGTGAATTTGTGGTTTTCCCAGGGCATCAGGAAGGCCTTCATTAGACTGAAGTCGACGTTCTTCACTCCATCGAGGAAGAAAGTGTTGCGGCCCACGATGGGCGTATTGAAATCAGCAATGGTCAGCGGACGAAATGCTGATTGCGGCAAGGCCGCTCGGGACGTCGATGGATGATTCACGCTGTTTCCCAGTATTGAGGGATCAAGAATCACCGGCCGACTTTCACTAAAGCCGTCAAAGTTGAGATCCACTGCCGTCGTCGTGACGGTAAATGGCGTTCCTTTTGACAACTTCACGACCGGAGAGAATTGCCACCCGCCAAACACATGGCCAAGGATTCCCCTGTCGTCCTTGAAAAATGGAAACCGGTAGGTGCCGTAGAAGGTGAAACGGTGTGGCGTGTGAAAACGCGAGTAACCACGGCTCGCCCCAGCGTTATTGCCGTTCTGGTTGCTGTCACCAGCACCCACGAAGGTGGCCTCGGAATTGGTGTCGAGAGACTTGCTAAAGGTGTAGGCCGCTTTGAAACTCATGTTGTGGCTGAAATCCTTCGTCCAGTCCACTTGCATCGCATGATAGTAAGTCCAGGCATTGTTACTAACGGCGACATTGGTGCTGTAGAGTCCGTTCGGACGGCGCTCATTGATACGAGGAACGCGGAAGCTATATTCAAAGGTTCCGATCGGCACAACGTTAGGACACTGCGCGGTGAAAGGAACCGTAGTCGTGCCGGTGGTGCCCGCGCAAAGAAAATCGCTCGCGAGTCTAATCACCTGACCACGCAGGTTCGCCGGGTTGTTGGGATGGTCCGCGACTCGAACCCCGTTGACAGCATCGTGCAGGGGCAAATTGTCGAGCGCATATTTCAGTATTCCAATTCCACGGTTGCCCGTGTAGCTCACACGCAACGCCGAGGCGAAAGCAATCTTCCGCTCAAAGCTCATGTTCCATTGCTGGGTGTAAGGCATTTCTAAGCCTGGATCGATCGCCGTGATGGTATGGCGCACAGTCTGCGGCCCAGGCACAAACACAAAACCTCTTGTTGGGTTAGCCAGGTCAACCGGGTTGAAGGTCGTAGACGAGAGCCCAGATTGGTTATAGAAGAACGCGTTGGGGGGGTTGAATCGCACGGTGGCGCCGCCCTGCGAGAAGACTGACTGGAAGATACGGCCATGGTAAATACCGTAACCGCCGCGAATCGAAGAGTCGTTGTCCTTGCCAAAGAAACTTCGTAAGAAGCCGTCCTCGAATTTTGGACTCCAGGCAAATCCCACGCGAGGCTCCCAGTTGTCTTTGTCGGCGGAGATACCATAATTAATTCGGTTGGCCGCTTCTTTGGGCGCTGAGACATATTCATAACGCAGGCCCAGGTTCAGAGTTAAATTGGGACGAACCTTCCAATTGTCCTCAACGTAGAAGTTTGCCTCATTAATCCGGTTTTCCAGGAAGAACGGCCCGTAGCCCTTCTGGTAGTTTGGCGTGCAGCCGTTGATAAACTGGGCGAACCCGTTTCCGTAGTTGATGCCGTTGCAAGTGGCAAGCGTGCTGTTGTAAAAACCGCGCGAAAAATTGTCAGCGAGATCGTCGAGTTTCTGACGGCGCAAGTCGGTCCCGGCCTTCACGTAGTGGTTCTCAAAAAGCGTAGTCAGGTTGTAGACAAACTGATTGTCATCCTGATAACGCTGAATTGGAAAATTGCCGGCGCTCCCGAGACTTGATTGCGTGGTGATGGGGGTCGGGTTGAAGAAGCGAATGATGGGGGTATCGTTACCGGCCGTGATATTGACCAGCGTGGTTCGCAGTCCGCGGCCATACCGAAATTCCCCGACGGTGGCGGCCGAAAAGAGATGGGTCCACGTTAAACCGAAATTCTGCTGTTTGTGGTTTTGATCTGCCCGCTCACCGATAATGATGTCGTCCGCAGTAAATCGTTGGCGTGTGTACTGCCAGCGTCCGGAAATGTTGTCCTTCTCGTGTGGGTTGAAATCGAAGCGGCCGGAATAATCGCGGGCCGGAAAATCGAAACCTTGCTGGCCGCGAAATACTCTAGGACCCGCGCCGGGATCATTCGGCACGGCGTTCGCAAACCGATCCATAATTGACTGGATAAACGCTCGGTTTGACGGAGTGTCGTTGGCTGAGGTCGTCAAAAACCAGTTGGCGGGATTACGCTCCGCGAGGGTGAAGACGTCGCGGTTGTACGCGTTGGCGCCAGAGTTTTCCGTATGGTCCAGACTAACGAAGCCGAAGAGCTTGTTCCTGATGAGCGGGAAGCCGGACGTAAAGCCAAACTGGTTGCGGCGGGTCACGCCCTTGCGCGCAGTTGGATTGAAGACATTGTTGGTGGCGTTCAAAGCGCTGTCGTTGTGATACCAGTAAACGTCGCCGTGCAGATTGTTTGTGCCTGACTTGGTCTGCACGAGTACCACTGCCCCGTAGCCGCGACCGAATTCCGCGGTGAAGTTGTTGGTGATGACCTGAAACTCTTTGATCGTCGAAAGCGATGCCCCCTGTCGGTTCTGGTTCTCCGACGAATCGTCGTTGTTAACTCCGTTTATTTGAAAAGTTGCGCCTCTGGTTCCCGTTCCGTTGAAATTGATCGATGACCCGGAAGACGCGGTGGGGTTGTTCTGACCCGAAGTTGGATTTTCCTGAAAGCCGGTGAAGGTTTCCGCCAGAGTTAGAAAGCTGCCTGGATTCGCCGTCGGCTTATCTAGTATCTCCTGCGCATTAAGTGAGCCCTTGATCTCCGCGTTGGTCGTATTGATAGGCGCTTGTTCAGCGGTGATGGTAACTGCCGCATTAGCGCCAACCGGATTTAGCTTGAAGTCGATCACTCGCGTCTGGTTCAAAGTGATTTCGACGTTCTCCTGGGCCATTTTGGCAAACCCAGTGCCGGTGGCTGTGACTGTATACCGGCCAAGAGGAAGAAATGCGGCGGAGTATGAGCCATCGCTGTTTGTAACTAAATTGCGCTCCTGCCCCGTCTCCACGTTACGCACAACGATCTCTACTCCAGGAACGACTGCACCCGCCGGATCGGAAACTGTGCCCTGAAGAGTTCCCGTAACGGTTTGAGCGGAAATCGCAACTGAGAAACCAATGGTCGCTACGATCAAAGATAATAAGCGCAACGTACTCCTGAAATGCTGCTTCATCGGATCTGTCCTCTCATTTGTTCAGAAGGATCTTAATCGAAAGAGAAAGTTGTAAATCTCTTGAACGCCTGATGGCTTTGTAAACCGCGCCAACGTCTAAGAACTCCTAACAGCTTTAGACTGCTTTCATTCCCGGCTGCCGGAGCAGGGACAAACTGATGGCGATACTCGTTCGGCGTGGCAAACGCGACCCCAGGCTGCGGGTCTCTTTTGGTCGCAGGCTCGTGCATATAGCGGCCGCAATCAAACGTTACTGCATAGCTCCACGGCTGGGGCGCCCTGCCGGCGCAACCAAGCTTGCAAGCGATCAAAGTGGGAATGACGGCGAGGGATTTACCTTGATGCGGCCCGGAAAGCGGACCGCATCGGAAGTCGAGGTATCACAATTCCCGTGATCAGCGTGGGTCAACCCAGCGCCCAAGCTTTCGCTGCGGCAAGCAAATGCGATTCAACGTTGCGTGCACATCAATGAATCCGGGTGCCACGACTCGACCGCCGCGCGCCCCCATTTGCCTGCCAGGGCCCCCTAGAAGAGGAACCTGAATCCAAACCTCACCGTTCTGGGTGACTGGTACAAGTATGGCTGGCCGTAACGGATGTCGCTTCGATCGGGTTGCGATGCTATCCGAGCATTGATCGCCGGTAACAGCGTTCCGCCGGTTAACCCGTTGGCATAGGCCACCTGACTTAATCCCAGAGCCGCGGCGTTAACCGGAGCACTAGATGGATTCAAAACGGTGTAGACGGCTGTAACCGTCGATTGATTGAAAAGGTTCAAAAAGTTGACATCGAAAGCTGTAGTGAACCGATTGTCGCCAAATTTATAGCGATGGGTCAGACCCAAATCCGTCTGTGTAAAGACCGGGCTGCGACCCATATCGCCACGTCCCAGGAGTATCTGAGGCGTCACGGTTGAGGCGCCGTAGATAGTCGTGGTTTGAGGTTGTCCCGACGTAACGGTCTGGAATGCCGATATCTCGGTTGAATTGGTTCCTTTCTTAAACCAATCCACAATATAGGCGCCGTAGATATTGAAAACGTGGGGCCGATCGGTCTGAAGCCGTCCGTTGTCCTTCTCACCTGTTGCCGTAAAGCCGATGAACGGTAAATCAAACGCGCGGCTTACACCGGGAGACAGCCGCCCGTTAACCAAATGTGGCTCATCCGAACTGGTTAATCCGGAATAGTTACCGAACAAGCGGCTAAAAGTGTAGTTTGCGTTGAAGTACCAGTCATTCGACAGCCGTTTATCCACGACGATTTCCAGGCCGTCGTAGCGGCGTTGCGGTCTCGTGGATTTGTTATACCCAAGGGTTTGAAGCGTGGACAAATGCAGTCCGCTGCCAGGGTTGCCGATAATGTATGCTTCGCTTCCTGCTGCGTTGATTATTCCCGCGTCCTCAACTGCTTCATCAACATTCTTATACGTATAGCGGACCCGCAAAACGTAATCTCTACTCATTTGCCGTTCGGCGCCAACCGTAAACTCGGTTTGCCGGAAAGGCTTCAAGTTAGGATCTACTGCGCCATTAAGAAATGCCGAGGCACCCGGCTCGTTGGCATTCACGCGCAGGTTTTTTTGACACCTGCTGCGGGCCCCTGAAGCGATAAAGCCAGTCGTGGGACAAACGCTCGGGCCGGTGAAGCCGCCAACGATATTCCCAATATTAAATCCGGTGGCAGTGTCGCCGGGGAAGAGCTCAAAGTAATCTTCAAGGAAGATATCGCCTCCGAACAGACCTCGCGGTAGCGCAAACTTCACTCGGTCGAAAAACCTGCCGTAGCTTGCGAAGATCTTCGTTCTGCCGGCGCCGGTAATATCGTAAGCAAATCCAAGCCGGGGCGCGATCTTATCGCCCCAACCAAAATTTACTGCACTCGGGAAGGCGTTGAAGGAAGGCAGGTCCTCTTTCTCGATCCGAATACCGAGGTTCATAGTTAACCGACTGGTCGGCTGATATTTGTCCTGGATAAAGATGCCCTGGCTTAGGTTGGAACCCTGGCCATTCGTTCCGGTACGCCGAAAAGTAGCAGACCCGATGTTGCCGGGAGTCGCGGTCACATTCCCACCAATCAGCGTGGAAATCGAAGTTCCGAAACTATAGGAGATTCGTCCGATAGCATTATTTCCGGACTGAACGTCGTTAAAGATAGTGAACCGCTGATAACCGCCTCTCACTTCGTGTTGCCCGGCGGCGTTGAAGATGTAGGCCGCCGAAAAGTCGTAGGACTGTCGGAGAGAAACATCTTTGCTCGTGATAGTGTTCGCACCCGTCGTAGAGCAGGGGAAAGTGGGATGCGTCGATGTGGTATTACAGGAAAAAATCTGAGTGCTGGTCGGGATGAAATAGTTCCCGTTCTTTTCGTTTAGAAAACCGCGGCTATAGCGCCCATCGATTACGAGATTACTGGTCGCAGTAAAGACGCCTGCCAGTGTAACCAGGTTCGAGTTCTGACGTCCGCCCTGTTGAACTCTATACTCAGGCTCTCTCAACGTCCCAATGGCGCCCCCAAAATTCGCGGTTGAGACATTGCCAAAATTCAAAACCGAAGAGGTAACATTGGTGAATGAGTTACCTGGAATACTGCCCCGGTCAATAACCGGATTCCAAAGAAACGTCCCGGTGAGTCTCAGCTTGCTGAAAGGACTCGCGTCGAGCCGGGCAAACGCATACTCGTATGTTCTCGTTCGCCGGTAGTGTTCGGTGGTAATGAATGTTCTCTGTGCGGCCGGGAGGTTTGTAAAGTAATCGGTGTCGACGTTCGAATGGAAAACCTGCGGCGTATAGCTGGCAAAAAACCACAACCGGTCCTTGATGATTGGTCCACTTAGGTTAGCCGTCGGGAAAACGTTAGTCCCTTCCACTTTTCGCGGGCTGAAATACTCAGAGGTCTGGACGAAATTGCCGCCCGCCACTGTACCTGAAGTGAACCGGTTCAAAAGCTGCGGCTCATCACCATTGAACTTCGCAATTTCAAACTGCATGCCGAACTCGCCGTGAAAATCATTGCCGCCCCCACGCGTCACGACGCTAACAACGCCGCCCGTGGCGCCGCCGTACATAGCATCGAAGCCGCTCGACTTAATCTGGACTTCCTGGACCAACTGAGTGGGAACATTGTAGGTCTCATTGAGGGTTCCCGTTCGGTAGTTGGTTACTTCCTGGCCGTCGATTACGAAAACGTTCTCACCTCCGGATGCGCCGTCAACCGAAAATCCTCCCGTTCGGCTTTCAGGACGTGTGCCGGGGACTGTCTTAAGCAGGCCGGTGAAACCCGTGCTCCTGGGAATCAACTCAATCTTCTGCGCGTTGATTGTCGTCTGAATCGCATTATTGGATGTGTCAACCGGCAGCACATCGGAAGAAACAATATCGACCGTCGTCACACTGCTTCCCGGAGTCAGCGTAATCGGCAACTGCGTGCTTTGTCCGATAGCCACCGAAACGTTTTCGTATCGCGCCTCACCAAAGCCACTCCCTGGCGTCGTCACCACGTCGTAGTTTCCCGGCGGCACCTGGAGAATGCGGAAAAAGCCTTCCTCGTTGGTAGTAATGGTGCGTTTGAAACCGCTTCCTGTGCCCGTCGTGGTGGTACTTGCTGACGACCCCCCAGCGCTTGAAATTGTTATGGTGACGTTAGGCACCAGCGCGCCGGCCGTGTCCTTAACGGTACCTTCAATGCTGCCGGTTGTTTCCTGTGCAAAGGAAAACGAGAAGACAGTCAAAAGGAACGCGGCGATGAAAAACGCCCTTGGGGGATTCAGCTTATGCATTGGAGACTCCTTCTTTTGGAAACTACGCAGACTTGGGTTCACGAAGGCGATTCGATGGTTCGAAATCGACCTTACCTAATCGCGACTGGAGGTTCAAAATGGCTGGATCGGTAGACCTGGACCGGCCGTTAAGATCCTGGGTAGACCTTGATCAGCGTCCGAAGAATTCGGGCGCCCGCTGAATTGCTGAAACGCCGGCTATTATACGTAGTTCGCCAAATAAGGAAAACTAAAGATTCTTATTGTTGGGATAAGGGCTGCTGATGACAGTTTCGCCGCTCAGCAGCCCCTGGACCTCAATTGGAAGTGGGAGGGCACGGATCCAGATAGGCTTCGGAAACTCCGTCGAGGAAGGACCAGAGAGCTTTCGCGGATGCACTCGCACTAGCGATAGCCCGGCTCTTTTCATCCGCCGTTTGACACTGCGCTCCAAGGACGTCGAGCTCAACTTGCTGGTGAAGGACGTCAATGCTCTCGTGTATGCGGAAGAAAGACACAGCCCGCTCGTCATCGATATCGTAAAAGCTCTTAAGTCCTTCACGCTTCGTTTTCGCCACCTCCGGAATCTGTGATTCATAGGCCAGGAGTGCAGCCAGTCCTTCTCGATAGTCAGGCGACTGCGTCAAAGATTTCAAACTGGAGACTGAGGCCTTCGTAGACTCGAGCAGATCGGCATTCTTAACATCCTCTCGCGCCACCCCGAGGCTTTCGGCGAACCGCAACCAAAGTTCAGGATGATTCTCCGCCCCGCGCTCTTCTTCAATCAGGTTTTCCAAAAGCATCTGGCGTGTTTCCAAATCTTCGCATCGCGAATGCACTGCGCTAACATAAGTAGGGAAAGCGCGAACGTGGGCATAATATTGTTTAGCGTATTCCGCCAGCACGGACTGACTCAGCCTTCCCTCGCTCCATGCTTGATAGAAAGGATGCTTGAGCATCGAGTATTCCATCACCGCATCATTCAAGCTGGTTTCAAACTGAGTGCCGGTTGACTGATCGTTCGCGTTTGCCATAACTATCCTCCGATTATTGAATGCTTTTGTTTTCTGAGCGCGCAATTATAGCTGCTGAAGAATTTCGTGACTACTAAAACTTATGTAGGCCGACGACTTCGTTTAAAGCCGGTCAAGTCTCTCGATACCTGGGCTATAACCCCGCCGGCGAGCGGACGGCGCCCGGCCGAGTAAGAATCGATCCGGCGATCGATGAAGGGCCACGGAGCGCCGCGCCGGGCCGCACCGCCGTCATGCTGCCATCAGCAAAAACTACTTCGCCATTAACCATCACATGTGAAATACCCGTCGGAAACTGGTGGGGTGAAACGAATGTGGCCTGATCGCCAATCGTGTTCTCATCAAAGATTACCAGGTCGGCGGCAAACCCTTCCCGAACCATGCCGCGATCACGAAAACCAAATGTTTGCGCCGGCAGCGACGTCATCTTCCTGATGGCGTCTTCGAGGGCTATCAATTTCAATTCCCGCACGTAACGCCCGAGGACTCGAGCATTATTTCCGTAGCCGCGTGGATGGGGGACGCTCTCGTCGATTTGGCGCACGCCGCTGTCTGAAGCGATCATAGTGAAGGGCTCGCGCATGATTCGCTGCACGTCCTCTTCGTTCATCCCGTGGTAAATCATGCCTGCGCCACCTGCTTCGTACATTGCAACTATCTGTTCGATCTGGTTTTTGACGTCCTTCTTCCCGCGCACAATTTTGGTGATGTCAGCGATTGATTTGCCGTTGAAAGATTTGTCGGCCCGATAACTCGCCACCATCGCATAGGAGTAATCTTTGAATCCGCTGCGTTTAAGGGCGTCTTTCATGTCCTTCATAACGCGCTCTCGTGTGGCTTTGTCGCTCAGGCGCTTCTTCGCCTCATCAGCCCCGCCGGCCAGCAGCCAGGTCGGCAAGCGCGAGTCAAGCGAAGTAGAGCTTGCGGTGTACGCATACTGATCGACTGTCACCAGCACACCGCGCGACCGCGCTTCACGCACGAGTCCAAGAGTTGTCGGCGTCTGGCCCCATAGCTTCTTGTTGCTGATCTTGAAATGGGAAATCTCAACCGGGAGCCCCGCGAGATCTCCTATCTGAATGCTCTCGCGAATAGCGTCAACAACTTTGTCACCCTCGCTGCGCATGTGGGTGGCATAGAGTCCTCCGTGACGCGCTGCGATTTTCGCCAGGCCGACAATTTCATCGGTCTTCGCGTAAGTGCCGGGAACATAAATCAATCCGGTTGAAAGGCCCACCGCGCCGTCAATCATTGCCTGATCGACGACGGCCTCCATTTGCTTCATTTCATCCGGAGTCGGCGCGCGATCCTCCGATTTCATTACTCTTCGCCGCACTGATCCGTGACCCACGAGGCTCGCTATATTCACCGCGGTTGGCTTTGATTTCACGCGGCCGAGAAACTCAGCAACGTTGGTGGCGGACGTCCCACAGTTTCCCGTCACCAGAGTGGTAACGCCCATGCGAACAAAGTTTTCCGCGGCCGGGAGATTGAAGAGCGATTCGACGTGCGTATGCACATCGATGAACCCCGGCGCCACGATGCGGTTCTGCGCATCAATTCGGTTTTTCGCATTTGCTCCGCTGAGTCTCCCAATCCGGGCGATGCGTCCTTCCCTGATTCCGACGTCGCCGCGAAACCACGGATTCCCTGTCCCATCCACGATGCGGGCGTTAGTGATTATCAGATCGTAAGAATCGTTTTGAGCCTCCGCAGCTATATGACGGAGACTTGTGACTGCCAGTGAAGCCGTCAACATTACGAGCGTGAGGGCGATCAGTTTGAAAGGAAGGGAGTGGGTCACGGCTTTAGTGTCCAAGGCGAGTTAACTACAGTTCGATCGCTTTCAATGCGATCCCTGAAATACGAAATAGCACTAGTCCGTTTTTGTGTAGTTCGCGTTAGTTTGTGGATCGCTTTTCCACGGATCACAATAGGACATTACGCGCATAGCAGTCAGTGGATTAGTTGTAAATCAAAACCTTCGCGCGCACGCGCCGAAATTCCTCAAGCTTCGCCGACCATGAACGAACGATCTCTTCCGGAGATTGGCCGCGCTTCACTCTATCCAACGTATCTGCGTTCACAAGTAGCCGCGCGTAGCTGTCAACTTTCCACTCCGCCGGAAAAAGCTTTCGCAGCGCGGCGGCGATCTCTATGCCGCTTGAGACAGGCCGAAACCTCGATCGGTCGGTGACAATTAAGTTGATACCGCCGCAATTCTCGCCTTTGAAAACCGAGCTGCTGGGAGTAAAGCGAACTGGGACAAATCGCACGCCCGGAATTCTGCGACCATTTAAGTAGGCTGCTAACTTCTGTTCATCAATCCAGGGCGCGCCCATCAACTCGAAAGGCGTGTCGGTTCCACGCCCGACAGAAACGTTTGTCGTCTCCAGCAAACCCACACCCGGATAGAGTGTCGCCTGTGTCAGACTGCGCATGTTTGGAGACGGATTCACCCAGGTGAGGTTCGTTTCGTCCAGCCACATGGCGCGCTGCCATCCATCCATTTTGATCACCCGCAAATCGGAACCAATCTTTCGTTCGAGATTAAAAAGTTGGGCCATCTCGCCCACAGTCATTCCATGCCTGACTGGAATCGGGTGATAGGCAGTAAACGATGGCTTGTCTGCGTCACCCACTGGCCCATCAACTGCAACTCCGTTAATCGGGTTTGGCCGATCAAGGACGAATACCGGCTTGCCGGCTTTCGCAGCTTCTTCCATCACATTCCCCAGGGTTGAGATGTAGGTGTAAAAGCGCGCGCCGATGTCCTGAATATCGAAAACGACGGCGTCAAGATCCTTAAGTTGTTCAGGCTTTGGCCGGCGCGTTTCGCCATAAAGCGAATAGACCGGCAGTCCTGTCTGTTCATCCTTCGAGTCGGAAATTTTTACATCCACCAGCCCGCGAATTCCATGCTCTGGCGAAAAGAGCGCGACGAGTTTTACGCCAGGCGCTTTGTTCAGTACGTCGATCGTCGCGCGACCAGCACGATTGCGACCGGTGTGATTCGTGACTAATCCTACGCGCATGCCGGCGAGTTGTTTGAAGCCATCGCGCTCCAGTACATCGATGCCCGTCAACACCTGCGCATCAAACGCCTGCGCCGAACTAAACTCAGCCTGGTGTTTCACCACTTCACCGTAATAACCGGCAACCTGGGCCCGCGCTCGATCGACTGCGGCCGCGTCAGTTACCGATCCCGCGGCGATGGAGGCCACGCGACCACGCAATGGCCCAACATCTCCCTTGCCATCGGGGTGGACCCGGTTGCTGAGGAAGATCACGAACATTCGGCTCGCTGGATCGATCCACATAGACGTGCCGGTAAAACCCGTATGACCGAACGAGCCAAGCGGGAACAGTTCGCCGCGATTAGTTGAAAAACTTGTGTTGATGTCCCAGCCGAGGCCACGCGTCCAGCCGTTGTCGTTAACCAAACGCGGTCGGGTCATTTCCGCCACGGTCAGCGGGCTCAGAATTCGCCTGCCTTGATGCGCGCCGTTGTTCAACATCATCTGCGCGTAAAGTGCGAGATCATTTGCGGTCGAGAAAAGTCCGGCGTGACCCGCGACCCCATCCATTCGATATGAGGTTGGATCGTGGACTTCGCCGCGAAGCCACTTGTCAGCATTGGCGCCGGCGTTTTCCGCCGAGTCACCCAGATAATTCATTTGCCCGCGGCGTTTTTCAGTTGGCGCAATCCGCGCGCGCAAAGCAGCCGCTGGTCGGAAGCCGGTGTCGCGCATGCCCAGTGGAACGAAAATGTTTCGGCGGGCAAACTCGTCGACCGGAAGGCCGCTGGCGCGTTGAACAACTTCACCGAGCGCGATGAAACCGATGTCGCTGTAAACAAACCTGGCGCCAGGCGCGCTTCGCAGCGGCTCGCTCAACAACCGCTTCATTGCCTCAGCATGACTGGTCCAGCGTTCGCGCAGATCAAAGTCAGGCTGGTATCCCGAGCGATGTGTCAACAACAGTTCGATCGTAATCCGTTCCCTGCCCTCGCCTTTGATCTCAGGGATGTAATTCGACAGCGGATCGCTCAGGCGCACTTTGCCGCGCTCGACCAGGATCATGATGCTCGTGGCCGTTGCTACCACCTTCGTAAGGCTGGCCACGTCGAAGATCGTGTCCGTGGTCATTACCTCGCGCGCCGGCTGAACAGTGCGAGCGCCATATGCCTTATGCCACGCCACAGTCCCGTTTCGTCCAACCAGCACTACGGCGCCAGGCAAACGCTTTTGCGCGATCTCGCGCTGCACTTCCGCGTCAATCGATTGGAGTCTTTCTAGTGAAACTCCTGCCGGACGTGCGGTTCCCCGGCGGTTTTTTGTTTGAAACGCAGAACCGGGGATCACTAATGCGAACAGGATGACAACGGCAAAATAACTGCCAGGCTGGAAGCGCGCGCGAAGGAAGGTATTCGAAGGCAATATGTTCAAAATGGGATTTAATGAAAGAGATAAAGACCAGCGGTCTTCACTTTGATTTACCGTTGCGGCCCTGCTTGACGATATCAATTAGCGCCTCAAGGCGACGGTCGGCATGTTTTTGAGCTTCCGCCAACGCGGCGAAACGTTCTTCATTCTTGATCTGTGCGTCCATCATGATGGTAATTTTGTCATCCTGCTGGCGCATTTCGCGTCGGGCGCGGAGTCCGGCCCGCACCAACAACTTTGCAATACGCTCCAGCCGGTCAAGTCTTTCTTCGATCTTCTTCATAATGGGACGACTCAAAGATAGAACAACACGTGGTTCTTTGTCACCCTCCAGTCACCTGGCGTGTTTGATTTGAATTCCAGTTCCCCGCGGATAAAGACCCGGCAACGAAATTGGCAATTTGCCGGTGATATCGATTTGTCCTGCGAGTGCTCGCGCCGCGGCCTGCTGCAGGCTTGGCATATCGCCATACGCGACCATATAAGTGCGCAGCTCCGGAAAGCCTTGAAGCAGGTATGGATTTCCAAAGCTAATCCCGACAATCGGGGCCTTGTTTGAGATCAACTTAGCCAACGCTCTTGCGCCTGGCTCCGGCAAACCCACGCTGCGCGCCTGACCTGAACGCACCCGGCCGTATAAAGAGGCAATCACCAGATCTGCGCCGCGCGCCTGCTCAAGCGCATTTTGCACATCCTTTTCAGACGAGCGATCATCCAGCACTACTGTCTCGACCTTTCGTCCCAGCCGCAACATTGCAGTAGTGAAGGGGTTCGCGACCACAATGCGATCATCACCGTTCGTAATTGCCAGATTGAAAATACGCGCGCCCGGTTTCACCGAATTCAGGGGCACGAGTTTGTCATCGTTGCGCACCAGGGTTATGGCGTGTTCCGAAATCTCACGCGCCAGTTGACCGACATCAGCATTGCCCACAATGCGGTCAACGCTATCCACGGGCGTAATGCGCTCCTTTGCCAGCCCCAGATCAAACTTGGCGGCCAGAATCTTTCGGGCCGAATCCTCAATTCTCTTCTCGGTTAGCCGGCCACTGCGAACTGCCTGGACCACGCCGCGAAAGGCCGCATCGTTATCGGCCGGCTTCAGTAACATGTCCGCCCCTGCTTCCAATGCGCGCACGGCCGCCTCGTCCTGGTTAAAATAAATCGTGAGGCCACTCATGCTGAGTGCATCGGTAACGATCAGTCCCTGAAAGTTTAAATCGTTTCTCAGAAGGCGGCCGATAACTGGTGAAACAGTGGCGGGAATCGATGCGCTCTCGGCAATGATTTCGCCGGCTTCGTCTGTGTCGACGGGTCTGATTTTTTCGTCTCGTGCCAGGGGCCTAACCTTTGTCGGATCGAGCTGGGGCAAACCGATATGGGCCACCATCACAGAGCCTACGCCAGCGGTTATCGTGGCGCGAAAAGGCGCCAGCTCCACGGCTTCCAGGCGTGCACGCGAAACATTGATTTCCGGCAAACCGCGATGCGAGTCAATGGCTGTATCGCCGTGTCCCGGGAAATGCTTGGCTGTGGCAATCACTCCAGCTGTCTGCGCGCCCTCAGTGAACGCCGCGCCGAAACGCGCCACCTCCGCCGGATCTTCGCCGTAAGATCGCACATTGATAACCGGATTAGCCGCGTTGTTGTTCACGTCAACAACCGGCGCGTAAATCTGCTGCACGCCTATCGCGCGGGCTTCACGAGCGGTGATGGCTCCCTGACGTCGCGCGAACTCAGGGTTGGCCGTGGCGCCGACGGCCATGTTCCAGGGGAAATTCACCGTATCGTCAAAACGCATCCCTGCGCCCGCTTCTAAATCCGCCGAAATCAGCAACGGATGGCGCGCGAGCTCCTGCATGCGATTCATCAGCAGCAGGGATTCATAGACCGGACCGCGAAACAAAATAATACCGCCGATGTGATTGTCTACAACCTGGTGACGCAGCGCCTTGAACGCCTCGCTATCCTGGTTTAGATACGTGGCGTTAACGCCCACCGAAATAAGTTGCCCCACTTTCTGTTCAAGCGTCATCTTCTTCAACTGTTTGTCGGCCCACTTCACGGCGTCATTGCTGTGGGTTGAAGAGTATGGCTTGACGACTATTGGTTTCTTCGCGCTGGCCTCAATGTTTCCCGTGGGCAGAACCATTGGCGCAGTAAGCGCGATCACCAGGAGAAGAGCGTTAATCAATCGAGTTGCAGAAAGCGATTTTTGTTTCATCGGAAGTTTTGGACGGACTAATAAAAAGGATCAGGCACTCGGCGAAAGCTCATCACGCCGTTCGCGCGGAGCCGGCGCAAAGGCAAAACCAGCCAACCAGGCCACGACGAAAGTAACGATGCTGCCGATGAGCACATACCACGTCCAGGCAATTGGCGTAAAAAAGCGAATGTAAAGCATGACGAAGATACTAGTCAGCATTCCAATTAATGCCGGCGGCTCGCTCACCCGACGCAAAAATGTTCCGACCAGGAACACACCCAGCACCGGGCCATTTATCAGGGACGCGACCGACAAGGCTTGATCCAATGCCGAGCGATTCTTGCGCATCACGAACAGGGCGACCCCAATCTGCACGATTCCCCAAAGAAGCGTCAGCCAATGCGAAACGCGCAAGTAGTGCTTGTCGTCGCGTTTAGGCTTGAATGGCTTGTAAAGATCGTTAACCGCAGTGGCGGCGATCGAGTTAAGCGACGATGATAAGGCTGCTGCAAATATCGCAGCGACCACCAGCCCAGATAAACCTGAGGGCATAAACTTCGTGATGAAGTCGGGGAAAACACGGTCGCCGCCGACAACTTTGAATGCGCCATTCACAGGCAGCGTGGCCACGCCATTCGCGAGCGTCGCGTAAGCGGGATCGGTATGCGGCCCATAGAAAGCAAACAGCAAGACGCCGATGAACAGGAATCCGATGAACTGTCCCAACACCACTCCGCCGCTGGAAAGAAGCGCGGCCGCAGCGTGACGCGGTTTGTCCGTGCAAAGGTATCTTTGCACCAGATATTGATCGGTACCGTGCGTACTCATCGTCAGGAAACAACCGCCGAGCAGTCCGGCCCAAAGCGTATAGGTTTTGGTGAAATCAATCGGGAGGTTGAAGCTGAAAGAGCCTGAGGTAAACGGTGCAGTGAAAGCGTAAGTCGTCTCTCTGAATCCCAAATCTATCAAACTGAATTTGTTGAACTGTTCCCCCAGCGCGACTGCCTGGCCCCAGCCGCCATTGATCGCATTGATCAGCACCACCGCCGCCATCGCCGCACCGACAAGATAAATCCCGAGCTGGACCACTTCCACCCAAATCACTGCTTCCATCCCGCCGAAATACGTAAAGATAATCATGACGACGCCAAGCAAAATAATCGACGCAATGACTATCGTTTCAGTATTCGCCTCGGGCTGAAAAGCTGTATAGACCGCAGCGAGAACAAAAGCTGTGAGAAGCAGGCGAATTCCGTCGGCAATGTTGCGCATCACGACGAAAAGCGATGCCGCCAGCATCTTGATACGCATGCCGAAGCGTCGTTCAAGCAGTTGATAGACCGTCATCAATTCGCCGCGAAAATACGATGGGATAAACAGCAGCGAGATGACCACGCGGCCAATCATGTAACCAAAAACGAGCTGGAGAAACTGGAAATTGCCGCCCCGTGCAAACGCGATTCCGGGGACAGAGATAAAAGTGATAGTCGAAGTTTCGGTCGCGACGATAGAGGCTGCGATGGCCCACCATGGCACGGTGCGGTCGCCCAGGAAATAGTCGCGCGTCGTTTCCTGTTTGCGCGAGAACCACACGCCAAACAGCGTGATCCCTATCAGGTAACCAAAAATGATGATGAGGTCTACCGCCTTCATTTCTTTCCTAACTCATCAATTAGAATCTCAGAGACTCTCGACATCAACAGCATCGCCGGATTATCGACAGTCCAACTAACCTCAGGGATTTCGTGACAGGTAATCGCAAGAGCGATGCGGCCCCGAGGGTGATAAATGATTCCCACATTGCTGCGCAGCGCATCCAGCGCGCCTGACTTCGTCGCCTTCGGCGCGCGCCACTGCCCGCGCCAAATACCGTTTGTTCCCTGCTCGCGTTTCATCAGGTCGAGCATTTCTTTCGAAGCGGCTGGATTGATTATTTCGCCCCTCTCGAACTTCTCCATAATTGCAACCATTTCCCGCGGCGTGGTGCGCCCCAGACCAAATCGCTTGCTCTCCTCTTTTTTGCCTTCAGCACTCTCGCCGCCCCCGAAGACGCGCCGCATCAGTCGAGTCTCCTTGAAGCCAAGCGATTCCATTCGCTGATTCACGGCGTCGGCGGTTAACACATCAATGACCAGATTAGTAGCCGTGTTATCGCTCAAAACCATCATTAACGTTACGCCATCGCGGAATGTCAGCCGCAGGCCGTCGCTAAATTCCTGAAGTATCCCGGCGCCGCCAACCTTCTTGTCCTTCGTTAGCGCCAGCTCATCGGTCCATTTCGCCTTCCCCTCGGCTACGCGCGAGAAAGCTTCCACCATGACCGCGATTTTTATCGTGCTCGCGGTGGCGACACGTTCATCGCCGCCCAGATCATAAATCGCACCCGTGTCCAGGTTCTTTGCAAACAGATTCACCTTACCCTTGAACTGGGCCAACTCAGCTCGCACGCGCTGGTCCACCGTTAATTTTGACGCAGCCGGGCCCGGTTGTGCAGCGGCAGATGCAACGGCGAACAACAAAACCACGAGGGCGGCAGGCTTTAGGAAAGGTCGAGACATGTGAATATCATTCTTTGAATGTCGGCACGGCCAGGTTTAGGAGAGCATTTCCGCCGCCCGGTTTACTATACCGCCAGCCTTCGCCAGCGCTCGCTCAGCGCTCTCCAGCGAACAACCGGTTTTCGCCATCAATAAGGCTGCCGGCAGGCTGCCCTGTGCGTCTTCCAGATTCTTCGCGGCAGTTTCTTCGCCAGACCCAGTTTCCGCCATGATGATTCTCACGGCGCGCGCGCGCAGCTTTACGTTCCGCGTCTGCATGTTGGCCATCCGGTTTCCCGTAACATATCCGAGTTGGACCATAGTCGCGGTGGACAACATGTTGAGAACCAGTTTTTGCGCTGTGCCCGCCTTGAGTCGAGTGGAACCTGCCAACACTTCCGGACCAACAACCGGAACGATGCTCAACTCAGCGACTTCCGTAATACGCGAACCCGGAGCACAGGTAAGTGCGACAGTTAATCCGCCCACAGAACGAGCGTAAGAAACGGCTCCGACGGTGTATGGCGTACCGCCGGATGCAGCGATTCCGACCAGTGTGTCAGAACCACTGAAATTGCGAGCGACGAGATCATCAACGCCCGCCTGCACATCATCTTCAGAAGCTTCGACCGCACGATAACATGCTTCGTATCCGCCCGCGATGATCGCCTGCACCACGTCCGGCGACACTCCGAATGTGGGCGGACACTCTGAAGCATCAAGTACACCCAGTCTGCCTGAAGTGCCGGTACCGATGTAAAAGAGCCGGCCTCCCTTTTTCAGGCGAGCGGAAATTGCTTCCACTGCGCGCTCGATCTCCGGAAGGACCAGTTTGATTGCAGCCGGAACCAAAGCATCCTCCTCATTCATAAGGCGGACGATCTCCCCAGCGCTCAACGAACTCAGGTTTGTGGTTTTAGGATTCTCTAGTTCGGTTACAGGGAGCTCGGCGGGGTTTTCAGATTTCATCTTGTGATCATGGAACAGGAATCGCGCCATTTGGCCATCAGGCCAGTTGTTGATGGAACTTAGGTCAAACTGCCAGGGCCATCTGATGTAGATGTTCCCAGGCCATTCGCGCTGCCGCCTCAGCTGGAGAAAAGCGGGGGGGTCCGAGGAAAGCATTCGGAGCGACGCTCTGGATTTCTTCTCGTATCGGCATCAACATCAGTTCACCGGCAGACTTGAAAATGCCGCCAACGTAACCCACCTGAAAAGTTTCCCGCTCAATCTTTAAGTTGCGAATCACGGCAGTGGCCGCCGAGCCGAGTTCGCGGCCGCCTTCGGCGATGATCTCGCGCGCAGTCTGGTCTTTTGCTTTCGCGGCCTCTACCACATGCTTGCCAAAACCTGCGATCCGCTCGTTGGTTATGGTTGGCGCGTAAATCGCAGTCGATAGATCATTCGGATCGGAGACATGAAAGTAGGTGCAGGCAAGGTTAGTAAGTAGAGTTGCGGGACCGCGTCCGTCAACGGCGTGGGCGATTGCCCTCAATGCGCGACGCGCAATCCAGGCGCCCGCGCCCTCATCGCCGGCAATCGGCCCCCAACCACCGGCGCACATAGTCTTGCCGCGGACACTGATGCCGCAGCAGATCGAGCCCGTACCGGCAATAATGATTAATCCGGGTTCACCCTCGGTGACGCCATAGAGAGCGATGTCAGCATCCCCGACCACGACAACCTCGGCTATTCCCAACGCCATCAAGGCTTCGCGCATTCGCGCGCTCAACTCTTTGCGGCGGGCCCCCGCCAGTCCAATCTCTGCCGCGATCAGGTCGGTGCGTCTGAGTCTCGCAATCTCGCACGCCTGATCGGTAGCTTCACGAATAGCTGCCGCTGCGTTAGCGATTCCTACTCGTAATGGATTTGATGGTCCAGCCAGACCTTCGCCAAGGACGTTAAGTTCGGCGTCGAGGATAACCGCATGAGTTTTCGTTCCCCCACCGTCAACTCCGACAACGGCGCGTCTTAACACGGGTCTGCGAGGGCTTAGAAAACCTGACTGTCGTCTGTCAGTGGTGACCATAGGTCGGGGCAAGCAACTGTTCAACTTTGATGGGCCAACTTGCTCATTCTAGGTAAGCTGGATTTATAATGGAAACTAAAAGATTTTATTATTACAATAACCGTCCGTGATGACAGCTCAAATCCAGTTCTCAGCCACACGCTTATGGAAATACGACAATTAAGAGCATTTATCGCCATTGCAGAACTAGGCACATTTACCGCAGGAGCATTGCGCGTGCATGTGACGCAGGCCGCTATCAGCATGCAAATTCGTCAACTCGAGAATGAGCTCGGGGCCCGTCTATTCATTCGCGCCCCGCGTCGGGTGATGTTGACCGAGGCAGGCGAGCAATTGTTACAGCGAGCGCGGCAAATCCTTCGTGATCACGACGCGGCGCTCGACGAGATTGCGGAGCTGGCTGGAGCTGAGCGAGGTCGCCTGCGGGTCGGCAGCGCCTCGGCGATGGTCACTACTGACGTCTTACCGCAACTACTGAAGGAAGTTCGGCAGAAGCACTCACGCGCCGAGGTAACCGTCGCGTCAGGCACGAGCGAAGCCCTGGTCCAGCAGATTCTGTCAGGCGAGATTGATATTGCGTTTGTGTCGTTGCCGGTTGAGGCGCGCGGCATCAATACTGAGAGACTCACTCAGGATCAACTGGTGGCCGTGGCTTCTCCGCGTCACCGGCTGGCGAAACAAAAAACGATCAGTGCCTACACTCTGGCTGGCGAGAAATTGATCCTCGGCGAGCGCGGAGGGAATACACGTCGCTTGATCGATCTGTTCTTTGCCCAGGCCGGCGTTTCGCTACATGTTTCGATGGAGCTGAGTCGCCAGGCGGCAATCCGGCGCATGGTTGAAGCAGACATGGGAGTCGGAATTGTTCCGCTGCAAACTGTCCGCGACGAAGTGGAGAAAGGTCGTCTGATTCGGTGGTGGATTGAAGGCGCGCAAATAAACTGGGAAATGGGATTGGCACGGCTGGCAGGCGGTTACGAATCACCTATCGCGCAAACATTTATCAAACTTTCTCGGGACTACTTTGCGGAAACGCCGCATGCCGGCGGTCGCAAGAAAAGTCGATCGACCCTGGGCAAGAAGCGCGCGAAAAAATAACATCAATTGGCCGGAACTGTCAGAACCAGCCTGCGCGCGCGAGGACACAGTCAGGACCTCTGACGTTGATTGAAACCCACCTGTTCGCCACTCGCTCCCAGTTCTACCTTAACCAGTCCTGTCGAGTGCCTCCATCAGGCGTTCAATATCACCTTCATTGTTAAAAAGATGGGTAGACACACGGATCCCCTGCGGCTTCTCCGTAACGATCACGCCGCGCGCTGCCAGTTCAGAAACGGTGCGAGCCGGCTCCTCAACCTCGACCAGCGTCTCAGCGGACCGCCACTTCTCGTCAGCAATCGGTGACAACACTTTCCGGCCTGACTCGATTAAGCGGTCGGTTAAGTGTCGGTTCAGAGAAAGCACGCGGCCCTCTGTGTTCGTGGCGCCAAGGCCGGCCACCATTTCTGTGGAAGCGGACATGGCGAAGATACCGGCGAAATGCGGACAACCAAGCTCAGCGCGGGCCGCCGCATCAGTTCGCAGATCCACTTTCGTATTTTGAACGGCGTATGGCTCTTTAACGCTTAACCAGCCAATCGCGCGAGGTCGCGATTGTTCGAGCAACTCCCGCGAGACATAGACAAACCCGCTGCCATAACCCGACAGCATCCACTTGTGGCCGGTCGCGCAAAGCGCATCGATTTTCATCTCCTTCACGTCAATTTTAAACGCGCCGGCAGACTGCGCAGCATTTACCACCAACACTTGATCTCGTTTCGCGTTCCCCAACTCCTCAAGGTCACTGCGAAAGCCGTTTGAAAACTGGACGTGGCTGAGGCAGATGACTCCAGTATGCGCGGTCATGGCACGCTCGATATCTTCCAGTCGGAGAACTCCTTCGACCGACTTCACGAGGTGGACGGCAATGTCTCGATGCATCCATGGCAGAGTGGAAACAGGAAACTCAAGGTCGCATGAAATGACCTCGCCCCGCTGCTCCAGTGCGTCCACGATGACATTCATCCCGCTGGAAGTATTCGTCGTGAACGCGATTTCGTCTGGTTCGGCGTTGATGAATGCGGCGACTTTCTTTCTTGCTTCCTCGCGTTTGTCCAACCACTCGTCCCAGTGCGTGTCGCCATCTTCCATCATCTGGCGATAGTAGGTTGAGGCGGCGTTGCTCGTCGCCCGCGATAACGGTCCGGCGGCCGCGGCATTCAGATAGGTAGAAGTTTCAGTGACCGGAAACTGTTTCCGGATTTCGTCCCAGTTAATCATCATGGCGAAGATACACGATGAAACAGGCTGTATCCAAAGTGGTTATGAGTCTCTGTAATTTTTCTGTTAAGTCCAACTCTACTGGAACGTTTCTCATCACATGGGTTCGGGAATCTTGCCCTTGGGCCAGGCTGTCGTTACACTCCGCCAAGCTATTGCTTCGAAAAGAGGACGTTATTCGTTTTCCAGCTATCAGTTCCGCTCACGCTCGCCTAAGTCTGACGCTTCTTTGCTTCGTCTTGTTTTTTAGTTCACGCGCTAGCGCGCAGAATCCCGCCCAAAACTCTCAGCAGCCTGATGATGTTGTTCGAGTCAACGTCGAACTGGTCCAAACCGACGTTATGGTTTTCGATGAACGAGGAAACTTTGTCGAGGTAAAACCGGAGCAATTCAAACTAAGACTTGATGGCGCGGAACGCCCAATCTCCCTGATCAGCCGAGTGACCTCGGGCAGCAAATTAGAAGCTGCGCAACTCGCCGCCGCGAGATCAGGGAACGCAGCGGCTATTTCTGCGGAACTTGCGACCGTTGATTCCGCGCCGCTATCCAGTCCCGGACGTCTTATCTTTTTCTTTGTCGACGATTTGCATTTGAGTACCGCCAGCCTGGCGCGCAGCCGGACTGCATTGCTGCGTTTTGTGGACCACCAGATGGGACTACACGATCAGGTTGCCATAGTTTCAACCAGTGGCCAGATTGGTTTTTTGCAGCAGTTGACTGACAACCGCCTGGTGCTGCAGAAAGCCATCGATCGCCTGAAGGATAAGCGAAATCATGAAGGCTACATTGACAGGACACGAATTACTGAGTACATGGCCAGCCAAATTCAGAACGCTCAGGATAGCAGGCTCTTCGCTTACCTCATGGAATCGACCAAGATTGAATACGGCATGGGTGGCGGAGCGCTTCGTGGCGCTCACAACAACGACAGCGCCGGGCAAGCTCTACGGTTATTGACGAACCGCATTCGCCAAATAGGCACTCAAAACAACGCCGATAGAAATGCCACACTCAATGCCTTAGGTGGTCTGTTGCAATCATCCGCGAACTTCCCGGGTCGCAAGCTAATCTTCTTCCTTTCCGACGGTTTTGTCGTCGACCCCAGAGGTTCAAACGCCCTCGATCGGCTGCATGAGCTGGGTCAAACTGCGGCGCAGGCGGGCGCAGTGATCTATACAATGGATACGCGCGGCACTTCTTCGGATGCATCGGTTGACGCGAGTCACAACGACTACGTGGACATGACCAGCCGTCATGGCGGGATTTCCCTCGGCGAAACTGTGGGACCGCGCCAGCCGCTGAGCGTGTTGGCGAAGGAGACCGGCGGACAGGCCATCTTCAACTCCAACCGAATTGACCATGCGATCGACCGCGCCATAAAGGAGACGTCTGAATATTATGTTTTGGCGTGGCGGCCGTCTGAAGATGCTGAACGCATCGGCAAGGCCAGGATAGAAATATCCGTGCTGGGACGACCCGATCTGACGGTGCGGTTGCGAACCAGCTATCAAAAGCAAGTGAGTCAACCTCCGGTACCGGAAAAACAAAGACTTTCCACTCCGAAAAAATCCACTGCCGAGACTGAGTTGTTGGCGGCGCTTGGTTCGTCTTACCAGCACCGTTCTCTCCCCACCTCTCTCTCAGTGGGCTTCGTGAAAAATTCCAAGGCAGGTCTTCAGTTGCAAGCGTCGATGCAGATCGAGCGAGACGCGTTCAGGGTCGCGCCAGGGGTTGCGGGCCAGAAGACTGAGATTGATGTGATGGGAGCCGCGATCGACGATCGCGGGCTAATTTATTCTTTCAAACAAGTCTTGACAGTCGTCCCGCAAACTACTTCCGAGCTGACACAAACTCCCGTGATGTGGAGACAAAAGTTGACAGTGCAACCCGGGCTCTATCAGGTTCGAGTAGCAGTCCGTGAAAGACAAACTGGCCGGAGCGGAAGCGCCATGCAATGGATTGAAGTGCCGGCCATTGATCAGAAACGCTTCGGCATGAGCAGTCTGTTTCTTGGTGAGAGGCGACCTGGTCCGCTTCCCGAAGATAAGCGAGGCGCTGAATCAATCCGCTCTGACGTGGACCATCGATTCTCCCGCAGTTCAGTCCTTCGTTTTCAGACTTACGTTTATAACGCTTCGCGGAGCGCTGGCGCTCCCAATGTTTGGATTCAAGCCCGGGTCTTACGCGGCACACAGCAGGTGCTGGCGCTCGAACCTGGCAGAATTCCGCCAGACGTCACCAACGATCCGACTCGACTTCCCTTTTGGACCGAGATCTCCCTCGAACAACTCCCCGCCGGTCGGTATATTTTGCAAGTCCAGGCCGCCGATCGCTCGGCCAACACCAATACTTCGCAATCGATCGGTTTTTCTATCGAATAGCTCCTCGCCGGCATTCCTGTATCCGCTCGCGCACAAACAAGAATTCTTTCATCAGTCCGGTGGCCGAGACACGCTCAAATTAGTTTGAACGAAAACTGGATTAGCCAGATAATCGCAGTCGTGAGTGAGCAGAACACCGATCAGATGAACCAGAAGCGGCCTTTCGAGGAGCGCGTCTTCGCCCGCTTCGATGCTGTCGATTCTTCGATGCGAGATATGGATTCGCGTCTGCAAAGTATGGATTCGCGTCTGCAAACCCTTGAGGTTAGGGCCAACGATACAAACACGCGGCTGCAAAAACTTGAGGTTCGTGCTTATGACACAAAGCCAATCTGGGAAGAGGCCCTGAAAAGAGATTGTCGACACCCGGCGCGATCTATCGAAGCGTTTGGCTCGAATCGAAGTTGTCGTTAATGAAACGCGTTCGCGTCTACGCGGCGTAAGAGATCGGCTCGATAAGCTCGAACCGAAACCTAGCCAATAAACTCCCGCAACACAGTCCGAAAAGCCTCATCGAAATTTCGTAGCAAAAACTCTGTCATTAGCCGACTCTCATTGCTCCACGCGGTTCGCTGGCACTTTTGAGTGCGTGTATCGTTTCATATGGAGTCTGAGGAAATGAGTGTAGAGAATAGTCGCTTCAGTCACATTTGAGACGCCACCGAGCTATCAAAGGGATTGAAATGTAACCACTGTTATGGACTCACGCGACTATTGGGTAAAGGCCAAAGAGAATCTCGACATGGCGCTATTTGCTCATCAGCGAAGAAAGCATAACGTTTGCGCCAGTCGAGCTTACTGTTCAGTCTTTCTGGCTAGCATCGCCGCACTTACCGGACTAACAGATTTGCGCGCCAGTGATATGAGTGGGATCATGGACAGGTGCAGGCCGAGTTGAATCGGCGCTTGATCATGCGGCGAAAGGTTTTGTCAGCAGAGTTGGGACGAACGCCGATGGACTTAATGGAGTTATGACATTTGGCCGACTACAAGCCTCAATCAGTTTCTGCGACTGAGGCGAAGCGGGCTGGCAATCGTGCCAAGAAATTTCTCTCGTCGGTTGAGGGCGCGTTGAGGATAAGACTATGAGCCGAAATGCGAACCGACAAAGTGGGCCGGTGGCGAATCGAACCGGCGACGCCATCACTCAATATCTGGCGGCGTTGCAGGAACTCTACCCGGCGGCCAAAGGAGCGACGCGTGTTGTTGTCAGGCCGGACCGTCGTGTCATAGTGAGTGCCCCATTGCCGAGCCGCGCGCGCGAGCGGATGCGCCTTTTCGATCAGATGGCAGAAGTCGGAACCAGGCTGCTGCTAGAGACTGACCAATACATTATTCTGTCGGGACGGTGAGTCCGCCAATTCAACGCCTGTAGGAACCGAACCTCCCGCTATCACATCACAACGTGTTGCGTTAATGAAGGTGATTGCTGGTCGCCTTGCGGCGGACGAGTGGCCGCCTATCGACGTGCCGTTAAAGGAGTTTGCCCTCCGATGGTCAGACTCCTGGAGTAGCACCAGGGATGCGTTCGTGCTTCTTGGGTGCTTCAAACCACATCGTCGCCAACGGTGCCAACGTAATCACGGCCGAGTACTCGAGTCCGTGAACCGGAACCTTCTCGGCAGTAATGCTCTTAACTACGCCAAACCCTCCGCCGCAGTAATCTTCAGAATCCGTATTTAGCAGTTGCTTGTATTTGCCCGAGCGCGGTAAGCCAAGGCGATGATCTTCATAGACCAGCGGCGAAAAGTTTGCCACGCAGATCAGCTCGCGTCCGGTTTGCGGCGAGCGTCGAATAAAGGAAACAATATTCTCCGCTGCATTATTAGCATCGATCCACTGAAAACCCGCCGGCTCGCTGTCCGCTTCCCATAAGGCCGGCAGTTTGGAATAGAGCTGGTTGAGTTTGCGGACCAGAGTCTGAATTCCGGCGTGAGGTGGCTTTTCCAGCAGATGCCAATCAAGACTCTCCTCCTCATTCCATTCGCGCCACTGACCAAATTCCCCACCCATAAACAGCATCTTTTTGCCCGGGTGCGCCCACATGTAACCAAACAGCGCGCGCAGGTTCGCGAATTTCTGCCAGTCCTCGCCCGGCATTTTGTTAAGCAGCGAGCCCTTCATGTGGACCACTTCATCGTGCGACAACGGCAGAATAAAGTTTTCACTCCAGGCATATATCAAACCAAAGGTAAGCGAATTATGATTCCCGGCGCGAAAGAATGGATCGGTTTGAAAGTATTTCAGTGTGTCGTGCATCCAGCCCATGTTCCACTTGAAATCGAAACCGAGACCACCCGCATAAACCGGATGACTAACCATGGGCCATGCGGTCGACTCCTCGGCCACCATCATCGCCCCAGGACATTCCCGGTGAGTTACTTCATTGAGTTCCTTAAGCAGGGAGATTGCTTCGAGGTTGTCGCGCCCCCCAAACTGATTCGGCACCCACTCGCCTTCTTTGCGGCTGTAGTCCAGATAAAGCATTGACGCAACCGCGTCGACGCGCAGCCCGTCAATGTGAAACTCTTTCAACCAATAGAGCGCGTTGGCAAGGAGAAAGTTTCTGACCTCGTTGCGGTCGTAGTTGAAAATGTAAGTACCCCAATCCGGATGCTCTCCCTTGCGCGGGTCCAGATGTTCATAAAGCGCCGAACCGTCGAAACGTGCGAGCGCAAACGCATCCTTCGGAAAGTGGGCCGGGACCCAATCCATGATGACGCCGATGCCTTGCTGGTGTAGATGGTCGATCAGAAATCGAAGATCGTCGGGTGTGCCGTAACGCGCAGAGGGGGCGTAGTAGTTGCTAACCTGGTAACCCCACGATGGACCATACGGATGCTCTTTTAACGGTAAAAACTCAACGTGAGTAAAACCCAGGTTCTTCACGTATTTGGCGAGCGGTTCAGCCATTTCACGATAACTAAATGGACGGTTGTTCTCTTCCGCTACTCGCCGCCACGATCCAAAGTGGACTTCATAAATCGACAGCGGCTGACGAAAATGTTCGCGACCCGTGCGCTTCTTCATCCAGCCCGAATCGCGAAAACGATAATTAGACTCATACACGACCGAAGAAGTCGCCGGTGGAACTTCGGCATAGAAAGCGTAAGGGTCAGCTTTGAGAAACGCAGGCAGGCCAGGCGACTTGATCTCGTATTTATACATTTCGCCCGCACGAAGGCTGGGGATAAACAGCTCCCAAACCCCCGACGAGCCTAAGGGGCGCATCACATTCTTTGCGCCATCCCAGGCATTGAAGTTACCAACCACGCTGACGCGCTCCGCGCTCGGCGCCCAAACTGCAAACGAAACTCCTGCTGTACCCTCATGACGAATCGGGTGAGCGCCCAGCTTTTGATAAATCTGCTCGTGACGTCCTTCGCCAAAGAGATGGAGATCGATTTCTCCCAGTGTTGGTGAAAACTCATGGGCAGGTCTCTGGGTTTCACTTCCGGTAGTTTCCCTGGCGGTTCTGCCGGACTTCGCTGAACCTCTTGCCTTCGGTGCAGCCGCATCAGCAGACGAGCCCTTACGCTCGCGCAAGGCTGAGCTCTTCTTGCCCTTACTGACTTTTTTGTTTTTGTTTGGTGGTGATTCTTTCGTCATGCAAGTTCGCCGCTCATCTCTTCAACGCCGGTGCGAAAAGACGGGTTAGTTGGCTCGACCTGCGCCAGATAAATATCCGCGCCATTACCCAGCTCCGATCGATTGCTTTTAGCCTCGGACAGAATCTCCAAAAATCTCCGGCGCGGCGACGGGAGCTCCAGGTTGTCCATCAAATCAATCACTCGACACGCATACTTCAATACCTGGAGCGGCTCCAATCCTGAAATATCACTGAAGAACCAGCCGCAACTCGTAAACATCAGCAACGCTGCGCGTTGCATCTCGAGCAGGGTCAGCGCTCGACGCTCCTCGGCCGGCGCTAACGCAGTCTTCGCACACTGCTGAAAAAACAACTCGTGAGACTTGCCCTTATCGAGAATTAATCGGATATAAGAATTGCGCGCTTCCCACACATCGTGAAAAATATCGCTGCCCATCCGTTCAAACTCAAGCGCAGCTTCATCGCGCAGAAAATTCAACGCGTCGCGCAAGGGTCCGCGCCACTTCTGGTTCCATCCCGGGCCGCCGCCCGTATGACAACCGCAGTCGCGAATCCACCGGGAGACACCATGGACGCAACTCCATGACGAACCTTCTCCGAGGGAACCATGATTGATCTCCACTTCAAACTCCGCCGGAAAGCGGTCGAGATATTGGCCATAGTTGGTAAGCTCAAATCCCGCTTGTGGCGCTTCCACTTCCAGCGTGTGGGCCAGGCAGAGATCGCCGAATTTGAAATGATGCCCAAAAGTTTCACCGTCGACGGCAATGTTAAGCAGTGGACCAGTGCGGGCGGCGACTTCGGCAGAGCGTTGAAACATTTCGACCAGGACTGTGCTCGAAGCCAGCGCTTTCTCAAAAGCAATCGCGCGGGCCAATGGTCCGTCGTAAAAAAATATCGTTATCGAACGACCCGAACCATCTCGATAAAAGTAGCAATAGGCCTTTGAGACGTCGATGGCTTTATCGGTAACTGAGACCCATTCGTTGGCGTTAAGTCGTCGATAGCGTTCCGCCTGCCCCGGCGCGAGAATTACGTAGCGCAACCCCTCTTCGATGAGCAGCGAAAGCGTTTCATCATTGCAGGCGGTTTCAGGTAACCAGAGCGATTCAGGCTCTCGCCGAAAACGATAACGGAAATCCGCAATGCCCCAACGGATCTGGGTTAGCCTGTCGCGCGGGTTGCACAGCGGCAGAATCGCGTGCCCAAAGGCCTGAGCTATTGCATTGCCATGGCCGGTGCGCTCGCGCAGGCTCCGGCGATCGGCTTCCAGCATCAGTTTATATACTTCGGGATGGTGGTCCTCCATCCAACTTAGCAACGTAGGACCGAAATTGAAACTAATCTTCGCGTAGTTGTTGGCGACTTCACTGCCCACCCGCGCGGCCGCGTTTGCGGCGTAGCATTCGGCCGTGATCCGATCGTTCCAATGGTGAAACGGCTGCGCGCTCGGTTCGGCTTCAACCACGCCGGTCCAGGGATTCTCCCGCGGCGGTTGGTAGAAATGCCCATGAATGATTAGTTGCTTCATTGTCGGAAACCGCCGGGTTAGCGGGCCTCTAAAGAAGTCGGTCCTGGCTCAGCGCCAAATGCGCCGCACCCAATAGTCCAGCATCATCGCCACATTCAGCTCGCACAATCTTCACCTCGGCGGCAGGTAACGGGAAACTGCGACTTCGCACCTCGGCGTTCATCGACTCAGCGAACAACTCCCAGGCATCAGCCGCCCCGCCCCCAATTATTATTACTTCCGGGTTGATGAGATTGATCAGGGTTGCCAGACCAGCGCCCAGGTAGACTCCCATCACTCTAAACGTTTCCCGCGCGAGCACATCACCGTTTACTCCCGCGCGGAAAATTTTCTCCGCCGTTAATTCCGGCTCGAGAGTTAATTGCGAATCCGGATAATTCGGGATGCTTTCACGCGCGAGTCTCACGACGGCGGTCGCTGAGGCGTAAACCTCCAGACAGTCATGGCTGCCGCAACCACAAGGGACACCGCCAAAAGGATTGACCGAAATATGCCCCACCTCGGCGGCCGAGCCATCGTGGCCTCGCCAGAGTTTCCCATCCAAAATTATTCCGCCGCCAACTCCAGTGCCGAGTGTAATGCAAACAATCGTGCGCGCGCTTCGTCCAGCTCCCCTCCACATCTCACCAACGGCCGCAGCATTCGCATCATTCTCGAGTGTCACCGGCAATCTTAATTCGCCTGCCAGGATCTCTCTCAGCCGCAGTCCGTTCAGGGCGGGAATGTTTGGGGCGGATCCGACGGAGCCATCGCGCACGTTCCCAGGCACTGCAACCGCAATCGCGCTGACTTCGGTCCCTGCGATAGAAACCGAACGCCGGCACTCGTCAATTGCGTTTACAATTGCGTTTACCAACGCCGAAGGATTGAGATCACGAGGCGTCGCGAGTTTGAACCGGGAGTGAATCCCACCGCGCTCATCCACCGCCCCTCCGCGCAGGTGCGTGCCGCCGAGATCGACAGCAACTACCAACGGACGCTGTGTTAGGGAAACGCCGCTGTCAGCGTTTCCGTTTTCAACCCGGCCTTCGTCATCTGCTGCAAACATGATTTGATCATGGCAGAAGCCCGACCGCCAGGGATGGCCCACTTCGGCTCCGAACGGGAGCCGTCCCTAACGGTCGGGCTTCTGCCCGTTTTTCTAGCTGCGTTTCCGGCCAGCCATATCCAGGCCAACTGCGGCAACCAAGATTGAGCCCTTGATAATCATTTGCGAGTAAGGCTCGACCCTCATCAAAGACATGCCATTGTCGAGACTGGACATAATTAGCGCTCCAAGTATTGCGCCAAAGACCGTGCCTCGTCCGCCCATCAAGCTCGTGCCTCCAATCACGCATGCTGCGATTGCGTCGAGCTCGAGCAATTGTCCCGCGTCAGGAGAAGCACTCCCGACGCGCGCCGTATAAATGATCGAAGCGAGTCCGGCTAGTCCGCCCATGATGCAGAAGACGGCCAGGATATGTTTGCGGATATTGATTCCCGACAACCGCGCGGCGTCGGGGTTGCCGCCGATCGCGTAAAGGTATCTGCCAAATGTAGTGTTCTGCGTTAGGAACGCGCCTGCCAAAGCTATCGCCAGAAAGATGATCACAGGCACTGGAACTCCGGCTTTCACTCCGGGCGACAGCTCGTAAGAATTCATCATGAAGATGAACCCCACCACCACGGCAATGGGGATCAACACTCGTGCGAGCGTCACTCCCAGAGAGGGCGTGCCAAGACCGTGACGCTTACGCGCACGGTTGCGCGACAGTGTCATGAAAATGATTATGGCGACGATGATTGCAGCGATGGCCCAACCGACCGTCGGTCCCACGTAATTCTGACCGATAGATTTGAAAGCCGGGATGCTGATGGGGATCGTTTCGCCCCGGCTCAAACCAAGAATCACGCCGCGCCACGCGAGCAGGCCACCGAGCGTCACAATGAACGCGGGAATATTTAGATACGCTGTGAGTCCGCCCTGGAAAGCTCCAATAGCCAGAGCGACCGCGATACCGGCTGACAACGAAGGGATCAATCCCCAGCCCATCCAACCCTGCGCGATTGCGGCGATGCCGCCGGCAAGTCCGACAACAGAGCCGACTGAAAGATCGATTTGTCCGGTGATGATCACCATCAACATTCCCACAGCCAGCACACCCGTGACGGCAGTCTGACGCATGAGGTTGGAAAAGTTTCGGGGGTCGAGAAAGATTTGATTGTCGGTGGAGTAATGAAAATAGACCCAGATGGCGATCAAAGCGAAGACCATCGTGTAGGCCCGCAGAAGTTCAGTCGGAATTTTGAATTTGCCGATCCGTATCCGCGGGGCGAGCTCGGTCGTTTCGGCAACTACGAGATCGGAAGTTGCAGGCGGGCGATCCGTTTGGGGTGCGTTTGATTCGTTCATTCAGACCTCAATCATCGCATGACAAACCAGCGCGGCTTTGCCGCCGCACCGTGCGGAAAGGCTTGCCTTTCCGGCACCGGCTACTTATTTCTTACGTGAGGCTATGCCTCATGTATCCGGAGGCATAGCTTCACTCAATTATTGCAATCCCGACGGTAAGGCAAGCCTTACCGCACTGTGCGGCGGCAGAGCCGCTTCTCACTCTCGTCAGGCCGCACGTCGCACTGACCCCGTCGCACATGCCATTACGGCCTCCGGCGTAGCCGTCGCGCGCGTAAACTCGCCGGTAGCGCGGCCTTCGTGTAATACCAGTATCCGATCCGAAAGACCAAGCACTTCCGGCAATTCTGACGAGACCAAAACTATCGCGAGGCCGGCCTGGGCCAGCTTGTTGATCTGCGCGTAAATTTCCTGCTTCGCGCCAACGTCAATCCCGCGCGTCGGTTCATCGAGGAACAGCACGCTTGGGTTCGTCAGTAGCCATTTTGCAAGCACTACTTTTTGTTGATTGCCACCCGACAAAGTCCCGGCAATTGTCAGGACGGATTTCGCCTTAACGCGCAACTCTTTCATCGCGCCTTCGCCGGCGGCTGCTTCGGCGTCAATGTTGGTCACAAATCGCCCGGAGATTCGACGCAGTCCAGCCAACATCATGTTGTTTAGCACCGTCTGGTCAAGCAGCAGACCGAAGCGCTTGCGATCTTCGGTAACAAAACCAATCCCCTGTTTGATAGCTGCGGACGGATTGTTGACCTCAACACTTTTGCCTTTGATCTTAATCGTGCCGGCGACGGCGCCGTCATGCGCTCCGAAAATCGCCATCAACAAATCACTGCGGCCCGCTCCCATCAATCCGGCTATTCCCAACACTTCACCGCGTCGCACCGAAAAGCTGACGTTGTCTACCAGCAACTTTCCGCGGACTACCGGATCCTTCACCGCAATGTTTTGCACTTCGAGCACGACTTCACTCTTGATTTGGTCTGTTTCGTGGGCGGAACTCGGGAAGATATTCCCAACCTCCCGGCCCACCATGCGGGCGATCACACTGGCCTCGTTCCATTCCGCCGTTGGATTGGCGCCGACCGTTTTGCCATCGCGCAACACGGTGATGCGATCGCTGATCTGAAACACTTCGTTTAGTTTGTGAGAAATATAAATCATCCCCGCGCCACGCTCCCGGAGTTTATTAAGAATGCGAAAGAGTGATTCAACCTCCGTTTGCGTGAGCGCGGCAGTGGGTTCATCAAGAATAAGAATTCGCGCTTCCTGTGAAAGCGCCTTGGCAATTTCAACTAACTGCTGTTGGCCGATCCCCAGATTGCGAACCGGTGTGCGCGGATCGATTGAAAGGTGAAGATCATCAAGCAAGCGGTGCGCGCGCCGGTAAAGTTCTTCCCAGCGAATGACCCCGAACGTGCGCGGCTCGCGTCCCAGGAAAATGTTTTCCCCGACGGTCATCTCTTTAACGAGCGAAAGCTCCTGGTAAATAACTGCAATTCCCAGCTTCTCGGCATCGCGAATCCCGGTAAAGCGCTTCGCCGTTCCGTCAACCAGAATCTCTCCGCCATATTCCGGAAACGGATAAACGCCGGCGAGAATTTTTATCAGGGTAGACTTCCCCGCGCCGTTCTCCCCTACCAACGCGTGAATTTCTCCAGCATGCAGATCGAAGCTGACGCCATCGAGCGCGCGCACGCCCGGGAAGGCTTTGGTGATGTTGCGCATCTCCAGAAATGCGGCTTGAGTTTCAGACGCCATGACGAATCATGGTCCAAAGTCCAACGTCCAAACTCAAAACCGTTTGACGGCGCTAGTTGGGAAATGGAAGTTTGACGTTGGCATGGACTTTGGACCTTGGACTTTGGACTTTGGACTAATTATTCCTTTGGGCATTTTTCCGGTGGCAAGCCGGCGCAAATCTCTTCAAGCTTTCGGTAGCCATCCTTGACCACGGTGCTCAGCAAGGTGTTTCGATCAACCGCGACGGGCTCGAGCAGAATTGCCGGGACCTTCTTGAACCCATTGTCGATCGTTTCCGTTGTTTCCAGCTTTTCGCCGCGCGCTAGTTTGACGGCAGCATCCATCGCGCCATAAGCGAGAGGTTGCAGCGACTTGTAAACGGTCATCGTCTGCTTGCCTTCAACAATCAATTTGAGCGAAGCAAGGTCAGCGTCCTGACCCGACACCAAAACTTTTCCGGTCAAACCCTGCGCCTCGAGCGCCTGGACCGCGCCGCGCGCTGTTCCGTCATTCGAACACACCACGGCATCCACCTGGTTGTTCGACTGCGTCAGCGCATTCTCCACAATATTCAGCGCTGCGCTCGCTTGCCATTCTTTAGCATACTGATCGGCGACAATCTTGACGTCGCCCCGATCAACAGCCGGTTTCAAAATATTCATCTGCCCTTCGTGCAAAAGGATCGCGTTGTTGTCAGTGGGAGAACCGCCGACAATTACAAAGTTCGCCGGTTTCTTGTTGACGTGATCGAGCAAATACTTCGCTTGCATTTCACCCATCTTCACCACCTGGTGGGAAATGTAGAGGTCGACATCGGCGTTTTTGATCAGACGGTCATAAGCGATGACTGGAACGCCCTGGCGATGTGCGGATTCGACGATCGACGCAGCGATTTCACTGTTGTGCGGGGCTACGATCAGAACATCAACGCCCTGCGTCAACATGTTCTCCGCTTGCTTGATTTGTTCGCTGTCGCTGCCATTGGCGACCTGAACGTTTAATTCAATGCCTTTTTCTTTCGCGTATTTTTCAAATAGGTCTTTGTCGCGTTGCCAGCGCTCTTCCTTCAAAGTATCCATCGAAAAACCTATCTTGATCGGATCGTTTGGGCCTTTCTTCGCCCGGAGCGTGCCGGTATTTGTTTGTTGAGTGCTGGAGACGCAACCGCCGGCCACCAGCGCCATCAGAAGTAGACAAACTGTCAAAGTTCGAAATCGCATTTGAGCTTTCCCTTCCCTACAATTCGATTCGGTTAACCGAAGCAGCAACTCGCGCATGCTTACCTGCCAAAATTTAACCAGTAGCCGCGACGAGTAGTATCGCCGGCTGGACACTCATGGAAACTGGAGACTGGGATAGGTGCCCCTGGTTTCCGAAACTGTAGCGCAAACTGTCTGATCGAGGCGCCAGCTTAACAGAGTCTATCCCGGAAATATATTGAAGTTTTCGTACTCTAGGTGTATTAAATGACCTTGTAAGTGTGCTGGCACACATACAGCCCTCGTCCCCCCAGCGTACATTTGCGCGCGCGTATTGAATCCGCTTCCCCCCTGAAGTAAGCCCCGACTCTCCTTGAAAAACTCTTTCAAGGTGACTTGCTTCGTATGGTTTCGGCCGCTACGCCGGAGATCGACAAGTACAGGTAAACTCAGGAGGCCCTTCCCATGAACCGAACTATGTCTAGTTTTATTCGCGTCGCCATCTGCAGCGCGTTCCTTTTGTTTGCAACGGCTACGGTCAACGCCCAATTCAAGGCCGGCATTCAGGGCACGGTTACAGATTCGACAGGAGGACTGGTACCAGAAGCCAAGGTAACCCTGACGAATACCGAGACCAGCAGGATCCAGGAAGCGACTACTAACTCGGAGGGGTTCTATCGATTCTCCGCTCTACCTCCCGGCAAATACCTGCTCACAATCGAAAAGGCGGGGTACAAGAAGAGTCTGCTCGAAAACGTCGCGGTAAATGCTGAAGCTGTGCAGGGAATCGACGTCGTGCTCGAAATTGGCGAGGTTACCGCGAGTGTGACGATCGACCAGGACACGGCGGCCATCCTCGAGACACAGAACGCCAGCGTGTCCGGCACAATGACAACCGAAGAAATACGCAATTTGCCCCAGGTGGGACGTGACCCCTACGAGCTGATACGGCTGACTCCCGGCATCATTGGCCTCGGCGCACGAAGCGGCAGCGGGCAAGCGGTAGGGCTCCCCAACACTACTGGACCAGGCGGTTCAAACTCGTCCATCTTTCAAACTGAAAACCAGGTGCCAATCTCGGCCAACGGCCAGCGAGTCTCAAACAACAATTTTCAGATCGACGGCGTAAGCGTCAACAGCCTTCAGTTTGGCGGCGCCGCCGTTGTGACACCAAACCAGGAATCGGTCAAAGAAGTGCGCGTCACTTCCTCAAATTATTCGGCTGAACTGGGTCGCAATTCAGGCGCGCAAGTCGAAATAGTTTCGCAGAATGGCGGAAAGGATTTTCACGGCAGCGCATTTCTCAAAGCGAACGACCCGAAGTGGAATGCGTTTAATCCCTACGGCGGGATCGATCTGGGGCGGCAGCGTGTGAATAGTCGCTTCAGGCAATTTGGCGGCTCAATCGGCGGCCCTCTTATTCTCCCACGCTTCGGCGAAGGCGGCCCTTCGACCATTCGCAAGCGTGCGTTCTTCTTTTTCTCTACCGAGGCCTTGCGAAATAACACGACTGATACATTTACGGAATATGTCGAAACGCCCGAGTATCGACAGCTCATCATGGCCCAACGACCGGGCAGCCTGATCGCTCAAATTTTCGGCACCGCGGGAATCGCGCCGCGCATCTCCGGCCTGGTAGCGCCCAGTTGTGAGCGGTTCGGAAATGATCCGGCTCGATGCCGCGTGGTGGGAAGCGGATTGGATATTGGTTCGCCAACCGGCGCTACGGGGCAGTATGTCAGCCTCGGCAATGCGACCGGTGGAGGCTTTGACGGCATTCCCGACATTCAGCAAGCAGTGCTTGCCTTACCTCGCAGCGAGAAGGGACAGCAATACAACCTCCGACTTGATTTCTTGGTTGGCACAGGCCAACTGATGTTCAGCGGCTTCTCTACGGGGCGTGACGACCTGGTAGGAGATTTCGGCTCTCGGGCCCGTCCATCATCCGACCTTAGAAACAAGCCGCGCAACACGTCGTTAACTGCAGCTTACATTCAACCCTTGTCGGAAAATGCAGTTAACGAAGCGCGTTTCAGTTTCACGCGGTTTGCCAGCAATCAGGTTCAGGCTTCGTCAGAGACTAACTTCGGCATTCCACGCATCGAGGTTGAGGGTTTGCCGTTTGATCGCATTCGCTTCGGTGCTGACCGCGCCGAGACCACTCCGGCGATTTTCGCTCAAAGCACTTACGAACTTCGCGATACCTTGCGCATAAACGTGGGTAATCACGGGCTGTCTTTAGGCGGGCAAATGCGCCTTGAGCATGATGACAATGATTTGAGTGGCGGCGCCCGGCCTGTCTATTCGTTTTTCGGGCTCTTTAACCTTGCCAATGAGACGCCAATCTTCGAGGCCATAAATGCCGACCCGCGCGATGGCGGACCCGCTGACGCGCAACGCTTCTTCCGCACGGGCGATTATGCCGCCTTCATTCAAGATCATTGGAACGTGCGGCCTAACCTGACGATTGACCTCGGCTTGCGTTATGAGCTCTTCACGCCGCCGACCGAAACGGAGGGCCGTCTCACAAACTTCATCATTGAGCCGGGCACCGCCTCAGGCGGACGCGTCGTGACGGTCGACAAGCTTTTCGACGTCGACAGGAACAACTTTGCGCCACGCTTCGGTTTTGCTTACAGCCCGCACGCGCGTTTGGTTCTGCGCGGCGGTTTCGGTATCAGCTACAACCGCATCCCGAATGTGCTGTTCACGAACACGCGCGGCAATCCGCCATACTTCGCGCGCTTCAACATCTGCTGCGGCACGGCTCCGACTGATTTCGGCTCTCCGTTTGCCGGCGGCCTGATTCGCTTCGGCGTCGGCAGCAGCAGCTCGCCAAACAGTTTTCCTATTAATCCGGCATTAGCCCAGGGTATCGATCCGGTCACGGGAGGTGTGCGTGGAGCGCCGGTCGAGATTTACGGCGCTTTCCAGGAGACCCCAAACTCGCATGTGTATGTTTACTCGTTCGAGGGGCAATCTGAATTGCCCTGGAAGCTCGTAGGCTCGCTCGGCTACCAGGGCAGCACTGGACGACGCCTGATTCGACTCGTGGATCAAACCCTTATTACGCCAATCAACGGCGCAAACTTCCAGGCGGTTTTTTTCCCGCAGCCCGATGTGAACTCAAGATACGATGGACTTAATGCCGGGCTCGCGAGACGCTTCGCCAACAACTTTCATTTTGATGCCAACTATCGCTTCAGCAAGAGCCGGGACAACATGTCGTACGAAGGCCCCGGCGCGGAGACCAACCAAACCAATCCGGGCGACATTGACTCGGAATATGGCTATTCGGATTTCGACGTCCGTCATCACTTTTCTGCCGCCGGAACCTACGAGACAAACTTCTTCCGCAGCGGAAATTCCGCCATGCGCGCTATCTTTGATGGTTTCCAGATCAACGCCATCGTGACGCGGAGCACCGGCTTCCCCTGGACGCCGAAGTTCTTCGCAGATTTACGTCAACCAAGCGGACGTTTCTTCGGACCCATTCGGCCGTCAGCCTACCTGGGAGGCGCGCTCGACGACACTTCGGATGATGCATTCATCCGGCCGGGCGGTAACTTTCCCGGTGGCGGCGCCATGTACTTTACGCTGACGCCGAATGCGCAACCCGGCATCGAGCGTAATTCTTTTCGCGGTCCAGGCTATTTCAATATCGACATGAGCGTGGCGAAGAAAATTGCGATGCCCTTCGTCAATGAAGAAACGAATCTCGAACTGCGCGCCAACTTCTTCAACATCTTCAATATGGTTAACCTGGCTCCAATTCGTTTCTTCGATGCCGGCTCAATTATTACTGACCCGAATTTCGGACGTTCCAACCGTGGCCTTTCCGGACGCGTCGTCGAATTGCAAGCGCGGTTCCGGTTCTAGACAGTCGGCGAGGTCAGGTGGTTTACGGCTCTGCCGTCCGATGTCCGGAAGGGCTCAGCCCTTCCGGAAAGTCTAAGGAATCCGGGGCTTCGCCCCAAAGCAGGGCGGAGCCCCAGCATATTTTTGAAGGCCCCCTTCCGGTGGGGCAGAGCCGCCACCGCACATCAGACGGCATAGCCGTACCCTGGGGATCAATAGCCGTACCCTGGGGATCAATAGACAACCTTCGCACAGTCTTGCCATGAAGCTGCCAAAGTTAACGAGTTTGCTGCTGACGTTATTGCTCGCCTCGACGTTGGTCGCGATTCCCGTCCCATCACAGCCGCACGAGGCGCGATCGCCACAGGCGACCGGCCGTAAGTTCCAGCAAGCAAACATCGAGCGAAGAATCGATAACCTGCTGACCCGTATGACCCCCGCCGAGAAGCTCGGGCAATTGCAGCAGCTCGATGGCGAGGCCAACGGAAATTTTCGACCCGAACACCTCGATCTTGTTCGCAAAGGTCTGCTGGGATCCACCCTGAATGTTCGCGGCGCCGCACGCACCAACCAGCTTCAACGAGTGGCGATGAATGAGTCGCGCTTGAAGATCCCTCTCCTGTTTGGCTTCGATGTGATTCATGGCTACCGCACAGTGTTTCCGATCCCGCTTGGCGAAGCTGCGACGTGGGATCCGGCGGCAGTAGAACAAAGTGCAGCGATTTCAGCGAAGGAAGCCCGCGCGGCTGGAGTCCACTGGACGTTTGCTCCCATGGTTGACATCGCCCGCGACGCGCGCTGGGGGCGAATTGCCGAGGGCTCCGGAGAGGATCCATTTCTCGGCGCGGCAATGGCACGTGCACGCGTGGTGGGATTTCAAGGCCCTGACTACAGCGCAGAAGACAAAGTTGTGGCCTGTGCGAAGCATTGGGTGGCGTATGGCGCAGCCGAGGCCGGACGCGACTACAACACCACCGACGTCTCGGAAAGAACGCTCCGCGAAGTTTACTTCCCTCCGTTTAAGGCAGCTCTCGACGCCGGGGTGGGAACCTTCATGAGTGCGTTTAATGATCTGAACGGTGTGCCTACCTCGGGCAACCCGTTTACGCTTACCGCGGTCCTCCGCGGAGAATGGAAGTTTGACGGCATCGTTGTCAGCGACTACGAGTCGGTGAAAGAGATGATCAATCACGGGCTTGCCGCCAACGAGAAGGAAGCCGCCACGGCCGGACTCAATGCCGGCGTGGATATGGAAATGGTGAGCCGCCTATACAACAAACATGGGGCGGAGTTGCTGAAAGAGCGCAAGGTGCCGATGGCGACGATAAATGAAGCCGTGCGACGTATCCTTCGCATCAAGTTTCGGCTTGGACTTTTCGAGAAGCCTTACGCAGATGAGGCCAAGGAATCCAATTTGATCTTCACGAAGGAGCATGTCGCCTCTGCTCGCAGCACCGCAGCTCGTTCATTGGTGCTCCTAAAAAATGAAAATGACGTGCTGCCGCTTGCCAGGTCCCTCAAGTCAATTGCCGTCGTGGGCCCCCTGGCAGATAACCAGAAAGATGTGATCGGGTCCTGGACGGGCGACGGCAAACCCGAGGACGCTGTTACGTTGCTGGCCGGAATCAAGTCAAAGGTCTCACCGCAAACAATCGTGAAGTACGCGAAAGGTTCTGAGATTAACGACGAGGCGACCACTGGGTTCGATGAAGCCGTGCGCATCGCCCGCGACTCGGACGCGGTGGTTGTCGCTCTCGGGGAATCCGCGGAAATGAGTGGCGAAGCTGCGTCCAGGAGTTCGTTGGATCTGCCGGGTCGCCAGCTGGACCTGGTAAAAGCCCTGCATGCCACCGGCAAACCGATAGTGGTAGTTCTGATGAACGGCCGGCCGCTGACCATTAACTGGCTGGCAGAGAATGTACCTGCGATCGTGGAGACGTGGTTTGCCGGCACCGAAGCCGGTAACGCTATTGCTGATGTCTTGTTTGGCGATGTAAACCCAGGAGGTAAGTTGCCGGTTACGTTTCCGCGAACGGTCGGACAAGTGCCGCTCTACTACAATCACAAGAACACTGGCCGGCCGCCGGATGAGAAAAACAAATACACCTCCAAGTATCTTGACGTCCCCTGGACGCCGCTCTTCCCCTTCGGCTACGGACTGAGCTACACAAAATTCAAATTCACTACGCCGCAGTTGAGTGCCCTGCGCATTAGACCTGATGGTAGTTTGACCGCGACGGTGGAAGTGGAGAACACCGGCAGGCGCGCCGGCGACGAAGTTGTACAGCTTTACATTCGCGACGTGGCGGCAAGCGTCACGCGACCGGTAAAGGAATTGAAAGGCTTTCAGCGGATCACTCTCCAACCAGGCGAGAAGCGGCGCGTACAGTTCACGCTCGGGCCGGAACACCTGGGATTTTACAATCGCACGATGAGGTTTGTGGTGGAGCCGGGTGAGTTTAAGGTCATGGTTGGGCCAAACTCCCAGGATGTTGTCGAAACAAAGTTTGAAGTGACGAGGTGGTGAGTTCAAGTGCTTACTGGGACCTCGGGCGCAAAGCGGTCCCAATACGACGGGTAATTCTCGAGCCTTCAACTTTGTGGTTACCAGCTTAGCATTGAGAGATCAAGTACCAGGGTAATGAACTCAGGCAACAGGGACACATTCACTAGCTCACGTTCAGCCATCGCAATTCTATCGCTGCTAATCTGCGGCTCCTCACTCACTGCACAAACTGAGATCGCTTGGGCCCCCGGCGCACCGGGGGGCGATGCGCGCTGGACCAGCGCCGGAAAGCAGGCCATTGGTACATCCCACACGCTGGCTTCTAAAGTTTGGTTCACGTTGCAGGGCGGCGCGCTCACGGAAGTGTTTTGGCCCACCGCGGACGTGCCGAATGTGCAGGTAATGGAATTTGTCGTAGTCGACCCTTCCCGCCGCCAGGTTGAAACAGAAAGTGAAGATGCCACGCATGAAATTCAACTTCTAAACCATCATTCTCTTTCCTTTCGCCAGATCAACACCGCCAGGAATGGCGACTGGAAAATTACCAAGACCTATACGTCTGACCCTCAACGCAACACAGTCCTGATTGATGTGAAATTTGAGACGAGAAAAAGACTTCTGGCGCTGTATGTCTATTTCGATCCTTCCCTTAACAACAGCGGCATGCACGACACAGGCTGGATTGAAGGTAACGCCATGCTGGCGAACGAAGGTGATAAATCGACGGCGCTGATCGTTTCCGGCGGCTTCAGCGAACTCACAACCGGCTTCTCCAAGGTCAGCGACGGGCTGCACCAACTGAAACAAAATGGACGAATCGCCACCACGTATGCTCGCGCGGACAACGGCAATGTCGTGCAGATGGCTAGAATCAATCAGTCGGCCAGGTTCACCCTGGCGCTTGGTTTTGGCAAATCCGCCAACGATGCTCTGACGACTGCGCAAAAATCTTTAGCAAGAGGCTTTCAAGCTTGTCGCAAAGAATACGAAGCGGGTTGGCGCCGAGTGGTTCGCAGGTTGCCGAAAGTGGAACCGAAATACCAGCCACAGTTCAACCTTGCGGCGCTTGTTTTGAAAGCTCACGAAGACAAGACATTTCGCGGAGCAAACATCGCTTCGCTTTCTTCGCCCTGGATAACCGGCGCCGACGCCAATGAAGCTCACGTCGGCGGCTATCATCTCGTTTGGGCGCGCGATCTGTACCATGTCGCCACAGCTTACATTGCTCTGGGCGACAAAGCTGCAGCCCAGCGTGCTCTGGACTATCTTTTTAACGTGCAGCAAAGAGCGGACGGTAGTTTTCCTCAAATCACCTGGGTCAACGGTAAGCCCCTGGGTGATGCTGTGCAGATGGACGAGGTCTCGTTTCCTTTGATCCTGGCTTATTATCTCGGACGCACGGACAGGGCAACGTATTTCAAGCACATCAAACGCACGGCAGATTACATTGTCAGGAATGGACCGGTAACCAAACAGGATCGTTGGGAGGAGAAACCTGGCTATTCTCCGGCGACGATTGCTGCCGAGATCGCCGGACTCGTCTGCGCCGCGGATATCGCAAAACAAAACGGCGACGAAGCTTCCGCCGGCACGTACCTGGCCACCGCTGACGACTGGGCGCACAAAGTTGAAAGCTGGACAGCGACAACGAAGGGCCAATATTTGAACGGGAGTTACTATCTCCGTTTGACGCAAAAAGGAAAGCCAAACGACGGCGAACGCATCGAACTTAACAACAATGCCGGTATCGCTGACGAACGGGAAATTGTTGACCCAAGCTTTCTTGAACTCGTGAGGCTGGGCATCAAGTCGCCGCGCGATCCTTTAATCGAACAGTCACTCGAAGTGATCGATAAATTAATTCGCGTTGAAACTCCACATGGCGAGGCCTGGTATCGATATGTTCGTGACGGGTACGGGGAGATGGCCGACGGACGTCCCTGGAACTGGGATCGAAAATACACGGGCAAAGGACACTTGTGGGTCTTGCTGACAGGAGAGCGCGCGCAATATGAAATCGCACGCGGCGAGTTCGTCAAAGCACGCGGGCGGCTCGACACTATGCTTGGTTTTGCTAATCAGGGGATGATGTTGCCGGAGCAGGTTTGGGACAAACCCGTTGGTCCCAGACGCGATTTGATTTTTGGCGAAGGCACTGGATCCGCGACGCCCTTGGCATGGTCATCTGCGCAATTCATACGTCTGGTCATAAATCTTCGCGCCAGAAAGAACCTGGATACGCCCGAAATAGTGTCAACGCGATATGTTAAGTAACCAATTCTCAGTTTCGTCGTCACCTACTGCGTTTATGTCCAGGTTGTTGTCAGCGTGTTTGCTGCTGAGCTTCGTTGCTCAATCCAGCGTTGCGCAGCCTCGTAGTTCACAACCCTTTGTCACCGAACCCGGTCAGACAGCGCGCCTAAAACAAAGCGACGAGGAGTTTCTTGAAGACCTTTCGCGGCGTTCTTTCCAATATTTCTCGGACCAGGCCGACGCCTCCACCGGATTGGTCCCCGACCGGGCGCGGATGGATCGCTCGCCCCTGCCCGAAAGCCACCGCAACGTCGCTAGTATCGCGGCGACGGGATTTGGTTTGACCGCGCTTTGCATTGCTGCCGAGCGAAAATGGATCACTCCTGAAGAAGCCCGTGGACGCGTTCGCAATACCCTTCGCTTTTTCAGGAACGAGGCGCGGCATGAACGCGGTTGGTTTTATCACTGGATGGACGCGAAAACCGGCGCCAGACGTTGGCAAAGTGAACTCTCTTCGATTGATACCGCTTTGTTGCTGGCTGGAGTGCTGACGGCGCGACAGTACTTTGATGACGATCGCGAAATCGTTCGCCTGGCGACTGAGATTTACCGGCGCGTCGACTTTAAATGGATGCTGAATGGTCATCCACTACTGTTATCCCACGGCTGGAAGCCCGAGACCGGATTTCTAAAACCTCGCTGGGACACCTACAGCGAAGATTCCATTCTCTACTTGCTGGCAATTGGATCGCCGACGCATGCCATTTCGCCCGAATCCTGGCACGCACTATGGCGCGACCGTTACCGCTACGAAGGATTCACTTATTTCACATCCATCGGGGTGCCGCTGTTCATGCACCAGTATGCTCACGCCTGGGTCGACTATCGCAACCGTCGCGAAGTGAGCGGGGATCGTATCGATTACTTTCAAAACTCCGTGAACGCAACACTCGCGCATCGCGCTTTCTGCCTGACGCTCTCGAAAGAGTTTCCCGGGTACGAAGAACACGTTTGGGGCATAACCGCCTCGGATAGTGTTAAGGGTTATCTGGCCTGGGGCGGGCCCCCGCGAGATCCGGCGATTGACGGAACAGTCGTTCCCTCTGCCGCAGGCGGTTCATTAATGCTGACACCCGACGTTGCCGTCTCCGCCTTAAGAACGATGCACGAAAAATATGGCCAGCGCACTTATGGCATTTACGGTTTCGTTGACGCATTTAATCCAAACACCGGTTGGGTCGACCCTGAGGTAATCGGCATCAATGTCGGGATAGTTTTGTTGAGCGCTGAAAATCTGAGAACCGGAAACGTGTGGCGGTGGTTTATGAAAAATCGCGAGATTCCCCAGGCGATGAAAGCGATAGGGTTACACAAATACGCTGATGTTAAGCGGATCCCAGACAAGGTGCTGCGAAAAGCCCAGACCCGGCGAGGACCTTAAGTCCTCAGAAAACGCAAGGGGTTCATCTCCTGCCGGAGTAACCCAGTCGGGTCTTGGCTCCGCCAAATTCACCACTGCCAACTGTTTCGCTCTGCCAGAACTGAGTCCGCCTTAGCGGACGATTGAAAATAGCCCAGCGCTTGAGCGCTGGGTTCCGGTGAGTAGGATGCGAAGTCCGTGTAGCGGACGGCTGAAACCATGTAGGTCATCCTGCTTACCTCAGCCGTCCGCTTCACGGACTGGAAATCGTTTTTGTCACTAACCCAGCAGTGAACTGCTGGGCTACCATCAGGCGTCCGCTTTGCGGACTGATGACTTACTTCTTGTGCAAAGCCAGGTTGATTATTTGCTCCGCGGGCAAAAAGTTGGGCGCTAAGCTCGCCCGTTCGACGTGGATAAGGCTTTCAATCGTTGCGCAAGCTGTTCAGTCAAATCCTCTTTTCGGAAACGCCAGCGCCAGTTTCCCTCGCTGCTCCCTGGCAGATTCATGCGCGCTTCGGTGCCTAGTCCCATAACGTCTTGCAACGGCACGATCGCCATTTCGGCGGGCGAGCCGAGTACGGCTTCGATGAAGGCCCAGTGAATCTCAGAGCCGTCGGATTTTAGATAATCCAGACAAAACCGCCGGCGATCCTCCAATTCCTCTCTTTCAGATTCCCTCACCTCCGGTTTATCTTCCCCGGCAAGTGCTTCGAACCAGCCGACTGTGGTGTCATTGTCATGAGTGCCGGTGTAGGCCACCGTGTTCTCTGGATAGTTGTGCGGCAAGTGGGTATTTTCCAGGTCTCCATCGAAGCCAAACTGAAGCACGCGCATGCCCGGAAACCCAAATTCGTCGCGCAAGTCGTCAACCTCCGGTGTTATCACACCCAGGTCTTCGGCAATCAGCCGGAGTTTTCCCATTCCACGCTCCAGCTCGCCAAACAGTTTTGCTCCCGGACCCTCTATCCAGGCTCCGCGCTCTGCCGTTTCTTCACCAGCTGGAATTTCCCAGGCAGAAACAAACCCTCGAAAGTGGTCCATACGCACAGCATCGAAAAGATGGAGCGTCATTTCCATTCGCTTAACCCACCAGGAGTATCGCTCGGCCTCCATGCGTTCCCAGTTGTATAAAGGATTGCCCCACAGCTGGCCCGTCTTGCTGAAGTAATCAGGTGGCACGCCCGCGACCACCGCCGGCTTCAGTTCAGCATTTAGTTTGAACTGATCTGGCGCGGCCCAAACATCTGCGGAATCGTAAGCGACAAAGATGGGCAAGTCGCCGATGACTTTAATTCCGCGGTCATTGCAGTAATTCTTTAGCGAGAACCACTGCCGGAAAAAGATGAACTGGAGGAAACGTTGCGCCGCAATCTCGTCAACCAACCGAGTCTTCTCCGCGGCAAGGGCAGCCGGGCTTCGATTCGCGAGCTCCGGTTCCCAATCGATCCATGCAGCGCCGCCGTGTTTCTGCTTTAGCGCACCATACAACGCATAATCGTCGAGCCAGGCGTTGCGCTCAGAGAAGGCGACGAAGTCCTTGCGGAGACTCGTTTCGTTCTGCGATTTGAAATTCGCAAAGGCCCTGAGCAGTAAGTCGTCTTTGAATGACTTCACAGCTTCAAAGTCGACGCTCTCTGTCGGAAAATCTGGTGAATTCTCGAGGTCGAACTCTTTTAACAACCCAGCTCGAACCAACCGTTGCGGACTAATCAGCAGAATGTTTCCGGCGAAGGCAGAGTAGGAAGAATAAGGAGAATTACCATACCCGGTTGGCCCAAGCGGCAGAACCTGCCAAACGCCCTGGCCACTCGAGATCAGGAAATCGGCGAAAGCGTAAGCGGCCGGGCCAAGGTCTCCAATGCCAAACGGACCGGGTAAAGATGTGGGATGCAAGAGAATGCCGCTGGTTTTTGAAGTAATCATCGTCTGGATCGACGGCTTTCGAATTTCCTCGCGGCGTCAGATGAATTTTATTCTAGCAGAGCGTATCATCTGGCGTTCGTTTCTTCGCGCTAACTCCCAGAAGAGGCAGTGGCTCGGAGTCTTGACTAAAAGGATTAAGTTTAGCGCTCGATATTAACCACATGAGTATTAAAACCTGGATCAAGAGACTTGGCTTTTGGGGATTCATGTTTTTTCTGGTCAAGGGATTGCTCTGGCTCACCATTCCTGCGCTCATCGCTTTCTTCGCTAACCAATAACGCGCATCCGACCGTCCTTACTGCCGCTCGACGATCCGAATCGTGGCGAAAATGTTTCAGCTAGATAACGAATTGCCTCGTGTTGGACCTCATGGTCCTATAGGTGTTGACACACAGATAAGCGCTGCATAAAATTCCACCAATCAATACGTACAACAACCGAGGAGGGAGTTAGAGTGAAATCAACTATTCGTGTCAATCGTAAACGCCCGGAGTCGATGACCAAACAGATCACGGACCAGCTGACGGGTCTCATAGAATCAGGGGCGATGACGGTCGGTAGTTATTTGCCGAGCGAACGCGAGCTGGCCAACTCGCTGAAAGTCGCGCGTAACGTCGTGCGCGGAAGTTATGAAAACTTGATCAAGGCCGGCCGCGTGCAAAGCGAGGGTCGAAAGGGCCGCACGGTTCGAGCGGCAGGTGGAAAAAAACGCGCAGGTGCTGCAAAGGGTGCGTCGAGTGCTAAGGCACGCAAGAAATAGTCGACAACAAGGTGTGGCGCAAGTTAATCCCCCTCCTCCCTTCACCTTTACCCGGCACTCGACTCCTGACTGAGTATCACAGCGTCCTTTCCAAGTGAGAGGATTTCATCGCGGATTGCCCGGCGCTCAGCCAGCAACCGCACGAAGAACCTGCGCCTCACCAGGAAGAACGCCAGCGCGCGCAAACCACCCAAAAAGCTATCAATTCCTTCGAAAAACCGGATTGCTAGATAGCCCGCGAGCGGAACTAACACTGCCAGGGTCAGGGCAAATTTCCATCCCACCAGGCCGTAACCCGCGATGGCCACGGCCAGCCAGGTCAACGGAAACAACAGCATGGCGGAAAGTATCTTGACAGTCGAAATTACGTCCTCTTCCTGCTTTGAAAACTTGGTGGCAACATAACCGCCCAACCGGTATGCCGGGTAGTGAACGAGCGCACCCAAAGTCGCTGGTCCCACCAGTAACAGAAACATTGCGACGCGCGAAATCAAATGCCGGAAAACATCAGACGTAGACTTGGGTGGCGACAAATCATCGGGATCAACTCCCGCCTGCGACAGCTCTTCTTCGAAACGTCTCATTCGTGCTTCCAGACTTTCGAGTCTCACGGGCGCGTGTTCGCGCAAGACTGCGTACGCTTTGACGAACCGTTGTTGGAGTTGCAACTCCTCCGCCAGCGTCTCTTCCCGATTTTCGCTCGGGACAGATGAAAAGATCTTCTCGGCGCGAGCGATTGTTTGACGCGCTTCCTCGTGTTCCGCGTCAAGCATCACCTCGCGCAGTGCCTTCTCAATTTGAGTTGACAAGGCACGTACCGCGGCACGTGGCGGATCGCCGCTTGGGTCGAGCTCCACGGGCGTAACATCAACCGGCTTTCCAAAATAGAGCAGGACAGAACTCCGAAACTTTGTTTTTGAAGTGTAGTAAAGACCCGCCGGGACAATCTGCAACTGCTTAACTTCTCCAGTGGAAACTGCTGCCAGCGCGATGCGCGCGGCGCCGGTTTTAATTGGGCGCAACCGCGGCTCGTTATGCGAAACGCCTTCCGGGCAGATCCCAATCGTGCCGCCGCCCGCGAGCAGCTTTCGAGCGGCTGCAAATGTTTCCTGATTTTTCGAAACGTCACCGTCATCGTCCTGCCGCCGGTAAACTGGAATAGCCTCCACCGCACGTACAAAGAAACTGAGCACCGGCATTCTGAACAACGGCGCTTTCGCCAGAAACGAAACGCGACGCGGCGCCAGCCCGAGAAGAAAGGCCGGATCGACCAGGGCGTTTGGGTGATTGAGAACGAAGATAACCGGAGTCTTCAGCGGCACATGCTCCAGGCCGACCACTTCAACGCGCCGAAAATAGATGCGCATTGCGAATCTTACGAGGGCAACGATGATGCGGCGTGTCATTGTGTTTGGTTGAAGGCAGGAGATTCTAATCTAATTCCGTAGATGGCTTTGCACAAAAAGTCGTTGATGGTTGCTTTTAGCGCCAACGGCGCGAAATGTAAAAGCCCAGGCCAACGGCCTGGGTAATGACGGCGCATTTTTCCAGCGCTGAAGGCGCGAAATGCCCCCCCTACTAATGGCCGCGATTTCCTAAGTAACCAGTATTCCGCGCTTTCAGCGCTTAGTATCTTTGCTCTCGATTGACTCCTGGGCCGCTGGCCCAGGCTATTACATTTCGCGCCGT